>CAWCTB010000040.1:0-15751 GCA_963798275.1 uncultured Acidobacteriaceae bacterium
GACAGATACATCTTGCCGTCGCGAATGACCGTGTCGATGAGGGAGGAATTGGCGAGGTTTGGCGGCGGGATAGTGCGGCTTGCAATGGTGGTTGCTAAGACTTGGGGAAGGATGATTGACCCTTGGTGTAGTCCTGGTCAGAGTACAAATGTGCATTGTTCTGCGGCTTGGGTGCCTGCGGCATGGCCTCCACCGGCGCTGGGGCGACAGTTGGCAGGTTTGCCTGGCTGCTTTGCGGAGCGGCGTTCTGGGCAAAGCTTGTGGTCGCGATTAGCGCCACCAGAGTCAGCCTAAGCACCTTACTGGCGGCTGACTTTACCGAATTAGAAACGGACATTCCTTCGCTCCCAAATATGACATTGGACTTCGTGTGCTTCAGTTGTTCGCAAATATCCTGTCGCCTACCACTAATACGGAGGAGAATTCGCGAAGGTTCAATCCCAAGATGAATTCAGAGGTGGACGAATTTTGAAATCAACCTCGTAAGTTGTATAAAATGAAATAGTATAGCTGACGGAAGGGGCCTGCTGGAAGCTTTACACAGCTTTACAGAGTGGGGCAGCACGCATGTCCCACATCTGAAACGTATTTTTGACAACCACGGACGTGAGTCGAAACCTTAAGATCACGCTGGCCTACGACGGCTCGGAGTTTCACGGTTGGCAGATTCAGCCGGAACTGCAGACTGTGCAGGGCATCCTGGCGGAAGGTCTGGAACGGATTACCGGCGAAAACGTGCTGCCACAAGGCTCGGGACGCACCGACGCGGGGGTGCATGCCTTGGCGCAGGTGGCCTCGGTGAAGCTGGAATCGCCCATCCCGGAGCGTGGATTGATGGTGGCGCTCAACGACGTTCTTCCTCCGGCAATTCGGATACGTTCCGTAGAGGAGGTCGAAGAAAGCTTTCATGCCCGTCATTCGGCCAAGGCCAAGACGTACAAGTACCGCATCTTCCGCGATGACATCTGTCCGCCGTTTCTGGCGCGGTATGTGTATCACGATCCGTATCCCATGAATGAAGAAGCGATGATGCGGGCCTCGGAGCATGTGGTCGGCAGCCACGACTTCACGTCGTTTGCCGCCTCGGACCCCTACCGGGCAGCACGAATGACGGAGGTGAAACCGGAAGCGGTCGGCGCAAGCGTCGCGTATGCTCCCTCGAACACGCGAACCATTTATTCTTCACTGTGGATGAGGAGCAACGACGAACTGGTGTACACGGTCCGCGGAGACGGCTTCCTGCACCACATGGTGCGTAACCTGGTGGGTACCTTTTTGCAGATCGGCAAAGGCTCGCTGCGCGCGAGCGACGTACCCGAGATCATCCGGGCTCGCGATCGAAGCGCCGCCGGTCCCACCGCCCCCGCCAGCGGGCTGTATCTGGTAAAGTGGAGTACTGAAATGGCGACGCAATCAGAAGCACTGGTCAAGAACACCGTGGTGACGACTAATCCTGCCACCGGGGAAGTGCTGGCGGAATTGCCCATCGCCGGCGCTGCGGGGGTGCTGAGCGCGGTGGAGCGCCCGCCACGCGCAGGCCGCGTGGCAGGCTAAAACCGTCCGGGAAAGAATCGCAGTCCTGAAGAAATTTCAGTCGGCTCTGCGCCAGCAGGCGCGGGAGCTGGCGCGACTGATCTCGCGCGAAGCCGGCAAGCCGACGGTCGAGGCGCTTTCGACCGAGGTGCTGGTGGTGCTGGATGCGGCCGAGTTTTGCATCCGCAACGCGCATGCCTTTTTGCGCGATAAGCCGCTGCCTCACGGCAACCCGGCGATGAAGACCAAGCGCGGCAAGCTGGTGCGCGAGCCGTACGGGGTGATCGGCATCATCTCGCCGTGGAACTATCCCTTCTCGACTCCGGCGGTTGAGACCCTGGGCGCGCTGGTCACCGGCAACGCGGTGGTCATCAAGCCGTCGGAATATACCCCGCTGGTGGCGCTGGAGCTGCCGAAGTTGCTGCAGAGCGCAGGTCTGGATCCGGCGCTGGCACAGGTGGTGGTGGGCGATGGCTCGACCGGCGCGGCGCTGGTTCAGTCGGCGATCGACAAAGTCATCGTCGACGGGAAGCGTCGCCACCGGACGGCGCGTCGCGGAAGTGGCGGCGAACCGTCTGCTCCCTGTAGTGCTGGAGTTGGGCGGGAAAGATCCCATGATCGTGCTCGAGGACGCGAACCTCGACGTGGCCTCGAGTGGAGCGATGTGGGGCGCGTTCATGAATGCCGGGCAAACCTGCCTGTCGGTCGAGCGCTGTTACGTTCATCGCCGCGTCTACGGAGCGGTTCCTCGATCTGTGTAAAGAGAAGATCGAAAAGTTGCGCGTCGGCAACGGGCTGGAGTCTGAAGTCGAGATGGGCCCGCTGATCAGCCAGCGCCAATTGCGAACCGTCGAAGAACATGTGGACGACGCCGCGGCGCGAGGTGCGCGGCTGCTGGCCGGGGGAAGAGCTTGCACGAGCTAGGCGAGAACTTCTACGCGCCGACGCTGCTGGCCGATGTGACCCACGAAATGAGGATCATGCGCGAAGAAACCTTTGGGCCGGTGCTGCCGGTTGCGCCCTTCGATACCGAAGACGAAGCGGTGGCGCTGGCCAACGACAGCGACTTCGGACTGGCCGCCAGCGTGTGGACACGTGACCGCCGTCGGGGTGAAGCCGTAGCGCGCCGGGTGAAGGCGGGAACGGTGATGATCAACGACGCGATCTCGTGTTTTGGTATCGCCGAAGCGCCGCACGGCGGCTTCAAGTTAAGCGGTATCGGACGAACCCACGGCAAGCTGGGGCTGTCGGAGATGGTGCAGATCAAGTACATCGACAGCGATTTGCTGCCCAACATGCGAAAGGTTTGGTGGTATGGGTACGGTAAGGAGTTTCAGTCGCAGATTGAGTCGATGATCGATTTCATGTTCGCCTCGAAGCTGGGCGTGAGACTGAAGGGAGGCCTTCGTTCGGCGGGGGCGCTGTGGCGCAGCAACCGGATCTGACGAGCAAATCCGGATGGCAGATCGTCTGGGATACAATATCGGGTTCATGGCCACAGCGACGATGCCCGATCAAGCCGAGACCGTACCCCAGCAGCTTCCCAACCATAAGGTCAAGTACAAGAAGCCCTTGCAGCGCGCCTGCAACGAGAAAGACGCGAAGGGCAAAATCTGCGCCGGACATCTGAAGCGCTGGTTCTACCTGGCTGACGTGATCGAGCAGGCGTGCGGCGACGTCCGCAAGGCATATGGAGATCGGGCGGAGCTATACCGTTGCGAGCACTGCAAGACGATCTATCTGCCTGGTCCCGAGGAGCCGCGCGGCAAGAATGTGGCGGGATTTGGCCAGAAGTCGATCTTTGGCGTGACCGTCGTGCCCAAGACTCCGCCTGGCGAAAGCAAGTGAGCTGGGCAGCGAATTGAATGCAGCGATGCGAGGTGATGCTCGCATCCATACAGTATGTTCGTCAGCGCTGTGGGGGCGCTGGGCGCAAGCGGCGATCGAGCCGCGTCTGCGTATATCGAATGCTGGAAGGTTCGTGTGTCCAACGTTTCTGAGCTGATCTACGACTGGAACAAGGTCTACGCGGCCTCGATGAAGCCGTCCGGCAGAGTGCTGCTGAACGACGAATCGCTGCGCGACGGCCTGCAGTCGCCATCGGTGCGCGATCCTTCCATCGAAGAGAAAATCGAAATTCTGCACCTGATGGAGCAGCTCGGGATCAACTCGCTCGACATCGGGCTGCCGGGAGCCGGTCCGCGCGCGGTCGCCCATTGCGAAGCCCTGGCACGAGAGATTGGCCGGGCGAAGCTCAAGATCAAGCCGAACTGCGCCGCCCGCACCCACGAGAACGACATTCGCCCCATCGCTGAGATTGTGCAGCGTACTGGCGTGCCGATTGAGGCGGCGACGTTCATTGGATCGAGCCCGATACGCCGCTACACCGAGGACTGGACCGACGACTTCCTGCTGCGGACGACGGAACATGCGGTGAAGTTTGCCGTGTCACTTGGACTCGGCGTCATGTACGTCACCGAGGACACCACGCGCTGCGATCCGGAGACGATCCAGCGCCTCTACAGTACGGCGATTAATTGCGGAGCAAAGGCGATCGTGGTCTGCGATACCACGGGACACGCGACGCCCATGGGCACGGTGGCGCTGATCCACTTTGTGGTGAATGAGGTGGTCAAGCCGAGCGGGGCGCAAGTACGAGTGGAATGGCACGGGCACTGCGACCGTGGACTGGCGGTGGCCAATTCCATTGCCGCCCTGGTCGCCGGAGCGGAAGTAGTTCACGCCACGGCGTGCGGCATCGGCGAGCGCGTAGGCAACACGCAGATGGACCAGATGCTGGTGAACTTGAAGCTGCTGGGAATTGAGCCGTGGGCCTCACAGGACCTGAGCCGCCTTAAGGACTACTGCGAGGCCGTGTCGAAGGCGACCGGCATTCCGATTCCGAAGAATTATCCGGTGGTGGGCGACGATGCTTTCCGCACCGGAACGGGCGTGCACGCGGCGGCAGTCATCAAGGCATACCGCAAGAACGACATCGAACTGGCCAACAGCATCTACTCCGGCGTGCCGTCGCACTACTTCGGTATGGAGCAGGTAATCGAGATTGGGCCGATGAGCGGCAAGTCAAACGTTTACTTCTGGCTGGAGCGGCGTGGGATTGCCGCAACCGAGGAGTTGGTCGACAGGATATTTCAGCGCGCGAAGAACTCCGACCGCATGCTGAGGGACGAGGAAATCCTGGAATGCTGCCGCCCCGCTATCGTTCCGTCTTCCGTAGCTTCCTAAGCGCGTAAATCAAAGCGTCGCTATCAACCGGCGGTTCGGCTTGGGTTCACTCCAGGCAACGGGTTAGTATGGGGCATTCGCATGGCCCTTGGACCATCAGAACGCGCGTTCCTCCGTGGAGCCCTTCCCCTCAGCGATTCGCAAAGCTCGCGCTCGGCGCAGCAGCAAATCGATCAGGTCGCGGAACTGCGCGGTGTGCATGCAGCGTTTGCCTGGTTCCGTTCTCACGCTCGCGAGCTGGAGGACCAGCAACTGGAGGTCACTGCCATTCCCGCGCCTCCGTGGGGTGAAGCTGCCCGCTGCGATTGGCTGCGGCAAAGGTACGAGACTCTCGGCCTGGCGGAAGTTCACCAGGACGAATTAGGCAACGTCTTCGGCATACGTTCCGGGGTTGACTTGCAGGCGCCTTTCGTTGCCTTGAGCGCACATCTGGACACGGTTTTTCCTGCCGGCACTCCCATTCAAGTGAAGCGCGAAGCCAGCAAGCTGTACGGACCGGGTATGTCCGACAACGGCTCCGGCATTGTCGCTCTGCTGGCGCTGGCCGGCGCCATGCGCGACGCCGGCATCCCAAACGTCGCTCCAATCCTCTTCATCGGAAATGTCGGTGAGGAGGGCGAAGGCGATTTGCGGGGTATGCGCCACATCTTCCAGCAGCAGAAGTGGCGCGAGTCGATTGCCACGCTGATTGCGCTGGACGGAGCGGGTGTGGACACCATTATCGCCGAGGGTCTGGGCAGCCGGCGTTACGAAGTCAGCGTGCGCGGCAGCGGCGGCCATTCCTGGAGCGACTTCGGACTGGCCAATCCCATCGTTGCCCTGGCGCGCATCGTCGAGCGCTTCACTCGTACTCCGGTGCCTCCAACTCCGAAGACGACCTACAACATCGGCATGATTCAGGGTGGCACATCGGTCAATTCGATCCCGCAGTCGGCCACCATGCGCGTCGACACGCGCTCAGCGTCGGTCGAGGAACTGGATCGGTTGGAGCGCGAGCTGCGGAAAACCGTCGCCGACATCGTCGCCGCGATGCCCGGCCGCAACCGGAAGGAAGTCCTAACGGCTGAGGTGCAGGTTATCGGAGACCGGCCTGCAGCCGACCTCCCGGCAAGTTCGCACCTGCTGAAGATGATTCGCGCGGTCGATGCTCAACTGAACAATTCCGCCCGTATTCAGCGCGCTTCCACCGACGCCAACATTCCGCTGTCGCTGGGGCTGGAAGCCATCGCCATCGGTGCGGGCGGCAGCGGCGGCGGGGCCCACACCCTGAACGAGTGGTACGATCCCACGGGGCGCGACCTGGGCTTGAAACGCATCCTTTTACTCACCCTCTCGCTGTGTGGAGTGGCCGAAGAATGAACGTGCCATCTGTGCCGTACCTGCTTTTCTTTTTGATGTTGTCCTTCAACATCGCATCAGCCACCGGTCAAAGTTCTAGTGTGCCCGATATCATTTTCGTTAACGGCGATATCTACACCCAGGCCACGCCTGCGCGCGCCCAGGCAATTGCCGTGCGCGACGGGCGCGTAGTTGCCATCGGTTCGAACGACACGGTCTTGAAGCTGAAGCAAAAAGACACCGAAGTTGTCGATCTGGGCGGCCACTTCGTCATGCCGGGATTCAATGACGCACACTGCCACCTGGCATCCGGCGGGATGCGCCAGCTTGAGGTCGACCTTACCGGGACCAAGTCGCTCGCCGAGATGCAGCAGAGGATCGCCGCCCACGCGAAAACAGCGGCCCCGGGGGAATGGATTCAGGGTGGAGGCTGGGACCACACTCTATGGGCCAGCCAGCAGTTGCCGACGAAACAGGATCTCGATGCGGTGACGAGTGGGCATCCGGCAATTTTCGTCCGAGTGGACGGCCACATTGCGGTGGCGAACTCGGCGGCATTGCAGGCTGGGGGTGTGACCGGCCAGACAGTAGCTCCGCAGGGCGGGAAGATCGACCTCGATGCCCAGGGACAGCCGACGGGCATCGTCCGGGAGTCGGCGCAGGGGCTGGTTTATTCCAAGGTGCCGTCGCCAACCCCATCCCAGCGCCGTCGCGCTGCGGAGCTGGCGCTGGCAAATGCGGCTCGATCGGGAATCACCTCGGCGCAGGACAATTCGGACTGGGAAGATTTCCTGATCTACGAAGAACTGGAGCGCGAGGGCAAGCTGACTCTCAGGATCAGTGAATGGCTTCGCTTCAAGGATTCTCTTGACCTGCTGGAAAAGCACCGGGCACATCATCCGGCAAGCGATCCCATGCTGCACACCACCATGCTGAAGGGTTTCATGGACGGATCGCTGGGTTCGCGGACCGCAGCCTTGCTGGCTCCCTATTCCGACGATCCCGCCAACTCCGGGCTGGCGCAGTACGAACAGCCGACGTTGAACCGCATGGCAGTGGAACGGGTTGCCGCAGGGTTCCAGTTGGGCTTTCACGCCATCGGTGACCGCGCCGCGCAGATGGCGCTTTATGCCTTTGCCGAAGCCGAGCGCAACGCCCGTGCGAAGGGCCTGCCAGCCGGCAAGTCTCCGGATGCTTTGCGCCTGCGCATTGAGCACGACCAGGTGATCGCACCAGACCAGTTCCAACAGTATCGGAAGCTGGGTGTCATTGCCTCGGTGCAGCCCAATCATCTGCTGACCGACATGAACTGGGCAATGGAGCGCATCGGACCGGTGCGAGCCAAGACGTCCTACCCGTGGAAGCAGTTCCTGGACAGCGGCGTGCGGCTGGCGTTTGGCACCGACTATCCCGTCGAACCCATCACGCCCTTTCGCGGCGTCTATGCAGCCGTCACCCGTAAGAACGAAGCCGGCACGAAGGAGTATTTTCCCGAGCAGAAGCTGAACATCGCGCAGGCACTAGCGGCCTACACCACCGGCTCAGCGTATGCTGAATTCGCGGAACATGAGAAGGGTACGCTGACGCCGGGAATGCTAGCCGATTTCGTAGTGCTCGACCGCGATCTGACCAAGGTTGCACCGCCGGAGATCCTAAAGACCCAGGTACTGCGCACAGTGGTGGGTGGAAAGACGGTCTACAGTTCAGGCCACTAGCGTTATGACTGCGCATCTAACCTCATAAGCCGCCTCTCGATCCTGATTTGAGGGAGCCGAAAGTCATGCCGGGCTTGCCCCATCGCTGTGAAAACTTGTTGCCGGAGCAGGTGTTTTGTCGGGTAGAGGCACCGAGACCGGAACGCAGCGATCGGGGTTCGGGAAGGGTACCGATTGGTGACCATTTACGCGTGGTTCCCGTCTAACGCCTTGAACCTCTAGTGAATCCCCCTCAACAGCAATTCCTGCGGGCGCAACGGTATAATTTCTATTTGGCTTATTAGTTGGAGGACACGCAATGGATCGGCAAGTCACGGGTTTCGGGCAAAGGTTCAAGGCGAATCGTTTTGCCTCGACCCTGGTGATCCTGGCGACACTTTCGCTAGGCATCCTGATCGGCACGGTAGTCTCGGCAGGCGTCAAGGGCAAAGAGAAGGGATCTTCGTCCGACGCGACGCCGCTGACCGTACCCTCACCACAGCAGCTCTCGTCGCAGTTTTCGCAGATTGCCCGCCAGCTTGAGCCGTCGGTGGTCAACATCAACACGGAGTCGACCATAGAGAACCCGCATCGGCACGGTGGCCGCGCCACTCCGGGCGGCCCGGATGACGATGGCAGCGGCGGCGGCGGCGGCGACCAGGACAACCCTTTTCAGGACTTCTTTGACCGCTTTTTCGGCGGACAGGGCGGACAGGGCGGACAGGGTGGACAGTTTCCCGGAGGTCCTGACGGACAGGACATGCGCGAGCGCTCGCTGGGCTCGGGCGTGATTGTGGACGGCAAGGGCTACATCGTCACCAACGCCCACGTGGTCGAGAAGGCCGACCGCATCCGGGTGAAGCTGATGAACGATCCCGCCACCGTCACCTACGACGCAACGGTTGTCGGCTCGGACAAGGAAACGGACCTCGCCGTCATCAAGATCGACCCCAAAGGCAAGACGCTCCCGGCGGCGAAGATGGGGAATTCCGACGGCATGCAAGTGGGCGATTGGGTGCTGGCGATCGGAAGTCCTTTCGGGCTGGAAGAAACCGTGACTGCCGGAATCGTATCGGCGCGCGGACGCAACATCGTTCCCCAACGCCAGTTCCAGTCGTTTATTCAAACCGATGCGGCGATCAACCCGGGCAATTCGGGTGGACCGCTGGTGAACATGGCTGGCGAAATCATCGGAATTAACACGGCGATTTACACCAGCGGCGGCGGATACCAGGGGGTTGGATTCGCCATGCCGTCCAACACCGTGGTGCAGGTATACAACCAGCTCATCGGGCCGGAACACAAGGTCTCGCGCGGTTCCATTGGCGTCGAGTTCAACGCCGTCCCGAACCCGGCCGTAGCGCGCGTTTATGGCGTAAGCAGCGGAGTCACCATTGCCAACGTCACGCCTAACGGTCCGGCCGACAAAGCTGGATTAAAGACCGGTGACACCATCACCACGGTCAACGGCAAGGAAATCAAGACCGGCGACGAGTTGGTAGCCGATATTTCGGCGCTCAAGCCGGGCACCTCGGCCAAGGTCGGCTACGTCCGCAACGGCAAGTCGATGAGCACCGAAGTCACCATCGCGGACCGCTCCAAGCTCTTCGCGGCGCGCCTCGGCGACGAAGATCAGGGCGGTGAGGAAGCCAAGCCGAAGGAAAGCAAGTTAGGCATCACGGTGCGCAACATCACACCCGAATTGGCTGATCGGATGCAGT
The DNA here is from genome assembly GCA_963798275.1 of uncultured Acidobacteriaceae bacterium. GTDB lineage: Bacteria > Acidobacteriota > Terriglobia > Terriglobales > Acidobacteriaceae > CAWCTB01. The sequence continues at coordinate 9,533 of CAWCTB010000040.1, forward strand.
TGCCAAATAACAAGGGCGTCATCGTGCAGGATGTGAAACCCGACGCCTTTGGCGATAGTGTCAACTTGAGCCGCGGCGATGTCATTCTGGAAATCAACAAGCAACCGGTGAACAACGAAGATGACTTCCGCCGCGTTCAATCGCAGTTGAAAAGCGGAGATGACGTGGTGTTCCTGGTCCGGCCACGCGGGCAGGGACCGGGTGGCGGTACCGTCTTCATGGGAGGCACACTGCCGTAAGCAGTTATTCACAAGGCACTTAGTTCGTTAACAGCGCAGCAACAATCGGGCGGCACTGGGGCGGCTCTTCGGCTATGATGCCCAGTGTCGCCGGCTGATTTTGGGACGCTGGTGGCATTTTTGTGGTTTCCCTTTCTCCTTCGGCTTGTTTACAATGGCGAAATATTCAGTAATTCATAGTTTGTCTTTCATTGGTGGTATGCGAATGGACTTTCGAATCATTCAATTCGCTGCTGTAATCCTCTCCGCGTTTCTCCTCGCTGGCATGGGCTTTGCCAAGAGCGCCAAGAGCACTTCCAAGAGCAGTTCCAAAAGCGCTTCTAAGCATTCATCTTCCAGTTCTCATAAGTCTTCCGGCCACTCCAGCAAGAGCGCTAGATCCAAGAAAACCGCTCACGGACAGCGCACGATCGATGAACAACGCACTCGCGAAATCCAATCGGCGTTGATCCGCGAGCACTATCTCGACGGGGTGCCTACCGGAGCGTGGAATCAGGAAACGCGGGACGCACTGGTTCGCTACCAGGCGGCCAACGGCTGGCAGACCAAAGTGACGCCCGACTCGAGAGCCCTCATCAAGCTGGGCTTGGGACCGGACCACACAGGGCTGCTGAATCCCGATACCGCATCGATTCCTTCCCCGCACGAACTGGGCACGGACCACGAGACACTGCCCGGAGGCTCGGCACAACAACCGTAGCCGGAGTCTTCTAACGTAAGCAATTTTTCGACAAGAAGCGTGGAATCCCCGCGCTTTTTGCTTTGTTTTGGGGAATTGCGACTACACGGGGCTTTTTTGAGGGCTTCCAACTACTCGGACCGGTGTAGAATGCCGTGGTCCCAGACCCTCAACTTCGGAGTTGGACTCGGCCTGAATGCGGCCGGAACCTTATCTTTGCAGGGAGACTGATGATGAGCAGGATCGCCTTAGCCCTTTCGCTGGTAGGAACATTGTTTCTGGCTGGAGCCGAGGCGCAGACTGCGCCGGTGCCGGCCGCTCCTGCGGCCACAGTAGCGCCCGCTGCCGCACCTGTCCATCAGGGCCGCAAGAAACGTGTCGCGGTCTTCGATTTCGACTACGCGACGGTGCAGAGTTACTCCTCGGCAATGTTTGGCACCAACGTGGACGTAGGCAGAGGAATTTCTGATCTGATCGTCAAGTACCTGGTGCAGGACGGGACGTATTCGGTTATCGACCGGAAGGCGATGGACAAGATTTTGACCGAGCAGAACTTCTCTAACAGTGACCGCGCCAATCCCAATTCCGCGGCCAAACTGGGCAAGATTCTAGGAGTCGACGCGATCATCGTCGGCAGCGTCACCCAATTCGGAAATGAAACCAAGAACACCAACCTGGGCGGCGCTGGCGGTGGCTGGGCGGGCGCTGGTCTCGGCGCCTTCGGCCACAAGAAAAGCAAGGCGATCGTTGCTCTCGATGCGCGCATCATCAACATCGATACCGCTGAAATCATGGCGGTCGCGGAGGGCAAGGGCGAGTCGTCTCGCGAAAGCACGTCGATGACCGGTGGCGGAAGCAACTGGCACGGATTCGGCGCAGGCCATGCTGACTTCGGCAGCAGCGATTTTCAGCAGACCATCATCGGCGAAGCCGTGAACCTTGCGTCTCAGCAGCTAAGTACCGAACTGATCGCTGACAATCCGAAGCTGGAGGCCCGCACGGTCGTGGTGGAAGGTCTCGTAGCCTCAGTCGATGGGGGGCAGATCGTCCTGAACGTGGGCGGGAAGGCGGGACTGAAGGTCGGCGACCAGCTCAATGTGGAGCGGGTGACGAAGGAGATCAAGGATCCCGCAACCGGTCAGGTGATCCGTAAGCTGAGCACCACGGTAGGCGTGATTAAGCTGACCGACGTGGATGACATCTCCGCCGTCGGTGCGCCCGTATCGGGTTCGGGCTTCAAGGTTGGTGACGCGGTTAAGACCATAACCCAATAGAGGTGGGGTAGTGAACTGCGTCGTAGGGTAAAGAGAGGCGCGGAAGCTTCCGCGCCTGTTGGTTCTTCAGGCGAACGTTTGGCGTGGGAACATCACATCGTTTCTTTGCGGGCTTCGTCGATGGCTTCCGCCAGGCAGTTAACTGCCCATTGAATCTCTTCTTTCGTGATCACCGCCGGGGGCGCGATCATCACGTGATCTCCCAACTTTCCGTCCGCGCAACCCTGCATGGGGTAGAGCAGGAGTCCGCGCCGCAGGGCACATTCGCTCACCTGGGCGGCAAACTTTCGTTCCGCCGGAAAGGGGCGCTTTGACGGCTTGTCTGCGACGAACTCAACGGCCCACAATAAGCCGAGTCCGCGAATGTCGCCCACGGTCTCCAGAGACCAGAGCCGTTCCAGCTCGGAACGAAGCGCGGACGCGACGCCGCCTTCCAGGCTTGAATTGGCGGGTTCAACCAGTCCGCTTGCAACGATCCTCTGCAGAACGGCCCGGCCGGCTGCCACCGACACCGGGTGCGCATTGTAGGTGAAGCCGTGCAGGAGGGACCCTGTCCCGTTGGCGATTGCCTCCCCGACGTGCCGCTGGGCGATGATGGCTCCCAGCGGCGCGTAGCCGCTGGAGATGCCCTTACCAAGCGCGATGATGTCCGGCGTGACATCCCAGTGCTGCATGGCGAAGTTGCGCCCGGTGCGGCCGAAGCCGGTCATCACCTCGTCGGCAATCAGCAGGACGTTGTGCTTTCGGCAAATCTCCACTACACGAGGAGCGTAGGACGCCGGTGGGGCAACCGCACCCAGCGTCGCTCCGCTGAGCGACTCCATGATGAACCCTGCCGCCGTTCCCTGGGTTTCGGAGATGGCTTCTTCGACCTCCGCAGCATACTTCTCCCCGCAGTCGAGGCATCCGTTCCCGCAGTTGTAGGCGCAGCGGTAACCGTTGGGAATGTTGGCCTTGGGAAATTCACGCAACATGGGCAGGTAGATGCCTCGCCGCGATTCGTTTCCGCTGACCGCCATCGCGCCCAGCGTCGCGCCGTGATAGCTCTGGCGCCGGCTCACGATCTGGAAACGCTGGCTGTGTCCGGCTTCAACCTGGTACTGACGCGCCAGCTTCAGCGCACTTTCGACCGCCTCTGAGCCTCCGCTGGTGAAGAAGACCGATCCGTCGTGGTAAGCGGGGCCCGCGAAGTCCAGAATCTCTTGTGCGAATCGCTCAGCCACTTCCGTGGTGAAGTTGCTGGAATGGACGAACTCGAGCTGCGCCGCCTGCTCGGCCATGGCTCGCGCGATCTCGCGGTCGCCATGCCCGATGAAGTTGACGACGGCACTGGAAGTGAAATCCAGGTAGCGCTTGCCGGCCTGGTCGAAGAGCCACACGCCCTCGCCGCGAGCCGCGACTGGGTACTGCTTGTTGAGAACACGATGCAGGATGGGGGAGTGGGCTGGCGCCTTGGCAGGCGTCATCGTCGGCGGAGACTTCGCGTTGGTGTCCACCCGCGGATTATGCGCGACCAAGGGCGAAGCTTCAACCCAATCTTCCAGGTCTCCGTGGGCGGCCGTGCTACATTGCTCTGCGACACTTTCACGCACTCCACCGAGGTGACGATGAGCCCAGCACAGAACAACTACCGCATGGATTACATTGAATTTCCCGCCACCGATATCGAAGCCACTAAGCGCTTCTATCACCAGGTGTTTGGCTGGAACTTTAAAGATTGGGGCCCGGGCTATATCAGCTTTCATGACGGCAGGCTAGGCGGAGGCTTCACGACAGAGGCGAAGGTTGCGAGCGGTAGTGGCGCGGTTGGCGCGCTGGTCGTTCTCTACGCCGCCAATCTTGAGGAGACGCTCGGCAAAGTGAAAGCCGCGGGCGGCAAGGTCGTGCGCGAGACCTTCGAGTTTCCCGGTGGCCGCCGCTTTCATTTCGCCGATCCGAACGGCAACGAGCTGGCCGTCTGGAGCGAGTAAGCGCGACCTTTTTCTGAGCGCAAGCCTGCGAATTCCCCGCGCGCACTTGGAATTCGCCTCGATCTCCGGTAGATTCAGCAATTCGGTCGTGGCAGGCGGTCAGAATCGCGCTTGCTGCTCCGGTGGAGTGGTGCGGTTCGCTGTAAGTTGGGGAGGCGCCGATGTCGAAGGGCAAAATTAATTCGTACGTCATCAAAGGCACCATCGTTGGGGCGCTAGGCGGACTGCTGTTCGGGTTCGACACGGCGGTCATCGCCGGCACTACGCATCAACTCACGCAGATCTTTTCCCTTTCGCCAACGCAGCTCGGGGTGACCGTCTCGATCGCATTGGTGGGCACGGTGATCGGCGCCATGTCTGCCGGGGTCCTCGGCGACTGGATTGGCGGGCGCGAAGCCCTGCGCATCCTGGCTGCGTGTTACATCATCTCTGCGCTGGGATGCGCCTTCGCCTGGAACTGGCCCGTACTGCTGATCTTCCGCTTCATCGGAGGTCTGGGCATTGGCGGTTCGTCGGTGCTCGGCCCGGTCTACATCGCGGAAATCGCGCCCGCCCGATGGCGCGGTCTTCTGGTCGGTGCCTTTCAGATCAATGTTGTGGTGGGCATCCTGGTGGCATACCTGTCGAACTACCTACTCGGACTCGCCGGGCTGGGACTTAACGAGTGGCGCTGGCAACTGGGTGTCGCTGCAATTCCAGCCATCCTGTTTTTCATCATGCTGTTTGGCATCCCGCGCAGCGCACGCTGGCTGGTCACCAAGAACCGCATCGCTGAGGCGCGCGATGTTCTCGATTTGCTGGGCTCGCCCGACGGTAAGAGCGAGCTCGACGACATCATCGCCTCAGTGCACGTGGATGGCGTCGCCCACTACGAGCCGCTCTTCCAGCGCAAATACCTGCGGCCGATTTATCTCGCTGTGACAGTCGCCGCTTTCAACCAGCTTGCCGGCATCAATGCCATTCTCTATTACCTGAACGACATTTTCGGCATGGCGGGATTTAGTAAAGTCTCTGGCGACCTGCAGGCCGTGCCGTGGGCGCTATGAACCTGGTGGCGACCTTATTCGCCATGACCGTGATCGACAAGGTGGGACGCAAGACGCTGCTGCTTATCGGCGGCGTGGGCATGACCTTCTGCCTCGCCGGCGTTGCGGCCGTCTTCTTTACGCATCAGCACCAGGGCCTGCTGGTGTGGCTGCTGGTGGCCTACATCGCGTTCTTCGCCATCTCGCAGGGAGCGGTGATCTGGGTTTACATCAGCGAGGTGTTTCCCAACCGCGTGCGCTCCAAGGGCCAGAGCCTGGGCTGCTCCACGCACTGGATCATGAACGCCATCATCTCCTTCATCTTCCCGGTGCTGGCGGCCGATTCCGGCGGGTATCCATTCGTGTTCTTCGCCGCCATGATGGCGCTGATGTTCTTCGTCGTGCTGTTTACGTTCCCGGAGACGAAGGGTGTCACGCTGGAAGAGATGCAGCACCGGCTGGGAATAGAGTACTGATGCCGCGAAGAACCGGGTTCCGGAGGGGCGACTCAGTGTAGCCGAGATCTGACACCCCAAAGCTATAGGTCATTTGTCATGCATATTACTTGCCGTCGGGCCGTTCTGGTCGCCGTATTAATCGCGAGCTGTTCCGCATTCTCCCAAACCTCGGCCCAGCGCGATCCCTACCAGCCGGCGCTCGATCGCCTGCAATCGCTTACGGCCATTCCTCTCGCAGACTGGCGATCGCATGCGGCCGATCTCACGCACGGGGAAGAGCCTGCGTTGGATACTTCCTCGTGGCCGGAGGTGGCTCTCAATCAGGAATGGAGGCCGCCGTCACGCTGGCTGCGGACTACCTTCGAGGTCCCTGCCCAGGTGCATGGCTACAGTGTGCAAGGCGCGAAGCTGAAGCTCGACTTGCAGATCGATACCTCAGCCGACCTGGCCATCACCATCTTTTCCAACGGCAACATGATCTCGCGCCACGATCAGGACAACCAGGTCCCGATCACGCTCTCGGAAAATGCCCAGCCCGGCCAAGAAGTTCGTGATCGCAGTTCGCATGCTCGAC
>CAWCTB010000041.1:0-113766 GCA_963798275.1 uncultured Acidobacteriaceae bacterium
AGCTCCGAGTAGTCCTTCTTCTCGATGCCATGAACCTGCTTGTTGTACTCGTCCACCTTGGCCGAGTAGTTCATCGAGCAGAACTTGGGGCCGCACATGGAGCAGAAGGCTGCTTCTTTGTAGTACGCGTCGGGAAGCGTCTCGTCGTGCATGCTGCGCGCGGTTTCGGGATCGAGAGAAAGCTCGAACTGCTTGTCCCAGTCGAAGGTGTAGCGGGCGTAGCTGATGGCGTTGTCGCGGTCCTGCGCGCCGGGACGGTGGCGCGCCACGTCGGCAGCGTGGGCTGCGATCTTGTAGGCGATGATGCCGTCCTTCACGTCCTTCTCGTTGGGCAGGCCGAGATGTTCTTTCGGCGTGACGTAGCAAAGCATCGACGCACCGTGCCAGCCGATGAGCGCCGCGCCGATGGCCGACGTGATGTGGTCGTAGCCGGGAGCGATGTCGATGACCAGCGGGCCCAGGGTGTAGAACGGAGCGCCGTAACAAAGCTCGACTTCCTTGTCGACCTGCTCCTTGATCTTGTCGAGCGGCACGTGGCCGGGACCTTCGATCATGACTTGCACGTCGCGTTCCCAGGCTTTCTTGGTCAACTCGCCCAGCGTCTTCAACTCCGCAAACTGGGCTTCATCGCTGGCATCGGCGATGCAACCGGGGCGCAGGCCGTCACCGAGCGAGTAGCTCACATCATGCTTGGCGAGGATTTTCGTAATGTCATCGAAGCGCTCGTAGAGGAAATTCTGCTTATGGTGGTGGGCCATCCACTGCGCGAGAATCGCGCCGCCACGGCTGACGATGCCGGTAATGCGGTTGGTGATCAGCGGGAGAAACTCGACGAGCACCCCGGCGTGGATGGTCATGTAATCGACGCCCTGCTCGGCCTGCTCCTCGATCACTTCGAGCATGACGTCGATGGTGAGGTCTTCGATGCGCTTGACGCGCGAGACGGCTTCGTAGATGGGCACGGTGCCAATGGGCACGGGCGAGTGGCGCAGGATGGCTTCGCGAATCTCGTGGATGCCGCCGCCGGTGGAGAGGTCCATCACCGTGTCGGCACCGTAGTGAACGGAGGTGTGCAGTTTGCGCAGCTCTTCGTCCACGTTGCTGGTGATGGCCGAGTTGCCGATGTTGGCGTTGATCTTGCACAGCGAGCCGACGCCGATACACATGGGCTCGAGTTCGGGATGATTGATGTTGGCCGGAATGATCATGCGGCCGGCGGCAACTTCGTCACGGACGAACTCGGGCGCGACTTTCTCGCGCTCGGCCACGAAGAGCATTTCTTCCGTGAGCAGGCCTTTGCGGGCAAAGTGCAATTGCGACATGTTGGTGTCGCCGGTTTGCGCGGCTGCTGCGCGGCGCTTGGTGATCCACTCGGCGCGAGGCTTCGGAGAGCCTGCGCCATTGCCGTTGCTGCCAGTTTGTCCGTTGGTTCCGCTCATAGTAAGGGCCTTCACTCCCGATATTGGCCAATTATACCGCCCGGAGACGACTGCGTTCTGCCGGTTGACTAGGCATTTGCGCTGCGCTCGCTGGCGTCCAGCGATGTCGTCGATACCACTATAGTCCCCAAAAAGCCCGAGATACCGGTTGGAACCTTGCGAAGCATTCTCAGCCAAGCCCATATCGATTCCGATCAGTGGGAAATCCTTGGCTGAAGGATTCGCGCGCACTTTTCGTGGCCGACCTAAGCGCTTCGGGCGCGCCGTCTCCCCAGGACGTATAGCAGCACGCCGATACCCAACAAAAGAGCTGTGAGTACGAAGATTTTGGTCACGGCCAACAGCGGGTGAGGCTCGGTTGGATCAGGCAGGACGGAGCCGACGATGACGGCGCAGGTGGTGACGAATCCGACTGTAGCCAACGTAATCGCAACCGGCTTGCCTCCGGGAACGCGCATCACGCCAGGCTCCACGGGCTGGCGCTGCAGGCGAACCATGGCAGCGAACATGAAGAGATAGGGAATGAAGTTGGTGATGATGGTCATGCTGATCAACAACTGGTAAGCGCCGCGGACGGAACTTCCTGCTTGTCCCAGCAAGATGAAGATCGCACAACACACCGCTTGCACGATGAGCGCGACGTAGGGCGTTCCCCATCTGGGATGCACGCGTCCGAAGGCCGGCGGCAGGTAGCGGTCGAGCCCGACGACGAAGGGAATGCGGGAGAGCGCCGCAAGATACGCGCCGACGGCGCCCAGGTTGGCGAGGCAAATCAACAGTGCGACTCCCGGGCCAACGCCCGTCCAACCAACACGGCCTGCACTGCTGGAGATAGCTTGCACGATGCCGGAGAGGCTGCTGACCTGCTCGCGGGGGAGCGCGGCCAATATGGCGACGGTGCTGAAGATATAGCCCGCGGTAATGAGAGCGCCGGCAACGATGAGCGCACGCGGAATGGTCTGACGCGCGGACTTGATCTCACCGCCCATGAAGGAGGCAGATTCGGCTCCACTGAAGGCGTAGAGAATCGTGGCCCAGACTCCGATGGTTCCGAAGTTCAGCGACGGTTTAAGTGACGATGCGCTGAAGCTGGTGGCGGGGCCGAACTTCGCCCAGGCGATTACCGCGATCAGCCACAGCAGCATGATCGGCAACCAGGTTCCCACGGCTCCGAGGTTGGTGAGCCATTTGCCGACGTCGAGGCCGACCAGGTTGAGAGCAAGGGCCAGTGCGATGCCCAGCAGCGAGAAGCAGACGAAGAAGGCGGCGCTCGATTCCAAGCTGTGCCAGCGCAAACCGCCCACAAAAAGCGCGTTGCCGGCGGCGAAGTACAGCACGGCGGGGAAGTAGGGGAGATTGCTGGTCCAGTAAACCCATCCGGTGAGGAAAGCGGAGAAGTCGCCAAAGGCGTGCTTGCTCCAGACGTACATGCCGCCTTCTTGGGGGTAGCGGGAGGAGAGTTCGAGCACGCACATGGCCAGCGGTACGAAGATGGTCAAGACACCGGCGATCCAGATAACGATGGTGCCTGGGCCCGCGCTGGCCGCCAGAGGGATCCAGCGCAGGCTGAGGGTGCAGGCGATGTAAAACATCACCAGGTCGCCGAAGCCGAGTGCCTTCTTCGGCTGGATGTCGTGGCCGGGTTCGACGGCCGGCTTAGCAAACTCGGGCGCGGACTGCGATGGCTGATTCACTCAGGGCGGCGGCCTCAGACCGGCAGGAAGTATCGGTAGAACTCGTTGTCACGCCGCCAACCCAGGTTTTCGTAGAGTCGCTGCGCGGTGTGGTTGTCGACGGCGGTCTCCAGCGTCAGGCCGTCGGCTTGAGTCTCCTCAGCGAGGCGGCGGGCGCGTTCCATAAGCGCACGGCCAACGCCTCGCTTGCGGAAGTCGGGCAGTACGAAGAGGTCGTTCAGAATCCACTGACGCGTCAGATTCGTGGAAGAGAAGACGGGATACAGTTGCAGGAATCCGACAGGTCGCGCGCTACTAATAGCGTAGTACACGATCGATTCGGCCTTGCTCAATCGGGCGAAGAGGAAGCGGCGAGCGGCTTCCTGGTCTGCGGCTTTCCGATAAAACTGGCGATAGGCATCAAAGAGAGGGGCAATCACTTCCACGTCGGTTGGCGTGGCTTGGAGGATGTCCAGTTCCGGGTCGTTATAAGGCATGGCAAAAAGGAAACATGTTGGGAGCGCCGCGTCAACTATTTGGTTTGCGGCGGTTCCGGCGGCGCGGAAGGGCATCGGGAATGGCGTTACCATGGGGCCAGGGGTGTGAGCCGAGCAAGACCTCGCTTGCGGAATTAATTTGTGGGCAGGGCAGGTGAAGTGGGTTTATGATTGCGCAACAACGAAAGTTTTAGAGGGCTGCATGCTCTGTGGCAGATGGCCAGAGAAAAAACCGCCAGCCAGAGGGACGAGTCATATGGGAGTTTCCGTTACGGAGTTTGCGAGTCCGCCGTTGCGAGAGTCCATGGATAACGATCGGAGCCATCTCGAAGAACCGAATGCACTTCCGCCTGCAGTGACCAAACGGGCGCAGCAAAAGCGGGCGCTCATCCTGCGGGCCGCCATGCGGCATTTCGCCGAGCATGGCTACGAAGCCACACGCGTCGCCGACATCGCCGCTGAATTGGGAATCGCCAAGGGTTCGGTATTCCAGCACTTCGGGAGCAAGGATGGCCTGTTTTTTGAGAGCTACAAGCAGGCGATCCGGGAATTGCCGGACTACCTGGAAGTGCCCGACGCGGTAAAGCAGGAAGGATTTTTCGCGGTGGTTCGCTACCAGTTGCAGCATCGCGAGCATGTTCGCGATCGCCACGGTGTGGAATACAAGGTCGTGCTGCTGGGAGACTACGGCTCCGATCTGAATGTGAAAAAGCGCATCAACCGCTTTTTGCGGCAGGAAGATCCGCTGGGCGTCGAGGCATTGGTCAGCATGGGTATTCAGCGGGGCGAGATTCGCACGGACGTCGATCGACTGCTCATTTCGGCGGTTCTGCAGGGCATGCTGGAACGCTTCGAGGACGCGCTGACGGCCGAACAGGAACGCGAAGTGGTTGCTCACGCGGGGCGAGCCGAGGAAAAAGCGACCGAAGAGCGCATCGAGGAATTCGTTAGAGTGCTGCGCGATGCGATCGGCGCACGAGGAAATGCCTAGCGGCAATCGCCTGTTATGATGGGCCTCCCAGCCCTGGAGAGGCCTGATGAACGACGCCATTTCACGACTGCTTGCCGAGTACAACGAACAAAATCCCATTGCATACGCCAGTACGATTCCGGCGCCCTGGTATGTGGACGAAGACATCGCCGAACTGGAGCGGCGCAGTGTGTTCGGCGGCACCTGGCAAGTGGTAGCACGGGTGGACCAACTGCGGCGGCCGGGTGAATTCGTTACGGCCACACTGGCGGGCGAGCCGCTGCTGCTGGTGCGAGGAGACGATAGCGAGCTGCGCGGATTCTACAACGTGTGCCGGCACCACGCCGCGGCCGTCGCAACCGAGTGCGAAGGACATGCCAACATCCTGCGATGCCCGTATCACGGATGGAGCTACGGCCTGGATGGCAGGTTGAAGGGTGCGCCGGAGTTCGAGGGCGTCTGCGATTTCGACCGCGCGAAGAATGGGCTGGTCCCGGTGCGTGTGGCGGAGTGGGAGCAGTTCGTGTTCGTAAATCTCGAGCCTGACGCGGCGCCTCTGCCGGAGTTTCTCGGCGGGTTGGTGCAACGCGTGGCGCCGCTAAAATTATTGTCAGTGCACTTCTTCGAGCGCCGCACCTACTCGCTGAATTGCAACTGGAAGGTGTTCGTCGACAACTATCTCGACGGCGGCTATCACGTCCCGCACCTGCACAAGGGCTTGAACAGCGTGCTGGAGTACAAGCAGTACACCATCGAGAACGAAGATCGCTACTGCCTGCAATCGAGCCCGTTGGTGAGCTCGGGGATAGACGCGGCGACTTCCGCGACGCGCACCGGGGACCGCGCCTGGTACTTCTGGCAATACCCGAATTTCATGATCAACCTCTACCACGGCTACATGGACACGAACCTCGTGCTTCCGGATGGCGTGGACAGCTGCCGCGTAATCTTCGACTTTTATTTCGATGACGTGAGTGAAGCGGCGGCGGAGCGCAACCGGCAGAGCATTGCCGTCGGCGAGCGGGTGAACGACGAGGACGTAGGCATTTGCGAGGCAGTGCAGCGGGGACTGCATTCGCGGGCTTACGGCGCGGGACGGTTGTCGGTACGGCGCGAGGCCGGCGAACACTTGTTTCACCGGTTACTGGCGGCGGATCTGAAACGCGCTAATCGCGCTATTTCCGCAGGTCTTTAAGGATTTCACGTGCCGCATTGGCTCCGGACGCGCCGTTTAATCCCGTGCCCGGATGCGTGCCCGAACCGCAGAGGTAGAGGTTCTGAATCGGCGTGCGGTACTGCGCCCAATTCAATACCGGGCGCATGGTGAACAACTGATCGAGCGCCAACTCACCGTGGAAGATGTGTCCGCCGGTAAGGCCGTATTTGTCTTCGAGGTCTTTCGGAGTGATGACCTCTGCGGCTTCGATGAGATTTGGCAGGCCGGGAGCATAGTCCGACAGAGTCTTGATGACGGTGTTACCCAACGCTTCGCGTTGCGACTCCCAGTCCGAGTTACGCAGTTTGTAGGGCGCGTATTGCATATAGATCGACATGACATGCTTGCCCGGCGGCGCCAGCGACGGGTCTGACAATGTGGGAATCACGGCTTCGATGTAGGGGTGCTGCGAGAACTCGCCATATTTGGCGGCGTCGAAGGCGCGCTCCAGATAGTCGATCTCGGGCGAAATCTGGATGCGGCCGGCCAGCAGCGTGGCGGCGTTGCCGTTGGTACCACGAAAGGCCGGCAGTCCACCGAGCGCGAGGTTCACCTTGGCCAGGGTGCCATTCATGCGGTAATGCTGCAACTTTTGCAGGAAACCGGGATTGAGGTGCTGGGGTTCGACCATGCCCAGAAGCGTGCGCTTGGGATCGGCATTGGAGACGATGGTCCGGGCCTGGATCTCGTCTCCGTTGGCGAGCACGACGGAGGTGGCAACGCCATCACTCACCTGAATGCTCGACACTTCGGTGGACGTACGTATCTCCACGCCGGCGGCTTGCGCGGCAATGGCCATCGCGACCGTGGCCGCGCCGGTGCCTCCGGTGATGTACGAGCCAGGCCCGGTGGGATTGCCATCGGCGGCGGCGCGGAAGAGAAGATTGCTACTCGAACCGGCGGACCAGGGACCGAGGAATGAGCCGAAGATGCCCTGCGCCGCAATCGTCGCGCGCAGCAGATCGCTTTCGAACCACTCGGCCACGAGATCGGCAACCGCCATGGGTCCCCAACGCAGCAGGCGGTACAGGTCTTTGTCGCCCAGACCGCGCAGTTTCTTTCCGGTCTTCAACAGCTCCCACAAATTGCCGGAGGCTGGGTCGTCGAGATCGGGCGGAGTCATGGTGAGCAGGGTGTCGAGTACCTCGCCGATGCGCAGCAGCGACTTCTGGAACTCCGAGTAGTTCGCTGCTTCTTTTGTGGAATATTTTGCCAGGTGCTGCTGGGTCTTTCCGGAATCAGAGTAGAGCACCAGATTATCGGCGCTGGGCGAGAGCGAGAGCACACGCACATCGGGCGTGAAGGTCGTGAAGCCGTGCTTCGTCAAGTCCATGGCGGAGACGATCTCGGGGCGAATGGGACCGGCGGCGTGGGCGAGCCTGGAGCAGCGGAAGCCGGGATGAAATTCTTCGGTGGTGGCGCATCCGCCGACGACTGGCCTGCGTTCGAGGAGGAGCACCTTGTGTCCGGCCTTGGCCAGATAGAACGCGGCCACCAAGCCGTTGTGTCCGCCACCAATGATGACAACGTCGCGCGTCTCCGGCATCGGCTAGCTGTTCCCCTTCCCGCTCTTGAGGATCTCGAGGGCGGCGAGCCGCCCGTTCGCGCCCATGATGCCGCCGCCGGGATGGGTTGCCGAGCCGCACATCCAGAGATTCCTGATCGGCGTTTTGTACTGCGCCCAGCCGGGCACGGGCCGAAGGAAGAACAACTGCTCCAGCGAGAGTTCGCCTTGAAAGATGTTGCCCTCGGTGAGTCCCCACTCGCGCTCGAGGTCGAGCGGGGTCACGACCTGGCGGCCCACGATGATGTTCTTTATGTTGGGCGCATATTGAGCGATGGTATCGATGACGTTGTCGCCGAAGGCTTCGCGCTTCTCGTCCCAGTTGCCCTCGCGCAGCTTGTAGGGCGCGTACTGCACGAAGCACGACATCACGTGCTTGCCGGGAGGCGCGACGGAAGGATCGGTGAGGCTGGGGATGACCATGTCGATGTAGGGACGGCGGGAATAGTCGCCGTACTTGGCGTCGTCGTAGGCACGCTCCATGTAGTCGACCGAGGGAGAGATGGAGATGGCGCCGCGCAGATGATGTCCTTCGCCGGGCAGGCAGGTGAACTGCGGCAAAGCATCGAGCGCGAGGTTCACCTTGCCGGAGGAGCCGCGATACTTGTAGCGCTTCACATCGTTGCGGAAGTCTTCATCCAGGTGGCTGGGGTCGATGAACTTCAGGAAGGTGAGGTTGGGATCGACGCTCGATGAGATGACAGGCGCGAAGTATTCGTCGCCTGATGTGGTGGCGACGCCAATGGCTTTGCCGTCGCGGACCAGGATCTGCGCGACGCCCACCTTGGTTTTGATTTCCACGCCGAGTTCGCGGGCCGAGTCGGCAATGGCGTTGGAGATGGCTCCGGTACCGCCGCGGGCGAACCCCCAGGCGCGAAAGGCGCCGTCGATTTCGCCCATGTAATGATGCAGCAGCACGTAGGCGGTGCCGGGAGAGCGCACGCCCAGGAATGTGCCGATAATTCCGGAGGCGGACATGGTGGCCTTGAGGACGTCGGTCTCGAACCACTGGTCGAGAAAGTCGATGGCGCTCATGGTCATCAACTGCACCTGGTTGTACTTGTCTTCGCCGCTAAGGTCCTTGAAGCGGCGGCCGAGGAAGAGCAGTTTCAGCAGGTCGCGCGGATTCAGGGTGGTGGGATCGGGCGGCACCATGCCGAGGATCGGCTTCACGAAGCGGCACATCTGCAGCATGGCCTTGCCGAACTCCTCGTAGGCTTCGGCATCGTATTTCGAATGCCGCGCGATTTCGCGCCGGGTCTGACCGTGATCGTTGACCCGCCAAAGGTAATCGCCATCGGGCATGGGAGTGAAAGTGCCATCGAGCGGGAGAATCTCCAGACCATGCCTGGGAAGATTGAGGTCGCGAATGATCTCCGGCCGCAAGAGCGAGACGACGTAGGAGCAAACCGAAAACTTAAAGCCGGGAAAAATTTCTTCGGTAACCGCGGCGCCGCCGACCAGGTGCCGGCGCTCCAGCACCAGCACCTTTTTCCCGGCGCGAGCCAGATAAGCGGCATTCACCAGGCCATTGTGGCCACCGCCAATGACGATGGCGTCATACTTACCCGATCCGTTTGAAGACATAAAATTCCTACAACAAGGTGCGTTCGTTTGAAGGCGAAGCGCAATTCTATACGGGGTGAAACGGATTTGTCTTGATCTGCGCTGTCCGACGCAGTGCTTACGTCCTTGCTGCGCAAGTGTGCGGGTCGCTATAATCCGCGCACAGCACAACGAAAAGGAACGAGAGTGCCGATCGGGACAGCGGTTCACGAAAGAACGTTTCCACTCTGCCAGAGCTTGAACTACCGCGAGTGGGCCGGCTTTTACGCGGTGAGCGTCTACGAAAACCATCATGAGCACGAATACAACGCGATCCGCAACGCCTCGGCGCTGATCGACGTGACACCGCTATTCAAGTACCTCATCACCGGGCGGGATGCGACCCGGTTCGTCGATCGCGTGATGGCGCGCGACATCAACAAGGTCGCGGTCAACCAGGTCATCTACTGCTGCTGGTGCGATGAAGATGGAAAGGTCATCGATGACGGCACCATCACGCGGCTGGAAGAAAACCGCTATCGCTGGACTGCGGCTGATCCGAATCTGCGATGGTTCCGGCAAAACGCCATCGGGCTCGAGGTGCAAATCGAAGACATCACTGAGCAGTTGGCGGCGCTCGCACTGCAAGGCCCGACTTCAGGCAAGTTGCTCAAGAGCGTTGCGGAAGCCGACATCGAGAACCTGAAGTACTTCCGCAAGACCAGCGGCAAGATCGCCGGCGTTCCGGTCGATATTTCGCGCACTGGTTACACGGGCGACCTGGGCTACGAAATCTGGATTCCGTGGCAGGATGCGGTGCGAGTGTGGGACGGCCTGATGGAGGCCGGGCGCGGTTTCGATATTCATCCCACGGGCATGCTGGCGCTCGACGTGGCGCGCATCGAGGCGGGGTTGATCCTGGCGGACGTGGATTATGTGAGCAGCAAAAAGGCGCTGGTCCCGTCGCAGAAATACACCCCGGGCGAAATCGGGCTGGGCAAGTTGGTGCACTACGAGAAGGCCAACTTCATCGGCAGACGGGCGCTGCTGGAAGAAAAGAAGACCGGGCCGAAGCGGCTGCTGGTGGGATTGGAAATCGACTGGAACGAAATGGAAGCGCTGTTCGACAAAGCGGGCCTGGCACCGCAGACCCCCGCCACTGCGTCACGCGTGCACGTCCCGGTGTACAAGGGAGGAAAGCAGGTAGGGAAAGCCACCTCGACCACCTGGTCGCCGCTATTGAAACAACTCGTTGCCCTGGCCAGCGTGGAACCGCAACAAGCGGAACCGGGTACGAAGCTGCAAATCGAAATGACAGTTGAGGCGGTGCGGCACAAGGTCAGCGCCACGGTGCGAGCGCTGCCTTTCTTCAATCCTCCGCGCAAGACAAAGACGCCGGTCTGAACGAGGTTTCAGCGGGCAGATGGCAAAGACTCCTCGCAGGAATTGAGCACCGGTGTCTGCGCGGAGAAAGCAAGAGAGCGGAAACGTGGCGTCTGCGAGGGAGTGGCGTCTGCGAGGAGAGTGGAGATCGGGAGAGTCAGCTATTTTACGGCAGCGGGAGTAGATTTTCGCGCTTCGCGGTGATAGAGCAGTTGCTCTACGGTGCGGTCCATGGAATCAAGGATGCTCTCCGGAGGCAACGGTGCGCGCACATCTTCCAGGGCGATATTCCAATCCCTGGAACGCGCTTCCGAAGCCGAAAGCGCAGTACGAACTGACTTCCTCGAAGCGGTAAACCCCAACCAGATGAGGCAGGAGATTACATATGCACCACTGTTGAGTTCGTTCAGGGTAGAACGCTTGATGATGGTGGTATGAGGTATCGCGGTGACCACCAGCATGCTGATGGCGGCAAAGAAGCCAAATCCCAGAGCAATACCAAATAGAATGTGACGGCGAGAGATCCCCAGATACTCGCTGAACAGGAGCAGGAAGAACACCAGTCCACACTGCATTACGCGCACGTTTCGCTCAACCAGGAATATGGTGCTGGTTATAGCGTCAACCTGATTGGTATGAACCGAAGAAATGGCCGACATGCCGGCCACGAGCAGCACGACCAGCGCCGACCAGCGAAATAAGATGACGCTGAGGTCGCGCAACGCCTCAAAAGGTCGGAAGGCGTCGGTAAAAATCTCCTGCAGAACGGCGAACGACAGCAAAATGCTGAGGGAAATGGTTACCCAGTAACCGAAATAGTAAGTCGTGTAGGAGATGGGCCGCACGACGGCGAGAAATGCAACCGTCAAGATTTGCAGGATTGTGTAGTTGAAAAAATAAGGATATTCCTTATGCAACTGACGCCGATACATAAAATACAGCACCGCCGCCTGCAACACAGGCGCGCTCAGCCACAAGACGTACTCCAGCAACTGTACCCGCATGACGTCTCACAAAGCATAGCGCTGAACGTCAGGCAATACAAGGTCGATCTTCCGCTACAAAAGTCGCTGTCAGCTATGATCTTTGATGTCTTATGCTCTCCTTAATCATCAGCCAGCAAATGCTGTAGATTCAGCCCGATACATGCCCGTAAGAGAGATTCTCAAGTCATCGCTGCCCTGACAGGTCTTGCCGGGATAGCAGCTGGGAATGGGAGAACCTTCGCCAGCCAGCAAGCGCAGGCTGTCGCTGCCCTGGCAGGTCTTGCCGGGATAGCAGCTGGGAATGGGAGAACCTTCGCCAGCCATCAAGCGCAGGCTGTCGCCGCCCTGGCAGGTCTTGCCGGGATAGCAGCTGGGGATGGGTGAACCTTCGCCGGCCATCAAGCGCAGGCTGTCGCTGCCCTGGCAGGTCTTGCCGGGATAGCAGCTGGGAATGGGTGAACCTTCGCCCGCAATCACGCGCAGATCGTCGTCACCCGAGCAGGTCTTGCCGGGATAGCAACTGGGAATGGGAGAACCTTCGCCCGCAATCACGCGCAGATCGTCGTCGCCCTGAGCAGGTCTTGCCGGGATAGCAGCTGGGAATGGGAGAACCTTCGCCGGCCATCAAGCGCAGGTCGTCGCTGCCCTGGCAGGTCTTGCCGGGATAGCAGCTGGGAATGGGAGAACCTTCGCCAGCCATCAAGCGCAGGGTGTCGCTGCCCTGACAGGTCTTGCCGGGATAGCAGCTGGGAATGGGAGAACCTTCGCCAGCCAGCAAGCGCAGGCTGTCGTCGCCCTGACAGGTCTTGCCGGGATAGCAGCTGGGAATGGGAGAACCTTCGCCAGCCAGCAAGCGCAGGCTGTCGTCGCCCTGACAGGTCTTGCCGGGATAGCAGCTGGGAATGGGAGAACCTTCGCCAGCCATCAAGCGCAGGGCGTCGTCGCCCTGGCAGGTCTTGCCGGGATAGCAGCTGGGAATGGGAGAACCTTCGCCAGCCATCAAGCGCAGGGTGTCGCTGCCCTGGCAGGTCTTGCCGGGATAGCAACTGGGAATGGGAGAACCTTCGCCAGCCATCAAGCGCAGGGTGTCGCTGCCCTGGCAGGTCTTGCCGGGATAGCAGCTGGGAATGGGTGAGCCTTCGCCGGCCATCAAGCGCAGGCTGTCGTCGCCCTGGCAGGTCTTGCCGGGATAGCAGCTGGGAATGGGAGAGCCTTCGCCAGCCAGCAAGCGCAGGCTGTCGTCGCCCTGACAGGTCTTGCCGGGGTAGCAGCTGGGAATGGGTGAGCCTTCGCCGGCCATCAAGCGCAGGCTGTCGCTGCCCTGGCAGGTCTTGCCGGGATAGCAGCTGGGAATGGGAGAACCTTCGCCGGCCATCAAGCGCAGGCTGTCGTCTACCCTGACAGGTCTTTCCGGGGTAGCAGCTGGGAATGGGAGAACCTTCGCCGGCCATCAAGCGCAGGCTGTCGTCACCGTCGCAGGTCTTGCCGGGGTAGCAGCTGGGAATGGGAGAACCTTCGCCGGCCATCAAGCGCAGGCTGTCGTCGCCCTGACAGGTCTTGCCGGGATAGCAGCTGGGAATGGGAGAACCTTCGCCGGCCATCAAGCGCAGGCTGTCGTCGCCCTGACAGGTCTTGCCGGGATAGCAGCTAGGGATGGGTGAGCCTTCGCCGGGCGACATTAGCGAATTGGTGGAAGTCGGCGATGCGGCGGCGACCACCGGGTGCGATTGATTTGAATTCGATATATTCGAATCATCGGCTGCGTTGGAGATTCCAGCGAACAACATGACGATCAGCGCACACAAAACGAAATGCTTCATAATAGTCTCCTGGTCGAGCACGACCATTTGGTTGAGGTTGGTTACTGGTTGAGGGTCGAGTCGCCGCCCTGGAAGCTCTGGGGAGCAATCAGCGGCGCGGGCGAAGTCCCGTCGCCAAGCACAATGGTTGTACCGTCCGCAAAAGTGGGGGTTGCTCCGCTAACGGCTGAAAACACGCCGGCCAACATCAAGCTTGCCAGTGCAGCAACAAGGGTCATTTTCACGATTGATATCTCCGCAGGGGCTCTTGGCAGCCCGGAATGTGAATCGAGTCAGCGCCGAACTAAGGGCATAATTCTGTAACTGCACGCTGATAGGAAACGCCCGATATGGAGCGCAGTCTTCATATCGAGTGGCCTAATTGAACTCGTAGGCATTATAAGAAGCATTTCTCAAAGAACAGGCATAATTCGGTTGAGCCTCAGGTGACGAAAGTACATGTACCGTCGATGACTAGTCGGTTACGGCACTTAAGCGCCAGAGAACTATTCACCGGGGCCTGGCAAAAATAACCACATAAGCGCGAAACCTGAACCTTACGGCACAGGGATGAGAGACCTGAAAAAAGATACGCACCCGGTACTCCCAGTCCCTGCCCAGAGTGCCAGTCCAAGGCAGTACAGCCCTTGTGACCTAGCGCAGACGTGCCCAAACTGCTCTACTTCTCTCCTCCAAAATCACTGCAAGCTAGTCTGTCCAGCGTGCAACTTCTTCCTCAGCTGCTCCGACTTCTATTGAATCACTTGCAATCCAAAAGCCAAACAGTTTTGAAAGTTTTAACAAACTCCCGTACAAGAACGGGCCGACGTTGATTTCGCAGAGCGCCGCGAAGTTGCCGATACACCACGAGCGGTTGATCGACATCGCTCTCCAATCTCGCCCTGAATCGCCGCGTCACGCGGGACTGACCATGCCAGCGTGACTTCACCCGCGGCTACTCGCACTCGCAGAATCGATCGCGAGTCACCTGACGAACGCCGCGCCCGATTGCCGCCATTGGCAGCGGTGATGACCACCATGTCGTGGCCAGTTTCCCTTGTGCTAACGTTGCAGACTGACAGTAAAAGAACGAAAAGCGCTGGTTCTGCGTCCCATGTCTTGCCCGTTGCCGGAACGGTCAGCTTGAAGAGAGTCGAATGTGGGCGCCAACCGCGGCAGAAAGGTCAGCCAACTTGCAGAACGAAACTGTAACCAAACTGCGCAGCCTGGCGCACGATCTCAGCAATTCCATCGAAACCATCATGCAGGCTTCGTATCTCCTGGCCCAGGCAAAACTCGACGACTCCAATAAGAAATGGTTGGAACTCATCGATAAGGCGTCGTTGGACGCGGCACGCATCAACCGCGAGATACGGGATATTCTGCGCTCCCAGGGCTGACTCCTCGGACTCGCCTCTCCTTGGAATTCGGCTCTCCTGACCGCGGCAGTGGTGGTCGAAGCCCCGCCTTGAGCCACGCGCTGCATGGGCGTTCAACAGCATGTTGGCTGCCTGCACCCGCAGGCAGCCGGGAAAGCGCCTCTGCCAATGCGGCTATCGCTCAGGAGATGAGCTTGGCACTCATGCTGACTTTCGCGTTCAAAACGCGAGAAACCGGACAGCCCTTTTCGGCGTTCTGTGCGGCCTCGTTGAACTTGGCCTCACCGCCGCCAGGAATCTTTGCCGTAACATCCAGGTGTGAGGACGTGATCGTAGGTTTGCCTTCGATGAAATCAAGGGTGAGCGTAGCGGTTGTATCGATGCTCTCGGCAGTGAGGCCGGCTTTGCCCAACTCCGCGGAGAGCGCCATCGAGAAGCAGCCGGCGTGCGCCGCTGCGATCAGTTCTTCAGGATTTGTGCCAATCCCATTTTCAAAACGGGTGCTGAACGAATATTGCGTGCTCTTGAGAACTCCACTCTGCGTCGAGACGGTTCCTTGCCCATCCTTTAATCCTCCCGACCAGTGAGCTTGACCTGTACGCTGCATTCATATCCTCCTAACGAGAAATCACACTGCTCCAAGTTACACGAAGTCGCCAGATGCTGTCCGGTCAACCGCAACCATGACGTGACGGCCGGGGCCGCCGTCTGGTTCGACTGTTGTCCCATTGGCGCGGTTTCCCGGGTCTGCTTTCGACTGGTATGATGCGGCAAGCCATTCGTCCCCGGGCCATCACATGTCTCGAATCCGGCTAAAAACCAAACTAGTGCTTGCGATCAGCGGCATGGTCGTCGCCCTGGTTGTTATCTTCTCGTACGTTTATGTCTCGAAGATCGTGCGGTCGAGGACCTCGCAAGCGAGCGACACTGCGGAATTCGTGGCCAAGGAGATGCGGGAGAGATCGGGAGACGCCACGCACGTCGACCCGGCGGAACTGGGTGTAGATCCTGGCGACGCCAATGCCGTTGCGCAGGCGCTGGAACACCGGTTGCAGAAAGACCCGGGAATGAACAGCCTGCTTAATTCCATCGTGGGCTACTCCACCGTGATTTACGACGCAGCGATCGTAGACAAGCATGGCCGGGCGATTGCGCACACGACTTCCGCCATGGTGAATCGCACGGTGGACCAGCGGGAGAGTTTCTACGACTTCCGAAACGCGAGCTTCTTGAAACAGATTGAGGTGGTTTACGGCAGCCCGCGGGTGTACGACCTGTCGCTGCCGATTTACCGGGAGGGGCAACACTTCGGCGACATCCGAGTCGGAATCTCGACGGTGTTTTTGAAAAGCGAGATCCAGCCGCAACTGACCCAGGCTCTGGCGTTCTCCTCGCTGGCGATCCTGGTGTCACTGATTCTGGCGGCAGGGCTTTCCAATATTGCACTGCGTCCGCTGGAGGCGATCGGGCGCAGGCTGGATCTGATGACCGCGGGCGTGCCCGATGCGGTTTCCGATCCCGACCCAAAGCGCATCGACGAATACGGGCTGGTGAACACCAAGATCGATCGCCTGGGCCGCCAGATCAAAGATGTGAAGGAGGTCTTTAGCGCTCTCAAGGAAAACCTTGACCAGATCATGGGGACGCTGCAGGACGGCCTGATGCTGTTTACGCGTGACTCTCGTGTCGTGCTGGTGAGCGCTTCTGCGGAACGATTTGTGGGCCGTCCGCGAGCCGATATCCTGGGGCGGAGCGTGGAAGCCATTTTCAACGACACCACCAAGCTGGGACAGATCGTTCTGGATGCCTTCGCCCTGCATCAGCACCTGCCACAGCGCGAGATCGAATTGGAGAGCGGAAGACGTGTGCAGATCGCGCTGGATTTTATTTCGGAGCGCGGAGAACGGATTGGTGCGCTGCTGACCATGCGGGATGCGGAATCGGTGTACCGCATCGAAAACGAGATTGAACTGTCGCGGCGCATGGCGTCCATCGGACGGCTGACCTCCGGGGTAGCCCACGAAGTCAAGAATCCGATCAACGCCATTGTGGTTCATCTGGAGTTGCTGCGCGAGAAGATGAAGCAGGCGGACTCCACGACCCGGCGGCACATGGAGGTCATCGATAGCGAGATCCACCGTTTGGACCGCGTGGTGCAGACGTTGATCGACTTCAATCGGCCTGTAGAGTTGCGCCTGAGCGACTTCGATTTGCGACGAGTGGCGGAAGATGTCTGCGCGCTGGCGGCTCCGGACGCGGCGCGGCAGGGGGTGAAGATCGAGGCCCAAATGGGGTCCACCGCATTGCCGGTACGGGCCGATGCCGACCTGATCAAACAGGCATTGCTGAACGTTGTGCTCAACGGCGTGCAGGCCATGGACAACGGTGGGGTGCTCACGATCGCGACGAGAAGCGAAGCCCGGGCAGTGGCCATCGAGGTTCGTGATCAGGGCAAAGGCATCTCTGCGGACATTCGCGACAGGATTTTCAATCTGTACTTCACCACCAAGGAGAAGGGGAGCGGCATCGGCCTGGCGATGAGCTACCGTGCGCTGCAATTGCACAACGGCTCGCTGGAATATCAGACGGAGATGGGGAAAGGAACCACTTTCCGTTTGTTTCTGCCGCTGGCGGGCGCAAAAGAACAGGAGGTAATCCATGCGGTTACCCGCACCTGAAGGCTGGGAGTCGAGCGACTTCTCAGTTTGCAAGATGGCGCGAGCCTTTTTGAGGCGGAGAATTTATCATGGGGCAACTGAACTGCTCTTCGGTTGAGTGCCCCGCACCGGACGACCGAGTTCGTGACCCCGAATGAGTCTTGCGCGCAAATTCGTCACCTTGGTTCTCGCTACCTTCCTGGCCGGGAGTTTAGGATGCAAGGAGAAGCGGCCGAAACCTAGCTTGCCAGGGCCAGCCACGGCTCCCACCCTGAGCGAGAGTCTGCCACCTGAGCTGACGCAGACGGAAGCTCCCGAGCCGGTGGCCGCAGTTAAACCACCGCCCGAACCACCCAAGGCGGTCACCAAGCCGCGCACGCATGCACGCAAAGTGAAGCCGAGCACTCCGCCGCCGGCCGCGAGCGCGGCAGACAACGCTGCGCCGCCCGCGTCCGCCAATACCACCGTTGCGGCTATCAAACCTCCACGGAACCCAGCCGAGGCAGCCACCGAGGCCGCGATCAGCGCGGACGTGAGCAGTGCCCAGGCACTGCGCGAGAAAAACACAACCCAGCAAGTGCTGGATGACACGGAAAACCAATTGAAGAATGTCGAGGCCAGAAAACTAAGCAGCGATGAGCAGGCCATCCTTTCGCAGATCAAGACCTATATCAGCCAGTCGCGCAAGGCGATTACCGATGGCGATTACGAGCGCGCCTCGAACCTGGCCAAGAAAGCCCAACTGCTGGCAGAGGCCCTGGTCAAGAAATAAGCCGCTTCTTCGGCAGGCATTATTTCTTTCCGGCCCCCCGCACCTTGGCCAACATGTCCTTAGCGGGACCCTGGTAGGGACCGTTGATGGCGGCCGCTTTCTCCAGCGTGGCGATGGAATCAGCCTTCTTGTTCTGCTTCGCATAAGCCCAGCCCAAGCGGAAGAGCGCAGCCTGCTCCGCCTGGGGATCGTCCTGCAGCAGACCTATCGCGGTCTTGAGTTCCGGGACAGCAGCCACGAGTTTTTCCTGCTTGAGATAGGCATACCCGAGGGTGGAGTGCGCGACGCCGGCAGCGAGTTTGTTGGATTTGTCGGGCGTGCCTTTGGCGGCCAGAGCGATCACCTGGTTGGCGTAAGTGATCGCCTTGCTGAGTTCCTTGGGATCTTCGACGTAGGCATTGGCCAGCATCAGCAGGGTTGGGATGCTGTCGGGATTGGCAGCCAGAGCCTTCTCGCCATAGGCTTCCAGTCGCTGCGGCTGGTTCAGTTGCTGCAAACTGTACAACGCCAACTGCGAAACCTGCTCTTCGAACTGGGACTTGGGGAAGGCCGGGGTGAACTTCTCGATATAGCTCATTCGTTTGTTGGGGTCCTGCTCAGCGGCAATGGCGTTGTAGGCGCCCGCTTCGAGAAAGTCATACGACGATTTGGCAGAACTCTGAGCCTCCGAGATGCGATTATTCCAGTCCGCGTCCGAGACGTCGGCCGGCTTCTTCTGCTCAGCGATGGAGTGATAGACAGCAGCGCCGCGCACCGCGTAATCGACAACCGCGCCACCGTCTTTTAGTGCCTGAGCGATCGTGGTGTCGGAGACAATGATGTCAAGATCGTCGGGATAGTCCTCCAGTGCCTTGTTGCCCCATTCCAGCGCCTTGGCATTGTCACCCGCAGCATGGTACTGCTGCGACAATTGCCACTCGGCGTAGGCCACAGCGGACTTGTTGCCGGAAAATTTCTGAATGAAGTCTTCGTAAGCTGCGGCACGCTTGCCGGTGTCTGCCTCGGCTGCGATGGCAGTCAGTTCCTTGTCCTCCGGCGAGCCGGCGGGAATGACGATCTTGGAACCTTGCGACCATCCCGAAAGCGAGCAGAGGAGCAGAGTGAAAAGGACGGCGCCGCGGGTAAGATTCATTGCACACCTCGCTGGATCGTCTGGCTGGAACAGTGCGGCTGCGCCGTGCGCGCACCCCGCCTGACCAGAGTCTCTGTTTTCGGGGAAATGCTACCGCTTTTACGGAGTGGAGGCTATGAGATAACGCACAGGTCAAAGTGAGCCAGCCGTCGAACCCAGGTTCGGGGACGCGCTACTTCCGGCCCTCGCGCTTCTGGGCGACCACCAGTCCGCGAGGGGTTGGCAGCAGCACAACGGAGAGGAGTCCCTCGCGCTCCAGCTTCAAGGCAGCGTCGCGCACCTGCTTCAGGTGGGAGCTGGCATCGTGCATCAGAATGATCCCGAAGGGAGAGATTTGGGGCAGGTAGCGGCGCACCTCCTGCTCGCGGATGGGCATGTCGCTGTCGCTGTAGAAGAGGTCGATGGCGCCTTCGACCTTCATCTCGAGGCTGGACTCGTGGCGCAGATCGATCAGGTCGCGATACGGGGACGCGTCGATTTTCTCCTTCGCCGTCGCGAACACCACCGGATCATATTCGCAACTGACGATGCGTCCGAAGCCGTTCAGGCGCAGCGCCTCGGCAATCCACAGCGTACTGACGCCCAGGAAGGTCCCGGTTTCGACTACGAGGTTGGGTTTGGTGGTGGTGACCAGGGTGCGCAGGAACTCCAGCACTTCGACTTCGGCGGTCATGGAATCGAACATGCTCCAGCGCTCGGGGTGGGGGCACTCGGGCGTAGCGCGATGATATTCGGGAACGAGCCCGCCGGCGCGCTGCTGGGCCTCGCGCATGATGCGATGTTCCTGCTTTTCCTTCTTGAAGAGCCGTTTTAGACCCAAAGATGTTCCTTGCCACAGGCAGTGAATTGCCATTCACCACCGATTTAAATTTGCTCCGATGTGCGATTGGCCCTTTGAGTATAAGGGAGCGGCGCGCCCGCCCGCGACTGCGTTAGAGTGGAGCATGCGCGAAGTCTGGCGGCATCGCGGAATGAGGCTGATCTTCACTGCCAACCTCATTTCCATGATCGGCAGCGGCATGAACAGCGCCGCGGTGACGTGGTACATCCTTCAGGCCATGCACTCCGAGGTGTGGCTGGGCGTGATGATCGCGCTGATGACCCTGCCTTCACTGGTGCTGCTGCCGCTCACCGGCGTCATCATTGACCGCAACGACCGCCGTCACCTCATGATGGGCCTCGACGCGGCGCGCGGCGCGGTGATTTTCACCATCGCCATCCTCGCGCTCACCCATCGCGTACATCTCTGGCACTTGTACGCCATGACGATGGTCGTCTCGATGGGCTTCTGGATGTTCTGGCCGACGTTGAACGCACTGGTGCAGGAGCTGGCGCCGGAAGACAAGTTCCTCGACTCCAACTCGCTGATGCTCGCAGCGGTGCAAGGCGGCTGGATGCTGGCGGGCGCGGTGGTGGGCTTCATGTACAACCACATCGGCTTGGGCGGCGTGTTGCTGATCGACGCCACCAGCTACCTAGCCTCGATTGCGTGTGTCTTCCACGTGCGCAAAGGCCGGGTGATCGTCACCCATCCTGAAAGCGAGCAGGCCGCCGCCGATCATCCAACCAAGGCCGCCGCCCGCTACCTTCACGAATTGCGCGAAGGATTCAACTACGTCGCCAACCACCGGCGTGCGCTGCTGCTGGGCTTGGCCTGGGCGCTGTTCATCGCGGCCATGATGACCTCGGGCGTGCTGACGGCTCCGCTCAGCGACCGCATTCTGCACGCCGGAGCCGTCGGCTATGGCTGGCAGAACGCCGGCTGGGCGGTGGGCGCGTTTGTCAGCGTGATCTACGCATCACGCGTGATTCGCCGCTATGGCGCAAACCGCTCGGTGACCGTCACCATGAGCGTGATTGCCTGCTCCCTCTACCTGTTGCCCAGCACCCGCTGGCTCGCCCTGGCGGTGCCGGTGTATTTCATCATGGGCTCAGGCCGCGGTGTGGGCGGGATTGCGATCTCCACCGAGATGATGGAGATGGTGCCCAAATATTTCATGGGCCGGGTGCAGAACACGTTCTTCTTTCTGGCCAGCGCGCTGCAGATCGGAACGTCGCTGCTGGTCGGCGAAGCGGCGCATCGCGAAGGTCTGCGCTACGGGTTCTGGCTGACGGGCTCAATGTATCTTGGGGCTGCGATCGCTGCGGCGTGGCCGGTGCGCGAGAATGAGCCGGCGCTGGAGACCGATCAGACCGCGGCCGATTAAGGCTGAGCTAAGTCCCGGTTCTTCGATATCGCCACCATAGGAACGCGATCACGATTGCGGCGACGATGAACACGGCGATGTTCACCTGGCTCACGATGTGCAGTAACCGCTGCCAGTGCTGTCCGAAAGAGTAGCCAACCCAAGAGACGACGGTCACCCAGATGGCTGCGCCCAGGAAATTGAACAACACAAACCGCCGCCACGGCATGCGCAACACTCCGGCGAGCGGCCCAGCGATGACGCGCATCCCAAAGACAAAGCGCGCGAAGAACACCGTGGCCGGGCCGAAGCGCTCGAATAGTTTCTCGCCGCGGGCGATTTTTTCGTCGGAGACGTGAAACACCCTCTGATAACGGTGCAGCAGCGGCCGTCCGCCGCGATTGCCGATCCAGTACCCCAGGTTGTCACCCAGCGTACACGCGAAGGTCCCCACCAGGATGATCAGGCCGAGATTGAGTTCCTGATGGTGGAAGGCAAGAAAGCTCGCGAATAACAGTACGGTCTCGCCGGGCAGAGGGATGCCGGCGTTCTCCAGCAGCAGAGTAATGCCCAGCGTCCAATAGCCGTGGGTAGTGAAGTGGTTCCGCAGGATTTCGAAGATGTCGGGCCACATGCCTAAGCGGTGCTGCCCTTTGGCAGATTGTCTCCGGCCTCAACGGTGACGACGCTCTCAGCGGATTCCGCGGAACCATTTTCCATGGGCGTACGTGGCTGATTGTGCAACAGGAAATCGATGACGATACGATTGAAGTCTTCCGGCAATTCTTCGTACGGCATATGCCCGACGCCATCGAGCGTGAGCCCGGTACTGTTCTTCAGCCGGATGCGCAATTGCTTGGCGGAGGCTGGAAGGACAGCATTGTCGCGCGCCCCCCACAAAAACAGGATGGGCAGATCAGCGATTGCGGGAAGTGACTCGCGAACCAGCAGCAGGTCGTCGGCCCAGGCCCGCATGATGCGGGCGAGGTGCTGGAAACTGCCTTCGGGCACGAGGCCCGCCCGATATCCCTCGAAGCTGTCCGGAGGAATGTGGCTGGGGTCGCCATAGAGATCAATGAAGTAACGCTTGAGGAGCCCGGGTAAATGCGGCAGAACATGGATCGTGCACAGCCTGCCAATCCTGGTGGCCAGCAGACGCGCTCGCATTTGGCCGAAATTCGACCAGGGATTGATCGGCGCCGACAGGATCAGCTTGCGGATGCTCGGCTTCTTCCACTGCGCTGCCAGGGCTGCGAGAACGATGCTCAGGCCGCCGCCACGCGAGGTGCCGAGCACGTCCACCTGCTCGATGGCGAGATGATCCATGAAATTGAGAAGGCCTTCGGCGTCGCTGGTCAACGAACCTGGCAAGCGATCGAGCCGCTGGGAGAATCCGCAGCCCGGCAGATCGGGCGCATATACCGAGAAGTGCTGCGCCAGGGTTTGCATAGTGAAACGCCAGGAGAACGAGTAGCCCATCAGTCCATGGACTAACAGCAGTGGAGGCCCCGAGCCGGCGTAAAGATAGCGCCAGGTCACGCCATCGAGCGTGATCGTCCGTTCCTCGACGCCGGGAACGCGGGCGATCGGGGGAACTGCCGGCAATCCGTTGTGCTCAACCGCGTGTTGATTTTCCATGTTGTGCAAGCAAGAGTCTCGCCATTCGCAGTATATCCCCGCACTGACACCTGCGGCACTCGTCAGCCAGCATCGTCCCCAGTTGCGAACCGCCGCGAAGCGCGGCTTTGCCGCGAGCTTTCGACGTGAGATCATCATCGGGCAAAGCCGATCACCAACCTATTCGGAGCTGAGATGGCCGATCCGTCAGACCTGTACATCGGCGTGGACATTGGCGGGACCAAGGTCGCGGCCGGACTCGTCAACAGCCGCGGCGAAATTCTCTACAAGACTCGAAATGCGATGAAAGCGTCGGGAACCGCTGACGAGGCGCTCGGCTCGGTACGGGCTGCCATCGACACCGCATTGGCAGCGAATGCGGGCGTCAAAATTGGCGGCATCGGACTCATCTCGCCTGGGCCTGTCGATCCCCAGACCGGTACCGTGCTCAATCCGTCCAATCTTCCGTGTTGGCACAACTATCCTCTCGCCCAGAAGGTGCAGCAGGTTTACGAACTGCCAACCCACGTGCACAACGACGCCAACGCCGCCGGGCTGGCCGAAGCGCTGTGGGGCGCGGGCGTGGGCTACAAGTGCATGTTCTACGCAACTCTGGGAACAGGTGTGGGTACGGCGATCACCTACAACGCGCAGCTCTATCTCGGACGCACCGGCGCGGCGGGCGAGGGTGGACACATGAGCATCGACTACCGTGGCATGCGCTGCCGCTGCGGCAAGGCGGGATGCATCGAAACCTTTGCCGCTGGGTGGGCCATCGCGGCGCGGGCGAAGGAGAAGCTGGCGCGGGAAGCCACGCGGGGCAAGCGCATTCTGGAACTGGCAGGCGGCGACCTGAAGAAGGTCACCGCCGAGACGCTGGCGAAAGCCTGGGAGGAGGGTGATCCGCTGGCTACCGAGATGCTGCGCGAGTTGGCGGACGTGCTCACGGTGTGGTTCGGCAACGTGGTTGACCTGCTCGAGCCGGACATCGTCGTGGTGGGCGGAGGCGTGAGCGGGCTGATCGCGCGCTGGTTCGATCGCATCGCCTCGCAGCTTCCGTTCTGGTCGGTCAACGCGCGCTGCGGCGAGATTCCGTTTGCGGAAGCCAAGTACCGCGCGGATTCAGGCATTGCCGGAGCGGCCGCGCTGTGCGTGTCGCGGGCGCTGCTGTAAAACTGGCGTCCGCACGATCTGCATGACGACAGCAGTCATTTGGCCAGAGCGCGCAGTTCGGCGAGCAGACGATCGACTTCCTCCGCGGTGTTGTAATGGGCCAGGCCGATGCGCAGCATGCCTCCGGACTGCTGCACCCCGAGGCGCTCGGCCAGGTTGATGGCGTAGTAGTTGCCGTCCCAGGTGAAGATGCCGCGCTCGCCGAGACGTTCGGCCAACTCGCGCGGGGTGTGGCCTTCCATGCGAATCGCGACGGTCGGGGTGCGGCGGTCGAATTGCGCCGGGTCTTTGATGCCGTAGAAGGTGACGCCGGGAATGGCGAGCAGTCCGGCGATGAGGCGCTCAGCTGAGTTCGCGCTCATACTGCACAAAAGCCTCGTAGGCAGCGAGGATGGCTTCCCGCCGGGTGCGGACCTCGGGCGCGTGATGACGGCCGACGTCGGCGATGTAATCGATGGCGGCGATGAGTCCGGCGAGGCACTCGTGGTTCTGCGTGCCCGTCTCCCAGCGATCGGGCAACTGCTCGGAGCAGACGCGCAGCTTGTGGGGGCGCAGGCGTTGCAACTGTTCGCGCTTGCCGTAGAGCACTCCGAGATGCGGGCCAAAGAACTTGTAGCTGGAGCAGACGAGGAAGTCGCAGTCGAGGGCGCGCACGTCGATGGGGCCGTGGGGCGCGTAGTGCACGGCATCGATGAAGGCCATGGCTCCGGCGTCGTGCGCCAGGCGAACCACCTCGTCGACATCGTTGATGGTGCCCACCGCGTTCGACGCGTATCCCACGGCGACAACCCGAATGCTGCGGCGGACCTTGGCCTGCAGGTCGAACATGTCGAGGGTGCAGTCGGCGGGCTTGATGTCGGCGGTGCGGACCTTGGCGCCGCGTTCTTCCAGGCACACCCAGGGCGAGACGTTGGCGTCGTGATCGAGCACGGTGACGAGCAGTTCGTCGCCGCTCTTGAGTTCGCGGCCGATGGCGCGGCTCAGCGCGAAGGTCAGCGTGGTCATGTTGGCGCCGAAGACGACCTCGTCGGGATCGCAGTTGAAGAAGTCAGCCATGGCGGCGTGGGCTTCGTCGATGACGCGATCGGTGCGCTCGCTGGTGAGGAAGGCGCCGTGGTTGTTAGCGTTCGAGGTGGCCAGGTAGTGCGAGATGGCATCGATGACGCGCTGCGGGACTTGCGTGCCGCCGGGGGCGTCGAAGAAGACGGCGGGCTGGCCGTTGACCTCCTGCTGCAGCGCGGGAAACTGGGCGCGCACCCAGTCAACGTCGAACTTGCGAAGGATTGCGGTGCTGGTACTGGAAGACACTTTATTAACTCCTGACAGCGTTGATGAAGTCGGACAACATGCCGTACGCGGTGGCCTCGGGTCCGGGGTCGCGCTCGGTAATGAACAACTCCTTAAAGATATCCGTTTCGAAGCCGATCGACAGTGACGCTCCACGAATGGCGTAGAGCGGGTCGTCGGGCTTCACCCGCGCGGGGGCGACCGAGGCTGTGATGCCGCCATCGGGCTCGCGGCGGGCGCGACATACTAACTTCCAAGCTTCGCCGTTGGCGCGGGCTTCACGCAACTGTTCGGCAGTGATTCCGCGGATACCCTGGCGAGCGACATCACGCAAAGCGAGATTGGCTCCCATGAGCACGTTGGCGAGCGCAACGACTTTCACGGCGGCGTCGATGCCCTCGATGTCGTCGGTGGGATCGGTTTCGGCGACGCCCAGACGCTGGGCTTCGCGGACGGCGTCGTCGAAGCTGAGGCCGGCCTCCATGGATTCCAGGATGACGTTGGTGGTGGAGTTGAGCAGCCCGCGAAAGCCGCGGATTTCAATAGCAGGCAGCGTTTCGCGGAAGAGCGAGAAGATGGGCGCACCGTCCATCATGGCGGATTCGTGGAAGAAGCGTAGACCCTTGGCGCACGCCAGTTCGGTGAGCTCGCGATGCGCATGCACGACCGGTCCCTTGTTGGCGCTGATGACGTGGGCTCCGGCATTGAGGGCGGCGCGCAGGTGCGTGATCGCGGGCTCTCCGGTCTCGGCGTTCAGCGAGCTGGCCTCGAAAAGGGCGTCGGGCCTGGTTGCGGCGATCCAGTGCTCGAGGTCACGGCCGTTTGGCCTTCGGAGAAGTCGCCGGCGAGGAGCTTTCCGACTGAAAATCCGCTGGGCGCGGCGAGCCAGCCGAGGCGGCGGGTGGCAACGCCGGTGATGCGGTAGTCGATGCTGTAGCGATCACGGAGCTCGGCGCTCTTGCGGTGGATGAGACCGACGAAGCTGCGTCCGACGTTGCCGAAGCCGATGAGGGCCAAGTTAAAGGCGGGGATGGGGGCTCCTGAAGTGAATCACTGCGCTCTTGCGATTGTAACGTGGGCAATGGCCGAATCATTTAGTCTTAAACACGGTCGGGACAGGCGTGCATGGCCCCTAGCACACAACTGGTTCTCATCAAGCTTGCTCACACGGTGATATGGGCGGTCATGGCAGGAGCGATTTTCGCGATCCCGGTTGCAGCGCTAACCCGAAGATTTCGCTTGGCAGCTTGGCTCAGCGCTCTGGTCCTCTTGGAGTGCGCCGTACTTGTCATCAACGGGGGCCGCTGTCCCTTGACGGACCTCGCCGACCGATTCACCGCGGAGCGTGCGGCCAATTTTGATATTTATCTGCCACAGTGGCTTGCCCGCAACAACAAGCAAATCTTCGGGACGTTGTTCGTGATGGGAGAGGTGGTTCTGGCATGGCGATGGCGTTCTCGATGAGGCGCAAGAGCATTTCTGACCCGATCGAGCGTGGTTGGTTGCGCTGGGGACCGTCAAACATGCTGCATCCCAATCTCAAACCCCGGCAGCACTGGGAGCGATGAGCCTCGGTTATAATTCCCGGTTAAGCTGATTCCCTGATGGACCATTCCTTCGATGGCAGGCTGCTTCGGTGAGAAGCAGTATGTATCCGGCAAGTCTGGCTGGGCAGCGTAACGGGCACGTTCACTCCACTTCGTTAAGGAGCGCCTTGATGGCCATCAAACCAACTGAGTTCGTCTGGCACAACGGGCATCTGATTCCGTGGGACGACGCCAAGCTGCACGTGATGGCGCACGTAATCAACTACGGTTCTTCGGTGTTCGAAGGCGTGCGCTGCTATCACACCGCCAAGGGACCGGCGATCTTCCGGCTGCGCGAGCACACGCGGCGGCTGCTCGATTCGTGCAAGATCTACCGCATTGAAGTTGACTTCACGCCGGACGAGATTTGCCAGGCGACGATTGACCTGGTGGCGGCCAACAAGGTTTCGCCGTGTTACATTCGGCCGATCGTGTTGCGCGGCTACGGACAGGTGGGGGTGAACCCTTTCAACTCGCCCACCGAGGTCTACATTGCCAACTACGAATGGGGGAAGTACCTGAACACGGCGGGCGAAGACGAGGGCGTGGATGTGTGCGTCTCGTCGTGGACGCGGCTGGCGCCGAACACCATGCCGGCGATTGCCAAGGCCGGGGCGAACTACATGAACTCGCAACTCATCAAGATGGAAGCCATCGTGAATGGCTACGTCGAGGGCATTGCGCTGGACGTGAACGGCCACGTGAGTGAAGGCTCGGGCGAGAACGTTTTCGTGGTGCATAAAGACCGGATTTACACGCCGCCGATCGGGAACTCTGTGCTGCCCGGGATTACGCGCAACTCGGTGCTGCACATCGCTCAGGAGTTGGGGATACCGACGGTGGAGCAGGTGATTCCGCGCGAAATGTTGTACATCGCCGACGAAGTGTTCTTCAGCGGCACGGCGGCTGAGATCACGCCGATCCGCTCGGTCGACAAGATCCCGGTGGGATCGGGTGTCGCCGGGCCGGTCACCAAGTCGATCCGCAAGGAGTTTTACGATATCGTGAGCGGCAGAGGTCGAGGACCGGTACGGGTGGTTGACCCCGGTCCCGGTGAAGCAGCCGGTCAGTGTGTAGGTGTAGACGACTGATTGTGCGAGGGCGCACTGCGGTGCGCCCTTCTTGTTTACGCTGAATTCGCCCCGTGAATAGAAGTCCCTTCGCCTGCGCTCGGCGA
Source organism: uncultured Acidobacteriaceae bacterium (assembly GCA_963798275.1). GTDB lineage: Bacteria > Acidobacteriota > Terriglobia > Terriglobales > Acidobacteriaceae > CAWCTB01. The sequence goes on from CAWCTB010000041.1 coordinate 28,039, forward strand.
AGTCTGTTTCCCCCAGGTGACGAAACCAAGAACACCTAGCCGAACAGGATCGCTCCGCCGCTACTTCTGCTGCAGCGACTTCAGATACAGGGTCAGGTTGCGGGCCCGGAGAAGAACCTGCGCAGAATTACGTTGGCCGAGGGACAAGAACACAGGACCCCAGACCGGCATATCCTTGCCACCGTGCGCCGCCATCATGGACTCGCCAGTGATCACGTGCTCGACGTGCGCCGACGGAAATTCGCCGTTATTCTTGGCCGCCAGAGTCGTCAGGTCGGTCGGAGGAACTTTCAGCGCCGATGCGGCGGGGCCGTCACCCTTGCCGTCGATGCCATGGCAAGAAGCGCAGTAGGCGTCGTACATGGCTTTGCCATCGGAAGGGATCGGTGTAGGGAGCAGTGGTCTTGTGAATCTGCACGGGCTTGGAGGTGCTGGTGCCCGTCTGCCCGGTGGCGGGGGCTTGAGACAATGCAGCAAGAGAGAGAATCAGTACAGCGATGGTAAGAAGGCACACGAAACGTGAGCTCATAACGGTCTGCTTTCTGTAATGAGGACGAGTAAGACTCTCCGGTATTACAGACCACTATGCGCTACGCCGATGGGCCGGTTCAGCGACATACGTCACAACCAGAGTGTGACTATCGGGGAACTGGACCGTTACCCAGTGGGGGCGGCGCCGCTAACCACGTTGGTTCCGCGTGCGTCACGTGGCCATGGTCTTGAGCGCAGGGCTCACGATCAGCGGGGCTTCGGTGGCTCGTTGCACGTCGTCGGGGGTGAGGCCGGGTGCAATTTCTTCCAGTACGAGGCCGCTCTGGGTGACGCGAAGGTAGGCCATCTCGGTGACAATGGTGTCGACCACCCGCAGTCCGGTGATGGGCAGGGTGCAGCGTTTCAGGATCTTGGGAGCGCCGTCGCGAGTGGTATGTTCCATGGCGACGACGACACGCTTGGCGCTGGCGACCAGGTCCATGGCTCCCCCCATACCTTTGACCATTTTGCCGGGGATCATCCAGTTGGCCAGGTTGCCCTCCTCGTCGACTTCCATCGCCCCGAGAACGCTCAGGTCGATATGGCCGCCGCGAATCATGGCAAACGAATCGGCGCTGGAAAAAAACGCGGTGCCGGGAAGTTCGGAGACAGTTTCCTTGCCGGCGTTGATGAGGTCGGGATCTTCCTCCCCCGCGAGCGGATAAGGGCCAACGCCCAGCATGCCATTCTCGCTTTGGAGAATGACTTCCATGCCGGGAGGAACGCAGTTGGCGACCAGGGTGGGCATGCCGATGCCGAGGTTGACATAAAAGCCGTCGCGCAACTCCTGGGCGACGCGGCGCACAATGCGGTCGCGCTTTTCGGTGTCTTTCTGTTTGTCGGGCTTGGGGTCGGTCATGGTATTCGTTCCTTAAAAGGGGTCCTTCGACTCGCTCCGCTCGCTCAGGATGACAACCTGAGATGATTCAGGCGGTTCATGCTTTCCTCAACGTGCGGCGCTCGATGCGCTTTTCGTAGTTCTCACCCTGGAAGATGCGCTTCACGTAGACGCTGGGTGTGTGCACCTGGTCGGGCTCGATCTCACCCGGCTCGACGAGGTGCTCGACTTCGGCGATCGTAATCTTCGCAGCGGTGGCCATCATGGGGTTGAAGTTGCGCGCGGTCTTGCGATAGACCAGATTGCCCCACTTGTCACCCTTCCATGCTTTGATGAGCGCGAAATCGGCCTTGAGGGAGTGTTCCAGAACGTAGGGGCGGCCGTCGAACTCGCGTGTCTCTTTGCCTTCGGCGACGACGGTGCCGAACCCGGTGGGCGTATAGAAGGCGGGTATGCCCGCGCCACCGGCGCGAATACGTTCAGCGAAAGTGCCTTGGGGGATCAGTTCGAGATCGATGCGGCCGGTGAGCACCATGTCTTCCAGTAATTTGTTTTCGCCCACGTAGCTGCCCTTGTGGGCGCGGATCTGCCCCGCGTAGAGCATGAGGCCCAGGCCGAACTCGTCGACGCCGACGTTGTTACTGATGGTGGTGAGGTTCTTGACACCCTTCTTCACCAGCGCGCGGATGAGGTTTTCGGGGATGCCGCACAGTCCAAAACCGCCCACCATGATGGTGGCGCCGTCTTGAATGTCGCGGACTGCCTCGTCCGCGTTGGCCACTACTTTGTTCATCGACATAGGAAGTTTCCGAACGGGCGATTGTACTCAGGCGCAAGGCGATGTGGCAAAGAGGAAAGAAGAGAGGAGTCCGTCGGGATGGGCGTAGCCGGCTACGGGACGGAGAAGGATTGCGAGTGATAAAGCGATTTATCCTCAAAGTGAGGCAGTCGAGTGCGGTCAACTAGCGAGCCGACCTGTCGGCAATCGAGTGCGTATTCCAGGACGCAAGGGCGTTTGTCGGTACTAATCCGACGGACGAGCTGATAACTTCCCGGATAATCGGCGATTCGGAGGTAATCCAGTTGGAGATAGCCGAGGCTGCGGGAGCCGGGAAATCGATCCAGAGCCAAGAGCGGACGGAGGGGTGTCTGACATACTCGGATGGGAAGGCCCGCAGTCAGCAGTTGCGGGACTGGCGTTGGGGCAGATGGGACCCCGTGCCAAGCCAAAGAAAACATTGGGCGCTGGAATACCTCGAGGTGTGTCCCAGATCACCGACAAGCTATCCCACGCTGGGATATAGTCGAACGCCGTTGGGAACTAAAACGGAAGTTCCGGTTAAGATGTTTGGAGGTGAGAGGGCTGTTGATTTCGCGTGCTTCTCGGCAAACCTTTACAAGGTTGCGTCTAGAGGTGCCGGAAGGAGGACCACCTTGGCTCGCACAAGAAACCCCACGGTATTCATAAGCCACAGAGAGGCTGACAAGAGTCTCGCTTTACACATTGCCAAATTCATAAAGGATGAGTCTGGGAAAGGTTACATTGTCTTCATGTCCTCCGACCCCAAGTTCAAGGGTGTGCGAATGGGGAAAGAGATTAGTGCCGAACTGCGAGAGGCGATAGCAAACTGTGACGTATTTCTTCTCATCTACACCAGAAGGGATGTCGACTGGTCATGGTGTATGTGGGAATGGGGTGTAGCAAGCCATCCGCGTAGCGAGAAATCGACAATGATCGTATTGCAGTGCGGCTCTGATGCGCCCAAGATCAACGCAGGCAAGAGACAGGTCGATGTCCGTCAAAGAGAAGAGGTTCTTGAGTTTGTGAAACAGTATCTTACAGACAAGCAGATGTTTCGGCATGGCAAAGCTGTCGCAGACCGTTACTCGGATGACGTGATCGAATCAAAAGCCAACGCACTATTCGAGAATCTATTGCCTTTGATTAGAGATATCGATCCTCCCATTGAAACGTCCACTTGGCCTTACCTTCAGGTCGAAGTACCACTTGAAACCGTTCAAAGAATCGGCAACGAGGAGGCTTCGCTCGACCTGGATGCGCAGGTGAAATTGGTGAAAGAGTCAGCGAGGGTGTTGGCGCCAGAAGACAAGGTCTGGAACATATTCGGTCGGCTGCGGCCGGAGAACATCCCCCTAGTGAAACTTCTGAGGAAGCACCCATCACTGTTGGACTGCTGCTGTCAGCAAATTGCAGAGGCGAGCGCCAACAAGATACCGCAGATACGGTCAGTCTCCGTCAAGGACCGGGAGGAAGTGACGGAGTTCGTTCCCGTCGTTACAAAGGTAAGAAGGGGCGGGTACCTGAAAGCTGAACTCTTCGACTTGTGCTTCGTTAAACTCCCTACATCCGTTCCATACAAGATGCTCCGCAAGAACCAATTCTACTGGAAACCCTGGAGCAAGCAGTTCGAACAACAGCGGCTGCTCGACCTCAGCGAGAAAATGAGGGGCCAAGAGAAGAATCGCTTACCCGTACTGGAAAGCAATGTCGTCCGGTATGTGATTCATCGGGCAGTCATTGACGAGTTCATTGTGGCCAACCACGAACGCGCGAAGGAATTGACGATACACGATCTTCTCGCCGACGATAGCAGGCGTGCGATTCTCGAACAGTCGTTCGCGTTCGTTAGTATCGATGACACTCTGGAGCAGGCAAGGACGAAAATTACTGGAAACGTTCGGGACGTTTTCGTCACACAAACTGGTTCACCTCAGGAAGCGGTGCGCGGTTGGCTGACGGACGTGGATCTTGCACAAGCAATTCATCGCCCTGACGACAAGCAAGAGAGTGTTTCGACCTCCGTGCCGACCATCACCGATTCAGCCTCAGTTGCAGTAGCTGTTAGCTGAGGGGCGGACGGCAGTAATGGGCGGGCGTGGTCGGAGTTCGGCATCCATGCGGCCGCCAGGAAGTAGGCGTTGCCGTACTTGTGGAAGACCAGCTTGGCGCGGCCATCCGACTTGGTAGCTGAGCCGTTGTTGGTCATCGTGGTCTTGGCCTCAGGGCCGCCAACATGCTGAATGGTGACCACGCGCTCGCTGGGCGACGAGATGATGTACTCGCCGGCGGGCAGGCGGACATCGTCCACAGAAAAGGTGAAAGGGATATTGACCGTCGCAGAGCTCTTCTGGGCGTAGGCGGGAGACAGCGCCAGCAGCACCAGCGCCAGGGCGATCAGAGTCTTGCAAGCTGTGTTTTTCATTTCCATCCTCACGGGAGCAGCGGCTCCGAATGCGCCCGACTTTGCGCCCGAACCGAAAAATGCTCAATGCATGGAGGGTGAATTGCAGGTAGAAAACAGGTGAACAAATGTCGGCGATCGGAAGTTGCCTATTTGCAATAGCTTCCGATGCCGATTCACCTGCGTTTCAGCAAGGGACAAAGATTAGTCTCCTCACGACGTCCACCAGAGAGCCCTTGAGATGGTCAAGGGAAGCAGGAAAAGCTGGCAGCTGAAGCGTTGGCATCGCCCTATTGATGGCTGGTTGCGGCAGAGGCTCGTCACGAGATCCGGCGGAGCCCGGTCGTATGACTCGCTCATTCCGGTGCGCCGAGATGGCCAACTCGGGGCCTCAACGCCGAACTGCTTGGCGTATGAGGCAGGTGCCGAAGCTCTTCCCCTATGGGAGGAGACATGGCCGGGACCTCCACCCCAGCGGGCCAAAAGCGGGCCCGCCGAGGACCCCTGGGACTTGCGATCAAGCTAGTCGCCCCGCTTGCTGGTCGCTCGCCGGGGCTTCGGCTTGGGCTTCAGATTGGGCTTACTTTTGCCCTTGAGATTGAGCGCCACTGCAGTGCGGATGAGATCCTTCAAGGCCGCCTCATCGACCTTGTCGCCTTGGTGGATGTCGATGGCGCGCCTGACATTCCCATCGAGGCTGGAGTTGAATAGGCCAGAAGGGTCCTGCAACGCAGCTCCCTTGGCAAATGTCAGCTTGACGACGTTCTTGTACGTCTCTCCGGTGCAGACGATGCCGCCGTGCGACCAGACGGGAGTCCCCATCCACTTCCACTCTTCGACGATCTCAGGGTCTGCCTGGTGTATGATTTCGCGCACTTTCGCGAGCGTCTTCCCGCGCCAGTCCCCAAGTTCCTTGATCTTCTCGTCGATTCGTGCAGAGGCAGATTCCACCCGGGCCCCTACGAAGCCCGGTGTTGGCTTCGTGGGGTGGCTGACAGGGACGGACTTTTTCATGGTACGGCTCCAACTCTCGCACCTAATCTAGCTGCGCTCAGCCTAACCTGCAAGCTTCGCAAGTGGAAGCCTCTTCTGGTTCGATAGCAGTTCGGAGATGGTGGCAACCCGCCGGGTGGGCTCGCACCGACCACGGAACCGCGCTAGGGTTATAGGCAATGAGTGCGCTACGAGAACAGATCGCCAACCTTACGTCAGCCGAAAAGGCCGAATTGCTAGACGAAGGTGGGAGAGCCTTGAGGCCGACTCGCTTACGCTGACCGACGCGCAACCGGCCGAGTTGGATTCCCGGATTGCGCGCCTCGAGCAGAACCCCTCCGATGTCATCCCGTGGGAGAACGTCAGGTCGGACCTCTTTAAGAAACCGTGAAGCTGCCCGTCGTCTGGATGTCCGAGGCCGCCGCGGAACTGCGGCAGGCGCGGCATGGTACGACGACATTCGACCTGACTTGGGGAGCGTTTTGCAGTTGCGGTGGAGGCTACGGTGGAAGCCATCGCACAGCGACCATTGCAATTTCCCGTAGTTCATCGCGGACGGCGACGGGCGGGGGTCAGACGGTTTCCGTGCGGAACATTCTTTGAGGTGCAGGAGAACAGAATTGTCGTGATCGGCTGTTTTCACGCGAAGCGCGATCCGAGGGGGTGGCGATGGCGATAAGGATCGCGTTGGAGCCGACTCCACCCAGGTTAGCGTCCAACAGAGGGACGCGAACCCTGGGGCACCCTGCAACCTCCGCAAGTGAAAGCTTCTTTCACGCGGTAGGGGCGGAGTACGATAGCTCAACAAAGCCGTTCTTGTAAGCGACCACGTTCTTCAAATTCCACTTCTCCTCCGGCAGGGAACCACCGAACAGCCGGAGTCCTTCACCCAATAGGACAGGCGCTATCGTCAACCTGATTTCGTCCACCAGGCCGAGTTCGAGAAAACGCTGGCACAACATGGCCCCACCCACCAGCCAGATGTTTCGATATCGAGGCGCGAGTTTCACGTCAACTAAGGTCTTGAGATCGCCTGAATAAAACTCGACGCTCTTCCTCGCCGGCGGCCATTCTCTGCCGGTCACCACTACGGCCGGAGTATCGCCGTATGGCCAGCCCAGTTCAAGCGCGTGTTCATAAGTGCGGGAACCGAGCACATAACAATCTATAGCTTTGACGAAGGTCGCAGCTTCTTCCTCCGAAATGGAAACCCCGGCTTCGTAGACGCTTCCAGTGTCTAGCCAGGAGACACTGTTGTCCTTTTTCGCGATGAAACCATCCAGACTGGAAACCACGTGCAAGGTTACATTTCGTTCGGTTGCATTGCCGTCGGTGCGTGACATAGTTTCTCCTCGGGCCGGTGGTCCGGCCAACACACAATCCAATTTGGGTGCCCCCCTTCGACTTCGCTCAGGGCGTGGTCCTTCGACTCGCTGCACTCGCTCAGGATCTCGGCGCTCGGCTCTGACGCCTCGCAGACGCCTCAACTTGAGCGGGGGTTTTCGTGATAATAGCGACAATCCGGTTGTACGGACGAAAATCCCCACTCAGGGCCAAAGGAAGGCCTTGAATGGGGCACCCGGCACGGGATCGCTCACCGGGCCGACAAGTTCCGCAGTCTAGATCCGTTTGACTGTCGCGAACCAGGCCGGTGCGCCGTCGTCGTGGTATCTCGTCTGAATCCGGTCCGGTTCGATAGCGGCTACATTCCATCCATTGCTGGGGTTGAACGCCGCTCTCAGCTCTTCCTGACTGATAGGGTGCGGCCCAGTATCGGGACCATCGTCACTGAAGCACAACACATACAGGGTTCCATCGTGCTTGGTCACCGACGCTAGACTCGCCACGTATCCTGGGCGCTCGTCGCCGTCGAAGGTGTGGAACAGTCCGCAGTCCAACACCGTCTCAAACCTGCGCCCCAAACGCTCCAGATGGAACGCGTCAGCCGCAGCGAACGCAACCTCGATCCCACGGTTGTGGGCCTTCTCTCGGGCGATCGTCAGTGCCGTCTCCGCCACGTCAACGCCCAGAACCGAGAATCCCAGCGAGGCGACGTGAAGAGCGTTCTCGCCAGTCCCGCAGCCCGCATCGAGCACCGCTCCGGCGAATCCGCCTTCGGATGCCAAACGCACTATTGCCGGCTGCGGTTGGCCAATATCCCAAGGCGCAGGGCCGTCGTGGTACGACGCATCCCAGGGCAGTCCCGTCATCCGTTCGTGACTGGTTGGGTGTCGACCACCGAACGGATCGTCAGCGGGGGTTCCTGATCGCTCCGACAACTTCGTCCCCTCCCTGCAACTGATCTTGCCACCTCATCGTGGCACGCCAATCCACAGGTATGACTATTCCTCCAACTCTCGCACCAATTTAGCTACGCTCGGGGTAGCCTGCAACACCGAGCCGCTTCCGTTCTTCTTCGAGACCCCGTTCGTATGGCGGGTGGCCCGGCCTACGCACAATCCAATCTGGGTGCCCCGTTCTACCGCCGTCTTTGGCGGTAGGGCGGGGCTTTTTGTAGCCCAACGTCACAGATTCCCTTGGGAAACTCATGGTAACGTGCAGGCATGCCACAGGGACTCCGACGGTACCACAAATCTCGGTGTGTCCACTTCCTGACGTTCAGTTGCTACCGTCGCCAGCCGTTTCTAGCGAGTCCTCATTCTCGTGACCGGTTCGAGTGGCATTGGAGCAGTCGCGAATCCGCTACGGCTTCTACGTCGTCGGATACGTCGTGATGCCCGAGCACGTTCATCTTTTGATGACTGAACCTGAACACGGCACGCTTGCCAGTGCGGCGCAGGCGATCAAGCAATCGGTTTCGCGAAAGCTAATCGCCGGCCGCGAGCACTTCTGGCAAGCTCGCTACTACGACTTCAATGTCTTCACGTCGAAGAAGCGCATCGAGAAGCTGAAATACATCCACCGTAATCCGGTGAAGCGCGGGTTGGTCGAACGACCGGAAGATTGGGCTTGGAGCAGCTTTAGCCACTATGTGACTGGAGTAACCGGCGTGGTGGAAATTGAATCGCCTTGGACTGCGCACCACCGCGCGACAAAAGGCCCCGCCCTACCGCCAAAGACGGCGGTAGAACGGGGCACCCAGATGAGTTAGTTCGTTGGCCGGGCCACCCGTCCAAAATAGCTTTTCGCAGTAATACATGGGTTGAAATGCCATTGTGCTCTCCAAAGTTTCGTCGGATCCTGGTGCCCTTATCTTGGGTGACCAACCGTTACCGCCTTCCTCGCGCGATAGGGTGGGAATAAGAATCTCAATCCTGGGGTCATCCTGAGCGATGCGCAGAACGACTCCCGTCCACCCTCGCCGCCCATCAGCCTTTCCGGGTTACTTCTCGCGAATCAGCTGGCAGGACACGGCATAGCCCTGGTCAATCGGGAAACCCTTAACTCCGCGCCCATTGTCCACAATCACGTAGTCGAAATGAGCATCGGGGGCCGGCTGTCCAGCGATAGTCACCTCGTAAGTCACGTTCCCGGTGCAATCCGGGTTCACGGTGGCTGGGTCGTTCGGCCTCGTGCTATGCGTCCACGGAAGGATCGTGCCGTTTAAGCTGACTTTTCCGTAACCATGCCACTGGCCCTTGCCGTCGCTGAATACGTAGCCGTAGGCGGCAAAGGGTTGCCCCTGATACGCCCCGGAGCAGCTATAGCCGTAGGCGCCCGTGGCCGACCGGACGTTGCACGCCGCACCTGGAGACTCGCCAAAAGCTGCGGCTGCAAGCAACAGGGTAACTAAAAGCAATGTCGTCTTCGTTTTCATAACAAGCTCCCTTTCATTTGTCGCACGAAACTGTGTCAGATGCCTGTCTTGCTTCGACGAGACTTCTCAGGCTCCCGGCAGGCCTCCTGCCTGGTTGCCGTCTTACTTCGAGCAGATGCTTTTTGTGCAGCGCCACATCTTGCAACCTGGATAAGGCAATCCGCAGGCAAACTGGCTCAAGAGCGATAGATTCTTTGCTGCTTGGGCTGACTCTATCGCTCTGCTGTTGTGAATTCCGTTTAACCCATTGACTTCGCGTCAAATCGCGGGTCTTTTCCAGCTACCGCGGAATGACACTTCCTCTTTATATCACTAATCCGCTTGTTCCTTGCTCTGTGTTTAAACGTACGGTAAAGGTGAAATCGCCCCTTACGCTAGTCCTTCGATCCGATGGCTGTCGTGGTGCCGACGGCGGCAAAAGCCACCGGATAGTTAGCGATCCCGGCTAGCGGTGTCATATCCGCGAACTGAGTAAACGTGATCCCGTGCGGGGCAATGCGGTTGAAGTTCAGCAGACGGCCACCAAAAATGAAATTCTGGCTGGACATAAGGCTCTCTGAGAGATTGTGGACTCCAAACGATCCGATCACGGGGAACAGGCTCTCTGTCCTGGTGAAGGTGGCTACCAGCTTGCCGCTTGCAAAAGTGGCTGGGTTATTCCAGTCGCCGTTGGGATTGGTGTTGTAGTAGACGTTGAATGTTCCGGCCGAAACGAGACTCAATGCCATGTTGCCGTTGTTGGGAATCGGCGTCAGCGACAACACGTCGGTGCTGAAGGTGAAGTAAGCGGTGGACTCGCTGGGAGAGCCGTTGAACAGCGAACTGGTAATGCCGTAGATGTGGACAAGGTACCCGGCGTATACGAGCCTTGCCGGTATTGGGGTCCAAGTAGAGCCGTCCCACGTGCTGCCAAACCACGGCGTTGGTGGGGGTCGCCGATTGTGCTGAGGCAACTGGAGCCTGACAAAAGAGGTTGTTGGGAAGAAACGCCAGAGTTGCGAAGATCATCCCAGCCAGAGTGCATACTGTGAGCCTTTTGAGTTTCATGTTCGTCTCCTTGATTTCAGGTCGCTGGATGTCAGCTCGACCTGGTGCGAACGACAATGCTGCGGTTTGTCGGGAAGGTCAATTTGCCGGCGATGAGTTCGAGTATGAGTTTCTTGTGAGGGCGCTAAGTAATGGCAACGTAAGGGTTCAGGGAACTTGCGGATATAATCCGCGCACCGCAGTTCGTGGTCGATCTCAGGGTAAGGGGAGTAGCAATGGAGTCCAGGACCTCGAGCCTGGTGCGCTTTGGCGAGTACAGTTTCGATCTCGCTACGAGGAGAACTGCTGCGCGGAACGGTATCCCACTCAAGCTGCAACCTCAGCCCGCCAAGATTCTGGCTATCCTGATCCGGCGTGCCGGACAGGTAGTCACGCGCCAGGAGCTGGTCAACGAAGTATGGGGATCGGAGACGTTTGTCGATTATGAGCAAGGGCTGAACTATGCCATCCGGCAGATCCGCACCGCGCTCGAGGACGATGCCGAGCACCCGCGATTTCTGGAGACGCTGCCGAAGCGAGGGTACCGGTTCATCGCCCCCTTGAGCGATGCAGGGACAATGGGAGAATCACCTCCGCCTGCCGTCGAACCTGTCCCTCAGGTAGTGCGCCGCCAATTCCCATGGCGACTTGCACCATTTCTTGTGTAGCACTCGGAGTAGTAGCTGCCGCCCTCATTGTTGGATTGAATTGGCATCGTCTTCGCCGTCGCTGGTGGCCAGCGACGGGCGGCCATCGAATTGAGTCCTTGGCGGTACTGCCACTGCGCAATCTTTCGAACGATCCCGAGCAGGAGTACTTCAGCGATGGCATGACCGACCAGTTAATTACAGATCTCGCCAAGTTTGGCGGGCTGCGGATCATCTCACATACATCGGTCGAGCGATACAAGGGAACAAAACGGCCGCTTCCCGAGATCGCGGCCGAACTCGGCGTCGATGCCGTGGTCGAAGGCACCGTAACACGCTTCGGCGACAGGGTTCGCATCACAGCGCAGCTCATCGATGCACGTAGCGATGCCCACCTGTGGGCCGAAACTTACCAGCGCGACGTGCAAAACGTCTTGTCCCTGCAGGATGAACTTTCCCACGACATTGCCGAGGAGGTCCGACTCAAGCTCACGCCGGAAGAGCAGTCTCGCGTTAACGCAGCCAGGACTGTCAGTCCGCAAGCCTACGATGCCTACCTGCGCGGTCGTTACCTCTGGCTGCAAAGAAATCCGGGGGCAATTGCGAGTGCAATCGACTATTTCCAGCAAGCCGTACGTGAAGACCCATCCTTCGCTCTTGCCTATTCCGGACTGGCCGATTGCTATTGGGTTGGATGGGGAGCAAAGGTGGATTTTCCACTCGCCGAGCAGTACGCGCGCAAGGCTATCTCGCTTCAGCCTGAGCTGGCCGAGGGATACGCCTCGTTAGGAGCTGTCCTTCTGTATGAGCACCAGATGGCCGACGCCCAGAGAGAGCTGCGCCGCGCAATTGAGTTGAATCCCAATTACGCGATGGCCCACCACTATTACACCCTCTACTTGCTAAGCATGGGCCTTCCGGCTGATGCCCTCGCGGAAAATGAGCGGGCTCGGCAATTGGACCCTTTCACCATACCGATTAACGCCATTCGCACGGCGATTCTGATCAGCTTGCGCCAGTACGACCGCGCCTTGGAGCAGGCCCGCCGATTTGCGGAGCTTTTCCCTCAGTTGCCGCTCCCCCACTCCTTATTCGAGCGGATTTACTGGATTCAAGGACGGGTGCCGGAGGCCATCGCGGAGAGAAAGAAAATAGCAACGCTGGTGCAATCCGCTCAAATGATGCGCGACCAGGATGAGGTCACCGCCGCATTCAACAAGTCCGGCATCCGCGCTGCTCGACTCAAGGCGGCTCAACTTATGGAGCGACGGCACGACGGAGGCTTATTGTGGGCCGCATTTGTGTATGGGACTTTTCAGGATGGCCCCAAAGTACTCGAATGCCTGGAGCGAGCGCGCGGCCAGGAGGAAAACGTCCATCTTTTGAGCAAGACCGCACCCGAATTCGATTTCCTGCATAGCGATCCGCGCTACCAGGAAATGCTCCGTCGGCTCGACCTGGCGCAGTAGGACTGGCCTTATCGTCAGCAAACCGGAAGTAATCCAGATTGGGATGCGGATCGGTATCGACAAGTCGGCCAGTATCTACGAATGTGTGCGCTCCGGGCTGCGCGCGGTCTCCTCGGAGTGTCACTCGATGAAAACAGGGCTTATCGCTCGCTATCCCTGAACTTAAAAGGCGCCCCGGACCATGTATACATTCAGGCTTTCCGCCCGAACTGGTTGGCGCTGTCGAAGAGTTCGCGCAGGCCGGGGCCGCGCAGGTTTTCGCGCAGGTGGGTGAGTTGCTGTTCGAAGCGGAGCAGCACCTCTTCAATGTTCTGGCTGTTGGTGAGGGCGATGTCGCGCCACATGGAATAGGGACTGTGCGCGATGCGGGTCATCTCGTGCAGGGCGCGTCCGCCGATCTGGGTGACCGCTTCGTCGTCGCCGAGTTCGTCGCGTAAGACGCTGGCGAAGGCGGTGGAGATCATCTGCGGCAAATGACTGACCCAGGCGCAGAGGCGATCATGCCGGTCGGCGTCGATGGTCATGACGCGGGCGCCGAGGGACGCGAGCAGCGCAAGATATTCTTCCTGCGCCGGTGTGTAGGGCTGCTCCTCGTCGATCGGGGTAACGAGCCAGGCTGCATTTTCGAAGAGTGCGGCGTCGGCGTGTTCAATGCCTCCACATTCCTTACCGGCCATGGGGTGGCTGGGCAGAACGCGCTGGTGCGCATTGGCGCCATAAATCAGGCGGGCGCGCGTGACCAACTGTTGCTTGGTGCTGCCGGTATCGGTGACCAGCGTGGCGGGCGGAAGGGTGGGCGCGAGCTTCTCAAAGAGCGAGAGAATCGCGCCGACGGGAGTGGCGAGGATGACGAGTTCGCTACCTTGGACCGCTGCGGGCGGATCGGGTTCAGCACGGTCGATGGCTCCGCGACGCTGGGCGATTTCCAGAACCGCAGGTTTGTCGCAGCCGACGATGGCGCCGGTGAAGCCTTGCTGGCGCAGTGCGAGCGCCAGCGAGCCTCCGATGAGGCCGGTGCCGATGACCGTGATTTGGCGGATGGGCATCGTCGGTCGTCGTGATAGGGGTCCTTCGACTCCGTTCGGTCGCCCAGGCGACCTCACTCCGCTCAGGATGACAGCATTAGGCGCGGGTGTCGAACTTCCCAGATTACCCGATCGTCCGGTCGACGGCGGGTGCGATCATGCGCAACCTGCCCATCAACTCGGCGAACTGCTGCGGATAGAGCGACTGTGCGCCGTCGGAGAGCGCGTGATCGGGGTCGGGATGTACCTCGATCAGCAGTGCATCGGCCCCCGCGGCGACGGAGGCGCAGGCCATGGGGGGCACCTTGTCGCGCAGACCGGTGCCGTGCGATGGGTCGGACGTCATCGGCAAGTGCGAGAGTTTGTGCACGACGGGAATGGCCGAGATGTCGAGGGTGTTGCGAGTGTAGGTCTCGAAGGTGCGAATGCCGCGCTCGCACAGGATGACCTCGTAGTTGCCGCCCGACATGATGTATTCGGCGGAGAGCAGCAGCTCTTCGATGGTGGCGGCGATGCCGCGCTTCAGCAGCACCGGCTTGCGCACTTTGCCGAGCTCGCGCAGCAGGTTGAAGTTCTGCATATTGCGCGCGCCCACCTGAAAGATGTCGATGTAGGGCAGCATGAGATCAATCTGCGAGATCTCCATGACCTCGCTGATGACCATGAGACCGTATTTGTCTCCGGCTTCACGCAGGAGCTTGAGGGCGTCGAGGCCGAGGCCCTGGAAGGTGTAGGGCGAGCTGCGTGGCTTGAAGGCTCCGCCGCGAAGCACCTTGGCGCCGGCCTTGGAGACCATGTCGGCGGCGGCGAAGAGCTGCTCTTTGGATTCGACCGAGCACGGGCCGGCCATGACGATGACTTCCTTGCCGCCGATCTCGACTCCGTTGGGCAGCTTGATGATGGTGTCGTGGCCGCGGAACTGTCGTCCCACAAGCTTGTAGGGAGCGCTGATGCGGTGGACCTTCTCAACCCCGGGCAATACTTCGAGGTCACGGGTATCAAAGTCGATGCGCTTGCCGACGGCGGCCAGCACCGACTGACGCGCGCCGGTGGTGCGATGCACGGCGAAGCCCATCTTCATCAGGTGATCGGTGACATCCTGAATCTGGTCTTCGCTGGCGGTTTCGAGCATCGCGACAATCATAGGGAAAGGGGCTCCTGGAATAGCTGTCAGCTCTCGGCCGTCAGCTTTTAGCTTTTATTTTCGTTCTTCGCTTTTCGCAGTCGTTCTTCGTGCACGGGCTGCTGATTCTCAATCTTTCGGTTCGAGTTCGGTGGCCTGACCGTGACTCGCTACGTCGGATTGCGAATCGGGCACCATTTCTTCGCGCTGAATCTGGCGCATCACATCGACGAGCCGCTCATATACCTGGCGCAACTGTACCTGGGACAACGGGCCTTGGTTCTCGCGGGCGATGTTGTCGAAGATGATGCGCTCACGATCGGGCTCGTACACCGGCATAGCCGAGTTACGCTTGAGCTTGCCGATTTCTTCCGCGCAATGGGCGCGCTGGTTGATCAGGCGGACCAGTTGGCGGTCGAGTTCGTCGATTTGGCGGCGCCATCCCTCGATGTCCATTCGTTCACTCGCCGAAGCCCCGGGTTTGGATATATCGCCCTGGAGGGGCTGGCTGGTTCGCAGTTTCACCGTTGCGCAACTAACCTAGCTTCCAGCCGGGCCCGCCCGATGTCGCTCGGGCTGAAGCCCTCGTGCAAGAATGCCGTCCCTACAGGACTCCGTTCTTCTTCCCAACTTACCCAGCACTCCGCCTTCGGCTGCGTGCTGGGCTATGATATTCCGCCCCGATGGGGCTGGTTTGCCTGGCTTTCCAACCCTCCGTCGCTAGCGACGCTGGTCGCGATATACACATAAAGCCCTTGCGGATGGGTTTGAGTCGGACTTGCCATATCATGCACCCATCAGGCGCTGGCGGCAGCGTTTCGCGATGGTTCCGTCAAGGACTGCAGAAATTCTGACACAGCGGCTGCCTCCCGTCCCGTGCTTTGTTCGATACGCTGCACGATCGCGCTGCCGATGACGGCGGCGTCGGCGAAGCTTCCGACCTCGGCAAACTGCTGCGGCGTGGAAACTCCGAAGCCGACGGCGATGGGCAGCTTGGTTAAAACGCGAAGACGCTGCACCAGAGACTGAGCGTCGCTCGCCACCTCCTGGCGGGCGCCGGTGATGCCGGTACGCGAGATGGCGTAGACGAATCCGCGGGAATGTTTGGCGACATCGCGCAGGCGCTGCTCGGTGCTGGTGGGAGCGGCGAGAAACACGGGCGCGAGCTTGTGCGCTTTCATGGCGCGCAGGTAGTCGGCCGCTTCTTCCACGGGCAAATCCGTGACCAGCGCGCCATCAACCCCGGCTTCGGCGGCGGCAGCGCAAAACTTTTCCAGTCCGAACTGCAGGATGGGATTCATATACGAAAAAATGATGAGCCCGGCCTTCGATTGCTGGCGGATTTCGTTTGCCACGCGCAGCACTCCACGCAAATCGGTTCCATTGCGGAGAGCGCGCTCGCTGGCGCGCTGAATCACCGGGCCGTCGGCCACGGGATCGCTGAAGGGCACGCCGAGTTCGATGACATCGGCGCCAGCGTGAATGGCGGCCAGCGCAACGTCACGCGAGATGTCGAGACTGGGGTCGCCGCAGGTGATGTAGACGACGAGTCCGGGGTGGTGCGTGAACTTGATGGGCATGGATGAAGATCTAGAGTAACAGCTTAATTCTCACTCTTTCGCAAAGGTGGCGAGGCGCTGGCGGCTAGTGGCCCACAATCGCCTGTCGCAGAGGCAGCGAGGAATACACTTCTTTCGCGCCTCATGAGCTTTCTTCTGCGGCGGCCTCATGCAGCAGTGCTGCCACCTCGTCGCGAAGCCGGGGAAGATTCGTCTGCACAATGTCCCACACCAGCGCGTGGCTCACGGTTGCGTATCCGTGAATCAGATGGTTGCGGAATGCGACAATCTGTTGTTCGTTGGTTACGCGACCTGCTATACGAGGGAAGAACTTAAGCGCCTGACCGAGAGCCTCGCCAATGATCTCGAAGTTGCGTTCCACCGCGGCGCGCAACATCGCGTCATTCTCGTATTCGTGCAACTGCTTGCCGCGCGTAAACGTCAGAATATCGCCAGCGGCGCGCTCAATATCTCACAGGTAAGCCTGCAGGCTACGCGGCATAGAGCGGTTCCTGATGCGATTCAATTTCCTGCCGAAAGTATGGGTTGCGAACGGAACCGGCCTCGACCAGGTCCACGTGTCGCTCGAAAAGGCGCTCCAGCGCCTCGATCAGGCCGAAGTAGGTGCTGGCGTAAGTGCCGGCTGGCAACGGCTCGAATTCGACCACAAAATCAAGATCGCTGCGGGAGGGATCGAAGTCGTCGCGCAGCGCTGAGCCGAAGAGCGCCAGGCGACGAACGTGGTATTGGCGGCAAATCGCAGCAATTTGCTCGCGCTTCTGTTCGATTTGCCGGTTCATTTTTGTCACCCGTGAGACAAGAATAACAGCCGACTGGGTGGGGTTACCCACTTCCGTCTAGGCAACCACGTCTCCGAGACGTGTCGCTTTCAAAGCGCCAGGTTCTCTCGCAGAATCCCGATGTCTTTGTCGCCGCGGCCGGAGATGTTGACGATCACGATGTCAGTCTTAGCCATCTTCGGTGCGCGCTTCATCACCTCGGCGACGGCGTGCGCCGACTCGAGGGCCGCGATGATGCCTTCGGTGTGCGCCAGCAGCTTCAGGGCGTCGAGCGCCTCGGTGTCGCTGGCGGAGACGTATTCGGCGCGGCCCTGATCGTGCAGCCAGGCGTGCTCGGGTCCGATGGCTGGATAGTCGAGTCCGGCGGAAACGGAGTGGGTCAGCGCAATCTGGCCGGCCTGGTCCTGCAGAACATACGAATACGTACCCTGCAGAACACCTGGACCGCCGCCGTCGAACCGGGCAGCATGTTCGCCCAGCCCATGGCCGCGGCCTCCGGCTTCGACGCCGATCAGCTGCACGTCGCGGTCTTCGATGAACTCGTAGAACGCACCGATAGCGTTGGAGCCGCCGCCTACGCAGGCGATGATCGCGGTGGGCAGGCGGCCTTCGGCCTTGAGGATCTGCTTGCGGGCCTCCTGGCCGATGACGCGATGGAAGTCGCGCACCATGGTCGGATAAGGATGCGCGCCCAGCACGCTGCCCAGCAGGTAATGGGTGGTGCGCACGTTGGTGACCCAGTCGCGCATGGCCTCGTTGATGGCGTCCTTCAGCGTCTTCGAGCCGGAATCGACGCTTCGCACCTCCGCGCCCAGCAGGCGCATGCGGAAGACGTTGAGTTCCTGGCGGCGCATGTCTTCGGCGCCCATGTAGACGACGCACTCCATGCCAAACAGGGCGCAGACCGTCGCGGTAGCGACGCCGTGCTGGCCGGCTCCGGTTTCGGCGATGATGCGATGTTTGCCCATGCGGCGGGCGAGCAGCGCCTGCCCGATGCAGTTGTTGATCTTGTGCGCGCCGGTGTGGAGCAGGTCTTCGCGCTTGAGGTAGATCTTTGCGCCGCCCAGTTCGCTGGGTCAGACGTTCGGCAAGAAAGAGCGGCGTGGGCCGGCCGGCAAAGTCGTGGAGCAGCCGGTGATAGTCATCGCGGAAGGTCTTGTCTTTGCGCGCGGCGGCGTAGGCGGTTTCGAGTTCCTGGAGCGCGGCCATGAGCGTCTCCGGCACATAGCGTCCGCCATAGGAGCCGAAGCGCCCGGGCACAGAGCGGCGTCGTTTGGGAGACGACGGGGGCGCGGATTGGGTCGTGTCGGTAGTATTTTCCATAAAGTCGCTCGTGGCTCGGGTGCTCTCTTAACGATGATATAGGGTGCGCCTTCGATTTCGCTCAGCGGAGAGTTTCGTCGCGGTATAGGGGTCCTTCGGCTACGGCGACAAAAGCGGTCGCCTTCGCTCAGGATGACAATATTGAACGAGGGCGCGGTGGGGCGACGGAACCTTCGGCGCGGGCGGCGTCGATAAAGGCACGCACCTTGGTTTCATCTTTCCTGCCGATTTCACGCTCGACACCGGAGACGACATCGACGCCCCAGGGCTGGAAGAGACGGATGGCTTGGGCGACGTTCTGCGGGGTCAGTCCGCCGGCAATGATTACGGGCAGCACCTCGCGGATGCGGGAGACGATGGGCACAGCCGCGTTCCAGTCGAAGGGAACGCCGGTGCCGCCGCGGTTGCCGGGCACGCCGGAGTCGAGCAGGATGGCGTCGATGCTGTGGCGCTGGCGGAGGTAGGCATCGAGCCTGTCGCCTCGGTCGGCCAGAAATTCGCGGGTCTGGAGCGTCTTGATGATTTTGCAGGAGCCGAGGGCGCGGCGGAACTCGGGTAGCTGTTCCGGCAGTTCGTCGCCGTGGAGCTGCACCGCAGTGAGCTTCGCCTGGGCGGCGAGTTCGGCTAGGGAATCGGGGGACTCGTTGACCACGACCCCGACCTTTTCGATGTGCGCCGGCAGGGCGGCGACGATTGCAGCCACGGTTTCGGGGGTCACGCGACGCGTGCTGGGGGCCAGGATGAAACCGAGCGCATCGGCGCCCGCGGCAACGCTGGCGAGGGCGTCCTCGAGGTTGGTGGTGGCGCAGATCTTGATCCAAGTCATGATTGTGGCTCGGACTAAAGCTCTCACAAAAGAATGCCGTCCCTAACGGGACTCGCTATCTCTCTTATACGCGTACCCACCGTTGAAACGGTGGGCCATGATCTGCCGTCTCCTGCGGAGGATGGCGTCGAGTTCGGCGGACTTCATTGGCGTGAAGCAGGTCAAGGGCGACAGTGGCTAGCGCGTCGTTGCGATCGATTTCACCAGCAGTTCCCGCAGTGCGTCTCCCGGATGCGGGGCGCGCATGAGCGACTCGCCAATCAGAAAGGCGTCGAAACCAGACTGGCGGAGGCGCGCGATGTCACTGCCGCTCTCGATGCCGCTTTCCGCTACTTTCAGCACTTCAGCGGGTATGAGTTCGGCCAACTGTAGCGAAGTGTCCAAGTCCACACGAAAGGTGTGCAGGTTGCGATTGTTGACCCCGATCAGGTCGCATCCGGCATCGAGCGCGCGCTGCAGTTCGGGAGCGTCATGCACCTCGCACAGGACATCCAGTTGCAGCTCGCGAGCGCGGCGATAGAGAGCCGTCAATTCCGCTTGCGACAGCGCGGCCACGATCAGCAGGATGGCGTCGGCGTGGAAGGCGCGTGCTTCGAGGAGCTGGAATTCATCCACGATGAAATCTTTGCGCAGGCAGGGCAGGGAGGTCGCCTGGGAGGCGATCTCCAGGTTTCGCAGCGAGCCTTGGAAGAACTTCTCGTTGGTAAGGACCGAGAGCGCGGCGGCTCCGGCGGATTCGAGCTGGCGCGCCAGGTCAGCCACGGGGAAATCGGCGCGGATAAGACCCTTCGAGGGCGACGCCTTCTTCAGTTCCGAGATGATGGCGATGCCATCTCGGCCGACCGTGCGTAACCTCTGACGAAAGCCGCGAGGCCGATGGCGTTCGGCTGCAAGCGTGAGCCGCGCGCAGGTCAGACGGAGGCCTTCGCGGCCGACACTCGTTCGCGGGTCGCAGCGATGATTTCATCGAGTTTGCTCGGCATGCGCGTTTTGTGAGTATAAACGCTGCGCGAACCAACGGTGGCAGCAGGACATGGGCACTGCAATCGGCCGGTAAAGGCAATCCCGTGACGCAAGTTTCCCGTAGCCTTGTCCGGCCGAACCTTAGCAATCGCTACCGCACCAGCCGGGGTGATACTCTGTCTTTCTTTGGCATATATTCCAAGTTACTGGGCGCACGGGAGCGCGGATTCTGGCGGAAGCTGCCGTGGACTGTATCTGGCGGTAAGGGTGTGGTCATCAGGGGACTCATGAATCGGTATAAAACTATACTTTTGTTGACGTTTTCGCTCGTTCTTTGCCTGTTATCAGCCGGCTGTGGCAAGGGGAGCTCCTCCGACCGTCTATCAAGCCGCTGCTGATCGCGAACCAGTCGCCGCTCCCCAATGCGGTGATCAACAAGAGCTACAGCGCGACGTTTACGTCGACGGGAGGCCTTGCTCCCTTTAGTTGGTCGGTGATCTCGGGCACGCTGCCGAATGGTCTCAGCCTGAGCACCGCTGGCGTACTCAGTGGGACGCCGACCAGTGTGCAGAGTTCCACCTTCAAGGTGCGGGTGACGGATTCGCAGACGCCCACGGCGGCGATCGAGGACGGCACCTTCATGCTGACCGTGAATGATGTGCTTGCGGTCTCGACCACGAGCCTGACGGCGGGCACGGTCAACATTCCGTACCAGGGATTCCTTTCCGCCACCGGAGGAGTACCGCCCTACACCTGGACAATCACGGCGGGATCGCTGCCGGCGGGACTCACCCTGGCGACCAATGGACTGATCAGCGGGACCCCGACTGCGACCGGCACGTCGAGTTTTACGGTGCAGGTAACCGATAGCGAGAGCCCGGCGGTAACGGCCACCGGCAACGTCAGTCTGACCATCAACGGTTCCGATAATCGCTTGAACGGGAATTATGCCTTTACGTTCCGCGGATTCAACCAGGGGAATGTGGTGGTGGCGGCCGGAAGTTTTGTTTCGGATGGCGCGGGCAATATTACCGGCGGCGTAGCCGACTTCAACAGTGCCAGTGGGCCGCAGACCAATGTCGCGTTCGCCGGTACCTACTCGCTCGACGACAACGGCCACGGCACCATGACCTTGAACTTTGGTCCGCTGGGCACATTCAGCTACCAGCTCGTAAACTCAACGTTCGGCTACACCCAGTTCATCCAGAACGGCAACAGCAACGATACGGCGACGCGCGGTGTCGGCATCATCAAGCAGCAGACCACGAAGGCGTTCACCCTGACCAGCCTTGCGGGCAACTGGTCGTTCGGCGGGGTGGGAGCGGACAGTAGCGGCGGACGTTACGGTGCGGTGGGATCCTTGACGCTTAGCAACACCGGGACGGTGAGCAATGGGATTCAGGACACCAACGACGCCGGAACACTGGCGTCGAGCCAGAGCATCAGCGGATCGCTGTCCGCGCCTGACGCGAACACAGGGCGGGCCACGGGCCAACTCGGGACGGCGAATCAGAACTTCGCCTTTTACGTGGTCAGCGGTAGCGAGATGATCGCCATCTCGATCGATCCGGTTGGCAGTCAGGTGCCGCTGGTACTCGACTCCGCACTGCGGCAGGGAACGGGTCCCGTGGGATTCTCGAATGCATATCTGAATGGAGCGGTGGTGCTCGAGGTTTCGGGCGTGGGGAGCGTGAACAGCTCTCCGGTACCGGACGTTACCCTGGGCATTGCGACCTTCGATGGCCAAGGCGCCTACACCGCCAAGGACGACGAAAATTTGGGAGGCACGCTGAGCCAGAGCAGTCCGTCGGGCACGTTTAACGTGAGTGCCAACGGGCGAACCACGATCACGGGAATTGGAACGACGCCGCCGGTGATTTATCTGTCGAGCTTCAATGCCGGATTTGTGCTGGGGAACGATGCATCGGTGGGATTCGGCAACCTGGAGGCGCAGTTCGGCGGACCGTTCTCCAACACCTCGTTCAGCGGCTCGTATGCCGGTGGATCGTTGTTGCCGGTGCTCTCGTCGGTAACGGTCGATGTAGACCTGGCCAGCGCGGACGGCGCGTCGTCCAATGCCACGCTCACGCTGAACTATGACAGCACCGGGCCTGGCGGTTCCGTACAGGGGCAGACCTTGACGGCGACGTACAACGTCGACAGTACGGGCCGGTTCCCGCTGACGGTGAACGGGAGCACGGCGGCGATTGGGTACGTGGTCAACCCGAACCGGGTCGTGGTGCTGGGTGGCGACGCCAATCCCAAGATCAATGCGCTGCAGAAATAGCGCCGTCGCGGCAACGAGCCGGCAGTTCAGGATGTGGCGTTGCTGCCGGAGTAGGTGTGAAAGTGCACGTGCTTGCGGATTGAGCGCGCCGGCACCACCAGGGAAAAGCGTACATTGCGCCCACATTCATGACACGCCGGAAATGGCTCGCCGGAGAGGCACGTGACTTCGTGCTGAGGGTGATGGTGGTTGTGAATGACGCGATAGATGCCTGAGTGCGGAACGGTGTCGCCGGGTTGGTGGAATTCCACGAATTTGTGTCCGAAGTGCACGATCAGCCTCCTACCCCACTTATCGGCTGAATCGGCGGGGACTGTACTTTCCACTCCGATCTTGAGGTGTGAAGCCAGCGAGCGAGAACCTTATCCCGTCAAACCGCGTTGCCTAACAAGATTCCACGAGTGAACGATGGGCGAAGCCGTACAGGAAGCTTTCCTGCCGGCTGCCTCGGAGGTACATCCGGCTGCTGTCGTCCGGCCGCCCGTTGGCCAAGCGCACGACCGTTGCCGCAAGGAGCAGCTACGCTTCGGTGCTCTTAAGTTTCAGACTTGCCTTGTTGGCTTCCAGGAACTGGCGCAACTCGTCTGCCTGATCGAGCAGCCGGACCCATTGTTCGTAATAGAGGGTGACGGGAAAGCGGCCAAGACCGTAGACGCTGACCGCGCCCTTCTCGCTGACCTTGAAATTAATCGTGCCGCGGGCACGGCCTCCTTTGAGTTGCTCCTCGGCGGCGGCCAGGCGCGCTTTCAGTTCTTCATAGGTTGGTTCGGACATGGGCTATCCTCGGGGAGTGAGATGATGGACGACCCATTGTATTGCGAATAGGAGCGAAACGCATGGAACTTGGTGCGGGCTTGTACGTATAAATAGATGCATCATTGTGTTCGCCACTCGGCAAAGTTAGCTGGCGTTCTCTGGAGGAAGTATGTCACGTCGAATGCACCAAATGGGCGTAGCCATCGGATGCCTGTTCGTCCTTTTCCCCATGGTTGCGCAGGCCCAGGGCAAGAGTGACCGGGTACAGTTCGGCAGCGACATCGTCGTCGGTGAAAACGAAGAGGTCGGCGACGTGGTTTGCATCGGCTGCTCGATCCGCATGCAGGGCGTTCGAGCGGTGACGTGGTGGCGATTGGCGGATCGGCCGTCGTTGACGGCATGGTGAAGGGCGACGTGGTCAACGTCGGCGGGGGTTTGAGGTTGACCGATGCGGCGCGGGTGAGCGGGGAGGTAGTGGCGATCGGCGGCGGCTTGTTGCGCGACCCGCGGGCCGAAGTGAAGGGCGAAGTTGTTTCCCAGTCGGGATTCTTTATTCTGTTCTTGTTGATTCTGGCTCCGTTGCTTCCGGTGATCGCCATCGTCGCCCTGGTGTGGTGGCTGCTAAGCCGCAACCGCAGGCCGGTTGCGGTGAGGGCGAACTCGTAGTCCAGGACTTCGCGAAGGTCTCTTCCCGATTCCGGGACATGATCGAGAGTGGTTCGCGGAAATGACTCATCGTGCTGACCGTCAAGACTGACTATAAGTCATAAAATAGTAACCTGAGTTGCTTACCGATGCCTGGCGTCATGGCAGAAAATGACGTTCGTCAGAGTGCAATTACTTCGCTTTGTGTCTTGCGTCACAGCCAAGGCTGGAGCGAAGGTTGATATTAGGTAATCATAGTAATCATTCCACGCCGCGCCACGCGATGGAAGAAGTGCGCAACCACGATCGTGAGCCGGCTCTTTAAAGGAACCCTTTCCCCGATGGGGCGAGCAAACCTATTTCGGACATCGACGGTTGTTCGGAAGACCGTTGACAGCCCAATTCTGCCGTATTTCATCGCATCGAGCATCATTCTCCTGGGGGTTGGGGCTTGGTACGCCAGCCTCAAGCTGGGGACAACCGATGTCCACGGGCTGGTCATCGCGGCCCTCGAGCGCGCGCCACTGTTGCTGACTGTAACGCTTGGGGTCGCAGCCGGCGTGGCCGTGCGGCTGATGCAACATTCCCGCCGCGTCCGGCGGGAACTGGACCGGTTCAATCGCGAGTTGACCGAGAGCAACCACAAGCTGGCGGTAGAAGTACAACACGTGCGGGAATCGGAAGAGCGCTTCCGGCTGCTGTTCTCTTCGAACCCCCATCCGATGTGGTTGTATGACTGCGACACGCTTGGCTTCGTGGATGTGAATGACGCCGCTGTGGAACAGTACGGCTACTCGCGGGACGAGTTTCTGGCGATGAAGGCTACGGAGATTCGTCCGCTAGAGGACGTGGCCCGATTTGTTGGGGAGATCAGCCAACTTCCCAGCGGATACAACACTCGTGGATTGTGGCGGCACCGCCGCAAGGACGGCAGCCTGTTCCACGCGGATATCAAGGTATTCCGGTTCGAAAAGGATGGCGCTACTCGCGAGCTGGTACTGGCGCAGGACGTGACGGAACGGGTAGAAGCGGAAGAGGCGCTCCGCGGCTCGGAATCGGCGCTACAGTCGCTGGTCAACAACGCACCCTTTGGGATCTGCCGGACTTCCCTCAGAGAAGATCGCTTTCTCACGCTCAACCAGGCTTTGTGCCAGATGCTGGGTTACGGGCGGGAAGAGATGCTGGGATTGAAGCTCTCGACCCAACTGTACGCGGACGCCAACGACCGCGAGCGCATGCGGGAGATCGTGCAAAGGAACCGGACGCTACAAGCGTTCGAGACATCGCTGGTCCGGCGCGATGGCGAAACCGTCCGGGTGCGGGCCTGGGGCGTGCTGAAGCCAAACCTCCAGGGAGAGTTGGACAACCTCGACGTTTACATCGAGGACGTGACCGAGCAAAGCACCCTGGAGCAGCAGGTGCGACGGGTACAGAAGTTGGAGGCGGTGGGCCGGCTGGCCGGAGGCATTGCCCACGACTTCAACAACATCCTGGTGGTGATCAAGCTGTCGACCGAGTTGATGTTGGCGCAGATCACGCCCGAGAGCCCGATGAGCAGACCCTTGCTGCAAGTGGCGAACGCCGCCGACCGAGCCGCTGCGCTCACCAAGCAACTGCTGGCATTTGGCCGCCAGCAGGTCATGCAGGCGCGGGTCATCAACGTGAATACCGTGGTTACCGATACTTCTCACCTGCTGCGGCGCATTATCGGCGAGGACATTCAACTGGTAACCAAGCTTAACGAGAAACTGCACAATGCCCGCCTCGACTCCGACCAGTTGGGACAAGTCATTCTCAACCTGGCGGTGAACGCGCGGGACGCGATGCCGGAGGGGGGAACACTTCACATCGAAACCGATAACGTGGAACTCGACGAAAGCTACACTACGGTCCACACGCCGGCGCAGCCCGGTCACTATGTCATGGTGGCGGTAAGCGACACCGGTTGTGGGATCGACAAAGTTGTGCTGCCCCGCATCTTCGATCCGTTCTTCACCACCAAGCCGGTGGGCAAGGGCACGGGGCTGGGGCTCTCGATTGTGTATGGCATCGTGAAGCAGAGCGGGGGCTACATCTGGGTCTACAGCGAGCCGGGCCAGGGAACGACGTTCAAACTGTATTTTCCGATCGATAACGGGGCGTTGGAGGTACAGGTGCAGCACGACACGGTGAAGAACCGGGTCAACGGGCATACCGTGCTCGTGGTCGAGGACGAGGGGGTCATCCGCAGCAACCTGCGGGAGTGCCTGCAACAGCTCGGCTATAAGGTGCTGGAGGCCGATGACGGGGTGGCGGCCCTGCAGATGTGCCAGGAGCGCGAGCAGGAGATTGACCTGATCCTGACCGACCTGGTACTGCCCAGGATGGGGGGGCACGAACTTGCCCGCGAACTGATGCGACGCTATGGGAACATGAGCGTGGTGTATATGTCCGGTTACACCGAAGACAATGCCGCCCGGCGGGAGATCCTGAGCCGGGGAAGCATCTTCCTGCAGAAACCATTCAGCGTAGCCGACCTTTCGAGCGCGGTGAGTCGCGCCGTGGCGCTGCACGGCCTGAGCATGCAAACAACTGCAGCCTCACCGGAATCCTAATGGAAGACAAGCGGCTGTGCTAGCCAGCGCGGAAGAGGCTGGCCCAGGATTCGTCGAGGTTGCTCCAGCGATCGCGTTCCAGCCAGTTGGCCTGCGACTCGGGCAAATACAGCGTGCCGTGTCCCTCCGAGCAGACCATCTCGGTGCCTGCCCAATTCAACAGCACACTGCCGGGCCGTCCGATGTCGATGGGCATGCCGAGCCGGCGCAGGCAGATGCGGCAACGCTTCTGCTGATCCAGGGTCGACCAGGACAGGACGGCGACCGCGACGGGAAGAAAGATCCAGACCGAGATCTCGTCGGCCATGGGATACAAAGAGCCGACCATATAGCTGGAGAGGGCGTGCACCACCATCCACGAGAGTAGATAGGCGACACCCACCAGCGCCGCTGATTTGGCGAGGAAGAAGGCCCACCAGCGCAGGCGTTCGCGCGGCGCCAGCGGTGCCTGGCCGACTCCCGAGCCGGAGGGCAACATCCAGGCGATGCCAGCGGCGCAGAGCAAGGCGAGCAACAGAAAGCCGACGTACGCCTCCAGCGTCCGCCGGAACTGGAACTGGGCCGACGCCACGCCCATGGGCGAGGCGATGAAGCGGTAGCCGGCGTTCTCGCTGCGGTCGACCAGGTCCTGCTGCAGTTGGGATTCAGCAACGCCATCCTGCAGCAGCGCCACCGCGCCGACGCGGTTCATGAAATTGCTGAAGCGGAGCGTGGCATCGTCGAGGGACGTCCAAACCGACACGGACGGCGACAGCAGGCGGAAGTTCGGCGGCAGCACACCCACGACGGTTTTTTGCTGGCGGTCGACGGTGATCGTCTGTCCTACGATGTGAGGGTCGCCGTGGTACCGCAGCTTCCAAAAATCGTGGCTGAGGACGACGCAGCCGGCGCACTCCAGGCGGCGGCCGGGCGAGGGCAGCTTGCCTAATTCGGGGCGAACCCCTACGGCATGGAAGAATTCGGGCGAGACCCGCGCTTCAATTACCGGTACTGCGCCAGTGTCGCCGGCGAGCATGCCGGGGCCCCAGGAGTAGACGGCCAACTCTTTGGCCAGGGGAGTCTCCTGCCAGATCGAAAACAGGTAAAGCAGCGTTTCCGAACGGATGCGAACGTACTTGCCATCGAAGCTGACCACGGCGACACGGTTAGGGTGACTGATGGAGGTCGATAGCAGGGATCGCGAACGCGCCAGGAAGCCGCCTCCGAAAAACACACCCAGAAGCAGCAGAAAACACAGCGCCAGCACCGTGGCTGGCGAGCGGAACAGGCGATCTTTGCGACCCAGGAATTCGTCGCGATCCAAGCGAAGCCACAGCGCTTCGGGAAAAGCCTTCCAGCAATGACGAGCCAGGATCAGGCGATTCTGCGCATCCAGCCGGCCGGATTCGGCAAGGAAGTGGGTCCAGTGCCAAATCCGGTTGAACCATTGCGCTTTCCACTCGCGGCGCCGGGAGCCGGGTACCAGCCAGCTCGCCATCCAGACGACAGACTGACAGCTAATCAGCGTCCGCCGCAGAGGATCGAGCCATCGCATGAAACCGCTCCACACCTGCACCGCTATGGTAAGCCAACTTGCCTGCTGATAGGACACTCGCCGGGGCAAATTAGTTTCGCGATTTTATGCAGAAACGGCCGAGGTGGGGGGTGTAGAGCGTATTTTTGGAGGTTAGGATGCCTATCGCCCGACGCGTCCTCGCGCCGGCTGACGATGTCTGGGCCTTTGACCACGTTCAGCAATGGGCTGGCCTCTGCTACACTCGCGCTGCCTATGTACAGAGCGATCACTGTCCTTCTGTTGGCCGCCGCCACTCTCGCCCAGCAGCATCCCCGAGACAAGAACATTCACGACGCCGACACCCGCGCCTGGTGGCACACCACCGAAGCGCTGGCTTCGGACAGCATGGAGGGCCGCGATACCGGCTCAGCTGCTTATCAGCGGGCGGCGGAGTACGTGGCTGACCGCTTCCAGCAAGCGGGTCTCCAGCCAGCCGGAGACAATCACACCTTTTTCCAGTCCGTAGCGATGAACGAAGTGGCGGTTGATGCCGCAGGCACGAGCTTCACTCTTCTTCGGGATGATGGCAGGAAGCAGACAATCGAGTTTCTGCAGCAGATCACGATCGCCCCCGCTGCCGACCTGCCTGTGGAAACCGATGCGCCCCTCACGTTTCGCGGGTATTGCGGTAAGGACGCGATGAAGGACATCGCAGGCAAGATCGTCGTCTGTTTTGGCACATACCGCCAGGGTCTGCCCAGCGGCGCCGGAGCGCAGCAAGAGTGCGCGAGAGGGGAACGCCCGGGGCATTATCAATGTCGATGACCCATACTTCACGATCGAGCCGCCCCGCTGGCCGGCAGCTTATGCCCGGCGCGTCTCGCTGGCTGGGGACCAGGACCACGAGAAGGAGGCCAGTCCGCTACTGGTTATGCGTCTCGACTCGACGCTGTTTGCGGATGTGCTCCAAGGCAGTGGACAGGATGCTGCCAAGATCCTCGCCGCCGGCGGACAGAAGGAGGCACTGCCGTCATTCGAGATCCCGGCACAGTTGCAAGTCCGGCTGCACCTGACTCAGCGCTCCTACAGTTCGCCCAATGTGCTTGCCGTGTTGCGCGGCGCCGATCCAGGTCTCAAGGATCAGTACGTGGTGATCGCCGCGCACCTGGATGGCTATGGTTACGGCACGCCGGTCAAGGGCGACAATCTCTACAACGGCGCTCTGGATGATGCTGCCTATGTCGCGTTGCTCATCCAGTTCGCCGACGACCTTCACCGTCAGCATCGTCAACTGAAGCGTTCCGTTCTGTTCTGCGCCTTTACCGGCGAAGAGAAGGGCCTGCTTGGTTCCAACTATTTTGTGAAGCACCCGACCGTTCCGGCCGCGCAACTGGTTGCCGATATCAACCTCGATCAGCTCCGGCCGCTGTTTCCGCTCAATATTCTGACGGTGCTGGCGATCGACGACTCGACCCTGGGCACAACCGCTCGCCAGATCGGGTCCAGTATGGGCATCGAGATGCGCGCCGATCGCGAGCCGGAACGCGCCCTCCTTCGCCGTGCCGACCACTATCCGTTTCTGCAAATCGGTGTTCCCGCGATTGGTTTCATCTTCGGCTACGATCCAGGCAACGACGCCGAGCGCCGCTACCGGGAGTGGTACCAGGCTCGATATCACCGCCCACAGGACGACCTGACTCAGCCGGTAGACTTCGACGCCGCGACGAAATTCAACCAGTTCTTCTATAAGCTCACCGAGATAGTGGCGAATGCACCGGAGCGACCTTCGTTCCTGCCGGGCAGCAGCTTTGCGCAGCGCTAGTCGATGTCCAGGGCAGCTACTTAGTCACAGCTCCCATGGCCAGGTAGCCCATGGGCTCGATGCCGAAGGCGTCCGCCACACGGTTGAAGAAGGCAAACATCGCCGCGATGTAGACCGCCTCGGCAATCTGTTCCTCCGACCATCCTGCCGCGCGCAAGGGGTCCGTATCGCCACGCGTAATTTTGTAGGCGTCGAAGGTGATCTTGCGGGCGAACTCCAGCAGCAGCCGCTCGGCCTTAGCTGAGGCCGGCGGAATCGAGATCGCCCTTGGCAATGGCGGTTACGGTCTGATCGTCGGCTCCCTGTTCACGCAGGAAGTAAGCATGCGAGTCGAGTCAATACGGGCACCGGTTGAGCGCCGAGACATAGCTGGCGATGGCTTCCTTCTGGCGGCGGGTGAGGTGTCCCTCGGAGAAGTGAATCGTGTCGGAAAAGGCGATGACCTGGCGAAGAAAATCAGGGCGGGCGCTGAAACATTTCAGGATGGAGGGGACGATCTCACGTCCGCGGAGGGCCCGCCACTCGTCGTAAACCTGGGCAACTTCTCCCTGGGCCTCATTGTCCTGGACGACTCGGATGTTGTTCACTTAGGCTCCTGGTGGGGCTTGCCATTTGCACCCCGAGCAAGCGCAGCGTCTGCCGACTGTAATAGGAAGCAGCGAGCCGCGTCACTAGTACATTTCGATTATTGCCCCTGCGATTGCCGGAAGGATTTAATCCACTAAGCTGTTGCTGTGTCTCCGGCCACAAAAAGGGGTCCGATGGCTGGGGTATTTATGGGGTAACTTCCAGCAGCCAGGGCATTTTCATGCCGTGGCCAAGTTCTGTCCGGGTGTGATTCTGGCATTCCGTCCAAACCCGTCCAACATGAGCCAAGGCGATGCGTCTGGCGGCGAGTTGCGCCGTCAACTCGGCCTGGGTTCGGGCATTGCAGCCGTCGCCGGCGAATGCATCGCGGTGGGTATCTTTCTGACCCCTGCAGGCATGGCCAAGGCGCTGGGTTCTCCCCTGCTGCTGATGCTGGTATGGATTGTCATGGGCGCAGCCGCCGTCGCGGGCGCGATTTGCTACGGCGAGCTGGCAACGCGGTTCCCCTATCCGGGCGGAACGTACGTGTATCTGCGCGAGGGCTACGGCGAGGGTACGGCGTTCCTGTACGGCTGGATGGCCATGCTCATCATGGACCCGGGAGTGACGGCCGCGATGGCGCTGGGCATGACCGGCTACCTGAGCGCACTGGTGCCTCTGCCGGCGTCGCAGATGAAACTGGTGGCGATTGCCGTGGTGCTGGCGCTGGCAGCGATCAATATGCTGAGCACGCGAGCCGGCGACTCGGTGATGCGCTACACGACGTGGCTGAAGATCGGGGTGATCGCCGCGCTGCCGGTGCTGGCCCTGGTGATGCGCGCCGGAAGCTGGTCGAACCTGGCGCCGTTTGCGGCGAGGCGTCCGGGATCGGCGCCCCTGGGTGCGGCCATCGCGCTCAGCCTGGTGAGCGCGTACTACTCCTTCGGAGGATGGTGGGACGCCAGCAAACTGGCCGGCGAAGTGCGCGACCGCAAGACGCTGTCGCGCGCGTTCCTGATTGGCGTATCGCTGGTGACGGTAGCGTACGTCGTGGTGAGCGGCGTGTTCCTGTACGTGGTGCCGCTGCAGCAGGTGACCAGCGAGCAGGGCTTCGTGGCGCAGGCGGGGCAGGTGCTGTTCGGCTCGCGGGGAGCGGAGGTGTTCTCCCTGATGGTCGTGGCCTGCGTGACCGGAAGCATCGCGGTGCTGATCATGTCCGCGCCGCGCGTCTATTACGCCATGGCCCGTGACCGGGTTTTCTTCAAACGATTCGGCAAGCTGTCGCGCGACGGGCACGCCAGTGAACGCCATCGCGGTGCAGGCGGTGTTGACCAGCCTGCTGATCGCGGTGGGCAGCTTCCAGGCGGTGGTGTCGTACTTCATGTTTCCGGTGATCTTCTTCATTGCCATGACCACGGCCGCGGTGCTGCGGCGTTCGGTGGTGGGCGATGCGACGCGACGACTGATGATTCCCTGCGCTGTGTTCCTGGCGTTGAGCGCGGCCATCGAGGTGCTGATGCTGGCGAGTACGCCCAGGCAAACGCTGATCGGCAGCGCGGTGGTGCTGCTGGGCATACCCGTGTGGTTCGCGGTGCGCAGTGGTTTTGCCAGGACGCGCGAAGAGTTTGGGGAAGCATAGGGCCGGCAACGATTTGAGCGGAATGAAAATGGAGGGCGAAATCAGGACGGGGCTGCGCGGGTGTCGCCAATAGCGATGCGGAGAGCTTCTATAATCGAGGTTACACTCGCCGTCATCGCAGAGGAGACACCCTGAATGCATGTAGTCCTGCGCCGGTTATTGCCGGCCGCCCTGGCAGGTTGCTCAGTTTTCAGTGCGTGGTCGCTGGATACTCCGCAGGTCCGTGAGCAGGCGGCCAAGCTGAACAATCTCGGTGTCGCCATGATGAACCAGCAGCTGATGGAAAAGGCCGTGCAAAAGTTCGACGCCGCATATAAGGCGGATCCGTCGCTGTCGGTTGCGGAGTTGAACAAAGGCATTGCGCTGCTGAACCTGCAGAAGCTGCCGGAGGCGGAAGAGGCGCTGCAAGCCGCGCTCAAGCAGGACCCGGCGAATCCGCGCATCTGGTACAACCTCGGGCTGGTACATCGCAGCGAGGGCAAGACGGCGGATGCCATCCAGGATTTCAAGAAGGTACTGACGATCGTGCCCAACGATCCCGACGTGTACTACTTCCTGGGCACGTTCTACAGCCAGGAGCAGGACTACCCCAAAGCGATCGATGCCTTTCAGCAGGCGCTGAAGATTAATCCGCTGCACGCATCAGCCGAGTTTGGATTGGCGCGGGCGCTGCAACGCTCGGGTCAGACCGACGCCGCGCGCGAACACCTGAAGGCGTTCGAGCACCTGACGCACAGCAAGATTTCCTCTCCCATGACGCTGACCTATGGCGAACAGGGAAAGCTGTCGATTGCGCAGGACGTGATCACCGCCGCGCCCGCGGTCGGACCGATGATTCCGGTGACGTTCGTGGAGGAGGCGTTGGGCGGCGGCAGCAACGGTTTGGCGAAAGACGAGAACAACGATGTACCGCGCGGCGGGCTGTGCATGCTCGACGTGTATGGCGACGGCAAACTCGACCTGGTGGTGATGGGCGGGGGCCAGCACGCGGTGCGGATCCTGCGCAACCTGGGCGGCGGCAAGTGGAAGCCGATGGACGGGAAGGAGTCGGGACTTGATCTTGCCGGTCCGGGGATTGCTTGCGCGGTAGGCGATTACGACAATGACGGCAAGAACGATCTCGCGCTGGCGTTGAGTGATCGCGTGCTGCTGTTCCACAACGATGGCAACGGCAAATTCAGCGATGTGACCACCGCGGTTGGAATCACAGCGTTGAATCAGCCGGCGGGACTAACGTTCGTGGATTACGACCACGATGGCGATCTCGACCTGCTGGTGACGGGACAGTGCC
Source organism: uncultured Acidobacteriaceae bacterium (assembly GCA_963798275.1). Taxonomy (GTDB): domain Bacteria; phylum Acidobacteriota; class Terriglobia; order Terriglobales; family Acidobacteriaceae; genus CAWCTB01. The sequence continues at coordinate 61,239 of CAWCTB010000041.1, forward strand.
GCAGGCGCTGCCAAGACCCCCAATGTGCTGTGGCGGAACAACGGCAACAAGACCTTCACCAACTGGACGCAAGAAAAGGGACTCGGTGGCGAGGAGAGCACGGTCGGGGCAACCCTGTCGGATATCAACAACGACCGCGCCGTGGACCTGGTGGTGACCGGATCAGGCAGTGCGCCGACGGTGTACCTGAATCCGCGCGAAGGGAACTTCAAAGCAGTGCCGCTCTATGCCGCTGCGGCCAATCTGCCGCCAACGGTGGGCGTGTACGTCTTCGACTTCAACAAGGATGGCTGGATGGATGTTGCGCTGACGCATGCCGCCGCGCCGGGCGTGAGCTTGTGGCGCAACGTCGATGGCGCGCACTTCGAGCGGGTCGACTTGCCCATCAATGCCAAGCGCGGCTGGGGGATCACGGCAGTCGATTTCGACAACGATGGCTGGATCGATCTGGCTGCAGTGGTGGAGACGGAGAAGGGCCCCGAAGTGCGCGTGCTGCGCAATAAGGGTCCGCAGGGCTTCGAGGACGTGAGCGCGCAGCTCGGGTTGGACAAGATCAAGCTGATGGAGCCGCGTTCGTTGATTGCCGCCGACGTAGACGGCAAACTCGCAGCCGATCTTATCGTTTCGCAACTCGGTGGCGATCCGGTGATCCTGCGCAACCAGGGCGGCACCAGGAATCACGCCATCCGCATTGACTTGAAGGGGCTGGCCGATAACAAGACCGGGCTGGGAACCAAGATCGAAATCTTCGCCGATGGCCTGTGGCAGAAGTGGGAGGTCCCGGGTGCTGCTGGCTATTTGAGCCAGGGTGCGCCGGAAGTTCTCGCCGGCCTCGGTAAAGCGTCGCAGGTGGACATCGTGCGCATGCTGTGGCCCACCGGCGTGTTGCAGGACGAGATCGATGTCGCCATCAACCAGCCGGTGTCGTTCATGGAATTGGACCGGCGTGGTAGTTCGTGCCCCACCCTGTTTGCCTGGAACGGCAGCAAGTATGAGTTCGTCGCGGACGTGATCGGCGCGGGCGTTGTGGGCCACTGGATTTCTCCTACGGCGACCAACACGCCCGATCCGGAGGAGTGGATCAAGATCGAAGGCTCGCAGTTGCGGCCGCGCGATGGCTACCTGAGCGTGCGCTTCGGCGAGCCCATGGAAGAAGTGAACTACATCGACCAACTGCGCATGCTGGCGGTCGATCATCCCGTGGGAACCGAGGTGTATCCGGATGAGCGCTTCCTCGACGATCCTCCGTTTGCCAGCGGCACGCCGGTGGTAACGTCGGCGCCGCACATTCCGGTCGGCGCATGGGACGACAAGGGCCGGGACGTGCTGCCGTTGCTCAGCCGGCACGACCACCAGTACGTGCGCGACTTCACCAACCTGCCCTACGCTGGGTTTGCCAACCAGCACAGCTTGACGCTCGACCTGGGCGCATGGACAGCGAAGAATCCGCTGCGGTTGTACCTGACGGGATTCATCGAGTATTTCAGTGCGACGTCGATGTACGCGGCTTGGCAGGCTGGCCTGCAGCCCATGTCGCCCTACGTCGAGGCGCAGATGCCGGATGGCGCCTGGAAGCGCGTAATCGACGACATGGGATTTCCCGCGGGGCTGCCGCGCACCATCACCGTCGATCTCACCGGCAAGTTGCCTGCAGGCACGCGGCGTATTCGCATGACTACGAACCTGCAGATCTATTGGGACCAGGTGCTGGTGGACAACGGTCCAGTGCTGCCGAATCAGATCCGCACGACGGAGTTGCCTCTGGCCGCTGCGACGCTGGGCTTCCGCGGCTACCCCAAGCAGACCGACGGCGCGACCCCGGGCGACCTGAATTACCAGTACGAGTTGGCGAGCGTGACCGGACCGTTCTCCCGGCTGCGCGGCAGTTACACCCGCTATGGCGACGTGACTGCGCTGCTGACGAACATCGACAACCAGTTCGCGGTGTTCGGCACCGGCGAGGACATCGACGCAGAGTTCGATACCGCCGGGCTGCCGCCGCTCCCAGTGGGCTGGAAGCGCGACTATTTCTTCTACGCCAACGGATTTGTGAAGGACATGGATTTCTACGAGGCCATGCCGTTCACCGTGGCGGCCTATCCATTCCATGGCATGAGCTCTTACCCCTATCCAGCGAGCGAGCACTATCCCGGAAGACAGCGCGACGAACGGGTACCGGCTGGAGTGGAACGATCGTTTCGAGACGGGAGCCACCAACGCTCCGGGCTATCGCTTCGTGTACGAGCCGAGGACCATTGATCCGGAGCCGTTAACACCGGCGCGCCGCAATGCGCAGACGCGCGGCGCAGGGGAGGGCTCCAGGGCGCCGGGCGGAGGGCGATGAAGTTCACCAAGTTAGCAGCGATCTCGATCACGGCGCTGACGCTGTCTGCGGTTTATCTGTATGCGTGGCCGACACCGAACCTGTTTTATGCCGCAGCGGTGCTGTTCCATACCGGGCTGGGCGTGCTGTTCTGTATTGGCGGGCTGCGATTGTTGCCGCATGCGCTACGGCAACCGCTGTGGGTGAAGCTGGGCAGCCTGCTGCTGGCGGTGGGCGCAGCGATTGGGCTGGCACTGATCTACACCGGGACGTCACGGCCACATTGGAATCTGCTGTACACGCACATCGTGATCTCTGCGTTGGCGGTAGTTCTGCTGGCGGCGTGGTGGTGGAACCATCGTGAAGGCTGCCGGCGCAGCTTGTGGGTCGCGGGCCTGGCGGTTCTGGCGGTCGCGGCGGTCGTATCCGTTGGAGCGCGGTATAGCCGCCAGTCGTGGAGCAAACAGTACGTCATCAGGAATCCGAAGATGGCGCCGCTCGCCATGGATGATGAAGGCGACGGAGCTCAGGGCCCTTACTTCCCCAGTTCGGCGCAGGTGACCGGCAAGAAGAGGATTCCAGCGAAGTACTTCATGGAGTCGGATGCCTGCGAGCGCTGCCATCAGGACATCTACAAGCAGTGGCAGGGCTCGATGCACCACTTCTCTTCGTTCAACAATCAGTGGTACCGCAAGAGCGTCGAGTACATGCAGGAGGTGAACGGCGTGAAGCCGTCGAAGTGGTGCGCGGGATGTCACGACCCGGCACTGCTGTATAGCGGCATGATGGACACCCCGATCAAGCAGATCGTGGACCGTCCCGAGTCGCGGGCGGGGCTGGGCTGCATGATGTGCCACTCCATCACCCAAGTGAAGAGCACCATGGGACAGGCCGATTTCATGCTGGATTATCCCGAGATGCATGAGTTGGCGGCCAGCAAGAATCCTGTCATTCGGGCGCTGCACGATTTCAGCATCAAGCTGAATCCGGAAGCCCACCGCCGCGTGTTTCTGAAACCCTTCATGCAGACGCAGACGCCGGAGTTCTGTTCCTCCTGCCACAAGGTGCACCTTGATGTGCCGGTAAACAACTACCGCTGGATTCGCGGCTTCAACGAGTACGACAACTGGCAGGCCAGTGGCGTGTCGGGCATGGGGGCACGGTCGTTCTACTATCCGCCCAAGCCCCAGGGCTGCCCCGACTGCCACATGCCGTTGACCCGATCGAATGACTTCGGCAACGTGAACGGCTTCGTCCACTCGCACGCTTTCCCGGGAGCGAATACCGCGGTCCCGATGGCGAATGAGGATCCGCACCAGATGGAAGTGGCAGAAGACTTCCTGAAGAGCGGAGTGGTCAGCATCGACATCTTCGCGCTCTCGCGCGGTGCGGCCAGTACGTCTTCGGTCGGGCAGAAGAATGAAATGCAGACGACGTTTGCCGTCGGCGAAGAGGCCGAGGCGCAGACCCTGGGAGAGGACACCGGGCCGGCCGCTCCGGTGACCGCGCCGCTGGACAAGGTGAACGCCTCGGTCCGGCGGGGTGACAGCGTGCGGCTTGAGGTGGTGGTGCGCACCCGCAAGGTCGGCCACTTCTTCCCCGGGGGCACGGTGGACGCTCCCGACACCTGGGTCGAACTGAAGGCGGTAGATGATAAGGGCCAGACCCTGTTCTGGAGCGGCAAGGTGGAGGACGACGGCAACGGGCCGGTCGACAAGGGAGCGCACTTCTATCGCTCCCTGCAGATCGATGAGCACGGTAATCCCATCAATAAGCGCAATGCCTGGGCAACGCGATCGGTGGTGTATGTGCGATTGATTCCGCCGGGCGCAGCAGACACGGTGCATTACCGGCTCAACGTTCCGCAGTACGCCGGGAACAAAATCACTCTGACCGCCAAGCTTTGCTACCGCAAGTTTTCCTGGTGGAACACCCACTTCGCCTACGCGGGAGAAACGTCGCAGACAACGGACGGCGAGGTCGTGACCAAGGCCTACGACGATCGCACGTTCAACTTTAATGGCGATACTTCGCAGGTTTCCGGCAATCTAAAACACGTCCCCGACCTGCCGATTGTGACCATGGCCGAAGATACGGTCGAACTGAATGTTCTGCCGCAAGGGACGCCGGAACCGGCGCTGAAAGTGGTGACCGAGAAGGCCGACTGGCAGCGCTGGAACGATTACGGCATTGGACTGCTGCTGCAGGGCGACTTGAAGGGTGCAGCGGCGGCATTTCAGAAAGTGACGGAGGCGGACCCCTCCAACCCCGATGGCTGGGTGAATTTGGGACGCGTGGCGGTGCAGGAAGGTGACAACGAGCGCGCGCGCGTGGTGCTGCAGAAGGCGCTGGAACTGAATCCCAACCTGGCGCGGGCCAACTTTTTCTACGCCCGCGTGTTGCGGGCTGACGGAAATTATGATGGTGCGCTCGAGCACCTGCAGAAGGTGCTGGAGCAGTATCCCAAAGACCGCGTGGTGCGCAATGAAGCGGGCCGCGTGCTCTTCCTGGAGCGCAAGTACAAGGACGCGATCGTGCAACTGCAAGAGGCGATCGCGATTGATCCGGAAGACCTGCAGGCCAACTACAACTTGATGCTTTGCTACAAGGGCGTGGGCGACAACGAGAAGGCTGCCCGGTACCAGAAGCTTTACCTGCGGTTCAAGGCCAACGAGTCCGACCAGGTCATTACCGGGCCCTACCGCCGGTCCCATCCCGACGATAATAAGGAACGCCAGCTCATCCACGAGCATGTTTCGATTTCCCTGACCCCGGTGAAACCTGCGGTGGCCGAGCGGAAATCGGTGCCGATGGAAGGTGGCCGATAACGACGCTCATGAAATCAATCTTTCATTATGGTTTGGCAGTGCTGCTCAGTGTTGCGCTTGCGGGCAGCAGCGCGGCCCAGGTCACCTTTCGCGACATCACCAAACAGGCGGGGATCAACTTCGTCCACAACAACGGCGCGCAGGGCAAGAAGTGGCTGCCCGAAACCATGGGCGCCGGGGTGGCGTTCATCGATTACGACAACGATGGCTATCCCGACATCCTGCTGGTGAATGGCAGGGACTGGAACAGTGTCAGCAAATCGTCAACCCTGAAGCTTTACCACAACAACCACAACGGCACCTTTACCGACGTGACCGCGAAGGCTGGGCTGGCGGTCTCGATGTATGGCATGGGCGTGGCGGTCGGCGATTTCGATAACGACGGCTACGATGACATCTTCGTCTCGGCCCTGGGCCAAAGCCGCCTGTTCCACAACAACGGCAACGGAACATTCACCGACGTGACCAAAGCCGCCGGGATGCTGGGGCCAAACGAGTTCAGCACCAGCGCGGCGTGGTTCGACTACGACCGCGACGGCAAGCTGGATTTGATCGTGGTGAATTACGTGCAATGGAGCCAGCAGGGCGACATCTATTGCACCATGGATGGCGCGCACAAGTCGTATTGCACGCCCGAGTCCTACAAAGGCGCATCGGTAAGGCTGTGGCACAACCTGGGCAACGGCAAGTTTGAGGATGCCACAGCCAAGGCCGGGCTTTTCGACAATTCGTCGAAGTCGCTGGGTGTGGCTGTTTTGGATGTGAATGGCGACGGCTGGCCGGACCTGGTGATCGCCAACGATACGCAGCCGAACAAGCTCTACGTCAACAACCGCAAAGGCGGCTTTACCGAGCAGGCGGTGTCAGCCGGGATCGCATTCAGCGAAGATGGAGTAGCGCGCGCCGGCATGGGCGTAGATGCGGCGGACTACGACCGCTCGGGACATCCGAGCATTGTCATTGGGAATTTCTCTAACCAGATGATGGCGCTGTACCACAACGAAGGCAACGGGCTTTTCGTGGATGAAGCTCCGCGCTCGGAGCTGGGACGTCGCAGCCTGTTGACGCTGGGATTCGCGACGTTCTTCTTCGACTACGATAACGATGGATGGCTCGACATCTTTGTCGCCAACGGCCACATCGAGAACGAGATCGAGCGCATTCAGAAGCGGGTGAAGTATGCCGAGTCCCCGCACCTGTTTCACAACCAGGGTGGCGGAAATTTCGTGGAGACGACGCAATCGGTTGGACCCGACCTGGGCGTACCGCGCGTGGGACGCTCCGCCGCGTATGCCGACATCGACAACGATGGCGATCTCGACCTGATCATGACGACCAACGGCGGCCCGGCAGTGCTGTTCCGTAACGACGGGGGCAACAGCAACCACAGCGTTCGCATCAAGCTGGTGGGCACGAAATCGAACCGCGACGGCATCGGAGCCGTGGCGGTGGTGAAATATGGCAAGGATAGCCAGTCGGAGATGCTGCGCAGCGAGTCGGGCTACTTGTCGTCCAAAGAGCTGGTACTGACCTTCGGGCTGGGCAAGGCGGCGAAGGCGGACTCGATCGAATTGCGCTGGCCCAGCGGGCAGATCGACAAGCTGTCGAACGTGGCAGCGGGCCAGACGATCACGGTGAAGGAGGGCGCCGGGATCATCCAACAGCGGCCTTATGGTTACACGCCGCCGCCGGTGAAGCTGGCTTCGCGCACGGTTAAGCAGAGCAAGACCGCGCGATGAAGCCGGTGACGCTGCAGTCCGCTTCAGAGCTGCTGGTGCTGTTGCGGACGGGCAAGATCTCTGCGCGGGAACTGGCGGAGGAGTACATCCGCCAGATCGAGCGGCTCAATCCTCAACTGAATGCGCTGGTGGACTTCGACGCCGAACGGGTGCGAGCTCAGGTGCGCGAGGCGGAGAAGTCGGGCGCCGCTCGCGGGTCGTTGTTCGGCCTGCCGGTCACGGTGAAAGCCTCGATCGCGACGGCGGGCCTGCGCTGCGAGATTGGCAGCGTGCTCAATCGCGGCCACATTCCTACCGAAGATGCGACGGTGGTGGCGCGCCTGCGAAAGGCGGGCGCGACCATTCTGGGCACCACCAATACGCCAGAATTATTGATGGCGTATGTCACCGAAAACGATCTTTACGGGCGCACGAAAAATCCGTGGGACCTGGAGCGAACGCCCGGGGGATCGAGCGGCGGGGAGTCGGCGGCGATTGCCGCGGGTCTGTCGGCGGGCGGGCTCGGCAGCGACAGCGGCGGATCGGTGCGGGTGCCGGCCCACTTTACGGGCATCTGCGCGCTGAAGCCGACGGCGGGGCGAATTCCGGGTGAGGGCCATCTGCCGCCGTGTGTGGGACCGTTTGCGACGCTGGGAGCGATCGGGCCGATGGCACGCACCGTCGGCGATCTCGACCTCTTCTTCCAGGTGCTGGCGGGACAGGATGCGGTGGATCCGGTGAGTCCGCCGGTCGCTCTGCGCCAGCACGCTGCTGACGACCTGAAGCGCATTCCCATTGGCTGCTTCGAAGACGATGGCCTTACGCCGGTGACGGCTGAGACGCGCGCCGCGGTGCAGGCAGCGGCCGAATCGCTGGGCAAGCAGGGCTTCGAGGTCCGGCGGTTCCGTCCTCAGGCGCTGGAGCAGGCACGCAAGCTGTGGTACCTGTTCTTCGTCCAGTGCGGAGCGATGTTCGACGAGCCGCTGATTCGCGGCAGGGAAGAGCAGCTCAGCCCGGTGTTCAAGGAATTTCTGGGTTATGCGTGCGCGGAGGCTCCCCTCACGGCCGAGCAGTTGCTGATGGCGTGGGCGGAGATGGACGTGATTCGCCGCAAGCTGCTGGAGCAGATGCGGGAGTTTCCGGCGCTGCTGTGCCCGGTGTGTTCGGTACCCGCGTTTAAGCACGGCGAGCGAAGCTGGATGATCGACGGGCAAAATGTTGCATACCTCGATGCCATGCGGTACACGCAGTGGTTCAACTTGCTGGGCGCGCCGGCGGCTGTGGTGCCGGTGGGACGAGTCGAAGGAAGGCTTGCCGATCGGAGTGCAGGTGGTGGCGCGTCCGTTCGAAGATGAGGTCGCGCTGGGAGTGGCGGGCGCGATCGATCGCGAATTCGGGTATGTGGCGCCGCCGCTTGCGCTCACCGGGGCACTCGCAGGAAGATAGCAGCCGGATGGCAAAGTCACGTCGCACTACGAATTCCCTCCCGCTGGAGCAAGCCCTCTTCAACCCCAAGCCACGCAAGAGTGTGCCCTACGAATTTGTGCTGGAGGCGATCGCTTCGCTGTCGCCCTGGACCCGGCCGATGTTCGGCTGTCTCGCGGTCTATGTGGGCGACCAGATCGTCTTCATCCTGCGCGACAAGCCGGGAGCGTCCGCCGACAACGGCGTGTGGCTCGCCACGGCCGAAGAGCATCACGAAAGTTTGCGTCACGAGTTTCCCAACCTGCGATCCATTCAGGTATTCGGGAAGGAAGTGAGCGCGTGGCAAGTGCTTCCGGCGGATGCGCCGGATTTCGAGGAAGCGGCACTGCGCGCGTGCGAACTGGTTGTCGCACGAGACCCCCGAATCGGCAAAGTGCCCAAGAAACGGCGCACGCCGGCGGCCACGAATATGTCGAAAGCGGCGAAGGCGCGGAAGACACCAAAAGACGCCGCCAAAGGTCGCGCGAGGCGGTGACCGGCAGGCGGCCACACGCGAGCAGTTCGCCGGAGACATTAACCAGTCGGTTACCTTGACGCTCGATTCCCCGCTGTTCCGATTGGGGAGAAAATAGTAACTTATCTGCTACTCCCCCTCCCCCCACCTGTCCGCAAAATCTTCAAAACATTAGGTCAAAAATAAACTTTACCCGCAAAATCTTCCATCCATTGGAGTTAGAGGTAAAATCTTAATTCCATTGGATTTACATGCGAGAAGTCGCAACGAATGCCGTTCTATCGTCGGCGGACGGTTAGGGATCGGTAACCCGAGATGACCGACTCGACTTGTCAAAGAGCACTGTCAGCGGCGTCCGGTTTGGGCGTCAGAAGGGTCGGCGGCAGCAGGCACACTACACCCTTCTCCTCGCGATCATTGTAAGTTGAGGGCGGGGCGCGGTGGGCGGCGATCATCAGGTAGTCGAAGTCGTACTCGCCGGCGTACTTCTGGAAGAGCTCAAGGTTGGTCTGGAACTTCTTCATCTCTTCCGCCGGAAGTCGAGTTCTTGACCCACTTGGTGTTTTGCAGGTAGCGCCGCAGCAGGGTGTTGCCGAACGACGTTCCCACCGCGTGGGACGAGACGAACTCGTCGACCAGTTGCTTCAACTGCGGGTTGTTCTTGCGCATGACCCACGCCAGTTGGCCTCCGGTCGCGATCGCCAGGTCAGGATGCGGCTGAATGCTGGTCGAGCACCTGCGACCACAGGGCGGCTCTCTGTTTCGTGGTGACGGTCGCCGGAATCAATCCGGCGTTCACCATCTGCACCAGGTCGTCGTCCAGCAGGTTCTTGTCTGCCGCTTTGATGACGATCGGCGTCTTGCCCTCCTTCTGCAGCGTCTCGTTCACCTTCTGCAGGTTGGCGTAATAGGTAGTCAGCGGGTTGACGTACACCTCTTTTCCGCCCAGGTCGGCGAGGGTGGAGACCGCGCCGAAATTCTGGCCCGGTTACGATGATCTGCGATACGTCCGTCTGGATCGGCGTCGAGAACGCAACTCGCTGTTTCGCGCTCAGGCGTGACCACGATTCCGTAAGCGATCATGTCGCCCACGCCTTCGGTCAGGGCCGCCTCGATCTGGTCGGGGCGCATAGGAAGGAACGTGACTTTCACGTCGAGCGTGCCGGTCTTCAGCTTCTGGTTGGCGAACTTCTGGAACTCCTCCAGCGCCTCGTACATCACGCCCTTGGGATGCCCTTTGTCGTAGAAGAAGCCGATGGGGTTGAGCAGGACGAGGGCGCGGATGTTGCGGTTCTTCGCCATCTCATCGAGATCGCCGGTGCGGCGCCCGAAAGCGGCTCGGGAGCTTGACGTCGCTGGACGGCGCAGGCGGCTCGTCAGGCGAAGATACTGGCGCAGCCGGAGCTGCCTGCTGCTTTGCCTTGCTCGGTGGCGGCCGGGGGCGCAGCTTTCTTGGCGCAGGCCACCAACGAAAGAAGCAGCGAGCAAAAGGACCGCGAACGCGAGAGGCTGGCGGGGCGAACACGAGGCGTGGAAGCATTCGTCTCCTCCTGTGCACAGCATAAATCAGGGGCCGTGCAGCAGTGGTGCGCGCGCCGCGTTGCTCTAGAGGAATGTCCGGCTACCAGGAAAAACGGGCGGCCCCGAAGGACGCCCGCCGGGTCGAGTGGTTGCTGACTACTGGCCTTCGTGCGCCTTCATCAGCTCCTGAATCTTGGCTTTTATGGCCTGCAGGTTGAAAGATGCCGGGCGCTTGCATCGGAGGATACTCGATGGCCGTCAGCGCCAGTCGTCCCCACGTATTGCTGGACCAGCACGAAGCGCCAGAACTCGCGCGCGTAAGAAGTCGTTCAGGTAGCCCCCAGGCGCCATATCGTTTACGCGGTTTCGCCGCGGATAGACGGCGTGCGCTCGAACGGATCTTGCCGGATGTTCACGATGGTGGGCATGTCGGTGGTGACCTTTTCTCCCGGCCAGCCGCAGGGCTGCTGGAAGAACTGGAACTTGAAATCATCGATGCGAATGGCGCCCAGATGGGGGCCGCCGAAGTAGAAGATCTCGTGGCGCGTGGATGGTCCTTTGCCCTCAAGCACATCCATCTGGTCGTAGCCGTCGAGGTGGTTCTTGTAGGTGCGGTCTCCGAGCTTCACGCCTTTCAGGAGTTGGTTGGTGATGTCGGGAGTCGCCGGCGGCGTCAGCGAGGGTGGGAAACCAGTCGAGGCCGGAGAAGATGCCATTCTCAACCGCGCCCGGCTTGACGTGACCGGGCCAGCGGATAATCGCGGGCACGCGGAAGCCACCTTCGAAAACGGTGCCCTTGGTGGCTTCGAAACGGCGTCATGCCGCCGTCGGGCCAGGTGAACACTTCGGCGCCGTTGTCGGTGGTGAAGATGACGATGGTGTTGTCGGCCTCACCGATGTCTTCGCAGGTGCTTCAGGATCTCGCCGACGCTGTCATCCATCTGCGCCATGCCGGCCTCTTCGACGTTGTAGTTGTCCTGTGGCGTTCATCATCGCCTGGTACTTCGGCGGGAGGTAGGTAAAGACGTGCATGCGGGTGGTGTTGTGCCAGATGAAGAATGGCTTGCCGTCCTTCTTGGCCTTGTCCATGAAGCCGTTGGTGCTCTTGACCAGCACATCGTCGAAGGTCTCCATGTCGTACTTGGCGGGGCGACCCTTCTGCCAGTTCTGCATGTCCGTCATGTTCGGAAATGGCGCCAGAGGGCCCTCGTCCACGATCTTCTGCTTTCCGACCTCGCCCCAGCGCGGCTGCACGGTGGGTCATCCGCGTCGGTCGCCCAGCAGTGCACCAGATCGCGCGGCCCGGTCTTGTCGATCCAGTCCTGCGGGTAGTCGAACCAGTACGGATCGGACATGGCGTCGAGGTGATAGAGATAGCCGAAGAATTCGTCGAAGCCGTGTACGCACGGCAGGTATTTGTTCAGATCGCCGAGATGGTTCTTGCCGAACTGGCCGGTTTCGTAGCCCTGCGCCTTGAGGACGGTGGCGAGGGTGACGGCCTGCGCCGGCAACCCCACGTCGGCTCCGGCCTGGCCTACGGTCGTCAAACCGGTGCGGATCGGCAACTCGCCGGTGATGAAGTTGGCGCGCCCCGCGGTGCAGCTCGCCTCGGCGTAGTAGTCGGTGAACATCATGCCCTGAGCGGCAAGCTTGTCGAGGTTCGGCGTCTTGCCCGACATGATTCCACGGTGGTAGGCGCCGATGTTGAACCAGCCCACGTCGTCGCCCATGATGACGAGAATGTTAGGCGGCTTGGCGCTGCCGCTGGGGCTTGCGCTGCGCAGGTCGGCTCCGCCACCGGCCAGCAGAAGCTGGAGACGGCAAGCGCGCCCAGCGTCAGTTTTCGAACACCTGCACCAAAATCCATACTGTACGTCTCCTTCACAGATACTTCTGGTTGGACGCAGCCAGAGGACGGTTGCGACGACATGAGTTCGCAGATCAACGCACGAACAGAATCCAGGCTGAAAGCCCAGCGTGCGACGTAGCCTAGAGCTCTGCCGAAGCACGCCAAAGTAGCGTGCGGCCGGCGCTGAAAGTCGTACGCATCTTGACCTGCGACCGCTCCTTCAGATGGTCACTGAGATGAAAGTCGTCAGTGCTGACGCGTAGTTGAGCCAGCTGCGCAGCCCAGACCGCTGGCTTAGTCTCTTCCAGGCGAAATGCGCTTCACGTCGTGGTAGTCGATGCCGATAACTGGTCACAGCCTTTCGCCTGCCCTTACTGATCGCTGAGAAAGGAAGCGGGGCGGAGGTCGCACGCACCTTGGTGTCATGCAAGCGGCCTAGCGCCGGTGCCACATAGCCGTAGTTCATCGAGGTCGCGTCGTCGCGCAACTTCACTTGAACAGCTCCACCGTCGCGAACGGCTCAGCCGACCCCGGCCGGAAGCGATTGAGCGTGAACTTCGTCGGTTTCCCGGGCTGCACGTCGACGAGGACGTAGTTGTATTCCTCGATCGGGCTTGCGCCTTTCCAATACAGATCGGGCGGGTAGCCCTCGGGGACCTTGATGTGCGTCCTGCCGGGAAGGATCGGATCCTGTTCCGCGCCGCCGCCGCCCAGCAGCAGGTACTTCACGCCGTCCACTTGGTAAAGCTCGGTGGTGTGCACGTGCCCGTTGAAGACGACGATGTCGAGGTCCTTGGCGTACGCGGCAATCGTCTTGTGGGGATTCTGTTCTGCGGGGATGGCTCCCATGCCGGAGCGGCAGAAGGCCGGGCTGTGAAACGAGATGAAGACTTTCTTGGTGCCGTTGGCCTTGGCCTCATCCAGCCACTTCTGCAGCTGCTCCATCTGCGCTTCGTAGGGGGGCCGGGTCGAGCCCCATCCCGATGGCTCGCGATAGTCGTATGCGCCGGTCCAGAGGAAGATAAAACGCACGCCCTGGTAATCGAACTTGTAGATGAGCTGTTTGTCGGACACGCCGAATTTCGTCAGGTAGGGAAAGGACGCCAGCAGTCCTTCGACGTCGGAATCGGCCCATACCTCGTGATTTCCAACGGCAGGAAAGACGCGGCCCGGCAGCCCCGCGGCCTTCATTTCCTTGTCCGGAGGCGGCAGTTGCTTCAGCACTTCTTCGTTCACCAGCTTCCAGTACGGATTGTCGGAGGGCTTGCCGCCCTGCTTGCCCCACCAGACCAGGTCTCCGGTGCTGACAAGGAACTTGGCCCGTCCGTCCTTAACGTCCCTCACTACCTCTCTGGCAACCCAGTCGCCGCCTTCCAGCCGGAACATCTGGCGGCTCACGCCGGGCAGCAGCTTCACGTCCTCGACCGATGCCTCCGTGACCCAGCCCTTGTCGAACTTCAGCGTGGTCACTTCGCTGGCAGTCATAAACGGCATGACCATCTCCACCAGTTCCTTGGTGCGACGGGTCATAGATCAGCTTGACGTCCTTCTGCGACCACCTCTGGCGCCACTTTCGCCGGCAGCACCAGCTCGAACATGTCAACCATGAGCTTGCGGGCTTCGCGCCTCCTCGTCCTGTTTGTAGGGGAGGTACATCATCGAGCGCGAGTCGCCGTATACGGCAAACGAAAAACCCTTGATCGGCAGCGCCGCGAGCCTGCTGCGCTGTGCGCAGCGAACGGTTGAAGAGCGAGCACCGCTACGAGTAGCAGACAAAACAGAGCAAAGCTTCATGTGGCTTTATCATTGTCGCTTCTCTCGTCACTTGTGAATTCTAAACGCGGAAAGCGAGGAAGGACGTTCATGCCTTCCTCGCCTCCGACTTCAGTTGTGCGGACTCTCGTCAAGTCCGCGTTTTCAAGTGCTCGCAAGGGTGCATGCACCCCTTCCCGAGCTAGTCGTCTCCCTTGTTGCTTCTCCATTTGCTTCAGGATGCCGTCCAGGTTGTAGGTTTCCGGCGCTTGCAGCGGCGGGAACTCCTTGAAGGAATAGAGTTCCTTCTCCCACAGCAGCTGGCCGATGGGCAGCATGTTCCAGTCGTACAGATAGGCGGTAGCATGGGGAGCCAAGCGCGACCACCCAAGGCCATGCGCCGATCTTTGAGGCCGAGAAGCCCATAGTCTGCTCGAACGGGTCACGCTTGATGTTGTCGACCAGGGTCCAGTGGTAGTTGACGAGCGGCAGGAACCAGCCGGTCGCTCCCGTCCTGCGCCATCGAGTAATACAACTTCCAGTTCTTGTAGCGCACCGCCGACGGCGTCGCGCCCGAGTAGTAGAAGAAGTACGTCACGCGCTGACGTGCTCCGACGTGCCTTCGAGATAGGCGCGCTGGTCGAACGCCGTCGAGCATGGTCTTGACGATGCCGGGATACTTGCCGGCCTGGATCTGCTTGTTCAGGTCGTCGCCCTTGGGACCGCCGGCGATGTCAACAAACGTGGGCAGCCAGTCGAGGGCCGCGAACATCTCCTTCTTCACCGTGCCCGGCTTGATGTGACCCGGCCAGCGGACGACCAGGGGAGAGCGATAGCCGCCTTCCCATGCCTCGCCCTTCTGGCCCTTGAACGGGGTGATGCCGCCATCCGGGAAGCTGACCGTCTCGGCGCCGTTGTCGGTGGTGAAGACCAGGATGGTGTTGTCCAGCTGGCCCATGTCCTCCAGCTTCTTGATGACGTAGCCGATGTTGTCGTCCATCTGCTTCATGCCGGCTTCGTTGATGCCCCAGTCCTTGCCGCCCTTGCGTGCCGATCATGGCCAGGTACTTCTGCGACAGCACGGTGGTGACGTGCATGCGCGCCGGGTTGTACCAGACGAAGAACGGCTTGTCGGTCTTCTTGGGGTCGTTGCGGTCGAGGAAGTCGATGACCTTGGCCGAGGTTTCCTCGTCCACCGTCTTCGACCGCTCCAGCGTCAGCGGGCCCTCGTCCTTGCAGCGTCTGGTTCTTCTCCGTGCCGTCGGAGGAGTGGCACCAGATGACCGGGCGCGGCGGCGTCAGGCAGGTCGCGGTCTTCGGGATCATCGGCTCCGGGAGGATCGGACAGGCCGGGACCGGCGTGTTTTTGCACGGCGGAGCGATGCCCTGCACCGTCGGGTGAACTGTTGATGTCGGGGAAGCTCACCTGCTGCATCGCGTCCAGGTGATAGAGCCAGCCCCAGTACTCCTGGAAGCCGTGCGCGTCGGCAGGGACGCGGTGTGATCGCCCAGGTGGTTCTTGCCGAACTCGCCGGTGGTGTAGCCGAGATCGCGCAGGAACACCGCCAGCGCCGGAGTGCCGGGCCGCAGATAGGACGGGCTGCCGGGCAGTTGCGGCGGGATCATGCCCGTGCGCAGCGGATACATGCCGGTGAAGAACGCATTGCGTCCGGAGGTGCAGCTCTGCATGGCGACGTAGTCCATGAAGATCGCGCCTTCGTTGCCGATGCGGTCGATGTTCGGGGTTTCCCCGACCATCAGGCCGCGATGGTAGATGCTCGGCTGCATCCAGCCGATGTCGTCGCCCATGATGACGACGATGTTGGGTGGCGAGGCTGCCGCTGGTCGGGGATGGGCGAGCGCTACCGCGGAAACCGATCCAATAACCGCTATGCCGTGCTCACCCGGCGCTGCTGATTCCTGCGATAATCAATCCAAGTGACGTTCCTAGGGATAACATTCTTCCAGAGACTTCGCACCGGGCTGGCCCTTTTTCTGCCGGTGCTCCTGACGGCAAATCTGTTGGCGCAAGCGCATGCACCGGCCCCGCCGCCTCCGCCCGGGGCGAAGACCAGGGTGTGCGAGGGACGCAAGATTCCGCAACTGGTGGACATCACGGCGAAGACCGGCATCACGTTCCATCACGAGTCCGATCCCGACAAAAAATACATCGTTGAGTCGATGGGTGGCGGCGTGATCTTGCTGGATTACGATCGCGATGGCTGGACGGACATCTATTTCACCAACGCGCCGACGGTGGCGATGGCGCTGCAAAACAAGCCCGCACGCAGTGCGCTCTTCCACAATAATCATGATGGAACGTTCAGCGATGTGACCGAGAAGGCGGGGGTGGCGACGCCGTGTTTTGCGATGGGGGGCGCGGCCGGCGATTTCAACAACGACGGCTGGCCGGACATCGTGGTGACCTGCCTGGGGCACACCATTCTGTATCGCAACAATGGCGATGGGACGTTTAGCGATGTGACCAAGCAGGCGGGCATTGACGATCCGCGCTGGTCAACGGGAGCGGCCTTCGGCGACTACGACAATGACGGCTTCGTCGACCTGATGGTCAGCCGCTATGTCGACTTCCAACTCAACGACCTGCCGGGATTCGGCAGCAGTCCGACGTGCAAGTATCGCGGCATCGATGTGCAGTGCGGACCGCGGGGACTGAAGGGCGCGGGCGACTCGCTGTACCACAACAACGGTGACGGAACGTTCACCGAGGTCTCGAAGCAGACGGGGACGGACGATCCAGGCGGGTACTACGGACTGGGTGTGATGTGGGCGGACTTCAACAACACGGGACGGCAAGATATTTACGTTGCCAACGATTCCACGCCCAACTTTCTCTACGAGAACGAGGGCAAAGGCAAGTTCTCGGAGATCGGTCTGGAGTCAGGGACGGCGGTGAGCGCCGATGGTTCGGAGCAGGGTTCGATGGGAGTGGCGATCGGCGACTACGATCACAGCGGGCGGCCGTCGCTGTACGTGACGAACTTCGCCGACGAGTACAGCATCCTGTACAAAAACGAGGGCAACTACGACTTTCGCGATGTGTCGTTCTCGGCGGGGGTGGGACTGGCTTCGTTGCCGTGGGTGAAGTGGGGCGACGCGTTTGTTGATCTCGACAACGATGGCTGGCTGGATTTGATCGGTGTGGGCGGGCAGGTGTATCCGCAGGTGGACTCGCTGCCTTCGGGAGCGCGTTACCGGCAGCCGAAGAACCTGTTCATGAACGAGCGCAATGGGAATTTCTGCGACGCTGAGGCGCAGGCCGGACCGGCGTTGCAGGAGCCGCGCGTGAGCCGGGGATTAGCGGTCGCGGACCTGGACAACGATGGCAACGTCGATGTTGTGGTGAACGATTTAGATGGCCCACCGATGATCCTGCACAACCAGGGCATACCGGGGATGCACTGGGTGAGTTTCGAGCTGGCGGGTACCAAGAGCAATCGGATGGCGATTGGCGCCAAGATCAAGCTGGTGGCCGGCGGCATGACACAGACGGAACAGGTGCACAGCGGCGGGAGCTATCTGTCGCAACATGATTTCCGGGTGCACTTTGGGCTGGCGCAGGCGACGAAGATCGACTCGGTGGAGATTCAGTGGCCGTCGGGAGCGGTGGACAAGTTGAGCAACCTGGCAGCGGACAAGTTCTATGCGGTGCTGGAAGGCAGCGGCGTGGTAGATCGGGACAAGATCGTGCCGAAGAAGAAGTAGCGAGTGCCAGTCGTGTCGATCGAATGCGCTGCTAAGCAGCGATTCCGTTGCAGATATCGGGGCCCTTCAGCAAGCCCAGGGCAGGCGCCTCGACTGGGTTCGGTCGCCCGGGCGAGCTCGCTTCGCTCGGGATGACAAACAAGAAAAACACGCGCTTTACGAAGCGGCTAACGTTTGGGCGAGTTCGATGAGACCGCAGGCAATGGCACCGTTTCTTTTATCCCCGAGCCCTCCACCAGGGTGTAGATGTGATCGGCGGCGACGTCCTTCAATGCTTCGATGTTTCCGTTGGGCCAGCGGATCTCGACTTTGGTGATCTGTTTTTCCTGGCCAAGTCCGAAGTGCAGGCGCAGGTCGCTCTGCGAGATGTATCCGCTCCCACCTTTCACTTCGCGCATCTGCGAGGCGCCACCGGCGGTAATCGTGACTCGCGCGCCGATCGCCGATTTGTTGCTCTTCGTCCCTACCAGCTTGAACAGCACGCGGTGATTGGTGTTTCTGGAGTCGTTGATGAGGATTGACGGTGGCTCGCCGACGTTGAAGACGACGGCATCGACGTTGCCGTCGTTGTTGAGGTCGCCGAAGGCAATTCCACGGCGCGACTGCAGGGGCTCGTCGTTGAGCCCGGAGGCGTCGCTCAGGTCATCGAAGGTCAGCTTGCCGGTGTTGTGGAACAGCAGCATGGGCTCGCGGAAGTGGGGTTCGCCGGGAAGCGTGTCAATGGAGGTGTAGATGTGGCCGGCGGCGACCATGATGTCGGGCCAGCCATCGTTGTCGAAGTCGACGAAACCGGTGCCCCACTTGACCCAGCGAAAGGTGGGCTGGCCGAGTTTGGCGGTCCAGGTGATGTCGTTGAACTCGGTGCCACGATTATGGAAGAGATCGTCGGGCTGGTAGGCGAAGGTGCCGACGGTGATGTCGAGTTTGCCATCGCGATCGAAGTCGCCAAAGTCGACGCCCATCGATCCCATGGCTTTGCCTTCGGCGCTCACGGCGGCGCCGGAGAGCAGGGCCTGGTCTTCGAAGGTGCCGTCGTGCTTGTTGCGGTAGAGGTAGCTGGGTTCGGTGTCGTTGCCGACGAAGAGGTCGGGCCAGCCGTCGTTGTCGTAATCGCCCCAGACGACGCCGAGTCCGAGGCGTCCCTCGGGATCGTGGACGCCGGCTTTCGTCGAGACCTCTTCGAAGGTTCCGTCGCCGCGATTGTGAAAGAGGAGGTCGGTCTCGCCGGACATACCCCAGGGGGCTTCGACGTTCAGTCCTTTGTAGTTGGTTTTGACCTCGCCGAGAGTCTTAACGTCGGTGTGGATGTAGCGTGAGACGAAGAGATCGATATGGCCGTCGCGGTCGTAATCGCCCCAGGCCGCGCCGGTGCTGAAGCCTCCGCCGGCGACGCCCGCACGGTCGGTGACGTCCTCGAACTGGCAGTTGCCGAGGTTGTGATACAGGGCGTTACCGCCATATCCGGTGACGTAGAGGTCGGGCAATCCGTCATTGTCGTAGTCGGCGACGGCCAGTCCCATGCCCCAACCTTTGCGGGTGAGCCCGGATGATTTGGTAATGTCGGTGAACTTGAAGCCGGCGTCCTGGTGATAGAGCTTGACCATGAGATCGCCGCCGGCGCGATAACCGTCGATCGTCGATGGCGTGACCACGGCAATGTCGAGCTTGCCATCATTGTCGCAATCGAACAGTGCGACACCACCGGCCATCTGCTGGACGATGTATTTCATCTCCGCCGGTGGCTTGGTGCCGGGGAGGGGAAGGCCGACTTCGCGGTTGGCGTTGTGAAAGTGAATGGGCGCCGTCTGGCCGAAGGCGGGACAGAGAAAGGACAGAGACAACAGTACAAACGCCAGACGCATAGGGTTCGGAGACGTGGAAGCGATGCTGCAGGTATTCTATCGTTTCGCTTCGGTGAGAGGTGCGAGCCTTGACGGAGGTTTTGAAGCGCACTTAACCTGAAGATGAACCTCTGCAGGACTAATATTTGTGGCCCTCTCTCTGGAAACTATTCCGTCCCTTCGTGCCACATCGCTGGCCCGGGCGCTTGGGCTGGCGCTCCTCTGGCTGGCATTCATGGCACAAGCGCCGTCGCAGAGTCATTCTCAAGCTGGGCAATCCACTAACCTGACAGCGATCGAAAGGCTGATTCGCCAGGGCAAGCTCGACGAAGCCGACAAACAATTGCAGGCGGTGCTGCAGGAGCAACCGGCGAATGCCAGAGCGGCGAGTCTGCTGGGGGTGGTGCGTACGAAGCAGGGCAAGTGGGATGAGGCGGAAAAGCTGATGCGCAGTGCGGTGCAGCAGAATCCCAAGTCGGTGGACGCCTGCGATAGGCTGGCGTCGCTGTTGGGCGAAGAAGCCCGCTGGGGAGAAGCGATTGCGCAATATCAGGCGTGCCGGCAGCTGGCTCCGGGCAGCGCGAAGTTCGCGACAGAGCTTGCCATCCTGTACGAGAAAAACGGGGAGTACGCCAAGTCACTGGAGATGGCCAAAAGCGTTCCGGTGGCTACGCGTCCGACAAGATTGCTGCCGGCGCTGGCGGCCGATTATCTGGCGCTGGGCAAATCGGAGCAGGCCCAGAACGCGGTGGGTGACGTTCTGAGGCAGGCAGGCGCCGACCCGGAAATCGTACCCGAGCTGGCCAACAGTTTTGTGGCCCATGGAATGGCGAAGGACGCCGAAGAGTTGTTGAAGATTGTGCAGCCGAGGCAGAAGGTGACGGCGGCGTTTCTGGCCGCGCAAGCCAAGGTGCAGGCCAGTGCAGGACAGCAGCAGGAAGCCCGGCAGACGATCTCGCGGGCCCTGCAGCTTGATCCCAAGTCGCAAGAGGCACTGAGCACGGCGGCATCCCTGGCGATTGTTTCCGGCGACTGGGACACAGCCGCGAAGTTTCTGGACGCAGCGCTTTCGGCGGGGCCGCCGCGTAGCGACTTGCTACAGATCGTGGTCTTCGTCGAGCTTCGCCGGGGCGACATACAGACGGCACATGCGGTGGCGCAACGCTGGTACAGCTTGCGTCCGGAGGAGACAGCCAGCGCTCTGGCTTATGCGGTCGTGCTGGTGGAAGGGAATCACTGGGGCGAGGCAAAGCCGCTGCTGGAGAAAGTGCTGGCACAGGACCCTGGGGACAAGCGGGCTCAACTGGCCATGGGGGTGGTGCAGTACAACGCGGGCCAACTGGCGGATGCGAAGAAGTACCTCAGCAGCTCGCTGGGCGAAGGTGCTGAAGATGACAACGCGCACTACTTTCTGGGATTGATCGCGAAGCAGGAGGGCGACATTCCTGGAGCCACCAGCCAGATGGAACAGGCGCTGGCGATCAATCCCAACAACGTCAAGGCACTCGGCGCCGCCGGGCAGCTCTATTTGCAGCAGGACGATCTGGGCAAGGCCCGGGCTGCGCTGGAAAAGGCGGTGAAGAACGCTCCTGACGAGCCGCAAAACCATTACGAGCTGGCGAGGGTGTACAACAAATTGTCCATGAAAGAGCAGGCCCAGGCCGAGCTCGCGCTATATGAGAAGCTGCGCCCGCAGCGCCCTCATTCCCCCAGCGTGCCGACGAACGATCACCCCTGAACTTTCTGGATGAGGCTGATCCGCGGCCGACAGAAACTGTGTCAGACGGGATTCTGCTGCAATGCAGACGGTGCGAGCTACGCGGTCGACTCGCGCACCACCAGCTCAGGTTCGACGGAAATATCTTCCAGATGCTCTTCTTTTCCCTCGATGCGGTCGATGACGGTCTGAGCAGCCATGCCACCCATTTTGCGCAGGGGCTGACGCACCGTGGTAAGACTGGGCAGGTGGTAGGCGGCCTCGCGAATGTCGTCAAAGCCGACGACGGAGATTTCTTCCGGAACCCGCATGCCGGTTTCCTTGATGGCGCGCATGGCTCCCACGGCGGAGATGTCGTTGTAGGCGAAGAGCGCGGAAAAGGGCACCTGGCGAGCGAGTAGTTCCTTGGCGGCCTTATAACCTTCTTCCGGAGAGGGATCGTCCACCTGCAACTGTCCGGTGAGTTCGGGGCGAATGGGATATCCGACATGCTGGGCGGCTTCGCGGATGGCATTCCAGCGGTCAGCGGTGTCGGAACTGAAGGGTTGGCCGCGAATGAAAGCGATGTCGCGATGCCCAAGGTCGAGCAAATGGCGAAACACCAGGTCAGCAGCTTTGCGATGATCGAGCACGATATTGGTAACGCCTTCGATTTTGCGATGGCCGGCGATGGCAACGGTCGGCAGCTGAGGAGGGCGGGTGATGGTGGTGTCGACGGTGATGAGCCCTTCGGCCCCGCGCATCTGCAGCAGGTCGGTGTATTGCTGCAGGAGTTGAGGGTCGTGGTGGTGAACCACGGTCATGAAGAAATACTTGCATTGGCTGAGAGTGGCTTCAATGCCGCTGATCACGATGCTGCCGTAGGCATCGCCGATCTCGGCGGCAATGACGCCCACCATGTAGGTTCGCTTCTTGCGCAGAGTGCGGGCGAAGAAATTGGGGTGGTAGTTGAGCTCGCGGGCGGCGGCAATAATGCGGTCCTTGGTGTGCTGGGGAATGGCCTTGGCGTAGGGCGAATCGTTCAAAACGGCGGAAACCGTACCCTTGGTCAGACCAAGGTGTTTGGCCAGTTCCTTGAGGGTAGTGCCTTCGTGGTTGGGGGTCTTGCTGTTTTCCGGCATGCGTTAATCACGCAAATGGGAAATTCAATCACGGCGTGGGAGGAGTACGCAACGAGTTTCCGCATGGAAAACCGATTTTTCCCGTATTGGGCCGGATTCGGCGGGATAACGCACGAAAGTGATCGATTGTGTTTTTTTTTGTTGACACGGACTAGTACAAAACAATTAACATTCCCTATCTGCGGGGTTGTACACAGAATCGGTTCTCTGCGCATAGAGAATCGATACTTCACAAGGAACCTGGAAATTGGGTAAGCCGATCAGGTTTTTATTTGGCGCGCACGGCGGACCTCGACACGAGGAATCGCGGACGTGTGCGCTGTTTCAGCAACCGTTTCTGGTGGGGGAACAGATGAATCGTTTGGGCAAATGCTTGATTCTGGGCCTCTGTATTGTGACGTTGCTTCTGGCACCGATGTATGCCCAGAAGACGACAGCCACACTTAGAGGCGTAGTCACAGATCCGTCAGGTGCAGTCGTGGCAAATGTTCCGGTGACCGTAACCAATAGCGCCACCGGCTCGACACGCACCACCAACACCAACTCTCAGGGGGAATATGTCTTCCCTGAGCTTTTAGCCGGCACCTACACCGTTTCCGTCAAAGCGCCGAACTTTAAGGAAGTGGTCACCAGTGCCATCGAAGTCCACGTGTCCAGCACGGAAGTTCAGAACATCCAGTTGCAGGTGGGCAGCACGTCGGAGCAGGTCACGGTCAACGCGACCGAGGTTCAGGTCCAGACCGACAGTGCGGCGCTGGGCGAAGTGGTCACTGGCACCCAGGTCCGGGAACTGCCGCTGAACGGACGCAGCTTCGTGCAGTTGACGCAGTTGCAGCCTGGAGTTTCGGCGGCCAACAGCTACGACAGCCGGAACAAGGGATTGTTGTCAGGCGTCGACTTTTCGGTAAACGGAAACTCCTACACCAACAACCTGTTTCTGGTGGACGGCGCGAACAACAACGACGTAGGTTCGAACCGCACCATTTTGATTTATCCCTCGATCGAAGCGATCAGTGAATTCAAGATGCTGCGCAACTCCTACGGACCGGAATACGGGCAAGCCTCTGGTGCGGTCATCAATATCGTCACCAAGAGCGGCTCGAACCAGTGGCACGGCGACTTGCTGTACTTCGGCCGTAACACTGCGTTGAATGCCTGGGACTATTTCGCCGCTGGAGCGAAAGCGCAGGATCCGTCGAATCCGTTCATTACAAAGCAGGTGGAGCAGCGCAACGATTTCGGCGGATCAATCGGCGGTCCAATCATTAAGGACAAGCTGTTCGTCTTCTTCAGTGCGGAGTGGAACATCGAGCGCCGTGGTGCAACCCGCGAAGCCTGCGTTCCGACTGCGGCTGAGCAGGCCGGCGACTTCCGGAATCCAAGTTGCGGCGAACCGTTGCCCGCCAACCTGGTGAAGTACGGGTTGGCAGCGCCGAACAACCCCTATGTGATGACGAGCCTGGATAACGGCGGCAAACTGCTGGGAGCGGAATATCCGTTGCCCAACCTGACCACGCCGCTGGCCAACGGCAACAACTGGGTGCTGTCACCGACATCGCCAATCGATTGGCACCAGTACAACCTGCGTCTTGACTACAACATTAGCCATACTCAGACGCTGATGTTCCGTTGGACGACGGACCACTGGACCAACAACGCCCCCAACCTGTACACCAATCTTTGGGGTGACGATCCCTGGCCAACTCTAGAGAGTAACTGGGCGCAGCCGTCAAAACAGATCGTGGGGCGGTTGACCTCGACCATTGGAACCTCAATGGTCAATGACCTGGAGTTTGCCTACTCGAACAACCGCATCAACATCACGCCGGGCGGCACCAATCCTGGTCTGCTGGCGGCGACCACGGCCGGAATTCCCCCGCTGTGGCCTCTGTCCTTTAAGACCTTCCCGGTCGGTATCCCCGAAATCTGGGGCGGCCTGGGCAACTACGGCAGCAACAACAACCTGTGGATGATCGCGCCTTGGAACAACGGTCTGGACATCTATACCGTCCGTGACGACTTCTCCAAGGTGTGGGGCGCACACACGCTGCGTTTTGGCGGGTTCCTGGGCTGGGATGGCAAGTTTGAGATGACCAGCGCCAACAGCAACCAGTACCCGACGTTTGGTACGGCTGACTGGGCTACCAGCATGCCTACTGGCAATAACTTGGCGAACGTATTGGCGCCGGGAGCTAAGTGGTCGTTCACCGAGCCCTCGACCAATCTTAACAACCAAATCCGGTGGCGTGACTACGAACTTTACATCGCGGATAACTGGAAGGTCCGGCGGAATCTGACGTTGGACTACGGTGTCCGGTATTCCATTCTGGCGCCGCCTTTCAACCCGAGCAACGAAGCTACCAACTTCCAGCCGTCGGCCTACAACCCGGCGCTGGGTCCCGATGCTTGTAACGGTCTCTTGACGGTTCCGGGCACCAGCCCCTGCACCGCCGCAAACTCCTTCTACGGTACCAACTTCTCGGCCGGGACGCCGGGTCCGAACAAGTACCTGGCCGACGTGAAATACAATGTGTTCGCTCCACGTATCGGTATTTCGTGGGATCCCAGGGGCAATGGCAACGATGCGATCCGGGCTGGCTTTGGCATGTTCTACCAGCGCGACCGCACCTCAGCAACGGGGTATGCCATCACCAACAATGCACCGTTCGTGCTGGGGGCCAACGAAAGCCGAACCTTGGACGGTCCCAGCCCGCCGGGATTGCCGACCAGCAACGCGTCACCCACCGGCGGACTGCAAATGGCTGCGGTGCTGCCGTATTCCTTGCAGTGGAACCTGGCGGTCGAGCACGGGTTCGCCAAGAACACGACTCTCGAGGTGGCGTACGTCGGAAATCACGCTGTCCACCAGTTGAACAGCTACGACGAAAACTACATTCAACCGCAGAACTGGCTGACGGCGGCGTTCCTCAATTCGAATAATGGACAGAACAACTACCGTCAGTTTGGTATCAATCCGGCTACTGGTGTCGGCAGCTGGGGAACCCTGACCTACTGGGAGCACAACGGAACGGCAAGCTACAACTCCTTGCAAGCGTTGTTCAAGACGCAGTTCCAGAAGTTCCAGTTGCAGGCTTCCTACACCTATTCGCATTCGATCGGCGACGTGATTCTCAACGACTCGTCAGGCGGCATCGGATTCCAGAGCTACCTGTATGGTCCGAATCCGTCGTTGAACCGGGGCAATACACAGATCAATCGACCGCAGATCTTTGTGGCGAACCTGGTGTACTACTTGCCTGATCTAAAGGGCCAGAAAGAAGTGGTGCAGCAGGTGGCTGGAGGATGGGAGGTGGGAGCCATTACCCAGTACGCTTCCGGCACCTCTGTTTCGTACTTCCAGAACGGTCTTTCGGAAAACACCACCCAAACCATTGGCAATGTAAACAGCGGTCTGAGTTCGCTGTTTGGCAGCGGCTATACCAATGTGCAGCGGCCTCTGATGAATGCCAGTCAGGGTTGCCAAACCGGTACGGGAGGGGCCCAGGTGCTGAATCCGAACGCGGTTACACTGGTCGGATATCAGCTTGGGACGATTCCGAATAACCTGGAGCCAATGGGCTATTGCCATGGCCCGGGTCTGGTCAACACTGACTTTTCGGTCGACAAGAACTGGCAGTTGGGTGAAAGATTCCGTCTCCAGTTCCGCTTCGACTTCTTCAACCTGTTCAACCATGCCAACTTCAATGGCGGCAACATCAACGGTATCAACGGTGGTTCGATTGCTGCCAGCGTAAACTGCGGGCCTGCGAACGGTGCTGGACGGTACGCACCCTGCAGCGCAAGCAACAACATCATCTCAGTAACTATGTGCCAACGCAAGCTCTGGGGCAGGCGACAGTGGCTCGCCAGTCTCGAGAACTACAGTACGGCTTGAAGCTGATTTTCTAGCCGTCACGGGCGTTGGCAACGCAACCTGGAACGGCAGTGCCTGTTACAATCAGGTGCTGCCGTTCTTTTTTGCAGCCATCTTCTGGATGGAAGAGCCGGGATTTACTTCGTGTTGGTCACTGCTTCCTCGTCGGTTCGGAACGAAGCCGTGAGTGCGCCTTTTAGAATCGTGCGGCAGCGAAGCCCTCTCCTGGTTCTTTCCTTCCTGTTTCTGCTGCTTTCCGGCACCGCGTATAGCCAGCAAACCAAGAAACAGGCGCCGCCAGTTACCAAGAGAAGTCCGTCAGTTACTCCCGCTGCGAATTCGGGGAGGACGAACTGTTGCGCCGCCTACGGGCTCAACGCGCGGCGGTTAGTGGAGGAGATGCCGCCGCGGTGGAGTTGGCCAGTCAGCGAGTGACCGCGCTGGCCCTGCGACGGGTCGCCGCTCTGCGGGCGCTGGCCGGGGCCTGGCCACAGGCAATCGATCTCTACCGGCAATCGCTCGAGCTCGAAGACGTAGCCAGTGCTCGTGTGGAGTTGGCCATGGCGTACATGTCGGCGAGCAATCCTGACGGCGCATTGCAGGAGGTGGACAAGGCGCTGGTCACCGATGCCAAGAACGCGCGCGCCTGGCACATCAAAGGCAAGGCGCTCATGGCGAAGGACGATTACAAAGGCGCGGTCGAGGCCCTGAGCCACGCGGTGGAACTGAGCCGGGATGTCAACGCGCAGTACGCGCTGGCCTTTTCGCTGCTCCGGCTGAAGGAGAAAGCCAAGGCGGAAGCGGTCTTCGCCAGCATGCTGCAGAGCTACGGAGATCGCGCGATCTGGCACGAGGTGTTCGGCGGCGCCTACCGCGACACGAAATATCTGGACGATTCCGTACGCGAGTTCAAGCGGGCAGTCGAACTCGATCCGACCCTGCCGCACATCCATGCTTTTCTGGGTGCGATCCTGCTGGAACAGAACTACTGGGCGCCGAATCCGGAGATAATGCAGGAATTTACCAAGGAAGTGAAGGCGTATCCCAAGGGCTATTTCGGCCACTTCTATCTTGGCGTGCTGTTGTCGCAACAGGACCAGCTTGCGGACGCGAATCAGCATCTGAAGCTGGCCACCGAGGCCGATCCGCAAAATCCCGATCCGTGGCTGTATCTGGGCCTGAATTCCTTCAAGTCGCGGGATTATCCCAACGCCAAGACATACCTCCTGAAGACGGTCGAGCTCACCGGCTCGGACCAGGCCCGGGCCAACTATCAGGTGCGCCGGGCCTACATCGCTCTGGGAAGAATTCTGGTGAGCGAGGGCAATAAGCCGGAAGCGGAAGTGTACCTGCAGAAAGCCAAGGATCTGAGCGCGAAGTCGCTCGCACTGAGCTCGTCCGCCATAGCTTCAGAGATGGCCGAAGGCGGCTTGGATGCTGCTCCGGCTGTGATTTCGAGTGCCAGCCTGCCGGCTACCGAGATCCCGCAAGAGAAGGCTGGTCCGGTTTCTGCCACAGCGGAGCTGGATGCGTCAGCGCTGGAGAACCGGCATCTTTCACCGGCACAACTTAAAGCAATCGAAAGCTCGGAGAAGGAGCTGCGCATTGTGCTGAGCACCAGCTTCAACGATTGGGGCACGGCTGAGGCGAGGCAGAAAGACTACGCTTCAGCGCTGGCGCACTTTCATGAGGCCGAGAAGTGGGATGATAACACTCCCGGCCTCATGCGTAATATGGGCCTAGCCGCGCTGAAGCTGGGCGATGAAAAGGAGGCGCTGCGGGCGCTGCAGGCAGCGGCGCAAAAGGACCCGAACGACCATCTGGCGAATGCGATGCTGGGAATGCTGCTGTTTTCGCACCAGCAATTCGCCGAGGCGGCTAAAGCCTTCGGCAGCCTGGGCGATGATGCCTACCGCGACCCGCGAACAGCCTATGCCTGGGCGTTTTCCCTGGTTCGCAGCAACGATCCTACCAAGGCGGTGGAGATCCTGAACAAGCTGAGCGCCCAGGCGTTGCCTGCTGAGATGCTGGTGGGGGTTGGAGACCTCTATAGTCAAACCGGCGACTACGAGGACGCTCTGAAAGTCTTTCAGAAGGCCATTCAGATGGATCCGTCAGCGCCCCGCGTACATTACTATGCCGGGGAGGCCCTTACCCGCCTCGACCGTCCCAACGAGGCGATTCCGGAGTTTGAGGCGGAACTTAAGCTTTCGCCCGACGATCCCAATGTGCAGTATCACCTGGCGTATGCGCTACTGCAAACTTCACGCAAAGACGACGCGGTGGCATTGCTGCAGAAGATCATTGCCGCCCACCCCGATCATGCGCAGGCACAATACCAACTGGGGAAGTCGTACCTGGACTCGGGTCAGAACCAGGCAGCCATCGAACACCTGGAAGCGGCGGCGCGGTTGGATCCCAGCAAGGACTACATCCATTACCAACTGCAGTCGGCCTATCGGAAGGCGGGGCGGACCGCCGACGCCGACAACGAACTGAAGGTCTATCGCGACATCAAGGCGCAGAAGCGAGAGGCCAGCACTCCGCAGGCCAAGGGATCATCCGACCAGTAGGGTTCTCCGCGAAATCTTAGGGTTTCTCGCGCCAGGGGACAAAGCATTTCTTCTCTGAGCTCTCCCTAGCGAATTCAAGAGCAGCCATAACGCGCAACGCGTGCTCCGGGGTCACCGCCAGTGGCGACTTGCCCTCAATGGCGTCACGAACATTCCCGTAATACCCGCGGTAGTCGCCGGCGGCGGTGGGATAGGACTCGGAAGTAAAGTTGTCGCCGACCAGGGTCATCAGGGTGCCCCAACGCTCCGATCCTTCCATGCCCCAGAGCTCGCGTTCCGGAGTCTCGCCCCGCTTGAGCGCGTCTTCCTGCGGGTCAAGCCCGTACTTCAGATAACCACCGCGGGTGCCCTGCACGATAAAGCGAGGTGTTTGTGCGCTTACCAGCATGCTGGCGCGCAGTACTGGCACGCATGCGCGGGTAGTGCAGCACGATGTCGAAGGCATCGTCCACCACTGCATCGTCGCGCTCGGCGCGGACGTCGGCTATGAGGCCTTCGGGTTTGCCGAACAGCTGCAATGCTTGGTCGATCAAATGCGGCCCCAGGTCGAACAAAACGCCGCTGCCAGGTCCCGCCTGCTCCCGCCAGGCATGGGCTCGCAGATGCGGGCGGAAACGGTCGAAATGCGACTCGAACAGCACGGGTCTTCCCAGCCGGCCAGTGTTGAGCAGTTGTTGCAGGGTGAGAAAGTCGCCGTCCCAGCGGCGATTTTGATAAACCGAGAGCAAGCGTCCGGTAGAGCGAGCAAGATCGACCAGTTCGGCGGCTTCGCGGTAAGTTGTGGTGAAGGGCTTGTCGATAACAACGTCGCGCCCCGCCAGCAAACAGCGCTTCGCGAGATCGAAGTGGGTGGTGTTTGGGGTGGCGATGACGACCAGGCGCACGCAGTCCAGTGCCAAAAGTTCTTCCATGGTGCGGACGATCTGCGCCTCGGGATACTTTTTCGAAGCGTCGGAGCTACTGCGTTGCAGGATGGCAACGAGACGTAGCCCGGAGACGGCGCTGATCACCGGCGCGTGGAATGTGCTGCCTGCAAAACCGAAGCCGACCAAGCCAACGCCGATCATGCTGCTCTCCTCTCAAAAGCAGTGGGGCCTGTGCGCCCGGTGATCCAGTCCTTATGATGCTGGTGACCGTGTTGGTAAGATCGTCGTGACTTGTCAGCTACGCTGAACGGAGAAATTGTCACGATGCATCGTCACCTGCTTGCAATTTGTCTGCTCGCCGCAACCGCGCTATGCCAATCGCC
Source organism: uncultured Acidobacteriaceae bacterium (assembly GCA_963798275.1). Taxonomy (GTDB): domain Bacteria; phylum Acidobacteriota; class Terriglobia; order Terriglobales; family Acidobacteriaceae; genus CAWCTB01. The sequence continues at coordinate 91,270 of CAWCTB010000041.1, forward strand.
GTCGCCGGCCGCCGCGCGGGCGCAACACCTGCGCCATGGAATTAATGCCAGTGAATGGCTGGCCCAGTCGCGCGACTACAGCCCGGAGCGGCTGCGAAGCTTTACCACTCTTGAGGATATCGCACGCATGCACAGCATGGGATTCGATCATGTGCGGCTGAGCATCGATCCCGCTATTTTCGACTGCCCGGGCGATTGGAGGCAGTGCGAGCGGGTTGAAATACTCGATGAAGTGATAGCCAGAGCCTTGGCGCAGGACCTGGCGGTCATCATCGATATTCATCCCAGCGACGACTACAAGCGGCAGCTTGCGAGCAGCGATAATGCGGTGGAGAAGTTCACGATTTTGTGGGGACGCATTGCGAGCTACTACGCCGGAAGCGATCCGGAGCGCGTCTTCTACGAAGTGCTGAACGAGCCTGAGTTGAGCGATCAATTTCGCTGGGCAGGAATCCAGCAGAAGGTGGTAGCGGAGATCCGGCACAACGATCCCGCGCACACCGTAATCGTCGAGGGCGGCGCCTACGCGGACATCGACGACCTGGTCCGCATGCCGCAGTTCGCCGACAACAACCTGATCTTCAACTTTCACTATTACGAGCCGCATATCTTCACCCACCAGGGGGCTTCGTGGGGTGCACCCTTCTGGAACGGGCTGCGACAGGTGCCGTTTCCCGCTTCGCCGAGCGACGTGGAGCCGGCGATTGGGCTGCAGACGGACGATTTCGCGCGCTGGAAGCTGACGGAATATGGCCTGGAGAACTGGAGTGAGCAGAGGGTCAACGCGGAAATGCGTTTCGTCGCGCAGTGGGCGGCCAATCGAAACGTTCCGCTGACCTGCAATGAGTTCGGGGTGTACCGCAACTACTCCAACCCAGCGGACCGCGCCCGCTGGATTTCGATTGTGCGCCGCGCGCTGGAGCAGAACCACATCGGGTGGACGATGTGGGATTACCAGGGCGGCTTCGGCGTGGTGACCAAGAAGAACGGCGAAACGGTCGAGGACCAGTCCGTGCTGCAGGCCCTGGGACTCCGGTAGAAGCAGTGGATAGTGAGCAGTGGATCGTGGATAGAAGACGGCAAGAAGTTTCGAGTTTCAAGCTTTGAGTGCCGGCGCCGAGCGAATAGCGATCGAGCGCCTGGCTGTTGGTAGTGGCGGGGTTCGCATTGTATTCTCAGGGCGTGGCGCAAAGCCTCATTTCGAAGCGCACCCCAACGCCGGGCCTGTTGCTGGGCCTGGTGATCACGCTAGCCGCGGTGGTGGCCTATACGGGATACATCAGCTATCAGATATCGGGTCTGCGCGAACTGCAGCGAAACATCATCGATCGCAACCGGAAGGACTCGCTGCAACTGTTACGCATCCAGAACGACGTGAACTCGCTGGGTATCGCGATGCGCGACATGCTGGACAATACTGAGCCCTACCCCCTGACCGCCTGGTCGGCGCAATTCGAGCGTATTCGCAAGGACCTGGAAGATGCCTTGCGCCTGGAGGAACAGCTTTCGACGACGTACCGCACACCGGAGCAACGGGTCTACATCGACGAGTCGCTGAAACAATTCTGGGGAACGGCGGACTACGTATTTTCGCTGGCCGGGAGCGGGAAAGAGGCGGAGGCCCGCAATCAGATCAGGGTGTCGCTGCAAGCCCATCAGGCGGCGGTGAGCATCGCGGTGGCGCGGCAGTTGGTAGCTAACAACGAGGCCGAACAGCAGGCGGGGCAGCGCATCCAGGAGATCTACGAGCGAGTGCAGATGCAGGTGTACCTGTTCCTGCTGGCGACGCTGGTTCCGATCGTGATCACCAGCCTATACCTCATCCGCTCGAATCGGCGGCTGTTCCAGCGCATCTCGTCACTGTCGGAACAACGCAGCGACCTGGCGCAGAAGCTGATCGCCACCCAGGAGTCAACCCTGTTGCACATCTCGCGGGAGCTGCACGACGAGTTCGGGCAGATTCTGACCGCCATGGGTTCCATGCTGCGACGGGCCGGGCGGCACGCTCCGGAGGGATCAGCCCTGCGGACGGACCTGCTGGAGGTTTCCGAAATTGCCCAGACCGCGCTCGACAAGGTGCGAAGTCTTTCGCAGGCGTTACACCCGGTGACCCTGGAGGAAGCTGGGTTGGAAAGCGCGATAGACTGGTACCTTCCCGTGCTGGAGCGGCAAAACGGTGTCGTCATACACTATGAGAAGACGGGAAGGCCTTTTCCGGTGGAGAGCCGGAGCGCTATCCATATTTATCGCGTGTTGCAGGAGGCGCTCAATAACTTTACCCGGCACTCGGGCAAGAAAGAAGTCTGGGTGCGACTGCGATTTCAGGGAGGCAGCCTGCAACTGGAGGTCGAAGATCATGGGTCGGGGTTCCAGTCGAACGGTAAGCGAGGGATTGGTTTAGTGGCCATGCGCGAACGGGCCGAATTGCTCGGAGGCAAGATCGAGTTTCTGCAGCCGGCGGGTGGCGGCACGCTGGTGAAGCTGACCGTTCCCCAGGAAGCTGTCGAGGCTGGAGTTTAGGATTTCGAATGTCTCAAAAAATCTCAGTTCTACTGGTCGACGATCACGCGCTGGTGCGGCGCGGATTCCGGCGCATCCTTGAGGACGAGTCCGACATCGTCGTCAAAGGGGAAGCGAGCAGCGGCGAGGAAGCCGTGGAGATGGCGAAGCAACTGCGACCGGACGTGATCGTGATGGACTGCGCATTGCCCGGCATAAGCGGCCTTACCGCGACGCGGAAGATCCTGGAGCAAGATGGAGACATTGCGGTATTGATGCTAAGCATGCACTCCGAAGATACCTGGGTGCGACAGTCCCTGGAGTCTGGCGCGCGTGGCTACATGCTGAAGAACGCGGTGGACCTGGAATTGGTCACGGCCATCCGGCGCGTGGCGGCCGGGGACCTAGTGCTCGATCCTCAAATCGACCGCGGCCCCGGCCTCAAGGGCGAGCGCGAGACCGGCCTCACGGTGCGCGAGTTGGAGATACTGCAGCTGATCGTGGATGGCAAGTCCAACAAAGAGATTGCCTCACAGCTTGGTTTGAGTGCGAATACAGTTGCGGTGCACCGCGCCAATATCATGGATGCGCTGGGCATTCACAAAGCGGCGGAGTTGGTGGTTTATGCGATCCGCAACGGCCTGGTGAACATCCGCTGACGGGACCAATCGCGGCGGCTTGTAAGTGTCTGATAGCAATGGGAATTGTTCTGCGGCGATACCCGCTCTCGCAATTCTCGCGAGTTAGTACATTTACGTTATTGATCGTTAGACGCGGGAAGTCTACCTTACTTTTGCGGTCGAAATCGACCATGTTTCGGACGCACTGTTCAGGAGCAAGCTGAAGTTCGCATCACCCCACCCAATTGCGAACAGAGGTTTGCTCCTACTTTTACATAGGCACTTATAGGGAGTCCCAGAATCGTGCCTGTGACTGCTGCCAAATAAGTAGCCAAAGTCCTTGCAAGCCGCTACTCTCCTGAGCTATAAAGCGCGCAGTGTAGTGCCGTTCTCAGGAGGCCGCGGGTGGTCATTCCCCCTTTTCGCGCCATACATCTCTATCTACTTCTGATCTTAAGCTCCTTAGCTTTGGAGGAGGCCATTGGCGACGACGAGTTCGCCAGTGCGGTATTGAAGAAGACGCAGTAGGCGGGCCTTCTTCAATGCGTGGCCGTGACTTCCAAGGCCTGGGGCCCCCATCAATTCCAGAGTAGTTGTATTCCGCCTTGATGCAAACGAGCCGCAGCGGTGCGGTATAATTCGTGGCACAAAAGAGCCGAGCGCGCTTGGCATCAATATGCGATCTCCTGTTCTGCTAATTCTCATTGCCGCACTCGCGCCTTATGTGCCAGCTCAATCTGCAATGCCATCGTCGCAGCGCCCGGCCATCACCGGCGTCTCGCATGTGGCGTTTTATGCCAAGAATCCAGAAGCATCGAAGCACTTCTATGCTGACTTACTTGGCTTGGCGAACACTCCCGACCGGCCGAACCGTTACCTGGTGGGAGAACGGCAGTCCATCGAGATTGAGCAGTTGCCGGAAGGCCACGGGCCGGACCTGCTCTCTCACGTCGCGTTCGCGACACCCGATGCCGAAGGAGTGCGGCGCTACCTGGCGACACATGGTGTGAAGGTGCCGGAGCGGGTGAACACGGGAGGGAATGGCACGCTCTGGTTTGCCATGACCGATCCGGACGGGCATCCGATCGAGTTTGTGCAGGAGTCGAAGCAGCCGCCGTCGTCGCCAGCTTCCAGAGCGACGTTGCGGCCGGTTTCGCAGCACATGATCCACGTGGGATTTGTGGTGCACGACCGTGCCGCCGAAGATCGCTTCTATAAAGATCTGCTGGGCTTCCGGGTGTACTGGCACGGGGGAATGAAGGAAGGGGAGACAGACTGGGTCGACATGCAGGTCCCAGATGGAACCGACTGGCTGGAGTACATGCTGCTGCACGGCTCCGAACCGCCGTCGCCGCGGGTCCTGGGGATCCTGAACCATGTTGCACTGGGAGTCCCAAACATCAATGAGGCGGCCGACATTCTGAAATCGCGCGCTTGGAAGCCCACGGACCAGGAGCATGCGCAGATTGGGAAGGACGGCAAGTGGCAATTGAATTTGTACGATCCTGACGGAACGCGGGTGGAGTTGATGGAGTTCCGGCCGGTGCAGAAGCCGTGTTGCGCTCCCTATACCGGCGAGCATCCGCAGTAGAAGCCAGGCAACTCTCAATGACGGGGGAAAATATATGCTGACACGACGCAGTTTTCTGCAGTTATCAGCGACAGGAATCGCAACCGCGGCACTCAGCCGCTTCTCGATCGCGGCGCTTCACCGGGTGCCCATCGGATTGCAGCTTTACACCGTGCGTGACCAAGCCGAATCTGACCTGCCGGGCACGCTGGCGCAGATCAAGAAAATCGGCTACGACGAAGTCGAAACCTACTGGAACGTATACAACCGGCCGGCGAAGCAGTTGCACAGCATGATTGTCGATGCCGGATTGAAGGTCCCCAGCGGTCATTTCGACTATGACGGGTTGGCGGGCAAGATGGAATACGCCAAGGAACTGGGCGTGCAGTACATGGTCTGCCCGATGCTGCCGAAGACAATGTGGAACGCTGCCGACGACTTCAAGAAAGCGGGCGACCAGTTCAATCAATGGGCGGAGCAGGTGCAGAAGATGGGCATGAAGTTTGCCTTTCACAATCACAATTACGAATTCAAGAAGTTCGGCGACAAGACAGGCTTCGACATTCTGATGGCAAACACCGATCCGAAGCTGGTCGGCCTGGAGATGGACTGCTACTGGATCACCCAAGCCGGGTTGAATCCGGTGACAATGCTGAAGAAGTACAAGGAACGCATCCACATGTTGCACCTGAAGGACCGCAAACCGGGCTTTGCGACCTCGCAGCAACTCGAACCTTCGGCGGAACATTTCACCGAAGTTGGCAGCGGAAGCATCGACTGGAAGGCAATCTTCACGGTTGCCGAGGAGCAGGGGGTGGAGCATTACTTTGTGGAGCGCGATTCGGGCGACAAGCCGGCGATGGAGAGCATCCGCATTAGCTATGAGTACCTCAATCAGTTGTTGCATTGAGATCGGGCCAAAGGACACGACAATTGCGCGTGAAAATCATTCGCTTGTTTATCCTCTTCGGGATGATGGGGCTGGCTATGGTCAGCCCCGTTTTTGCGCAACAGAAGCCGACTCTGCTGGTCGATGCTGACCATCGCACGAACATCAGCCTTGACGGTGAGTGGCACGCGATTGTCGATCCTTACGACAACGGTTATTACGATTTTCGTATGCAGCCGCGGAGCGATGGATACTTCCGCAACGAGAGGCCGGACAAGAGCGGCAAGCTGGTCGAATACGATTTCGCTGCGTCGCCCACGCTGAAGGTGCCGGGAGACTGGAATACGCAGCGTCCCGAGTTGTTTCTGTATGAAGGCACAGTCTGGTACGAGCGCGATTTCGACTATCGGAAGAAGCCCAATACGCGCACGTTTCTGCATATCGGCGCGGCGAATTACGTCGCGCACGTGTACGTGAATGGCGAGAAGGTCTGCGACCACGAGGGCGGGTTCACCCCGTTCGACTGCGAAGTGACGGGTGTTTTGCGGAATGGGCCGAACTTCGCTGTGATCCATGTAAACGATCAGCGCCACCGCGACGGCGTGCCGACGCTGAACACTGACTGGTGGAATTACGGCGGGCTGACCCGCGACGTTTCGCTGGTGGAGGTGCCCAACGCGTTCGTGGACGATTATGCACTCCAGTTGCAGCGCGGACCGGAAGCGACGATCGCAGGGTATGTTCACGTGGAGGGCGCCGCGGCCGGGACGCTGGTGACTGTCAGCATTCCCGAGTTGAAGCTGAAGCAACAAGCAAAGACCGACGCGCAAGGCCGGGCGGCGATTTCGCTACAGGCTGTGGGGCTGCAGCGCTGGTCGCCCGAAAATCCAAAGCTCTACGACATTGAGATCTTAGCGGGTGCCGATCATCTGCATGACTCCATCGGGTTCCGCACCATCGAGGTGCGAGGCACCGACATCCTGCTCAATGGCAAATCGATCTTCCTGCGCGGTGTCAGCATCCACGCGGAAGCGCCGTACCGCTCAGGGCGAGCATGGAGCGAGGCCGACGCCCAGACGCTGCTGGGATGGGCAGAGGAATTGAATGCGAACTTCGTGCGCCTGGCGCATTATCCGCATGATGAGCGCATGACGCGGCTGGCGGACCGCATGGGAATCATGGTGTGGTCCGAGGTGCCGGTCTACTGGATGATCGAATGGGAAAATCCCGAGACGCTGGCCAACGCGAGAAACCAGCTCGAAGAAATGATCCGGCGCGACCGGAACAAGGCGTCGGTGATTCTCTGGTCGGTGGCGAACGAGACCCCGAACACGCCGGCGCGGTTGAAGTTTCTCCGCACGCTGATTGACACCGCACACGCGGACGATCCAACGCGTCCGGTCACTGCTGCGCTGCTGGTGACGACCGAACAGGCTGGGGCTGGGAGGCGCACCAAGCTGCTCGATGATCCTCTGGGCGAATATCTGGATGTGCTGGGCTGCAACGAGTACATCGGCTGGTACGAGGGCACGGCGGATCTGGCGGACCACACCGATTGGAAATCAGCCTATAACAAGCCGCTCATCATGAGCGAGTATGGCGGCGATGCAAAGGCGGGCCTGCACGGCGGTCCCGAGGAGCGCTGGACGGAGGAGTACCAGGCGAATATCTATCAGCATCAGATCGCGATGTTAAAGCGCATTTCCTTTCTGCGGGGGATGACTCCGTGGATCCTGATGGATTTTCGCTCGCCGCGGCGCACCCTGCCGGGAGTTCAGGACTTCTACAACCGCAAAGGGCTGATCTCCGACAAAGGCGAAAAGAAGCAAGCATTTTCCGTGCTACAGGGGTACTACCGAAGTCTGGAGCAGGCCGCGAAGTAAAGACCTACAACATTTTCAGAGATGGAGTAGACCGAGTCCCCTCAGGGGCTAAAGCCCCACTCCGTTGATGCCAGATGCGGCACGGCTGAAGCCGTGCCCTTTCAAGGCGAGACGTGGACTACATTAACTGTGAAACCGGACTAATTTAGCGGCGATGCGGTATGGCCGATGACCAAAGGTACGGTGACGGTACCGATCTGCTGGGTGGGCCGGTCCATCACGCCAAGCCGCAGGGTGTAGTTCCCGGGCGGGAGTGAGATCTCCTGCTGCGCCGGCAGCCCGTGGGCCAGCACCGCGTCGTAAGCGGAGACCGGGATAGCGCCATCCAGAGTATCGGAAGCGTGGCCGGCTTCCTTTCCTTCCTTGTCGTAGGCAATGGCCATGCAATCGAGCACCACCCGCTTCTTATTGGCGGGCTCTTCGGCAAAGGTCACGTTGTTGGGATTGACGACGTAGTCGATCCTGACGTTCGGGTTCTTTCCGTCGGGCGGGTGAATCACGGCTGTCACGAATAGCATGGTGGAGGGGGGCATGCCAGGTTGCAGGGCGCCGCGAAGAGCCGCGGTTCCCGCCGCTGCCGAGGTTTGCCTGGGCTCCGAATAATAGCCTCTCCGATAGCTGAGCCTGACATCGGGACGATCCAGCTTTATCTCAATGCGATGATAGGCAGCCTTCTCGTCGTGCTTTCCGGGGGTGAAGGCGAGAGTGTAGAAGGTGGATCCGTCGTCGATGCTGCGGGCCATAGCGGTGCGAAAGTCGTTGGTGTTGAGGAAGGCGCGGCCGCCGGTTTGCTCGGCGATGCCCAGCATGGTGGACCGCTCATCGCTGTAGGCGGAAGCCTGCTGGTTCAGCAGATCGCCGGCGCCCGAACCGCTGGTGGCCTGCAGACCATGACTGCCGACGGCATCCCGCGTGTCCGTAAACGTTCCACTGGCCAGGGTTGATGTGCTGATGTCCAACCCACGATTTTGCAGTCCGCGAATATCGATGGGGTAAACCGCAATCCGCGATTCGGCGAGAAGGGAGCCGGTGTTGCGCAGAGCGGCGAGATAATCGCGCTGATTGCGAAACTCGTTGCCCTCGGTGGCCGCCAGGTCAGGCTCAAGACGAATGGGGAACGCGCCCGAGAGCCAGATGAGATTCTTGCGCCCCGGATAGCCGGAGACCGCGCGTGCCAGTCCATTGAGGGCGTCGAGCGTGAAGAGGATGCGCTGTTCGGTGCGGAAAGCCTCCAGATCCTTGAGTTGCTGCTGGATTCCGCCGGCTGCGATGGAGGTGTCCGATCCCACTACGGCATTGGCGTTCACCTCCCTGGAGGCGTAATCGGCGGTGCCCTGTTCCTCCTGGCGTTGCGCTTCGGTGGTCAGCAGTTGCGAGTTGGAGGGAATGAGCACCTGTGCGGAGCTCAGCAGGGCGTTTGGGTCCTGGGTGAACGCCTGCAACATTTGCAAATATTGGGTGAGAACGAACAAGGCGACAGGCTTGCCGGCCGGGACACTTTTCAGCAGGCTGACCAACTGCTTGCGGGCGGTTTGCTGATCGCGGGTGGGGGTGTTCAGCATGTCATAAAGAATGATGGTCCAGCTCTGGTCGGGCGATTCGTTGGGTAGGTTGCTATAGACGTTCGGCGGCAGAGCAGGGCGATGGGGAGTGGCTGCTACCGGCTGAGATGGATTAGGGTTGTCGATCCGGGTTGCGGGAGCATGCGCTTCGAAAACGCGGAGTTTCTGCGGCTTGCCATCCTGCAAAATCGTGAAGTCCTGCTGCTGGAGATCTTCGATGGGCCTGCCGCTCTTGTCGGTTACCACAACATCGACTTGCACCAGCCGAGTGGTTGCCCGGAAGGTTGGCGTGATATTCGAGGCGGCGCTTGCCGTGGCAGTTCGCGTTTGCCCACCCAGCGATTCCACTGGGGTCGAAGGGGCGACGCCTGCAACGGGTTGAGCAGTGGCAGATGACGAATTGACTGGGGATGGTGCGCCTGGGTTGCCCGAACCTGGTTCCGTTTGTGGCGCGGGCGCGCCGGCTTGCATTACTTCGGTGTTGGAGCGCTTCGATCCGCGCGTTCCCAAGGCCTTGTCTGCGAACAAGACGAAGACGCACATCAGGTTGTAGGTATCGCTGTAGACCTGTGGATCCAGTTCCGTTCGAGCAAAATGGGCGGGATTGTTTCGAATCTGATTCATAACAGCGTAGGCGTGGGAGTGGATGACAATCGCCATCACGCCCGCGTCGTGGAAGACCCGCGCGTCGGTTGCTGGAATATCGTTCGACACCTGCGGCTCGTCAGAATATTTCAGCGCGCGCGCAGCCATGGGGAGAACTTCGCTCAAGGGGGTCTGATCTTGCGAGGTCTGGTTGACGACCGCGCGTCTGCCTCCGGTAGGCATTCGCGACAGGCCAGGAACAGGGGCGCCGTACGACGGTGGAACGCGCCCCAGGTGGTCCAAATCGATCATGGCAACGATCGACGTGCGCTGCGTTTCGGACAACTGGTTCAGAAAGCGGGTAGCTCCGGCGAATCCATGCTCATGTCCGGCGAACGCCGCAAAGACGAAGGTGTGCCGGTGGGGCGCTGCATTCAACGACTCAGCCAGCACAGGCAGCATCGCTACCGTGGCCCACTGCACTGCTCCTTCGTCGCCCTCGGCAATGAAATCCAGGCGAGCGCCGATGACGATGGTTCCAGGGTAGGTTCCCGGCAGAGTGCAGATGAGGTTGGGTGGCGCCGGTTCGGTTACCGGTTCCTCCTGCAGTTGGTCTCCAGTGCAACCTGCACTTTGGAATTGGGAGCGAAGGACCTGCAAACGGGCTTGCTCGGTCGCGGGGGGCGTCTGCACTCGCTGTTCCAGGACCGACTTGTCGATCCGCATGTAGGTGAGGTTGTCGGCGAACGACGGCACGGCCATCAGCAGGACAACGAGAAGCGAGGTAACCCTTGGCATGGTCAAGCCTGTGCGGGAGTGCCTATCAGACTAGCATGTTGACGCGGTTCCGTAGTGTCGGCCCGGGTTCCGCAGCTGAACGGGACTGGGTTGGAGTCCGCTTACGCTGAAGAACGTTTTGACCCGAGAAACAGTTATGCTGCGAACTCTTCGCGCACTTTATCCGGGCTCTGCCCGCCGCCGGCTGACCGTTGCTTCGCGAAAGGATCTCGATCCGTAACTTCAACCAGCGCTGCGAGCCTTTGTGCGAGTTGCGGAGTAAGCGCCTGTTTGCCCAGCCGCCAAGACCAGTTGCCGTTGGTGATGCTGGGGACGTTCATACGACCCTCGCTGTCCAGGCCAAGTACGTCCTGCACCGGCACAATCGCCAGGTTGGCGACGGAAGTCAGGGCGCCGCGGACAAAGGCCCAGGCTACTCCTTCCTCACCGATGCCGAGATAAGCGGTGGCCAGAAGCTTCTCGTCTTCAGTTGCAGCGTTATTCCACCATCCGAGAGTGGTGTCGTTGTCGTGGGTACCAGTGTAGACAACGGAGTCGGGTGTGAACTTATGTGGGAGATAGATGTGTGCTCCGCGATCGCCGAAACCAAATTGCATGACCTTCATGCCCGGAATATGGAATTTCTTGCGCAGTTCATGCACCTCACGAGTGATGTACCCCAGGTCTTCGGCAATGAAAGGCAGATCGCCCAACGCCGTGCGCACAGCCACGAACAGATCCTCGTTGGGACCGGGAACCCAGTGGCCATTCACGGCAGTTGGTTCGTCTGCTGGGATTTCCCAATAAGCTTCGAACCCGCGGAAGTGGTCGAGACGCACGATGTCGCAGGTTTCAATGGCCCACCCTAATCGCTTGATCCACCACTCGTAACCAGTCTGTTTCAGCATATCCCAGTCGTAGAGTGGATTTCCCCAGCGTTGGCCGGTCTCGCTAAAGGCATCCGGCGGTACGCCGGCGACGACTTCAGGCGAAAGATCTTTCCTGAGGCGGAAGATCTCGGGATGGGTCCACACATCGGCGCTGTCGTAGCTGACGAAGATCGCCAGATCTCCGATAATGCGGATGCCGCGGTCGGAACAGTAGCGGTGCAAGGAAGACCACTGCTCATAGAAGGCGAATTGCAAAAACCGTTCCTGCCCGAGACGTTGTTCCAACGCGGCGGCAAGTTTCTTTATGCTTTGCGGATCGCGTTCCGCGATGTCCTTCGGCCAGGCATTCCATGAGGTTTCGCCGTACTGCTCGCGAAGTGCGCTGAACAGAACGTAGTCCTCCAGCCACCAGTCATTCACTTTGCAGAAGCGCACAAAGCGATCTCTCGGGGTGCCGCTGGCGTACTTCAAGAATCGATCGGCGGCTTCGCGCAAGAGAGGAAGCTTGTTGTGGCGGACACTGGCAAAATCGACGGGCGACTCTCCGTCCGGCAAGCTAAGCACGCGGTCACGATCGATCAGTCCGCGATCTGCCAGCCGCTCCAAACTGATCAGAAGCGCATTGCCGGCGAAAGCTGACGTGCAGGAATAGGGAGAATTGCCATATCCCGAGGGGCCCAAGGGCAGCACTTGCCACAGCGTCTGTTTGGCGTCAGCCAGCCAGTCGGCGAACTGATAGGCAGCCGGACCGAGATCGCCGATCCCGCCCCGGGAGGAAAGCGAACTGGGATGCATGAGTATGCCGGATGCACGCTGGGAAAGCATATACAGGTCTCAGATGATCGAATCGAAAGGAGGTGGCCAGTGGCTGCTACTACCTCACAGTTTGCGGCTCGAATAAAGCCGTGATCTTGTTGTGCAGAGAAGGTGGCCGGCGAGCCAGCCACCCATCATAGGGAATGGCTCACGTTAGCTGGTCTGGCTTAGACGTTCCATCTCTTGCTTGTTGATCTTGATGTGGCCCTCTTTCTCCAGACGATCACGAAGGTTCTCGAGGTAGAGGCCCTCCAGTTCCTGGCGCTTCTGCTCCAGAAGAGATTCTTTTGCAGCGTCCCAGCTCTGCTTGACTTGATCGGGAGTAGGCTCCTGTTTGTCGAGTAGTGCGACGACGATCCCATTCGTGCCGCCCTGAATCGGCCCGCTGATCTCCCCGGGCTTCATACCGAAGACGACGCTGGCCTGGCCAGACATGGAACCAACTTCTGGCACTTGCGCGGATGGTCCAACGAAATCGCTTGTCTTGACCGTGGCGCCGAGTTCTTTGGCTGCCTTCTTCAGGTCGTGGTCCGCGTGAGCACGGTCGGACAGTTCCTGGGATCGTTGCGCCAACAACGCCTGGGCCCGCTGCGTCTTGAACTGATCTTCAACCTGCGCCTTCGCCTGCTCGAAAGTAGGTGTCTGCGGCGGTTGCACTTCCGTGACCTGGTAGACGGCGTATCCCTGCGAAAGAGTTGCCAGTTCTGGTGGATCGCCCTTCTTCATCGAGAAGATGGCGCTCATCAAATCCTGCGAGGTACCCACGCCGGGCAGCGGGTCGTTCTGCGAGGCCAAGTCGCTGGTTGTTACCGTTAGACCTTTGGCCGCCGCGGCCTTGTCCAGTCCGTTGGTGCGTGCCAGGGATTGCACGGTATTGGCCAGTTGCTGCGCAGTAGCCGCAGCTTTCTGGCTCTTGAGCAGGGGTTCTATCTCGGCTTTCACTTCATCCAGCGGCTTCAGCCGGGCGGGCTGCTTGTCCTCTACCCGGATGATGTGGAACCCATAACTCGTGCGAATGACGCCGGTCGTCTGGCCCTTCGGCGTATTGAAGGCGGCCTGCTCGAATTCAGGAACGGTTTGTCCCTTGACGAGCGGGGGCAGCAAGCCTCCGTTGGTTGCGCTGCCCGGGTCCTCCGAATACTTTTTGGCAAGCTCGGCGAAACTTGCGCCCGCCTTGAGTTGCTTCTCGATGTCTTCGGCTTTGGCCTTGGCGGCCGCTACCGCAGTTTGATCGATTTTCCCGTCAGGACCGAGCGCAGGCGTTTTGATGAGGATGTGGCGCACGGTGACCGTCTCAGGCTGGCGATACTTGTCCTGATTCTGGTTATAGTACTGCTGCAGTTCAGCCGGCGTGACCTGAATATTGTCGGCTATTTTGGCCGTGTCGATAAGGATGTAGCGGGCCTTGCGTTTCTCGGGAATGGAGTTGACGTACTGCTGTTTGTTCTGGTCGTAAAACGATTTCAGCTCGGCTTCCGTCGGCTTGATCTGCTTCTTGACATCATCCGGGGTGATCACCGCGTAGTCGAACTTTGCCTTCGTGGCCTGCTTCTCAATCTGTTCTCTGATGTCCTTGTCGCTGACGGTCGCCGCTGCTCCTACCGCAGCCAGAAGCTTGGTCTGAGCGATCTGCGCCTTCACTTCATTTTCGAATTGCGGCACGGTGAGATTCAGACGGTTCTGCACGAAATCCTGGTAGTTCTCTTGCCCGATAAAGTTGCCGCCTGGGAACAGGAGCTCACCGAGCTGTCCCTGGTGCAGAAAATCGCGGACTTCGCCGTTGCTGGCGCCCAGGCCCATGCGGTCGGCTTCATACACTATGGCGCCCTGGGTAATCAGGCTGTCCGCCGCGCGCTGTAGCAGGAAGGGCATGATCGAAGGCGGAACGTTGCCACGGAATTGCTGGCGGGCGACCGCGCGGGCGCGTTGGTTTACTTCCTGCACGCTGATGTCGTGATCGCCCACGCGAGCCACAACGCCCTGCGTGGTCAATCCAAAATAGTCGCCGAACAGTCCGCCGGGAACGAGGGTGACGACCATCATCACGCAAACAACTAAGAGAAGTCCGCCCAGAACAATCTTTTTCAATGGCCCAGGGGTTTGCAGAAATCGAATCATGCTTGTACGAAACTCCAGGTAGGATAGCTGAACATCGATTATAAACCAGTGACGTTGCGCCCAAGAGCTCGCGTTTCCAATAACTTGCCCAGAGCCGTGCCACACTCGGGGACCGTCGGGTGGCCGGAAAGCGCCACTCGGGCATCAAATTTCCCCGAATAAGGCTGCGCCCTTCCCAAGGACGGCAGCTCGTATGTTGTAATAAATAGACGAACGTATGGCAAAAGTGTCCGTAGGGGTGCGTCGGCGCGTGTTGGCCTTCCAACGCCGGCTCCGGGAAATCAAGATGGTAGCCAAGGGGGTGGCCTCGACGGATCATCCCGTCATGGCCCATATCATCCCTATTCGGCGCTGCAATCTCTCCTGTAAGTACTGTAACGAGTACGACGATTTCTCCAAGCCGATTGCCTTGGATGTGATGGAACGGCGGGTCGATGACTTGGCGCGCCTGGGCACCACGATCGTGACCTTGAGCGGAGGGGAGCCGCTGCTTCACCCCCAATTGGACGAGATCATCGCCCACATGCGCAGCCACTCCATGATTGTGGGCATGATCACCAATGGCTACCTGCTCACGGCTGACCGCATTCAAAGGCTGAACCGGGCCGGACTCGACCATCTCCAGATCAGCATCGACAACGTCATGCCCGACGACGTTTCGAAGAAGTCGCTGAAGGTGCTCGACAGGAAGCTGCAACTTCTGGCGGAGCATGCCGATTTCCACGTCAACATCAACTCGGTTGTGGGTGGTGGTATCCACAACCCGCACGACGCGCTGGTGGTCGGCCGCCGCGCCGTACAGTTGGGATTCTCGTCAACCATCGGCATCATTCACGATGGCGAGGGACAACTGAAACCGCTGCGTGATGTCGAGAGGGAAGTTTTCCTCAAGATGAAGAACCTCGAGAAGCGGAATTACGCGCGTTTCAACTGGTTCCAGAACAACATCGCACACGGCAGGCCCAACAGTTGGAAGTGCCGCGCTGGCGCGCGCTATCTCTATATCTGCGAAGACGGACTGGTGCACTACTGCTCGCAGCAGCGTGGCTATCCTGGCAAACCGCTGGAGCAATACACAGTGGAAGACATTCGCCGCGAATTCCTGACGGAAAAGAGTTGCGCCCCGCACTGCACCGTCTCGTGCGTACACCAGGTGTCGTACATGGACTTCTGGCGCGCACCGCAGACGATCCAATCGCCAGCCGCTGCAATCGATGCCGGGCAGCTCGTGCAGATTGAGTAGCGGCCAGCGCATCAACGTTCGTGGCTTACGACATCACTTGTGTTTGCCGCTTTGACCCGAGTCGCGGGTCAGCGCTGCGAGCAAACCGGCAAGAAACAATCAACGCTGCGGCGTCGATCCCGAGCACTTGCATTCGGGCCGTTGTTCTGCGAGCGGTGAACGCTCTTGCGGATGGGCGATGAGATGACCTTGGGCACGGGCGTTGGCGATGCTATAATTACAGCGCCCTTCTGCAGTGCTTCCCCAAAAAGCGGGCGCGTAGCTCAACTGGCAGAGCAACTGACTCTTAATCAGTAGGTTGAAGGTTCGATTCCTTCCGCGCTCACCAACCTTTTCAATAACTTACCAAGGTTGACGTTTTCGGGTGTGCCGTAAAGTGTGCCGTAACTCCATCCGGCTACGCCCGGTTCTCTACCGCTGTGTCGTTGATCTAGCGCAGCACGCACGATCTCCAATTCCGGATGCTGATACTGCATGGCAGTCTTCACATCCTTGTGGCCCATCGTTCTCATTACGGCAGCCAGGTTTCCGGTGTTCTTCAGAATCCGAGTGCCGAAATCGTGCCGCCCACAATACAGGACAAGATCTTCAGGAAGCCCAGCCTTCGCCCTGGCTTCGCGGAATCTTCTTGCCATTGTGGTGAGGTGAGCAGACTTGGCACGCTTCGATGGGAAGACCCATCCTTCGCGCCTTGCGCCGCACCGCTCGTTAAGAACATCGAAGACGCGATTGCTCATCGGCACGCGTCTCCTTCCCTCTTCGGTCTTGCTGTCTGGCACGAAGATGACCCGCCTGTCCCAATCCAGGTTCTCAATGCGCATCCGGTAAAGCTCTCTTTCATTTCGCATGCCCGTATCGCGCGCCAATATGATGATGTCCCGGAAAAGTTGAAAGCTGAGTTGCGGCCAGTTGCAGGCAGCAGCGCCAGCCAACAATTTCTTTTCCGCTTCATCATCAAGCCGAAGTGAACGGCCGTACTCCTTCATCAGTTTGACTTTGGGAGCTTGCCGAATCAGCTTCCACTCTTCCGCTTTGTGAAGCATTCTCCTTACCGTTCGCAGTGCGCAGTTGACATTCGAGGACGAGCCGGGGAACTTGAGTGTCTCCACCACGTCACTCGTGATCTGATCCAATCGCATGCCCACGATGGTCGTCGTCCTCAGGAGCCGCCAGCCATCGCGGTAGTAGGTTTTTGTCTTGTCTTCCAGTCTGGCGTTGTCTAGCCATTCCAGGAAGCGCCGGGAAAACTCCAGCAACACAGGAGCCTTCTTCGGAAGCGGGTCCGTGTACTCGACCGCCTGGGCGAGTCTCAGACCAGCAGCCGTTGCTGCCCTGGCCGCTTTTGTTTCGTTGGTTGACCCACGGTAGCGTTGTCCGCGGACCATGAAGTCATACCAGTAAAACTTGGACTTCGGCTTCTTAAACAGCTTCACGAGTTTCCTCCATTGCAGCCCGCACGGAAGCAACTCGTGTGTTCTTCTGAATGTATTCCAAAAGAACGTTGACATCATAGCTGACGCGGCCTTGCAGTTCTATCCAATTCGGCCCGACTCCCTCAGCGCGCCAACGCTTCAATGTCGCCGCTGAACGCCCGAGGATTTCAGCGGCCTTGTGCGTGTTGACCAGCTGCGGCATGGCTGGTTTTTTCATTGCAACTGGCTGGGACATAATTCATTCACTCCTAACCGAAACTCCTGAACTACTCACCGACTGCTTGGCCCTGGCCTTCTCCTGCCGCGTGCCCGTGCGATTGCGGCGCAACACCGTGCTCCTGACCGGCGTCGTGACCCACGGATGAAGGTCCAACTTTCTGCCCAATTTCTAGTTCATATTGCTGGCCTGTCTGGATGGCCGTGCGGTGCGAGACATCCCGACTCAAATGCTCCGCGAGTTCTGACTTGTCGTTGGTGTAAATCTGCGCATCGTAGCGACCACGCGAGACGGCGACGTATGCCATCCGACTGTTAACGAGGTGCGCGCTTTCTTCGGTGTCCGCGTGGATCAATACACGGTCGGCGGTCTGGCCCTGGCTGCTGTGGCTGGTAACCGCGTAGCCGTGGTCGAGATGAGGGTGATCTTTGAGTTGGAACTCCACCAGCCTGCCTGAGTCGGTATGTACCGCAATGTCGCCGCGCTCATCGAGGCGCACAATCGTTCCCAACTCGCGGTTGGCAACGTGCAAATCCTTCGAGGGAGCTGTGAACTGTACGCGGTCGCCTTCTGCAAACTCGCGCTCTGCTTCGCGGTAGACGGAGACTCCCTGCAGGCGGCGCGGGTCATAGGTCACCTGTTGGCCGGCCTCACGCTCGACCGTGAGCAGGTTCTGTTTGGCGTCCGTGTTTGTGACGGTGGCATATTCTCCGGCATTGACTCCCACGACTTTGCTGCCTCGCGAATAGCGCAGCACATCGCCGGGGTTGTACTGTTCGGCCCAGGCGCGGTCAGCGCCGGTCAGTTCCTGCCGGGCCTCCAGCACGCGGAACGTGTGCCCTTCGGGCTGGACTGCACCGCGCTCCTGCAGTTCGCGATGAATGAGGACGTTCAGTTCACGGCGAGATTGATTGTCGGGCGACACTACTAATGTGCCTTGAGGATGACGGGCGTACTCCTGCGCGATTGTCTGGAATCGTTCTTCGCGGTTCGCGATCTGTTGCACCCGGCCTTGGCGGTCCAGATTTTCGATGGCCGCGTAAACCTCGCCACGGGCGAGTTGCTCCACAGCTTCTTTGAGCGCCGGGTCCTTCTGGCGCACGATCTCGTCCAGATGCGCGGTTCTCATTCCGGCTTGCTGCAATTGGTAGTAAGGCCGTCCGGCCCCGACGGCTTCGTGCTGTCGCACGTCACCCACGAGCAGAACTCGGTCTTGTTCGCCGAGTCGGTGCAAGAGGTCGTTAATCTGCCGGGTACTGGCGAGACTCGATTCATCGAGCACATAGAGATGTTTTTCTTGGGTTTCGGCTTGCGGCTCTCGGGCAAGGTGGTGCTGTAATGTGTTCGATAGAATTCCGGCCTCGCCAAGTTTTTGCGCAGCCCGTGAGGTGGGCGCGAAACCCTCGACGCTGTAGCCCTCGCGTTCGGCGGCGTCACGGACGGCACTCAGAGAGGTCGTCTTGCCTGCTCCGGCTACTCCCTCCAGCGCCGTAATCTGATCGCGGCTGCTCAGAATCTCCTGTACTGCTCGATGCTGACTGCTGCTGAGATGTGGGTAGTCTTGTTCGACCTGGCTGCGGGTTCTGCTGCTGACCAGCGCCGGATATTGGTCTTGGCTCGCGCGCATCAGCCGGATGTTGTCACGCTCCAAGGCGATCATCTCGTCGGTGGTGAAGCTCCGTCCGATGGCAGCGTGAGACTCCCGTTGAATCAGCCCGCCGTGCTCGACTTCTTGATTGAATTGCTGCTGAATCCTCCAAAGCGGCGCCTCTCCCATCGCCCGTTTCAACGCATCCCGCATCAGCTCACGTTCTTCCGAAACGGCTTCGCGTTCAAAGTTCTTTTCGACCGCATAGTGGACGGCCTCGCGAACTGTTCTGTCTATTTGCTCCTTGCTCCTCGGCTCTATCTGGTGAGCACGGGCCTGGGCTTCGTGTACGACACGCTCCGGCTGGTTCCCGAATTTCTCGGCCATCGCCTGGTGACGGCGTTGCATTTCTTCGTGGCTGACATCGATCTTGGCGTCCCGCGTTCGGTGGGCGGCGATTTCTGCGGCTTCGGCCCCGCGGACACCCTCTTGGTTCAAGTGCTCTTTGATCTGTTGCCGGCGTGGGCTGCTCGCTTCCAGATACTCCTGGGTATAGCCCTTAATCTCCGGTGCTCCGTTTGGACTCTGCTCAATTTCATATCCCAGTTCCTTCAGGCGCAGCGCCAGTTCTGTTCGATAAACGGCTGTCGCGTACTGCTGCGAGCGATACAACTCATGCGGTTGCAGTGCGCGGGTATCGCCGTTTTCTCGCTCGGTGACATTGAA
The DNA here is from genome assembly GCA_963798275.1 of uncultured Acidobacteriaceae bacterium. Classification (GTDB taxonomy): domain Bacteria; phylum Acidobacteriota; class Terriglobia; order Terriglobales; family Acidobacteriaceae; genus CAWCTB01. The sequence goes on from CAWCTB010000041.1 coordinate 110,686, forward strand.
GATGACCACATGGGTGTGAAGCTGGGGCGCGGCATATCCGTCCACAGGACGACTACTGTCATGCTCAAACTTCGCGGCAACCCATCTGCCAGTTGTTTCGGGTTGATGGTTCCCGCCAATGCGCGCCTGAACGTATCTTTCCAACTCGTCAAGCGCCACGTTGACCGCCTCGCGGTGTGCCACGCGCACGCGTTCGTCAGCGCCCACTAGGGCGGTCAGAGAAACGCTCTTCGGCGCGCTGAAAGTCGCATCCCATCCGGCTCGATGTTCCATCGTGTGGATGGTTTCGCCTTGGCGGTTCAGGTACTCATAGCCTGGGCGGTGGCGAACGAGGTCGGTCGCGGTAATCGGGTGCTGTCCGTCGGCAAGCCGCGCGAAGTGTTCTTCCTGTACCTCGCCTTTCAATCCCCACTGCTCTGCCAGCTTGCCGTGCCACTCGCCTCGAACTCGCTCGCCTTCGGTGTAGTAATTGTCCTGGGAGTTGGAAAACTCCCGCTGGTGATAGGAGTGCGCTTGACCCGAACTGAGCGGTTTGGAGATGGTCAGCATTCGTCAGCCTCCTGATCGCTCCCCGTTCTGAGCTCGAACTTCTTGGACATCAGATCAGCGAATCGACGGGGCACTCTGAATTTGCCGTTGTGCTGGGCCTGAATCGGCCAAAATGCAATCACACAGCCGCGCTTCTGCTCCTCGGTCGTGTAAATGCCGCACTTCGTCAGATAGCCCTCGTTGAGCTATTTCCTGGGAGATCTGACGCAGCCCCTCGCACATCCACTGTTGCTCCTCCGGGCCGAGATTGCCGTAAAGCAACGCGGCCAGCCTGACGCTCGCAGCGAATTTCTTCACGTGTTCGCACATCGCTGGGGATGGCTTTTCGGCAGGTGGCCACGCATAGCCCACCAAACACCCATCGGAGCGAATGATCGACTCGCAATCGGCTGCCGTCAGTAACTCGCGCGCGTTGATCACCATCGTTCCATCATTTCCGTCATGGTCTTGCATGTCGCGACTCCTTGCACTTACTTGAAAAACGTCTGCTGTTCCGCTTGCTGTTGGGTTTCTCCTGGTGCCTGCGGTTTCGTTGACGGTGTTCGGCGCTCGTCGGACGCGGCTGCCAGAGGCCAGAGACGGCTTGCTTTCCGCTACCCGTTTTTGAGAGTTCTCGACGCTACCAAAAGAACTCCTGCGCTCAAGGAAGCTCGGATGTCTTTCTGGAAGCTCAAGGTAGGGAAAGCTGATCCGCACCACCAGGTTGCCGCACTTGAAAAACCCGTATCCCTTGGGCAGGCCCGTAATCTCTTCCTTCATGACCAGTGGCCTAACCTGACGCTCAAGTTGGTAGCTGCGCGATTCGCGCGGCTGTGGCATCTGGCCATGCGTGCGGCTCTCTCGCAATCTCTCGATCTCGACCTCGCCGAGCGTGTCACTGATCCACTGGGCGGCTCGTGGCTCGCTGGTTTTCAGGAAGATTTTGGTCGCTGGTTGGGAGAGCATGGCTTCCGCCTGGTGGCCGTAGATGGCCTCCAACTGGCTCCGCCCTTGGAAGCACAGCACGACGGGGTTTCCCGCTTTCCGGTTTTCGGTGATCGCCGTGAGCAACTGTGGCAGCTTATGTAGCGAGGACAACTCGTCCAGCACAAACCAAACTGGGCGGGGTCCTCGTCTTCCCTGGTTCATCAGCCGGAGGATCATCATGTCCAGCCACATGCTGATCAGTGGGCGTAGTTGCTCCCTGGCTTCGGGAATACTGGTCACAAAAGCCCAGCCCTGCCGGTGCAGCGCCCACTCGGCGACTGTAAATTTTTTCACCAGCCGCACTTTGTCTGGGAGTAGTCGCAGGCTGTCGGCCACCATGCTGAGGGAGGCGAACATACCGCCGCGCTGCGGTCCGGCACTTTCGTAGATCATTGCCGCTAGGGGCGTGCCTTTCAGCCGCCGTTCCAGCTCGCGCTCGTCGCTGAGCCAGCCGAGCAATTCATCTGTTGTCGGCTTCAGATTCAACATGTGGGCGAAGATTTTTTGCGAACCCCGTGCGAAAAATAGGTTGTCTCGGTCGGTTTCCTGGAATAGGGACGCGGCCAGCGTCAACGCTTCCGAAGGGCGCGTGACCTCGTCGCAAGGCGACCAATAGGGCATCCGCTGATCCAGCGGATTGAGGATTACGTCGCCGCGCTGGGGAGAGTAAAACTGGCCGGTGTATTCCAGCGCCGGGTCGTAGACGACAGCAGTTTCTCCGCGTTCGGCAATCTGCGCTAAGACCTGCCGGATGAGTGAGGATTTGCCGCTCCCGGAATCCCCCATGAACAGAAAATGGTTGTCTTCAATCGAGCGTGGAATGCATACCTGCGTGCCATTTCGGCGCAACAGCCGTTCGGAAAAAGCTGGCGGTTCGAGTGTTCCGAACCCGATACCGTCGGATTGATTGCGGCGGTTGAATTCGGCGGCTGTGACCTCTTCCGGACCTCTCAGCGGTCGCCCCTGCTTGCATAAATGCGCGTTCTGTTTGTCCTTGGAAATGGCTACCGGCAAGCCAAAGACCAGCAAGCCCATGCCGCACAGGAGTGGTAACCGGGCAAAGTCCTTGAGGCTTTGACCCCGGTACACGGCATCCCGCAGTTCGTTCTTGATCAGCTCGTTTTTCCAGGGCTTGGGCGCGGTGAGTATCAACCTCCTACCTTGCCGCTCCGCTTGCTCGGTCAGAACGAAGGGAATGCGGCGTCCGTCCGGCCCGGTCGTCAAACCTTGCCGCACTTCGTTCTCGGTTGGCAGGTAGCCGGCTCCGTCGCGGTGCAAGACGAGCATCAAGCCGTACTTGCTGGTGGAGACATTGAATCCGGGCATGATGTTGGCTGACAGGTAGGTCATCAGCCAATACTGCTGTAGGGGTGTACAGGCTTGGCATCTCAGCCACAGCCCGGCGCATGCGACGGTCAAGCTGAGGACCAATACCCCATATGTCCAGACTGGCTTGTCACCCGGCCACGACTGGGTTTCCACTCGTCCCCATTCGTCCCTCATCACTCTCACCTGCTTTCGGCCCTTTAAAGGCACGTGGTATATCGCGGGGAGAGTCGCACGGGT
>CAWCTB010000042.1:0-96506 GCA_963798275.1 uncultured Acidobacteriaceae bacterium
ACTAACTCGACGTTGTTTTGAAAGGGCACGGCTTCAGCCGTGCCGCAAAAGCGCACGCATAGGCGCGGCTTTAGCCGCTGAGGTGACGACGTTCTCCGCGTTGCCGCTGTTTAGAGTAAGGGCACGAAACTGCGGGACATCCAACCCTACCCCATGGTATGGATCTTCTCGGGTTCGATCTTGTAGAGCACGCGCTGCTCGCCGGGCTGAGCGTAGGGATACTTGTCCTGCCCCAGGTATTTCTTCGCCATCTTGTCAATGTGCTGCGCGGCGCCGTCCTGGGTGATCTCTGCCACCTTGCCGCGCACTTCGAGGTAGCGATAAGGATTGTCAGGATCGATCAGGGTAATCGCGACGCGCGGATCGCGGCGCAGGTTCTTGTCCTTCTGGCGGCCCAGGGCGGAGTTCACCAGGACCCGGCCATTTTCGAAATCGACCCATACCGGCTGGGTCTGCGGACTGCCGTCGGGCATCAAGGTGGTCAAAACGCCGAAGGCGGGCTTGTTGAACAGGTCCATATAGCTTTCAGGAATTGGCGTGGCCATGCAAAATCTCCTTGCGTCGTTGATGGCTGAGGGGTGAGTGGTACAACGGCCGATTGGATTCCGAAAACATTGTACGGGCTCCGAGCGGCAATGCAAGCTGCGCCGGGCAACGGCTTCAGAGTAGGATAAATTGCGTGAAACAGCAGGGCAAATTGGTGCGAGCCGGCGGCGCGGTTGCTTCGGCGTGGAAAGTCTGGCGGGGCAGCATTCGCAGTTTGGGCGCGGAAGCCTGGGAGCGCTCCTTCCTGGCAGAAGGCCTGAAGGGGGCGGGGTATTTTCCGCCGGAGCACGCCGCGCGCGTTGTGTTTGCCGGCGACTCGCTCACCCAGGCCTGGCCCCTGGACGAACTGTTCCCTGGAGAAGACGTCATCAACGCCGGGGTTGGCGGCGACCTGCTGTCGCAGATTCGCGAGCGCTGGCGGCGCGATGTGCTGGCGAAAAATGCCGGCATTGTGCATCTGCTGGGTGGCAGCAACAACATCGTCCGCGGTTACAGCCTGGGCTTCATGCAACGGGATTATGGGCGGCTGGCGCAACTGTCGGAAGTGTCGCGCATGCGCATGGTCATCGGATTGCTGCCTCCCATGAGAGGCAACCGGGCGCGGCTGAACGATCGCATCCGGCAGATGAACGAGTGGCTCACGTCCTTCGCCCGAGCACCACAGTTTGTGACAGCCGATTACTATTCGGCGCTGGCCGACTCCAACGGCGAGCTGCGCGCCGAGCTGGCCCAGTTGCTGCCCAACGGCAAACTGGATACGGAGCACTTGAACCGCGCGGCGTACGAGTTGCTGACTCCCATTGCCCGGCAGGCAATCGCCCAACTCAAAGGCGTCGCGGCCGGCGCCTGAACGATTCGGCTATCCTCCGGCGGGCGTTACACTGTTGCCGTTTTGCGTATTCTTGCAACAGCTTCTGTCAGGAGACTTCATGCCGGAATCCCGTAGTCGTCGTGACTTCATAAAGCTCACCGCCGGAACCGTGGCCGGCATCGCTGCGACGGAATTCCTCTCGGGCGAAAACGCTCCAACCCTCGCCGGGCCCGCACCCCAGGGACATATAACGGTTCACATCACCGATAAGACGCGCCGCTACGAGGCCGCTGCGCCGGTTGCGTGGACCACGGCCAGGAACCCAGCGGGCGGCGACACCATCACCGTCGATCCTGCACAGCAGTATCAGGAGGTGCTGGGCTTTGGCGCGGCCTTTACCGACGCAGCGTGTTACACCTTCAACCAGCTCATGCCGCAAGCGCGCGAGCAACTCTTCCACGAGCTGTTCGATCCGGCTCAGATGAACCTGAGCGTAGGCCGTACTTGCATCGGCTCGAGCGATTATTCCACCGAAGTATTCAGCTATGACGAAGGCGAGCCCGATCCGCAGTTGACGCGCTTCTCCATCGAACACGATCGCGCTTATGTGCTACCGATGCTGCGGCTGGCCCGCCAAATGAATCCGCAGCTGTTCCTGCTCTCGTCGCCCTGGAGCCCGCCGGGGTGGATGAAATCGAGCAAGACCATGCTGGGTGGCGCCATATGGCGGCACTACTTCCAGAGCTATGCCGAGTACTTCGGGAAGTTCCTGCAGGCCTACGCAGCTGAGGGCGTGACCATCGATGCGGTGACCTCACAGAACGAAGTCGACACCGACCAGGACGGCAAAATGCCCGCCGCCATGCTGCCGCAGGAATACGAGATGGATTTCGTGCGCGACCATCTCGGGCCCACGCTGCAGCGCTCGGGACTCAACCCGCAAGTCTGGCTGCTCGACCACAACTACAGCCTGTGGGGACGCGCCGTCTGCATGCTCGACGATCCCGGGGTAAAGAAGTACGCCAACAACGTCGCCTGGCATGGATACGTCGGCACCGTGGACTCGGTGAACCGGGTTCACAACTATCATCCCGACACCCAGATGTTCTGGACCGAAGGCGGCCCGGACTACACCGCTCCCGATTACCTGACCGACTGGAGCAAGTGGGCGACGACGTTCACCGGCATCCTGCGCAACTGGTGCCGTTGCATTATCGGGTGGAACCTGGCGCTGGATGAACACGGCAAGCCCAATATCGGGCCGTTCTCCTGTGGGGGGTTGATAACGGTCAACTCGCAGACCAAGGAGATCACACGCAGCGGCCAGTATCATGCCTTCGCCCACTTCTCCCGGCCAATTCGGCGCGGCGCGCGACGTGTCGAGTCGAGCTCCAAGAGCGTTGACTTGTCCCACCTTGCTTTGAAGAATCCCGACGGTTCATCCGTGCTGGTCGTCACCAACCCGGGCGCGGGTAGGACCGTACAGGTGGTGCACGGCGATTCCGCAGCGGAAATAGCAATGCCCGCGGATTCGGTCAGCACCCTTTGCTGGAGCTCTTAGGGCGCCACATTATCGGACTTCTCACACTCACTCGCAACCCAAAGAACAAGTCTTGAAAAAATATCATATTAGATTTAATCTAAACAGTTCATGGACGCCGAGGCGATTAAACGGACCTTGGAAGGCAGCGGGTTGCGGTGCACTCCGCAGCGCTTCGCCGTGATGGCGTTCCTGATGGAACACAACCGGCATCCCACGGCTGCGGAAATCTTCGAAGCCGTGAATCGCGTGGATCCGCGCTGTTCAAGGGCCACGACTTATAACAATCTGCGGGACTTGGTGCAGGCGGGTTTGGTGCGTGAAGTGGCCGTCGAGGGCCGCGCCGCGCGATTTGATGCGAAAGGCATGCGGCATCACCACTTCATCTGCGACCGCTGCGGCAATGTTGAGGACATTGAGTGGTACAACGTGCCCAGGCCTGCCTCGGGCTCCCTCGGTAAGCGGGTTCTTCGCGAATGCGAACTGATTTTCCGCGGGCTCTGCACGAAGTGCGCTCCGCGGCACGCTTCCGGTTAAGTGTCGTAGGCGTGGGAATACCGGATGAATGGCGCGGCCGGCGGCGATTGCGCGAATGGGAACGCCAGAATGCGTTCGTAGCACGGCACAGCTTTCTTGACTAATTCGAAGGAAGGCAAACATATGGAGAACAAACTCACCACCGCAGCGGGGGCGACTGTCCCCGAGAATCAGGAGCATAACGTGGCAACCGAAACCAAGTGCCCGGTAACGGGCGACACTCGCAGACACACGGCGGCTGGAGCCGCAACCAATTCGGAATGGTGGCCGAATCAGCTGAGCCTGAACATTCTGCACCAGCACTCCCCCCTGTCCGATCCTATGGACAAGGAGTTCAATTATGCCGAGGAATTCAAGAGCCTTGACCTGAATGCCGTGATCAAGGACCTCCATGCCTTGATGACGGACTCGCAGGAGTGGTGGCCCGCCGACTTCGGCCACTATGGGCCACTTTTCATTCGTATGGCGTGGCACAGCGCCGGTACGTACCGCATCGGCGACGGCCGCGGCGGGGCAGGCTCCGGCGAACAACGTTTCGCGCCCCTCAATAGCTGGCCGGACAATGTGAACCTCGATAAGGCACGCCGGCTGCTCTGGCCGATCAAGCAGAAGTATGGCCGGAAAATCTCCTGGGCCGACCTCATGGTTCTCGCCGGTAACGTCGCATTGGAGTCGATGGGGTTCAAGACCTTCGGCTTCGGCGGCGGGCGCGAGGACGTCTGGGAGCCCGGAGAAGACATTTACTGGGGCCCCGAGGGCAAGTGGCTGGCGGACGAGCGCTACAGCGGCGATCGTGATCTCGAGAATCCCCTCGCCGCGGTTCAGATGGGCCTGATTTACGTCAATCCGGAAGGACCCAACGGAAAGCCCGGATCCCCTTGCCGCGGCACGCGACATCCGAGAGACGTTCGCCCGCATGGCGATGAATGACGAGGAGACGGTTGCGCTCATTGCCGGCGGGCACACCTTCGGCAAAACCCACGGTGCTGGTGATGCGGCACTGGTCGGCCCCGAACCGGAAGCCGCCCGCATCGAGGAGCAGGGCCTCGGCTGGAACAGCAAATTTGGCACGGGCAAAGGGGATGACACCATCGGCAGCGGCCTGGAAGTCACTTGGACCACGACGCCGACGAAGTGGAGCAACAACTTCTTCGCGAACCTGTTCGGCTACGAATGGGAACTGACCAAGAGCCCGGCCGGCGCGCATCAGTGGACACCGAAGAATGGCGCAGGCGCCGGTACGGTGCCGGATGCGCACGATCCATCAAAGCGTCGCGCGCCATCCATGCTGACCACAGACCTCGCCTTGCGGTTCGACCCTGCTTACGAAAAGATTTCACGGCGCTTCTACGAGAATCCGCAGGAGCTCGCAGACGCGTTCGCCAAGGCGTGGTTCAAGCTGACGCACCGCGACATGGGGCCTATCTCGCGCTACCTTGGCCCACTCGTTCCTACGGAGCCCCAGTTGTGGCAAGACCCTGTTCCCGCCGTGGATCACGAATTAATCGGCGAGCAGGACATTGCCGCTCTGAAGGCGAAGATCCTCGCCTCCGGATTGTCGATCTCCCAACTGGTCACGACGGCCTGGGCGTCGGCGGCGACCTTCCGCGGCTCCGACAAGCGCGGTGGGGCGAACGGGGCGCGCATTCGCCTCGCGCCGCAAAAGGATTGGGAAGTGAACCAGCCGGCCGAACTGGCGAAGGTCCTGCAGAAGCTGGAGGCGATCCAAAAGGAGTTCAACAGCTCGCAGTCCAATGGCAACAAAGGGACCAAGGTCTCGCTGGCTGACCTGATCGTTCTGGGCGGCTGCGCAGCCGTCGAGGATGCTGCGAAAAAGGCCGGGTACGACGTGAAGGTTCCTTTCTCGCCGGGGCGCACGGATGCTTCGCAGGAGCAGACCGATGTGCACTCATTCGCCGTACTGGAGCCGAACGCAGACGGGTTCCGCAACTACCTCCGGAACGGACACGGAAGATCGGCGGAGGAGCTGCTGGTGGATAAGGCGCAGTTGTTGAAGCTGACTGCCCCCGAGATGACGGTTCTCATCGGTGGCATGCGCGCCCTGAACGCGAACTTCGGGCAGTCCAAGCACGGCGTCTTCACCAAGCGGCCCGGGACGCTGACGAATGATTTCTTCGTCAATCTGCTCGACATGAATACGAAGTGGCAGCCCTCCTCTACCTCCGAAGGCGTGTACGAGGGGCGCGATCGCAAGACGGGCGAACTCAAGTGGACCGGCACCCGTGTCGACCTCATCTTCGGTTCGCACTCCCAGCTCCGCGCGCTCGCGGAAGTCTATGCCTGTAACGACTCGAAGGAGGCGTTTGTGAAGGACTTCGCGGCTGCATGGGGCAAGGTGATGAACCTTGATCGCTACGACCTTGCCTCGGCGAAAAAGCACGCTGTCCACTAGGAGCTATCTCATAAGTCCGTTTTGAAAGGGCACAGCTTCAGCTGTGCCGTGAGGACCGGTTTAAAGACGGGCTTTAGTGTAGCCCCTGAGGCTGAGGGGATTCGTCCCTGGACCGTCCTTCATTTATGAGATGAGTTCTAGGTAGTAACCCCAGGGTAGTGTCTCAAACCGAGACGCTACCCCAACCCATCTCCTGTCCCGGCAACTGCGCGACATAAAGGTGAAGCCAAAGCTAGAGTCCGCAGAATGGCAAGGCAAGACGCGGCAACCGCGCCGCGTGGCTGCGGAGTGTGAATCTTTCTCTGATTCGTGTCGAGCCGAATTTTAGATGGGACGTGAGAAGGTAGGAGCCGTGTGTATTTGACTGTGGCCGATGTGGTGCGGCGTCAGTTTCGGTGTACGGCGTGAACACGCACAATGCGTGACAATGGAGGGGAAAAGCCCTAATATCAGGGGCAGGAGGCGCAAACTCATGAGCTTGGACATTCCGTCAAACATCGAACGCGACATTCAGCGGTTTGCGCAGCAAGAGCACATCACGCACGATGAAGCGGTTTTGCGGCTCATTGAAACTGGCCTTTCAGCCAGAAAGCCGGAGTCGAAAACGGTATTCGAGCAAGGCCTGGGATTGTTCGGGAGTCCCGAGGATTCCGCTCTGCTGGATGAAGTTGTCTCCATTGCCTACGAGGAAAGACGGCGGCCTTGGAAGACTCCGGCTGCCGGTGTTTGACGGCGCCAAGTAAATCGTTACAATTGGTTTTAGCGAAAGGAAATCAGCCATGATGATTGAACTTCCAGAGAAGCTCGAAGCGGCCCTGAAGGTGCAAGCGAACGCGCATGGCGTTTCCGCCGATGGTTACGTGCGTGAGGTTCTTGAACGTGACCTAGGGAATAAAGGGGAACGTAGCGTCCTCACTCGAAGCGCAATCGTCTGACCTTCCGTTCAAGACGGGGCGCGGCATGTTCGCCAAGTACGGGCAGGCTCCATCTGCCGAGGAAATCGACGCTAACCGCGCCGATATGTTCCGAAACTTTGGCGAAAACTATTGATGATCGCTGCCGTTGCCGACACCCATACGGCCCTTTGGCATTTGTTCGACGACGCCAGACTGTCCGGTGCCGCTGGAAGCTTTATCAGCGAGGCGGCGGCCACAAGACGCAAGATTGCCATTTCGACCATAAGCTTGGCCGAGGTGGTTTATCTGGTCGAAAAGAATCGTCTGCCACCCTCGGCGTACGAAGAACTGACGCAAGCACTGGCCGACCCCGAGCATGTTTTCACAGAAGCGGTTTTTACTGCTGCCATCCTTCAAGCGATGCGGCAGCTGTCGCGGGCTGAAGTCCCGGACATGCCAGACCGTGTGGTGGCGGCTACTGCCGTTTATTTGGATGTGCCGGTTATCAGCCGTGACAAGCGCATCCGCGCCGCAAGCCTGAAAACGATTTGGTAACGGGCAGGGGCCGGAGCGGGAGTGGGAGTGCAAGCGATTCGCGCTACATAAACGGGTCTCTTTGTTTTGAGATTTGGTATCCTGAAAATGGCCGGAACTTCGGTCACCACTAATGCCGTGAGCCGTTAGCAGCATTCAAGAATGAGCGCAAAAGTAGCAATCCCCCCGTTTCCGGTTTCTCAATCTCGACACGTGCATGCGACGAAAGAGATGCTCGGCATCCAAACTCGCAAGAGCATCCTTTATCTCGACCAGCACTTTTTTTCTTCGGTCTACCGGGGCAACAATCCGCAGCGGACCACGGCCATGCAGCGCATAACGGAGTTGCTCGATTTACAATTGGTCGCGATGCCGTACTCCTCAACTCACGAAGCGGAGGCGGACTTTTACACGAAGCGCGACGATTTGGTGAAATTCATTCAAAGGATTGCGCGTGGACACCATTTCGAGCCTTACTACCGTGTTGAACAAACGCAAATTCTAAAAGCCTTCCAAGCTTATCTGGCAAACGCCCCGGCGTCGTACATAAAAGAGGAACGCGATGCATTGCCGTCGAGCGTTCACGAATGGGATGGCGATTACTCTGTCAGCGTATTTCGTGCCGCTTCTGGCGTCAAGCGTAAGCGAGAATTCAAGCAACAGGCTATCGAAGAACTCGTCAACACCTTGAGCAGTTGGGCGACGAGCAAAAACACCTTCGAGGAAGACATGGAGCTTGAGTTGAGAGATTCCGCCCGGATTCTGATGGAACAGTACCGAAAGAAAACGGCGCGGCTTTGGTCTGGAGATTTTTCAGCACTTGGCGATTCGCCGATCAGCGCCGGCGTTGTCGATAACATGGTATGCGTTCTTTCCGTCAAGAAGATGGAAGCAGACGCCGCGCGGGTCATACCTTCGTTCTTCCAGTCCAAACACTTTGCCGAAGTACCGTCTCAACAATTGTCGGCTCGGCTGTTCAGTACGTTTAAGAAGCGCGTTCGTGAAGGGGCGTACTCGAACCCTGAGAAGGCACGGAAGAAGTTGTCGGGCTTTCTGTTCGACGTTCAACACGCCGCTACTTATGTACCATACTGCGACGCTTTCTTTACCGACAGGTTTATGGCCGACCTGTTGAATGACAAGAATGTGGATGCCGAACGCACCTTTGGATGTAGAGTTTTCAGTGTTTCGACAACGGCGGAGTTTTTTGGCTGGCTGGAGGATGTTAAGTCACGCATGACAGCCGACCATGCTGACGGCCTGAAGTGGGCTTACCCGAAATATCGGGTAGTGGCCGAAACTAAAGGACCACTCGATTGAGACACGGGAGCTTTATCATTTCACAGTCTGGGATTGGCACTGTTTTCTGGCGTCTTCTAGGTCGGAAACTTGGTAATCGGGTCTCATAACCACTATCCTCCCACCTTTCTGTTGAAGCTCTCTAACATCACCGTCGCTGAGTTCCGAGCGCCATTTGAATCCTGATGGGTAATCGCCTTCTACGTAGTCGAAAGGCCGGTGAGCGTGTACTCGAGACATGTTCTCGCCGAACTTGTGGACATGACGTGCAACGATTACGCAAGGTTGAGCCTGCGTCGTCGATGCATCGGGCTTGGGAGTTTGCGCGTAACAGGAGGTTGAGACCGCCAAAATGCAGGCCAGCAGTCGGATCATGGTGGCACCTCTTCACGTCTCCGGCAAGATCGCGCATGGACTGCCGCGTTGTGATGCGGCCTTCGCCTCGGGCAAGGGGAAGCTTCGGCCTTATCGATTGCAACGAGAATTTCGGCGCGGGTACGTTGCATTTCCATTGTTTCAGAGTACGGGAATAGGCTTCACGAGGCAACGGCGTTCATAAGCGGGTGGAGACCCGGATTAACGCGATTTTGCGCTCTTACATGAATGCTCAATCCGGTGAAGGCACCTATAGCCGGAGATAAGGTTCTATGCCAATTCCAGCCGCTTGAGCTTGATGCGGTCGGCGTGGACATGGGCAAGCTCGTAATGCGCCTGCTGCGTGAGCCAGCTTTCCGCGCTTCCGCCGAAGACCTTCGACAGCCTCACGGCCATTTCGGGAGAAATCCCGCGCTTCCCGTTCACCAGTTCCGACAGAGTGGTGCGCGTGACTCCGAGCGCGGCGGCGGCGTCCGTGATGGTCAAGCCCAAAGGCTCAATGCACTGGCGCAGCACAACGCCGCCGGGGTGGGGTGGATTCTTCATCGGCATGTCTAGTCTCCTTTCAGTGGTAATCGACATAATCAACGTCCAGCACGTCGCGTTCAGCAAAGCGGAAAATCACCCGCCAGTTGGCGCGAACGGTCACAGCCCAAAAGCCTTTTAACTCGCCCTTGAGCGGATGCAGCCGGAAACCCGGCAATTCCATATCCGCACAGCGTACCGGCGGCGTCGAGCCGCGCGAGAATGTCTCGCAGCTTTACGACGTGTTCCGCAATCACGCCGCGCGGGTCGTCGTCCTCATAAAGCCGTTTCAGTCCTTTATGGCGAATTGAGCGGATCATCCTGTACCGTAACGCGTCACGTTACGGATGTCAAGCGCGAAGGTGGTTCATCTGTTGAGAATAGCTGGGCGGCGTTAACCGAACATAAAGGAAGGTTAACGTTTGGTCGCGGCGCTGTGTCAACGCCAGAGCTTCTCGAACCGGGCCGGGTTGGTCGCGGTGTACCTGACGGTGTGCTGAATGTTGCGGTGTCCGAGGTAATCCTGGATGAGCCTTGTATCCGCTCCCTGATCGGCAAGGGCGAAGCCGCAGGCGTGGCGCAGCATGTGGGGATGCGCGAGCAGGGGCAGGGACGCGGCGGCACTGTATTTTCGAAGGGCAAGGTTGACGGTTGAACGGTGCAAAGGCGTCCGCTGCTCGCTGATAAAGAATGTCCTGCCGGTGGGCTTCATCCGGGCGCGTTCTTTCAGCCATGCGCCAATGGCCCTCAACTCGTCCTCACATAAGGGGTGCGTCGTATTCGTGATTGCAACGAGGTTGACGCGCCTTTGACAACGTACCCCGGACGCTTGGCAACTTCGGAGTCGAATATTCGGTCAAGACTGTCAACGGACCCACCGATGAGGGTCCGTGTTGAGTGATCCGTTATGACGACACACGGCGACGGACGCGGGATATGTAGCTGTGAACCAGCAAGTCAACGTCCTTCTCACCATCCTTCGTCAGCTTGGCGTCGATGCGAATGACGATTTCTTCCATGAGCGAACATCGCCATTACACTCGCAACTTCAAAGTCACGTTATTCCTGCTCGAAGTCACACCCTCTTCCGGGTCTGCTGGCACGCGACCATAAGCTGTCCTGTTACCAAAGTACATGTACTTTCGTTATCTTGTGGCCTGGCCTCTTGTCTGTTAAGTTCCGGCTGTGGGCACGGCGTATGGGTGTGCCTCCCTGCGCCCTGGCCTTCGGACGCGGCGAAAATGGTTCTTTGACAATCCGCCGATCTTCACTGGTACAGTTACCATTGAGTTAACGCTGGCCAGCACGATGCACTGCGAATGGTGCAATCTGTTCCTCTAAGTCCTTATTCCGGAATATTTTGACCTCTAACTCCCACGGGCTCAAGATTTTGCCGACCAATTTAAAAACGGAACCAATGTTTTCAAGATTTTACGGGTGCACAGGGGGAGGGGGTACCCCCAATAGAACACGATAGTGTCTAAATCGATAACGTTAACTCAGCGTGTAATAGGCTGCAGGAATTTCAGCGAACTCCCATCAGCACTTCGATGGTTAACTGATCGAGCCGCTCGTACTGCGAGCCTTTCTGCGCCAGCGCGTTCCGATCAAAGGTACCGGCCAGCAGCTTCTTGGCGCGTTCCGTGGAATACTTGCCAACGCCATTTCCATTGCTGCCCTGTTGCTTGACGATGGCTTGGATTTCCGGGTCCGCGTTCCACCGCTGGGCTTTGTCCTTCAGGATGAGATAGGTACGCATGCAACCGCGCGCGAAGTCTTTCACCCCCTCGATGTCTTCGGTGCGATAGGCGTGCGCATCGAAGTGGCGCGGCCCATCGTAGCCTACGTCTTCCAGAAACTTCACCAGCCAGAACATCGCCTTCGGCGTCGCTGAACCGAAGCGGAAGTCCTGGTCGTAACGGCCGGAAAGCTGATCGTTCAAGTCGATGTGGAACAGCTTGCCCGCCTCCCAGGCCTGCGCGACCGAATGGGTGGCGTTGAGGCCGGGCATGTGCTCGTGCGCGACCTCGGGATTGACCCCCACCATGTCGGGATGATCGAGGGTTGGAATGAAGCCGAGATACGCCCCGGTGGTCGGCATGTAGATGTCGCCGCGCGGCTCGTTGGGCTTGGCCTCCAGCGCGAACTTGAAACCGTACTTCTGGTCGAGGTTGTACTCGCAAAGCCAGTTGATGGCTTCGCGCAAACGCTTCACGCCTTCATCCGGACGCCGCGCCGCATCGGTCTCCGTTCCCTCGCGTCCGCCCCACAAGACGAAGATCTTCGCGCCCAGCTCCGCGCCGAGGTCCATCGCGGTCATCGTTTTCTGCACGGCATAGGCGCGTACCGCAGGATCGTTGGCGGTAAACGCGCCGTCGCGAAACACGGGATCGTAGAACAAGTTCACCGTCGCCATGGGAACGACAATGCCGTGTCTGCCGGCACGCGTTCTTGAACTCGCGCACGATGCGGTCACGCTCGGCCGGCGTGGCGTCGATCGGCACCAGGTCGTTGTCGTGCAGGTTCACGCCCCACGCGCCGACTTCCGCCAGCATCGCGACGATGTCGTTGGGTGGAATGGTCGGGCGCACGGCATCGCCAAAGGGGTCGCGGCCGCGGTTGCCGACTGTCCACAGACCGAACGAGAATTTGTCCTCGGGGCGCGGATTGTATTTGTCAGTGCTCATGATTTCTCCTGAATGATGCGGCCTACGCCGCGGTGTAAGAAGACGTCTTCGAATGGATCTCACGTAGCGCGGGATAGATCCGCCGATACGTCCGATACTGCCGTTGCATCAATTCTGAATTCTTCGCGTCTGGATTCACCTGCTGCGCGACACGGACCGCGGCTCCGCACGCTTCATCGACGCTCGACCAGGTGCGCGCGCCGACTCCAGCCAGCAACGCGGCGCCGTACGCAGCGCCTTCTTCGGCCGCGACGATTTCCACCGGCTTGCCGTAGACGTCGGCCTGGATCTGCCGCCACAACGGCGAGCGCGCACCACCGCCGCCGAGGCGGATGTTGGTTGCCGGCACCTTCATCTCGTCGAAGATGGTGAACGTGTCTTTCAGGCTGAATGCCACACCTTCGAGGATGGCGCGAATCACATGTCCGCGGCCGTGATTGGCGGCGAGGCCTACCAGCGCCGCGCGCGCCGCCGGGTCGAGATGGGGCGTGCGTTCGCCCATCAAGTAGGGCGCCCACAGCACACCATCGCAACCCGGCGGAGCCATTGCGGCCTCCTGGGAGAGAATCTCGTACGGATCGCGGCCGTCCTGCTGTGCGGCGCCGAAGTTGTCGCGGAACCAACGCAGCGAAAGTCCCGCGGCCTGGGTCACGCCCATGACGTGCCAGCGGCCTGGGATCGCGTGACAAAAGGTGTGCAGCCGCCCGTGAGGATCCATCGCCGGACGATCGGTGGCGGCGAAAACGACGCCCGAAGTTCCAATGGTGGCGTGCACTGCTCCAGGTGTCACGATCCCCAGCCCCACCGCGCCCGCAGCCTGATCGCCCGCGCCTGCCACAACGGGAGTGCCTTCCCGCAAGACCGGTCGCCTGCGCGCCCGCCGCGGAAACTTTGCCACAAACATCTGGTGATTCGAAGAGCGGCGCAAGACAAGAGATGTCGATCGCGGCGGCGTTCGCCATCGGTGCCGACCAGCGGCGATTGGCGACGTCGAGCAACAAAGTGCCGGAAGCGTCGGCCATGTCCATGCCGAACTCGCCCGTCAAGCGATAGCGGACGTAGTCTTTGGGAAGGAGCAGGGTTCGGAAGCGTTCGAACAGTCTGACCTCGTGCTTGCGCACCCACAGCAGCTTGGTGAGCGTGAAGTTTGTCAGCGCGGGATTGCAGGTCCAGGCGATCAACTGCGCTTCGCCGACGGAGTCGGTTAGTTCGCGCGCTTCGGCGGCGGTGCGCTGATCGCACCAGATCAGCGCCGGCCGCAACACTTCGCCCGTGCTGTCGAGCAGCACCGCTCCATGCATCTGGCCGGAGAAGCCGACGGCCGCGATCTCCGAGGCCGCAGTGTCTGAGTCGGCGAGGGCTTGCTTCACTGCCTTGCCGCATGCCCTCCACCAGTCGTGGGGATCCTGTTCGGCCCAGCCGGTTTGGGGCGAGGCAAACGGCACGTGCTCGGCGGTGCGCGATATCAGCACCGCTCCCTTGTCATCCAGGATGACGGCCCGGGTTCCGCCGGTCCCAACATCGATGCCCAATAGTTTCGAAGCCATGCAAATGTCCTAAGAGCCCTTCTTGCGGCCGAGCATGTCGAGCGCGACCGCGGTCACCAGGATGCCGCCCTTCACGATGTCCTGGATGTAGTCGGGTACGTTCTTCAGCGACATCCCGTTGTCGAGCGAGGCCATGAAGAGCGCGCCGAGACATGCACCGAAGATCGCGCCCCGTCCGCCCATCAGGCTGGCGCCGCCGATCACGCAGGCGGCAATCGCGTCGAGTTCCAGCAGCAGACCGGCGTCGGGGGAGGCGCTGCCCACGCGCGCGGTGTACATGATGCCCGCCAGGGCCGCGAGCACGCCCATGATGCCGAACACGGTGGTAATCAGCAGGCGCGTGTTGAGGCCGGAGAGACGCGCTGCTTCAGCATTGCCGCCGACGGCATACAGGTAGCGGCCAAACACGGTGTTCGACATGACGAACGCGCCAGCCAGCGCGACGCAGAAGAACAGCAGCACCGGCACGGGTATTCCTTCATACGCGTTCAGCCAGAGCACCAGCGCCACAACGATGATCGACGGCACGAGAATGCGGGCTGCCAGTCTTCCGGAAGACACGGTTGACAGGCCCAGTTGCTGGCGCGCTGCATTGCTGCGGATCGCCTGCACCGCGATGGCAATCACCGCCAGCACGGCGAGCCCGAGGCCGACGGGCTGGTTGAGATACGACTGCCCAATCGACGCGAAGTTGTAAAGCTGTACCGGAATGGTCGACCCGGAGCTGATCCCCTTGGTGACGCCGCGCCACGCCAGCAGGCCGCCCAGCGTGACGATGAACGCCGGCACGCGCAGATACGCGGTGACGGTTCCCTGCAGCGCGCCGATGAGCAGTCCACAAGCGAAGGTGATGAGCAAGGTGGGCACGAATCCCCAGCCCAGGCTCGACTGCACCAGCGCGGCGATCATGCCGGTGAGGCCGACCAGCGAGCCTACCGAGAGATCGATCTGGGCGGTGACGATCACCATCAGCATGCCCACCGAGAGCACGCCGGTGACCGCCATTTGCCGCATCAGGTTGGAGAAGTTTCGCGCGTTCAGGAACACGCCGCCAGTGGCGTATTCGAAGGCGAGCCACACCACGGCCAGCGCAATCACCATGCCGTAGGCGCGCGCGCCCTCTTTCAGCGACCATCCCGTCCGACCACATTGCCCTGGTCGGCTGTGGCCGGACCAGGTTGGGGCGTCGCCGGTCCCGCAACCACGCTCATGGTGTGTGTTCCTCTATGCAAATCATGCAACCTCTGTACTTCCGGTGGCGCAGGCCATAATCTTCTCGGCGGTCGCTTCGGCGCGCGAGAAGTCACCGGTGACCTTGCCATCGTGCATCACCAGGATGCGATCGCACAGCCCGCGCAACTCCTCCATCTCGGACGAGACGACCACCAGCGCCAGGCCTTCGTGTGCCAGTTTGTCGATGCGGGCATAGATCTCCTGCTTGGTCGCGATGTCGATGCCGCGGGTCGGCTCGTCCAGTAGCAGAATCGACGGCCGTTTGAGCAGCCACTTCCCCAACACCACCTTCTGCTGGGTACCGCCGGAAAGCGTCCCGACGATGGTCTCGGGGGAGCGGGCCTTCACTCGCAAATCCGCCATCATGCCCTCGACCGCAGCCACTTCCCGGTTCTTGCGCAAGACCGACGCGGACGAGTAATCGCGCAGGGCGACCAGCGTCATGTTCTCGAGGACGGTTGCGCCCACGGACAGCCCGAGGCGTTTGCGATCCTCTGTCACCAGGGCGATGCCGCGTGGAATGGCGTCCGCCGGGCGTTGTAGTTTCACCACTTCGCCAGCGATGCGGATCTCGCCTTCAGCGCTCTCGGGGAAAGCGCCAAACAGGACATTCAACAACGCGGTACGTCCGGAACCCATCAACCCGGCGATGCCCAACACCTCGCCCCGGCGAACTTCAAAGCTGATGCCGGATAGCACCTTTCGTCCCGGCAGCACGGGATGTTTTACGTTGAGGCCTCGAACCTGAAGCGCGACTTCGCCTGGCTGGCGATGCGGTTCGGGGAAAACCTGCGAGATATCTCGTCCGACCATGAGAGCGATCATCGATGCGGCGATCCATTTGTTCACGCGGGCGCGTCTCGATGCTGCGGCCGTCGCGCAGCACGGTAATGCGGTCGGCGCAGCCGCAACACTTCCTCCAGGCGGTGCGAGATGTAGACCAGGCCGAGGCCTTCGTTGCGGAGGTTTTCGATGACCGCGAACAGGGCTTCGGCTTCGGAGTCGTTGAGCGCGGCGGTCGGCTCGTCGAGCACCAGAATGCGCGCGCGGTGGGAGAGCGCCTTGGCGATCTCGACCAGTTGCTGCTGGCCTATGCCGAGACTGCCGGCGCGAGCTTCGGGACTGATCTCCGAATGTAACTTCTGCAGCAACTCTTTCGCCTGCCCGCGCAGGTCGTCCCAGCGCACCACACCCGCGCGTGCCGGCAAACGGCCGAGGAAGATGTTCTCCGCGACGGACAGCTCAGGGACGAGCGAAAGCTCCTGGAAGACGATTGCGATGCCGGCGTTCTCCGAGTCGCGAATGCCGGCAAAGCGTTGCGTCGTGCCATCGAGCACGATCTCGCCTTCGTAGTCGCCGGCGGGATACACGCCGCCCAGAATCTTCATCAGCGTCGATTTCCCGGCGCCGTTCTCGCCCACCAGAGCGTGCACCTCGCCAGCGAAGAGATCGAACGAGACGCCATCAAGCGCGCGCACCCCCGGGAACGACTTGCTGACCGACTGCATGCGCAGCAGGGGAGAGTTCGGCGTCGCGGTCGGATGGCTGGCTCACGGCTGGCCTTCCTTCGGCCACTGGTCGCGTGGCAGGTTGCGGTAGACGTCTTCGCGCTTCAGGAAGCCGTCCTTGATGACGGTGGCTTCAATGTTGGCGCGGTCAACCACCACCGGCTCCAGCAGAATAGCGGGGACGTTCTTGAATCCGTTATAGACGCTTCCGTTGGTTTCGACTTTTTCTTTCTTCGCCAACTTCACCGCCGCTTCGGCGGCTCCACGCGCCAGCGGCAGAATCGGCTTGTACACCGTCATGCTCTGTGTTCCGGCAGCGACGCGCTGCACCGCTGCGAGATCGGCGTCCTGCCCCGAGACCAGCACCTTGCCCGCGAGGCCCTGTTCCTCCAGCGCCTGAACAACCCCGCCCGCGGTGCTGTCGTTGGAGGCGACGATGGCGACCACGTTGTTGTTGGCCTGGGTCAACGCATTCTCCGTATGGCGCAACGCTTCGCTCGGCAGCCAGTCCCGGGCCCACTGATCGGCGACGATCTTCACCTTGCCTGCGTCAATCGCAGGTTGCAGAACCTTCATTTGCCCGTCGCGGAGCAGGTGTGCGTTGTTGTCGGTGGGCGCGCCGCCGATCAGGATGTAGTTCCCCTTCGGCGCGCGATCCAGCAGGTACTTGGCCTGCAGCTCGCCAATGCGCATATTGTCGAACGAAATGTAGAGGTCAACGTCAGAGTTCCGAATCAGCCGGTCATAGCTGATCACCGGCACGCCCTGCTGCTTGGCCGAGTTCACCGCCGAGGCCATGACGTCGCCGTTGTGGGGAACGATGACCAGCACGTCGATGCCCTGGGTCAGCAGGTTCTCGCACTGGCGAACCTGCACGGCATCGATGCCGTCCGCTGACTGCACGAACACTTCGGCTCCGAGATCATTGGCCCGGGCGACGAAGGCGTCGCGATCGTGTTGCCAGCGCTCCAACTGCAAGGAATCGAGCGACAATCCAATGCGCACTTTGCCGCCCGAGCGGGCGCGGCCCTCTTCGTGGGCGCGGTGGCAACCGGCGGCGGCGAGCAGCAGAAGCAGCGTGATGAGGAGCGGAGGATTCCAGCGCATGCGGCCCGAAAGGTGTTCGGGAGGAATTATTACGCGAATCGGAATGAAAGAAAAGCTAAATCGTGTACGTTAACGGTGATATATTGTTGCCGCAGGGAAAAGCCGCCTCGGGGGACATCACATGCGAACCATCCGCCTCGTTCTCGCCATCCTGTTTTCCTTCTTCGCCGTCGCCAGCATGGCACAGTCGGCTAACGCGCCGTATCGCGATCCGAAGCTGCCGGTGGACCAGCGCGTCCAAGACCTGCTCGGCCGCATGACGCTGGAGGAGAAGGTGGCGCAGCTAGGCTCGACCTGGCAAAACCGCGGCTTCCCGATGCCGCCCGAAGCTTACTTCGTGACGCCGGAAGGCAAACTCGATGAGGCGAAGGCCAAGGTTGTCCTGAAGAATGGGCTAGGCGAATTCAGCCGTCCAAGCGAAGCGGTCGGCGGCGCGAACCATGCCCCGGCCGATCCGGCGGTGATGGCGCAATTCACCAACCAACTCCAGAAGTTCATGCTGGAAAACACGCGGCTCGGCATCCCGCTGATCTTTCACGAGGAGTGCCTGCATGGATTGGCCGCAACGCGCGGAACTTCGTATCCGCAGGCCATTGGGCTGGCGAGCACCTGGGACCCCGCGCTGCTCGAGCGCATCTTCAACGCCACCGCGCTGGAGACGCGCACGCGTGGGGTTGAGGAGTGCCTGATGCCGGTGGTCGACCTGGCCCGCGATCCGCGCTGGGGACGTACGGAAGAGACCTACGGCGAAGATCCGTATCTCGTCAGCCGCATGGGGGTCGCGGCGGTGAAAGGCCTGCAGGGCGCAGGGCCGGACATCGACAACGATCACGTGCTCGCGACGCTGAAGCACTTTGCCGTACACGGCCAGCCCGAGGGCGGAACGAACGTCGGCCCCGCGCCATATTCCGAGCGGACGGTTCGCGAGTATTTTCTTGCACCGTTCGAGGCCGCCATCAAGGAAGCCAACGCGCGCACCGTCATGCCTTCGTACAACGAACTGGATGGCATTCCGAACCATAGCAACGTGTGGCTGCTGCGCAAGATCCTGCGTGGCGAGTGGGGCTTCCAGGGACTGGTTGTCTCCGACTACTTCGCCATCGACGAGATGATCACGCGCCACCACATTGCCGCCGATTGCGCCGGAGCCGCCAAATACGCCATCGAAGCTGGTGTCGATATCGAACTGCCCTTCGAGAAGTGCTATGCGAAGCTGCCGGAACTGGTGCGCAGCGGGCAGGTTCCAGAGTCGCTCATTGATCAGGCCGCTGCTCGCGTGCTGCGCGCCAAGTTCGAGCTGGGACTGTTCGACAATCCGTACGTCGATCCCAAGCGAGCCGAGCAGGTCAGCAACAGCGCGGAGCACCAGGCCCTGGCGCTGCAGGCGGCGCGAGAAGTTATCACGCTGCTGAAGAACCAGAACAACCTGCTGCCGCTCGATCTGAGCAAGACCAAACGCATCGCCGTGATTGGCCCCAATGCTGCCGACGTCCACCTGGGCGGATACAGCGGCGAGCCCGGGCGCGGCGTCAGCATCCTGCAAGGCATCAAGGACAAGGTGGGGAGCAAAGGTGAAGTCGTGTACGCGCAAGGTTGTGCCATCACGGAGAGCAAGCCTGACTGGAACGCCGACCAAGCCATTCCCGCCGATCCCGAGAAGGACAAGCAGCGCATTGCCGAAGCGGTGAGCGCACTCAAGGGCGCTGACGTTGGCATCGTTGTCGTGGGGGAGAATGAGCAGACGGTGCGCGAGGCATGGGGCGAGACGCACCTCGGCGACCGCGACAATCTCGAACTGCTGGGTCGCCAGGACGAACTGGTGCGGCAACTGCTCGCCACCGGCAAGCCCGTGGTTGTGGTGCTGATTCACGGGCGGCCGAATTCCATCAACTTTATCGCCGAGAACGCGCCCGCCATTCTCGACGGCTGGTATCTGGGACAGGAGGGCGGCACTGCACTCGCCGACGTACTGTTCGGCGACTACAATCCCGCGGGCCGCTTGCCGATTACGGTTCCGCGCAATGTGGGGCAGCTTCCCGACTACTACTACTCCAAGCCGACCGCCAAACGCGGTTACCTGTTCTCGAACAAAGAACCTCTGTTCCCCTTCGGTTATGGCCTGAGCTACACGACGTTCAAATACTCCAACCTGCGGGTTTCGCCGGCGGCGATCGCGCCGGACGGAATCGCGACGGTGCAAGTCGATATCACGAACACCGGGAATCGTGCGGGGGACGACGTGGCGCAGATGTACATTCGCGACGAAATCAGCTCGGTGACGCGCCCGGTGAAGGAGTTGCGAGGCTTTGAACGTATCGCTCTGAAGCCCGGCGAGACGAAGACGGTGAGCTTCCGCCTAGGACCGCAGGAGTTGCAGTTCTACAACCGCGAGATGAAGCGGGTGGTCGAGCCGGGAGCGTTCACGGTGATGGTGGGCCCGAATTCAGTTGACCTGACCAAGGCGACGGTCGAAGTGAAATAGCAGGCGTTCGCCGGCACAACGATGAATCGCAAGCGTAGCGGAATTCCCCGTATTGCCGAACTAGCCGGCGTGTCGATCGGCACGGTCGATCGGGCGCTGCACGGGCGATCTGGAATCAACCAAGAGACGCGCGAACGCGTGCTGCGCGTCGCCAAGGAGATCGGGTATCGCCCCAACCTCGCAGCGCGCTCGCTCTCGACCGGAAGGCTGGTTCGCATCGGCATCTGCGTGCCGCAGGAAATCCGCTATTTTTATAACGAACTGTGGGAGGGCATCCACGAAGAAATACGCCGCTACCGTGACCGGGGCGTCGAGTTCCTGCTGCATCCGGTTCCTGAGCTTGGCAAAGGAGAGCGCCCCGCGTTTCGCAAGATTCTGAACTCTGGGGTGCAGGGCATCGTGGTCACGCCGGGAAATCCGCAGGCGATGACACCGCTGATCGATGGCGCGGAAGAGCGCGGGATCCGCGTAGTCTGCGTTTCCACCGATGCCCCGGAGAGTCATCGCTCGTCGGTCATTTGTGTCGAGCCGCGGCTCAACGGTCTAATCGCCGGCGAATTGATGGCCCGTTTCGTTGCCCCTGGCGCAAAGGTCGCGATTGTGACCGGAATGCTGAAGACCGTCGACCACCGCGAAAAAGCGGAAGGATTCGGCCACAGCTTCCGCGAACATTGCTGCTGTGGCGAGGTCGTGCGCATAATCGAAGGCCATGAGGATCCGGAGGAGAGCTTCCGCAAGACGCTACACCTGCTGCACAGCACTCCTGAACTCGCAGGCGTCTACGTCAACACGGTCAACTGTCTGCCGGTCTGCAGAGCGTTGTGCGAAACCGGGCGAGCGGGCAGCGTGCGGCTTATCACCACCGACCTGTTCCGCGAGATGGTGCCACTGTTTGAGTCGGGAGTCATCGCGGCTTCGATGCATCAGAGACCCTACCGGCAGGGACAGCTTGCGGTGCGCAGTCTGGCCGAGCACCTGATTCACGATGCCGATCTGCCGGCGACGCAGTACCTCAATCCGGGAATCATCCTGCGCTCGAACCTGCACCTGTTCCGCGAGACGGGCGGCCGCAGCGCGTAAGCGGCAGAAGGAGGGAGCTTGGAGCTGTTTATCTTTGTTCGCTTTCATGCCCAGCCCGGCCGCGAGAGGGAAGTCGAGGAGGCATTGCGCGCCGTGATAGTGCCCTCGCGGGCTGAGCCGGGCTGCCGGAGTATCGACGTATTTCGTTCCATCCGCGACCCTCTGCTCTTCTACATCCATTCGCGTTGGGCAGACGAAGATGCATTCGAGGAGCACGCGCGACTGCCACATACTGTCAAGTTTATTGAGCGTGTCGAGCCGCTGCTCGATCATCCGGTCGAAGCGATCAGGACGGCACGCCTCGACTAACTAAACATCCTAGAACGTCACCCGCACTCCAAGCTGTGCCGCGAAGGGAATACCCACGGTAGTGCCGGGCCCGAAGAAATCGCCCAAGGCGCCGGCCGGCACCAGCAACTGATTCGGGTTGGTAATCGGCACACTACACGCCGGAGTCGGACACAAGTGGGTGGCATTGTAGAGGCTATCCACCGGCGTGGGCAGGGCGGAGATGTCGGTCACATAATTCGCGCCTGGATTGTTCCGGTTAAACAGGTTGAAGAACTCGACAAATGGCGAAATCTGCCAGCGTTCCTTAACCTGGAAGGGCCGGGTGACGCGCAGGTCCACCTGTACGTAGGGCGTGCCGCGGAACTGATCCATGGTGGTCTGAACACCGTTGATCACGGCGCGGTCGTTGGTTGGATCGCCCAATCCGTTCACGTCCACCGGCGTGGTAAGGGTGATCGGACGGGCGCCTTCGGCTTGAATCAGCGTGGTGACCTGAAAGCCGCCGGGAACGTAAACGATTCCTGCCAGCGTGAAGCGGCTGGTGACGTCTTCACCTGACGGACCGTAATCGCCGGGTCCGAAGGGGTTGAGCGGGTTGCAAACGCCGTTGACGTAATCGAAGAGCTCGCCCAGCACGCAGCCGTACGTCTTGGCGCTCGACAGGACGTAGTTCGCGGTGAGGTTAAACCGGCGGCTGACGTTCCCCTGCACATGGAGCATCATCGCGTTGTAGGCGGAGCGGTTGTCGGACTTGAAGACCGACATGTTGGGCACGTTGGCCATCTGGCTGTCGGGGTCTTGCGGGAACAGCGGCGAGAACAAGGTATAGCCCGCAGTGTAGTTCGTAGCGGCTATAGCCGTGGACCCCCTTTTCGTAGACGTAGTCGGCGCTCAGCGTCCAGTTCTTGTGCCACAGATACTGGACGCCGCCGGTGACATGCAGCGCATACGGGCGTGTGGTAGTTGGGATCGATCACCGCTCCCGCACCGCCATCCGCCGCGCCCGGCAGGCAGCCCGGATCGCCGGGCTGGAGGCAGGGCTGAAACGCGGACGGCGTGTTGACGGCCTGGAACGCGGTCGCCCAGCCATTCTGCGCCAGATCGCTGTAGTACATGCCGATTCCGGCGCGAAGGACGAGGTCTTCGACCTGATCGGGGGAATAGGCGATCCCCATGCGCGGCGCGAAGGCTTTGCGATAGTCGTGAGGAACACCCGTGGGCAGCGGCAGTTGCAGTCCAGCGATCGTCTGCACTCCGGGATTGAACGTCTGGCTGACTCCGGAAGCCTGGAATAATCCAAAGGTCGTGTCCCAGCGGAGACCGTAGTTGATGGTCACCTGCGGGGTCACGCGCCACTGGTCCATGGCGTACAGGCCGAGCCGCTGCACATTCTGGGAAAAACTGCCGCTGCCGGCCGGAGTGGCCGTGGTCTGGCAATTCGTGCCGTCGAAAGGGGGCAGGCAGTACAGCTCATCGGTGAGCTGAGCCGGGTTGGTCAGGTAGTACGTCGGGTTCTCGGTGAGGGTGTACAGGGTTTCTGCCTGGCCGGGGAAAGCGCCGCTCAGCACCGGCTCGTGGATGAAGTCCACGCCGAACTTGGGCGCGTGCCTGCCGACTGAGCCGCTCACATCGTAGCGGAACTGATACTTCTCCTGATTGCGCACGACGGGGAACGCAGTAATGGGGGTCACGAACTGGTTGTCGCCATAGGTCTCGAAGCCGGAGATAGTTTTGGAGGTGGAGCTGAACGGGAACGCGAGCGCAAAGCCGAGATATCCGTTGCGCGCCGCAGTGCCGTGCAGGTAACTGGTGCCAAAAGTGAAATTGCCCACCCACGATGGGCTGAAGGTGAACGTGTTGCTGATCACGCCGTCCTGATAATTGGAGTGGGTCGTCGCGCCCGTGGAAGGCAAGGTGGCTTGCTGCACCAGGGCGTTGTTGGTGGTGGAGTTGTCGAGGGCGTAACGCAGGAACCATTGCGAGCGCTGCGACTGCGCCCAGTCAAAACGCATCATGCCCAGGTAAGACTGATAGGGGACGCGAACGTAGGGCGGAACCGCAATCGAACTGGTATTGGGAATCAACCCCTCCTGCGCCAATTGATTGAGCGCGTTGAACTGGGTCAGGCTGTCGGGACTGTAGTTGACGCTGGCGTGCTCGTTCACCATCTCGAAGCCCGAGAAAATCCATACTTTGTCTTTAACGACCGGCCCCCCGATAGTCCCAACATAGTTCTGCCGTGAAAAGGGCTGTTTAGGCTCGGGCGCCGGGTTCTCGATGGGGAAGCGGGCATTCAGCGCCGAAGCGCGCTCAAACACCGCGAAGTCGCCATGCCAGTCGTTGGTGCCGCTCCGGGTGCTGATGACGACGGAGCCCGCCGTGGTGCGTCCGATGTCGGCATTCTGCTGCGACGTTTGCACGGCAAACTCGCGAATGACGTCGGGAGAAAAATTCTGCAGGAAGCCGCCGATATAGTCGTCCGAGTTGTCGACCCCATCCACCGTGAGCTGGTTGTTCAGTCCCGAGCTTCCGCCGGTGGACACGGCCGTGATCCGTGCCTTGGTAGGATCGGAGGGCTCAACTGGCTCGGTGCCCGCAACCATATAGGCAATGTTGGCGAAGCTGCGGGCCGCCAGAGGAATGGTCTCCAGGTCCTTGCCGGTGACCACGCCACCATTCACCGCATCGGTGGTATCGAGTTCCTGGGTGGTGATGGAAGAGGCTTGCGCCTTCACGTTGACGCTCTGTTGCACGGCCTCCGGACGCAACGTCACCAGCAGGTCTCGTACGTTACTCACCAGCACGGTCACATCCGTGGTCGCCTCGGCAAACCCTTTGGCATTCACCACGAGGCGATAGCTGCCCGGCATCAGGTCAGGGAAAGCGAAACTCCCCGCGGCTGCCCGAGATGACTTGCCGCGCGATGCCGGAACCGCTAGCGGTTACTGTGACCGTGGCGGATTTGATCCGCGCGCCACTGGCATCCTGCACCTCGCCCAGCAGCGAACCGGTCGCATTCTGCGCATCCGCGCATTGAATTATCAGGAGGATAAAGAAGAGAGCCAGCGCAACTCGATAAAACCGGAATATCCCCTTGACCGCGAAAACCATGAGTGCCTCGCTTAGGTTCAGCCAGAAGAGAGGTCTGGGCGACGTCTCTCAAGATTTTGAGTTCTGAGTTCTCACGGTATTGGCTTACGGCGCTTACTACCACGCCTAGTATCAGAAGGAACAGAGATTGTTTTCTGGCTTGCGAAACAATGTCACGAAGGTGCCACCGAAGATTGAGCGTTTCGGTCGTTGCGCCCCTACCGAGAGAGGTTTTCCACCGGCAGGGCGCTTTGGAACCATCGCTTAACTTACCTGCCGCAACGCTCGTCCTACTGTGATCCTTCAACGGCGACTTGCAAACTAAGGTGCCAAACGCGCATGATGTTCGGCTTCGGACAACTCGGGTTCGTCCGATAGTATCCGCAACGGAGCCGACATGAAAAAGCTAGGGCTGTTTATTGGCGCTATGATGCTGGTCGCTCTCCCCTCCCTGGGACAATCGGACGGCGACTGGATTCAGCTCTTCAACGGCAAGAACCTTGATGGTTGGAAACATGTGGGTCCTGGTTCCATGACTGTGGAGAACGGCTTGATCCAGACCCACAAAGGCATGGGCCTGCTTTACTGGACGGCTGGGCCGGTGGGTAACTGCGTCATTCGCGTCGTCTACAGGATGCGCGACATGAACGACAATTCCGGCGTCTTCATTCGCATTCCCATCGAACCGCGCGAAGAATGGATGCCGGTGCACTATGGCTACGAGGTGCAGATTGACAACCATCCGGAAACCTCGAACGAGGACGAATACCACGTCACCGGGACGCTGTATTCGCTGACTAAGCCGCTGGCCAAGCCCGGCAAGCCGGGGCCGGAGTGGAACACCATGGAAATCACCATCGACGGCCCGCACACCGTGGTGATGCTGAACGGCGTGAAGGTGACGGATTACACCGAAGGCGATCCCGTGCCGGAGAAGAAGTTCACCTTCGAACCGCAGCGCGGGCGGCGACCTCTCATCGGCTGGTTCGGCTTGCAGAACCATAGCGACAACGACGTGGTCTTCTTCAAGGAAGTGGCCATCAAGCCACTACAGAAGTAGTCACGGCCCGAACTTTCTTGCGGTTCTCGGTACAGGTGCGCCATTCATCAGGAAGGCAGGAGCTTGTCATGGGAAAAGACTTTACGCGTCGTGGATTTCTACAGACTGCCGCAGGCGCGGCGGGACTCATGCTCGCCAGCAAGGCCATCATGCTGCCCGAGCCGATGTATGCCCAGCAGTGGGCCAGCGCGGCCAGCGGGGAAGTGGTGAACTTCGGAATCATCGGCATCGGCATGGAGGGTTCGGGGTTGCTGTCGAACGCGGTGACGCTGCCGGGAGCGAAATGCGTTGCCGCCTGCGACTTGTGGGATGGCCGGCATACCCTGGCAAAAGAAATTGCCGGTCCGAACATCACGACCACCCGGCGCTACCAGGACCTGCTCGACAACAAGGACATCAAGGCGGTCATCGTGGCGGTGCCCGACCACTGGCACAAGCAGATCGTGGTGGATGCGGTGGCCGCAGGTAAGGACGTGTATTGCGAAAAGCCTATGTCCCACAATGTGGCAGACGGAGCGGCAATGGTGGCCGCCGCCCGGAAGAGCAAGCAGATCGTGCAGATCGGCTCGCAGCGGACCAGTTCCGCCTTGTTTGCCAAGGCCAAGCAACTCTACGACCAGGGCGCCATCGGCGAGTTGTTGTCGGTGGAGCTGTCGTTGGGGCGCAACGATCCCACCGGAGCGTGGGAATACCCGCCGCCTCCGGGCCTGTCGCCGGAAAACCTCGACTGGGATACCTGGCTCGGCAGCGCTCCCAAAAAGGCGTTCGATCCCATCACCTATGCGCGCTGGCGCTGCTGGAGCGAGTACGGCACCGGCGTCGCCGGCGACCTGATGGTGCACCTGGTAACCGGCATGATGTTCGCCACCGGGATCAACCAGGCTCCGGACAGCGCGTACGCCGCGGGCGGAATCGTGCGCTGGAAGGATGGGCGCAACATGCCCGACCTGCACACAGCAATCTTCGAGTATGGCATCGTGCCGGTGTATGTACGCCTGACGCTGGGCACGGAGACGCCCGAGATCACCCGCCTGATGGGGCCGAAGGGCCTGATCGACATCTACGAGCATTACATCACTTACACGCCGCAGCGCGGCATTGACACGGCTCCGAGCTATTACGCCCAGGGCTTCCCGGCAGCTATGCGCAAGGCGTATGACACGCAGTGGCACGAGGAGCACGATCCCGCGCCGGGCAAGGAGTATGTGGCCGAGGCGGTCACTTATAGCGGTCCCTCGTATGACGACCTGAAGCCGCACCTGTGGACGTTTTTCGAAGCGGTGCGCTCGCGCCAGCCGGTGGTGCAGGACGCGGTCTTCGGACACCATGCCGCCGCTGCGTGTCACATGGCGAACGCTTCGTACTTTCAGAAGTCGACCGTCAAGTGGGACAAGGCGACGGACACGATCAAGACCGTATAGGCCGAACGAGGCGGCTGGAGCGGGTGCACGCGGGCGACGTTCCCTGCGTTTTGTTGGGGCGGTTTCGGCGGATAGCTCGCGACGACTCTGCCTGGCTCTGCTACCTTATTCAGAACTCTCTCACCCTGGAGGTTCCGGTGTCCTCGCCTTCGCAAATACACGGCTCGTCCGCACCTATCACGGTGGTTTGCATTGCCAGCTACTTACAAGGGCATCGACTTCATCAAGGAGTGCAAGCGGCAGGGCTGCCGCACCCTGCTGATCACCTCGCAGAGCCTGGAACACGATCCCTGGCCGCGCGAGAGCATCGACGAAATCTTCTACATCCCCGATAAAGACAAGGTGTGGGACATTAACCACGTTCTGCTGGGCATCAGCCACGTGGCGAAGACTGAGACCATCGATCGTATCGTGCCGCTCGACGACTTCGACGTGGAAACCGCGGCGATCCTGCGCGAGCACTTGCGCGTCCCCGGCATGGGACAGACCACGGCCCGCTATTTCCGCGACAAGCTGGCGATGCGGTTGCGAGCGCAGGCGGCTGGGCTGCTGGTGCCGGCGTTCCTCCAGGTGCTGAACCATCGCAAGCTGAACGAGTTCATGGAGCGGGTCCCTCCGCCGTGGGTGCTGAAGCCGCGTTCCATGGCGGGCGCCATCGGCATCAAGAAGATTCACAGCTCGCAGGAGTTCTGGGACGCGGTTAACAAGTTAGGGGATCAGCAGTCGTTTTACCTGTTGGAGCACTACGTGCCCGGCGACATCTACCACGTCGACACCATCACTTACGAAAAACAATTGCTGTTCTCCATCGCCAGCAAGTACGGACGGCCGCCGATGGAGGTCTCGCACACCGGCGACGTCTTTACCACGCGGACACTGGCGCCGAGCTCGACGGAAGAAGTTGAGTTGCGCGCGCTGAACGCGCAGGTGCTGAAGGCGTTTGGCTTGGTGCGCGGCGTGTCGCACAGCGAGTTCATCAAGGGCCAGGATGGCAAACTCTATTTCCTGGAAACTTCAGCGCGCGTGGGCGGTGCGCACATCTCCGACCTGGTGGAAGCCGCCACCGGGATCAACTTGTGGGGCGAGTGGGCGAAGGTGGAGATCGCCGGCGGCAAGACACCGTATCACGTCCCGCCAGCACGCAACGACTTCGCGGGGTTGCTAATTTCGCTGGCGCGGCAGGAGTGGCCCGACACCTCCGCCTACCAGGACCCGGAAATCGTCTGGCGCATGAACGACAAGCCGCATCACGTTGGGCTGATCGTGAGGTCGCCCGATCCGCAGCGGGTGGAGCAATTGATTCACGAGTACGTGCCGCGCTTTCACCAGGACTTCTTCGCCTCGGCCCCGCCCAAGGACAGGCCGTCGAGTTGAGGCCGGCTATCGCTCAATTCATGCTCAGAGGACGTTGATCGCGCGCGCGGCGAGAAGCGCGACGATGGACAGCGAAATCAGCGACTGCAGCATCATGCATAATTTGGCCCAGCGCGCCAGGATCGCCGTGTCCGTAGGAGAGAATGCAGTGCTGGTGTTGAAAGCCAGGAAGAGGTAATCCAGGAACTCGGGCGACCACGAGCGGTCCGACTTGTCCTGCCGTAGCATCTGCGGGAAATAGAAAGAACTCTGCAACCGGCCGCGAGCGCGATCGCGCTCATTGGGTCCGCCGGCATCCAGCTTCCAGTACCAGAGCGCGAAAACCAGCACGTTGGTGAGCCAGAGTACGGCTGCCGATCGCAACAGAATTCCTGGTGTGTCACGATGCTGTGGTAAGCCCTTCACCAGCAGTATCAGCGACGACAGCAAGGCCAGGGTTAACGCGCCGGTTGCAACGAAGGTCAGGATGCGCGCCAGATCGAGGAGCCCGCGATAGTGCGAGACCCCGATAGGAATCAGAAGCACGAAGATTACCGCCAGCAATAACCAACTTGGACCCAGGGAAAGTCTCTCAGGCAAGACCCAGTGGAGACATGCTCCGGCTACCATGGCGAGAAAGGCAGGCCATCGCGGTTCGGGAGCAAATTGGGCGGGATCACTCATGGGGGCTTGGACAGATTAGCAGGAAGCGGGGTATGTGGTTGTCCCTGCCAAGTACGGAATAGCCGAGTTTGACAACAGAACATAACGTCAGCCGGGCGCGTCTTGGTTTCGGCCGTCCACTTCCGGACAGCGATTCTTGATCTGAACGCCTGCGGCTTTCGCACAGGGGCGTATCTCGTTTTCCGGCAAAGGATTACGGCTGGCTAGTTAAATGCAGTTAGCACAGACGCACATTGGTTCCTCGGAGAGAAGGATGCTCAAGCTGTGGCCGGACCTGCGCTTCGCCCTTCGTCAAATGCGGAAGGCTCCTGGATTTGCGCTTACGACAATTCTGACCATCGCGCTGGGAATCGGCGCGACGACAGCAATCTTCAGCCTGGTGAACACCGTGCTGTTGCGGCCTCTGCCGTTCGCCGAGCCGGACCGGTTGATGTCGGTCGGAACCTTGAACGATCGCCGCGCCGGTATCGTCGAACGTACGGGCGGCCCGCTGAGCTATCCTGACTTCTTCGATTGGCGTTCGCAAAACCAAACATTCGAAACGCTCGCCTCGTATCGCGACAATGACTTCACGCTGACCGGCAGCGGCGATCCCCGACACCTCAGCGGCCATGTGGTCTCGGCCGACTTCTTCCGCGCACTGGGCGTGAACCCGCTGCTGGGCCGTGGATTTACCAGGGATGACGAGAAGCCGGGGACACACTTAGTCGTGCTGAGCCACGAGTTGTGGCAGACCGCTTTCGGTTCGGCGCCCGACATTGTGGGTCACGCCATCACCCTCGACAACAAGAGCTACACCGTAATCGGCGTGATGCCGCGGGGTTTCGAGTTTCCCATCCAGAATCCGGCTCCGCTGCTGTGGACCTCAGTCGGCGACGACGCTTACGACCCCGTCAGTAACGAGCCGGTGACCGGGGAGCGGGGAGCGCACCTTCTCGACGTGGTCGGAAGGCTGAAGCCGGGAGTGACGGTGGAGCAGGCGCAAGCTGATCTGCAAAGAATCGCCCAAAACCTCGCAGCGCAGTATCCGAACACCAACAAGCACTTTGTCGGCGCGGTGGTGATGCCCCAGTTGGAGGCGCTGGTGGGCGACACGCGTCCAGCGCTGCGGGTATTGTTCGCGGCGGTGGGATTGGTGCTGCTGATTGCGTGCGCCAACGTGGCGGGACTGCTGCTGGCGCGGGCTTCGCGCCGT
Organism: uncultured Acidobacteriaceae bacterium; assembly: GCA_963798275.1. GTDB lineage: Bacteria > Acidobacteriota > Terriglobia > Terriglobales > Acidobacteriaceae > CAWCTB01. The sequence continues at coordinate 30,215 of CAWCTB010000042.1, forward strand.
CGTTCCGAAATCGCGATGCGCTCGGCGCTGGGCGCCAACCGGACGCAGATCGTGCGTCAGATGCTGGTCGAGTCGGTCTTTCTCGCGCTGTGCGGGGGAGCCTTAGGTGTCGCACTCGCGATGTCGCTGTTGCGCGTGCTGGTGCGATTGGTTCCTTCCGACCTGCCGCGACTGGGACAGGTTTCTGTGGACGGCAACGGTGCTGGCCTTTGCGACGATAGTTTCGCTTTTGACCGGCATGCTTTTCGGGGTATTGCCAGCCTGGCGTATCTCTCAGGTGGATCCTTCGACGGCGTTGCGCGACGGTACCCGAACGGCGACTACGGGACGCAGTCAGCATCGGCTGCACAACGCCCTGGTCATTGCCGAGACTGCCGTCGGACTCGTCCTGCTGATCGGGTCGGGCTTGCTGATCCGCAGTTTCGTCCGCGTCTTGCAGGTGGACCCGGGCTTCGACCGTCGCAACGTCTTGATCGCCAGCCTGGCCCTCCCCGACAGCCGTTACACCCGTGAGCAGCAGATCCAGTTTTACCGGCAGCTCGTGCCACGGCTGCAAGCCTTGCCCGGCGTGCAGTCGGCAAGCGCCGGCTGGCCGCTTCCGCTGTCGCCCATCGGCATGAGGATCTCGTTCGACATCGAAGGACATCCGCTTCCGGAAGGCGACCGCAACACCGCCAGGGTGTCGCTCGCCGAGCCGGGATATTTTGCCACCATGCATATTCCGATGCTGCGCGGCCGCGACTTTCGCGAGAGTGACGACGCCCAGAGCAACCCGGTTGTTATCGTCAACGACGCCTTCGCCAGGAAATTCTTTGCCGGGGAAGATCCGATCGGCAGGCATATCACGCCCGGGCTCTCCGACGGCGGGGTGAAGGAAGTTCCGCGGGAAATCGTCGCTGTGGTGGGCAACGTCAAGGTAGGCCGTCTGACAGGCGAACAGACACCGGAGTACTACCTGCCGTTTGCGCAGGCCGTGGTATTTCTGCCGACCCTGGTGATCCGAACAGCGGTCGATCCGGTGAACTTGACGGCAGCCGTGCGCGGACAGGTCGCTGGCATGGACAAGAACTTGCCGGTTTACGACGTTCGCACCATGGATGATGTGGTCTCCCGGTCGGCGGCACAGCCGCGCTTTCAAGCACTGCTCCTATCCTGCTTTGCAGCCATGGCGCTGCTGTTGTCGGCCGTGGGCCTGTACGGATTGTTGTCTTACCTTGTGGTACAACGTACGCTCGAAATTGGAGTGCGGCTCGCATTGGGCGCGCAGCGCGGCGCCGTGCTGGGCATGATCTTGCGACACGGGCTTACTCTCGCTGCAATCGGATTGGCCGTCGGGATCGCGGCTTCAGTAGCGCTCACGAGATTTATCAGTGGAATGTTGTACGGCGTGAAGCCGTTCGATCCGCTGACCTTTGTCGCGGTATCGGCGGTGTTGTTACTGGTAGCGGTGGTTGCCAGCAGTGCTCCGGCGTACCGTGCTGCAAGGCTCGACCCCATGAAGACGCTTCGCGACCAGTAGAGTTCGTTCCCCGGGGCGCGTTACGCGTGATCGTAGAAGCGGAAGAACAGCGCCTGCTTCGATACCGGCTCCGCCTTGGCGACCAATCCCGCCAACTGCTGCTGGTTGTAGGGCGTGAAGTCGCGCGCCAGTTGCACGTTCTGCTCCAGTTGCGCGATGGAATCAACCCCGATAATTACGGTCGAGAGCGGCTGGGACAGCGCGTAGTACATGGCCTGCTTCATGTCGAGCGTTCCCGGCGTGGGCGCTAGTACCATGCCCTCCCAGGAATGTTTCTGCTGCTCCATCGGAGGCGGCGTCCACGAGGAAAGAATGCGGCCGCGCGCCGGGACCTTCATCCCAATGATGCCCATCTCCTTTTCGACCGCCAGCGGCAACAACTGCTCCACAAAGCTGTAGTGATGCGGGTCAGCGGCGTTCACCGCCATCAGGATGCAATCGAATGGATAGCGATGGATGCACTCCATCAACGGCTCAGGACGGAAGTGTCCGGTGATGCCGAGGTAGCGCACAATCTTCTGGTCGCGCGCCTGCAGCAGGGCTTCCATGGCGCCACCCTTGGCGAAGACTTGTTGGACCTCGTTGTCACTGCCAATGTCGTGCAGTTGCCAAAGGTCGATGTGGTCAGTCTGCAACAGCTTCAACGACGTCTCCAACATTTGCATCGAGCCGTCGCGCGTACGCTCCTTGGTCTTGGTCGCGAGGAAGGCGTCTTTGCGACGGGTCTTCATCACCTTGCCGACGTACTGCTCGCTCCAGCGCGGCGGGCCGCCGTAAATCGACGATGTGTCGATGTAGTTCACCCCTAGGTCGAGCGCCTTTTCGATGATGGGCACAGCAACGGCTTCGTTGTTCGGGTGCTCCAGCGCCGCTTGACCGCCGAGGCTGAAGATGCCGACCTTGTATCCGGTTTTGCCCAGATTGCGTGTGGGCATGGCCGCGGTGGTAGCCGGATTCGCGGGAAGAGGCGGCATGGCGCTGGCCACCTGCGGCAGTGCAGCCGAACCGATCACGGCGGCGGTCATGGCTCCGGAAGCCTTGAGAAAGTCGCGACGATTGCGCTTGGATGAATTGCCGGATTTTTCGGACATGAAAGCGACTCCTAAACAACTGAGAAGAGACAACGACCGAGCGGCACATTCGCCGCTTGTGCGAAATTATACGCCCCCGGAGTGCTGCTTCCGGCTGCCGAGCGACTGCCTCACAGCCTCGCGTGACGGCAGGTTGAAGTAGCGTTTTGCGTTTCCGTAGCTAACATCGGACACGAGCCTTCCAAGGGTTGCTTCGTCTTCCGGCAACTCGCCACGGGCGACATCTTGTCCCACAACGTCGCACAGAACGCGCCGAAAGTACTCGTGCCGCGGGAACGACAAGAACGAGCGCGAATCGGTGACCATGCCGATGAATCGCGAGAGCAATCCGGCGTTGGAGAACGCCTCCAGTTGTGCCGTGATCCCCTGGCGCTGGTCGAGGAACCACCAGGCGCTGCCGTATTGGATCTTTCCGGGCGCGCCGCCATCCTGGAAGCTTCCGGCCAGCGTAGCGAAAAGATAGTTGTCGCGAGGGTTGGAGTTGTACAGCACCATCTGCGGCAGCGCGTTCTCGCGGGCGAGCAGGTCGAGGTACGCGCTGAGCGCGGCGCCCTGGGGAGCGTCGCCGATGGTGTCGAAGCCGGTGTCGGGTCCGAGCGCTTGGTAAGCGGGAGTGTTGACGTTGCGCGCGGCCCCAAGATGAAGCTGCTTGGTCCAGCCTTTCTCCGCGTCGAGATGGCCGAAGAAGAGCATCAGGAACGATGCCCATTGTTCCTGCTCCTCGTCGGTGGCCTGTGCACCGTCCAGTGTTTTCTGAAGAATTTTGGCCGCTGTCGCCTCACGACAGGGGCTGGCATAACACTGTTCCAGCCCGTGATCCGAGAGCCGGCAGCCGTGGCGATGGAACTCATCATGCCGCGCGCGAAGCGCCTGCAGGAAGCTGGCGAGATCTCGCACATCGACGTTGGACGCTGCGGAGAGTTGTTCGACGTAGGAACGAAACGACTGCGGATCGCCCAGGCGCAGGGCACGGTCGGGACGAAACGTTGGCAGCACCTGGAATGGCAGATCAGCTTCGGCGAGCGCTCGATGATGGCACAGATCGTCAACCGGATCGTCCGTGGTGCAGACCATCTCGACTCGGAACTTCTCCAGAATCGCGCGCGTTGAGAGCCCGCGTCTCAGCGCTTCGTTAGCGATCTCCCAGACGGCGGGTGCGCGTGTGCTCGTCGAGCAAGTCGGTAATGCCGAAGTACCGGCGGAGTTCAAGGTGGGTCCACACATACAGCGGATTGCGCAGGGTGTAAGGAACGGTACAAGCCCAGGCCAGGAACTTCTCGTAGGCCGTGGCATCACCGGTGCAACACCGCTCGGCGATGCCGTTGGCGCGCATGGCCCGCCATTTGTAGTGATCGCCTGCCAGCCAGATTTCATACAGGTCGGCGAAGTGGCGATCGGCTGCGATGTCGGCGGCGCTGAGATGCGTGTGATAGTCGAAGATGGGCTGCGCGGCTGCGTGCTCGTGATAGAGACGCCGTGCGGTCTCTGTCGTCAGCAGGAAGTCCTCACCGAGAAACTCGTGCATAACACCATGTTCGCCACTCTCGTGGCAGCGCGCAACTGCAATCGCGATCGCACTGCCCGGAAGAGTGCGACAATAGGGAACTCATGGCGGACGTGATCGAAGGCGCGACGGTCATCGGCAAAGGCTACGCGGAGCGAAGTCTTTCGCGGGACGAGATCCACGACATCGTGCGCGAGGCGGCGGCCGAGTTGCGCATCGCGGGCAAGCGGGTGCTGACCCTCATTCCGGATGGAACGCGCACCATGCCCATGCCGCTGCTGTTCGAGTTGCTGCAGCAGGAGATCGGCGCGCAGGCAGCGGCTTGCGACTATCTGGTCGCGCTGGGCACTCATCCGGCAATGAGCGATGAGCAACTCAGCTCGCACATCGGCCAACCGGTAGTAAACGGCGTCAGCGGCAGGGCGAAGATCTTCAACCATCGCTGGGAGCGGCCGGAGACGTTCGTCGAGATTGGCGTCATTCCGGAAGATGTCGTGAACCGAATCTCCGGCGGACTTCTCGCAGTGGAAGTGCCGATTCGCGTCAACCGCCTGGTGCTGGACTACGACCAAATCCTGATCTGCGGCCCGGTGTTTCCCCACGAAGTGGTCGGCTTCTCCGGCGGCAACAAGTATCTGTTCCCCGGCATTGGCGGGGCGGAGATCATCAATTGGACCCACTGGCTGGGCGCGCTGCTGGGCAGCTACGACATCATCGGAGCCGGTTACACCCCGGTGCGCGAGATGATCGACTATCGCGGCGGGGAAAGTTGCGACTCCGGTTGCCTGCCTGTCGCTGGTAGTCACGCACGAGGGCGTCTCTGGACTGTATTTCGGCTCGGCACAAGACGCGTGGCAAGCGGCGTCGGAGCTGTCGTCGCAGAAGCACATCGTGTGGGTCGAGCGCCCGTTTCGGCGCGTGCTCTCGGTGATGCCGCGGCTCTATGACGACCTGTGGACCGCCGCAAAAGGAATGTACAAGGTCGAGCCCGCGGTTGCCGATGGCGGCGAAGTCGTCATCTTTGCGCCGCACATCAGCGAGGTCAGCTACACCCACGGAGCCGTTCATCGACGAAGTCGGCTATCACTGCCGCGACTATTTCCTGGCGCAGTGGGACCGCTTCGCCCACATTCCGCGCGGCGTGCTGGCGCACTCGACGCATCTGAGGGGCAAGGGCAGCTACGACGCGGCGACCGTGGTGGAAACACCGCGCATCAAGGTGACCCTGGCAACGGGCATTTCCGAGGAGCACTGCCGGCGTCTGAACCTCGGCTACCTCGATCCCACGACGGTGCAGCCCGACAACTGGCGTAATCGCGAGGACGATGGCATTCTGCTCATTCCCCGCGCCGGCGAGATCCTCTACCGCGTAAAGCCCTCCGCCGGCGAACCATGACGTCGCGCGAGTCGGTCACGGCGAATGCGCGCCCGCCGCAAGCGACCACTGCCATCGGCCATCAACGCTGGCTGGTGTGTGCCCTGCTCTTCTTCGCCACCACCATCAACTACATGGACCGGCAGGTGATCGGCCTGCTCAAGCCGGTGCTGCAAACCCATCTTGGCTGGTCAGAGATCGGCTACGGCAATATCGTGCTGGCGTTTCAGTTGGCTTACGCCGCCGGCCTGTTGCTGATGGGCCGCCTGATGGATTGGCTCGGTACGCGTCGCGGATTTTCTTTGGCGGTATTGGTGTGGAGTGCGGCGGCCATGGCACATGCCGCAGCGCGATCGGTGGTTCAGTTCGCGGCGGCGCGGTTCGCGCTCGGCTTGGGCGAATCCGGCAACTTTCCCGCCTCGATCAAGACGATCGCGGAGTGGTTTCCCAAGCGCGAGCGTGCCCTGGCCACCGGGATGTTCAACTCAGGCGCGAACATCGGGGCGATCGTCACGCCGCTGGTCATCCCCTGGCTCACCTACCGCTTTGGATGGCAGATGGCCTTCATTGCGACCGGCGGGCTGGGCCTGCTGTGGTTGGTTGCCTGGCTCGCGTTCTATCGCCGGCCGGAGGAGCAGGCGCATCTTTCGGCTGCGGAACTGGCGTACATCCGCAGCGATCCGCCAGAGCCGGAGATCGCGAAAGTGCCGTTGCGCGCCATCGTTGGGCACCGTGAGGCCTGGGCCATCGCGGCAGGCCGGTTCTTCACCGATCCCATCTGGTACGTGTACCTGTTCTGGGCGCCCGATTTCCTGAGTCGCACCCACCACGTCGACCTGCGCGGCATGGCGCTGCCGCTGTTCGTCATTTATACCGGCGCATCGCTGGGGAGCATCGCCGGAGGCTGGCTGTCGTCGTTCTTGCTGCGCCGTGGCTGGAGCCTGAACCGAAGCCGCAAGACCGCGCTGCTGGTATGCGCGCTGGCGGTAATGCCGGTCATGGTTGCGGCGTTCGCGCACAGCCTATGGACGACAGCGTTGCTGATTGCACTGGCCGCGGGCGCCCATCAGGGATGGTCGGCCAATCTGTATACGCTTGCTTCCGACATGTTTCCCCGCGCCGCCGTGGGCAGCGTGGTGGGATTCGGCAGCATGGTGGGATCGATAGGCGGCATGTTCGCTGCCGAAGCGGTGGGGATAATTCTGCAGTGGACGGGATCGTACGTGCCCGTATTCGTGATCGCCGGCTCGGCTTACCTCGTCGCGTTCGCGCTGGTGCAGGCGCTCGCGCCGAAGGTGGAGATGGTGAGTTTAGTGAATAGTGGACAGTGAATAGTGAGCAGTGGGAAGTCTAGTGAATCGGCCAAAGGCGATATCGGGCAGTCTCGAGATGCACACCCCTCAGATAATCAGCGGATGGCGAATGGCCGTTAGCATCTCAGCGCTATCCACTATCCACTAATCACTATTCACTACTACTGATTCACCCCGCTGGCGAGGAAGCCTCCGTCGACCGTAATCACCTCTCCGTTCACATAACTGGCTGCGTCGGACGAGAGAAACACCGCGGCGCCGACCAACTCCTTCACGTCGCCAAAGCGGCGCAGCGGTGTGCGTGTCATGAACTCACGTCCCCGGGCGGTGCCTTCGAGCAGGCCGCGATTCAGGTCGGTGGGGAACACCCCTGGCGCGATGGCGTTAACATTCACTCCCCTGGGTCCCCACTCAATCGCCAGCGACTTCGTGAGTGATGCGACCGCCGCCTTACTCGCAGCATAGGCGGCCACTTCGTAGAGCGCGACGAAGCTGGCGATCGACGCTATATGAACGATGCGCCCGTAGCCGCGCTCGAGCATATGGCGTCCGAAGACCTGCGCCGCGCGCAGCGTGCCGGTCAGGTTGGTGTCGAAGATGGCGTTCCAGTCACTCTCCGCGAAGTCGAGCGTGGGCGCACGCTTGGTACGGCCAGCACAGTTGACCAGGATCTCGACCTTGCCGAAGGCGGCAACGGTTTCGCGGAGCAGCTTCTCCAGGCTGGAGCGGTCGGCTACATCGGAAGGACATCGCAATGAGCGACGGCCGATCGCTTCGATGTCGCGCGCTACGCTGTCGACAAGGTCTGCACGGCGGCCGGTAGGCACCACATCGGCGCCAGCCTCTGCCAGTCCGAGGGCGAGCGCGCGGCCGATGCCGCTGGTGGCGCCGATGACGACTGCGGTCTTGCCAGTGAGATCGAGGGCTGCAAGGGGCATGGGGAACGCACCTCCGATGCTAGAGCATACAACTTGAGATTAGGACACTACCGAAATCTGTGTCTCATTGACGCGTCGCTCGCGGCTGCTGAATCGTTAGGTGCCGGGATTTGCCAAACAGCATCCCGAAGTCGCAGCATTGTCTTAGTAAGGAGGTGCATCGTATGAGTACGTCTGCCCCAGCCGCCGAGCTTGAAACTTTGAGTGCCTACGGTAACGCCCGATCGACCGTCAAAGGCACGCCCCTCGGCCCCGACGAATTACGCAAGACGGACGCTTATTGGCGGGCTTGCAATTATCTCAGCCTCGGAATGATCTACCTGCTCGACAATCCCCTGCTCACGGAGCCACTACGCCCCGAGCAAATCAAGAACCGGCTGCTCGGACATTGGGGATCGAGCCCCGGACTGTCATTCATTTATGTCCATCTCAATCGACTGATCAAGAAATATGACCTCGACATGATCTTTCTTGCCGGCCCGGGGCACGGCGCGCCCGGCGTGTTAGGCCCTGGATATCTGGAGGGAACGTATTCCGAGGTGTATCCCGACAAGAGCGAAGATTTCGAGGGCCTGCGCGAGTTCTTCAAGCAGTTTTCGTTTCCCGGAGGCATTGGAAGCCACTGCACCCCCGAAACTCCGGGCTCCATCCACGAAGGCGGAGAGCTTGGCTACGTGCTCTCGCACGCGTGTGGGGCGGCGTTCGACAATCCTGAGTTGATCGTCGCCGCGGTGGTGGGAGACGGCGAATCGGAGACCGGCCCGCTGGCGACATCCTGGCACATCAATAAGTTTTTAAACCCTCAACGCGATGGCGCGGTGCTTCCGATCTTCCATCTCAACGGCTACAAGATCAACAATCCGACCTTGCTGGCGCGCATTCCGCATGAAGAGCTGGAAAGCCTGCTGCGCGGCTACGGATGGACACCTTACTTTGTCGAAGGCTCCGACCATGACAGCATGCACCAGGCAATGGCAGCTACGGTGGAGCATTGTGTTCTCGAGATCAAGAACCTCCAGAAAGAGGCCCGCACGAATCATGTCCTCAATCGTCCCCATTGGCCGATGATCGTGCTGCGCTCTCCCAAGGGGTGGACGGCTCCGCGCGAAGTCGAAGGCCACAAGCTGGAAGGCTTCTGGCGGGCTCATCAGGTGCCACTGCCGAACGTAAAGAAGGACCCGGTGCAGCTCCAGACCCTGGAAAGCTGGATGCGTTCGGAGCGTCCCGAGGAGCTCTTCGATGGCCACGGCAGGTTCGCCGCCGAGTTCCGCGAACTGGCGCCCACCGGCACGCGGCGCATGAGCGCAAATCCTCACACCAACGGTGGCCGGGTGAAGAAAGCCTTGCGCCTGCCCGACTTCCGCCAGTACGGCATCAAGTTCGAGAAGCCCGGTCAATTGCAGGCTGAGAATACCCGGCCGCTGGGCGTTTTCTTGCGCGACGTGATGAAGATGAACATGAGCAACTTCCGCGTCTTCGGTCCCGACGAAAACACATCCAACAAGCTGGATGCGATTTACCAGGTCAGCAAGAAATTCTGGATCGAGGAGTTCTTCCCCGAAGATCTGGATGGCGGCGAGTTGTCGAGCGATGGCCGGGTCATGGAGATGCTGAGCGAACACACCATGGAGGGCATGCTGGAAGGCTACCTTCTGACAGGACGCCACGGCTTCTTCTCGACCTACGAGTCGTTCGTGCACGTGATCGACTCGATGTTCAACCAGCACGCCAAGTGGCTGGAAATTTGCAGCCACTTGTCATGGCGCGAGTCGATCGCCTCGCTGAACCTGCTGATCACATCGACCGTGTGGCGGCAGGACCACAACGGCTTCACTCATCAGGATCCCGGCTTCCTCGATGTGGTGGTCAACAAGAGCGCCAATGTAACCCGCATTTACCTGCCGCCCGATGTTAACTCGCTCTTGTCCGTATCCGATCACTGCCTGCGCAGCCAGAACTACGTCAACGTGATCGTCTGCGACAAGCAGATGCACTTGCAGTACATGGATATGGACGCGGCGATTACCCATTGCACCAAGGGAATTGGCATTTGGGACTGGGCGAGCAACGATGAAGGTGGGGAACCTGACGTGGTGATGGCATCCGCCGGCGACATCCCCACGCAGGAAGCCCTGGCAGCAACTGTGCTGTTGCGCGAAGAGTTCCCGGACATCAAGATCAGGTTCATCAACGTCATCGATCTGTTTAAGATGCAGCCCAGCACGGAGCATCCTCACGGGCTGCCGGATCGCGACTTCGACTCCCTGTTCACCCTGGACAAACCGGTCATTTTCAACTTCCACGGCTACCCCTGGCTGATTCACCGGCTGGCCTACCGGCGCCATAACCACGACAACATGCATGTGCGCGGCTACAAGGAGAAGGGCAACATCAACACGCCGCTGGAGCTGGCGATCAACAACAACATCGACCGCTTCAGCCTCGCGATGGATGCAATTGACCGCGTCCCCAGGCTGCAGAGGATTGGGGGACATGCCAAGGAGCGTTTCCTGAATCAGCAAATCGAATGCCGCAATTACGCACACGAGCACGGCATCGACAAGCCGGAGGCGGCGGGCTGGGTGTGGCCGTACTGAGCCCCCACATCACGAGGGATGTGGCTGGCCAAGTATGACCCGCACAGTGTCGCGGGCGATGAGCAACTCCTCGTCGGTGGGGATGGCATAGGCGAGTAGACGGGAATCGTCGGTGCTGATGAGACCTTCGCGGGCAACCGTCTGCTCATTTTTCGCGGCGTCGAGCTTGAGACCGGCCCACTCCATGCCGGCGCAGATGCGGGCGCGGATCTCCGGCGAGTTCTCTCCGATGCCGCCGGTGAAGATGACCGCGTCGGCGCCGCCCATGCAGGCGAGAAATGCGCCGATATACTTGCGGGCGCGGTAGCAGAAGACCTCGATCGCCAATTGCACGCGCCGATCGTCGTTCTCCTTCAGCTCGGCCTGCAACATCCGCATGTCGTTGGTCAGCCCGGAGATGCCTAGCAGACCCGACTGCGTATTCAGCAGCGTATCGACCTCGGAAGCCGACATCCCTTCTTTCGTCGCAATCAGATTCACGATCGCGGGGTCGAGGTCGCCGGAGCGCGTGCCCATCACCAGGCCCTCCAGCGGCGTCATGCCCATGGAGGTGTCCACCGAATTCCCGCCTTTGATTGCGTCCGCGGAACAGCCGTTTCCCAGATGCAGGGTGATGATGTTGGTCTGCTCGCGGGTCAGCCCGCGCAAGGCGCGGTAACGAAACGCGACGTAACGATGCGAAGTGCCGTGGAAGCCGTAGCGGCGGATGCGGTGCCGCCGATAGAGGTGATACGGGACAGCGTAAAGATAAGCCTGCTCGGGAATCGAATGATGGAACGAAGTGTCGAACACGGCCACCTGGGGAACGTCCTTGCCAAACAGCTCTCGCGCCGCCAGGATGCCCTTGATGTTGTTGGGATTGTGCAGCGGCGCCAGATCGATGCAGTCTTCGATGCCCTGCAGCACCTTGCTGTCGATGAGGGCGGACTCGGTGAACAGCTCGCCGCCGTGCACCACGCGATGCCCAACCGCGTGAATGTCGCCCGAACTCTTGATCTCGGAAATCCCCGATTTATCGGAGGCGATGTAGCGAACGATGTAGTCCAATGCCGCCGCAATGTCACGCAGGGGCGCAGTGAACTTCTGCTTCGGGCCGTCGCCCTTTTGGAAGGTGATGATCGCCTCCCCGCCGATGCGCTCCACCTCGCCGCGGCAAAGCCGTTCATCCTGATACTGCCTGATGCGCTCCAGATCGGTGGCGATAACTTGAAACTTCAGGCTGGAGCTTCCGGAGTTGAGGATGAAGACGTTCATAGGGGGAGTTCTCTTTCGTCTGCGCGACGATGCAGTCATTCTAACGGGTAGCGCAACACGCCTGGGCACGCTTATCGGAGCCCGTCTTTTCGCCGGAAGCCTGGACGAATAATCGTGCTTAGGACTAGCGCGAGGAAGCATTGGCTTTCCGGGAAAGGTCTGACGCAACGTTCCCCAGCCAGGGTGAGCATTTAGGTGGTTATCAGAGATAAACAGTAAGTGCCATGTCAATGGGGCACGTGAGTGCCGATCCCCTGCTTTTCGCTAGCAGCAGCGAAAAAGGTGGCGCAACTACCGCCTTTGGGGGATAATCGCACCTGCACGTTGTCCTCCCCTGCGGCCCAGTACCCAGTATAGGATTGACAGATTTAGAAAACTGACACGATAGTATTCGCGGCGCTCTATGTGTGTCGAAGCGGTCGACTTCGACAGGGGCGTACTGAACAACCGATTTGTTCTTGCTTTGCCAACCTTAGTGAGGAGACGAATGAAAATCTTTACCTTTAGTATTCTGTGCCTGGCTCTTTGTGCGGTTCCGGCGCTTGCGGACGTTGTAGTGGGAAATCCCCCTGATCAAGGCACCGGCAACTGCTTCCCTTGGGGATGCGCCTACTCCGGTGAGTATCAGCAGGTGTACAACCAGGGACAATTCAGTGGGCCGATCACCATCACCAACCTTGAGTTCTACAACACGCAGGTGGACTTCGGCGCCACCACCACGAACACTGGTAACTTCGCCATTTCGTTGTCCACGACGGCGGCTGACTGGAACACACTGTCCGGTACCTTCGCCAACAACATTGGCGCAAATAACACATTGGTATTCAGCGGAAGCATTTTCCAGGCATGGGCCTTCGGAGACGTACTGCACATCACTCTGAGCACACCCTTCACCTACAACCCGGCAGATGGAAACCTGCTGATGGACGTGGTTGTGACGGGCTCCGGCGATGCCAATGGCCCCATTTACTTCGATACCAACGGCTACGACAACGGCAACTTTGACGGGAACACGTATCTCGGCCGTGTGTATACCTGGCGGTAACGTTAACAACGGCTACGGCCTGGTCACTGGATTTTCGACCGGGTCGGCGGTTCCTGAGCCGTCCAGCCTGTTGCTGCTCGGGACTGGACTGCTAGGGGCGGTTGGCGTCATCCGTCGCAAGATCAATCTGTAGTCCGATTTATATTTTTGGGTCTACCAAGCCGGGGAATGTTCCCCGGCTTTTCTGCTGCTCGTTAAATCGAGTCTTACTATGGTTTGCAGCCTGCGCTGCCGATTCCAGCGACGGCCGCAAGCGGCGCAAGTTTATTGGCGGCGAGGAAGGCGTTGAACGTGGCCACGATCCTTTTCGTTTAACTGCCGCCAGTTCGCGAGGTCCTTGTCGAGTGCATCGCAACTTTGTTGTACTGCCACTCCAAGCGGAGTTGGCCGGACGCATGTCGGCGCTCTCCACGCTGAAGATGAGCCGGGTCAGGTCGCGGTTCACCGGTCCAAAGCCGGGAGCGCTTCTGGTTCCCTTGTCGATAGCGTCGATCTTCTTTTCGAAAGCGGCGAGCGCATCTTTGGCTTTCTTCGAGTTGGAATGACTCAGCGCATCTTTCCGCTCGGCGAAAATCTTTCGCAACCCGGCGACCTGGTAGTAAGCCTCGTAACTGGACTTCATCCCCCGAGTGATCTGCTGAGCGAGTTCGAGTTGTTCCGCCAGATCGGCTTGCGAAGCGTGAACCCGAGGATCAAGTTCCACGGTGAGCGGCTGCCGCAAGGCGTGATCGCCCACGCGCAGCTCGGCGGTGTACTTGCCGGGCAAGACCAGCGGTCCACGTGGCTGTTGCCGCGGCGTTAGGCCCGGCACAGCGTGATCGGCCAGGGTGTATTCCGTGTACTCCAGCAGTTTGCCGTAGTAGCCGTAGGGCAGCGAAAGCGGCGGCGAATAGCGCAGGTTCCACACAAACCGATTGACCCCCGCAGCTTTAGGCAAAGTTTCTTCGGGAGCAAACCAGTAGCTCGGAACGTTGGCTGGAAGGTAGTCGGACCGGCTTGGCATGGCTGGAGAATCTCGCCACCTCAGCACCCTTCTCATCATAGATCGTCAGCGTCATCTCGCCGGTTGGCGGCGTCTTCAGGTAGTAGTCGAGGATCGCTCCGTCGGGCGGGTTCTGACCCGCAGGAGTCTCGATAGGGTACGGCGTGTCCTGATAGTTCTCCCATCGCCAGCGCAAGGCGGTTTCAGGAGCGAACAGGTGCGCATCAGCGGCGGTGATCTGCGGATTGATCTCGCGCAGCGCGGCGATATCGTCAAGGATCCACAGGCTGCGTCCGAAGGTCGAGATCACCAGGTCGTTGTCGTGCACCTGGAGATCGGTGATGGGAGTCGCGGGAAGATTCAGCGAAAACGGTTGCCAATGGTCTCCGTCGTCCCACGAGATGTACACGCTGGTATCGGTGCCAGCGTAGAGCAGCCCTTTACGCTTTGGGTCTTCGCGCACTACGCGAACCATTTCGGTTTCCGGAAATCCGTTGACGATCGTCTGCCACGTCTGCCCATAGTCATGGGTGCGAACGACATAGGGAGGAGTGGACTCGCGTGTCGCGCCCACCGTCACGTAAGCAGTGGCCGGGTCGTGATGCGACGCTTCGACGTAGATGATCTGGGTGGGCGCAGCCAATCCCGGCGGCGAGACCTCCTTCCAGGTCGCTCCGCCGTCGCGGGTGAGTTGAACCAGCCGGTTGCTGGTGCCAGCCCAGAGCAAACCGGCTTGCACGGTTGACGGTGACAGCGCGGTGATAGCCGGGGGACGCGGCTTGTCGGGATCGGGCTTTTCCGGTTCCTCCTTCTCCCCATAGCCGGTAAGGTCGGGACTGATCTCCTGCCACCTCTGTCCCCCGTCGACGGTCTTCAACACGTACTGCATGCCCAAGTACAACGTGGACGCATCCTGGGGCGAGAAGACCAGGGGCGGCATTTGCGCGGCGCGATATTTCTTGCCCCGCTCAAAGACCACTGCGATCTGCCCGTTCGATTTGTCGTAGCGAACCACCGAGCCGTACCAACCCCCGCTGTAAACGTAGTTAGCATGCGCCGGATCGGGCGTGATGAAGGCATACTCGAAGCCGCCGATGGAGTACCAGTCCTGCAGAAGAATCTCGCCATAATCGCTGCGGCTGAGCACCGCGGCGGTGCCGCTGTCCTGCTGCGCCCCGTAGACGCGATAGGGGAAAGCGTAGTCGGTCGAGACGTGATAGAACTGCCCGGTCGGCTGGTTGTACCAGGAACTCCAGGTCTTGCCGGCGTCAACGCTGACGATCGCTCCCTGGTCCACCCCGAAAATCATGCGCGCCGAATTGTGGGGATCGATCCAGGCAACGTGGAAGTCGTCGCCGCTGGGAGCTCCGGCGAAAGCTTCGAAGCTCTTGCCGCCGTCGGTGGAGCGATACATCGAGGTCTGTGCGACGTAGAGCACGTCGGGATTCTGGGTATCGACAAAGATGCGGCTGAAGTACTCGCTGCCCAGGATCCGCGGGTCTTTGGTGGACTGCTGCCAATTCGCGCCGCCATCGTCCGAGCGAAAGAATCCCTGCTCGAGGATGGCGTACAAGCGGCGGCCGCCGGTTCCTGGGGCGACGGCGATTCCCAGCCGGCCGCGTGCCTTCTCCGGAAGGCCCTTGCTTGCCAAGGGACTCCAGGTCGAGCCTTCATCGACCGACTTCACAATGTCGGACGTGGCCGCAATCGCATTGTCGCCCGAGCCGGATGCAGGATAATAGAGCACGGCGTACAGGGTGCGAGGGTCGGCGGGATCGGAGCACATGTCGACCACGCCGATGGAGTCGTCAGCGGCGAAAACTTGGACCCAGGTCTTGCCGCCATCTACCGTCTTGAAGATTCCCCGGTTCGCGGTTTTGGCGGTTGCCGGAAGCGGCCGCCAAAGCAGCCCGACTCCCAGCGAGTTTCCGCCCACCACGATGACATCCGGATTCTTGGGATCGACCATGATCGCCTGGATAAACGGCACGTCCCGTAGTCCGATGTGGTTCCAGGTGGCGCCCGCGTCCGCCGAACGGTAGAGACCGGTTCCCCGCATCTGTTCTCCAGTTCCGGCATAGAGAATGTTTGAATCGGAGGGCGCCACCGCCAGGGCGCCGATGGAGGCGACGCGCTCTCCGTCGAAAATCGGTCGCCAGACCTGCCCACCGTCAGTGGTCTTCCAGACTCCACCGCCGGGAGTGCCGAAGTAGTAGGTGTTTGGGTCAGAAGCGCCGGCGACCGCGGTCACCCGGCCGGCTCGAAATGGGCCCATGAGCCGCCACTGCAGTCCGGCGAACAGCTTGCTGTCGCCTTGCTCCTGACCCGCGAGGTTGAGCGGCAACACAACCAGGGCTGCGACGAACAGGAGGATGAACCGGAGAAATGTCCGTGCCAAATTGTCTTCACTGTGGATACCTGTTTTCCGATGAATCTCTGAGTGTCTTCGACGACGTCCGCTCGAGCGGACGACCCACAAGCTACCATAGTGAGCTGCGTCGCGCAGGTTTTCCTCCGGCAGACACACGCCAGGTCAGATGGATTCGTGGTGATCGCGAGCGGGTAAACGAACGTCAGCTCACATGCTCGTTCTGCGACAGCGGGTACTGTCCGCCTCGACCGCGTTGCTAAGGCAGAAGAATAGTTCGATTACGACACAATATTCGCGGCACTCCTTAGCCAGCCTGCGCGATACTATTTCATGGCATATGGTTCGGAGGCCCCGCATTTGCGGGAGGTCGTCGCCCTTCTTCTCTGCGCTTCATGGCTGAGAATAGAGGAGGGTGCCGGACCACCAGCCAGCCGTTACCCTGAAACGAGTTTACGAAATGCAGTGGGAAGAAGGGATTCGATTCGCCTGGTGGGCGCTCAGCATTGAGAAGGTGAAGGCGGTTCTCACCATGCTGGGAATCACCATCGGCAGCGCGGCCATCGTGCTGGTGGTGACCATCGCCTCCACCGGCCGCTTGTACGTCATGTCGCTGATCGAGGGAATTGGATCCAACCTTGTCTATGTGACGTTGGACCGTTCCGGAGTGACCCTGCCCCAGGACGAGCTGACGATTGAGGACTTGGCGGCGATTCAGCAGTTGCCCCGCACTACGGCGGCAGCGGGTATGTTCGACATGCCGGTGGAAATTCGCCTGCCCCAAAGGACGGTGCACTCCAAGATTGTGGGGGTCACGGAACAGTTCCAGCAAATCAGAAAACTTCGCGTCCTGGCGGGCAGATACTTCGACAGTCAGGATTACATTTCGCACGATCACGTCTGCCTGGTAACGAAGCCATTAGCGGAGAGTCTGTACGGCGACCTGGATCCGGTTGGCAATACTCTGCGATTCAACGAGTTCCGCTGCACCGTAATTGGCATGTTCGAGGAAGGCGTGCCCACCTTCGGGCGAGCCGAGATTCAGGACAGGACCATCGTCCTGCCTTACCCGCTGGTGTACGGGCTCACCGGCGAGCGCTTCTTGCAGGTGATCTATGCCCAGGCCGATAGCGCTTCGGGGGTACAGGAACTAACGGACGATATGCGCCAGACACTTCGGAACCGGCATCGTCCCGAAGCGAAATACTCGGTCGAGAATCTGGCCGGGCTGCTGGTAACGGCGAATAACGTCTCACTTGCCCTGACCGCAACTCTGTTTAGCCTGGCAGTCTTGACGTTGGTCGTTGCCGGTTCCGGCATCATGAACATCATGCTGGTCAATGTGGCGGAGCGAACGCGCGAGATCGGCGTACGACTGGCCGTGGGCGCAAGGCCGGCAGAAATACGCTTCCAATTCCTGATGGAAGCGGTGTTCATCAGCTTCACGGGTTCCGCTCGCAGGAGTGCTGCTGGCCATCGGCATCATCTGGTCGGCGGCTCGGCTGCACGAGGCGGTCTCCGTCTCCTGGATGGGTGTGATCCTCGCGCTGTTCGTTTCCACCGGAATCGGAGTGCTGTTCGGCTACCGTCCGGCAAGCGAGGCCGCCAAACTGCACCCCGTGGACGCACTTCGCTCGGCCTGATCTCCGTCAGCGGTTTCACCAGAAGCTATCTCACAAACCAGTTTTGATGGGGCATGAATCAGTTTTGAAAGGGCACAGCTTCAGCTGTGCCGTAAACATCGGCTTGGACCCGGGCTTTAGCCCCTGCGGGAATTCGTTCTTAGCTGTCCAGCTATGCATGAGATGGAAGATGGGCTCTAGCTACTGCTGCGGTTTCTCTTCCTGCTTTGGCATCGATTCCGACTTCACTGCAGTTTCCTCCGCCGGCATGTTGTACTCCGGCTTCGATGCGCCCATCAGCCATTTGTCGAACCAGCCCACGATATGGTCGAGCCGCTCGACCCGGTGCCAGGGCTGGCCGGAGCGCGACAGTTCATGCGATTCGCCGGGGAAGCGCACCATCACGGTCGGCTTGTGCAGGTACTTCAGGGCGCGGAACATCTGCTCCCCGCCGCTCTCCGGAGGGGTGCGCCAGTCCACATCGCCGAGGATAAACATCATCGGCGTGTCGACCTGCTTGATGTAGGTGATGGGTGAGCGGTTGACGTAATCCTGGAAGTCGTCGAACGGTGGCGCCTTGAACCAGTTCGGCTGGAAGAGGGTGAAGTCCGCGGTATACCACCACGAAACCCAGTCGGCGATATCGCGCTGCGACACCGCGGCATGGAAGCGATGGGTGTGTCCGACCGTCCAGTCGGTTAGCAACCCGCCGCCGCTCCCGCCGGTCACGCCCAGCTTGTTGGCATCGATGTAGCCGCGCTTCAGCATTTCATCGACGCCCATCATCAGGTCCTTGTAGTCGTCACCGGGATACTTGTACTGAATGATGTTGCCGAACTCCTGCCCATAGCTGGTGCTGCCACGCGGGTTGGGATACAACACGACATAGCCCTTGGCCGCCATCCACTGAAATTCGTGATCGAAAACCCAGCCGTAGGCGGCATGCGGCCCGCCGTGAATATTCAGGATCAGCGGATATTTTTTCGTCGCATCAAAATCCGGCGGCTTCTGTATCCAGGCCTGAATGCGCTTGCCGTCGAAGCTGGTGTACCAGATCTCTTCCGGCTCGGTCAGATTCAGCTCCGAGAACAAGGTTCCGTTGAGGTTGGTGATCTGCCGCTGCGAGCCGTTCTGGTTCAGCACGAAAAGCTCGTCGATCATGGTGGGCGTCGAGACGTTCATCACCACGACCTTGCCGTCGTTGGAAGCTGCAAACTGCTCCACCGCCTGGTCGCCGCGCGAAAGCTCCTGCACCTTCCCACTGGCTGCATCAACTGAGACCAGGATCGTTCTCCCCTGCTTGCCCACTACATCGATCAGGTGCGAGCCATCTCGGCTCCACACCGGAGCAACGCGGCCCGCAGCTCGAGGCGCGCTGTTGTCTCCGAACACTCCGCTGTTCACGTCATAGTCGTAGTCCGCAGTGAGGTCTTTCGGCGCCGCTCCCGGCTGCAGATCGAGCACCCACAAGTCCGGCTGGGAATACGATCGCACTGGCTGCTCCACCGCACCGATGAAGGCGATGCGTTTTCCATCCGGTGAAAGCGTCATGCCGCTGAGGCCGCCAAGCAGGCCGCCCAACTTGACTTTGGCCAGCAACTCGACCGCACCGCCGGTGGCCGGCACCGACATGACGTCGCTGACCGGCAGTTCGTAGTACGGCTCGATAATGCGATTGCTGCTGAAGATGATCTTGCTGCCATCCGGCGTGAACGTTGGACTGTTTTCCGCGAAGTCGCCCTGGGTGAGCTGCTTCGGCACGACCTTGGCTTCGCCGGATACAGGCACGTCGATGATCCAGATGTGCTGGTGGTGTTTGGGATCGAGAAAGCCGGCGCCATTAAAGCGATAGACCGCGCGGGTGATGACCTTCACGTCGCTCTCGTGCTCGCCTTCCCCGCCTGCGTTTTTCTGCTGCTTCTTTGCCAGGTCATCGGCGTTGGCATCGCAGAGAAAGGCGATTCGTTTGCTGTCTGGGGACCACTCGAGCTGTGACACCGGGCGCGGCAGGTCGGTGATCGTCCATGCCTCGCCCCCTGCCAGCGAAAGCAGGGCAACCTGCGACGCCGGAGGCTTGCCGTCTTTGGGCGGCTCGCCGCTGCCGCGCACGAATGCGATCGACTTGCCATCCGGCGACCACCGCGGATCGGAATCGTGCTTGCCGTTGGTCAATCGCTGGGGAGCGCTGCTGCCGTCGGTCGCAACCGTCCACAACGATGTGTCGTAGCTTTCCTTCTTCTCGTTGACCGTCACCCGAACGAAGACCACGCGCGATCCGTCGGGCGAGACCTGCGGGTCGCCGATCCATTGGAAGCGGAACAAATCCTGGTCCGTGATCGAGCGCTTGGCCGGCGTCGGCGGGCGCTTGCGCGGCAGAGTACATTACCGCAACGAAGAGGAGCAGAGCGGAGAAGTGGAGTCGTCGCACGAGACAGCAACCTCGAAGAGAGAGTGGAGCGTCCTTTATAGCTGCCGGGTGAACACTTGTCGAGCTTGCGACCTGCGCCTGCTGGAGCGGCGTGCGCCCCGAGCCGGGAGCATGGCGATGTGCGCTTCCGTCCGCTTGCGGAGCGCAAGACGGCCCCTCACCAACTTCGCTACACTAGAGCCAAGCGAGGATTCATGCCAGTTACCCAGGAAGAAGTGATTTCAGCCCTGAAAGAATGCTACGACCCGGAGATTCCCGTAAACATTGTGGACCTCGGGCTGATTTACGAAGTAAAGGTGAAGCCGACAGAGGTCGCCAACCTGCAGGGCGACGATGTCGAAGTGGAGATGACGCTGACGGCGCAAGGATGCCCGTCACATGGCTACATCAGCGACCAGGTGAAGCAGCGCATCCTGCGCATGCCGGGCGTAGCCAATGCGACGGTGAACATCGTGTGGTATCCGCAATGGACGCCGGAGCGGCTGAGCCAAGACGCACGGAAACAGTTGGGGATTGAGTAGCCATTCGAGCAGGGATGGATCGGGCGCGGCGGGAGCTGCGCCTTTTTTCTATTGGAGCCTCGCCAGCGAGGGCCCACTCCACTGAGCGCTTCTAGTCGCCGTACTGGGCTCGCATGCCGCGCCATGCGCTGACGCTGCGGCGTTCCGCCTCCTCCGCGAAATTCTCCCCTAGCTTTTGCAAGGTGCCGAAAATCTGCATTCCCTTTTGCAGGTAGTCCGGAGCGTTTTCCAGGATGGCTTCAAATTTCTCAGGATATTCGCTCGCGAGGACGGTGAGACCTGCGGCAGCGAATGCCATGCCGGGGCCGCGACGTCCGGCGACGATAAGGACTGCACCCGCACCCAGCGAGCCAATAACCAGAGCTTTTTCCCAATTCTGCATGTTTCCCTCAACCTGGATGACCGCAGCCAGGCCACGAAGTATTTTTGAGCCACAGGGATACTCTTTGCAGTTGTATGCGGTCGCCGCGGAATGCGCAACCCCCGGGACAGGGCCGCCCACCGCGCCGACCGCGCGTGGGCTGCGCAGACAAAGCGAACTCTCACGGCGGTGGGGCTCGACGGCTTTCGTCCGCGAGCCAGCTGCGCTGTAATGGCTTCAACGTGAAGAAAGTGTGACAGAGTGTTTTCAGAGAGCAGTTAACTTAGCGGTATAGCTGTCAAGCTTGGATCGCCTCACAAGTCAGCCGCCCGCTATCGCGTGAGGGAAATACTACTACGACCTATCTTGGGAATCTATGCCACTTGGTATACACCTGCTCCCATCTGCTTTATGAACCAGGAATGAAAAACCAGTCCTCCGTTTATTGTCAGGAAAAGCTGCGAAAGTAATGCCTGTTTTCAGCTAAGAAGTGATCCGGCCTTGTAGTACTGTTCCAATACTCTTCGGCCAGCGCTGTCCGATACTGGATCGGCCCCAACGTTAACCAACCGAACCTAACCAGACCATTGTGCGAAAGGATAGACCCATGAGACTGATTGCCACGAGCGCCCAAGTTCCGCGTGCTCTTTCCGAGTCGAAGCCTGGAATGAGCATCACGCATCGATTGGTTATCATGCTGGGCATAGCCTTGCTAGTGAGTGTGACGCCGGTTGCGTTGCTAGCCAGCCCCGCCTATAGCTTCCAATCCGTGGCCAACCCAAACGACCCGGCGTTTACCCAGTTGTTGGGGATTAATAACACTGGAACCATCGCAGGTTATTGGGGCGATGGAAGCGTAATTCCGAACAACGGATTCACCCTGGTTTTGCCCAACAACTTCACTCCCGAGAACTTCCCCGGTTCGGCGCAGACGCAGGTCGTCGGGATCAACGCCGCCGGCAATACCGCCGGTTTCTACATCGATAATGCCGGAGCAACCCATGGCTTCACGGATATCGGCAGCGTCTTTAACACGGTCGATAATCCGAACAGCGCTAATTTCACCCAGCTTCTGGGCATCAACAGCAGCAACGAAACCGCTGGTTACTGGCAGGACAATGCCGGGAATCAGTTTGCGTTCACCGAGATGGGTGGATCCTTCAGTGATCTGACATCCCTGCTTGGCAACCCAACCATCGCGCAGGCCACAGGCGTCAACAACGCAGGTGTGGTGGCGGGCTTTTTCATGGATAATGCCGGCATTTTCCATGGATTCCTGTTGTCGGGAAACGTGGAGACGGTGCTCGACGTTCCCGGCGCGGTGCTGACCCAGGCTTTTGGTCTGAACAATGCAGGACAAGTTGTAGGTGACTACATTGACGCTTTCCATGGTCATGCACGGCTTCATCTACAACATCGGCACTGGCACCTTCGCTACGGTCGACGATCCTCTGGGCGCAGGTACGACCACCATCAACGGCATCAACGATCTCGGCCAGATTGTCGGGTTCTATGTCGACGGCAACGACAACACCATCGGCTTCGTGGGTACCCCGACTCCGGAACCAGCCAGTCTGCTCTTGCTGGGCACTGGGCTGCTGGGCATGGTGCCGGTGGTGCGGCGGCGGATCGGCAAACGCGGGTAGAGCCAGATCGTTTTAGCTTGCAGCTTGTTCGGGTGCGTTTCGCCAACAGCGGTAAGGAGAGGCGGCGCACCCTTCTTGCGTCCAGGCCCTGGATTTGATGGATTGCTGTCCACCCTTGCACGCCAAAATAAAAAAACCGGGCGACTCGCCCGGTTCCAGGACCATCTCGGTAAATGCTAAAAGTTCATCTTGCGTCGAACCATTCCGACCGCACCAAGCAACCCACTACCTAGCAACACCAGCGTGCCAGGCTCAGGTGTAGCGGAAGTCGTGAACAGGAAGTTGGGTCCGAAGTAGGCTGGCGTGTTGTCGACATGGTTCGTGGGATCAGCTAGCGCACCGCCGGCAATGTAACTGTTCATCAAAAACGTGATCGCTGGGTCCGTCGCGAAACCGCTGACGCAGCCTACGTTACAGGGAAACGTGTTCGGGTCATTTCCATCGATCCATAGTGCCCCGATCTCATAGGTCTGGCCGGCGATCAGGTTGATGGAAGCAGCCGCGTACCGGAACTGATTCACCAGCGGATCGACTGTGCCAGCTGCCACTGTAGCCATGCCGAGCAGGTTTCCGTTGCTGTCCCAGATTCCTACGTCATGATTCTCGATCAGGCCATCCTGGCTGCTGTCAAACGCGCCCAGCGCGGTAACGGTGAGGTTCTGATTTGCGGTGAACTCCCAGCCCAGGGTGTATGGTCCATTGGCTAGGTCGAGACCGGTTAGGTCGTTGAATGTGACGGCCGGTATGGGTGCGGCCAACAGGGGAAGAGCGCTGCACGTGACGGCGAGCAGCGCGACAAGCACAAACTTGCGCATCGAAGCTCCTTTCGAAAGCTGTGGTTGAAGCGGGGACATCCGCAAAGTGTAGTAGCAATTTCACATCCAACTTAGGTCGCACAAAACAAATGAGATACCGTCGTGCCGTACCACGTGTACCGCAAGTATTTGCACATAAAGGGTAATCCAGGCAACAGCCCCATTAGACCTCGCCTGTTTCACCGATGCAGTTTAGCGCCTAATTCATGAGACTGGGCGGACGCTCTGGCACAACGAGGAGAGCAGTGAAAGGCGCTGATCGTCGACCACGTATGGGTCACCATGCAATCGCAGCCCACCTCCGTGCCATTGACTACTGGCCAGAACAGCACATAATGACGGTCTGTTTTTGTCGGGAGCATGCGCACCAGCGTAGTCAGGTTGGCTCTCGCCTGTCTCAGCGAAATGCGCCACTCAACCTAACCAACAACCCCTTTCGCGACAGGAGGTGTTTCCCATGAAGCGCATCTTTGGTGTGCTTTTGACCTTGGCTCTGGCTTTGGGGCTCGCAGGGGTCGCCATGGCCGACGTTAACTTTACGGCTAACTTCGAAGGCGGTACGTGTTGCGCGGACGCCAATTCGTTGGATTATCCGAACATCACCTTCACCAACGCTGGCCTGCTGTATCTCTCACAGGGATGCCTGAATGTCTGCTTTCCCGCCCCATAGCGGCGATGGCGTCGCGTATGATGCCGGGACTGCCGATAGGACTCAGTCTCCATGAAATCGAAGGTCAGGAGAGTGGGGACGGAGACACGGTAAGCGCGATACTTCACCACCAACAGCGACATCACCATGAGTGCGTACAGCGCGTGGCAACTTGTGCGCCAGCGTTTTCTTCCAGGGACCCAACTACGTTGGTTCTGGAGGAACACCGAACGCAGTTCTTCAGCGTTCACTGCAGTGAGATCGACGCCGTGGTGATCTCCTCCAGCACCGGGCCCAACTCGTTTACGCTGGACGACCTCACTTACCCAATATCGGACAGCTCCATCCCCGAGCCGGCGACCCTTGTTCTTGTCAGCACCGGTTTGCTCGGCGTGTTGAGGAAGAAGTTCTGGATGTAGGGAAGGATCTCCAGCCGCGTTTCGAAAACAAGTTGCGAAACGCTTCGCAGTTCGTCTCGGCAGGGAAGCCGGGGCCGTAACATGGCTCCGGCCTTTTCATGCGCGACGCGCGGCCCGTGACGACAATCGGGAACGGAACTGCCGGCGAAACCTCACGTTAGACGTGTTCACGGGTGTGCGAGCCACGTAGTGGCTTGCCGGTCGCGCTCTGCGAGCCCCGTATTCATCCACAACCGGCAATTCGCCGCGCTGCCGTCGTGAAACCGGCTTCGCTGCAGTGCTGGACCCGGTGCTCGGAGAATCGGAGGGTTGGTGAGATGCGGGGGAGTTTCTGGCGCGCCCGGAGAGATTCGAACTCCCGGCCTATTGCTCCGGAGGACTTACCGCACGGCAAATCAACAACTTAGCTAAAGTGTCACGAAGTGCTACAACGCAGTATTCATGCGGGTTTGACGCGAGTTGCAATGAAGCCCGTGACACGTCGTAGCACGTGAGAGAGGCAGGGGGTAGGCACAAAATTGGGCACAGTTTATTGGGCCAAGCAAAACGGACCCCACCCCCCACCGGGGGCACACCGCTTCTTGCCTTCGCCTCTGATACCGAGTACCTATCGCCGACGGAAATGGAACAGGTTGACCGATGGGTATAACCTGATAGCTGAATGGCACTGCGTCGCGCTTCTCATCGTCGCACCCCATTCAGAACAGCGGGAAAAACAGTGAGCGGCACGACCTGAGAATCTAAAGCCGTGGCCGAAGGGTGTTAGCGGCAATCCCGGCGGTCGACCCAAGACTAAGCTCCGTGGAAAAGTCCAAAGGCGGGACTTTCCCCCTGCGCTTGAAAATCCCGCAAGAGCGGCGGGATTTTCACTTTTCCCACCGCCCCGACGACGACTGGTTTACTCTCCCACTTCATCCCGACATGACGAATAGCTGAACTCCAGCAAGCTCGCTTAGTCTGCTGTTGATGAAGACAGAAACCAAGCAGCCGGGAGGTCAGCTATTCAACTGCAGGTTAAAACCATCCTGAATCGAATACAACGGTTCAGCGGGCTTCGTCTACGCCGAGGTCCAGATGCATGAGCCGCCAGGGGCAGCCGCAGACCATTGCGATCCGGATCGTGCCGCACGGTGGTAGGCGCGGGCGCTGCTCGCTGTGCCAGCGACCGGCCCCGGGTTATGACCGGCTGCCGGAACGGCGCTGGCAGTTTGTGCCGTTGTGGGGAATCCCCACCTGGTTTTGCTACGCCCCGCGGCGGGTCGAGTGCGCCGCGCATGGCGTAGTGGTGGAGCAGATTCCCTGGAGTGACGGCAAACGTCCGGTGACCTGCGCCATGATGGGCTTCCTGGCCCGCTGGGCGCGGCGACTGAGTTGGCGAGAGACGGCCCAGGTATTCCAAACCAGTTGGGAAGCGGTGTATCGCTCGGTGGAGTGGTTTGTGCAATGGGGCTTAACCCACCGCCAACTGCAGGGGGTGGAAGCGCTGGGAGTGGATGAGATTCATTGGGGCCACGGGCTGCGGGCGGACAACTTCCTGACCGTGATCTACCAGATCGACGCGTCTTGCCGACGCCTGCTGTGGGTCGGGAAACGACGGTCGGAGGCGACGCTGCGGCGCGGACTGAAGGCGCTGGGGCCGGAAGTGATCCAAGGGTTGCAGTTTGTCTGCAGCGATATGTGGAAGCCCTACCTGAATGTTATCGCGAGCGAAGCCGGACAAGCGTTGCACGTGTTGGATCGTTTCCATATCACCACCCACTTGAACCAGGCGGTGGATCAGATCCGCCGCGCCGAGAGCACACGTCTGCGGGCGCACAGTCAGCAGCAAGCGCAGAAGCTCAAGCACATGCGCTGGCCGCTGCTGCGCCGAGGCAGTCGGGTTCGTGGACGGGCCCGACAAAAACTTGACGCCCTACTGGCCAGCAAACTGGCCACGGCTCGCGCCTGGGAGTTGAAGGAAACTTTCTCCCACTTCTGGCGCTACCAATCCGTGACCTGGGCGGGAGCTTTTCTGGACTACTGGTGCTATCGCGCCATGCGGAGCCGCTTGGAGCCGATGAAGAAAGTCGCGCGCATGCTGCGCACCCACGAGCAGCTCTTGCTGAACTGGTTTCGCGCCAAAGGCGAGGTTTCTGCCGGTGCTGTCGAAGGCCTCAACAACAAGATTCGAGTGGTGACCAGAAGATCCTATGGCTTTCGCACCTACGAAGCCATGGAAATAGCCCTGTATCACACGTTGGGACGCCTTCCTGAACCGGAATCAACCCACAGAGCGTAGGTTTATACTTTCTACCATGAAGAGCAAAGGACCAACGGACGCCAGCAGCGCAGCGAGTCTCATGGGCCGTCGCAGCGCAGAGGCCAGAAAGAAGAAGTGGGGCAAGCGCGCGTTTGTGGCGAAAATGCGCGAATGGGGCAAGCTGGGCGGACGGCCAAGGGCAGCAAAACACAACGAAAGGCAAAACCATGATCTACAAACGCGGGGGTCGGATTTACTGGTACAAGTTCGTTTGGCAAGGCGAGACGATCCGCGAATCCACAAAGCAGGGGAACGATAAGATTGCGCGACAAATGGAAGCCGCGCATCGAACTTCCCTCGCCAAAGGCGAAGTGGGCATTCGCGAGAAGAAATCCGCTCCGACCTTGAGCGAGTTCTGCGAGAAGCGATTTGAGCCGTGGGCGAAGTCCAGCTTTGAAAAGAACACTCCCGCCAACTGGCTGTGGTATCGGGCCGGCATTCGTGCGCTACTGGCGTACAAGCCGCTTGCGAATGCGAAACTGGATCAGATCGGGAACGAACTGGCTGCCGAGTATGCCGCTCACCGCCAGTCCGCCGGGAAGCAGATCAGCACTGTGAATAGCTCCCTTCGCGTTCTGCGGCGCATCCTGAGGCTTGCTGTCGAGTGGGGAGTGTTAGACCGCTGCCCCGGTTCTCTCGCTGCTCCCTGGGCGAACGCCATCGCGAAACAGTGGTGACTCCTGAGCACGAACAGATATATCTCGACCATTGCCCGGAGCCTCTGAAGTCTATTGCGACGGTCCTTGCTGATAGCGGTATGCGCCCGGAAGAGTGCTATCGGATGCGCTGGGAAAACATGAATTGGCAGCATGGGCGCAACGGGGCCGTGCTCGTGACGCACGGCAAGACCGCTGCTGCCCGGCGTTCCATTCCAATGACGCCGCGAGTCCGGTTCATTCTTGAGACTCGTTGGGAGTTTGCCGGGAAGCCCCGCTTACGGCTGGGTGTGGCCCGCGCCCACGAAGAAGGGTCACGTTGACCATTGCAGCCTCAAGAAGCAGCACGCCCGCGCATTCCGAGAAGCGAATGCAGAACTCAAGCGCAAAGCTGAGGACGCGAAAGTGAAGCCCGCTCTGCTGCAGCCGTGGGTGCTGTATTCGTTCCGTCACACGTTCCTGACCCGGCTGGGCGAGTCCGGATGCGACGCATGGACTCTGGCGCGGATCGCTGGGCACAGTTCAATCGCGATTTCCAGCCGCTACGTTCACCCCTCTGAGGACGCGGTTTTGAATGCGATGGCGAAGCTGGGTGGGCACAAAATTGGGCACAGTGGCGAAGTGACGGAAATTGTTGCGAAGCAGGAATCGCCGCAACTGGCGGAGAAGAATGAGACTTACTGGCGCGCCCGGAGAGATTCGAACTCCCGGCCTATTGCTCCGGAGGCAATCGCTCTATCCAGCTGAGCTACGGGCGCGCTCCGCTCAGATTATACGCGACATCGCGGCGCCGGGGTGTGCCGAAAAGTGATGGACGCAAGTCTCAGCCAGCACCCCAGCCACGTCGAAGCGCTGGACCAGCACTGCAAAAGCCAGGCCGCCATGGCTTTTCGGTCGAAGTACGACACCGTTTCCAGGGACGGCGATCGTCAGCCGCCGGCTCATTGCGTCTGAGCCTCGTCGAGACTAGAATTTTTAGTGGCGGAGGCCGCCAAATTTCTCCGTCATACGAGCTCAGTCGTTCGCTAACGTTTTCTTTTCCTTCTACCGCATTCCGATGCGCTTGATCATGGAGGTCCCCATGCCTGACAAAGTCAGCAATCTACCCAAGCCCAGTCCCGATCAAGGCTCACTGGAATTGACCGAAGAGTACATCCGGCTGCGCGCGTACCAGCTCTTCGAGGAACGCGGCTACGAGCACGGCCACGACCTGGAAGACTGGTGCCGGGCCGAACAGGAAATCCAGGGGAAGAAAGAAGGCAACGAAGTCGCCCAGGTCGCTCCGATTAGCGCCCACAAAATCGCAGCAGCCTAAACGTTCAGCAGATCGGGAGCCTGGATGCACAGGGCAGCGGCCAAGACTGGATTGTTGCGATCCGCTCGAGGAGTTGCTGCCCTGTTGTTGCCCCCGGCCCTGCCCCCGCGTTCATCGCCGCTAATTCCTGTTCTCTCGTATCCTTTTGCTTTCGCTGTGACGAAGCCGGATGATTCCCTCTGCTATCCTGAAGGTTCTTCACGTGGGAGAGGGCTGGCAGGGTGCATCTTCGAAAGTGGCTCCGTGGAATTGGTGTCGGTATTGCGCTCGTGATTGTGCTGCTGTTGACCACGTGGGCGGCGGCGGCACTGTATTTCGACTTCACGGTGCCGTGGCTGCGAGTTCCGCTGGCGATCGTGTACTCGCTATGCGTGCTGGCGGCATTGCTGCTGCGGCGGCGGCACGGCACGGGATTGGCAATCGGTGTGGCGGGCTTTGGGCTGGTGCTGTTGTGGTGGCTCTCCCTGAAGCCGTCGCAAAACCGCAATTGGCAGCCGGACGACGCGCGAACCGCCTGGGCCGACGTCAATGGCGACGAGGTCACGATTCATGACGTTCGCGACTGTAATTACCGTACCGAACTGGACTACACCTGTTCGTGGGAGACGCGCCACTACAACCTGAGCAATCTGCGGCACCTGGACATTTTTATTACCTACTGGGGCTCGCCCTGGATCGCCCATCCCATACTGAGTTTCGATTTCGGCGAACAGGGCCACCAGCCGATGTCGATCGAAACTCGCGACGTGGTGGGGCAAAGCTATTCCGCCATCCGCGGCTTCTTCCGGCAGTACGAGTTGATCTACCTGGCCAGCGATGAGCGGGACGTAATCCGGCTGCGAACCAATTTCCGCAAGGACGAAGAAGTTCACTTGTTGCGCACGACGGCGCCCCCCGAGCGGGCACGCGAACTCTTCCTGCAGTACCTGGACCGCATCAACGAACTGCACCAACGGCCGGAGTGGTACAACGCGGCGACCAACAACTGCACCACCAACATCGCGGTGTCTTCGGCCGTAGCCCAGGACCGGCGCGTGAGCTGGAATTGGCGCATCCTGCTCAACGGCAAGGGCGACGAGATGATGTACAACCGCGGCCAGTTGGTGACTGACGGGCTGCCCCTGGCGGAACTGATGGAACGCGCCCACATCAACGCGGCGGCGCGGGCGGCAGACGACAGTCCTGACTTCTCGAAGCTCATACGCGTGGGGCGGCCGGGCTTCGAGCAGACGAACGCGTCGCGCTGAAGCGCTGCTCAATCGCCGCGAAGATCAGGAAGGAGTCCACGCCGTCCCTTTTGAGCGGCGAACGCTCCATTCCCGTCTCCAGCACAATCCGTTGAACACCCTGCAGCTTTGCTATGCGGTCGAATCCTGCCGGGGCCGCCACATGTCCACCTTCCTCGGTTATGCTTAACCCGTGACCGTTCAAGTTCTTTACCTCGGAGTTTTGCGGGAGATTGCCGGCCGGGAGCGAGAGGGCATTGCGCTTAGCGCTGGCGCAAGACTGGGGGATCTATATTCCCAACTGGTGCAACGGATTCCGGAGCTGCGAAGTTTCAGTGGTTCGCTGGCGCTTTCCATCAATTACGAATACGCGGCTCTGGATTCGGTGCTCCACGATGGCGACGAGGTCGCATTGCTGCCCCCGGTGAGCGGTGGCGCCCAGAACGCGCAGCCGGCCACCTACCCGTTAGCCAGCCAGCACGCGCAAATCGTGCGCCAGCCCATCGCAACCGCAGCAATCGCCACCGAGATCCAGCGTCCCGAGGACGGCGCCGTGGCGATCTTCGACGGCATTGTGCGCAACCACTCCCGCGGACGCCAAACCCTTTACCTGGAATATACGGCCTACGAGCCCATGGCCCTCCAACAGATGGAACAGCTTGGGCAGCAGGCGCTTGCCAGGTATCCGATCCGCGACGTGCGCATCGTCCACCGCCTGGGCACGTTACAGATCGGCGAGACCAGCGTCTACATCGTGGCGGTCGCAGCCCACCGGGGAGCCGCATTCGACGCCTGCCGATGGATCATTGATACTCTGAAGAAGACCGTGCCTATCTGGAAGAAGGAGTTCTTTGCCGACGGAGCCGTGTGGGCTGACGGTGATCCTTTTCCGCCGGAAATTCCCACCGCAGGTTAGCGCCGCGTCGATGCGGGAGCAATGGGGTTTATCTTCTCGAATGTCGATTTTCTGTGATTTCCGTGAAATGAATTTTCCACGGCTGGGAACGCAGCTCTTTGTCGTTGGCGTCGTTGCACTCTGCCTGATCCTTCGTTCCGCTGCTCAGGTTCCTCATCCGCCTGACAGCCTGTCCCCTCGTTCTACTAGTCAATCGGTTCCTCGTCCTCCCGGCACTCCCGCCTCCGGCGCGAGCCCCGCTCCCTCTCCAGAGCCCCAGGATTCAGGTACCACGCTCAAGGTGAATGTTCGGCTGGTCAACGTTTTCACCAGCGTCACCGATGCTAATGGCGCTCCCGTGTCGTCGCTCAAGCAGGATGACTTTCAGGTGTTCGAGGACGGCAATCCGCAAAAGATCGCAGTATTCCACCGCGAGTCCGAACTGCCTCTTTCCATCGTGCTTGCCGTCGATACCAGTTTGAGCACCCGTGCCGACCAAAAGCTGGAACTGGATTCTGCGCGTCGCTTCGCGCATGCCATTCTTCGCCCCATCGACGGCGTTTCTCTTTTCGAGTTCAGCGAGATTGTCGACCAACTCACGCCTTTCACGGCTGATATCCGCGTTATCGATCGTGGCATCTCCCGCGTTCGTAGCGGTGCGGCCACGGCGCTCTACGATACGGTGTATCTCGGTTCCGATGCCCTCATGGAGCGCCGCGGCCGCAAGGTTATGGTGGTCATCACCGACGGTGGCGACACGGTCAGCAAGACCAGTTACCAGGAGGCACTGCGCGAGGCCGAGCAGGCCGAGGTGATCGTCTACAGCATCATCATCGTCCCCATCGAGAACAGTGCCGGCCGCGACATTGGCGGCGAACATGCCCTCATCCAACTCGCCCGCGACACCGGCGGCAAATACTTTTATGCCAGCGGTACGGAGCAGCTCGATGCCGCCTTCCGCCAGATCAGCGACGAACTGCGCACCCAATATTTGATCGCCTACTATCCCTCCGAACGTCTCTCCAACTCCGAGTTCCGCAGGATCGAGATAAAAGTGGACCACAATACTACGGACTATCCGGATCCTGCTACTCTGCAGGTTCGCCACCGCAGTGGCTACTACACCATGCCCGCCAAATAGCAATTTATTGATCTCGTCAACAAGCTTCTGATGAAGCTCCGGTTCTGATAATTCACGACTGTCTCCTTGCACATATCCTTCTCAGCTTCTCATCTCTTCTAGCTATGGGAAGCAACATCTGACTAGATCGTCCCGCTGAATACCTTATGAAAAATTGAAATATTATGTAGCTGATTATTCGGGATTCTGTAGCCTTTGCATCGACGGTTCCTCAAAGTCACACTATTTAAATGCAGTTAGCTCACTTCTACTTTGGCTGCCTGAGTGCATCCACGCCATACAATTTTGGATCGAGCGCCACAGATGGTCGGTGGGATGGATGAATGAGTTTTTCCGAACAACGCGACGGGTTTTCTTCTAGTCCCCTCCGCAGGGGGGCCGGGACCGCTCCGAGTCGGATGGAACCGCCCGCCCGAGCCAACTCAAGAACCGAATTTGCAACGACGTTGCTGGATATTGCGGCAGGAGTGCTGCCGTATTCGTTTGTCGATAGCGACATCGCACATTCATCACGTTGACCACGGATAGAAGGCGCATGTCTTCTGGGGCGAACCGGGCAGGTTGACGTCATCCTTCGGAAAGGAAAAGGTATGACGCGTTTTAAGCCTTCCTGCAGCCAGGTGTTTTCCCTGACCATAGTGGCACTGGCGACTTTGGTTCTGCTGCTCCCCTCGACTCTGGTTGGTCAAGCCACGGTATCCACCGGAAGTGTCAATGGAACCGTAACCGATCCCAGCGGCGCAGCGGTGGCGGGCGCCAAAGTCACGATCACCCGTGTCGATACCGGCACTGCGATCGATGTAACCACCAACTCCAGTGGTTTCTACAACTCCGGCGCCGTCAACCCCGGCAACTACAAAGTCCGCGTAAGGCAGTCGGGATTTGCGGCAGCCGAGACCACCGCGGTGGTGCAGATCGGCAACAACCGGGTTGTCAATTTCAAGTTGCAATTGGGCTCGGAAAACACCACCATCAACGTTGAGGCTGGTGCGGTGGCCGTCAATACCGAGCAGACTTCCGTGCAGGGTGTTCTCACCCTCAACCAGATCGAAAATCTGCCAGTTAACGGACGTAATTTTCTCGATCTGGCGCAACTTGAGCCCGGTGTGCAGATCCAGGATGGAACCAACTTCGACCCCACCAAGGCGGGATATGAATCGATCTCGTTTGGTGGTCGCTTCGGTCGCACTGCCCGCATCCAGGTTGATGGTGTCGACATGTCGGACGAAACCGTCGGCACCACCACCGGCGGTCTGCCGCAGAGCGCCATCCAGGAATTTCAGCTCGCCCAATCCACCATGGATCTCTCCAACGATCTGAGTTCGTCGGGTGTGGTCAATGTCAGTACGCGCTCCGGCTCCAATGCCCTCCATGGCTCCGCATTTGGTTACTTCCGCGACGGCAGCATAGGAGCGGCACTACCCCATCCTGCGGGACTCGCCAGCACCTACTCGCGTACTCAATACGGCGGCAACATAGGCGGAGCCATTATCAAGGACAAGCTGTTTTTCTTCGCCGATAGCGAAAATACCAACCAGCACCAGTTCAACCCCGTGTCCTATAACGCTCCCTTCACCCCATTCTCCGGCGGATACAATTCTCCTTTTTTTGAGAACGACGTCGTCGGGCGGGTCGACTTCAATGGGCCGCACGGCGCCAAATACTTCTACCGCTACACCTATTCCCAGATCAAGAGCACGTCAACCTTCTTCCCCGACGCCCTGCAGCCATACCAGAACAAGAACTATGTTCGCCAGAGCGTCTTCGGCGTTGACTTCACCTCGGGCAGCTACAGCCACACCATTCGCTATGCCTACATGAAGTTCCAGAACGAGATCGCCGACGCCACCCTTAGCAGTGGATTGCCCTTGGCGGATTATCCGGGCAACGGATTAGCGGTAAACATCGCGCCCCTTACCGCCGGAAGCGGTCCTCAGACTGGCCCCAACCTGTTGGCTCCGCAGCAGACCCCCCAGCAGGACAACCAGGTGAAATACGACGGCTCGAAGGTGATCGGCCGGCATATCCTTCGTTACGGTTTCTCGTACAACCACATTCAAGGCGGCGGTTTCGCCAGCTTCTTCGGGTTGGCGCCTCAACTTTTGTACGATCCCAGCTCCGCTCCGATTTCCAACCTCTGCACCAACGGCGCTTGTGGAGCGGCCAACCCTTTGAATTACGCCATCGTGGCCGCGATCATGGGCAACGGCCAAGGCTTCTCGACGGAAAATCCGGCTTTGGGTTACCCTGCCGGCGGCCTTGGTCCTGACAACCGGATCGGTGCCTACATCACCGACACCTGGAAGATGAAGCCGAACTTCACCGTCAACTTTGGACTGCGTTACGACCGTGACACCGGCCG
This sequence comes from uncultured Acidobacteriaceae bacterium, assembly GCA_963798275.1. Taxonomy (GTDB): domain Bacteria; phylum Acidobacteriota; class Terriglobia; order Terriglobales; family Acidobacteriaceae; genus CAWCTB01. The sequence continues at coordinate 64,556 of CAWCTB010000042.1, forward strand.
TACCGACAGCGATCTACCAGCCATTCCGCAGTTGGACAACCTGACTCCGGCATTTCCTAACCTGGGCAATGCCATTCCCAATCCGAACTTGAATTTTGCTCCCAGCCTGGGCATCGCCTGGGATCCTTGGAACAACGGCAAGACCGCGATTCGGGCAGGGATTGGCATGTACTACGAGAACGTGATCTACAACAACGTCCTGTTCGACCGGCCTAAGCGATTGCCGTCAGGCGCGTTTCTGCAGACTCCGGTGGCCTGCTCAGGCGGTACGCCGCAACCCATTCCCGGATATACCCTGATGGCGACTCCGGCTATGTGCAGTGGCTCAATCGGTGCTGAAGCTGGGGCGCTCGCAGCTTTGCAGCAGCAATTGCAAGCGGAGACGCCTTTCAACTTGAGTACCCCAAATCCAAACTACGTCGTGACTAGCAACCTGGAACCGGGCACAAGCATCGGCACACAGGTTATTAGCGCGTCGGGCATGTTCGCGCCCAATTACAAAACCCCACGTTCGCTGCAGATGAACTTTGGTATTCAGCACGAAATCAAGCCCGGCATGGTCATCAGTGTGGACTATGTCCGCAACGTAACCGAGCACTTGCTGGTCGGCGAGGACCTCAACCAGACCGGCAATGTCGCCTACTTCAACGCACCGGCGGCGAACTACGCCATCAATGCGACCAATGCTTCCTTCGGCTGCCCACCCGGGCCTGCCGGAGTTAACTGCGCTATGGCCGCTGGGGCGACCATGGCTAGTTACGCAGGGAATGGTCTCGACTCGCAGGCCGACCTTGGCGCCACCTGCACCAACAATCCTTACGGCTGCGCCTTTGGCGGCTTGAATCCGAAGGCTCCGTCTCTGCAGTTCCTGGTGCCCGCTTCAAAATCGGCTTACAACGCCCTGGATATCAAGTTCACCGACCAGGTAGCGAATCCGATCAAGGGTGTCAGGAATCTGAATCTGACCGCGTCCTACAGCCTGGGAAGCTTCATCAACTGCGGTGGACAGGCTCCGGCTACCACCGCCGGTAACGATCAGGACTTTGTTCTGGGCGCGATGAGCAACACCAGCCCTTGCGCCTACATGGGTCCTTCGCTGCTGGATCGCAACAACCAAATCTCCTTTGGTTTTGTGCTGGATGTTCCGTACAATTTCCAGTTCAGCATCATCAGCCACTTCGATTCGCCCCTCCCCATGTCGTTGGTCATGGACAACGGCGGCCCGTCGCCGGGCCAGATTTATAACACCGACTTCAGCGGCGACGGAACCATTGACGACCTGATGCCTCCCAGCAAACTCGGCGCTTTCGGGCACAGCGGTCAACACCAGCACCCTCAACACTGTGCTCACTACATACAACAATACGTACGCCAACAATCCCACTCCCGCCGGCCAAACGCTGGTGAACAACGGATTGTTTACGGCTGCGCAGTTGCAAGGCTTGGGGGCGGTTGCCCCGATCAGTGCCACTTGCACCCGCGGGCCAGGTGGGTATGGGTTGGTTGCGTGCGTTCGACCTGAAGCTGAGCTGGATGGGCAAGTTCTCCTTGGGCGACCATCCCATGACCCTTCAGCCCAGTGTTGGCTTCTTCAACCTGTTTAACTTCTCCAACTTCGACCTGCCGCCGAACACCTTGACCGGCGTAATCAACGGCTCCGTCGGCAGCATCAACGGGACGACCGCGGCCAATCGCATCGCCGATCGCGTCGGCATTGGCACTGGCGTCTACGGATTGGGTGCTCCTCGCGCCATCGAATTTGGGCTGGTTTTCAGCTTCTAATTATCGTTTTCCCGAGGGCCGGCCAAATGGCGGCCCCGGGCTTGCATAGCCACTCGCCCAGGCGGGTGGCTTTTTTGCGTGGCCGAAGTGTTCTCCGCCGGAGCCCGGCTGGCGCGCCCTGCAGACGCTTGACTTTGTTACACTGCACTTTGTCCGACGCTCTTGCGTCGCGAGGTAATCATGGCGAATCCTATCCAACCTTCGATTCAGTTGACCAATACTCCCGACTACCGCGAGAGCTACGCCAACAGCGTGCAGGTGCGCGTCAACGTCTGGGACTTCTTCCTCGTCTTTGGCACCCTCCAGCAGCAGGACGAAACCCGGGTCGAGGTGCGCAACTTCCAGGGCGTCTACCTCAGCCCGCAGCAGGCCAAAGCGCTCTACACCATCCTGCAGCAGAACCTGGTCAACTACGAAAACACCTTCGGCGAGATCAAGCTCGACCCCCGCATGGCGCAGCCGGGCGCTCCCGTTCACTGATGCCAATCGGCGGCAGGCTTTCGCTGCGCTGGAAGAACTGCCGCCGCAGTCATCCGTACCTTGCCGCAGTCAACCTGGAACGTGAGCTGGCATGAAGTCATGGGCTCGTCTTCCCGAGTCGCTCTCCGCTTTTGCTCTGATTTTCACCGCCCTCTTCCTGTCTCACGCCGTCTTGCTGCGGCTCCCCTACTTCTGGGATGAAGCCGGATACTTCGTGCCGGCGGCCCGGGACCTGCTGCTGACCGGTTCCCTCATTCCCCACAGCACGCTCTCCAACGCCCACCCTCCGCTGGTGATGCTGTGGCTGGCATTCTGGTGGAAGTTCAGCGCCTTCACTCCCGCTGTCACCCGCACCGCGATGTTGCTGGTGGCGGCCTTCGCCCTGCTGGGCGTTTGGCGGCTGTCGCGCCGGGTTGCGAACGAGAGCGTAGCGCTGGCCACGGTACTCTGCACCGCGCTATATCCGGTGTTCTTTGCCCAAAGTTCGCTGGCCCAGCTCGACATGATGGCCGCTGCCCTGACCATTTGGGGCTTGGCGATGTACGTCGAGGGCAGGTACGTGGCGGCGATTGTCTTCTGGTGTCTCGCGCCTCTTGCCAAGGAAACCGCGCTTCTAACTCCCCTGGCATTATTCGCCTGGGAGCTGTTGTGCCCGTGCCTGCCGCATCGACACCGCGGATGAGCCGCTTTGCCTGCCGCACCGAAGTCCGTTGCGCACGTGCCAGCCTGCTGCTCTGTGCGCTGCCGATTGCGCTCTGGCTTGCTTATCACCATCATGTCACCGGCTTCTATTTCGGAAATCCCGAGTACCTGCGCTATAACCTCGGCGCCACTCTCACTCCGTTGCGCGTGTTGCTGGCGATGGTGATTCGCCTTTGGCATCTCCTCGGCTACCTCAACCTGTTCGTCCTCACGCTGGCGGCTGCGTACGCCATGTTTCGTCCCGCCCTGCTGGAGCGCGATGGCACTCTGCGCCCGAGGATCGCCATCAGCGTGCAACTGGTATTTGCGGTCGTGATCCTGGCGCACGTGGTAGCGCTTTCCTTCGTCGGCGGAGCCGTGCTGGCGCGTTATCTGCTGCCTGTATACCCGCTCGTAATTCTGATCTGCGTCTCTACCCTGAGGAGGCGGGTCCGCCATTGGGTGTGGTGGATCGCCGCCGCCTGCGCCGCCTTCGTCCTGGCGTTGCTCACCCCGCCTCCTTATCGCGTCTCTCCCGAAGACACTCTGCTGTATCGCGACTACGTCCTCTTGCACAAGCAGGCTGCCGACGTGATCGCTGCCCGCTTTCCCCAAGCCCGAGTACTCACCGCCTGGCCGGCCTCCGACGAACTGACGCGACCTTATCTCGGCTACGTCCATCAGCCGCTGTCGGTGATTCGATTGGAAAACTTTTCCGAGTTCGAGATGATGCGCGCGGCGCAAGTGACCAACCAGTTCGACGTCGTCTTGTTGTTCTCCACCAAGTGGGAGCCTCCGCACCCTCTGCTTGCGACCCTCCCGTTCGGCGAAGGCCTTACACGAGCGCTTCTTCGACTACCACGAGGACGTGTCTCCTGAACGGGCAGCCGCGATGCTGAACGGCCGGGTCATCCGCTACCTGAACCGCAACAACGAATGGGTCGCCATCATCTCCGTCGATAAGATCGAGAACGCGGCGCTCTCCACTGCGACGTTGGGGCCGTGAATCATGAGCGATGGGAAAAGCCTGTGGGTACCTCATCCCTTCCCATCGGTTGGGAAAGGCTGGAATCGTCGTCCTCGCACTTGCCATCCCCCAACCTCCACCCGCAGACTGCTTCTGTGGACTTCACCATTCGTCCCTTCCGCGCGGCCGACTTCGACCGTCTCTGGCAGATCGATCAGAGCTGCTTTCCGGCCGGCATCGCCTATTCCCAGATGGATCTGACCGGCTTCATCCTGCGTCGCAAGGCGATCACTCTGGTCGCCGAGTTCGCCAGCGGAGACCATCGGGATGAGATCGCCGGGTTCGCTATCGCTCAGCCCCGCCGCGGGATTGGGCGCATTCTTACCCTGGATGTTGTGCCCGAGGCACGCCGCTTCGGGCTTGGCTCGCAGCTCGTTGGAAGAATGCGAGCAGCGCCTGCGAACTCACGGGTGCACCGAGGTCCTTCTGGAAACCGCCGTCAATAACGAGCCGGCCCTCAAGCTCTACCAGAAGCTTGGCTACCAGATCCTGCGCACCCTGCCGGAGTACTACCTCTCGCATGGCCTCGATGCCTTCCTGATGGGCAAGTACCTGTGAGGCAGCGTGCTAGAATCGCGGTCTTCCAGTGCGGCGAATCGATTCCGGCTTAACTTGATTCATCGACATGCCTTCTCGCAAACCCAATAGCTCCGGCCACCCCCTCCGCGTGGCCGTCGATACCGGCGGCACCTTCACCGACTGCGTGTGGACCGAGCGCGGTCGATTGCGGATCCTGAAGGTCTTCTCCTCTCCGGCTGATCCCTCGCGAGCCATCGCTGATGCCATTGCCGGCACCGGCCACCCTGGCCCCGTCGTTCTGCTGCACGGCACGACGGTCGGCACCAACACGCTGCTGGAGCGCAAAGGCGCTCGCGTCGCTTTCGTCACCACCCAGGGTTTCGAGGACTCGATCGAGATTGGCCGCCAGGCGCGCCCCAAACTGTACGACCTGCTCTTCCAGCGCATCCCCCCGCTGGTCGAGCGAGAACTGCGGTTCGGAGTTCCCGAGCGCGTCAGTTCCACTGGCGAGGTGTTGCAGGAGCCCACGCCACACGACCTCGCCCACCTTGCTCAGCAAGTGAGGGCCAGCGGTGCCGAGGCGATCGCGATCTCGACGCTGTTCTCCTTCGCCAATTCTGCCAACGAACGTTCCATTGCTCGCGTGCTCGAGGAACTGGCCCTGCCGCTCTCGGTCTCCCACGAAATCCTGCCTGAGTTTCGCGAGTACGAACGTGCCAGCACGGTGGTGATGAATGCCTATGTCCAGCCGATGATGCAGCAGTATCTGCAAAACCTCGAGGCTCGCGTCGCAGGCGTTTCCGGCAGGGGAAAGCAATCGCGGGTCTTCGTGATGCAGTCCAGTGGAGGCATCACCTCGCTGCATGCCGCCACGCTCCAACCCGTGCGCACCTTGCTCTCCGGGCCGGCCGGCGGAGTCATCGGCGCCACCGCTATGGCGCGACGCAGCGGCTTCGACAAGATCCTCACCTTCGACATGGGCGGCACCTCGACCGATGTCGCCCTGGTGAGTGGCGAGCCCAATCCTACGAATGAGGCCGAGATCGCTGGCTTCCCGGTGCGTATTCCCGTGCTCGACATTCACACCGTCGGCGCCGGGGGAGGATCGCTGGCGCGTTTCGATGCCGGAGGCGCTCTGCGCGTCGGCCCCGAATCCGCGGGCGCCGATCCCGGACCCATCTGCTATGGACGCGGCACGCAGCCGACCGTGACCGACGCCAATCTGCTGCTGGGCCGTCTCCGCTCCGACCAGTTCCTCGGTGGCGAATTCAAACTCGATTTGGAACGGACCCGTCAGGTCACAAGCGAATGGCTTAAGGCGCAAGGTTCGAAGCTTGGGCTGCTCCCCTTCGCCGAGGGCGTGGTTCGCGTCGTCAACGCCAATATGGAGCGCGCCTTGCGCGTTGTTTCGGTGGAACGCGGCTTCGATCCCCGGGAGTTCGCTCTGGTTGCATTCGGCGGAGCGGGTGGCCTGCACGCCTGCGAATTGGCTGCCGCGCTGGGCATCCCGACGGTCATCGTTCCCGCCATGCCCGGAGCCTTGTCGGCCTACGGCATTTTGGCCTCCGATGTCGTTAAGGACTATTCTCGCACTGTCGTCTGGAGCGTCGGTCAAACGCTCCCGTTGCAAAGGCTGAAGGGTGAATTCGCGCAGCTAAAGAAGAAAGCACAGCGTGAGTTTCGCGACGAGGCATGGGAAGGGAAGCTGCACTTCCATGCCAGCGCCGATCTTCGTTATCGCGGCCAGGGCTTCGAGTTGAACGTGCCGGTCGGGCCCTCACTGGTCAGAGATTTCCATCGTGAGCACCAGCGCCGCTACGGTTACAGTCATCCCGATCGCGACCTGGAGATTGTTACTCTTCGTCTTCGCGCCAGCCTCCCAACCCGGCAGCCGAGGATGCAGGCCGAGCGGCCTGGTACGCGTCCCACCTCTCCCCTCGTACGCGACACGGTTCTGTTTTCGGGAAAGCCTCTGCTCACCGCCATCCTGCAGAGAGAACAATTAGCCCTTGCGTGCGAGATTCCGCGGCCCGGCTATCGTCACCGAGTACAGCGCGACCACCGTCATTCCGCCCGGCTGGTCTTTCTTCCGCGCGATCGAGGCGCCGGAGCTAATCTGTTGAGGGGACGCCCTCGCGGCTAGAAACCGTGAGAAACGACGAAAGGCGCCAGTTCGGCGCCTCCTGACTTAGTGGCTCAATAAGGTGGAATCAGCGGTCCTAGGCTACGTCGCGATCCTTGCGCCTGGCGTCGGCGCCATCATCGTTCTTACTGGTGGTGTCTTCAACCGCATCGCGCACCGCGTCCTTGGTTTTGCCCCAGGCGTTTTCCACCTTGCCCTTCACCTGCTGTGCAGTTCCTTCCGCCTGCGCATTTTCATCGCCGGTCCATTCGCCCACCTGGCGTTTGATTCTTCCCGCGACTTCGTCTGCTTTGCCTTTGATACGGTCCTTATCCATTGGTTTATCCCTCCAGGGTTAGTAGTTTCGACCCATGCTCCGGATCGAATTTGTTGGTTTGCTGAAGCGAAGCAATCAGCCGCGCCTCAATCGGTTCTCTTACGGGTTGCAGTCACCGTGACTGGCTTCCTTAAACCACGGTTCTTCGGCCCGAGATGAGCTGGACTATCAGCGCGATGACCGCTAGCACCAGCAGGATGTGAATGAAACCTCCCAGTGTGTAGCTGGTGACTACGCCCAGTAACCAAAGCACCAGTAGGATTACAAATATTGTCCAAAGCATGTCTCACCCCACATAGTTTATTAACTTCGCTATCGTGTCATCAGTTTGAATCGACTTATTGGTTGGAAGCCGAACTGGCCCCGATGGTTGTTCGCGAACCCTCCGAGAGTCACAGAAATAAAGTTTGAAAAGTTGCAAGTGCCGGGCAACCCTGCAGAGCCGGCAATGCGAATCTGCTATTCTCTTGCCCTGCACGATGAAGGTTGCCATCCAGGGAGAACTCGGCTCATTCAGCCACGAAGCAGCCGGGCACCTTCTGCCGCGCGCCCGGATCGTACCCTGCGCGCGCTCTGCGGAGGTATTTGACGCCGTGGCAGGCGGCACCGTCCAGGCTGCCGTGATTCCCATCGAGAACTCGCTGGCCGGATCCGTTGCCGAGCACTTCGACCTCCTGCTCACCCGCGATCTTTTTATTCATGGCGAACTTCACCTGCGCATTCGTCACAACCTGATTGCCGCCCCGGGAGTGAAATTGAACGCCATCAGGCGTGTCTTCTCCCATCCTGTCGCTCTCGATCAGTGCCGCAACTTCTTCCGCGCTCGTGCCGGCGTCGTGTCCGTCCCCTTCTATGACACGGCCGGAAGTGTGCGCCATGTCATCTCCGAAGACCTGCGCGACGCTGCCGCCATTGCTGCCAGGCGTGCCGCAGCCGAGTACGGCGGACACATTTTGCTGTCGGACATTGAGGACGACCGCCAAAACTACACGCGCTTTCTCCTCATCACCAAGTCCAAGAAGATCGGCCGCAACTCGAACAAAACCTCGTTGGCCTTCGCGCTGAAGAATGTTCCCGGTGTGTTGTTCAAAGCGCTCAGCGTCTTTGCCCTTCGCGACATCAGCCTCAGCAAGATCGAATCCCGCCCTCTGCGCGGGCATCCCTGGGAGTACGTGTTCTTTGCCGACATTCTGCGCGGAGATGACGAAGCCGCACGCAATGCGCTGCGCCACCTGGCCGAGATCGCCGAGTTTGTCAAAGTGCTGGGTATCTATCCCGCCGCAAAAACTAAGCCCAGATAACGCCGGTTTGCAGCTGCTGTAGACCACGCACTGTCTTGAAGGGGCACGGCTTCAGCCGTGCCGCATCTGGTATCAACGGAGTGGGCCTTCACAGTTTGCGGAAAAATTGATTCTAGGGTAGAGCTGGCCTTCAGGCCAGCGTCTAAGCCCTTTATTTTTGTCATTCCACGCGGACTTTAGTCCGCGTGGGACCTGCTTTTCCGGTTTTTCCGCAGCCTGTTCAGCCCCGAGATTCTCTACACCTTCACTGAAACTGCTGTAGCTCTTAACAGGACAGCGCCCACTCCCGAAATGGCGTCGCAGATTACGGTTGAAAATGGCAGTCCAGGAACGAAAATCCTCAATCGGGAAAAGTAGGTTGCCACCTACCTATTGCGGTTGTCGCTGCCCTCGGGCGGGGGTTACAATCCCTTGCTCTTTGAAATCGGCCCCGACCGCGTCTCCGGTCTTCGGCCTGACACCTTGGCGCGTCAAGCTATGGGTGGATGTTGTCGATGCCGATAGAGAGCTCGGGAAGGGGAAGAGCGGCGGGCCCTGCATCTTTTGCCGCGACTCCTTCATCTAAAAACTTGAGCGTGATCGACTCAAGGAGTGATATGTCTAACGAAATGAAAGATTTACAGAGCGTTGACCCCGAACTGCGGGACGACTCCAGCGAAGCCAGAACCCTGCCACTGTTGCCCGTGCGGGACACCGTTCTGTTCCCGCATGCCGTGTTGCCTTTGACGGTGGGCCGTGAGAGTTCCGTGCAGTTGGTCAACTCCTTGGGAGAAGACAAGACCATTGTGGTGGTGGCCCAGCGCGAAGCCCGCGTCGATTCCCCCCAGCCCACGGACTTGTTCGCCGTCGGCAGCCTGGCCGTGGTGCACAAGGTCGTGCGTATGCCGAACCAGAGCCTGTTTGTCTTCGCCGAAGGGCTCGAGCGCGTCAAGATCACGGAGTACACGCAGTTGCAGCCTTTCATGCGGGCGACGGTCGAGACCATCCCTGAAATCGCCGCTCCCAAGAATGCCCAGATCGAAGCCCTGCAGCGCAACGTGCTCACGCTGTTCCAGCAGATCGTAGCCGGATCGCCGACCTTGTCGGACGAGCTCTCCACAGTCGCCGCGAATATCGACGATGCCGGCCGCATGGTTGATTTCATCGCCTCCTCGCTGCCCTCGCTTTCCACCCGCGACAAGCAGGATGTGCTGGAGACCCCCGACGTCTACGTGCGCCTGGAGAAGATCAACCAGCACCTCGCCAAGGAGCTGGAAGTTCAGCAACTTCGCAACAAGATTCAGAGCGAGGTTCAGGACCGGGTGCAGCAGACGCAGCGCGAGTATTACCTGCGCGAGCAGATGAAGGCCATCCAGAAGGAACTTGGCGAGCAGGATGAAACCACCCGCGACGCCGAGGAGTTGCGCCAGAAGATCGAGTCGGCGGGCATGCCTGACGACGTGAAGAAGGAAGCTCTGAAGGAACTGGGCCGCCTGGCTCGCATGTCGCCCATGGCTGCCGACTACGGCATCACCCGCAACTACATCGAGTGGCTGGCCATCTTGCCGTGGCAGAAATCCTCCGGCGTTGAGGTCGACATCCCCAAAGCCAAGGAGATTCTCGACTCCGATCACTACGATTTGGAGAAGGTGAAGAACCGCATTCTTGACTACCTGTCGGTGCGTCGTCTGAAGCCCAGCATGAAGGGCCCCATTCTTTGCTTCGTCGGACCTCCCGGCGTCGGCAAGACCTCTCTCGGCAAGTCCATCGCCCGCGCGCTGGGACGCAAGTTCGTGCGTCTGTCGCTGGGTGGTGTGCATGACGAAGCGGAAATCCGCGGCCATCGGCGCACCTACATCGGCGCTCTGCCCGGCCAGATCATGCAGGGCATCCGCCGCGCTGAGACCAACGATCCGGTCTTCATGCTCGACGAAATCGACAAGGTCGGTCGCGACTTCCGCGGCGATCCCGGCTCGGCCTTGCTCGAGGCCCTCGATCCGGAGCAGAACTTCACCTTCCGCGACAACTACCTCGACGTGCCCTTCGACCTCTCGAAGGTGTTGTTCATCACCACCGCCAACCAGCTCGATCCGGTTGCGGATCCCCTGCGCGATCGCATGGAGATCATCGAGTTACAGGGCTACACCGAAGAGGAGAAGGTGCACATCGCGTTTCAGTACCTCGTTCCCCGGCAGATCGAGGAGAACGGCATCACCGCCGAGCAGATCGAGTTTCCCGAGGAGTCGATCCGCTTCATCATCCGGCACTACACCCGCGAAGCCGGTGTTCGCAGCCTCGAACGCACCATCGGCACCATCTGCCGCAAGCAGGCGCGGCGCATCGCCGAAGGCAAGACTGATCGCATGCTGGTGACGCCCGAACTGTTGCAGCACACTGACATGCTGGGTGGCATCAAGATTCGCACCGAGGGCGAAATTGCCCAGCGTACCAAGCGCGCCGGCGTGGCGGTCGGCCTGGCGTGGACCCCGACTGGCGGCGACGTGCTCTTCGTCGAAGCCAACAAGATGAAAGGCAAGGGCGGATTCACCATGACCGGACAATTGGGCCAGGTGATGCAGGAATCCATGCAGGCAGCTCTGACTTGGGTGCGCTCCAACGCGACGGAACTCGGTATCGACGAGAGCTTCTTCGCCGACCACGACATCCACATCCATGTGCCTGCCGGCGCCATTCCCAAGGACGGCCCCTCGGCAGGCGTCACCATGGTCACGGCCCTGGTTTCCCTGCTGACCGACCGGCCCGTGCGTCCCCTGACCGCGATGACCGGCGAGATCACGCTCAGCGGCAATGTTCTGCCCATCGGCGGCATCAAGGAAAAGACCCTGGCGGCCAAGCGCGCGGGCGTCACCGACATCATCTTGCCGGAAGAAAACCGGCAGAATGTGCAGGAAGATCTCACCCCCGAGCAGCTTCAGGGACTGACCATGCACTACGTGAAGTCGATTCCCGAGTTGCTGGAGATCGCGCTCCCCGGGTCGCACTCCGAGGCGCAGCATGATGCCGAGATTCGCGAACAGGTATTGAGCGGCGCTCCGGTGGCGTAACCCAGGTAGAGCTGGCCTTCAGAGCCTGCCCTGAGCGGAGTCGAAGGGCCAGCGTCGAAGCCCTTTATTGTTGCTGTTCCGAGGGGCTTCAGCCCCGGGGAATCCTGAAGCATCTCGGTCTACGCTTTCACGGACACTGCTGTTGACCACAGACAGCAAGAGCCACCCCACCGCGGGTGGCTTTCTATTTCAGGAAACATCGACAGCGACGATGGTTATGTCGTCTCTCGCAATACCCTGCGACCACGTGCTAACTTCGTCGCTCAGTGACGTGCAGAGTTGGTCAGCCGAGGGCGCCTGCCGCAGGATCTGCTTCACCCGTTCCTGCCCAAACTCTTCGCCGCGTCGATCGGCCTCCAGCACGCCGTCGGTGTAGAGCAGGAAGCGGTCACTCTCCCCCACCACCAGCGCCTTCGACTCATACACGGCGGATGGCACAAATCCAAGAATGAGGCCATTATTCTCCACCGCGTGAATCGTCTGGTCGGATGCTCGGTAGTGCAATAGCGGGGGATGCCCAGCCGCGCTGTACAGACCGCTGCCAGCGTCCAGATCGAGGTACAGATAGGCCGCGGTGACGAATTGACCGTGCAATTTTCCGGCCAGAATCGAATTGAGCCCATTCATGACTTTGGCTGGATCGTCGGCGTGGGGGGCCTGGGCCGCGATGGCAATCTTGACCATCGACGCCACCAGCGCCGCGGGAACGCCGTGCCCAGACACGTCAGCGATGAGTATGCCCAATCGCCGGTCGTCGACCAGCAGAAAGTCGTAGAAGTCACCCGCCACTTCTGTCATTGGCAGATAGCGCACCGCAATTTGCAGGCCCGTCACCCTGGGCATATGGTCAGGCAGAATCGACGCCTGAATCTGGCGCGCGATCTCCAGTTCCTTGCGGATGGCCAACAAGATGTTCCTCATTGCGAAACATGCGCGCGGCCCCGACATATCCGAGCAGGCAGATGTAGATGAAGAACCCGATAAACTCGACGCCAGCGCTGCCAGGAACCAGATTCACCGACACCAGGTTGGTGTACAGCACAAATACGCCGAAGATGCCGGATCCAATGCGCAGCAAGGTCAATTGAGGGATAGTCGGCGGACACACGAAGAACAGATAAGCCAGGAACGCCAGGGTGAATCCGATGACCAGAACGTTGTTCAGCTCCTGCATTACGGGACGCAGGCTGGTGACCGGGTAGCTTGCGATGGCCAGAATTGCCAGCCCGGAAATTACGCCGATCAGAATGCGAATCGTACGGTTCCATTCCGGCGAAACCAGGCTCCAGGCAAAGATCGTCGCGGGAATGCCGATGACAAACGTGATCGCCCAGATGAAGAACCGAATCTTCCCGGGTGTATCCAGGAGTTCCGCGACGATCCTGGTACTGAGCAGCAGGCGAGTTCCGTACAGAATGCCCAGCAAGCCAAACCAGGCAAGCCCGTGATCTTTGCTGGCACGCCTGAGCCACTGCAGCATCAGGGCTGCGACGCCCACCGCAACCGCGAGAATTCCGACCACCAGGGGCGCGGCATCGATGCGGAGCATAGCTCGCAGTAATTGGACTGAGTCAGGGGTCATAGCTGCGTGAGAGGCGACCGTTCCACGATAGCGGTGAAGCGGGGCTTTCGCAATTCATGAAGATACGCTGAGAAGCGGGAAGGTGCTGGGTATCCGCCATCTGGTCCGGTCTACCTGGTCACGGCCTGCCAAAACAGCCGAAGTACAGCTTGAGGAGCCATGAGCGTTCGCCTTCGGGCCGTGATTGCTGCCAGTCGAAGACTTGGCGTTCCGACTCCCGCAGCAACTCGAGAAACTGCTCATCGCTGATCCGGCGCTTGGCTGACAACTCCGCGTGTTTGCGCCGCATCGCTCCCCTGCCGTGTGCTGCTCCGGCCGCTCCCCGCAAATATGCGCCCAGGTTGCCGCTTTTGGTCGCGTACAACAGCCATAGAAGTTGATACACGATGATTCGCGGCAGCGCCCGCAGCCAAACCGCGCGAGGGTAGTCCTTCATCAGAATAAACAGCTGGTTGCGGGTGAGAAGCTCCACGATGCGGGGATGCAGCGTTGCCCCTAGCGTCGCGCTTCCGATGTGATAGGCCACTGCATCCGGAACATAACAGCCGCCGTAGCCGAGAGTTTGAGCCCGCAGCGCCAGGTCGAGGTCGTCGGAATACGCGAAGAAATCTTCGTCCAGCCATCCGCAGTCTTGAAACGCATCCCGCCGGTACAGTACCGCCGCTCCGCAGCCGGACAGCACGTTCCTGCGCGTGTCGAACTGCCCGGTGTCTGCATCCAGATGCCCGAGTCGATAGGCTCCGCCCCCAATCAGCATCGCGTCACCCGCGCCGTCGAAATGCGTTCGCTGCGTTGCCCGCAAGAGCTTGCCGGTGGCGAACCCCAGCGTTCGGGTCGTCTTCCATCGTCCGCACCAGCTTCTCGATGTAGTCGGAATCGAGCTCGACGTCATTGTTAAGCAGCAACAGGTATTTCGAAGAGCTTGCGGCCACTCCGCGATTGATCGATCCCGTTGTGCCTTCATTGCTGGGCAGGTCGATCCGCTGCGTGTTTGGCGGTAGAGGAGCGGGCAAGACGCTCCCGGCTTGCGCATCGTTCTCCATCACCAGGATCTCCCACTCAGATGCGGGAAGCGTCTGTTTTTGCAGGAATTCGATACAGTGCGCGGTCAGGTCGGGACGGTGCAGCGACGGAATGATGACAGTGACGGTCTTCACGCAGCTCTACCGCGATTGTACACAGCTCCGTCAAAACCGAATTCTCGCGCTCCTCAGTTGCTCCCCGGGCGCTAAGGAGCGCGCGTGTCGAATTTCGAATAGACAACGACCGTGCCTGGGCCGTTGATGATGTATGCGTCCGCCAGGATTGCGTGCGGCGGGCCATTGTGCGCGAACACGACGTACCCGGCTGTATTCCGGGGCATTGCCAGGTCCGATAGGTGCGTCTCCCGAAATACCAGAGAGGCCGCGGGGATCGAGAACTGAGGCGCTGCGAGCAGTCGATTGTTCACGTCGTACACGTACAGTGTGCCCTGGATTGTCATGTCCGACACGTTCATGAACCCCCACTGCGTTTCTACCGCATAGGTGCTCCACCGCGGACTGAACAGGGTGGTGTCGACGATGCGGTACGAGTACGCGCCACCGCCAGAGTCGTTGGAAGCCGCAATCACATCCAGGCCCGCGGTTTTCTGCACAAAGGAGACCCTTCGTCCTCCCCCGTAGCTGTTGCTGGACACCGCCGGGGAGATCGCGCTGTTTAGGGTCGCTCCCAGGCTGGAGGCTCCGCGGCAGCCTATCAGCACGTCGTTGGGACCGTATACCGTGAGATCGTAAAACCGTACCGCGGTTCTACCCAGCTCGTTGTCGTTGGTGGGAACGAACTCCACCGAGTAAGAGTGGCCAACCTGGGCGTAAAACCCGTAATAGTAGGTGACCACCGATCCCGACGCGGCCTCAAAGTTGGACTGCGTCACTCGGCCGTCGGGCACGACTACGCTGGGGTTTCCGCAGTCCTTGCTCTCCCCGAAAGCCGCCGGAATCCACAGGACAGCACTCAAAGCGACAATCGCGAGTCTCATGATTCACCGCCTCAACACTTAGTACTCACAATTGTCCATTACTGGTAATTGAATTCAAGTTACTTTACCGCCAAGCCGCGCTATTTTGGGAGTTACGGACCAAAACGGGAACGAGCAGGAAGAGCCCCGATCAAGCGGTCAGATGCCTCCGCAGCGCCCCCGCTGCAGTTTGAAATGCGGAAGTCAGCTCCTGCTCGGTTTTGAACAGCAGATCGTCCTCTTTGGCCTGGTCCGGCAAGCCCCCGACAAACGCAACAATCGACGGACGCTCCAGCAACCGGGCGCGTGCCAGCACCCCCGACGACCAGATTTCCGAGTAGGGAAACACCACCCAGTCCGAGGCCGTAATCCAGGTGTCGAATTCCTCATTGCTGACGAATTGCTCCAGCACCTGCACGTTGGCTCGTCCCCGCGCCAGCTCCTGCAGCTCGCGCAAATAGCCTTGCGTCTCCCCATCGACGTAACGCAGGGAGCCCACCACGTATAACGTCGCATCCAGCAGGTCGGCCTCCAGGAATGCGCTTATCGCGCGATGAAACCCCTTATGCCGTTGGATGAAGCCGATACACAGAAACACCTTGCCCGCGGCAGGCAGGCCGAGTTCCTTTCGCGCCGAGTTCTGGGTGTGGGTAGTGAATTTCTGGAACACCTCATGGTGCTGGCGCATCTCGATCCGCGAATCTTTCAGACGCACTCCATAGTGCTGCTCGAATCGCTCCCGCTCCTGTTGCGTATGCAGGATCAGTTTGGGCGTCAGCTTCCACTTCCAGGCATACAGCCAACGCGCCCTTCCCGTCAGATAGGGAATCTCGTGCGCCACAATCTCAATCTTGCGCGACCCCAACAGCAGCCGCAGAAAGCTAAGAGTTGTCTTGTGAGTATCGGCCCTGTACTTGGGATCGAAAGGATTGCGGTAGAAGAACGACCAGTGATACTGGATCACCACCCTGTCGTAATACGGCAGGAGCGCTTGCAACTGCAGAATTTTCGAGCCCCCGCGCAAGTCCCACGCGAAGTCCACGTTGCCCTGTTGGTCGGGCGATACCACATCGACCACGTGGCCTTGCGACCGGAGTTGATTGACCTGCTGTTCCCCGTACGCACCGATCCCGCAGTGCGTCGGCGGATAGGTTGTCACCATGAGATAGCGCAAGCCAGTTCACCCCAGGGGTCCGCTAACCATGCCAAACCCCACGAAAAATGCTTGTCTAGTCCGGTTTCACTGTTAATGTAGTCCACGTCTCGCCTTGAAAGGGCACGGCTTCAGCCGTGCCGCATCTGGCATCAACGGAGTGGGGCTTTAGCCCCTGAGGGGACTCGGTCTACACCATCTCTGAAAATGCTTTAGAAGCTGATGATACCAAGAACCGCCTCGAGGCTGGCTCCCTACCGCATGCCTGCGTTTCGGCCCCCGGCCTTTACCTCTCATGCCGGCACCGCGCGAATCTGCAACAATTGCGCCATCGCCTCTGCAGCCTTGGCGGCAATGGACGCCCAATCGTATTTTTGCTCCGCGACGGCGCGTGCCCGCTCGCCCATGACCCCGCGTTTCCCCTCATCGCCCAGCAGTTGCTGAATTTCTGAAACGAACCGGTCCGCCTCGCAGACCACGCAATCCTCGGCCGATATCTCCAGCCCCCGCGCCCCCGCCGCAGTCGACACCACCGGCAAACCCGCCGCGAAGTAGTCCAGCATTTTCAAGTTCGTTCCCGAGCCGGAGAACATCGGATTCAACCCAACATCGGCTGCCCAATACAGGGCCTTCCGCCGGCTGGCATCAATCACGCCTAGGAATCTCACATTCCGCGGAACGTCGTGCCCATGCGCCGCCTCGTACGAGTCTTTCACGCTTCCTGCGATCGCGATGGTGCAATCAGGAAGATGCGGCGCAACGCGCTGTATCAAAAATGCCGCCGCCTCCGTGTTGGGTCCATATCCGCTGCCAATGAAGATCAAGACAGGCTTCTCAGATAACCCAAGTTCCCGGCGCGCCTGCCGTCGCTGCTCGTACGTCGCGGGCTGGATCTCGCTCGTGTCCACGCCATTCGGCACCATCACCATCTTTTCCCGCGACACCCCATAGCGTTCGACGAACTGCGTCGCGTCATCCTCTGAGCAGACGAAGATCAAGTCCGCTTCGCGGCAAAGCTTGCCTTCCACTTCGCCGACCTCGCGCACCAATTCCCGCCCCGCTCGCGTATCACCCAGGATTTGTCCTTTCACCACGGACTCGCAATTGTGGGCATCGTAAATCAGCTTCTGCTCCGGCCGTCTGGGTACATAAGGGCGGACCCACGGATGTGACACCACGATGATTTCCGCGTTCTTGCCGAATTCCTCGGCCATCCGCTGGAATCGCGGTGAGTGCTTCAACAACTTCGGAATGGTGACATCGATCGTGGTCTTGCCGCCGGTGGCCGCGCGATACTTGGCGTCTTCGGCGAAATGCGGCTGCGTCAGCGGAGTCACACACTCCCGGAAGTGCGGCGCCAGCATCTGGTCGCGGTAGGCGGGCCCCGGCCAATCGTAAGCCCCCACGTACGTGACCTCGAAACCCAGAGCGGCAATATTGCGAAATAGCTCGTAAATCCGAATCCTGCCGCCGCCCACCGGAGGATCCAGTACCTGGTTGTCCGCTACCAGAATCTCCACCGGATTTCTCGCCGCCTGCGGTTCAGCGGCGCGCGCCCCGACCCTCTGGTGCGAGGTCGCTCCGGCCGCGATTACACGCTCGACAATCTCGTCCCATGACTGCGACGGCGTGGACTGGTGCGCCGCTTCCCCCATGGTTCTCGCCAGATCGCGATCGGCTGCCAGGATGCTCATCGCCGCGGCAATCTCCGCTGGGTCCGGCTTGACCACAAAACCGGATCGGCCGTTCTCCACCAGGCGCGCCGGTTCGCCGGAATCCGTGCACACAATCACCGGCTTGTGGCTGAGCATCGCTTCGATGGTGATGTAACCGAAGTCCTCTTCCTTGGGAACGAACAGCACAGCCAGCGCATTGGCGTACAACGCCAGCAATTCTTCGTCGCTCACAAAGCCCAAAAATCCGATCCGCGGGTCGTCCTTCGCCAGTTCGCGAAAATAAGCCTCGTCTTCACCCGTGCCGGGAATCAGCAGCGGAACATCCGCCTTCAAGTGCTCCATCGCACGCAAGGCCAGGTCCACGCGCTTCCAGCGATGCAGCCTGCCCGGCAGCAGGAAATAGTCTTGCCCCGCGCAATAGTGCCCTCTAGTCAGCACCGGCGGATACAGAACTTCGGCATCGAAGCCGTTGTACTGCTTCAGGCGGCGGGCCGTCTCGTGTCCGTTGGTGAAGATGCGGCGGATGTTGCGGAAGGCAAGATTATCCAGTTCCCGGATCGTATCGCGCTGCTTGCGCTTCTCCCCCAAGGCAGGTGCCGGCAACTTGCCGTACTCATCCTCGAAGCGGTCGTAGAAGACGCGTATCTGGTGCAGCAGCCAGCACACGTGGTTCGGGTGCTGCACCATGAAGGTCGGATTCTTGGTCGAGACCACCAGGTCGTATGCCGACAGATCCAGTTCGTAGCAGCTTATGTAGGATTGCAGTACGTCTTCCCACGTCGCTTCGCTGAACGGAAGCGGTATCCAGGTGGTGTCAACCCTCTGCTCGAAGGCTTGCACCATGCCCAGAAAATGGCGCTCCGCGCCAAACAGGCGCTCCGGATCGCGGATCGCGGGAGTGACGATCGCAACTTTCATGGATGGTCCGGGTGAGCTACCGTTGCGCTATCGCCCAGAGGGTCTCGCCCTCGTATTCCAGTTTGTGCGAGCCAAAGCCGGCGTGCTCCAGGTAGCAGGAAATCTCTTCCGGCGTGTGGAAGAACTCAGGGTAGTCGTTCTCCACGATGGCCTCGAAGTGCTGCCATCCTCGCTCGGAGCACAGGTTCATCACCCCAAAAAACAAAACCCCCTCCGGTCTTAGAGCCCGGCGGATGCCACGCAGGTACCGGTAAAGCGTCTTCTTCTCGGCGTGTTGGAAGCAGGCAATGGAATATACCAGGTCGAAGCTCTCGCTGGATAGAAAGCTCAGGTCCTCGTCGGTGATCAACTGGGCTTCGAAGTTAGGCAATCCCTGCAGTGTCTCCTGGGTTCGACGGACCATCTCTGGCGCGATGTCCAGGGCCGTGATCGATCGGCAGTGCTTCGACATGGGTAGTGTGATCCGGCCCAGGCCCGGCCCAATCTCCAGCGCCACCGGGTTTGCCGGAGCATGCAACATGATTTTGCTGGCCACGTACTCGCCTTCCTCCAGCCAGCGCTTCAGGTACTCCTCATCCGACTCGTGTCCCCACTGCGAAACCGTCTCGCGCAGCGCGTCCCCTTGGGCGGCCTTGTCCCAATACGCAATGATTTTTTCGTTTTCCTTCAGCATTCGGCTCTCTACTTCCACCCAATCGCAGCGTAGTCCTGGTATCCGTAGATCAGTTCATTGAGACCGTCAATGGCTCGGTTAAACCGCTCCAGTTCGGGTCCGCCGCCTTCCAGTTGCAGCGGTGGAAGCTGCTTGTCGCTTACCGGGCCGGAGAAGCGCAGTTCCACATTGCGGAACTTCATCGACTCCATGGCGAACTTCAGGGTCTCGGGATGGATGGGCCGCACATGCGTGGGATCGAGGAAAAAGTTACGCATGATCGCATACACGCATTGCGCATTGATCGTCTCGAAGATCACCGGCGATCCCGGCTTGGTTTTCTGGTAGGCCAGGGCGACATACCGAAGCTGGTCGCTCGCCGTCATGTGCTCGATCACTTGTGCGCTGAATAGTCCGCCCAGGGATTCGTCCGGCATCGATTCCAGAAACTCGAAAAGATCCTGCTGTGCGACGTCGAGTCCTTTTTCGCGGCACAGCAGGAACTGGTCTGTGCCCAGCTCGATGCCCTTCGCCGGGATGTTGTTGTCGCGCAGCAACTCCAGGAATTCTCCCCGTCCGCAGCCGATATCGACCACGTTGTCGCGACCACGGAAGTACTCGAGGTAGCTCTGCTGCCGGTCGCGAATATCGCTTTCCTCGCCGCGGTACTTCTCTTCGAAACGGAAATAGTCGAATTCCGATTCGCCCTTCACCCCCGACGGGAACATCGCTGGTATCGCCGGTGTCGGCCTCGCCGCTTCCGCCGGCTGACCGAGCTTGTTCTGCTCCACCGTGAACGCCAGTCGGCGCAGGTCCCGGTCGCGCATCCGGCTTTGTGATACGGCTTCGTTGCGCAGCGCGTTCAGCTCACCGCGCAGGGCTGCAATCTCGGCTGACACGTCGGCGATGCGCTGCTCGCTTCTGGAATCAGCCGCGTGCAACTCATGGTTATAGCCGGATAGTGCGCGGTTCAGTTTCTCTTCATGCTCGGCCAGCCTTCTGCTCAGCCGGGTCCCAAACTCAGTTTCGAAATCCCTCAGCTTCGTACTTTGGCTCTCAATTTGTCGTGCCAGCCGCGAGCGATTCCTCTCAATCCGGCTGGCCTGGGCGTTCAGTTCCTCGGCGGTTTTCTGCAGAATATCGCGATGGTTATCGAGAATGGCGATGATTTGCTCGAGAGCCCGAACCACGCCTCCTTCAAACACGTGCAATGGTCGCGTGTACCAGGTCAGCGATCGCCGCATCACCTTCTTCACAAACTGGATGAGCGCATTGATCGGTCCCGGATTGCGCGGGTTCAGTTGTCCCGTGTCGCGGCTGCCTTCCAGTACGGTGTCGATCTCGGTGCGCAACTGGCTCACGCTATGCAACTGAATGTTGAACGCCGGTGCGGCCGTCTGCTCTGCCGGCGCGTCGCTCTGCCCCCCCGAGCTTGGCAAGGTATCGCCTTGCGGAGCCTTGCCCCGCAAGCGCTGCAGGATCGCTGCGATGGCTTGCGATTGGTTCGGCGGGGCCGTGCGCCGGCGTCGGCGCAGACGGCGTCTCAGGCTTTCGCACCTGCGCCCGGATGCGCTGCATGATTTCTTCAACTGTCTGGGATTGGCTCATCAAAATATCTCGCTCCTGGGATGGGTCTCCGCTTGTCGGCACTGGCAGACGCCGAATCAGAGAGCTTCAGCGGATGGGAAGCGCTGACCAAAGCCTATCAACCGCTCTCTTTTTGTGCAATTGTGCGTCGGTGGCTCCCCTGGGCCCCCGTCCCCTTTCTCTGCACGACAAGCAGGAGATTGTGGCCCAGGCCCGCAGCCTGGTGTGCGACGCCTTGGGCGTTTTCCCGCCAGGGGCCAAAAAGCCCATCCCTGCCCGTCCAGGCCACACCAGAAGCCCCGGCCAATGGCACGGGAAGCTGATGTTAAATCAAATCGAATCAATATTTTACGTATAACACTTTACCCTGCAATAACTTGCAGGCAAAATTTGCGTAAGGCAATGAAAATAAAGGAAGGCGAAACTAAAAAATTACTGCAAAATCGGTAGCGCCCGTACCCTCTTCCTGGTCGCGGCAAACAGCGCATTCCCCAGCGCCGCAGCCAGCGGAGGCACCGGAGGCTCCCCGATCCCGGTCGGCGCTTCCCGGCTTTCGACCCAGTACGCCTCGATCGCCGGCAGTTCGTTCATCCGTAGAATGGGATAGCTGTCGAAGTTCGCCTGCTCGATCTGCCCGTGCTTCACCGTGATGCGCCCCCGCAGCGCCGCCGACAATCCGAAGACCACCGCGCTGTGGATCTGCTGCTCCAGGATGTTGGGATTGATCACCTGTCCGCAATCGACCGCTGCCACCACCCGCTCCACATGCGGATCGCCATCCCGCATTGTGATCTCGACCACCTCCGCCGCATACGTGCCAAAGCATCCGAAGGCCGCGATGCCGCGATAGCGTCCGCTCGCCGGAGGCTTCTCCCATCCCGCCTTCTCGGCCGCGAGCTGCAGCACCGCCCGCAGCCGGGCCGTGCGCCACTTGGTATCGAAGAAGCTGATCTCTTTGTCTTCCGCCAGCAAATGCAGCCGGTACTGCAATGGATCTTTGCCGGCCGCGTGCGCCAGCTCGTCCAGGAAGCTCTCGCTGGCGAAGGCCATCTGCGCGGCATACACCGACCGCAGCCATCCCAGCGGCACCGGAGTTGTAGGCGAGACATAATCGACGTTGAGGTTGGGAATGAGATACAGGAACGAGGCCTCGTCCTTCAGGTCGGGATCGACCCCGTTGTCCACCGGCAAGCCCTTCTGTCCCGAGATCGACGGCGAGATCAGCCGGTGCGAGAACGCCTGCGGCCAGCCCTGCGCATCCAGCACCGCGCTCAGCCGGTGCAGGCTCGGCGGACGATAGGTCGAGAACCTCATGTCGTCCTCGCGCGTCCAGACCAGCTTGATCGGAGAGTTGCTGCTTTTCGAAACTAATGCAGCTTCCACCGCGTAGTCATGTTCCAGCCGCCGCCCGAATCCTCCGCCCATCAGGGTCACGTTGACGTGTACGTCCTCAGGCTTAAGCCCCACCGCCGCCGCCACCGAGTCGCGCACATCCTGCGGCACCTGGGTTGGCGCCCACAACTCGCACGACGAGCCCAGGTAATGCGCGAAGCAGTTCTGCGGCTCCATGGGAGCGTGCGCCAGCATGGGCAACTCGTACTCTGCCTCGATGCGCCGGCCGGTGACCTTCGACACGTCGCCGGCGGTGTACAAAGGCACGCTCTTGCCGTTGGCGGCCTGCTTGAGGCCGGCGAAGATCGCGGCCGTATCCAGGTCCCGGTTCGGACCATCGTCCCAGGTGACCTGCAACGCTTTGCGGCCCTCTATCGCCGACCAGCTCGAATCGGCCACCACCGCCACCGCAGCCTCGCTGATCTTCATCACGTTGGCGACTCCGGGCACGGTGCGCGTTGCACTGTCGTCGAACTTCGCAACTTTTCCGCCGATCACCGGACAGCGCGCCAGCACCGCGTACTTCATCTCCGGCGCCTGAAAGTCGATGCCGAACTCCGCCGATCCGTCGGTCTTCGACGGCGTGTCGAGCCGCGGGATGCGCTGGCCGATCAGCTGGTATTCGCCGGCGCTCTTCAGCTTCGGGTCTTTGGGTACTGGCAGCTTCGAGGCGCGCTCCGCCAGCTCGCCGTACCCGGCGCGGCGCTGGGAAGCGGCATGAATCACGTAGCCGCGCTCGGTCTGGCACTCGGCGGCGTTCACCTTCCACTGCTGGGCGGCGGCTGCGATCAGCATCGCGCGCGCCGCGGCTCCCGCCTGCCGCATCGGGTCCCAGGTGGTATGCACACTGGCGCTGCCCCCGGTGGTCTGGTCGCCGAACAGCGTGCTGGCTCCCGCCTGTTCAATCGCGATCTGCGACCAGTCGGCATCGAGTTCTTCCGCCAATATCATGGGCAGCGCCGTACGCACGCCCTGGCCCATCTCCGACCGCGCCACTACTACCGTGACCTTGCCTTCCGAGCCGATGTGCAGGTAGGCGTTCGGCGAGAAGTCGGTTTCCGCGCCGGGATGCAGGCCGTGATGCGGCAGGTAAAACCCAACCACCAGGCCGGTGCCCACGATGGCTCCGCCCACCAGAAACTGGCGCCGCGAGATCGGGCTCATGATGCGCCTCCGGCAGCGCGCTGAATCGCGCGGCGGATGCGGTAATAGGTTCCGCAGCGGCACAGGTTGCCGGTCATCGCCTCGATGATCTCCTGCTCCGACGGATGCGGGTTCTTGGCCAGCAAGGCTGCGGCTTGCATGATCTGTCCCGACTGGCAGTAGCCGCATTGCGGCACGTCTTCCACGATCCACGCCTCCTGCACCGGGTGGGCCGCACCGTGCGCCAGTCCCTCAATGGTCGTGATCGACTTTCCAGTTGCGGCTGAAACCGGAGTAATGCAGGAACGCGCCGCGTCACCGTCGAGATGAACCGTGCAAGCGCCGCACAGCCCGGCGCCACAGCCGTACTTGGTTCCCGTTAGCTCCAGCGTGTCGCGCAGCACCCAAAGCAGCGGCGTCTCCGGCGCGACGTTGACCTTGCGCTCCGTTCCGTTCACCCGCAGTGTGATCTCAGGCATTGGTTTCCTATCTGAACCTGTGGCTGGCTCCCGATAGTACTTGAAAGCCGTGGGAACGGAAACCGGGACGTGGTTGCTCATCCGGGCACACGCAACGGCCCAAAATCTGGTACGGTTTTGGGCGGAGGAAGCGATCGTGAAAGCCATTCGTGTACATGAGTTCGGCGGACCTGAAGTGATGAAGCTGGAAGATATGCCCGATCTGCACGCCGGGCCGGGACAGGTGGTCGTCAGCGTGAAGGCCGTCGGCGTAAACCCGGTGGAGAGCTACATCCGCACCGGCACCTACGCCATCAAGCCCAGCCTGCCCTACACGCCGGGCAACGATGCTGCCGGCGTGATCTCCGAGGTCGGCGCCGGGGTCACGACGGTCAAGGCCGGCGATCGGGTCTACACTTCCAGTTCGATCAGCGGGACCTATGCCGGGCAGACGCTATGTAACGCGGTCAACGTCCATCGCCTGCCGGACAATGTGAGCTTCGAGCAGGGCGCTGCCGTCGGTGTGCCCTACGGGACCGCCTATCGTGGGCTCTTCCAGCGCGGTGACGCCAAGCCGGCCGAGACCGTGCTGGTGCACGGCGCCAGCGGAGGCGTGGGCACCGCTGCGGTTCAGTTGGCCCATGCCGCCGGGCTGACCGTGATCGGCACCGCCGGCAGCGACCCCGGGCTGAAGCTGGTGAAGGAGCAGGGCGCGGACCACGTCCTCAACCATTCCGTTGACGGATACCTCGACGAAGTGATGAAGCTCACCGAAGGGCGCGGCGTAGAGATCATCCTGGAGATGCTGGCGAACAAAAACCTGATGAATGATCTGAACGTCGTCGCCAAGCGGGGACGGGTGGTGGTGATCGGCAATCGCGG
Organism: uncultured Acidobacteriaceae bacterium; assembly: GCA_963798275.1. Classification (GTDB taxonomy): domain Bacteria; phylum Acidobacteriota; class Terriglobia; order Terriglobales; family Acidobacteriaceae; genus CAWCTB01. Next base: position 89,291 of record CAWCTB010000042.1, read on the forward strand.
CTCGCTCGACTTCAATCCCCGCGCCACCATGGCTCGCGAAGCCGATGTCCGCGGCGTGATGCTGTTCGGCGCAACACCGGAGGAGTTCCGCGAAATGCATGCCGCGCTGATCGCCGGACTCGAAACTGGCGCGCTGCATCCCGTGGTCGGACAGAAGTTCCCGCTGGCGGAGGCGGCCAAGGCGCATGAGGCGGTGATGAGTGCGGGCGCGCACGGCAAGATCGTCCTGGTGGCATGAAAGCTGTCAGCTATCAGCCGTCAGCCGCCAGCTATCTCATTAATCAGTTTTGAAAGGGCACAGCTTCAGCTGTGCCGGTAGGGTCTGCTCAACACCGGGCTTTAGCCCCTGCGGGTACCCGTTCCCAGCCCTCCCGGCATTTATGAGTTGGGTGACGGGTTCCAGCTATCAGCCGTCAGCTACCCGCTATGAACGGATGATCGCGGTCACGGCCCAATTGCGGAAGTACCAGTGCGATTTGGGGAGGTTGGCTGCTCTCTTCTTATAAAACGGCGCTACAGTTGGCTTAGAGATCGGTGAGGGCGCCCGATCGCGCGGAGTCATCGCGGGTTGCGCGCCATGCACCGGGTTGAACGGGAGGAAGTATGGAACTCCGGTTGACCGATGATGAACGTGACTTGCTGGTGCAGGTTCTGGAGGAACGCCAAACGCACTTCCTGCACGAGATCGCCAAGGCCGAGCATCATCAGTTTAAAGAAGCACTGCGCAAGCGCTGCACGCTGTTGGAGAAGGTCCTGGCTAAGCTGCAAACCAAGGCTGCGCTGATTCTCTGAGCGACGCAGGAGGGGAGCCCGCGATCCGAGCGTTGAGCCTCGCGATGACACTCCCGATGCGAGCGCGACGCGGCGCGGATCGCCCGCAGCTCGGGCCGTTACAATCGTGCCATGCTGCTGTCGAGGCTGATGCGATGCTGGGCCTGCTGGGTCGTTGTCTATTTGGTGACGGCTGGGGCGGCAGCGGCGCAAGCCGGCGGGCAGGACCTGCAAAGCGCGGTGGCGCGGGCCATGGCGGGCAAAGCGGGCACGGCGGTGGTGCTCGAGGTGGCGACCGGCCGGGTGCTGGCGGCCTACCATCCTGAAGTGGCAGCGCGGCGGGTGGCGCATCCCGGATCGAGCCTCAAAACCTTCACCCTGCTGGCGCTGCTGCGAAGCCGGCAAAATCAACGGACAGACCGCCCTGATGTGCAAGCGCCCGCTCACCATCGGCGGGCACCGGCTGGACTGCGGGCATCCCGACACCCACGCGCCGCTCGATGCGGCAACGGCGCTGGCCTACTCCTGCAACTCGTACTTCACCCAGGTGGCGACCCGGCTTACACCTGCTGAGTTGCGAAATAGTTTACTCAAAGACGGCTTCGCGTCGGCTACCGGCCTGGCGGCAAACGAGGCGGTGGGGAAGGTTGCGCTGGCGGGAACGCCGGCCGAGTTGCAACTGCAAGCCATCGGCGAATGGGGCATCGAGGTGACGCCGCTGGAGTTGCTGCGCGGGTACCGCAACCTGGCGCTGCTGGCGCCCGAGCACGATGCAAAGCTGGCCCCCGTGTTTGCTGGGCTGGAAGGCTCGACCTCCTATGGCATGGGACGCCTGGCCCAACCCGAAGCGGCGATGAAGGTGGCGGGCAAGACGGGCACGGCGCTGGCCGAGGAAGGCCCGTGGAGGCACGCCTGGTTCGCGGGCTATGCGCCGGCCGCCAAGCCGGAGATGGTGCTGGTGGTGTATCTGGAGAAGGGCTATGGGCCGAGCGATGCAGCCAGCGCGGCGCGCAAGATCTTCGCCGCGTACGCCGCGGAACGTGAGGCCAGCCGCGCTGCGGTGGGTGCGCCGCGATGAAGCGCCTGCTAGCGGCAGCGGCCGTTCTGCTGTTGCTGTGGCTTGGCGGAGACGCGCAAACCCAACGCGATGCCGCGCCGAAGAACAAGAACATTGGTGCGCCCTCGAGCGGATTCCCCAAAACCGTTCGGGTGCGGCTGTGGTATCTGCATCCGCCAGCCAGTCTGAAGCTGCAGGCCGATGCGGGGCAGGCGCGGCTGCGCAAGTGCGCCACCTGCAACGAGACTCCGGTCACTGCGCTGGGGCTGCGGGCGGTCAAGTCGCGGATTGCAATCGACGGAGACAAGGCAACTGCTACCGAGCTGTATATCGCCGGCATGTATTCCATGAGCAGCGGGAGCGAGCCGCCGGTCAAGGCCGACTTCCCGGTTGAGGTGCGAGGCGGCGGAGGGACACCTGCTGGTCACGGCGACCATGCCGATGGACGAGTACATTGCGGGCGTGCTGGCGGGCGAGGTGGGCAACTTCAAGTCGGACGAGGCGCTGAAGGCGATGGCGGTGGCGGCGCGGACCTATGCCATGCACTTCGGCAGCCGGCACGCGCAGGAAGGCTTCGACCTGTGCGACACCACGCATTGCCAGGACCTGCGCATCGCCGGAATCGATGCGAGGTTGCGCAAGATCGCAAGCGACACCTCGGGCGAAGTGCTGTGGTACGACGGCGAGCCGGCGGCGACCTATTACCACGCCAACTGCGGCGGCACCACCGAAGACGGGCGCTACACGCTGGGCAACGACGAGGCGCCCGCGCCGTATCTGACGCAGCACTCCGACACCTACTGCGTGCGCAACGGCGTCCTGCAATGGCGCAGCGAGGTCACGCAAACGCGAACTGCAGAGCGCGCTCGAGGCCGATGGCATCGACGTTCCGGGGCGGCTGCGCGCGGTTGCCATTACGCAGCGCACGCCCAGCGGGCGGGTGGAGTTGGTGCGGGTCACCGGGTCGGGAAGCATCACGGTTCCGGCGCTGGCCTTCCGCTTTGCCGTGGGACGGCACATTGGCTGGGAGCGGCTGAAGAGCAATTGGTACGAAGTGAGCGTGACCGGCGACAGCATCGTGTTTCGCGGGCGCGGTTCGGGACACGGCGTGGGCCTGTGCCAGGCAGGCGCCGAGGTGATGGGCAGCGAGGGCAAGAGCTACCGCGAGATCCTGGCCTATTACTATCCGGGAACGAAGCTGGGGATAGCGGCGCAGGGCGCAAACTGGCAGCCACTGGCGAATGCGGACATTGAGCTGCTAACCACGCGTCCGGAGGCTGATCGCCCGCTGCTGCCGCTGGCAACGCGGTTGCTGCACGATGCGGAAGAGAGCACCGGGCTGCTGTACAAGGCACGGCCACGGCTGAAGGTGTTTCCTACGGTTGCGATGTTTCGCAATACTACGGGCGAGCCCGGCTGGGTGGCGGCGACCACGCGGGGCAGGACCATCCAGATGCAGCCGGCGGAGGTGTTGCGCCAGGCGGGAACGCTGGAGAGCACGCTGCGCCACGAATTGCTGCACATGCTGATCGAGTCGTACGCCCGGGCGGGGACTCCGGTGTGGTTTCGCGAAGGGCTGGTGCTGTATCTGTCGGAGCCGGGAGCGGCGGCCTCCGGGCGTGGAGTTTGCCAATGTGAGCGCGCTGGAGAAGGCAATGCGCGATCCGGCGAGCGAGGCGCAGTTGCGCCAGGCCTACGCCGCGGCGCGGGCGCGAGTGGCGCTGCTGGTGCAGCGGAATGGGAAGGAGACGGTGCTGCGGTGGGTTCAGGGAGGGCAGTTGCCAGTTGTCAGTGGCCGGTTGTCAGTAAGAGAGTTGGGAGTTGATGTCCCCGGCGGTTAGAAAAACCCCGCCCCGGCAAAACCGGCCGGAACGGGGCACCCGTCTCAAGATTTTTCCGGAAACGCAGAATCGCGGGGTAGTCCACCCGTCCGGAAGAACACCCGCGGCCACCCGCGCTCAACCGCGATCTAAGAGGCAGCGGAGTGACGGACCTTCGTTCTCTGTCCCTCTGCCTCGACCCCGTAGGCCTTCACTCGCCGGGCGTTAATAGCCGACTCTTGGCCGATTCTCCGTAGTGCTTCCCTTGCCCGTCCCGACACTTCTTTCATGTCGGGCGTGGCATTCTGAATTCTATCGAACTGAAGGCAGGCGTTAATGATTTTGCGCAGATCGTCGCCTCGACTGTTCTTAAATACGCGGTAGTAATCTTCGACACAAAGGCTAGACAGAGCGGCGATATCGTCCGGATTCCACCCGTTGATGCTGGCCATCGATTGTAAGATGGCCGCCGGAGTTCTTTTGTCTTTCAATTTGGCGTATTCGTGCCTAAATGCCAGAACCACTTCGGGGTCGGGCACATCTCCGAAAAATGTGAAAGCGTCTGCATTGAAGAACTCGCGATTCCCGGCATGACTGGCAATGTAACGCTGAATCATTTCGGTCGCCTGACTCGGTCTTCCTAGCGCTTTAAACAACACAACGGTACTGTTCATGTTCAATGGCGAAATCTGCTGGACACCGTTGAGAAACGACTCATACATTTTGTTCGAGGACTTCTTCTTGATTCTCGTCGAAGGAACCGTGATACGACTCCCACGCCTTCCAAAATGAGTTGTCTAGCTTGGCTGCCTTGACTCGATTGTCTAACTCCGAGAGCCTGTTTCTTGACGGCGGACGAATCGAAAAAGCCATTTCGAACGCCTTCTAGGAGGACCAGGTCAAACTCGTCGAGCCCGAAAAAGCCGTATGCTCGGAGCCAGGGAATTCCAGGCGGCCTCAGTATCTGACGCCAGCTTCTTGTCGTTGTCGGCAGACCCCGCCCGATGCACCTTGCTTCCTCAGGTGATCAATTGAGGGGGCCCTACCGGGTTCATATACTGCTCCAACCGAGTAGCACCAGTGAGTGGACCGCGTTTTCAGCAGAACTTTCTCGTCGAACTCTGCGACGAGTTTGTCGATTTCCTGTACTGACCGCACGATCCTTTTCATCAGACGAATGCTAGAAATCCCGAGCATTACGCAATCGGCAGCAAGCAGCTCGGTTGCACTTGTGTGCTCCTATAAGCGCAATACGGACACACTCCTCAGCCGAAGGAGCGAACTTCATGGATACGTCAACGACCTTTTCGTAGTACGTCTTAAATTCCTCTTTGTCCTCGTTGAGCGCTTCGTCATTCAATATCAAGGCAACCTTACAATGTTTCTGTTCCTTAAGTATCGACGCTAGTCCTAAGACTTCACGCGCTGATAGGCCGTCGCCCCGCCGCTCGATCATCGTCCAGACAAATGACAGTCTCACTAACTGACAGAAACCACACTGGACCAAGGCCGCCGACGTATTTGTTTACGATTGGGATATTCTGGAATAACCGCAAGACCTTCGGCCTATTCGGTTCGCTGCCGCTGTGGCGTTCGACCGGAGAGTCTCGAGGCTCCCGGTTCAATTCCAATGTCCTCCGACCTGACGGTGTTCTCAAAGATCGAGTACTTAGGATCGTCCGGAGAGTTCATTGCGAACAGGGAGACGTACGAGTACCACTTGAGGGCGACTCCACCTTCCGCTTGCGCGTCACTGACATGACGCTTCCACGCGAACGTCTTGCCAACGCCCCAGTGGCCGCTGATACATGCAACCTCTGGCTCACTCGATGATAGAAATCTCCGAATTTCGCTGTTTATGAATGCAACCGACACTCTCCACCTTCCGATTGGCTTGGCTTCCGATAATAATTGTATATGGGCGGGTGGTTGACACTGTTGCCCTCTCGGTATTGCGCGTTGCACGGAGCCGCCATACGCTGGCCGGCTGCCCACCCTTTCTGATCCCATGGTCGGGTAGTTCGTAATGGTCGGAGTCGAAACTCTAAAGCACTGCCAGATCAAGTTGAGAAAGCGTACATTGCGCTTGTGCCGGCAAACCTCAAACGTTGTAGCAATCCCGCAATCTGCAATTCAGTTGTCAGCAGGAGAGTTGAGAGTTACGAGTTGGGCTGAGGGGAGAGAGGCCTTCTATCGCCGTTGATTCGGTGGTTCGCACGGGGGAATGTTGGTCTTGCGCTCGACTGCGTTGAGAGACGGAGGAAAACGAGAATCCCTCGCGGCGGAGACCGCCGCTCGTGATGACAAACGAAGGAGTTGGACCAAAAGCGAAGAGCGAAGGGCGAAAAGCGAGGGGCTTCATCGCGGGTATAGGGTCCCTCGACGGCGTTCGGTCACTGCCGCGACCTCACTTCGCTCAGGATGGAATCCACCCGGCGAGGTGTCATCCATGGACTCTGAACTTGGCAATGATCGCCGTGATGTCGTCGTGCTGTTCCTGAGAGCTGAATCGCCGGACGTCGTCCACGATTGCGCTCAGAAAAGCCTGGCAAGGCAGTTCCCGATATTGCCGCAGCGCATCAATCAGGCAGCGCTCGCCAAATTCTTCTCCGCGCCCGTTGCTGGCTTCGGTGATGCCATCGGTGTAAAGAGCAAGCACATCGCCGGGAGAGAGTTCCTGGTCCCGCATAGAGCAGTCCCACTCTTCGAACAGCCCCAGCAGCGTGCTGGTCGAATCGAGCTGCTCGACGTTACCGTCTGCTCTCAACAAAAGGCCAGACAAGTGTCCGCAATTGGCGTATCGCAGTCGCCTAGTCGCGTCGTCGTACTCGGCAAAGAAGAGCGATGCGTAGGCATTGTCGCCAGTGTTGTCATAGAACATGCGGTTTACGGATCTGAGGAGTGCCTCAGGCTGATCGAAGGCCAGCGCCGACTGGCTCCGCAGGCTGGCCTGTAAATTCGCCATCAGCAGAGCGGCGGCGATCCCCTTGCCGGAAACATCGCCGATAACCAAGCCCAGCCGCTGCGGCCCAAGATTCAGGAAATCGAAGTAGTCCCCTCCCACTTGTCTGGCTTGCAGACAGAGGCCTGCGTAGTCCACCGTTTTCAACTGGGGTTGAAGTTGTGGAAACAGCCGCGCCTGCACTTGCTTGGCTATTTCCAATTCGTGGGCGGCACGGCGTTCGGACTCGAGTTTCTCGGCATGCTCCTGCCGCCGCAACTCCAGGCTTCGCCTCACCTCATCGAATCCTTCCAGTCCAAACGAATTCCCGTCCGGATCTTCGAACCGCGTAAAGATCGCGCCCCAGTTTGCGTTCTCGGGGGAAACAGGAAATGAACCCCGCGCTCGCTCCACTCTTTGTACTTGGCGTGGACATCTTCGGTCATGAAAAGCACGTGGCGGTCGACGCCAATCAGGTTGTATTCGGGCCGATCGGGCCTGGGAACAACCAGCGTAAGATTCGCGCTGCCGTCGGGAGGCGCAACTTCGATCCATCGATGTTCGCCAGAGGTAGGGCGGTGATCCACGATCAGTTCGAAACCCAGTTGGTTCACGTAGAATCGCATG
>CAWCTB010000043.1:0-34918 GCA_963798275.1 uncultured Acidobacteriaceae bacterium
CCTTAACGCGCTCTCCTGGGGACTGAAGGCGCACCTGCAACCCTCGCTCGTCGATCTGTGGGGCTACTTCATTTACATCGTCGCCGACTCGCTCTTCCTCGGCGCCTTCGTCTGGATCACTTACATGGCGCTCGATCCCTATGCGCGCAAGTACTGGCCCGACCTGCTCATCTCCTGGAATCGCCTGGTCGCTGGACGCTGGCGCGACCCGCTGGTGGGGCGCGATCTCCTGATCGGCACTCTCTTCGGATGTGTCGCGACCTGCTGTGTCCACCTGGTGTACGCCTTGCCCTTGTGGTTTCGCATTCCCGGACTGACTCCACTTTTAGCTTTCCCAACGCCCCTGGCCACGACGCACCAGGCCTTGGGATATCTGCTCGCCGACCAGTCCAACGCCAGTCGTCAGCTCCCTTGCCATTACCCTGGTCCTGGTGTTCGCTCGTCTGCTGTTGCGCAGAAAATTACCTGCAGTGCTGGTCACCTGGCTGGTGGTCGCGCCCCTGATCCTGGGTGGTGAAAACTACTCGGTCACGATTCCACTTGCCTTACTGAATGCCTTGATCTTGACCGTCGTCCTGGTGCGCGTCAGCATCCTGGCATATGGCACATGCGTTTTTGTGTCCTACGTTTTGGTGCACTTCCCCATGACCCTGGACTTCTCGCGGTGGTACGTCGGCAGGTCCCTGTTTGCGCTGTCAATCGTGGTGGCCTTCGCGCTTTACGGATTTCGTTGCGCCTTGGGAAAACAAGCTGCCTTCGGTGGCCTGATCGCCGACAATTAATAGGAGCGAAGCATGATGCCAAACCGCGGGTGCCCCATCCTTTCGCCTCAGTTGCGAAAGAGCCTGCCCTGAGCGGCAGTCGAAGGGGTGGGAGCGAAGTGTCCCTACCTTGCATCGCCGCTCCCATTGCCACGCTGGCAAGCCTCGTAGGGGCGACCAGCATGACCGCCCAGCACTCAGGCAAAGCCGGAGTGCTGGGGCGGCAAACGAAATCAGACCCAGCGCCGCGGGCACGCCCTCGGTACCATGAGAACCCAACCCCCAGGCTCAACTCGACTACACTACCTAGACACGCTCGCCATTCTCCAGAGACAAGGAGGCCGACATGCCCGACACTGCAACCGCCGCTCTCAACCTCACCTTCGACGCCGTCTACTATCACGTCACCGACATGGAAAGGTCCATCGCCTTCTATCGCGACATTTTGGGATTTCCCCTGAGCTCGCGCGACTACGTCGCCCGCTTCGACATCGATGGTGTCCTCTTCGAGTTGGTCCCCAGTGCTCCCGGCACAACCTTGTCGGGCACGGGCAATGCACGCCTCAGCCTGGGCGTGAAGGACATTCAGGAAGCCACGCGCGCCCTGCAAGCCAAAGGCGTGTCCACGACGGCGATCAGAGACGAGCCTGGCGGCCGCCTCTCCTACTTCAAAGATCCCGATGGCAACGAACTATGCCTCTGGCAGCCCACTTCCAAGTCCACCGGCAAGGAGTTCCGGACCGTGAACGATGCGGCGGGCATGCCCATTCTCGAGATCGTCAGGTCCGAGGACGGCACAGTCACCATCTTCGAGGCCGATGACATGGACAATAAACTGCAGTTCCCGTCTTCCATGATCTCGTCCCTCGTACAGCAGATCGAGACCCTGAAGTAGGCAAAGCATCCAGAAACCAGCCCCAGCGGGGCGACTCAGTGTAGCCCAGCGTGGAGCGGGGGCCCCGACGAACGCCGCTTTTGCGTTCGTTGGGGCGCGGAACGCTGGGTGCGTCTATTAACAAGACCCCAGTCCCGTAGGGACGCCAGATGTTCTCACACCCTCAATTCCGCCCCTGCGCGATCTTCACCTACAACTTACCTGAAACTATCCAGCCGCTCTCATTCGTTGATCGACTTAAGGTAGAGCCCCTCACTCGTCAACAAATACCTATCGTGCCGTTGCCTGTCCTCGCGATAATAGGGACCATCGACCTTGAACCCATTGTCGGTCACGCTTACCGTAAACGTTCCCCAGACATTTGCCGGCATCCACATCGTTTTGAATTTCATGCCGTCGTACGCGTAGACCCGCATTCTGATGTTCGGACCGTTAGCTCCGGTCGCCTGTCCCCATACCAGCAGCCAGGTCTCGCCGGGCACAGGGGAATGCAGTTCTTTCACCGCAACATTTGCATACCCGTTCATGTCGTCGCCGCTGACATCGGCCAACTGCAGCCCGCCGCCCGTTGCGTTGTAGGAGCGCAAGGTAACAGAGGTAGCGTGAGCACCCGCGGCCGGCCAACCGCCCAGCGTATAGAACACGATCAAAGAGCGGCTCTTCGCGGAATTCAGTACATAAGCCGAGGGCGGATCAACGGCGACCTTGCCGAGGATCTGCTTCAAATCCTGCACCACCAGCTCGCGATCGAGGTCGGCATGTTTAGGGTTCACCGAGCCCACAATGTAGCCGTCGATGCAATCGTCCATCTGAGAAAGAATCGCATCCACGGCCGCGAATCGCTGCGCAGCGAGGTCATCCATTTCCTCCAGAAGCTTTGGGTCTGAACAATTCACCGCGCACGCGGCTTGCAACTGCTTCTCCCGTGGCGTGACCGTTCGCAGCTCCTCAAGCTTGCTGTTTAAGCTGGTAATGCTTCTTATCGCGTCAGCCCTGAGTTGATCGCGGGTCGGGTTCGTGGTCTGCCCGAAAGAGAGAGGCAGTCCGCACAGGATCAAGGCTAGCAACCATCGAGCCATAACTCACCTTATACACTCGCCCGCTCGCCGCGACGCCGGACTCGCGTATGCCCTGGCAACGCCCGGCGTACCCAGTCCGAGTTTCCCCTCGCAGCCGCCAACTCACCCTGCTCCCCAAAACGGCCGCGCATCGCTCTTTCCCACCTCGTTTGCCCCGGCCACATCTTTCCTTTTCAATAACATAGCCTCGTGATTTTCCTCACCATTCAATGTGACATATCCCCGCTGAGCCGCTAATTCCGCCCATTAGGCCTATCTTCATTGGCCCTTTCGCGCCAAGTCTTTAGCCTGTTAACAGTGGCAAGGTGCGGGGATCTGTGTATCCCGCCCTGCAGTCGCCACCAATTTCTTCACGAGGCTGCAATGCACAAGCCCATTAAGTATGTTGAAAAAGCTGTCACCGTCGCCGCCAAAGGCGCGTGGGTGGTATTCGATAAGCTCAATAGCATTAATCCCAATCCGTCGTTCACGCCCAAGTGGTCGGACAAGCCTCTGCTGAAGTCGTACCAGAAGTCCAAGCCGCCGCTCGGCTGGCCGCGCTCCACCGACTCGCTCTGTCCCAAGTGCGTCCCCGAAATCCGCCAGCAGATCATCGACGGCAAGCTGCCGGTCGAGATCCTCATGAACGAGAAGGCCGGCGAGATCAAGGCCCAGATCATCGAGCGCGACGGCCAGATCCTCATGGTGAAGGACTGCCCCAAGCACGGCCACTTCGAAGACGTCATGGCCATGGACACCGCCTTCTTCCGGCACCTGGAAGAGGTCTTCCCCGGCCGCGACATTCGCGCCCACAACGACGAGCGCCTCCATCACCACGGCTCCAGCACTGTGAAGCACGGCCGCGGATCGGTGTTGACCATCGATCTCACCAACCGCTGCAACATGATGTGCGATCCCTGCTTCATGGACGCCAACCAGGTCGGCTTCGTGCACGAACTCACCTGGGAAGAAATCAAGCAGATGCTCGACGACGCCGTCACCATCAAGCCGCGCCGCCAGATGTCGGTGCAGTTCTCCGGCGGCGAGCCCACGCTGTCGCCCTACTTCCTCGACGCAGTCGCTTACGCCCGCAAGGTCGGCTACAACAGCGTGCAGGCTGCGACTAACGGCATTGAGTTCGCCAAGAGTTTCGAGTTCGCCAAGCAGGCCGCCGAAGCCGGTCTGCGCTACGCCTACCTGCAGTTCGACGGCATCGGCAACGCTGCCAACTCGCATCGCCTCGTCGGCAACCTGTTCGACGTGAAGCTCCAGGCCATCGAGAACCTGCACAAGGCCGGCGTGGAAATCGTTCCCGTCGTGACCATCGTCAACAGCCTCAACAACGAGCAGGTCGGACGCATCATCCAGTTCGCGCTCGACAATCCCAAGCGCATCTCGTTCCTCTCCTTCCAGCCGGTTTCGTTCACCGGCCGCGACGAGGAGATCACCGACGAGCGCCGTCACGCGCAGCGCTACACGCTGTCGCATCTCGCGCACGACGTGAAGAACCAGACCGGACTGGGCGAGCCCACCCGCGACTGGTTCCCCATCTCGTTCATGAGCACCTTCTCCGACTGGGCCGACCTGGTTCATGGTCCCGACAAGGATTGGGGCTCGCTGAGCTGCGGCTGCCATCCCAACTGCGGCGTCGGCATGGCCGTCATGATCGACAAGGAAACCAAGGAAGCCGTTCCCGTCACCGCGTTCCTCAACGGCGACACCATCGCCAAGGACATCGCCAAGGTGAACGACGCGGCGCGCGGCAAGTGGCTCTCCATCGCCGGCATGACCCTGGCGCTGCTGAAGAACTACGACCCGTTCAAGTCGCCTACGCATTTCCAGTTCACCGATCTGCTGAAGAAGTTCGACAAGACCTTCGGCGCGACCGGCAAGGACTACGGCAAGGTTTCGGGCGACCGCACCGAGACCGACATCGAGCGCCGCCGCCGCGATCGCTGGAACTTCCTGTTCATCGCCGGCATGTGGTTCCAGGACCTGTTCAACTACGACTTCCGCCGCACTGAGCAGTGCATCATTCCCTACGCCACGCAGGAAGGCGAGATCAGCTTCTGCGCCTACAACACCGGCGTGGGCTGGCGCAATATCGTCGAGAAGATGCACATGACCGCCACCCTCACCAAGTGGTACGAGGAGCACGGCCGTCACGAGATCTTCGCCGGCGGCAAGAAGGTCGGCCTCGAGACCACGGCGCACACGCTCAAGCTGGTTGACGAGCACGTCCACGCCGAAGCCAACGACACGCTCGACAAGCTGGGCATCGCCAAGAACGCTCGTCAGGAGAAGTTCAAGGCGCGCGACGAGAAAAACAAGAATGAAGAGAAGATCAAGCAGGAAGCCGAGGCCGCCAAGATGATGGCGCTCTACCGCGAGCACGTGCTGGGCGAGAAGATCGAGGACAAGGGCGGCTTCGTCCCCCTCGGCAGCATCGGCGGCATCGGCGGCATCAAGCCCGCCACTTCCGTCCCCGCCGCAGAAGAAAGAGAAGCCGTCTTCGGCGACTAGATAGTGGTAGAGCGGGGTCGGCGAGGTGGTAGAGCGGGCCTTCAGGCCCGCGTACAGCTCGCTAATACGTATTCGGGGCTTCAGCCCCTCCGGGAAAAACAGAACCGGTCGCACTCGCGGCCGGTTTTGTTTTACAAGCACACTTTTCCCACTTGTCATCCTGAGCGCAGTGAGGTCGCTTGGGCGACCGAACGCAGTGCGAAGGACCCCTATACCCGCGATGACAGGTCTCGCTTTTGGCTTTTTGCTTTTGGCTTTTTTGCTTTTGGCTTCAACCTATCGACCATCCACTATCAGCAACCCCCTTCGCTTGTCATCCACAAGCGGCGTTTCGCGCGGGGGCGCAGCCAAAAATGCGCCCTGCGCTCTATGGAAAACCGAACGGCTCCGCCAGGGGCTCGTCTCCAATCAGCAGCGAGGCTGTTTCGCCACCCATCTATTCGGCGTTTCCGCCATGATTCACGTAGGCGAACTCCGGCATTGCGGGAGGCAGGCTGCCCACTAAGCGGAGAACGTACCCGCGCCACGTATGACACGGGCTCGCCTGCACCACTTGCCGTCAACTGCGCATAGTTCTTGCCGGTGCGCAGCATCCAGTACAACCTTGTCGCCAGCCGCCGGGCCACGGCTACTTTCGCCTGCGCCTTGCCACGCCGCAGGCACAGCCGGACATACACCCGCTTCAGCGTGGGATCGAAGCGGGCGCGCTCTGCGCCGCTTCCACCAGCAGAAAGCGCAACAGCGGCGACCCCTGCTTGCTGATCCGCCCCAGCCGCTGCTTGCCGCCCGAGCTGTACTCGGCCGGAATCAGCCCCACATAGCTGGCTACTTTCTTAGCATTCTCGAAGCGCGCCACCGGCCCGATGATCAGCACGAACGCCAGGGCTGTCTGCGGACCCACACCGCGATGCGTCATCAGCAACCGCGCCCCGGCATGCTGGTTCGCTTCCGCCTCCACCTTCTGGTGCAGCTGCCGCGCCTGTGCCTCCAGAGAATCCAGCCGTTGCAAGCACTGGTCGCGCCGCTGCGCCGTGTACGCCGGCAGTGCCAGCTTCTCTAACTCCCGCCGGCCCGCCGCGGTCCACAGCTGCCGTTTCTTCTGCACCCCTTGGTTCAGCGCCATCGCCTGCAGCTGGTTCTTCACCTGCGTCCGGCTTCGCACCACATGATGGTGATGCTGCAGCAGCTGCCGCAGATCCCGCTCCTCCACGTTGGGCACCCACAGCCGCGGAAAGCGATCTTCCAGCAGCAGCTGCAGAATGTGCTCCGCGTCCCGCTGGTCCGTCTTCTGCCGCCGCACCACTGAGGCCCGGATCTGCGCCGCATCCCCCAGCCACGCCTCATGCCCTAACTGCTCCAGCAGCCGCTCGAACCACTGCGTGTAACCGCAGGCTTCAAAGCCCACCCGCGCCCGTTCCGGCAATGTGCTGTAGAACACCCGGGCTGGCTCGGGATGCTCCAACCGCTTACCCGTAATCTCGCCTGTCTGTTTGTCAAAGATCACTACCTGTTGAAAGCTGGGGTGAAAGTCACAACCTATAATGAACCTCATGTTGGCTCCTTCCCCGAGCCCCTGGTCTTTTGCAAACTCACAGTACTCGGTCGATCGAGCCAACGTCGTTATGAAATCAAGCGGAGCGAGGGATCTGCTTTCTCTCCGCACCTTCAGCCCAGTCGCGCGCAGGGCCAACATTTCTCCGTGCGAACCACCGAATCGACACTGATGGAAGGCCTCCTCCACAACCAACTCGAAACTCTCAATAATCGCCATTGAGGACTCTTGGTTGGACGAGTTTGGGTGCCCCACTATAATCACGCGCATGGCCAGCGACCCCTCCTTGTCATGGACGAACCGATCGGTGCTTCGCCCCGGGCGCGAAGACCCCTACCTGTGCATTCAGGACATCATCGTTTTCGTTCGCGATCTGGACCAGAGCCTGCGATTCTACGTGGACCAATTGGGTTTCGAACTCATCGTCGATCATCTTCCTCAGTCCGCCGAACATCGCTGGATCGAAGTTGCGCCTCCCGACGGCAGCGCGAACCTTACGCTGATTGCTCCCAAGCCCGATCGGCCCCAATACAACCTGATTGGCGGCGAGCGCGGGGTTCTTTTCATGACCGAAGATGTCCACGCTATCTACAAGAAGTGGAGCGAGCGCGGGGTTCATTTCTTGTCTCCCCCTGCGAAAGAGGCATGGGGCGGGACCTTTGCACGGTTCGAAGATCCAGATGGGAATCGGTTCGGACTGGAAGGATTCGACGAAGTGCGGCAAAGCCTGGAGTTGCGCCGCCAGTTGCATGCCGAAAAAGTCGAGTCCGAACGCCGTGCCGCCCATGAATTGGAAATAGCCAGGCAAGTGCAGGCGCGGTTGTTTCCACAACTCCAACCCCAGTTGAAAACGGTGGAGTACGCAGGCATTTGCCTGCAAGCCCGCCAAGTGGGAGGAGACTATTTCGATTTCCTGAATCTAGGACCGCAACGGCTGGGCTTGATCATCGGAGATGTTTCCGGCAAGGGGATCGCCGCTGCTCTGCTGATGGCGAACTTGCAGGCCAGCCTGCGGAGCCAGTCGGCGCTGGCCTTCGACCAGCCTGAGGCTCTGCTCAGATCCGTGAACCGCCTGTTCTATGACAACACTGGCGACAACGCCTACGCATCGCTCTTCTTTGCCGACTATGACGACGCGACGAGGCTACTGCGATACGCCAATTGCGGGCATTTGTCTGGCCTTTTATTGAGAGCAGACGGTAACGTGGAGCAGCTTGATTCGACCAGCACGCTGCTGGGGCTGTTCGAAGAGTGGGACTGCTCCATGCGGGAACAAGAGCTCTCTCCCGGCGATGTGCTTGCTCTTTACACGGATGGCGTCACCGAAGCCAGTAACGGGCGCGGAGAAGAATTTGGCGAGCGGTGCCTGATTGATGCGCTGCGGCAACATCGGCAACTACCTAGCCAGGCTTTGCTGACCGCAATCGTGGATGAGGTTCTGGGATTCAGCTCTCAAGAACAGCACGACGACATCACGGCGATCATCGCGAAGTTCAGAGTCAATGGATGACACGTCGCCGTGTGGATTGCCTTCTTTCTCTGTTTCCAGAACCTAGGTACAGCAATGATGTGTCGCTGTGCACGAATGAACAATCAGGCACCGTCGGGATGAGACTCGAGTTCCGGCGGTCGCGACCGTCAGGCGCACAGCAGCCGTCGCTGGACAAGCTGAACGCCAGCGGGGCGGGGTTTTTCTAACTACTGGGGACATCAGTTGAGCTTGAACCCACGACGATCCAGTCCCGCCTCGCGGACGAAAGAGCTTAGCCCGGCGTTTCAACGCGGGGTGAGCCGCACTCCGGCCCCAGAGTGCCGTAGGCACGGCAGCGCCTCGTCGGGTTCTTCCCAGCGGTGGGGGCCCATTGTGGAACCTGCCGGACTTCCGTGACGAGCGGGCATGCCTCCCTTAAACGAACCAGCCCACCAACTCTCAACTCTCTTTCTGACCACTGGCAACTGACCACTGACAACTATTCCGGTGTACGAGTGGCCTTCTCCCCCTTTTCGCCGCCGCCTTCTTCGCTCGCGCTAAGGCGTCGCAAGAAGATCGCAGTACTTTCGAATCCAATGGCAGCGTAAACTGGCATTACACTTGGACCAAAAGAAACAGGGCGTTCACTACTGTCCTGCAAACGAAATATATCTGGAACTTCCAGGACGAGAACATGAAAAAGTCGGGCGCGAGCCAAGGCCAGCCGGCATCGGAGCTCATCTCGAAAAGAATCGCCGAACTCGGGGACTGGCGCGGGGAAACCCTCAGCAGAATGCGCAAGCTTATCCAGGAAGCAGACCCGGACGTCGTCGAGGAGTGGAAGTGGATGGGCACTCCGATTTGGTCGCACGACGGCATCATCTGCACTGGCGAATCCTACAAGAATGTCGTGAAGCTTACCTTCGCCAAGGGCGCGTCTCTGAAGGATCCGGCCCGCCTCTTCAACTCGAGTCTCGAGGGAAACACACGCCGCGCGATCGACATCCGCGCAGGAGAAGAAGTTGACGAGTCCGCCTTCAAGGCGCTCGTTCGCCAGGCGGTCGCCCTCAACAGTTCTGGCAAGCCGAAACCGTCGAAGAAAGCGAAGTCCTAAGGGTCACAACCATACATTCCCTTGGAGAAACACCGAATCGACGGCGCGTATCAAGCAGCCCGCCCCCACAACCCAACTCGAAACTAAAAACTCTCCTACTGACAACTGGCCTCTGACAACTGACAACTTCCCTCCTGCACCCACCGCAGCACCGTCTCCTTCCCATTCTGCTCGACCAGCAGCGCCACTCGCGCCCGCGCCGCGGCGTAGGCCTGGCGCAACTGCGTTTCGCTGGCCGGATCGCGCATTGCTTTTTCCAACGCGCTCACATTGGCGAACTCCCCACCCGGGGCCGCCACGTTCGGCTCCGCCAGGTACAGCACCAGCCCTTCGCGAAACCACACCGGAGTTCCCGCCTTGGCATACGACTCGATCAGCATGTGCAGCAGTTCGTGGCGCAAGGTGCTTTCCAGCGTTCCCGCCTGCCGCAACATCTCCGGCGGCTGCATCTGGATGGTCCTGCCCCGCGTGGTCGCCGCCACCCAGCCCGGCTCGCCCGTAGTATTGCGAAACATCGCAACCGTGGGAAACACCTTCAGCCGTGGCCGAGCTTTGTACACGAACCCGGTGCTCTCTTCCGCTTCGTGCAGCAGGCGCGTAGCCACCGGCAGCAGCGCGTTGTCGGCCTCCGGACGCGTGGTCAGCAGTTCGATGTCGGCGTTCGCCAGCGCCTGCCAGTTGGCGCCCTGGGCCGCTATCCCCAGCTTCGTTCCCGGATAGTAATAGGCCAGAATTTCGCGATAGCCCTTGCCCTCGCTGCCCATCACCTCGGCGCCCGCCTGGCACAGGCCCACCCCGTGCCCGGAGCCGCGCCCGCGAAACACGATGCTGTCGTCGGTCACGCTCACCTCGTACCAGTTGCTCTTCAGCCGCTCCCAGCCGATGTGCCGTCCTATCGCAAAGCGGAACGCCAGCGCCGGGACCGTGGCACTCCCCGAGCCCGTAACCCGCACCAACTCCACCCGCCCGCTGGGCGTGCGCTGCGTAATGGCAACCGCGCGTAGCCTGCCCGGAACGTCGATGCCATCGGCCTGCAGCGCGCTCTGCAGTTCGCGTTTGGTGACCGAGCTGCGCCATTGCAGGACGCCGTTGCGCACGCAGTAGGTGTCCGAGTGCTGCTTCAGATACGGCGCGGGCGGCTCGTCGTTGCCCAGCGTGTAGCGGCCGTCTTCGGTGGTGCCGCCGCAGTTGGCGTGGTAATAGGTCGCCGCCGGCTCGCCCTCATACCACAGTATTTCGCCCGAGATATCGCTTGCGATTTTGCGCAACCTCGCATCAATGCCGGCGATGCGCAGGTCCTGGCAATGCGTGGTGTCGCACAGGTCAAAGCCTTCCTGCGCGTGCCGGCTGCCAAAGTGCATGGCATAGGTGCGCGCCGCGACCGCCATCGCCTTCAGCGCCTCGTCCGACTGGAAGTTGCCCACCTCGCCCGCCAGCACCCCTGCAATGTACTCGTCCATCGGCATGGTCGCGGTGATCAGCAGGTGTCCCGCCTCCGCCTTTACGTCAACCTGGAAATCGGCCTTGATCGGCGGCTCGTTCCCGCTGCTCATGGAATACGTGCCGGCGATATGCAACTCGGTGGCAGTTGCCTTGTCTCCGTCGACTTCAATCCGCGACTTGACCGCCCGCAGCCCTAGCGCAGTGACCGGAGTCTGGTTGCAGGTGGCGCACTTGCGCACCCGCGCCTGTCCCGCATCGGCCCGCAGCTTCAAACTGGCGGGCGGATGCAGATACCACAGCCGCACCTGAACTGTTTTAGGGAATCCGCTTGAGGGCGCACCAATGTTCTTGTTCTTCGCCGGCACATCACGTAGGGTTTGCGCGTCGCCGGCAAGCCACAACAGCAGCAGGGCCGCCGCTGCGGCCAGCAGGCGCTTCATCGCCGCGCCTCGCTGGCAGCGCGGCTGGATTCACGTTCCGCGGCGTACGCGGCGAAGATCTTGCGCGCCGCACCGGCTGCATCGGTCGGCCCGTAGCCTTTTTCCAGGTACACCACCAGCACCATCTCCGGCTTGGCCGCCGGCGCATAGCCCGCGAACCAGGCATGCCGCCACTGGCCTTCCTCCGCCAGCGCCGTGCCCGTCTTGCCTGCCACCCTCATCGCCGCATCGGGTTGCGCCAGGCGTCCCATGCCATAGGAGGTCGAACCCTCCAGCCCGGCAAACACCGGCCCGACCTTCGCATCCTGCTGCGTCGCCAGCAGCGCCAGGTTGCGGTACGCGCGCAGCAGTTCCAGCGGAGTGACCGCGACGCCCCACTCGCCAATGGCTTGCAGTTGCAACTCGGCCTGCGTTCCTGCCAGTGCAACCTTCCCCACCGCCTCGTTTGCCGCCAGGCCGGTGGCCGATCCAAAACCGTCTTTTAATAGACTATTTCGCAACTGAGCAGGTGTTAGCCGGGTCGCTACCTGGGTGAAGTACGAGTTGCAGGAGTAGGCCAGCGCCGTTGCCGGATCGAGCGGCGCGTGGGTGTCGGGATGCCCGCAGTCCAGCCTGTGTCCGCCGATGGTGAGCGGGCGCTTGCACATCAGGGCTGACTGTCCGTTGATTTTGCCGGCTTCCAGCAGCGCCAGCAGAGTGAAGGTTTTGAGGCTCGATCCGGGATGCGCCACCCGCCGCGCCGCCACTTCAGGATGGTAGGCCGCCAGCACCCGGCCGGTCGCCACCTCGAGCACTACCGCCGTGCCCGCTTTCCCCGCCATGGCCCGCGTCACCGCGCTTTGCAGGTTCTGCCGGCCCTCCTGCGCCGCTGCTGCTGCAGCCGTCACCGAATAGACAACAACCCAGCAGGCACAGCATCGCATCAGCCTCGGCAGCAGCATGGCACGATTGTAACGGCCCGCGCCGCGGTCGATCCGCGCCGCGGTCGCGCTCGCATCTGGGGTGTCATCGCGAGGCTCAACGCTCGGATCGCGAGCTCCCCTCCCTGCGTCGCTCAGAGAATCAGCGTAGCCTTGGTTTGCAGCTTGGCCAGGACCTTCTCTAACAGCGTGCAGCGCTTGCGCAGCGCTTCTTTAAACTGATGATGCTCGGCCTTGGCGATCTCGTGCAGGAAGTGCGTTTGGCGTTCCTCCAGAACCTGCACCAGCAAGTCTCGTTCATCATCGGTCAACCGGAGTTCCATACTTCCTCCCGTTCAACCCGGTGCATGGCGCGCAACCCACGAAGACTACGTGTAATCGAGCGCCGCACCGATCTCTAAGCCAACTGTAGCGCCGTTTAACAAGAAGAGAGCAGCCAACCTCTCCAAATCGCACTGGTGCTTCCGCAATTGGGCCGTGACCGCGATCATCCAATCATAGCCGGTAGCGGACGTCTGATAGCTGGAACCCGTCACCCAACTCATAAATGCCGGGAGGGCTGGGAACGGGTACCCGCAGGGGCTTTATTATAGCCCCTGCGGGATCGCGGTCTACCTCTTCACTGAAACTGCTTTAGCGGAGAGGGCAGCGGCCCCGCGGCACACACGAGGATGATGGCGCAGATGTCATAATTTGAAACCTTAGCGGTTGCTGCGTCATCCGATTTGTGTGTTGTAACAACTATTTTGCGCGACAGGAGATCGAATTTGAAGGCTAAGCGTTTTCTTCTTGCAGTGCTCTGCGGCGTGCTGATGGCCGGAGTCCCGGCGTTGGCGCAGACGTCCACATGGAATATCGACCCCAACCACTCGACGGCGCAGTTCACGGTGCGGCACATGGGACTGTCGAACGTCACCGGCACGTTCAACAGGGTCAGCGGCAGCGCCCAGATCGATGAGCAGGACTATGCCAAGTCGAGCGTGGATGCGGTGATCGATGTGGCGTCGGTGGACACGCGCGTGGAGGCCCGCGACAAGGACTTGCGCAGCCCCAACTTCTTCGATGTGGAGAAGTATCCGACGATGGAGTTCAAGTCGAAGAGCATTCAGAAGAGCGGCGATGGGCTGAAGGTGGTGGGCGACCTGACCATGCACGGCGTGACCAAGGAAGTTACACTGAGCGTCGATGCTCCGGGGGCGGCCGTGACCGATCCCTGGGGCAACTTGCGGCGGGGCTTCTCGGGCAGCACCATCATCAATCGGCAGGACTGGGGGCTGACCTGGAACAACCTGCTCAAGACCGGCGAGGCCGTGGTGGGCGACACCGTGAAATTGCAGATTGATGTGGAGATGGTGAAGAAGAAGTAAGCGCTTCGAGAAAACAGATCAGGCGCGGAGGAGAGGCTGCTCTCGATCCGCGCTTTTGCCGTTGGCACTGCAGGCAGAATTCCAGTGTGCCGCTCGACTCCCTGCAAGCCTAATCCGGCCTTCAACGCTCAGCGGGAGGTCCTGGTTGAGCCTTGTTCCTCCAAATCCATGCGAGCTTTCACCACCATCGCGGTCAGCTTATTCAGCGAGTCACGCCACATGCCTCGCTGCTTGTCACAGGCGAACTGGAGATCGGAGTGTGGCACGGGCTCGTGGTTCTGCTTGTTGTACTTTAGCGCACACTCGGAAAAACCATCTACTGCGTTGACTACGTTCTGCCACGCGCCGTTTATCGCAGCGGGATTCTCGTGGCGGATGGCCAACAGCATGCCCATACGGTCCCGTTCCAATCGCCAGGTCGCGATGGCCGAGTTGTAGGTCTGCCAGATGGAGTTCTTCTGCGCTGCGAGCGCTTTGCGCTCTTCCGGCGAAAGTCCTGCGGCCTTTTCGTCGAAACCCTCGCCCACGATGTCGATTACATCCTGCGACGCGGCGACGGTTTTGCCAACTACGGTAAATGCCTCGTCAACGGTCTTCTGTTCCGCCGCCAGATTCGCCTGCTGCGCTGCACTGCGCGCCTCGTTGCGGCGGTTCGTTTCCTGGATGCGGTCCGCGAGGTACCCGCCCAGAATGGTGCCCAGCAGCACGGTGGTGACTGTCGGAGCGATAGCCTTCCATAATTCCGGCCAGGGAGACTTGGGCGGAGGAGCTTCCTGTTCCTTGTGCTTAAGCTTGATGTATTCAAGGGCGAGCGCCTGGTTCAGCAGCGCTTTCAATTCTTCCGAGGACCAGTCCGGTTCAGCGGCGCTCATGGTTCCTACTTCAACACCAGGTTCTTATGGACCATACTCTCCGAGCCGATGGCAACATCGGCCGTGTCGGACTTGTGGTCTCCTTGGGTGGCTTGCAGCTTGTAGCTCGAAGTAGTCAGGTTTTCGAAGACGAACCTGCCATTCTTGTCCGTCTTCACCGGCGGAGCTTTGAAGTTGGTATCAGGGTCAACCAGCGTGACTGTGGCTCCCTTCACCGGCTTGCCCTTTTCGTCGAGCACCAAGCCCGTGAGGGTGTGGTGCTCGAAGCTGGTAGGAGGCGCGGCTTGCGCGCGAGCCTTGGAAGCGGCCAGGACGGGCCGGGCAACCGGAGCAGTCGCAGTGGGCCGGGCAACGGGAGCGGTGGCGGTGGACTGGGAGGCCGACGGAGCCTGAGCTGACTGCGGCAAGGCCGCTGCACAGACGGCGAAGACTGCCGTTACGCAGACTACTAGCGCGATTGAAATTCTCGAAAGCATGGCAACCCCCGGAGTGTTCCTGCCGTTCGTTCGTTCAACTGTCGTGGGGCATAGTTTTACCCGGCGGGCCCTCCTTGCGCAAGCCACTTGCTGCGCCGCCGGTATTGGCAGACGCGGCACGCTGCACCAATGCTGGGTTGTGTTACTGGGGATGCTGGGTTGCGTCGCTGGGCAGGCAGTTCATGCTCTTGATGCGCTTCCATTTTGTGACGTCGACCGGCCTGCCCTGCATGCAGGTGGTCATGCCCTGGTGCGGCGTTCCCTCAAACCAGATGGCGGAGCCGGGCTTAGGCACCTTCGAGCTGAAGAACAGGTTGTACGTGTCACCAGTCTTGGTGTCTTTCAGGACGATGCAGGAGGTTTCGACGCCGGGCTCAACGCAGCCGGTGGCCTGGATGAGGTTGGCGTTCTGTGCCTGCGCCAACATTGACAGGGTGAAATTCAGGGCGAGAGTGAAGGCGAGCAAGAGCCGCATGCTTGATTGCCCGACGCATTATTACATAGAATGCGAAACTGTCCTCATGCAAGACGGGTGACGAACTTTAAGGGAGGTTTGCATGGCTCTTCAGATCGGGGATGTCGCTCCGGATTTCGAAGCGGAAACAACCGAGGGGCGAATCCAGTTCCACGAATGGATCGGCGATTCCTGGGCAGTGTTATTTTCTCATCCGAAGGACTTCACGCCGGTGTGCACCACCGAGTTGGGGTACATGGCGAAGCTGAAGCCCGACTTCGATAAACGTAACGTCAAGATCATTGGGCTGAGTGTCGATCCGGTTGACAATCACGCGCGATGGGCCAGCGACATCAAGGAAACACAGGGTTATGCGCCGAATTACCCGATGATTGGCGATACCGATCTCAAGATCGCGAAGCTTTACGGAATGCTGCCGGCCAGTACCTCAGGGACAAGCGAGGGCCGTACGGCAGCGGACAACATGACCGTGCGCAACGTGTTCGTCGTAGGACCCGACAAGAAGGTCAAGCTCATCATCGTCTACCCCATGACGACCGGCCGGAACTTCGATGAGGTGCTGCGCGTCGTCGACTCGCTGCAATTGACCGCCAAGCATAAAGTCGCAACCCCGGTGAATTGGCAGCAGGGGGACGACGTCATCATTTCGGGTGCGCTGTCGGACGAAGAGGCGAAAAAGGTCTATCCCGAGGGCTGGAAAGCGCCGCGCCCCTACCTGCGGATTGTGCCGCAGCCGAAGTCATAACTCCCCGGTGCCGGGCGATCCAAAACTGTAGCGAGCCTTTCCTCGACACCGGCACAGCCACTCGACCAAAGAAGAAGAGGGGGCGCGATGCCCCCTCTTCACTTTTAGTATCCAGTCAGTTAAAGGACCCCGCGATGCTCATCGCACGATTCTCAGTTTCCCTGGTCGTGGGGCACGGTCACGGTGGTGGCCGCCGAACCGAGGTTGCCGGCAAGGTCCCTGGCGCTGACGGTGATGGTATAGAGTCGCCCGTTTTTGTCGGTTCCGTTGCGTGACGCCTGCAGCGAGATCGTGAAGGAGTAACTTCCTCCAGACCCCAAGGTCACCGACCCGCTGGGCTGAACGCTGCCATACTCGTCCACCACCTTGAAGGCCGCGGTGCTGGGATCGACCCCCGACAGGTTATCGGTGATAGTGCCGAACACGGTGACGGGGACCATCTTGCCGTTGGGCGGCCATAGCGACGAGGGGCTGGCAGAAACGCTCACGACCGGAGGTGTAAGGTCGATGTTCACCGCGGCCGTGACCAGCGCACTGATGTTGCCGGCATTGTCCAGGGCGCGAAGCCCCACGGTGTTCGTGCCCTCGCCGCTGATCTGGGTTGATGCACTGCTACCGGCGACTACCGTCACCTGACCGTTGTTGATCCAGTAGCGAAGCTGTTCGACTCCGCTGCCGGAATCGGTTGCGCTCAGATTCACGGTCACCGGACTGGAGTTAATCCAGCCATTTCCGTTGGCCGTAGGGGTTGTGGTGATTGAGGCGATTGGAGGTACCAGGTCCACATTTACCGGCGCCGGCAGCAGCACCACCCCGGTGCGGGCTGCGAGCGTAACCGCCACGTTCCCGCCACTGACGGAGTACGTGGCGCCGCTGATTGCGTCCTGCAGTTGCGTGCCGTCGCTGAACAAGCTGCCCACCGGGATCGCCGCCGCGTTGCTGGCCGCGCCGTTATTCAGCGCAACCACCGCGGTATCGGAACCATTGAGCACGCGCGCGAAGGCGTAGGTGCTGGGAGCAGTGTTGGCCTGTTGCGTATCCCCGGTCAGCAGGGTGACGAAAGATCCATTACGTAGCGCCGGGTATTGTTTGCGCAGGTGCGCCAGCTTGGCGTAATAGCCCTCGACGCTGGTGTCCGGAGGACCGTAGATGGTCGGATCACCGGCCTGGTCCAACCAGGGATACGGTGGACGGGTGTAGGGATCGCCAATCGGCCCATTGTTGCTGTTGGCGAGCGATGGCGAATTAACCGCGACCTCATCGCCGTAATACACCATGGGCGCGCCAACATAGGTGAACTGGAAGAGCGCCGCCAGCTCGAGCCGCTGCTTCGCCTGCACCAAGCCGGTGTCGCCCAGTTCGGTCATGACGTAGAGCGCGCGGTTGACGTCATGCGAGTCGAGCAGGTTCATCATGGCCGCAGTGGCTTGCGGTGGATAGTCATCGCGCACGGCGCGCACGGCGTTATCGAACTGGCTCGGGGTAAGTCCCGGGATATCGTTAGTGCCGTTGTTATTGTCGTCGTGCCATTCGGCGTTGCGCACGAACCCGGTGATGTTCTTGCGGAAACGGTAGTTCATCACCGCGTCCATCTGGTCGCCGGCGAGCCACTGGCTGGCGTTGGGCCAGATTTCGCCGATCAGGGGACCGTTGCTGTTGTAGAGCTTGGCATGGGTGCGATAGTCAACCCACCACGAGTGCGGAAAGTTGCCATCGTCGGCGACATCGAATCGCCACCCGCTCGCGCCCTGTGCGTACCAGTGCTGCGTGACGTTGTCATTGCCGCGATAGAAGAAGTCCTTCACCGCATCGACACCGTGATTGAAGGTGGGCAGGCTGTCGAGCCCGAACCATCCGATGTAGTCGGCGCTCTGACAGGGCACATTGTTGTCGGTGAAGTTGAACCAGGTGCGCCACTTTGAACCCAACGACAGACAGGCTCCGATGTTCGGATCGCTGCCGCCGTAGCGGTTGTAGCGGTCAAAATACATACCGTCGGAGGAGGCGTGGTTGAATACGCCGTCGAGGATGACGTTCATGCCGCGTTTGTTTAACTCGCTCTGCAGCGAGGCGAACGCCGCATCGCCGCCCAGCGCCGGGTCGACGTGCAGGTAG
This sequence comes from uncultured Acidobacteriaceae bacterium, assembly GCA_963798275.1. Lineage (GTDB taxonomy): Bacteria > Acidobacteriota > Terriglobia > Terriglobales > Acidobacteriaceae > CAWCTB01. The sequence goes on from CAWCTB010000043.1 coordinate 18,228, forward strand.
TTGTCGGTGTCGTAGCGGTGGTAGGAGCGGGCGGAGAAAATCGGGTTCATGTAGATGGTGTCGATGCCGAGCGATTGAATGTAGTCGAGCTCGTTCTGCACCCCCGACAAATCGCCGCCATAGAACTGGTTGCTGTATTGGCCATAGCATGCGCTGTTCTGGTTGCGCGGATCGCAGATCTGGGTGTTCCACTGGTTGTAAGTGAAGGCCTGCTGGCTTCCGTAGTAAATCGGACAACCGGTGGTCGAGCCCGCGCGGCAATAGTCGTTGGTCTGGTCGCCATTGCGGAAGCGGTCCGGCATGATGTGATAGATGTTCGCGTTGTGCATCCAGGTTGGGGTCTGGAAGTTGGGATCGTACACCGTGATCTGGAAGGACGGGAATGGCTCACCATCGCTGGCTGCGCCGGTGCCATCCTTGTGGACGTTGTCGTTGTCGTCCAGGTAGTCGTCGCTGTACCAGCCATTGGTCTGATCGCGGTTGATCTTGAACTTGTAGTAGTAAACCGTCGTCGTGGACGGCATGGTAAGCGTGGTTTTCCAGGCGTCGTATTCGGTGCCATTGACGGTGAAGTTCTGGTCGAAGGGCATCGAGGTGTCAACCGGGCCAGTGGTCACACCGGTTGCCGTGTCGAACAAATAGGCGCGAGCTGTAACGCCCCAAATGCCGCTGGAATGCAGCGTGCGGAAGCGCAGCGTGACTTGCGAGTTCTCGGGAACCGCGCCTTCCTGATCGCGATAGAACGGGTCGAAGGTGTTGTGGTAGAAGCCGGCTTTATCGGCACCGCTGAAACCTGCTGGCTGCTCGTTGGAGAAGGGAGGCGTGCTGGTGCCATCGCCGGTGTTGTCGATCGCGTAATATTGCGTCGCAGACGCGCTGGTGCCGACGAATCCGCCGATGTTGTTGTCGGTCGGGACCTGGCCGTAGACATAGCCGTCCGGAGACGTCAGGTAGCCGAAGAAAACGAAAGAGGAAGGGATTCCCCCATTGCTGGTGATGGCGTTCCAGGGAATCGCCACTTCGCGGGTATTCTGATTGCCGCTGTTGCTCGCGTATGCGCCATAGCCCGATGTAGGACCGGTCCAGCCGCCGTTGCCGTCAGAATTGCGGTATTCGCGATACCCGTCTTTGACGTAGGTAACAAACTTGGCGCGGAAGGGCAACGCCGAAAAGTTGGTTCCGTCGTAGTTGAAACCGGTGAGGTTGCCGTCGGCGTTGGTGCAGCACGTGGGCGGGTTCTGCGGATTGCCCGCAATGTAAATCACCGCACCTTCCGACAGATTAGCGTTCACAATGCCAACGTAAAGATTATTGGCGTCCCACGTCATGTACCAGGTCTGGTCCGTGTTTCCGGCGTTCGACAGCGAATTGTTCAGGCCGTACTCGCCCGTGGTAATGGTGCCGTCGATGACGGGGGTGGCCCACTGCGCCCAACCCGGCGCGGCGAAAAGGAAGAGCGCGAGCAAGAAGAAGATGATCTTGCGGAGCAGTGCAACGTACATGGCATTTCCTCGTAAGGTTTGGCTTAAGACATAGCCGAAAAGTCAGAGATGGGCCCCATGTTTTGTAGCTCGATTGTCTTGGATTTGCAATGAAATCCTGATCTCAGTGGCCAAACTATTCGGGACTGGACAAAACTACCAAGCACTTCCGTGGTAATGCCGAAGCAAGCGTGTCGTATTCGTGTGGAGAAGAGCTTGGCAATTCGATAAAGAAATCCCAGCCGGCAGGTTCACCGGCTGGGTCTTCAGCCGCTGTGCTTTCATCTGCCCTCTCCAAACGTGCCACTGCTTCCGCGTAATTCAGACCTGCCTCTATCTGCTAACCTCGAACGCAGCGCGCCGGCCGCAGGGTCTGCGTGCATGCCTTTCAAAGGCGCGGAAGTGCAAAGGAACGAGACACTTTTATGCGCTACAGAAACTTCGGGAATACAGGTTTGGGCGTCAGCGAGATTGGGTACGGTGCCTGGGGCATCGGCAAGTCCATGTGGGTCGGCGCGGAAGATGCCGAGTCGCTGCGCTCACTCAAAGCTGCCCGGGAGGCGGGCGTCAACTTCTACGACACCGCGCTGGTATACGGAGACGGGCACAGTGAGCGGCTCATCGCGCAAGCATTCGGCCCTGCCAGGGACGTTATTATCGCCAGTAAGGTCCCACCGACTAACTTTGTATGGGACGTGAAGCCCGGCTCCCCGCTGCGCGCCACATTTCCGAAAGAGCACGTCTTCGCTTGCCTCGAACAATCGCTGCAGAACCTGGGCCGCCAGAGCATCGACATCTACCAGTTCCACACGTGGAGCGACGACTGGGCCGTGGACCCCGAGTGGCTGGACACGGCGCGCCGACTGAAGTCTTCTGGGAAGGTGCGATTCGTCGGCATCTCGGTTCAGAATCATCAGCCTTCCAATGTGATTCGGGCTCTGGAAACCGGGCTGATCGATTCGGTGCAAGTGATCTACAACATCTTCGATCAGTCGCCCGAAGACGAGCTGCTGCCCTATTGTGCGACGAACCACATTGGCGTGATCGTGCGCGTACCGTTCGACGAGGGCGGCCTTACCGGCAAGATCACACCGGCTACGGAGTTCCCCGAAGGCGATTTTCGCGCCATGTATTTCCAGGGTGACCGGAAGCGTGAAGTGTGGGAACGCGTGCAAGCACTGGTGCACGAACTGCAAATTCCGGTCGAAGAGCTGCCTGCGATAGCTTTGCGCTTCTGCCTATCGCATCCTGCGGTCTCCACGGTTATTCCTGGCATGCGCAACTCGCGCCACGTAGCCGCAAACATCGCTGCCGCCGATGCCGGTCCGCTCCCGCCCGCGATGCTGAACACGCTGCGAAAGCATCGTTGGGTCCGCAATTACTGGGCGTGATGGGAAAAACCGGGGGCGATGTGTCCGACGTGTTCCGGCAAACAAGATACGCACCCTGTGGCTGTAGTACCGTTAAACCGGAGCCCCACACGATCCCCGTGTTCCGGGCAGATGGCTCAATTGCTGCCACAGATAGGGTCCGAGGACTGGCATGGCACTTTCGCACCGCAATTCCTACGTCTCGCTTTCGGTCTCCAGTTTGCTCGTGACGGTTGCGCTCGCCTCGTTCTGCCACGCGCAAGCTGCGACTCCACCGGTTATCCAGTCACCGCAAGTAAACGCGGACGGCACGGTCACCTTCCGCTTTTACGATCCCGGCGCCAAGCAGGTTGAGATGCACCTGGAAGGCGTGCGTACTAACGCGCCGATGATGCGCGATGCCGACGGCGTGTGGTCGGTCACCACGACTGCGCTGGCGCCTGACTACTACGGCTATGGCTTTGTCGCGGATGGCGCTGCCATGCTGGATCCCAACAACACCAACATCAAGCCCAACCTGATTCAGATCGAAGACATCGTGCATGTCACCGGCGCGACTCCCGAGCTGTGGGAGGTCGCCGATGTACCGCATGGGGTCGTGCATCATCATTCTTATAAGTCCGGCGTGGTGGGCGATGAGCGCGACTTTTACGTTTACACTCCGCCCGACTATGACCCGAACAGCAAGACGAAATATCCCGTCCTGTATCTGCTGCACGGCTTCAGTGACGATGCCAGCGGCTGGACGGCGGTCGGCAAGGCCAATGTCATCCTCGACAATCTCATCGCTCAGGGCAAGACCAAGCCGATGATTGTTGTCATGCCGCTGGGCTACGGCGACCCTGCCGTGTTGGCTGACGGTTGGAAGATGACGCATATGGATCAGCTTTGGATGCCGAACGTCCAGAAATTCCGGCAGTCCCTGCTTACCGAAGTCATGCCGCAGGTGGAAAAGCGATATCGCGTCTCCGCCAATCGGGAAGACCGCGCCATCGCCGGGCTATCGATGGGCGGCTCGGAGAGCCTCTACACCGGCCTGAACACCATCGATCAGTTTGCCTGGATCGGCGGGTTCAGTGCGGCGCTCCTGCGTTTCAATTTTGCCGACGACTTTCCCGGGATGGATGCGAAGAAGGCCGCGCAAATCCGCTTGCTGTGGATTGCCTGTGGCACCGACGACCGCCTGATCGATGACAACCGCAAGTTCATCGGCTGGCTGGAATCGAATGGCATGAAACCGGTTGCGGTCGAAACCCCGGGGGCGCATACCTGGATGGTCTGGCGGCGCAACCTGATTGCCTTTGCTCCCCAACTGTTTCAGAAGAAATAGTCCCGCGGCAGATCGCCCAGGCACATTATTAAGAGGATTTTTACGCCAAATCGTGTTCTAAATCACGCATGCTGCTTTTATTACCGCGCCAGCTTGTTTTAGATTGGCATGAAGTCTGAGGCACGAGCTTTCAGTGAGAGCTGAACGGCTATCATGTCCGCTGAGTCTGCTGGCTCCATGGGGAGCTGGCTTCTACAGAATCGGTTTCTGCGAGGTCCGGATGCCGCGCTTTCAGCGTAAGGTCGTGGTCTGGTGCTTCTGTATCTTCTGCTCTGCCCTTGCGTTCGGGCAGCAGGCGGTGCGGGACCGCATCGTTCGCCCCATCGACAACCGCAGTCTGGTGCAACTGAAAGGGACGGTCCATCCTCGCGCCCGCAGTGAATTCGATCAGGGGCCGGTTTCGCCTGCGCTGCCCTTGGAACGCATGACGCTGGTCTTCCAGCCGGCGGCGGACCAGCAAGCCGCGCTCGACCAGTTGCTGGCCGAGCAGCAGGACCGCTTCTCGCCGAACTATCACAAGTGGCTTACGCCGGAAGAATATGCCGACCAGTTTGGGGTCAGCCAACACGACCTTGATCTGGCCGCCGCCTGGCTGCGCTCGCAGGGATTCACCGTGAATCAGAGCGCGCGCGGCCGTACCTGGATTGCCTTCAGCGGCAGCGCGGCGCAGGTCGAAGCGGCTTTCCATACCCAGATTCACAACTATCTGCAGAACGGCAAACTGCACTACGCAGCCGCGTCCGATCCCTCGATTCCTGCCGCCTTTGCGGGGGTTATCTCGGGCGTGGGGCGCTGAACAACTTTGCTCCCCATCCGCTCAACCTCAAGGCAAAGCCGCGCGTAACGTCTTCCATCACCGGCAACCATTTCATCGCACCCGGCGATTTCGCCACCCTCTATGACCTGCAGACGTTGTACAGCAACGGCATCAATGGGACCGGGCAGGCGATTGCCATCATGGGCCAAACCGACTTGTCAACCGACAGCAATCCCGGCCGCAATGGCACCCCGGGTGCCGTGGTGAATGGACAGCAACAGCAGTATGATCTGGTCACCTTCCGCAACCTCGCCGGCCTGCCTGCTTTAAATTCGAGCAATTTTCAAACTCTGATTGTCCCCACCACTACCGATCCGGGAGTCGTCCCCGATGACGTCGATGAAGCCAACCTCGATGTTGAATGGGCGGGAGCGGTTGCGCCCAATGCGACGCTGATCTATGTGATCGAGAACTCAAATAGCGGCGGGGCTTTCAGTGCATTGCAATATGCGGTCGATCAGGATTTGGCGCCGGTGCTGAGCCTCAGCTACGGACTCTGCGAACCACAGGTGGGCAGTTCGACCCGAACCAACCTGACCGCTGCCGGTCAGCAGGCCAATGCGCAGGGGCAGACCATTGTCACGGCCTCGGGCGATAGCGGTGCAGCCGACTGCGACTCCAGCGCCCCTGCTACCCAAGGCCTCGCTGTCGACTTCCCAGGAAGCCTTCCCACCGTAACCTCGATGGGAGGGACGACGTTTTCCGCGGACTCCGCCAACAGCGTCACTCCCACCGCGGCCACCCAGTATTGGAGCGGATCGACGAACGACACTGATCCCTCGGCGTTGGCTTATATCCCCGAAACCACTTGGAACGACAGCACCAGTACCACGCTGTCCGCTACTGGTGGGGGCGTTAGTACGTTTTCCACCTCGAAACCGTCGTGGCAAACCGGGCCGGGCGTTCCCAACGACAACGCGCGTGACTTGCCCGATGTCTCCTTCACTTCCTCGCCCAATCATGATGGCACCCTGATCTGCTCCCAATCGAGTTGCGTGAACGGCTATCGCAACACCGACACCACCTTCGACGTGATCGGAGGGACCTCGGCGGCAGTTCCTACTTTCGCCGGAGTGGTGGCGCTCATCAATCAGAAGCTGAACTCCGCGCAAGGCAACGTCAATCCGGCGCTCTACACCCAGGCGGCGAGTGCGCCGTGGGCCTTTCACGACATCACCACTGGGAACAATATCGTCACTTGCACGCCGGGCACGACCAACTGCCCCAGCAGCGGCCTGATGGGTTACTCCGCGGGAGTGGGCTACGATCAAGTCACCGGTTTGGGATCGCTCGACGTGGGCGCTTTTATTAACGCGCTAACCGGCAACGCGGATTTCTCCGTGACCCCTTCCGTAACTTCATTGACGGTGACTGCGACGGATACCGCCACCTTGACGTTCAATGTGCTGGGAACGGCGGGCTCGGCGATAAGCTTTACCTGCACCCCGTCGAGTTCGCTCACCGCCACTACGTGCTCGGCTCCTTCCGTAGCTGCGAACGGCGCGACGGCGGTCACTTCGACACTGACGGTGATTACCGCCGGCGCGAACGCGGCCGCGGGCACGCTCACTGTGCAGGCGACGAACGGGACGACCTCCCACACCGTGCCCATTGCGCTGAACGTGGGCACTCCCGACTTCACGTTGTCGGCAGCCAGCAGTTCGCTCTCCCTGGCCAGTGGAGGTTCGGGGACGGATACGCTCACGGTCACATCCGTGTCAGGCTTCTCATCGGATGTGAGCCTCACGTGCTCCGTATCGTCTTCTCTCGGCGCAACCACCTGCTCGGTGTCGCCCACCACGGTTAGCGGAGGCAACGGCACCGCGACCCTGACCATAAACGCCGCGACGCTGGCCCTGGATCGCGGCGCGCCACTGCATTTCTTGCCCGGCGGGGGTGGAATGTATGGCAGCCTGGCATTCGCATTCGGCGTTGTGTTTACCCTGAACCCTCCACGCCGTCGCAAGGGTAAGAGGCACGCATTGCGGAATGTCCTGGGTGGACTCATCGTGGTGGTTGCGCTGCTGCTGGTGGTCTCCTGCGGAGGCGGCAGCAATAGCGGCTCGGGCACGGTAACGCCTCCGACTCCTCTGAGCGGAACCGTAACTGTGCAGGCCACGGGCGGCGGCATGAGCCACAGCGCGACGGTGTCGGTGACCATCAACTAGCGGGCATCGAGCCCTGCGCAGAACGAGGTGGCCTGTCCGCCCTCGGGCGGAAGCCTCCCCTAGTTGATTGGACGCCAGCTTTCCAATAACATCGCTCGCGCCCCTTTCCGCGGCGCGTGACCATGACCATCGTCGAACATTTTGCGGCCGTCATTCGTCCTGCTCTGTACGTTCTTTTCGTCTCCGTGGTGTTCGCGAGCGTTGTGGCGCAGGCGCAATCGGCCTGCGGCGATATGCCGGGCGGTCTGGTGCTCTCCGGCACCGCGCGGAACTGGCAATTCCTCGACGCCGTGGGTCCGCACGCCGGCATCTTCGGGCGCGAGGACGGCAACCTTGAGGCCTGGATCTTCCCGCTCAAGTTGTTTCGCGACTTCCATCTGATCTTCCATGCCGGCGACCGCGTGATTGCGGCCGAGACGCTGCCGCGCACCATCACGGTCCGCCCGGAACTGACAGTGATCCGTTACGAGTCCGATTCGTTCACGGTCTGCGAAACCCTGTTCACTCCTTTGCAGCAGCGGGGGATTCTCATCACATTGCAGGTGGAGAGCGCCCAGCCGCTGGCCATCGAAGCGAATTTCTCGCCTGATGTTGCATGGATGTGGCCGGCGGGTCTGGGCGACGCTTTCAGTAATTGGGCCGAAGAGGCGAAGCTCTTTCGCTTCGGCGAAGACCAGCACCGTTTTTACGCTGTCGCCGGAGGGCCCGGATTAACTGGCGTAACCCAGGCCTATTCGACCAACTACTCTTCCTCGCAGGTCGATACGTTTATGTTCGGCCCGGCGGTGAAGGGCAAGGCCAGCTATACCTTCGCGGCCGCGGCATCCTTTGAAAGCCAGAAGCAGGCCGAAGACGACTATCGAGCGCTGCTGCAAAATGGCGATCAACTGCGGAAGCAGGCGGCTGAATATTATCGTCACTATCTCGACAGCACCATAAAACTCTCGCTGCCTGATCGCGACCTGCAAGCTTCCTACGACTGGGCGCGGATCGCGACGGTACTGGGCGTTGTGGACGAGCCGTTCGCCGGACAGGGAATCGTCGCCGGCTACAACGTGTCGGGCATCAATCGCCGCCCCGGATTCGGCTGGTTCTTCGGGCGCGATTCCATGTGGACCTCCTTGGCTCTCAATTCCATCGGCGATTTCGCCAACACAAAGGCGGCGCTCGAGTTCCTCGCCGGATACCAGCGTCCCAATGGCAAAATCCCGCACGAAATCCCGCAGACGGTGAAGCTCGTCGATTGGTGGAACGACTATGTCTACGGCACTGCCTCGGCGGACGGAACTCCGCTGTACATCATTGGTATGGACGATTACGTCCGGGCCAGCGGCGATGTGGCGTTCGCGCGCGCCAAGTGGGACAGCTTGTGGAAGGCATATCAATTCCTGCACTCGACCTACGCTCCCAACGGATTACCCCTGAACAAGGGTGTCGGCCATGGCTGGATCGAAGGAGGCGCGCTGTTGCCGGTTTCTTCGGAACTCTATCAGTCGGGGGTCAGCGTAGCGGCGCTTCGCTCCCTTGCCGATCTCGCACGACTTGCCGGCAAGGATGATGTCGTGCAATCGTTAAACAGCGAAGCCGAGACGCAAAATGCAAGGATCGAGGCGCTGTTCTGGTCTGCTCAAGGCAACTTCTATGGATACGCGCTCGACCTCGACGGCAAGCTTATCCATAAGCCCAGCGTTCTCGGCGCGGTGCCGATGTGGTTCGGACTGCTGAACCAGCAGCACGGCGAACAATTCCTGAACATCCTTGCCAGCCCAGACCAGCAGGCCGACTGGGGTATGCGCATCATCTCCGAAAAGGACCCGCTGTACTACCCCGTGGGATATCACTTCGGCAGCGTCTGGCCGCTGTTCACGGGATGGGCATCGGTAGCCGAATATCGTTACCATCGGCCGCTGCCCGCCTACTTGAACCTGCGCGCCAACGCGCAACTGGTCTTCGATGGGGCGCTCGGGCGTGCGACCGAGGTCCTGTCTGGCCGCTACTACACGCAACTGGTCACCAGCAGCTCGCACCAGATCTGGTCGTCGGCGATGATCGTCAGCCCGATCCTGCGCGGCATGATGGGCCTGAGCGTCGATACCCCAAGCAACACGGTCACCTTTGCGCCGCACGTTCCAGCGGGATGGGAGAATTTCGCCATCCAGGGGATCGCGGTGGGCAATACGGCCCTTGATCTCTCCTACTCGCGCGCCAACGACGAGATCACGCTGCAGGTGCAGCGGCACGGGAGCGACACGGTGCAACTGGAGTTCTCGCCGGCATTCAGTCTGCGAGCGCAAATCCTGGGCTTCACGGTGAGCGGCAATCCCGCCACTGCGAGATCCACGCAGCCGGAAAACGCCGTCGATCAGCATCCAACCCTGGTGGTGCCCATTTCTGCGGAAACTACCACGATCCGCCTGCGCTATCGCAATGATTTCGGTATCGCCTACCCTTACACTCCACCGCTGAACGGGGCGCCCAGCACCAGCCTGAAGTTCGTTTCCGAACAATGGAACGCAACCCGTGATCGCCTTGAACTGCAAATCGCCGGAGCCGGAGGCGCGAAATACAATGTTCCTCTGTTTGGCGATTTGGCCGGTGTAAACGCAACCGGCGCAGAGATCAATCGCCGCGATGCGCAAACGATGCTGCAACTGTCGTTTCCTCCCGGTCCATCGGATGCGTTTACGACGCAGACCGTGGTGCTCAACTTTCCCCAGCGATGAGCTACTGGCCGGGAACGAATGTGTGAACGTGTCCGTTGAGGCATGAATCGCGTCCGCCGAAACGCTATACTCATAGCAGTTCCCAACGACTGCGCTAGATGCAAAAACACTGGCTGGTTCAGCTGCTCGCGTTCTTCATCCTCACGGCACTCTGCGGTGCGCAGGAGACCAAGAGTACCGTGATCATTCCCGCGTCTGCCGAACGGCACTACCGCCAAGGGCTCATGGATGAGAAGGACGGCGACACAAACGGTGCTGTCGACGAGTACCGCGAAGCGATCAAGGAATATCCCGACTACGCTGAAGCGCACTATCGCCTGGGCAATCTGCTGCTCGATCAAAAAGGCTACTCCGAAGCCATCACCCAGTTGAAGGAGGCGGTCCGCCTGAAACCCGGCGATGCCAGCGCGCACAACGATCTCGGGTTCGCGTTGAAGAAGAATGGCGATGCCAAGGATGCGGCCGAACAATACCGGGAAGCGATTCGCCTGAATCCAAAACTGGCTTCCGCTTACAGCAACCTGGGGAATCTTCTCTATGCGCGCCGCGATTATCCGGGCGCAATCGAGCAGTATCGCGCTGCGTTGCAGTTGCAGCCCAACAATGCCGACATCCACATGAACCTGGGCACGGTGCTGGACGTCACCGGCAAGACGGACGCGGCCATCGAAGAATACAGGGCCGCCATCAAGCTGCAGCCGAACAACGCGAACGCACACTATAATCTTGCGATCGCTTACAAAAATAAGCCCGACCTCACGTCCGCCATCACCCAGCTAAAAGCGGCGGCCCATCTGGCTCCCACCTGGCCGATGCCGCACCTTGTGCTGTTCGATCTGTTGAAAAACTCCGATCCCAAGTCGGCGCTCGACGAATGCATGATCGCCGATGGCATGACGCACGACGCCAAGCTGCACGACGAGTGTTTGGAATTGCAGAAACGCACGCAGTAGCCGGCTCCGGCCTCCCTCCCTGCCGCCTGGCTCGAATCGTAACCGCCGAGCTCGCATCCACATGCAACGAGGTTGTATGGGCTCAATGGATTGGCTTTCCCAGGAAGTTCTTCCCAATACCGCCATCGGCAATGGTGACTTGTCGCACCATCCCGACACTGGGCTGCTGGATGCCTACTCACGAGCTGTGGTGGGTGCGGTACAGCGCGTCAGCCCCGGCGTGGTGCATATCCAGGTCCGGCAGCAGCAGCGCGGACGGCAAGCCGAAGGCGCAGGTTCCGGTTTTCTGTTTACCCCTGACGGCTTCATTCTCACCAATAGCCACGTGGTGCACGGCGCTTCGGAAATTCTGGTAACCAGCGAGGCGGGCGACCGCTTTCCCGCCGAACTGGTGGGCGACGATCCGGACACCGACCTGGCCGTAATCCGTGGCGGAGCTTCGGCGCCGTCGGTGCCACTGGGCAGTTCGCGCAAGCTTGCCGTGGGGCAGTTGGTCGTCGCCATCGGCAATCCGCTTGGCTTCCAGCACACGGTCACGGCAGGCGTGGTCAGCGCCCTGGGCCGCACCATGCGCTCGCGCTCCGGACGGCTGATCGATGGCGTTATCCAGACGGATGCCGCGCTGAATCCCGGGAACTCCGGCGGCCCGCTGGTCGATTCGCAGGGACAGGTGGTCGGCGTGAATACCGCCACCATCATGGGCGCACAGGGCATCTGCTTTGCCATCGGCGCGGACACCGCGGAGTTTGTTGCCTCCCGCCTGATTCGCGATGGCCGCATCAAGCGCAGTTACATCGGCGTGATGGGACAGGGCGTTCCATTGCACCGCCGCCTGGTGCGCTATTACGACTTGCCCAGCGAAACCGGACTGCTGCTGCTCAACGTGGTCGAAGGATCTGCCGGCGCAGCGCGCCGGCCTGCGCGAGCGCGATGTCGTCATTCGCTTCGCCGGGCAGGCAATCGCCGGGGTCGACGACTTGCACCGCCTGCTGACCGACGAGCGCTACGCCGTCGCCTGCGAAGTGGAAGTGGTACGCGGTACGGAATTGCTGAGGTTCACGGTCACGCCCGGGCCGAGGATCGACTAGGGAGGACCCAGATTGTGGCTACAGGCAGACAACAACTGGCGCCAGTCGTCTTTCAATGTTGCCCTTCCAATCGCCTGGCTTTTCGGGCGCGAGGAATGTACTTTCCGCTGGAAAAGGCAAAAGCAGATCCCTCGCTCCGCTTGATTTCATAACGACGTTGGCTCGATCGACCGAGTACTGTGAGTTTGCAAAAGACCAGGGGCTCGGGGAAGGAGCCAACATGAGGTTCATTATAGGTTGTGACTTTCACCCCGGCTTTCAACAGGTAGTGATCTTTGACAAACAGACAGGCGAGATTACGGGTAAGCGGTTGGAGCATCCCGAGCCAGCCCGGGTGTTCTACAGCACATTGCCGGAACGGGCGCGGGTGGGCTTTGAAGCCTGCGGTTACACGCAGTGGTTCGAGCGGCTGCTGGAGCAGTTAGGGCATGAGGCGTGGCTGGGGGATGCGGCGCAGATCCGGGCCTCAGTGGTGCGGCGGCAGAAGACGGACCAGCGGGACGCGGAGCACATTCTGCAGCTGCTGCTGGAAGATCGCTTTCCGCGGCTGTGGGTGCCCAACGTGGAGGAGCGGGATCTGCGGCAGCTGCTGCAGCATCACCATCATGTGGTGCGAAGCCGGACGCAGGTGAAGAACCAGCTGCAGGCGATGGCGCTGAACCAAGGGGTGCAGAAGAAACGGCAGCTGTGGACCGCGGCGGGCCGGCGGGAGTTAGAGAAGCTGGCACTGCCGGCGTACACGGCGCAGCGGCGCGACCAGTGCTTGCAACGGCTGGATTCTCTGGAGGCACAGGCGCGGCAGCTGCACCAGAAGGTGGAGGCGGAAGCGAACCAGCATGCCGGGGCGCGGTTGCTGATGACGCATCGCGGTGTGGGTCCGCAGACAGCCCTGGCGTTCGTGCTGATCATCGGGCCGGTGGCGCGCTTCGAGAATGCTAAGAAAGTAGCCAGCTATGTGGGGCTGATTCCGGCCGAGTACAGCTCGGGCGGCAAGCAGCGGCTGGGGCGGATCAGCAAGCAGGGGTCGCCGCTGTTGCGCTTTCTGCTGGTGGAAGCGGCGCAGAGCGCGGCCCGCTTCGATCCCACGCTGAAGCGGGTGTATGTCCGGCTGTGCCTGCGGCGTGGCAAGGCGCAGGCGAAAGTAGCCGTGGCCCGGCGGCTGGCGACAAGGTTGTACTGGATGCTGCGCACCGGCAAGAACTATGCGCAGTTGACGGCAAGTGGTGCAGGCGAGCCCGTGTCATCACGTGGTGCGGCGTAAGTATCGTCCGCTTGAGTGGGCAGCCTGCCTCCCGCAATGGGCGGGAGTTCGTATGTGAATCATGGCGGAAACGCCGAATAGATGGGTGGCGAAACAAGCCTCGCTGCTAGATTGGAGACGAGCCCCTGGTCGGAGCCGTTCGGTTTTCCATGAGAGCGCAGTGGCGCATCTTTGGTGCGTCGGCGCCCCCGTCCGCCTTGACAACGCCAACGTCGTTATAGACGTGATGACAAATCTTGAAAAGTGCGGCTTAGGAATGCGTGCGCTGGTAGTGACGGCGGGCCTTCTGGCGATTTCCACAGGACTTCATGTCGCACCATCGGCGGGAATGATTGCGGCTCCCGTCGAGGAAGAGCCACTCGCAATCGGGAGCTTCACATTCGCGGATTTTGGCCAGCTCAGCCGAGGTCAGCAGTTCCGCGGCGGCTCCTGCGATGGGCCATAGCACCTGCTCGAGCGGATGCTTCGCGTCTGCAATCCACTTCCACTCGAATCCGCCGTTGGCTGGCTGCAAGCAGCGATGCTTTGCGGCCTCAACGGCGAACTGGTTAATCCATGCGACATCTTCGGACCGGATTTTCCGGTGGTTGGTAAGCGCGCGAAAGGTCCGGAACACGGCCTCGCGCAAAGCGAGCGCCTGTTTCAGCACCCGTGCGGCTTCCCCTGGGTTGTGTTTGGCGTGCGCCGCTAGTTGGGTTGCCTTCTCGCGCGAGATCGACTCCGATTGCCGCGCGAAGGCAAGCAAATCAGCGTAGGAGTTCAGGCGCTCTGCACGGCGATCGGGAGAGTCGCGCCGGCTGACGGTGTTAGCGAAGTCCAGGCTTAGGGATCCGCCACTCAGGTCGAACTGGTACTCAGACTGGCGCTGGGGGCCGCTCACTGCCTACAGTATAACCTGCCAGCTCTGAATCGAAGGTTAGTTATAAAAGGCGTTCGCGAGCGAAACCGCTACATCTCCCACAAGCACTGCTGGTTGCGGTACATCGACATCATGCCGTCTTCGCTGATCTTGAGGACGGTGCCGAACCGCGAGGCGGCCAGAGCGGCGGTGGTGCGGCCGCCCTCAACCGTGCGATTGAGCGCCTGCTCGGCAGACTGGTGGTGAAGAATGGCGCCGAAGGCCAGCAATTGCGCGTCCGGGCAGAGCACAACCGCGCCGTCGATGCGCGCTATGTTTTCCAGCACCGTGGACGGAATGTCGAGGGCACTGCGGCCGTGAAGCAGATAGTGCAACTGGTCTTTGCTGGATACGTGGCCGGGCGCGACGTTGTGATTGGCGTGATCGAGCATGTCGGGTTGTGCCACCAGTTCGCGCACCGACTGCTTGTTGTCGAGCACCACGAACAATGCGCCTCGGCGGCTCTCGATCAGGTTCAAGGCGACGGTAAACAGGCGCTCGGCCAGTTCAGAACGCTGGATCGCATTCTTCCACATTTCGTAGCGGTGCCGCGCATCCGCCAGCCGCCAACGTCCGTCCAGGAAACGGAATACGAGCACGCCGTCGGCGTAAATCTTAATCTCGCCATTGGGTGACAGGATCAGGCAGATGTGTCCGCCGCAAAGGGTGGCGCGGCAGTGGGCCCGGTACCTGCTCGACGAAGGTACACGTAGCGGCATGTCGTTGTACGGCGCCGACCACTCGCGGATGTCGATTAGTTCCGCCAGGATACCCTTACGGTCCACCAGCGCCAGCGTCTGCAAGCCGTCGCAAAGCCGGTGAAAGCTGCGGATGGAAGTCAGCAGATGCGAATAGCGCAGGGCATTCGGTGAAGCGAGCGGCGGCTCGTGGCAGGGCTCAGGATCGGAACCAAACAGCAGCACTCCGGTGGCGATGCGGCGGTTTTCGTAGGTGCTCATGCTGCTGGTGCGCAGGACTTCGACGGCATCCGCTACGCGATCGGGTACTCCGGCGACGGCTTCGGCGCTGGCGTGCGTAGCCGGCTCCAGGAAAGCGGAAACAAAACGGTCTTCCGGAAGACCGCGGAAGAGCTGAAAGCTTTGCGCCGCCAAGGCCTCGTTCGTCAGCAGTTCGTAGCGCGCCGAAAGCACCATGGAGATGCTGCGCAACAGGCGCAGTTCGTGTTCCGAGAAGTCTGAACTATAGGTGAGCGAGTAGCCTGAACCCATCCACCCGAACTCGACCTGGCCTCCGTCAGGCACGGCGCAGCGCAACTCCGGCATCGCGGCGGAAGCGTGGGGAATGCGCTGCAGGCTTGCCCCGGGGAAGAAGTAGCGGATGCCATTCTCCAGCAGCTCGCTGTACAGCCGGCTTACGAACTGGCCGCGCTTGGGGGAAAACGGACTGGATGGCGTCACCGGAGGCATCTTTCACAGCTTAGCAAAACATGCCCAGTTGTCACCCGGCCCGCTCACTGCCAGCCGGTACGTGCTTCCCGTACAATGCGCAGTTGCTCTGCCTGGCAGGGAAAGGAACTCATCCATGAGTCATGTGGAAACTGAATTGCGGGATGGTGTATTGCGCATTGCGTTGAATCGTCCGGAGAAGAAGAACGCGTTGACTTTGGCGATGTATGAGGCCTTAATCCAGGCCATCGCAGACGGAGAAGCCAACCCCGAGGTGCTGGTTCACTTACTGCACGGGAATGGCGATTCGTTTTGCGCAGGCAACGATCTAGAGGACTTCCTGCAAAAGCCATGGAAGGGCGACGCCATGCCGCCTGGGGAGCGCTTCATACGGGCCGTCGCCGCGGCGACCAAGCCGGCCGTCGCCGCCGTGCAAGGTTCTGCCGTCGGCATCGGTGCGACCATTCTGCTGCACTGCGACCTGGTCTACGCCGCCGAGGGCGCCAGGTTCATCCTGCCTTTCGTGAACCTTGGCCTGGTGCCCGAGGCCGGATCGACGCTCTTGTTGCCGGCCTTGTTGGGCCACCAACGCGCTGCAGAGTTGCTCATGCTTGGCGCCCCGCTGACTGCCGAGCGTGCCCGCGAACTCGGCATGGTCAACGCGGTGGTTCCGCAGGACTCCCTGCTTCCCACAGCGCTGGGCGCGGCGCAAGCCCTGGCGGAGAAGCCCGCCGGTGCTTTGCGTGCCTGCAAGCAGATGCTGAAGAAGCACGGCCGGTCTGAGCTCGACCGGGTGATTCATGAGGAGGTGGTGGCGTTCGGCGAACGGCTAAACTCACCCGGAAACTCGGGAGGCCCTGTCGGCCTTTCTCCAAAAGCGAAAGCCTGATTTTTCGAAGTTTCGCTAGTGTGGGGCTCCGGACTTGCTACTGGTCGAGTGCGATTCTCAGTTGACGCGAGTGAACGTTCGTAGTTACCTTCGTATCGCACAAGCGTAGCGCCCAGACCAGTGAGTGAGAACCTTTTAGCTGCCGAAGTCTACGACCATCTGCAGCGAGCGATGGCCTCGGATCCGGGGGGATTTTGCGATCTTTACCGGGACTACCTGGCGGAAGCCCGCCACACACTCGCCGAGCTGCGCGCCGCCCTGGCGCAGCGACAACCCGAAATTCTTCGCCAGAAAGCGCATTACCTGA
>CAWCTB010000044.1:0-35112 GCA_963798275.1 uncultured Acidobacteriaceae bacterium
GATCGTGGCGGCGGACGAGGGGGTGCGCCGTATCCTCCGGGAGGAGATCGGGGTGCTGCGGCCCGCCTCACCGGACGGCCTGCACACCTTCGCCACCCAGACCCATCCGGCCGACGGGACAGCCGGTGCCCTCGTGACCACTGTCGGGCGGGCGCGTGAACTCGCGCAGGGCGAGGGGGTGGCCCGCGTCCTGGCGACGGGTTCGCGCGGGCACCGGCCGGGCGCATGCCAGGCTGGTGCCCGCGGCCATGGCCGCGCTGGAATCCGCCGGGCTGACATCAGCCAGGTGGACGCGGTCACCACGCATAACCCCTTCGCCGTCAACGACGTCTACTTCTCCCGCCAGACGGGTTACCCCCTGGACCAGATGAACGCCTACGGGTGCAGCCTGATCTTCGGCCACCCCCAGGGGCCGACCGGGCTCCGGTCGATCGCCGAGCTCATCAAGATGCGGCTGCGCGGCGGCGGAACCGGCCTGTTCACCGGCTGCGCCGCGGGGGACACCGGGGCCGCGGTCGTCCTTCCCAGGTCACCGATTGACGCAACTCGCAGGCCAGCAGGAAGGACCATTGCGATCAAACTTGACGGCGAAGTCGCGATCGTGACTGGAAGCGGTCTCGGTCTCGCCTACGCCCGGGCGCTTGCTGCCGCCGGGGTGGCGGTAGTCATCAACGACGTCAACAAGCAGGCCGCGGACGAGGCGGTCAGGCCCTGGTGGACCGGGCGGTCAGCGAGTACGGCCGGCTCGACATCCTGGTGGGCAACGCCGGAATCCTGCGCGACGCGGTGCTGTGGAAAATGTCCGGCGACGACTTCGGCGCCGTGATCCCGGGTCCACCCGCGGGGCACCTTCACCTGCACCCGGGCGGCCGCGACCCGCCTGCGGGAGCAGGGCGACGGCGGCCGCATCTGCATCGGGTCACCGACCGGCCAGCTTGGCAACTTCGGCCAGGCGCCCTACGCCGCCGCCAAGGCCGGCGTCTTCGCCCGCCAAAGAGCTGGGCTTCGGCACCTCGGACGACGCTGCCGCCGCAGTCACCTTCCTCGCTTCAGATGAAGCGGGCAGCATCAGCGGCCAGGTCATCGGTATCGGCGGTGACCGGCTCGCGTTGTGGTCACATCCCGCCGAGCAGGCCATCGACTTCCACGACGGCGGCTGGGACCCCGATGGCATCGCGGCGGCGTGGCCGGAGCAGTTCGCCCCGCACCAGCAGCCAGTCGGCCAGCAGTTCCCCGAACCCCCCTCTTAGCAGGGTTCTTGCGCGTCCGGAAGGACATGTGTCCGTAATATTGGACGGTCCAGGGCGGGTGAGGAGGCGAGGACGTGGCGGCGGACCGGTTTGACCTGGTCGCGCGGAACGTGCGGAGGTTCAGGCACGAGCGAGGATACTCGCTCAGCGAACTGGCCGGCCGGGCCGGCCTGGCTAAGCAAACCCTGTCCAGCCTCGAGGCGGGCCAGGCCAACCCGACGGTCCTGACCCTCACTACCATCGCGACGGCCCTCGACATCCCTGTGGCTCACCTGCTGACCGAATATGGATCGCCGGTCCTCATCAGGCGGGCGGACGACGCCACCTGGTCTGAGGGCGCGGGCGGCACGGTGCGGGAATTCGATGAGATCTACGGCTTCGGCTTCGTGCGTTCCTCACTCATCCGCCACGTCCGCACGGTTAAAGGTTCCCTCAGCACAAGGCGCACCGGCCCGGGACGCTCCATCACGCCTACGTCATGCACGGGAAGATCAGCCTCGGGCCGACGGGTGAAGGAGTAGATGTGGGGCGGGGCGAGACTGCATCCGATTCCCGGGTGATGTCCCGCACCAGACTCACGTTCAGTCCGAGACCGCAGCCCTGTACATGGTGACCACCGTCCCGCACGTCTTCCAGGTCGGCCCGCCCTGAGGCCGCCCACGGCTGGGTCACTCACCGTGGTCGATCTGCACGATCTCGCGGCACAGGAACGTGAAAATGCGGGAGGTCAGGTACTTGACCTGGAGTTCATGCACCGCCTGGTGCACGTCCTGGCCGGTGAGAAAAGCCTCAAGCACAGCGCGGTCCTCGAACCACAGTTCTTCGTAGGCGGAGAACTGGTTGATGGTGACGCCTTCCCACCGGCTGCTCGCGAAGACGGCCGCATCCACCGCACCGGCCAGACGATTCCGGACGTGGCGCAGGACTGGCTGGAGGCCCGGGCGAGCCGGTGCGCATACTTGCTAGTACCTGCGCAGTATGAGTGGCTGTCTAGGGATCCTCAAGGTTGCGGGACGAAAGTGCCAGCGCTGCCGCACGGGCACGCCGCGCGCAGCCGCGGCGATGACCGCCAGACTCGGGTTCCCGGCGCTGCTCGGCCCGCCCGTCCCGCAGCTCGACCTGGCCTACACGCTGGTGATCTCCCGGGTGATCAGCCCGGCCTCCAAGCTGTCCACCGCAAGCTGGTGGGGCGACGTGACACTGGGCCCGGACCTGGGCGCCGCCGGGGCGTCTGCCGATGACATCTCCGGCGATGGGCTGGCTGGCGCCCGCAGGACCACATCGAGAAGCGGCTGGCGCCGCCGCCACCTGCGCGAGGGCGGGATCGCCATGTTCGACCTGTCCTCGTCCTGGGTGGAGGGGGCGTATTGCGAGCTGGCCGCGTTCGGGTACTCCCGCGACGGCAAGCGCGGCGAAGCGCAGATCGAGTACGGGCTGCTGACGGACAAGGACGGCCGCCCGGTGGCGGTGCGGTGTTCGCCGGCAACACCGGCGACCCGAAGACCTTCCCCCAAGCGGTGGACGCGGTGCGCGGCACGTTCGGCCTCAAGCAGATGATCATGGTCGGGACCGGGGATGATCACCTCGGCGCGGATTGTGGACCTGCGGAAACCGGAGGGCATGGCGTGGATCACCTGCTTGATTCGTCCTCGAAAATCAGCCAGGCACCCAGGTCCGCCGCCGTCCTTTTACTGCCGGCCAGGTCTCCTCCCGCCAGGCAGCGATCCGCGCCTCATCCCGTTCCGCCGCACGGCGGGCCGGGACCTGCACACTCCACCCGGTCGTGCAGCGCAGCAGACCCACCCCGGCCAGCGTGTAGTCCACCTTGCACCTGCCGCGGATCACCTCAGCGATCCGGGCCGGCGTCCAGCACTGATCCTCATCCCAGCCCCAGGCGGCCGGGCCGGCGTCCAGCACCGTCTCCAGTGCCAGCGCGGCTTGAGGGGCAGTGAGCTTGCACTTCGCCCCGCCCGCGCCCTTGGACGCCAGCGCTACCCGGCCACCGCGGGCCGGCGCCCGCCGCCACCGGTTCGCCGACATCCGCGACACCCGGAACCGCCGGGCCACCGCCCGGTCACTGGCCCCCGCCTCGATTAACTCCGCCGCCGCCAACCTGACCTGCTCCCGGCGGGCCCGCTCAGCCGCGGTCAGCCCGCCACCATCGGCATACCTCATGACTCCGGCATACCGCACGACGAGCCAGCCGTCACCAGGCCATAACCCCCGCCATTGAAGACCTTTTTACCGCCTGAGGCTGCCGTCATGCTGGCCGTCGCCATCGCCACTGGCCTGGCACGACGGCTCAGCTACGGCAGCATCTACACCCGCAAGCTCCGGCATCGATATCGAGTTGCCTAGCGACGTTGGCCAAACTCAGCCGCGTAAAGCCATGCCGCCAGATCCAGGTGCGCTAAATTTAGTTGAGATCAGCCCGGCGGAAGGCGACAACGGCAGCAAGCAGGACCGCCAGGCCGACCACGATCAAGACAGCGAAGTCAACCGCGCTGACCCCTCTGCTGATCTGGTCGTTGCCGACCGACCAGTAGAAGAGTGAGAGATACCGGCCCGGCCGGATACTCGAGATCGTCAACGCCAGTGAGCTGAGCAGATACGAGGCGGCAGCCAGACCCGCACCGACGCCGAGGGCAGTTCCCCGTCGGCCAGTGATCGCCCCGACGGCCATGGTCACCAAGCCGAAATCCAGGCCCAGCAGTACCAGCGCGACCGAGACGGCAATCGTATTGGCAGGGCTGATGGCGAGCTGGAAGCCGCGGCCGATGATCACGCAGATGGTCACCGCGACGCCGAGGAGGATGGCTTGCAGGGCCATCGCTCCGGCCTTCTGGAGGAGGATTGTGCGGCGGCGGATCGGCAGCGCCGCCACCAGGGCCAGGGTGCCGTCCTCGTCTTGCCCGGCTAGCGAAGCAGCGCCGTAGCCGATGGTGAGCAGCAGCATGATCAGCGGGAAGAAGTTGCCGTAGATGTTCCCGTTCAGCCAGCCGCTGGGCGAGGTCAGCGGCCCGCTGACGCCGAACAAGGCGGCGGCGGTCGAGCCGGAGAGGCTATTGAGCGACGTGGAGTTCTTGAAGGAGGGATAGAGCGCCACCACGATCAGCGTGTAGAAGGCCATCCCGGCCGCGTACCCGATAGCGCTGCGGCGCCGCAGTCGCAGGTCCAACCTGGTGATGCTAGCCAGCATGATGAAACCGCGCTATGCATGATCCCCGCCTTGGTGCTAGTGTATACTTGCATTAATTAGCGTATGGTGTATAGTAGTTCGCATGCAGGCGCGGACCGTAGAGTTGAACAGTGCGGAGCGGGAGCAGTTGCAAGCCACGGTGC
Source organism: uncultured Acidobacteriaceae bacterium (assembly GCA_963798275.1). Lineage (GTDB taxonomy): Bacteria > Acidobacteriota > Terriglobia > Terriglobales > Acidobacteriaceae > CAWCTB01. The sequence continues at coordinate 4,593 of CAWCTB010000044.1, forward strand.
GGCGGGCAACCAGCCCGGTCCGGGATGTATTCCGGGCGCGCATCGTTCTGGATGCCGCCGCCGGTTTGAGCAATGAGGCGATTGCGGCGGCCAGAAAGACGCGTCCGGCAACCGTGAGCAAGTGGCGGGGCCGCTTTTTGGCGGCGCGGCTGGAGGGCCTCGGCGATGCCCCGCGCAGCGGCAAGCCCGCCCGCTACGACCAAAAAACAGAACGGCGGATTCTGCAACAGCTGGACACCCCGGCTCCCGCCGGCTACGCGCGCTGGAACGGGACCTTGCTGGCCGCCGCGCTGCCCGACATTTCCGCCGATCAGATCTGGCGGGTGTTGCGCAAACACGGGATCAGCCTGGAACGCCGGCGCAGCTGGTGTGTCAGTACCGATCCTTGTTTTGCCCAGAAAGCCGCCGATGTTGTGGGGCTTTACCTGAACCCTCCGGAGAATGCCATCGTGCTGTCGGTCGACGAAAAACCGCACATCCAAGCCCTGGAGCGCGCCCAAGGCTGGCTGCGGCTACCCAACGGCAAGGCCCTTACCGGGTTCTCGCATGACTATAAGCGGCACGGCACCACCACCCTGTTTGCCGCCCTGGAAGTGGCCACCGGACTGGTCAAGGCAGGCCATTACCAGCGTCGCCGCCGAGTGGAGTTCCTGGATTTCATGAATGGCGTCTGCAGCGCCTATCCCCAGCAGCAAATCCATGTCATTCTCGACAATCTCAATACCCACAAACCCAAACACGATGGCTGGCTGCAGTGCCACAAAAACGTCCGCTTCCACTACACTCCCACCCACGCCTCGTGGCTCAATCAGATCGAGATCTGGTTCAGTATTCTCAGCCGCCAAGCGCTGGCGACGGCCAGCTTCCACAGCGTCCCACAACTCTGCCGTAAGATCGACGACTTCCTCGCCGCCTATAACCAGACCGCCCATCCCTTCGAATGGAAGAAACAAGTGGTGTTCCAGAAACACCCCAAAACATCATACGCTAACTTATGCAGCTAAGTACTAGCACGATGTGCGTGCGCCGTTTAGTCTTTGCTAAACTCCCCCTGTGACTCGAATCCGCCGGAATGCCTGGATACTCGCCTGTCTCTCAGGCATTCTGCAGGTGCTTATCTTTCCCAGTCCAGCCTTCTATTTCTTGAGCTGGGGCGCTTTGGCGCCGCTCATCTACGCCATCCTGCAATGCCGTGAGCAAGACGTCACCCTGGCGTTGGCCGATGGCGGAAAGTTCTTCGCCCCGGCAACTGCGTTCCAAGGCTTTCTGCTCGGCTACTTCAGCGGCGTGATCTGGTACCTCGGCAGCTGCTACTGGGTTTATCACGTCATGCACTCGTACGGCGGATTGGGCACAGTCACGTCGGCGATTCTTTTGCTCCTGTTTGCGCTGTACCTCGCGCTGTATCACGGCCTCTTCGGATTTCTGATCGCCTTAATCGCCTGCCGCCGCAACGGCTTCAGCCTGCGCGCCCTGGTCTTCGCGCCCTTCGCCTGGGTCGCGGTCGAACTCGCTCGCACTTACATCACCGGCTTCCCCTGGGACCTGCTCGGCACCACCCAGATCGACAACATCCCGTTGTCGCGCATCGCAACCGTGACGGGTGTCTACGGATTATCGTTTGAGATCGCGCTGGTGAACACCGCTATCGCAGCCAGCTTCCTGGTGCCGCGTCGCAAACGAACGCTCCTGCTGACCGTCTCGCTCGTGTCGGCGATTCTGCTGCACGCCGGGAAGTTCTATTCGCCCCCTGCGCTTTCCGCCACCCATGGCGTGACCCTGGTACAGTCCAATATCCCCATCCTCGATTCTGGCGACTGGACGCTCGACTATCTGCAACAGACGCTCTCCGAACTCAGCGCGCTCAGCGTGCGTCCCCAGGCCGAGTCAGCGCGAATACCCGGCTTGATCATCTGGCCCGAGTCTCCCTCCCCGTTCTTTGTGACCGACCTGCATGTGCGGCTCACCCTCGGCGATGTCGCCCGCCGCACCGATTCCTCCATCATCGCCGGGACCCTCGGCATCGAGCACACCGGCGATCCCAATCGTCAACCCGAGATCTACAATTCCGCATCGGTTATCGCTCCCAGCGGTGCGTGGGTTTCGCAGTACAACAAGATTCACCTCGTACCCTTCGGCGAGTACATTCCGGTCGCCCAGTTGCTCAGCTTTGCCAAGGCGCTCACCAACGAAGTGAGCACCTTTGCCCGGGGTACCAGCCGCGAGCCATTGCAGGTCGACGGCGCCCGCATCGGCGTCTTCATCTGCTACGAGTCCGTCTTTCCCAACGAGGTGCGCCAGTTCGCGAAGAATGGAGCGGAGGTGTTCGTCAACATCTCCAACGACGGCTGGTTTGGCCAGACCGGCGCTCCCCGTCAGCACTTGAACATGGCGCGCATGCGCGCGGTCGAGAACCAGCGCTGGCTCCTGCGCGACACCAACACCGGCATTACCGCAATAATCGATCCCTATGGACGTGTCCGGGCCGAGGCCCCGCGTGGCCAGCGAACTTCGCTGCAGGGCGCCTACGATGTCGAGCGCGCCACCACTTTCTACACCCGCTACGGCGATTGGTTCTGCTTTGCCTGTGCGATAATCACGCTACTGGGCTTGTTGCTACGCGTTTACCGCAAAGAACCGGCCTCCGCAGGAGGCGGCATAGCATAGCCTGCCGTTGCAAGGGTGGGTATGCTGCTTAGGGTTGTATTGCCCATGAAACCGGCCCAAAAGGAGTTTCGCAACAATCATGGTCGAAGAACTGGAACAGGAATACACCGCCCTGCGCCACAAGGTCCACGACTTACAGGAGTATCTTTGACGCGCCCCGTCTGCGCGCCCAACTGAGCGAAGTCGAAAAGCAAGCCGCCGACCCCACGCTCTGGTCCAATCCCGAAAAATCTCAGAAGGTGATGCGCGAGCGCAAGCGGCTCGAGTCCGCCCTCGCCACCGAAGCCGACCTCGCCCGCCGCGCCGGCGACATCGACTCCTACTTCGAACTGGCGCACGAGGGCGAGGACGTCTCCGCCGACCTGCGTCACGAGATCGATTCGCTGCGTACCCTGGTCGACAAGTTGGAGATCGAGACTCTGCTCTCCGGCGAGAATGACGACCGCAACGCCATCGTCACCATTCATCCCGGCGCCGGCGGCACCGAGTCGCAGGACTGGGCCGAGATGCTCATGCGCATGTATCTCCGCTGGGCCGAACGCCAGGGCTTTGCCACCAGCCTCTACGAATATCAGCCGGGCGAGGAAGCCGGCATCAAGTCCGCGACCTTTGGCGTCAATGGCGAATACGCCTATGGATTGCTGACCAGCGAGATCGGCGTGCATCGCCTGGTGCGCATCTCGCCCTTCGACCAGGCCAAGCGACGCCACACCTCGTTTGCCAGCGTGTACGTTTCACCCGAGATCGACGAAAGCATCCAGATCGACATCAAGCCCGACGATATTCGCATCGATACTTACCGCTCCGGCGGCAAGGGCGGCCAGCACGTCAACACCACCGACTCCGCTGTGCGCATCACCCACATTCCCACCGGAATCGTCGTGGCATGCCAGAACGAGCGCTCGCAGCACAAGAACAAAGACAAGGCTATGAGCATCCTGCGCTCGCGCCTGTACGAGTACGAACTGGAGAAAAAGAAGGAAGCGACCAAGCACATCGAAGACTCCAAGCTCGACATCGACTTCGGTTCGCAGATTCGTTCCTACGTCCTCCAGCCCTACCGCATGGTGAAGGACCTGCGCACTCGCACCGAAATCGGCGACGTCGATCGCGTCCTCGACGGCGACATCAATGAACTGATCCGGGCTTATTTGCTCGCGCGCCGCAACGAACAGCGGCAATAGGGAATTAGAAGGGCAACAGGACGAAAAGCGCATCTGAGCGCCAGAACCGGTCGCCCCGCAATGCTGCAGCCCGCAGGGCGGAATATCATAGCCCAGGACGTCAGTCCTGGGTACGCTCCCCATCAACCCCCCAAGCCGGCTTCAGCCGGCGGCACTCCCTACTCTGGAATCAGAAAAGTCCCGGGTATCCCGCGATCCAGCGTGGCCAGCTCCGCCCCATTCGCCTTCGCCAGTCGGACGAGATGACCGTCAGTAACTTGCTTTGGTCCCTTGACCCAGCCGGGGAGTCGCGACGCGTCATGATCGTCGGCGATGAACGTGAATACGTCTGCCTGCCTCCCCTTGATTTGCATCAATAGGGCCCGCGCCTCTGGAACAGTGAATCCGTATTGCGGTGTTTGTGCGACTACGCGGACGAAGCCGATCTCCGTTATCGAACACGTAGCCAGTTCGAGAATGCCAGTCACGGAAAGGTCACGTACCCAGGACGTTGTCCGATCATGGAACTGGTGTTCGGTGATGCCAAATGCGAGCAGCGCGCTCACGTCGAGAAGATATTTCACGGGAAGTCAGCCAGCATCTCTTTCACTTGCTTATGGGTCAGTACTGGCGCGCCCGGGCCCAAGGTCACCGCAGGGAAGCCCGAAACCGGATCAATTATGATCCTCGCTTTCCGGAGCGTCCGCTTCTTTTGCGGCGTTAGAATGATTCGCTCTCCCTCGGCTTTGACTTCGAGCGCGTCGCCCGGCTGCAGTCCCAGTCGACGGCGAATCGTGCTTGGAAGCACAACTTGACCCTTCGTAGAAACCTTGGTCACCATGGTAAGACAATCTTACCATCCTTGGCTGAATGCAGGTTGAATCGAGCTCAATCAGCTAATATTTGCCTATGAACGACGACTGCCTCTTCTGCAAGATCATCGCCGGCAAAATCCCTTCCAAAAAGGTCTATGAAGACGACAAGGTCTTCGCCTTCGAGGACATCCATCCCCAGGCACCGACCCACGTCCTCATCATTCCCAAACAGCACATCGCAGGTCTGAAGGAGGCCACGCCCGAAGACGCCGCGATCCTCGGCTACTGCCAGCTCGTCGCTGCCAGGATTGGACGCGAGCGCGGCATTGAAGACGGCTACCGCACCGTCTACAACGTCGGCCCACGTTCCGGTCAGCAGGTGTTCCATCTGCACCTGCACCTTATCGGCGGGCGCGATCTGAAATGGCCCCCTGGGTAACGACGTCGTCGGCCCAGCGAAACGCGCCGACCATCCCCGATTTCGCACCCGTAAGTCTTTACGGCTGACATGGATACGTGTAACTTGTTTTAGAATGATATAGTTAGCGAGATTTTTCGTCTAAGTGATTGATTCTAAACAATCGGCGCAAAAATAGTTGTGGCAAATTGCAATTGTTTGCACTCGATGAACGGTCCCAAGCGACGTAATCCCGGCTCCGAACCACTGCCCCATTCAATGGCCCTTCCGCCCGCTCACTGAAGGATTTTCCCGTTCGCTGCGACCTCGCTTCACTCACCTAAGTGCTCTACTTCACTGAACTTGCACCCTCCCCCAGCCGACAATGGTAGCCCTGAGGGAGACGCTCGTGTCTGCGCGAGCGCCCATTCCCCACAAATCCCCGGCCTGAGGTGAGTTTCGCAGTGAGCACGCAAGTCTTGTCGCCCGAAGCAGCTACCACCCTGATCCCCAGGAAGCGTCCCAGCCTTCGCATCCTGCAGCCCGCAGTGACCTACACCGGCGCTCACATCCCGCCCCTGCAGAAGGGCCTTCCGAAGCAGACGGAGTCCCTCTGTCCGGAATGCACCCGGGTCATCCCGGCCCTGATCCTCGAGGATGAGGGAAAGGTCGTGATGGAGAAGGCCTGCCCGGAACATGGCCCCTTCCGCGACATCGTCTTCAGCGACGTGGAGCTGTATCTCAAGATGGAAGAGTGGAACTTCGGCGACAACCTAGGCCTTTCGAACCCGCAGGTCGAGGGCGGAAAGACTTGTCCCGACGATTGCGGCCTGTGCGGCATGCACACCTCGCACACCGCTCTCGCCAACGTCGATCTCACCAACCGTTGCAATCTCACCTGCCCGGTCTGCTTCGCCAACGCCAATGTCGCGGGCTACCTCTATGAGCCGAGCCTCGAGCAGGTTCGCACCATGTTGCAGACCCTGCGCGATGAGCGCCCTGTCGATGGACGCGTCGTCCAGTTCTCCGGCGGCGAGCCGACCATCCATCCCCAATTCTTCGAGATTCTCTCCATGGCCCGCGACATGGGCTTCACCCACATTCAGGCCGCCACCAACGGGATCGAGCTCGCGAACCTGGAGTTCGCGCGCAAAGCTAAAGCTGCGGGGTTGGCAACGCTCTACCTCCAGTTCGACGGTGTCACTGACGATGTCTACCGCCGCACCCGTGGCCAGGCCCTGCTCGAGACCAAGATGAAGGTCATCGAGAATTGCCGCCAGACCGGCATGAAGATCGTCTTCGTCCCCACCATCGTGAAAGGCCTCAACGATCATCAGGTCGGTGATATCGTTCGAGTCGCCATCGAGAACATCGACACCGTGTCCGGCATCAGCTTCCAGCCCGTCGCCTTCACCGGACGCATCGCCAAGCACGAATTGCTGGCCAAACGGTTTACGCTCGCCGATCTGGCCCGCTGCGTGAGCGACCAGACCGGCATCACCGAGATGCATACCGACTGGTTCCCCCTGGCCTGCGTCACGCCGTTTTCCAAGCTGACTGCGGCGCTTCGCGGCACCGGCGTGCCCACTATCTCCGCACATCCCCATTGCTCGCTGGGCACATACTTCTTCGTCGACGAGCAGTCGAAGATGGCAGTCCCCATCACTCGCTTCGTCGACGTGCCCAACATGCTGCAGGATATGGAAGAGTATTCGCGGCGATCCACCAAGGCAGTCGCCAAACTCTACACCGGAGTGAAGGTCTGGAAGTCGCTGAAAAAACACTTCCGCAAGGAGTTCGCTCCTCCGGGTCTAACCTTTGAGAAGTTCTTGCAGACGTTGCAGGGCTTGACGGACAAGAAGCTTGGCCGCGATGGCAAAGACGGGACCTACACCTATCGCACGCTGCTGGTGGCGGGAATGCATTTCCAGGATGCCTACAACTACGACATCGAGCGGGTCAAGCGCTGCGTCATCCATTACGCCACGCCCGACGGAAAGCTCTATCCCTTCTGCACCTATAACTCCGGCCCATGCTACCGGGAGAAGGTCGAGCGCCAGTTTTCGATCCCGTGGGACCCGAAGACGCAGCAGCCGATGCAGGTTGAGCCGGCGAGAGCATAGAGACTGCAGCAGCGCCGGAAAGCGGTACTGAACACTGTGGCGGAGCGGTCCATTCGGACAGTCAAGCCTCGATTGGCGCTTCCCGGTCGGTGTAGACGCCAGCCATCCACACCAAGAGAATGAAGGCGGTGACGCCGATTAGGTAGGCGAGCGTGAATCGCAGACCCATGCTCCAGGCCTGCTTCGCCAGGTTGTCGAGCTCCGGAACCCAGGTCACCAGCTTGTATGGGATGTAAATGCCAAATGCCAGGATAAGGCAGAGCCACAGCCAATAAAGTGGCCGGCGAAGCACGCGTAGCGCTTGACCGATGCGCTGCAGGTTAAAGCCAGTCGCGGCGATGGTGGTGGCGATGGGAACCCAAATCGCCGGAAGGATCACCCACAGCAACCCAAACAGCAGCCAGTCGGTAGCGCTCAGGACGTTGCGCGGCGCAGGACCGGCGTTCGCCTTCTGACGAATCCAGACGGCGAACTGCGGCGTGTAATTGCCGGCGCTCAGGATCAGCCAGATTGTGGCTGCTCCGATGCCCGCCCAGATTGCCAGGGGGATGATATGGTGCAGCCCGCGAAGGAAGGCGGGCAGGATTTCTGGCTGATTGCGAAGTTGCGAGACCCTGAAATACGCCAGCGTGCCCGCGCGCAGCCACACGATTAGCACACCGATGACGACTGCGAGCAGCAGGGAGGCGGCGACCTGCCATCCGTGCGCGTCGGGGATGAGCAGCCAGTAATACCAGGCCGCGAGGGCGGCGGCGTTGGCCAACAGGTTCAGCAGCCAAAGCTTCATGACGCCGGTGCGATTTGTGCGGGCGGCGGTCATTGCACGCTCACCTTCATGGCATCGCTGGTAGCCAGGTAGTCAGGCTGATACATGGGTTCGACCCGCGTCGGGCTAACCCGGAACTCCCCGGGGTTAACGACCTTCAGCAGGTATGTGTACTCCTTCTGCCCGCGCGGGAAGTACGGGGTGAAGAAGCTGGTGCGATCGTCGTGCAGTTCGCGGTATCCCCAGCCGCGGTTCCACCATTCCGGTGTCTGGTCCAACTGGTAGAGATCGTCGCGCGCGATGGATTCGGTCCCGGAAGGAATGGGATCTTCGATCATAAGGTAGCGCCATTCATTGCCGCCTACCGTGATGCGTACCGCCAGCGTATCGCCAACCTGCACCGGGCCGTTGAGTTTGTCCATGTGGTATACCACGTGGCCACCTTTCTGCATCGGGGTCAGCTTGTAATACTCGCGAACGACGCTGAGTTGGAAGGTTCCGCTATTCACGACCTTGGGCTGGCTGGAGTAATACTGGCCGCGCAACGACCAATACAGACGGCCTTCGCCCGACTTTGCCAAGCGCACCTGGTTGGTCTCGGCGGCAAGCTGCGATTCGTTCAGGGTGATCGTGGCCGCAGGCGCAAGCGCATCGACGGCGGTGAACTTCTTCGTCGCGACCGTCTTGCCGTTGACCTGCACCTCGACGCTGAAATCCGGCTTCAACTCCTGGGTGTGTTGCAGATAGTCGGTGAGTCCGTAAAGTACAGCGGCGGTCTGCTGCGTTGACTCCCAGTAATAGCCCTGGCTGCGGTGATTGACGAGATAGAGCGCGGCCTTGGGCAGCAGCGGACTTTGCGGATCGACCGCTGTGAGCAACTTTATGGCGTAGGCCGTCGCCTGCGGCGAGGTGTCGCCTGAGTAGTCCATCAGGTAGTTGAATTCGGTCGGCCACCAGGCTTCGGAGTCGTTTTGTTTCACGGAGAACTCGAGCTGCTTGACCAGATCGTTGGCCCGCGAGTCGTTGACCTGTCGCATGGCGAGACCAAGAAGAGCCTGCCCGTAGGAGGTCAGGTTCGAGCGCTGCGTCCAGACGGAGTCGACCACCGAAGCATTAGAGTCGCTGCCGCTTAGCACCAGCGCGTAAGCCATGTAGGCGCGGAGATCGGTGCGGACATTCTGCGTCGTCGTTTTGGTGAATTCGGTCAGCAGCCACTTGCGGGCGCTGTCAATCATGTCCTGGCGCACGTCGAAGCCCGCAGCCTTGGCCTGCGCGAGTCCCGCGAGCACGTAGGCGGTCATGTACGGTTGGCTGTCGTCGCTCTGCCACCAGCCCCAGCCGCCGTCGGGATGATGGTAGTTGTAGAGGCGGTCGAGTCCGGCCTGCACCTGCTTGTCCAGCACCGCCGGATCGATATTCGACTTGATGCCCAGCTTCTTCAGCGCGTCGGCAACCAGCACATCGGGCAGGAAGCTGGACATGGTCTGCTCAGTGCACCCGTAGGGATAGCTGGTAAGGTAGTCGAGCGCGCCGAAGACGGTTCCGGCGATGGAGGGCGAAAGTGTGATGGTGAGCTTGCGCGTGTTGGGCTCGATACCCGGCGGGAATGCGATGGACTGTGTGATGTCGCTCGTGCTGGCGAACGATCCTGACTTCGCCGTTGCCAGGCGCACGCCGAAGGGCACGACCGGAAGAGTGAGTTCCATGGCATCGCTCTCGACATCGGTGAGAGCCTTGCCCAGGACCGTGGCAGAATCGACGTCGAGCACGTGCACACGGTAATCGAGTTTCGCAAGTCCGCGACTCGGGACGGGAATGTCCTTCACGCCGCCTTCGATAACCCGCAAGCCGGTGACGTCCATGGACACGCGGGCAGTCTTCTCCGCGGGCAGATAGTTCTGGACGATGGTGGAGATAGTGATGTCGTCGCCGCGGCGGAAGAAGCGCGGCACGACGAGGCGCACCATGAGGTTTTTGCGGACGATGGTGTTCTCCACCGCGCTGCCTACCTTGGTGTCTTGGGTTACGCCGCGCGTAGTCGCGCGCCACGAAGTGATGGCGTCAGGATATTCGAACTTCACGTTGGCCCGTCCGGTGCTGTCGGTGCGAACGTCGGCCACCCAATAGGCGGTATCGGGAAAAGCCTTGCGAATCCTGGGCTGCACCAGGCGCTCGGGCTTGAGTTGCGCCAGCGATTTCGACGGGCGCGCGTGGGCCAGTTGCATCGCCCGCTTGCCCGCTTGTCCGCTGAAGTAGTAGGTGAGCGAACTGTCAGTGCTCACCTTCGAGTAGACGGTGCCGTAGAAGGCCTTCAGGATTGGCTGCACGGTTTCGGCCTGAATGGCATAGATGGCTTCGTCGACCACGCCCAGGCTGAATTCAGCGGCAACACCTTTGCCCGAAGAATCGGTCGCGGTGATGGTGTAGGCTCCGGGGTCACCGGGCTGATATTGGGGCTTCGAGGGCTTCAGTTCGACCTTCAGTTCATGTTGCGTCGGCGGAACCGAGAGGCTCTTGTTGCCCTGGTAGAACTTGTTGCCCCGAATGAACGTTGCCGAGACGTAGAAGTTCGGGGCGTATTCGGGCTTGATGGGCACATCGACCGTGATGCTGCCCCCGCTGCTCTTCACCACTTGCGCGGAGTACAGTCCGTTGCCTTCGGCGGTGACGAGAACGGACGCGGGCTCCTTCCCGGTGACGATCAGCACATGCGCGGTATCGCCCGGCACGTAGGACTTCTTGTCGGCAACAATCTGCACGCGTTCGCTGGCAGTGCCGCTCCACCAGGAGCTTTCGCCGGGGGACCACAGGAAGACATCATCCTGCACATCGCGATGCTCGGGGGTGGTGGCGATCACCCGCACGTGATATTCACCCGCGTCGGGAAGGGTGAAGCTGACCTGGCCTTTGCCGCTGGTGTCAGTCTGCCCTTGCGCGGTAGAGATCACATCACCGCTACGCTTCTGCCAGATCCAGCGGCTGATCTCGGCGCGGAAGGCGGTTGCGACAGGCTTATTGTCGTAGTCCAGGGCAGTGACCTTGATCGTGGCGGTGCTGCCCTGGCTGTAGACGTAGGAATCGGGCTGCGCGCTCAGGTAGAAGCTGCCGTAGGTCGCGATGGCGTAACCGTGTCCGGCAATTTCGCGATTACCGGCATCGGTAACCCGCGCCTCGATGCGGCAAGTCAGGTCTTGCTTGTTCTTGTTGTCGACCGTCGTCGGGATGGTGATCTGCAGCTTGCCGTCGGCATCTAGCGTTCCGCTGTTTTCCGACTCCTGCTCGCCGCCGCCGTAGCGATCGTATTGTCCGCCCTCGTCGCCTTCACCGGCTTCGGCATCGCCTTCCCCCACGTCGTCGGCTTCGTAGGCGTAGCGTCCAGGTGGGTAGTATGCCGACGTGTGCACCACCCATTTCACTTTGGCGTTGGCGACGGGCTCTCCAAAGTAGTAGCGGGCATCGACGGTGGCCTTGATGGGCTGGCCTTGCAGAACCCGCGGCGTTTGCGCGGTGACTTTCACGGCGTACTCGGGCTTCTTGTATTCCTCGACGGAAAAGCTGGAGCCCTCGACGTAGCGCTCGCCCATCTTCATAGACAGGTAATAAAAGCCGAGGTGGGCGTCGGGGGGAATCTTGTAGTCCCAATGTGCAGTACCCATGTCGCTGAGGGTCGCGGTTTGATTCCAGATGGGCTGATAAGTTTGCGGATCGCGCAGCTCGAGCGATAGGTCGCGATCCTGCGGAAGTTGGTAGCCGCTGGGATTCTCGGCGCGCACGATGGTCTTGAAATGAACCGTGTCGCCGGGACGGTACACCGGACGGTCGGTGTAGGTATAACCGCGCAGGTTGCGGTCAGGACCGCTGCCCAGGTTCCACGCGCCGGGTGTGTTGACGGCGAACTGGTCGCCATGGGTCGCGAGCACGGCGACAGTCTCGGGCTTGTCCTGGGTGATCTGGGTGTCGAGGAGGCCGTTGGCGTCGCTCTTGCCGGAGGTGATCTCTTCCTGGTCGATCCAGACGCGCAGTTGTGTGTCGGGCAGCGGATCGCCCGTGCGGCGGTCGACCACATAGCTGAGCAGGCGTCCGGGCGCGGCCTTGGTGATGACAGCGATCTCGGTGACGACGATGACGGTGTAGGCGCGCAACGAGCCGTTGGTGGCCTCCACCAGGTAGACGCCCTTGTCGCTCGCGGGTATGGGAACGTTCTGGCTCTCCCACGTTTGATGCGAGGGCACCGTCCACTTCCACACCGACACGACCTGCTGCGGATTGAGGATCGGCACCTGCGCGAAGTTCTCGACGTTCGGCCCCTTTTTCTTCGGCTCGTTTTCTCCCATCCGCCAGAGCCGAATTTTGTGGCGCTCGTCGGGCGAGAACTGGGCGCGCACCAAGTCGCGAATCCACGCACACAGGTTGTGCTTCCAGGCATGGAACTTTTCCAGCCAGGTTCGCGGATTCTTCGGCAGGGCCGGGCCGCGGCCGCCGAAGTTGTGCAGCTCCTGCAGTTGACTGAAGAACTTGATGGGATCGTTAACGCGGTAGACACGAAATTCCAGCGATCCGACATTGTGGGAGTAAACCGCGACTTCGGGCTTCTCGCCAGGCAGATAGGTCTTCTCGCTGGTGACGGAGAAGTAAGGCTGAGGCTCGTTGTCTTGATCTTGGGCGAAGGCGGGAAGAGCGCAGGTGAAACAGAGGAGGAGGGCGATCAGAGGCGTTAGTGCGGGGGCTAAAGCCCCGTTCTTTACGACACTTTGTACAGCACCGCTGAAGCCGTGCCCTTTCAAAGCGGAAGATTCGCCCTGCCCTGCCGATTTCTGGCGCATCAGTTGTCCCCTCGCAGGATGTTCCAGCGATAGACCCCGAGGAACGCAGAGTTTGAGGCGACCGGCCGCCAGCGAGCGTCAGGAAAGTTCATGAGTTGCTGTAGCGATAGACGGCGAATCTCGCCGCGGGACTTCCCCTGCGGCCCGGTGTGATAGACGACATACCGCTCAGCGCCAGACTCAATCTGACTGTGTCCCAGAAAGATCATGGCGTGAAAGGGCATGTCGTGGCCGGACTGGCGAAAGAACAGCAGGTCGCCGGGACGGGCGCGGCCCAGATCGCGCCCGAGAAAGTAGGTATTGTGGCGCCACAGCGTCTTGGCGTCGGCGAATTCGGCGAATGCTCCATCGCTGAGGTCACTGGCGGCGAAGCTCCCATCGCGCACCCGAAACATGGCAGCACCGAGTGCCGTGTAGGGATATTCGTACTGGCTTACATTGCCCGACCGCGGCGGCACGGGCAGGGCAATGGTTTTCGCCCATGCGGAGTCGTGCGTGCGCAGCGTCTCGCGGTAGCTGAAGCGCAGCAGCGCGGCGCAATCGTCGATCTCGGTAGGAAGTTTCTGGCCGCGGTAGTACTGGGCTTCCGCCAGCAGGGCAAACCAGCGGCGGAAATTCTCGCGGTCGACGGGATCGTGCAGGCGCAGGAAGTCGGGCGTGCCATCACCAAAAGAGTCTCCAGGGTCGAGCATAGTGGTGAGCGCGAGTTGGCGCGGCTCGACTCCGCTTGCGGAGATGGTCACGTTTGCGGGTCCAGGCAGCGCCCCGGCGCGCAAGGTGGCGGTCGCTGCATCGCCATTCACGATCACCGACTCGACAGAGACACGGTGCGGATCATCGGAGGCGATCTTCAGATCGTGAAGGTCGCGGTGATTGGCGGAGCGAATGGTCAGCTCCGCCGAGGTGAAACCATCGGCAGGAAGCGTGGTTGCAGAGATGCGAAGGTCGAGAACTGAGGGCGCAAGCGCGCGGCGCAGCGTGAACGCGCACACTACAGCGAGTGACGCGACTACGGCCAGCACTGCGAACCAGCGAGGCACGCCGCGCATGAAAAAGGACCCTCCGCCGAATGGCGGATTATAGCGCAGGCGAGCGGCGCGGCACTATGGCAGAGAAGACGGGACGAGTAACATGCGCCGGAATCGGGAATCCAGTCGCATTGGAAGTCAGTGCTTCGGCACGCTTCGGCATACTGAAGAACCGGAGCACTCCTTGCCGCCGAAGCGGCCGCGCTGTGGTCGCGGGCGCTGCTGTGACGAGAAGTCCCCGGATTACGCGCTGATTCCGTCAACCCAATGAACTAACGATCTTGCGGTACTCAGCTTCGGTAAACGCCTTCAGAGTTTGCGTGGTCACGTTGCCTAGTGCGCCGACCGACAGCATGAATTTCGCGCTGGTTTCATCGTCGGGAAACTCGGCGATGAGCACGGCATCGTGGTGTCCCATCGTCAAATACCAGGCGTGAATCTTTCCGCCCATCGCTTCCGCCGCCTTCCGGGCTGCGTCGAGCCGCGCCGGACTCTCTTTGATTTTCGCAATTCCTTGCCCTGTGTAGCGGAGCAGGGTTACGTAGTGTGGCATGGGGATTCCTCCTCTTGTAACCGGGACATTATGCCACTCGAAGCGCAGGCGCGGCGCAGCTACTTGCTCACAGACGCAGAACGTGGGTAGAACTGCCGAGAACAATCTCCTTAGTGACCCGGCGCAGCCGGCGTCTCCACCCAATCGGGTACGCTACCTTCGGGCTCTTGCGCTTCGACGGCGAAGTTCACGACCACGCGCCGGTAGAGGAACCAGGCGCAGATCGCCGACACTACCAGCAACACCAAACCCACTAGCGGTTGGTGCAGCAGAAGCTTGCCCGTGCCGAACAGGCAGGAGTAAACCATGGCGCAGCCCAGCAGCCAGGCTCCGAGGTTGGGGCCGAGGTCGCGATTGGCGGGTATCGCCGGGAGCAGCTTGGCAACCGGCTGCCATCCGCGAACGTCGGGCCGCACGTTGCGATAGAAGCGCATGAGCACCTGTTCCGGCTCGGGCTGGGTGAGCAACGTCACTGTTACCCAGACAATGCTGGTGATCAGCGTAGTCAGCAGTGCGCCCTTGGCGAAGACCAGCGAGGCGTTGCCACTGAACGGATGCCAGCGGCTTAGCACAACGCTCACGGCCAGCGACGAGGCCATCGCGGAAATCTCGCTCCAGGCATTGATGCGCCACCAGTACCAGCGCAGGATGTAGACCGCTCCCGTGCCCGCGCCCACCTCCAGCACGATCTGCCAGCCCGAGGCGATCGACTCCAGCTGCACCGAGATCCATGCCGAGACGATCACCAGCAGCACGGTACAGAGGCGCGAGATCAGCACGTAATGGCTCTCGGAGGCGCTCTTCTTTACGAAGCGGCGGTAGAAGTCCGATACCAGGTACGACGCGCCCCAATTAAGCTGTGTGGCGATCGTCGACATGAAGGCGGCGAGAAATCCGGCGATGGCGATGCCCCGCCACTGGTGCGGCAGATAGGTGTTGAGCACCATCATGTACCCGGTCTCAGGATGCGCCAGGCCGGGATAGAGCACGATCACCGCGACGCCGGTGAGGATCCACGGCCACGGCCGGATGGCATAATGCGCGATGTTGAACCACAGCACCGACAACAGCCCCTGCTTTTCGTCGCGGGCGCTGAAGATGCGCTGCGCGATGTAGCCGCCGCCGCCGGGCTCGGCCCCGGGATACCAGAACGCCCACCACTGCAGACCGACGTAGACGAAGAAGTTGGCCAGCGGCACCATCCACATGGGCTCGGCATTCACGCCGCGCGAGAAGTTGGGGAGAAAGCTCAGTGGGCTCTCGGCGTTGGGGCCGGCATTCGTCTGCATATGTTGCAGGGTGGCGAGCATCGCGCCCATGCCGCCGCAAGCCCGGACAGCGAAATAGGCGACGGCAATGACGATGCCCATCTTCAGCACAAACTGAAAGAGATCGGTCCAGAGCACGCCCCATAAACCCCCGAGCGCAACATACAATCCGGTGAACGGAATGAGAAAGAACACGCAGATGGCCAGCGCCGCGCCGTTGTTACCGCTGAAGGCCGCGCCGAAATGCCCGCCGAAGAAGTTGCCGACATTCGTCAGCAGGGGCGTGTTGGCCAGCGTGGTGCCGACGATGGAGGTCATCGCCTTGGTCACCCAGCCCAGGATGACGCAGTTCATCAGCAGGCCGAGATAGACTGCCCGAAAGCCGCGCAGGAAAGCCGCGGGCTTGCCGGAATAGCGAATCTCGGCGAACTGCACGTCGGTGAGCAGTCCCGAGCGACGCCACAGGCGGGCGAAGAGGAAGACCGTCATCATCCCCGAGAACAGGAAGCCCCACCACAGCCAGTTGCCGGAGATGCCCTGCGAATAAACCAGGCCGGTGACCACCAGCGGCGTGTCGGCGGCGAAGGTGGTGGCGACCATCGAGGTGCCTGCCAGCCACCAGTTCACGTCGCGGCCGGAGACGAAGTAGTCATCAACGCTCTTGCCGGAACGGCTGCGGAACCAGAGCCCAAGGATCAGGGTGATGGCGAGATAGCCGACAATGGCAGACCAGTCGAGGAGAGTGAAGCTCATAGGGTCTGCCTATTATCGTTGAGCGGCAAAAGGCTCACAAGCGAGAATGATCGAACATGATTGAAGTTGATTGCCTTGAGGTCTGTCCCTTTTCCGTAGAAGCGCCCCCTGTTCCCATCCTTTCGCAGAAGACGCGAAAGGATGGGGCACCCACCGCGTTGGGAGAATCCGGCGTCATTGGCCTCAGGGTTTGCCAAACTGCACCTTGAGGGTTTTGATCTCGTAAGGATTGGTCGGCACAATCACTGCCATTCCGCCCGGTACGAGTGACAGCGCATGCTCGGGCTGCTCCATCAGGTTCGTTTCCGTTGCCGCAGTCGCATCCGACGGCAGCGTGAGATGTATGTCTCCCTTTTTACCCGCCCACTCGTAATAGCGCACAATCAAGCCGTCTCCATTGGCCGCCTGCGTTACTGCTGTTATTACCACGTTGTCTTCCTGAGTACCGAAGAACGACTTCTCCGCCGGAAGCGTGCCCGGATGCTGTGTCGTGGTGTGCGTGGTTAGCGGGTAGTTCAACCCATACCCTTGGCGGACGGTCATCGCCTCGCGCCATGTTCCGGCGTGGGGATAGAGCGAGTAGGTGAACTCGTGATGGCCCTGGTCGGCATTGGGATCAGGCCACTCAGGTGCACGCAGCAGCGATAGGCGCAGGACGTTGTCCTTGGCGTCGTAACCATACTTACTGTCGTTGAGCAGCGAGAAGCCGTGGGTTGTATCGGAGATGTCGCCCCAGCGGAGAGCGGGCACTTCGAACTGCGCCTGTTCTGCCGGAGTATTGCGCGTCGTCGGCCGCTCGATTGTTCCATAGGGAATCTCGAAGGTCGCCTTGTCGCTGTGCGCGCTTAGCGGGAACGCGACCTTGAGCAGGATGTGCTTCTCATGCCAGTCGGCCTGCATGTGTACATCGACGCGCGGCACGCCGGGGTACATCGTGATGTCCTGCACGAACTCGGAGCTCTGCCAGTGGTGGCGCACGCGAATGACGGCGCGGAGCGGCGTGTTCTCGATCAGATTGACCTCCTCCGCCTGCAGCAAGTCGGTGTGGTGCTGAATGAAATCGGCATCAACGTTCCATGCGTCCCAAGCCTTGGGCTTGTCAACAAACGCCTGCAGCAGGTTGCCGCAGGGCCGGCCGTCGGGAAGCGCGGGCGGAGCGCCTACTCCGGGAACAGCCGGCGCAAGTGCTTCCGTCTGGCTGCCCTTATCATAGAGGCTGGTGATGCAGCCGGTCCCGGGATCGACCTTGAGGCGGAGGAATTCGTTTTCCAGGGAGTCCGCGGTGGCGATCAACGATGACTTTTCGACCTGTGCCGCATCGGTGGGCATAAGACGGATCAGCTTATAGCCGGTGGCGGGAATATTCTCGGCCAACACCCGCATTCGGACCTGGCCGGTTTGCGGATCGTTACTCAACACTTCCGAGCGCATCCGTTTTGCGTCGGGGCCAACCGCAGATATGGCCGTCACGGGTTGTCGGAACTGCGCTTCGAACTCCACCTCATCGGTGCGCGTCCACGACAGCGGGTTGAACACCAGCACGCTCACACCATCCGACTTCGCGCAGGACGCGATGTCGGTCAGCGCGGCATAAATCGTGTCGTTGCTGAAACGCGAGGTCTGGGCATACTTGCGTGCCGCGTCCACGTAGTTGATGCCGATGCCAGATCCCGGCAGGATGTCGTGAAACTGGTTGAACAGGATTTTCTGCCACGAAGAGTCGAAGTTGGCCTGCGGATACGCTGCTCCGAACAGCGAGTCGATCGACGCCAGCTTTTCAGCGTTCAAGATCAGCACTTCGTTCTTGCGGTTGCCGCGCTTGGTCTCCGACTGCGTGGTCTGCACCCCGCGGTGATACTGGAAGTAAAGCTCGCCGTCCCAGGTCGGAAGCTTCAGCTCGCTCTCGTTCTTCTTCAAGTCGGCAAAGAAGCTGGCCGCGGTCGAGAACTCCAGCTTGGGAAAAACGACGTTACTCTTCTGCCAGAGCAATGCGGTGTCGAGATCAGTGCGGGTCGGTCCGCCGCCGTGGTCGCCCACGCCGTACAGATACCCCATCTTCAATCCATCGGGCGGAGCAGAGTTGGTACCGCCGTTGTACTTCCACATCGTTGGACCGTATACGGCAGAGTCGCGCGCCATTTTCACGGGATCGATCTGGTTGCCATAGTCGCTGGGGAAATAGGTCAGCAGCTTGCTGCCATCGGGCGACTCCCAATAGAAGAGGCGGTAAGGAAACGTGGTGAACTCGTGCGCCCAAAGCAGTTTCTGGGTGACGAAGTAGTCGATGCCCGAGCGCTTGTAGATTTGCGGAAGTTGCCAGTTGTATCCGAACGAATCGGGGTTCCACCCGATGTTGATATCCACTCCGAATTTCTGCTGGAAGTAGCGCTTGCCGTAAAAGATCTGCCGCACCAGCGATTCGCCATCGGGCATGTTGAGGTCGGGCTCGACCCACATGCCGCCAATCACCTCCCAGCGGCCTTCCTTCACGCGCTGCTGGATCTCCTGGAACATCGCTGGATACTTCTCTTCGATCCAGGTGTAAGCCTGTGCGGTCGAGGCGGTGAACTTGAAGTCGGGATATTCACGCATCAGCTCCAGCGCGGTGCCGAAGGTATTGCGGACGACCTCCACCGTTTCGGTTTCCGGCCAAAGCCAGGCCATGTCGATGTGGCTGTTGCCCACCAGGTTCACCTGGAACTGCTGCATGTAGGGACGCAGGGCTTCGAGCTTGGTTTGCGCAGCCCTGAGCGAGTTGTCAAAACCCGTCTGGTCGCCATGATCGAGCGCGCTCAGGTCAATCGCGTTCACCGCCGCGTCAAGTTGCTGCTGGCGCTCGGCCTTGCCGTCGGGATAAGCAGCAACCAGCAGCTCCGTAGACAGAATTTCCAGCCGGCTCATGGACGGGTTAGGGCGCGATGGCGGCGGTTGAATGAGCACCTGGGCACGGGCAAGCTTTGAATTGGGATCGCCGCAGCAACTGACGCCTCCGGTGTCGAGCATGCGAACTGCGATCACGAACTTCTGGCCGGGCTGGGCATTTTCCGAGAGCGTGATCGGGACCTGGTTGTCCTGATCGTGGCGCGAGATCATGTTGCCGTTGGAAAAGATGGTGATGGCCAGGTCGGCTGAGGTATCGATCTGCAAGTCGAGCTTCAGCTTCGCGCCTTGCACACTGTAGCCATGCACCTGGGCAGGGACCTCGAAGGTAGTCCGCAGCCAGCGTGACGGCGGCCTCCATTCCTGATTGAGAGCCACCTCCGGCCACGAGGAAGTATCCAACGCAGGCTCTTCCCCGTGCGTGAGATCGGCCGCATGCGATCGCCAGTCTGCGAGAGGAATGGCCGTAAGCGATTGCAGGCGATCGAGCGCCGGCTGGTAGGGATCGCGCTGGGCCGAGGTTTGGGAGAATGCGGAACAGCTCGCGATTAATACGGCGACCAGAACGGCCCGACGGCAAGTAATATGCATGACAAATGACCTATAGCTTTGGGGTGTCAGATCTCGGCTACACTGAGTCGCCCCTCCGGAACCGGGTTCTTCGCGGCATCAGTACTCTATTCCCAGCCGGTGCTGCATCTCTTCCAGCGTGACGCCCTTCGTCTCCGGGAACGTAAACAGCACGACGACGAACATCAGCGCCATCATGGCGGCGAAGAACACGAATGGATATCCGCCGGAGCGGGCAGCCAGCACCGGGAAGATGAAAGAGATAATGGCGTTCATGATCCAATGCGTCGAGCTGCCCAGGCTCTGGCCCTTGGAGCGCACGCGGTTGGGAAAGACCTCGCTGATGTAAACCCAGATGACCGCTCCCTCTGAAATGGCGAAGAACGCAATGTAGGCCACCAGCAGCCACACCAGCAGGCCCTGGTGCTGATGCGTAAAGAACACGGCGGCAACGCCCGCGAGGCAGAAGGTCATGCCGGCGCCGCCGATGAGCAGCAGCGTCTTGCGTCCCACCTTGTCGATGACGGTCATGGCGAATAGGGTCGCCACCAGGTTCATAGCGCCCACGGCTACGGCCTGCAGGTCGCCAGAGACTTTACTGAATCCCGCCATGCCGAAAATGTCGTTCAGGTAATAGAGAATGGCATTGATGCCGGCAAGCTGGTTGAAAGCGGCGACTGTCACAGCGAGATAAATCGGCCGCAGGTATTTGCGCTGGAAGAGCGGCTCGTAGTGGGCGACGCCATCCACGTGCACTGAGGCGATGATGTCGTCGAGCTCGCTCTTACCGTCGGGCGAGCCCAGCAAATCGAGAACATCGCGCGCCTCAGCGATGCGGTTCTTGGTGACCAGCCAGCGTGCGCTGCGCGGGATGCCAAACAGCATGATGAAAAACAGGATGGCTGGAATTGCAGCGACACCCAGTTGCCAGCGCCACTCGTTAAGTCCCAGCCCGGCGAGTCCGAGTAGGTAGTTCGACAGGTATGCCACCAGGATGCCCACCACAACATTGATCTGAAAGGCACCGACCAGAAGACCGCGCCATCGGGCGGGCGCGATTTCCGCGATGTAGACCGGGCCGAGCACCGACGAACCGCCAATGCCCAGACCTCCGATGAAGCGGAAGATCAGCAGTACGGGCCAGTTCCAGGCGAAGGCGCATCCCAGCGCAGAGATGATGTAACACGCAGCCAGGATGCGCAGGGCTTCGCGCCCGCCAATCCAGTCGCCGAGGACCCCGGCAGACATGGCGCCGATCACCGTGCCCACCAATGCGATCGAGACGGTCACCCCGAGCTGCGTTGGCGAAAGGGAAAAGATCTGCGTGAGTTGATGCGTAGTGCCGGCGATGACCGCCGTGTCGAACCCGAACAGCAGTCCGCCTAGCGCCCCAACGATGGTGCCTTTGATGACGTACGAATTAATTTTGCCCTTCGACATCGGCGCCTCCCCAACTTACAGCGAACCGCACCACTCCACCGGAGCAGCAAGCGCGATTCTGACCGCCTGCCACGACCGAATTGCTGAATCTACCGGAGATCGAGGCGAATTCCAAGTGCGCGCGGGGAATTCGCAGGCTTGCGCTCAGAAAAAGGTCGCGCTTACTCGCTCCAGACGGCCAGCTCGTTGCCGTTCGGATCGGCGAAATGAAAGCGGCGGCCACCGGGAAACTCGAAGGTCTCGCGCACGACCTTGCCGCCCGCGGCTTTCACTTTGCCGAGCGTCTCCTCAAGATTGGCGGCGTAGAGAACGACCAGCGCGCCAACCGCGCCACTACCGCTCGCAACCTTCGCCTCTGTCGTGAAGCCTCCGCCTAGCCTGCCGTCATGAAAGCTGATATAGCCCGGGCCCCAATCTTTAAAGTTCCAGCCAAACACCTGGTGATAGAAGCGCTTAGTGGCTTCGATATCGGTGGCGGGAAATTCAATGTAATCCATGCGGTAGTTGTTCTGTGCTGGGCTCATCGTCACCTCGGTGGAGTGCGTGAAAGTGTCGCAGAGCAATGTAGCACGGCCGCCCACGGAGACCTGGAAGATTGGGTTGAAGCTTCGCCCTTGGTCGCGCATAATCCGCGGGTGGACACCAACGCGAAGTCTCCGCCGACGATGACGCCTGCCAAGGCGCCAGCCCACTCCCCCATCCTGCATCGTGTTCTCAACAAGCAGTACCCAGTCGCGGCTCGCGGCGAGGGCGTGTGGCTCTTCGACCAGGCCGGCAAGCGCTACCTGGATTTCACTTCCAGTGCCGTCGTCAACTTCATCGGGCATGGCGACCGCGAGATCGCGCGAGCCATGGCCGAGCAGGCGGCGCAGCTCGAGTTCGTCCATTCCAGCAACTTCACCACGGAAGTGGCTGAGCGATTCGCACAAGAGATTCTGGACTTCGCGGGCCCCGCTTACCACGACGGATCGGTCTTCTTCACCAGCGGAGGCTCAGAGGCGGTCGAAAGTGCGCTGAAGCTGGCGCGTCAGTACCAGGTTGAAGCCGGACACAGCCAGCGTTTCCAGATCGTGAGCCGGCGCCAGAGCTATCACGGCGCGACGCTGGGCGCGATGGCGGTCAGCGGAAACGAATCGCGGCGAGGCATCTACCTGCCCATGTTGCGTGAATTTCCCAAGGCCAACATTCCCAACGGTTACCGCTGCGCCTACAACTGCGGGAACGGATGCCTCGACTGCGGGGAGAAGTATGCTGCGGAGGTCGAAGAAGCCATCTCCGAAACCCAGGGAACGGCGGCAGGGTTCATCATGGAGTCGCTCAGCGGAGCGACGCTGGGTGCGGTTGCCCCACCGGCGTCCTACGCTCCTCGTGTAGTGGAGATTTGCCGAAAGCACAACGTCCTGCTGATTGCCGACGAGGTGATGACCGGCTTCGGCCGCACCGGGCGCAACTTCGCCATGCAGCACTGGGATGTCACGCCGGACATCATCGCGCTTGGTAAGGGCATCTCCAGCGGCTACGCGCCGCTGGGAGCCATCATCGCCCAGCGGCACGTCGGGGAGGCAATCGCCAACGGGACAGGGTCCCTCCTGCACGGCTTCACCTACAATGCGCACCCGGTGTCGGTGGCAGCCGGCCGGGCCGTTCTGCAGAGGATCGTTGCAAGCGGACTGGTTGAACCCGCCAATTCAAGCCTGGAAGGCGGCGTCGCGTCCGCGCTTCGTTCCGAGCTGGAACGGCTCTGGTCTCTGGAGACCGTGGGCGACATTCGCGGACTCGGCTTATTGTGGGCCGTTGAGTTCGTCGCAGACAAGCCGTCAAAGCGCCCCTTTCCGGCGGAACGAAAGTTTGCCGCCCAGGTGAGCGAATGTGCCCTGCGGCGCGGACTCCTGCTCTACCCCATGCAGGGTTGCGCGGACGGAAAGTTGGGAGATCACGTGATGATCGCGCCCCCGGCGGTGATCACGAAAGAAGAGATTCAATGGGCAGTTAACTGCCTGGCGGAAGCCATCGACGAAGCCCGCAAAGAAACGATGTGATGTTCCCACGCCAAACGTTCGCCTGAAGAACCAACAGGCGCGGAAGCTTCCGCGCCTCTCTTTACCCTACGACGCAGTTCACTACCCCACCTCTATTGGGTTATGGTCTTAACCGCGTCACCAACCTTGAAGCCCGAACCCGATACGGGCGCACCGACGGCGGAGATGTCATCCACGTCGGTCAGCTTAATCACGCCTACCGTGGTGCTCAGCTTACGAATCACCTGACCGGTTGCGGGATCTTTGATCTCCTTCGTCACCCGCTCCACATTGAGCTGGTCGCCGACCTTCAGGCCCGCCTTGCCGCCGACGTTCAGGACGATCTGACCCCCATCGACTGCAGCTACGAGACCTTCCACCGCGACGGTGCGGGCCTCGAGCTTCGGATTGTCAGCGATCAGTTCGGTACTCAGCTGCTGAGACGCAACGTTCACGGCTTCGCCGATGATGGTCTGCTGGAAGTCGCTGCTGCCGAAGTCAGCATGGCCTGCGCCGAATCCGTGCCAGTTGCTTCCGCCGCCGGTCATCGACGTGCTTTCGCGCGACGACTCGCCCTTGCCTTCCGCGACCGCCATGATTTCAGCGGTATCGATGTTGATGATGCGCGCATCGACAGCAACGATCGCCTTGCTCTTCTTGTGGCCGAAGCCGCCGAGACCATCTCCCCCCCAGCCGCCGCCGGCACCGCCCAGGTTGGTGTTCTTGGTGTCATTGCCGAACTGGGTGACGCTGCCCACGATGATCGCGTCCACTCCTAGAATCTTGCCCAGCTTGGCCGCCGAATTGGGATTGGCGCGGTCGCTGTTGGAGAAGTTCTGCTCGGCCAGAATCTTGTCCATGGCTTTGCGGTCGATCACCGAATAGGTGCCGTCCTGCACCAGGTACTTGACGGTCAGATCGGAAATGCCTCTGCCTACGTCGACGTTGCTGCCAAACATGCCGAGGAGTAGCTCTGCACCGTCGCGTAGTCGAAATCGAAGACCGCGACGCGCTTCTTGCGTCCCTGTGGACGGTGCGGCAGCGGGCGGTACTGTGGCCGAGGAGCGGCCGGCACCGGCGCAGTCTGCGCCTCGGCTCCAGCCAGAAACAATGTTCGACCAGCGAAAGGGCAAAGCGATCCTGTTCACATGAGTCTCCCTGCAAAGATAAGGTTCCGGCCGCATTCAGGCCGAGTCCAACTCCGAAGTTGAGGGTCTGGGACTACGGAATTTTACACCGAACCGAGTAGTTGGAAGCCCGCAAAAAAGCCCGGAAGTCGCAATTCCCCAATTAACAAAGCAAAAAGCGCGGATTCCGCGCCTTGTCGAAAAATTGCTTACGTTAGAAACTCCGCTACGGTGCTGTGCCGAGCCTCCGGGCAGAGTCTCGTGCTCCGTGCCCAGCTCGTGCGGCGACGGAATCGACGCGGTATCGGGATTCAGCAGGTCTTTGTGGTCCGGGCCCAAGCCCAGCTTGATGAGGGCGCGCGAATCGGGCGTCACTTTGGTCTGCCAGCCGTTGGCCTCCTGGTAGCGCATCATGGCGTCCTGCTTTCCTGGTCCCACACACCGGTAGGCTCGCCGTCAGATAGTGCTCGCGGATCAGCGCCGATTGGATTTCGCGGGTGCGCTCTTCACCGATGGTGCGCTGTCCGTGAGCGGTTTTCTTGGATCTAGCGCTCTTGCTGGAGTGGCCGATGTCTTATGAGAACTGGTGATGAATGCTTAGAAGCGCTTGGAACTGCTCTTGGAAGTGCTCTTGGCGGTCTTGGCGAAGCCCATGCCAGCGAGGAGAAACACGGAGAGGATTACAGCAGCAAATTGAATGATTCGAATGTCCATTCGCATACCACCATAAAGACAATATGAATTCCTGAATATTGCGTCATTGTAAACAAGCCGAAGGCGAATGGGAAACCCAAACTGCCACCAGCTTCCCAAAATCAGCGGCGACACGGCCATCATAGCCGACGATCCGCTGAGCCGCCGCTTAGTTTCTGCGCTGTTAACGAACTAAGTCCTTTGAGTAGCTGGTTACGGCAGCGTGCCCCCCATAAAGACGGTACCGCCCTCCGGTCCCTGCCCGCGCGGACGCACCAGGAAGACCACATCCTGACCGCTCTTCAGCTGCGACTGAACGCGGCGGAAGTCGTCTTCGTTGTTCACCGGCTGTTTGTTGATCTCCAGGATGACGTCGCCGCGGCTCAGGCCGACGGTGTCGCCAAAGCCGTCGGGCTTCACATCCTGCACCATGACGCCCTTGTTGTTCGGCAACTGCATCCGTCCGCCATGTCGGGAGTAATGTTGCGAACCGTCATGCCGAACTTGCTCTCCTGCGGCTGGGCCTGCTCCTCACCGCCCTTCTTCGTCGCCCAGGCGGCTGGCAAAGAGCTTGGAGCGATCGGCAATGGTCACGTTCGGTGCTCTCGACTTGCCGTTGCGCACGTAGCCGACCTTGGCCGTAGGTGCCCGGCTTCAGCGCCGAAATCTCGGAGACCAGCTCGTCGCCGCTCTTTACTTCCTTGCCGTTCACCGTCGTGATGGTGTCGCCAACCTTCAGCCCGGCCTTCTCCGCCGGCCCGTTCGGCGTAATGTCGGCAATGGTGACACCGCTGCTGACGCCATAGACGCGGGCGACCGCCGGATTCGGAATGGCGTTGAACTGCACGCCGATGGAGCCGCGCGATACCTTGTGCTCCGGCCCGATGAGCTGGTTGTAAACCGAAACCACGGTATTGGACGGCATGGCGAAGCCGACGCCCTGGTATCCGCCGCCGCTGGTGTAGATCGCGGTGTTGATGCCGATGACCTCGCCATTCATGTTGACCAGCGGGCCTCCGGAATTGCCCGGGTTGATCGCCGCATCGGTCTGGATGAACGACTGGAATTGCCGCTGCGGAACGATGTTGCGGCCGCGCGCCGAAACGATGCCGGCGGTCACCGTCTCTTCCAGGCCAAAGGGACTGCCGATGGCCAGCACCCAGTCGCCCACCTGCATGCTGTCGGAATTACCCATCTTGGCGACGGGCAGGGTCTTGCCTTTGGGATCGATCTTGATCACCGCCAGGTCGGTTTCCTTGTCGGTGCCGATGACGGTCGCGTCGTAGGTGACGGTCTCAGGATCGTTCATCAGCTTCACGCGAATGCGGTCGGCCTTCTCGACCACGTGCGCGTTGGTGACGATGTAGCCCTTGCCGTCGACGATCACGCCCGAGCCCAGCGAACGCTCGCGCAGGTCCTGTCCGCCATCCGGGCCGCCGGGCATCTGTCCACCCTGCCGCCCTGTCCGCCGAAGAAGCGGTCAAAGAAGTCCTGGAACGGATTGTCCTGGTCGCCGCCGCCGCCGCCGTTGTCATCGTCATTCGGATTGCCCGGAGTGGCGCGGCCGCCGCGGCGATGCGGGTTCTTGATGGTCGACTCGGTGCGGATGTTGACCACCGCCGGCTCAAGCTGGCGCGAGATCTGCGAGAACTGCGACGACAGTTGCTGCGGCGAGGGGACGGTCAGCGGCGCGACGTCGCTGGTCGAAGTCCTTCTCTTTGCCCTTGACGCCTGCCGATACCACCGTGCCAATCAGAATGCCCAGCGAAAGCGTCGCCAGGATTACCAGGGTCGAGGCAAAGCGATTGGCCTTCATCCGCTGCCGCCAACCCGTTTCTTGCGAATCCATTGAGTGTCCTCCGGCTAATAAGCCCAAACAAAAATTATACCGTTGCGCCCGCAGGAATTGCTGTTGAGGGGGAGTGACTAGAGGTTCAAGGCGTTAGACGGGAACCACGCGTAAATGGTCACCAATCGGTACCCTTCCCGAACCCGATGGCTGCGTTCCGGTCTCGGTGCCTCTACCCGACAAAACACCTGCTCCGGCAACAAGTTTTCACAGCGATGGGGCAAGCCCGGCATGACTTTCGGCTCCCTCAAATCAGGATCGAGAGGCGGCTTATGAGGTTAGATGCGCAGTCATAACGCTAGTGGCCTGAACTGTACACCGTCTTTCCACCCACCACCGTGCGCAGCACCTGGGTCTTGAGGATCTCCGGCGGCGCAACCTTGGTCAGGTCGCGGTCGAGCACCACGAAATCGGCTAGCATTCCCGGCGCCAGCGTACCCTTCTCATGTCTCCATGAACTCGGCATAGGCTGAGCCGGTGGTGTAGGCCGCTAGTGCCTGCTCGATGTTCAGCTTCTGCTCGGGGAAATATTCTTTCGTGCCCGCTTCGTTCTTACGGGTGACGGCTGCATAGACTCCGCGAAACGGCGTGATCGGTTCGACCGGATAGTCGGTGCCAAACGCCAGCCGCACGCCGTTGTCGAGGAACTGCTTCCACGGATAGGACGTCTTGGCTCGCACCGGTCCGATGCGCTCCTTGCCCAGTTCATGTCGGTCAGCAGATGATTGGGCTGCACCGAGGCGATCACACCCAGCTTGCGATACTGCGCGAACTGGTCGGGTGCGATCACCTGGTCATGCTCAATGCGCAGGCGCAAGCTTGCGGATTCTTGCCGCCGGGCAGGTCCTTCTCGCGGGCGTTGCGCTCGGCTTCGGCGAAGGCATCGAGCGCCATCTGCGCCGCGCGATCGCCGATGGCGTGAAATCCCAACTGAAATCCCGCGGCCACGCGCTCCACTGCCATGCGGTTCAACGTCGGCTGCTTGTACTGCGCCAGGCCGGAGTTGCCCGGATCGTCGGAATACGGCGCCAGCAGCGCGGCGGTGCGCGAGCCCAGCGATCCGTCCATGAAACCCTTCAGCATGGTGGTGTGCAGCATGGGATCGTTGCCGGATGATGTGCGCGATGCTTCTCCAGCAGCTCAACCGAATCGTTGAAGCGCAGCCACTCGCTGATCCGCAGCGTCAGCTTGCCCTCGCGCTCCATTTCTTCGTAGACCAGGAAATCTTCCCAGTCGGAGTTGTCCTGCGCCGAGGTGATTCCCGAGCGCGCCGCATTGGCCAGCGCCAGCTCCGCAGCGCGACGGCGCTGCGCCGGGGTAGGCGCGGCACCTTGGATAAGACCAGACCCTGCGCCGACTCGCGAACGATGCCCGTCGGCTGTCCCTGCGCATCGTGGTCGATCGCACCGCCCTGCGGGGGCTCTGTCTGCGCGGTGATGCCCGCCAGCCTGCAATGCCGCCGAGTTCGCGATCGCGATGTGGCCATCCACTCGGACGAAAATTGCCGGATGCCCACTCGTCACCGCGTCGAGGTCCTGTCGCGTCGGCAATTTCTGGCTCGGGCCATAGCGTGTGGTCCCAGCCGCCGCCGATGATCCAGTCGCCGGGGGCCGCGGTTTTCGCGCGGTCGGCAATCGCTGCTGCATCTCCTGCAGCGATTTGCTGCCGACCAGATTGACGTTCATCTGCTCGAGCCCGCCGAATGCCAGATGACAATGCGCGTCGTTGAATCCCGGCATGACGAAATGGCCGCCCAGATCGATCACCTGGGGTGGCTTGCCCTTCAGCTTCCGGATTTCGTCGTTCGTCCCAATCGCAACTATGCGACCGTCACGCACGGCAATGGCCTGGGCGCGGGCGGGCGTCGCCTGGGTGTAGATGTCACCGTTCAGGAAGATGACGTCAGGCGGCTTTGCGAGCTGTTGATCGGTGGCTGAGTGCGATGAAGAAGGACAACAGCACGAATGCGAAAACCAGGTTCGGCACAGCATGGACGTTCATTCTTCGGCCACTCCACTCAGCGCGAGCGTCAGCAAAAGGATGCGTTTCAGGCCCAGATCGCGACCCGCGGGATCGTACCATTCGTTGACAGTGTGCGCCCCGCCGCCGCTGCCGCCGGCTCCGATGGCCACCGCCTCGCGCCCCAGCGACAGCGGAATGTTGGCATCGGTCGAAGCGCGCTGAATTCGGGCGGAATTGCTCAGTTGCGCATCGACCGCGCGGATCATCTCCAGCAGCCGCGAATCCAGCGGCAGGTCGGCGGCCGGACGGTCGCCGATCATCTTGATCTCGGCCGTCAGCGCTTCCTTGCGGTTGCGGCCGGGCATCGCCGCGACGATTTGCTCTACCGCTTCGCGCAACGCGCGCTCCAGTTTGTCCAGTTCCTCGACCGATGCCGAGCGGGTATCGACGCGCATCGTCGCCACTGCGGAATCGAATTGACCGACGTTCCTCCCTGGATGGTGCCGATGTTGTAGGTAGTCTTCGGCGCCGCGGGCACCGGGGTGCGGGTGAAGCGCTCGATCACTCGCGCCAGCGCGACGATGGGATTGGCCACTCCGAAGTCGCTCCAGGAATGTCCGCCCTACGCGCACGGCGACCTCGTAGCGGCGGCTGCCCAGACCCTCGGCGATGATGGTGTCGGTACCGGCGCCATCAATCGCGATCAGCGCCAATGGAGTCGCAGCCAGCGGCGCTGCTGAAAGATGTGGCGCATGCCGCGCAGGTCACCTTCGCCTTCTTCGCCGACGCTGCCTATGAACAGGATGGGCGCGACATTCGGGATGTCGGCATCGCGCATGGCACCGGCAATCGCCAGCATAGCGACGATGCCTGAGCTGTTGTCGGAAATGCCGGGGCCGTAGAGCTTGCCGGCTTCGCGATGCACACTGATCTCGGTGCCGGCAGGAAACACGGTGTCGAGGTGAGCGCCAAGGCGATGTAAGGCGCCTGCGGTCAGCGCCCGGGGCGAATGCCGAAGACGTTGCCCAGTTCGTCCTGGTGAACCTCGGTCAGGCCGAGACTTCTGAAGCGTTGCCGCAGCCATTCGCTGCGCGGCCGCCTCGCCCCACGGCGGCGCGGGATGGCAGTGACTTCCATCTGCTGGTCTTCCAACTCGCGGGTGTGCGAGCGAAACCAGGCGAAACGCTAGGTTTGCCGCACCCGCGCAGTTCCGCGACCTGATCGATTTGCTGCTGCGCCGAGCGCGAGCGTTGCGAATCGCTGAGGGGAAGGGCTCCGCGGAGGAACGCGCGCTCTGATGGTCCAAGGGCCATGCGAATGCCCCATACTAACCCGTTGCCTGGAGTGAACCCAAGCCGAACCGCCGGTTGATAGCGTCGCTTTGATTTACGCGCTTAGGAAGCTACGGAAGACGGAACGATAGCGGGGCGGCAGCATTCCAGGATTTTCCTCGTCCCTCAGCATGCGGTCGGAGTTCTTCGCGCGCTGAAATATCCTGTCGACCAACTCCTCGGTTGCGGCAATCCCACGCCGCTCCAGCCAGAAGTAAACGTTTGACTTGCCGCTCATCGGCCCAATCTCGATTACCTGCTCCATACCGAAGTAGTGCGACGGCACGCCGGAGT
>CAWCTB010000045.1:0-30335 GCA_963798275.1 uncultured Acidobacteriaceae bacterium
CCCTATGGCACCCGCATGGTGACCAAAACGGTGCCCGCCGCGGGACAGCGCGTCTTCGAGGGGCAGAACATCCATCTGGAAGTGACGCGGTAAGAGAGCGGCCAGCAGCTAGTGTTTTGAAAGGGCGCACCTGAAGGTGCGCCGTGCAAGCCCTTTGTTCTGTCATTCCGAGGGGCTTTAGCCCCGAGGAATCTGCTTTCTTCGGCGTCGCTACTTGCGCTCCAGGATTGCAGCAAAGAAACCGTCGCAGCGCAGCAGGCCGGGTAACGTGCGCATGTAATTGCCGCTGAGGAGCGAATCGATTGACTGCGTCAGTTCCCCGGCATCCCGCAAGCTTTGCAACTCCTCGCGGCAATCGTGCAAATGGAAATCGTCCGAATGGCGCAGAACTTCTGCGATCACAGACTCGTTTTCTTCGGGCTCAAGTGAGCAGCTTGAGTAAATGGCACGGCCTCCGGGAGCAAGTTGCTGCAAGGCGGCGCGAAGGATCGCCACCTGCCTGGCGTGCAGGTCGTGCAAGTCTTCAGGTTTCAGTCGCCACTTGATCTCTGGATGGCGCGCCAGAGTGCCGGTTCCCGAGCAAGGCACATCGGCGAGTACGCGGTCGAAGCCTCCAGCCAAGGGAAGGTCGAGCGCATCGGCACGGATGACCTGAACGTTGGCGGCTTTTACGCGCCGCCGCAACAGGTCGGCGCGATGCGGGTGCAACTCGGCAGCGACAATCTCAGCCGTGGGATTGCGGGATGCTATTGCTGCAGTCTTGCTGCCGGGAGCGGCGCAGCAATCCAGCAGGCGCGAGCCGGTGCCGACCAACGCTGCGACCAGTTGCGAGGCTTCATCCTGGATGAAGACGCGTCCGTCACGGTATGCCTTGGTTCGAGTGACCTCGCCCGACACCACAATCCGCGCGCTCGTCAACAGCGCACCCGGCGCAAGGTCGATTCTTTTTGTGCGAAGCTCCTGCTCGGCATCCGAATCCTCCAGGCGCAACGCGGTGTGCGGAATGCTCTGGTCATAGCGGCAGATCGCCGTGGCCGCTTCCTGTCCAAATTGCTGCACCCAGCGTTCGACTAACCATTGGGGATGTGCGTACCTTTCGGCAAGAGCGGCATTATCCGACGACGTCCTCCGGTTCGACAGCGGGCACATCACCGGCCAGCTTGCGCAACACCGCATTGGTAAACGGCGCTGCGGAGGTCTTCCGGGCCCGCTTAACCAGTTCGACGCTTTCATTAATCGCAGCCGACGCGGGCACGCGGCTCAAGTACAGCAACTGGTAGGCTGCTAGACGCAAAGCGGTGAGCACCTGGGGGTCAAGTTTGGCCAGCGGACGGGAAGACTGCGCGACGATGGCTGCGTCCAGCCGCGAACGCCAGCGCAGCACGCCCATCACGATCTCGGTGCTGAGCGCGCGGTCGGCGGGGCTGAGCTTGTCGAGCCGCTCGGAATGCAGCAACTCGCTCGCGTAGGCATCCTGCTGCTCGACGCGGAGCAGGATATCGAAAGCGGCCGCGCGAGCTGGGGAGATGGCCATTTTATGTGGGCGAGCCGACGGGCTCATCGCTGCGTGGCCGGTAGCCGTTGAGAAAATCGCGAGCGCTCATGCGCTTCTTGCCCTCGGGTTGCAGCGCAAGCACTTCCAGCGCCGTGCCTTGGGAGAAGCCGAGCAGAAGGCGTTCGCCATGGATCGCGAAATACCCTGGCGTCACCATCGCGACTTCGTGACGCGGGCACGGCCTGATGCAGTTGGAGGATTTTGCCACGGAAGGTGGTGTACGCGCCCGGCCAGGGCTGAAATCCGCGCAACCGGCACCAGGCTTCGGTGGCAGTGCGTGAAAAGTCAAGCAGGCCGTCTTCTTTGGTGAGAATCGGCGCTAGCGTGGCTTTCGCATTGTCCTGCGGAATGGGCTTGACCGTGCCGCTCGCGAGACCCGCGAGGGTGGTGATCATCAGCTCTGCCCCGGCTTGTGCCAGGCGAGGGGCAAGCGTCACAGCCGTATCGTCGGAGGCGATCGGCTCCTCAGCTTGCAGCAGGATGTTGCCGGTGTCGAGTCCGAGGTCGATGCGCATGGTGGTAACGCCAGTCACGCTCTCACCTGACGCGATGGCCCACTGAATGGGTGCTGCCCCGCGATATTTCGGCAGCAGCGAGCCGTGCAGGTTGATGTTGCCGAGGCGGGGAAGGTCAATCATCCACTGCGGAATGATGCGGCCATAGCCGACCACGATGATGGCGTCGGGCTTGATGTTCTCAAGCCGGGCGCGAAATTCCGGGTTGTTCTTGATTTTCTCCGGCTGGGTGATGGGAAGGCCGAGTTCCAGAGCGCGTCCGCTTTACCGGCGAGTGCGACAGCTCCATGCCGCGGCCGCTGGGGCGGTCGGGCCGGGTCACGACCAGCTTGACACGGTATCCAGCGGCGACCAGCCTCTGCAGCGTGGGCACCGCGAAGGGCGGCGTTCCGCAGAAGACCAGGTCCATCACGGCTGCCCTACCATTCGCCCAGCTTCATGAGCTTGCGAATCTTACGCTTCATGAGGTCGCGCTTGAGGGCGCTGATGTGGCTGATGTAGAGCTTGCCGTTGAGGTGGTCGGTTTCGTGCAGCAGGGCCCGCGCCAGCAACTCTTCGCCGGTGACTTCGACCGTCTTGCCCTCGAGGTTCTGAGCGCGCACCGTGACTTTGCGGGGGCGAGTGACTTTTTCGCGGAACTCCGGGAGGCTGAGGCAGCCTTCGTTGGAGGTGAGGCGGCCCTCGGTGTGGACGATCTCGGGATTCACCAGCACAATCCTGGCGTCCGGGTCTTCCTTGAAGGTGACATCGATTACCGCAATGCGCTTGCTGATGCCGATTTGCGGAGCCGCCAGTCCGACGCCGTGGGCAGCGTACATACTCTCGAACATGTCGTCGGCAAGCTTGCGCAGCTCATCATCAAAGGCGGTGATGGGGGCAGCAGGCTTCTCCAGGACCGGGTCGCCAAATTTTACGATGGGATAGAGCATTAGAAGTTCTTCAACTGCTGGCAGTATCCTTCGAAATTTCTCTTCAACTCGGCGAGCGAGTCGCCGCCAAACTTGCCGAGGGCAGCGTTGGCCAGGGTAAGCGCCACCATGGCTTCGCCGGCAACGCCGGCCGCAGGAACGACACACACATCCGAGCGTTCGTATGCCGCCTTTACCGGTTCGCGACTGGCGAAATCGACCGAGGCCAGGGGTCTCCGCAAGGTCGAGATCGGCTTCAGATATCCGCGCACGCGAATGTCTTCGCCGTTGGACATGCCGCCCTCGAGTCCACCCGCGTGGTTTGAGGCGCGAGTAAATCCCGCGGCCGGCCCTTCGTGTGTCCGCTCGTAACCAATTTCATCATGTACCTTGGAGCCGAGTGAAGTGGCGGCTTCCACCGCGTCGCCGATTTCCACGGCCTTCACCGCCTGCAGGGACATTACGGCGGCCGCGAGCTGGGTATCCAAACGCTCGTCCCAGTTCACGTAGGTCCCAAGACCGGGCGGCACGTTGTGCGCGACCACTTCAAAGATGCCGCCGACGGAATCGCCCGTGCGCAACGCGATGTCCACTTGCTCCTTCATGCGCGCCTCGGATTGCGGGTCGATGCAGCTCAGCAGGATCTCGTCTTGGGCCGCCACGGCACGGATTGCTTCCCACGTAACTGGCTGGTCGAGGCGGGCGCTGCCGACGGCGATCACGTGGCTTAAGACTTCGATGCCAAGCTCGCGCAACAGTAATTTTGCCAGCGCACCTGCGGCCACGCGAGCGGCTGACTCGCGGGCGGAGGCGCGCTCCAGCACATAGCGGGCTTCTTCGAATCCATACTTCATTGCGCCCGCGAGATCGGCATGTCCCGGCCGCGGCGAGGCCACGCGCTTGTGTTTGGCGGGATCGCCCGCTTCCACCGGCAGCGACTCGGTCCAGTTCTTCCAGTCGTTGTTGGCCAGCAGCATCGCGATGGGCGAGCCGATGGTCTTGCCGTGGCGCACCCCGCTCAGCACGTGCGCGCTGTCGCGCTCGATGCGCATGCGGCCGCCACGCCCGTAGCCCTGCTGGCGACGCCAGAGTTCGCGATTCACGAACTCCAGGTCGACGGCAAGACCTGCAGGCAGGCCGGAGACCAGCGACACCAGCGCCTCTCCGTGCGACTCACCGGCGGTGGAAAAACGAAGCATGAAGTTTTTGATTGTAGCTGATGAGCACTTCGGCCTCAGCCGGCAGGGCGGATCGAACATGGAAAGCGGCCCGGTCGCGATTACGGTGACGCGCAGACACAGCCGCTATTCGATGACGATCTCTTCGTCCACCAGCGCCTTGTCTTCTTCGCGGCTGCCGGTGAGCGCGAACGAATTCGTGGTTACGGCTTTGCCTTGCTGGACGCTGGTAATGACGTACGAGCAGCCGATCCAGTGAGCTTCGTTGAAGTCGGTCTGCGACCAGTGTGCCGGATGGTCAGGGTGCGAGTGGTAGAAGCCGACGATGTCCAGGTCACGCTCGCGCGCCTCCCGCTGCACCCGGATCAGTTCCTGGGGATCGATGTTGTAGCGGTTCTGGGGTGAATCGAGGCGGGTATTACGGCAGCGAACGGTGGCTTGTACCTGGCGAAGATCGTCCTCGATGGCGCCCAGCAGTACACCGCAACATTCGTGCGGATAGGTCTCTTCGCCGTGACGGCGAATCTCGTCGTAATCAGACTGGTGGAATCTCAGCATGTCGTTAACGATAGAACGGAGTTTCCTGCAGGATCTTATGAATCCCAGAACCGCTGGCTCAAGTACTTGTCGGCACTATCGCAGAAGACGCACACAATCACCGGATTCTTCACTGTAGTCTGCGCCGCAGCCTGGCGCGCTCCCACCAGAGCCGCTGCGGCCGAGGTGCCAACCAGCAGGCCTTCCTCCCGGGCCAGCCGCTTGACCATGGCATAAGCGTCTTCAGTGCTGATTTCAATGTTCTGGTCGGCCAGGTCCGCATCGTAAATCTTCGGCATGATGGCGGTTGGCATGTACTTCGCGCCTTCGATGCCGTGCAAGGGTGAATCGGGCTGCAGCGAGATGCACTGGATGGCCGGGTTTAACTCTTTCAAGCGGCGCGCGGTTCCAGTAAAGGTTCCGGTGGTACCGAGGATGGAGACAAAGTGGGTGATCCGGCCCGCGGTCTGTTCCCAGATCTCGTTGGCGGTGCCGTGATAGTGGGCCAGCCAGTTGGCGTCGTTGGCGTACTGATCGCCGTAGAAGTACAGATCGGGATTTTCGCGAATCATCTGCCGGGCTTTGACCAGCGCGCCATCCGAGCCTTCGCCGGGATCGGTGTAGATGATTTCGGCTCCGTACGCACCCAGGATTCGCTTGCGTTCCGGAGTCACATTGGTGGGCATGCAGAGTGTGACACCAAAGCCCATGGCTGCTCCCAGCATGGCGTACGCGATGCCGGTATTGCCGCTGGTGGAGTCGAGCAGGCGCTTGCCGCGCTCCATCTGGCCGGTGCGAAATGCCTGCTGCACGATGGAGGCCGCAGCACGATCTTTCACCGAGCCTCCGGGGTTGAGCCACTCGGCCTTGCCGTAGAACTCGGCATCTGGCAGGTCGGCGCACACCCGCTCCAAGCGAATCAATGGCGTGTTGCCGATTCGATCCAGAATCGAGAGGGCTCGCGCCGAAAGTAATGCCGTACCGTTCATTCCCTTTTAACCTTGGAATGTTGCCGATTCACCCGCAGTGTGCGAAAGTGAGAGTTCCCCACCGGAAGGCCTGCCGTCAGGGCAACGTCAGTTCCCGTCCGGCTATCGAATCTCAGTCAAGCGTTCTTTGTGTAATTCGATGCAGGGAGATGGCGATTCGGTTCCGCCCAAAGCGCGTGTAAAGCTGGTCAGGCAAAATGGCTAATAAGAAATTAAAACTGCAATCTTTTGAAGACGCGGTTACATGGCTTCGCGGCCATGGCTTTGAAGTGGTGGAAGCGCCCGGCACGAGCAATCGGATGTTTCTGAGAAAGTACAACTGTTCCGCCGCCCTGGAACGCGCGTCCGACGGCAGCGTGAAGATTTTTGCCTATCCCGGTTATGTCGTCGGGGGCGAGATTTCCAAGCTTGTCGACCACGGTTACCAGAAGGTCCTGAAGACCAGTAAAGGCGAGTATCCCGCCAGCGCCGAGCATCTGAAGGCACTGCACCAATTCTCCGAAGAGTTGAAAGAAGCGATCGGCGCCACCAGTTTGTATAACGAGGCGATGGGGACGGTGAGCGAGTCTTACCAGTACGATCGCATTAAGGGGCGCGACTTGCCCGAATCGGAGCGTCCCAAACGCCCGTGGCAAGAGACAACCGCCCCCGGCGCCAAGCCGGCCAAGAAGCCAGCGTAGCCTTGCCGATGCAGTTCCTGTGGTGAAACCTACCAATCGCGCCGTTGCGGGAGTGGCTGATCTATTCTCCCAAGCCCTGAACGCCATTGCGGCCGCGATGTGAAAAGCGGTGATTTGGTTGCAGCGATTGGGTGCAGGAAATCTCTCGCGACTCCGCAAACCTCCCATTGCAATTTGCCATCCTAGTTAGAAGGGGATGATGGCCACGTTGCTGGGGAGAATTTACGGAGGATGATTATGAAGCGACTGGGAAGTTTATTGGCAATCGTGTGCGTGTGCTCTCTCACCCTTTGGGCGCAGGCCAAAGAGTCCGCCGAGTACAATAAGGCGGTCGCCCGCCTCGACGACGGAGCCACGGTGCTGAAGCAGCTGCTGGCGGCTCCCGACAACGGCATCCCGAACGAAGTCTTCGAAAGCGCGAAGTGCGTGGCTGTGGTGCCATCCATGATTCGAGGAGGCTTCATCTTTGGCGCGGAGCATGGGCGTGGCGTGGCGACCTGCCGTACCGCCGATGGCTGGAGCGGTCCTGCGTTCTTTACCATGACCGGCGGTAGCTGGGGAGCGCAGATCGGCGGCCAGGCGGTCGATCTGGTCATGCTGTTCATGAACCAGAAGGGGATGGATCAGTTACTCAATTCGAAGTTCAAGATCGGCGGAGACCTTAGCGCGGCTGCCGGTCCGGTGGGCCGCGATGCCAGCGCCTCGACCGATTGGAAGATGCGCGCGGAAATACTGACCTACTCGCGGGCCCGCGGGTTGTTCGCCGGCGCGACGCTCAATGGCACGGTGGTCAACGCTGACGAAGACGCGGCTACCGCGTTCTACGGCCACAACGTGGGATTCCGGCCGATTCTGACGGGACAAGTGAAACCGCCCGCCGGCTGCAGACCGTTTCTTGGCTACGGTTCGCAATGCGCATGCCGAGGCGATTGCAAAAAACCACTAGCCTAGCGGCGTCACTTCTTCGCTTCTGAGTGCGAGAGCGGCGGGCTAAGCGGCCTGCCGTTTTCGCTTGTTCCAATCTTGGCGCGACTTCCGGCTTCCGGTACACTTGCGCGACCGGAGGCACCATGCCGCAGCGCAACGCCGTTCTCGCAACGTCCCTGCTCTTTTTGTTGATTGCAAGTCTCAGCGGACAGGAAAAAGCCATTCCCATGGTGCCACCGGCAGCCATCCGAGCCGTGCTGCAAGGCCAGGTGGAAGCCTGGAACCGGCACGATCTGGAGGGCTTCATGGAGGGTTACTGGAATTCTCCCGACCTGACCTTCTTCTCGGACGCGAAAGAGACCAAGGGCTGGGAGGCGACGCTGGCGCGCTACCGCGAGAAATACCAGGGCAACGGCGCGGAGATGGGCAAGCTGGAGATGAGCGATTTGCAGGTGAGCATGCTGGGCACGGATTCCGCTTTCGTGCGCGGCCGGTGGCAATTGAGCTTATCCGGCGGCCAGCAGCCGCATGGGTTGTTTACGCTGATCTTCCGCAGGTTCCCGCAGGGCTGGCGGATTGTCCACGACCACACCAGCGCAGCGTCGTAGCTGGTTTCTGGTACAGGTCTGTTTCCCGGATCCCCGTTCCTACATCCAACGTGGTAGTTGACCCCATTGCCCGCAGGTGTAAAATCCGAGGCAGGCGCAATCTCAGGTCACCAAAACCTGCGATAGCGAGACAGGTGGTATCCGCAACTGCGGAACTGCACTGGAGGACATCGTGAGCGTTACCATCGGCGACTTCCGCTCGAAAATCACAGCTTCTACGCTGCTCGACAAGAAACAGCAACACGAACCCATTACCTGCCTGACCGCCTACGACTATCCCGGTGCCCGGCTGATCGACGAAGCCGGCATCGACATGATCCTGGTAGGCGACTCGCTGGGCATGGTGGTGCTGGGCTACGACAACACCCTGCCGGTCACGGTGCAGGAGATGCTGCATCACACCCGGGCGGTGCGCCGCGGGGTGAAACGCGCCTTCCTGGTGGCGGACATGCCTTTCGCTTCGTACCACGTGAGCGTGAAAGAGACGCTGCGCAATGCTGCCCGCTTCGTGAAGGACGGCGGCGCCGAGGCGGTGAAGATTGAGGGTGGCGAGAAGCGTGCGCACCTGGTGCAGCGAACTGGTCGACGCCGAGATCCAGGTGGTGGGACACATCGGCCTGACCCCGCAATCGCTGCACGCCATGGGAGGCTACAAAGTCCAGGGCAAAACGCTAAAAGCCATCGAGCAGCTTATGCACGACGCGCTGGCGCTGGAACGTGCCGGGGCTTGCTGCATTGTGCTGGAAGGCATGCCGCGCGAGGTCGCTGCCATGATTACCGCTGAGTTGGAGATTCCGACCATCGGCATCGGCGCCGGTCCTGATTGCGACGGACAGGTGCTGGTGTTCCACGACGTGTTGGGGCTGACGTTTGCGCCGGCGGCGAAGTTTGTGCGGCGTTATGCCGACCTGGGCTCGGCCGTAAGCAATGCGGTGCTAGCCTTCAAGAGTGATGTCAAGACGGGCGGTTATCCTGCCGACGAGGAGTCGTACCACCTGCCGAAGGAGACGCTCTTGGCGTTACGGGACATTGCGGACCGCAAGCGTGCCTTGCAAGTCTAAGCGGGTGAGGCAGGTTATCCGCTGGTTAACGTTGGCTCTCATCCTTGCCGCATTGGCGGCAGCCAGCTTCGCACAAACGGCGTCGCACAAGGCGCCGGCACATTCGCCTGTTCCGAGCAAAAAGTACTGCGAACCCGAGGGCGGTTTCTGCTTCCGGTATCCCGCGTCATGGCAGATTGTGGGGGAAGCCTATGTGAACGGCGTCATCGTCGCTCCCCAACAACCGCAGCCAGACCGAACGCTGTGGGACGAAATCACCGTGGCCCTGGTGGTCCTGCCGCCTGAATCCGGGAAGGACGCAACTAGCATCGATCAGGTCATCGAAACCGCGATGATCGGCCTGCGGGAGAGCGGCCGCAATCCCGAAACATTGCAACGACAAGAGCGGACGGTGGATGGCCAGCCGGCGCAGATGATCAAGGTCCGCTACCACGACAACGCCACCAGCCGTGACTGGATTGAAGAACTGGTGTTCATCGCAGGGCCTGACCAGGAAATCTACTCGGTGGCGCTGAAGTCGGTTCCGGAGCACCTGAAGCCATTGGAGCCGGTGCTGGCCGGCATTCTGCAGAGTTGGAAACTAGGCTCGACGGCGCCTCCGGGGACCGGAGCGGATACTGCGAACCCGAAGAGACCTGCGGTTCAGCCCGCCCCTTCCACCGTGCCCCACTGAACCGATTCCCATGAGACGCATTGAGACCATCGCCGAAATGAAGGCATTTTGTCGCGAGATCACCCGGAGTGGACGCACGCTGGGACTCGTGCCCACGATGGGCGCTTTGCACGAAGGACACCTGTCCCTGACGCGGGCATCGAAATCGCGATGCGACGTAACCGCCGCAACCATATTCGTCAACCCGTTGCAGTTTGGGCCGACGGAAGACCTGGAAAAATATCCGCGCGCGCTGGAGCGCGATACGAAATTGCTGGAGGAACTCGGAGTCGATGTGCTGTTTGCTCCGGCGGTGAGCGAAATGTATCCGGCGGGGGCAAAGACCTATGTGCTGGTCGAGGAACTCAGCAACCGGCTGGATGGCGGATCCCGCCCGGGACATTTCCGCGGGGTGACCACAGTCGTTCTCAAGCTCTTCGAGATCGTTCGGCCCGACTTCGCGTTCTTTGGCCAGAAAGACGCGGCGCAGGTCGCGGTGCTGCGGCGGATGGTTCGCGACCTCGACCTTGACGTCGCGTTGGAGGTCTGCCCGATCGTCCGGGAGAACGACGGCTTGGCGATGAGTTCGCGCAATGCCTATCTTGTCTCCGGAACAGAGACAGCAGGCGCTGGTGCTGCATCGCGCCCTGTTGCGCGTGGTGGAGGCGGCTGCTGCGGGAGAGAAGGATGCGACCAGGCTAATTGCGATCGGCAAAGGGATGATTGCGGAGGGGAAGGCGGCACGCCTCGACTATTTCGCGATAGTCGATCCCGACTCGCTGGAGCCGGTCCGTACAGTTGAGCGCGGAGCACTGGTTGCCGTGGCGGCTTACATCGGAACCACCCGCCTCATCGACAACGTGGTGCTTGGCGCGACCTCAGGCTCGAGCGGCCTTCTTCGCTAGAAATCGGCTTGGACTAGTGACAGCTTTGACAGGGCACGGCTTCAGCCATGCCGTAAAAGGGCCGAAAACATTGGGCTTTAGCCCCTGAGGAGAATCGATTTAGGAAGTCCCCTGATCATGGGACTGGCTGTAGCTGCCGAGTCCAGCGCTTCCATCCGCTCATCCAGGCTGCCGCCAGAACCAGCACTACGGGGTAGCACTCCAGGGTGTAGCGTGGCTCGGGATTTTCCATCGTCCCGAGAAATGCCGACCGCAACAGGACGAACAGCAGCATAAGCGCAAGGTATCGGGGTCGCGGGCCGCGGATGAGGCCCATCACGGCAGCCAACACGAACAGCAGGTTGATCGCGCCCCAGATGGTTGCGAGCACGCAGTCTTGCGTGTCATCGGCATATTCCCACCAGCGGGTATCCAGGGGCAGCATCTCGGTGCGCGGGCGCAGCCACATGTCGGCGATCCGCAGCGCCGGCAGCCAGACGTAGTAGCGCAGCGGATGCCGCCGGATGCGCTGGCTGGCCAACTGTTCGAAGCGGGCATTCAGTTCAGGTCCCACAAAGTGGGACTTGCTGTATTCATCGAAGATGGCCTGCGTCTGGGCGCATTCTTCGTCGGTATCGCAGGCGCGCGAGGGAAGCAGGCTCGGGTCGACCTCGGCCCCGGGAACCTGCCAGTAAACCTCCTCGGTGGAGGCGTAATCGACGATCCAGGTCCGCACCCACTTGTCGAAGCCGGTGGGCACGAATTCATCGGGATCGCTGGCATAGCGCGGAGCCAGCGGCTCGAACTGTCCGAAGGTGCGCCAGTTGCGGATGGTCCACGGCACCAGCGGCGCGAGGGAGATCGCCAGGATCAGCGTCCCGGCCCAGAACAACGGCACGCGCTGCTGCGGTTGCCGCCACATGCGCCAAAGCAGGAACAACCCAATGGCGGCCAGCAGAATGCCGCCATCAGGGCGCAGAAGAATTCCGGCTGCCAGCGCCAGGCCGGTCGCCACCCAGGCTTTCCATGCGCTCCTTTCTTCGTCTAATGCCTGGAAGCCCGCGATTGCGCCGTCCAGCGCAGCGGCGGTGAAGAAGATGCTCAGCGTCTCGGCCAGAGGCGCGACCGTGTAGTTGGCGGTGAAGGGACAGAGCGCCGCCAAGCGCAAACGCGAAGCGGGCGGCGCGTGGCAGACAAGGTTCGCCGGGCGATATCGGCGATGAGAAAACATCCGGCAAGGTCAATGGCGATTTGCACTAGCAACACGGCGTGGTAGTGCTCGCGTCCAAACAGCACAAAGCAGGCGGCCAGGAAGGCCGGGTATCCCGGCAGACGAATCCAGGTCGGGAGCACGCCTTCGGCATGGGTCAGACCGTAGATGCCGTGGTCGAGCCAGTTCCTGGCAATGTCGCCATAAATCAGCGAATCGCCGGTTACATGAGGGAATCTAAAGTAGAAGACCAACCGCAGTATCAGACCAGCAACCGCGAAAGCCAGGTAGTAGCGACGGGACTCGTGCAGCATGTGCCAAAATGGCAACGGCTTCGTCATGTCCTGCGATTTGACCTGCTGCGCGGGCACGTCGCGAATATAGCATTGAGTTGCCGAACGCTGCCGTCGGGCTCAATACCGGAGCTGAGTTGCCCTGCGTCCGGCGCACAATTACGATGATCTCGTTCTCTTTCGATGCCTAGTTCAAAGCCAGTTTTTTACGATCCCGACCGCAAACGGTGGCGGCGGCTGCGCCTCCTTCTTGATAGCAGCGTTATTGTCGTTACTCTGCTGGTCATCTTTTTCGTTCTGACCGTCATGCGGGGTTCCTCGGTGCCGGGTGTGGCGCTGCCCGAGGTGAAGAAGCCTTACCACGCCCTCAAGGACAATCAGAAGCGCAAACCGGTTCGCCGCGCCAACACCCACCGCAAGACCAAGCAGCCCGCCTCGCAGGTGGTGCTGAATGCTGACGAAGGTATTCGGGGAGCGTTCTATGTGCAATGGGATGCGGCCAGTTTTGCGTCCTTGAAGGAGTATTACCCGCAGATCGATTTGCTGTTCCCGGAATGGCTGCATGTTCTGACGACCGACGGCCGTCTGCAGGCGGTGACCGAAGAGAACAAGCGGTTTGACCTGATGGACGACAAGGGCAAGCCGCGTCCGGTGGACGACCGGGTGATGCCGTTCCTCAAGGGCGAAAAAGCGCAGATGGAAGTTCTGCCCCTGGTGAACAATTTTGACCCGATCAGCAACCAGTGGGACCCGGCGGTTACGGCGAAGTTCATGGCCGATCCGGAGGCCCGCCAGCGCTTTCGCAACGAGCTGATGACTTTTCTCGGTACCGATCAGTACAAGGGGATCACGCTCGACATCGAAGCCTTCCCGCAAAGTTCGCGAGCCGACTATCTCAC
The DNA here is from genome assembly GCA_963798275.1 of uncultured Acidobacteriaceae bacterium. Taxonomy (GTDB): domain Bacteria; phylum Acidobacteriota; class Terriglobia; order Terriglobales; family Acidobacteriaceae; genus CAWCTB01. The sequence goes on from CAWCTB010000045.1 coordinate 12,897, forward strand.
CCTGGTGCGTGACCTGTACAACGACCTGCATGTCCGGGGCATGAAGCTGTATATCGCGGTCCCGGTCAACGACAGGGAATTCGAATACAGCCGCCGTAGCCCAGGTATCGGATGGCCTGATCCTGATGAACTATGACCAGCACTATCCGGGCGGCGACGCCGGCCCGATCGCCGGGCAGGACTGGTTCCTCAAGAACCTGCAGGACGCGCTGAAGGTCATACCGCGGGACAAGATCATCGCCGCCGTGGGCAACTACGGCTACGACTGGGCGATGAAGAAAGGCCAGAAGAAAGGAACGCCGCCGGACGACGTGCACAACGTTTCGGTGCAGGAGGCGTGGCTGGCGGCCGAAGATGCCGAGTCAGACGTGGACTTCGACGGCGACGCGCTGAATCCGCACTTTGCGTATTCCGACGAGAACAACATCCGCCACGATGTCTGGTATCTCGATGGAGCGACCGCGCTCAACGAGATGCGGGCGGCGCGCACACTGGGCATCAATACCTTTGCCCTCTGGAGGCTGGGCTCGGAAGACCGGTCGCTGTGGGCGGTGTGGGACCAGCCGGGCGATCCCAGCGCTCCCAGCAAGCTCACTACGGTGCCTCCGGGGCAGGACGTCGACATCGAGGGCCAGGGCGAAATTCTGCGCATTGACACCCGTCCGGCGGCGGGAGAGAGAGAAGTCACGGTCGATCCTGCCACCAAGCTGATCACCGACGAGACCTTCAAGACGATGCCCTCGCCGTACAAAGTAGACATGTACGGCAGCTCGCCCAACAAGATCGCCATCACCTTTGACGACGGGCCCGACCCGCAGTGGACGCCCAAGATTCTCGACGTCCTGAAAGAGAAAGGCGTCAACGCGACCTTCTTCCTGATCGGCATCGAAGCCGAAAAGTTTCCCGGCCATTACCAAGAGGATCTACAACGAAGGCAACGAAATCGGGAACCACACCTTCACCCATCCCGACATCAGCAACATCTCGAAGCGCTACTTCGAGGTGGAGCTGAACCTGACGGAGCGCTTCTTCGAGGGCAAGATCGGGGCCAAGCCGGTGCTGTTCCGGCCGCCCTACTCCATTGACCAGGAGCCCGATACCGCTGACCAGGTGCGTCCGCTGGAGTTGTCGCAGGACATGGGCTTCATCACGGTTGGGGACAAGATCGATCCCAACGATTGGCGCGACAATCCGCGGCGTACGGCCAGCGAGATCGTCGCCGACGTGATGGCGAACCTTCCGCCCTGCGCACCCAGCAACCTGAAATGCGGCAACATTCTGCTGCTGCATGACGGGGGCGGCAATCGCGCCGAGACCGTGAAGGCGCTGCCCCAGATCATTGACGGCCTGCGCCAGCGCGGGTACGAAATCGTGCCCGTTTCCGAATTGTTGGGTAAGACACGCGCCGAGGTCATGCCGCCCATTACCAACAACGAGCGCTGGGCGGCGTGGGTCGATAGCCTGAGCTTCTCCGCCTTCGCCTGGGTAGGCTCGTTCATCATCTTCGTATTCTTTGTGGGTGACGTACTGATGAGCGCGCGGCTGGTGCTGATTGGAACGCTGGCCACCTATGACCGCTTCCACCGGAGGCACGCGCAGTTCGATCCGGAGTATCAGCCGGCGGTCGCAGTTCTCATACCGGCCTATAACGAAGAGAAAGTGATTGAACGCACCGTGCGTTCCGTGCTGCACTCGGATTATCCCAAGCTACGCGCCATCGTCATCGACGACGGCTCGAATGACGCAACGCTGGACGTGTGTCGCGAAGCTTTTCGGAGAGAAATTGCCGAAGGCCGGGTCACCGTGCTTACCAAGCCGAATTCGGGAAAGGCCGATGCCCTGAATTTCGCCCTGGAGCACGTAACCGAGGAAATCTTCGTGGGCATCGATGCCGATACCCTGGTCGCTCATGACGCTATTTCGAAGCTGGTGCCGCACTTTAGCGATCCGCAGGTGGCGGCGATGGCGGGCAATGCCAAGGTGGGCAATCGCGTCAATCTTTGGACCCGCTGGCAGGCGCTGGAATACATCACCAGCCAGAACTTCGAGCGGCGTGCGCTCAACACTCTGAATGCGGTTAGCGTCGTGCCGGGCGCGATTGGGGCCTGGCGTACGGCTGACGTAAAGGCTGCGGGAGGATATCAGCACGATACCGTTGCCGAAGACGCCGATCTCACCATGGCGCTGTTACAGGCCGGCCATCACGTCAATTACGAAGATCGGGCGCTGGCTTATACAGAAGCTCCGACCACAGCCAACGGCCTTATGCGGCAGCGCTTCCGCTGGTCGTTCGGCATCATGCAGGCGGTGTGGAAGCACAAGGCGGCGGTGCGCCAGAAAGGCGCGCTGGGATGGGTGGCTCTGCCCAACATGCTCATCTTCCAGATTCTGTTGCCGCTGGTGTCGCCCTTTATCGATGTGATGTTCGTGGTTGGCACCATCACCTATTTCGTCAACAAGTACTTCCATCCCGAGTCGGCGAACCCGGCGAGCTTCCATCGCCTGGTGGTCTACTTCGCGCTGTTCATGATCATCGACTTCATCGCCTCGGCGATCGCCTTTGCCCTGGAGCGCCAGCAGCCCGGCCACAAACGTGACTTCCTGCTGCTGGGACACGTCTGGCTGCAGCGCTTCGCCTATCGCCAGTTGTTCTCGCTGGTGCTGTTCAAGACTCTGATGCGCGCCATCCAGGGCGGCCGATTCGCCTGGGACAAGCTGGAGCGAACCGCCACGGTGAGGCAGCCAGTGACGGTCACGCGCGAACGCGAGGCGCAGTAACCGCCAGGCTCCGCACAGTTCCATTCGCCTGTTGGTAGACTAATGAGGCCATGTCCCGCGCCAAATTAGCTGTTTTGCTTGCGCGCTGCTGCTCGCAGCGGTCGCGGCCTTCGGCTCCGCTTATCAGGCCTCCCCCAAGCTGGTGGTTATCCTGGTCATCGACCAGTTTCGCGGCGACTACATCGAGCGCTACCACAACGAATTCGGCGCCAACGGATTTCGCGCCTTCACCGAACATGGGGCGTACTTCCCTGCCTGCTACTACCAGTATGCCAACACGCGCACCGCGCCTGGACATGCCACCATTGGAACCGGCGCCTACAGCCCGGGTCACGGCATTTTCGCCAACGAGTGGTGGGATCCCGCCCGCAACGAGGTGGTCAGCAGCGTCGACGACGCCGCGACCAAGATTATTGGCAGCGAAGTGGAGGCGATAGGCGCATCGCCGCACAACCTGCTGGCCGACACGCTCGGCGACGAACTGCGTCTTGCCACCCAGGGACGCTCGCGGGTCTATGGCATTGCGCTCAAGGACCGGGCCGCCATCCTGCCCACGGGATTCAGCGCCAATGCGGCGTTCTGGATCGACCGCTCCAGCGGCGCATGGCTGACGTCCACGTACTACATGAACGAGGCTCCGCACTGGCTGACCAACTTCAATAGCCAGAAACATGCTGACAAATATCTAAACCTGGAGTGGAAGGACAACGACGGCGAGTTGATGGGATCGACGGCTCCACGCGAGGACGCCAAGGGCAAGCCGGTCGGCTACTATCGAGCTGGTCGGCAGCACTCCCTTCGCCAACGACTACGAATTTGAGTTTGCCCGCGAGCTGATTCAGCAGGAGAGGCTCGGCCAGGGCACGGTGACCGATCTGCTGGTGGTGAGCCTTTCGGCCAACGACATCCTGGGCCATCAGGTTGGGCCTGACGCGCCGCAAATGCATGCCATGGCCCTGGCGCTGGACCGCCAGATCGCCGATTTTCTGTCCTTTCTCAATCAGCAGTATGGCGCAGGGCAGGTGTGGGTCGCGCTCACCGCCGATCACGGGATGGCGCCTCTCGGTGCCGACAGCAAGAACCTGCATATACCCGCACAGCTACCGTCCGATGCGCAAGTGCGCGAGGAGTTGAACAAATGGCTCAGTGCGCATCTCGGCAAGAGTGGCGATTACATTCGCGACGTGTCGTACCCCATCGTCTTCCTCAACAATAAGGCGTTCCCGGGCGACCAGCCTGAAGGCGACGCGGAAGTCGCCGTCGCCGAGGCCATGAAGGCTTCCGGCTTTCGCGCCGCGTTTACCAAGGATCAGATGAGCAGCGGAGACCTTCCGCCCACGCCGTTGGGACGCCTGTATGTCAACAGCTACTCGCCGTACGGCGGGTGGTGGGTGATGGGCGTGCCCGTTCCCTTTCAGCTATGCCCCTGCCGGAAAAGCCATTGCAGACCACGGCGCGCCCTACAGCTATGACCAGCACGTGCCGCTGGCTTTCTATGGAGCGGCGTTCAAAGCCGGCGTTTACCGCGATCGAGGTTGAGCCCATCGATCTTGCGCCCACGCTCGCCGTCATGCTGGGCATCAATAAACCCACCAGCGCCAGCGGACGGGTACTTACCGAGGCCATTACACTGCGAGGCCGCGCCGAAGAGGCGGCGGTTCCGCCCAGGCCGGTAGCCCGGCCACGCCCGCCAGAGGAGAAGCGGAAGTGACGCCCATCGCCAGGCCTGCCATCGACATGGCGGTGACGGTCGCAGGCATTGCCTTGAAGAATCCGATCCTCGCCGCCAGCGGAACCTTTGGCTATGGCATCGAGTTCGAGGACATTGTCACTCTCGAACGCCTCGGCGGCTTCGTCATGAAGGGCCTCTCGCGCGAGCCCATGCCGGGCAATCCTCCTCCGCGCCTCTTTGAAACCGCGGCCGGCATGCTCAATGCCATCGGCCTGCAGAATATCGGCGCGCGCGCGTTTCTGGAAGAGAAGCTGCCGCTGCTGCGCAAGATCAAGAACATCGTCTTCTTCTGCAACATCTTCGGCCACTCGCAGGACGAGTACGAAGACGTAGTCCGCATGCTGAATGAGGGCGAAGGCATCGCCGCCTACGAGCTCAATGTCTCGTGCCCGAATACAAAATGCGGAGGCATCACCTTCGGCAGCGATCCCCGCATGCTGTTCGAGGTGGTGAGCGCGGTCAAGAAGATCGCAGCCCGCCCGCTGATCGTGAAGCTCTCGCCCAACGTAACCAGCATTCCGGAGGTCGCGCGGGCCGCTGAAGACGCCGGCGCCGACGCGCTCTCGCTGGTGAACACCTTCGTCGGCATGGCGATCGATGCCGAGACGCGCCGGCCACGAATTTCCAACGTGACCGCCGGGCTCTCCGGCCCTGCCATCAAGCCGATCGCCCTGCGCATGGTCTGGGAGGCGGCGAAGACGGTCAAGATTCCCGTCATCGGCATCGGCGGCATCAGCACCGCCGAAGACGTGATTGAGTTCCTCCTGGCCGGCGCCAGTGCGATCGAGGTAGGAACGATCAACTTCTGGGATCCCTGTGCCTGCGAGACCATGGTCGACGCGCTGGAAAAATGGTGTCTCGAGCATCGCGTCGACAAGATCAGCGACCTGACCGGCGGCTTGCAGCTTTCCTGACTGGCGACCGGCGAGATGGGCCGGAACGTCCTGCCTAGCGAAACTTTTCAAAGCTGGTTTCCAGGTCGGGATCGGTGACCAGGATGGTATCGGTGTGCGTGATCGACAACAGGTGACGAACCCGATCGTTGGCTCCGCAGACGCGTAGCTGGCCGCCATTTTGCTCGAGCCGGGCGGCTATATGCATAATGACGCCTAGCCCTGCGCTGTCCACGATTTCGGTATGGGTCAGGTCGAGCACCAGCTTGCGGGCTCCTTCGGCGATCAAGGAGTTGCTGAGGGCCTCGGTTTCGCTGAGCCGGTTGCCCAGCGTGAATCGTCCCGAGCACGCCAGCACGGTTATGTCAGGTTCGAGTCGAAAGACTTCCGTTTCGAGCATCATAAGTAGTCAGTAACTCCTGGAACTGTTCTGGCCTGAAGACGCATGGCACGCGGGGAACCTTACCTTAGCACGGTTCCAGGCAATAAAGGGAGCAGATGGGATAGCCGGCGCGGCCTTCCGGCCCTGCTGATAGCATCTTGGTTTGCTTTGAAGCGCTGATAATGTCCGAACCGATCAGAAGGCCGCCGGGACCGCAACATCACTATTACTTGCGCTCGCCCCTGCTCTCCGCTCCCGGTCCGCTGGTCAACCTGCCGCGCATGGTCGAGCAATACGGCCCCACCGCGTTCTGGCGTTTTCTGCACATCTCCAGCTACCTGTTCGCCAATCCCGCCGACATTGAAGCGGTGCTGGTGACGCATCATCGCAGCTTCCAGAAAGGCATCGGCACGCGGGCCAATCCCGAGGTCTTCGGCAGCGGGTTGCTCACCAGCGAGGGCGATTTCTGGCTCCGGCAGCGGCGTCTGAGCCAGCCCGCATTTCACCGCGCCCGCATCTCCGGCTACGCAGAGATCATGGCCCAGCACGCCCAGCACATGCTCAAGGTCTGGCGCAACGGGCAACAACTCGACATCCACGCCGAAATGATGAAGGTGACCCTCGCAATCGCGACGCGCACGCTGTTCGGCGTCGACATCGCTCCCCAGATGGACATCATTGCGCATTCGCTGGAAGCCTTCATCCGGCAGAACTCCGGCCTGAACATCTGGCAACTCATTCTGAAGCTGCCCACCCCGCGGCGTTACCGTTATCATCGCGGAGTTCGCGAACTGAACGACATCGTGTACGGCATTATCCGGCAGCGCAGAAACTCGTTGTTGGGCGACGACCTGCTTTCCGACCTGCTGCGCGCGCAAGACAGCGATGGCAGCAGTATGAACGATCAGCAGATTCGCGACGAAGTCATGACCATGCTGCTCGCGGGACACGAGACCACCGCCCTGGCGTTGTCCTGGGCGTGGTACTTGCTGGCGAAGAATCCTGAAGCGGAGGCGAGGCTGCACGACGAATTGGATCGCGTTCTCTCCGGGCGACTGCCCACGGCACAGGATGTGAGCCAGCTTCCGTACACCAGCAACGTGGTGCGCGAGACCATGCGGCTGTATCCACCGGCGTGGATTGTGACCCGCAATGCCACGGCCGATGTCACCATCGGCGACTACCTGGTGCCGGCCGGCTCCAACGTGATTGTGAGCCAGTGGCTGACCCATCGCGACCAGCGCTTCTTTCCTGACCCTGAACGCTTCGATCCCGAGCGCTGGTCCCCTGACCGTGAAGGCCAAGCTCCCCAGGTTCGCATACTTTCCTTTCGGAGGAGGCCCGCGCGTGTGCATCGGTTCGCGGCTTCGCCATGATGGAAGCCGTCGTCCTGCTGGCGGCCTTTGCCCAGCGCTTCCGGGCGGTGCTGCTGCCCAATCAGGAGGTCGAGCCTCTGCCCAGTATCACCCTCAGGCCGCGCCACGGAGTATGGGTGCAACTCCAGGAGCGAGAAAGGGTTTAACCTGGTACTGGCACCAAGATGCCCTTCGATGTAGCTACTTTTTTGCGATGTTCACTTGTGGGAGTTGAGCCCAGGAAATATGCTTGTTAAATCTTTCTCGCGCGTCTAACCCGCAGCGGAAATGAAGGAGTCGGAAATGCCCTGCCCATCCACTCTTCGTAGCCTCGCCCGAGTCGTTGTCTTTCTGATCCCCTTACTCATCGCCGGCATGTTGTTGGCGCAGAACTATGTCGCGCCCAGCAATCCGCAGATCGGATCGGCCAACAGCGTGACCGCCGATCCGCAAATCCCACGTCCCAATACGACGCCCTGCACAGTTCAATTGTTCACGAACTTGGACTTCGCCGACTTCAATCCGAAATTCTTTACCTACACGCCGCCCGCGAACTGTCCTGGACCGTGGTCGGCGGTGGTGCTCAACGCGGACTGGTCGATCGACGCCGGCCGGCAATTCGACCGCACCGCCGAGATCTGGATCGGCGGGACCAACGTGTATTTCGGCACGACGTCCGAGCCCTCGGCCGACTGTCATGCGCAGCTGGCACGTGGAGAGCAATCTCACCGACTACAGCCCGCTGTTCAGCATCTCGCAAAACGGGCAGGGTCGATCTGGGCAACCTGGTGAACGGCACCTACACCAGTCATCTGCACGGCACCGCTTATGTGCAGTTCTATCCGCTGGGAGGGCAAATCACCGCCAAGCCTGCCGACGTGGTGCTCCCACTGGCGGCCGATTCCACCGGTGGAACCGTGACCTTGAACACCGGCAGCGATCAACTGGTGAAGATCTTCACCTTGCCCACCAACGTCGAAAACGCTTACCTCGACGTGTTTGCCCAGAGCCAGAGTGGCGATGAGTTCTGGTATACCTGCGCGCCCACCAACGTGGCCGCCGAACTGCAGAACTGCGGCAACACCGGATTTCGCGAGGCCGAGGTCTCCATCGATGGTCAGCCGGCAGGCGTGGCCCCGGTGTATCCGTGGATTTATACCGGAGGCATCGACCCGTACCTCTGGCGTCCGGTCGTCGGCATTCATACCCTGAACTTCGAGCCGTATCGCGTCGATCTCACCCCGTTCGCTGCGCTGCTCAGCAACGGCCAGCCGCACTCGGTCGCCGTGAGCGTCTACAACGCCAACGGCTACTTCTCCGCGACGGCCACACTGCTTCTCTATCTCGACGCGCGATCGCAGCAGGTGACCGGGGCGCTGCTGAGAGACACCGTCGGCCAGCCCAACCCGAGCGTGCAGGAAAACCTGGTGGTCGGCAACGTTGACGTTACCGGCACCGTGTCCGTGACTTCGAGCCGGGGATTTACCGTCTCCGGATACGTGAATACATCGCACGGAACGATCCAGACCGACGTGGCACAGAGCATCAACTTTTCCAACTGGCAGAGTTATGACGTGTACAACGACGGCTCGGTTTACGACCAGGACCTGAGACAGACCACCACCATCAACTCGCAAACCACCACCCACAACGGCGGTCAGATCACCACCGACAGCAAACTGTTCTCGTGGCCGCTGACCCTGAACTACGCTTACAACGCTTACAGCGATGGATCACAGCAGCAGGCCACCTCCATCACGCAGGGACTCACCAAGAGCGAAATCCAGACCATGAATGGAATACGGGTGTTCGCCAGCGCTTTGACTGTCAGCGAGAGTCCCGCCGACACATTGCTGATCAGCGCCCAAGGGGTCGTCACCACCCAGGGACAGCAGAACAGCGAACGTTTCACCTACCACGACAATCGGGGCAGTTGTTGGGATCGCACGGTAACGGCCAGCGGCGGCGTCCTGACTTCAACCCAGACCGCCTGCTCCTTCGGGTTCGCCGCGCGGCGCTGAGTTGGCAAGCTGGGCGAATACGCAAGAGCTTCCGTTGTGGGAGGGCGCTTTCGGTCCGCGGTTGCTAAGAAATCTTTGATTTAGGGTTGATGCGGAAAAATTGATTCTGGGGTAGAGCTGGCCTTCAGGCCAGCGTCCAAGGCCTTTATTTCTGTCATCCCACGCGGACTTTAGTCCGCGTGGGACCTGCTTTTCCGGTTTTTCCGCAGCCTGTTTAGCCCCTGAGTGACCGCCAACCTCCTTAATCAGAGCTTCCTTAGCTAGGGAATCGAGAACAGCTTCCACGAGCCCTGGCTGTAGTTGAAGATGAAGTCGATCAGGCCGAGGCCGGCGCAATTCTCGTTCTTCACCTCGGCCACCAGGAAGGCCTGCCGCAGGCCGTTGCGGGTGGATTCCGTTGCCGCGGTCCGGACCTTCTTCGACTTCGTCAGCAGCTCGCGATAGGAACACGGGTGCAGATTGCTGGCATCGAGTTGTATCTCCGACCGAATGCAGCTGGAGTCGAACAACTTGCAGTAAAGCCCATGCTTTTGCAGAAGCTGTTCTTCCACCTCGGCGCGAGTGAGGTGATAGGCGTCCTTGCCGACGTTCACTCCGTCGTCGGGCACATACGAGAGAAACTTCTTCACGTTGCCGGAACGCAACAGCGCGAAGAATTCCTGCTCGAGCGCAGCGGTTGCGCTGCCTTGCGGCAGTTGCGATGTGGGGTTGGGGACGCCTCCTTCCGCCGCGGCCGGAGGCCGTTGCGGCGGCATCTGCGCCAACCCAGTCCCTGCGGCCAGCAGCAGACACGCGAGCAGAACCGCTGCTACAACCCTCATCCCCGCCGCCCCGCCTGGGCGCTCTTCGCCTTGGTCTTGGCAGGCCGGGCTTGAACATCTTTTCGTGGCGGAGCCGTCACCTTCTTTCTCTTCTTCGCTTGAGCTCCACCCGCTGGCTTCCCAGGGGCTGCGGCGCCTTCCAACTCTGCCTTCAGTCTTTTCGGCAGCTTCTCCCAGATCAGGCGGTAGGCTTCGGCGAGAGCTTCGCGCAACTCCGCATCGGGCAGCGCGTTGAGCTGTTCGAGCGCCACCCACTGCGCCCTCGCCATGTAGGGAGCGGGCTTCACTCCCGGACGTTCGCATAGCTCAACAAAACTCTCCGGCGAGCACTTGAACGACAGCCGCACCGGCGCAACTTCCAGGGGCATCACCGCAAATAGCTTGCCGCCCACCTTGAAGCACAGATCGCATCCCCACTGCACGTTCTCGGTGGCGTGGGGAAAGCTCAGGCAGTGTTTTCGTACGGCCTCAATGTCCATCGTCCGATCCAGACACCGGGGGCACAATGTCAGATTGCGCCGCCGCCAATTCCGGCCATTCGCGCACCATAACCAGCTTAGTGTAAGCCAGCCGAAAGCCGCGCCGTTCCATGTTGCGCTGGGAGCCGCTGCCCGGCTGCGTGCTGACCACAGCATACTCGCAGCCCGCGCCCGCCGCCTCGTGCAGGCGAAGCGCGATGAGCGCGGTCTGCACGCCTCGCTTGCGGAACTCCGGCAAGGTCGCCGATCCGTAGAGGGCGGCAATTCTGGCCTGCGGAATGACGCAGCCTGCACAGCCTCCGGCCACAACTCCGTCGACCCGCGCCAGGAAGGCCAGCGCATTGGGCAGCGCGGCAAATCCGGCGAACACATCTTCCGGTACCGGCCCATGCTCGGCGAAGCCTTTTGCAATCGTGTGCGTCCACTGGCGCGCGTTCTGTGGTGTGACGGGCTCGATCTCGATCCCCGGCGGTGCGACAAACGGTTCGTCGGCCTGCAGCCGCCGGATCAACACCGAGTTGAACTCCGCGATACGATAGCCGCGCGGACCCATTAACGCCGGCAGCGACGCATCGGCCAACGGAGACACCACCACGGTCGACGGCACTGCCGCGGCTGCGGAAGAATTCTTCCACTCCATCGAGGCTTGCGGCAGTGACTTCGCCATACAATCCCAACCCGACGATCTGATTTGCGGGATACGCCGGGCCCCCGAAGAATGCGGTTCCGCCGGCAAACTCTTCCGCCGCGATCGGCGCCTCCGGACTGTAGCGCCGCAACGCTTCGACCGTCGGCGGCAACATGGTTTCCGCCAGTTCCAAGCGGCGGGCAAAATCCAGATCCACAAAGTCGCGCAAGTCGGGCTGCGACATAGCTTGCATGTTAGCCATTCGAAACTCCTATCGAGTTAGACACACAGGTAGGTATGCCTGCCAGGCAGGCGCAGGGCAGCGCTGGAGTTTCGTTAGCGGACGGCGATTGTCAAAGGCAACTCGCGCCTGAGTCTAGCTCAGCCGGAAGCTATATTCCACTGCCTTGTGCTAATTTTCAAGAGCATGGTTTCCAATGTCACCTTGTCGCTCGAGGGCAAAGTCGCGCTGATCACGGGCGGGTCGCGGGGCATCGGCGCCGCGACCGTGCGCCTGTTCGTTCGCGCCGGGGCACGCGTCGTCTTCAACTACGTCCGCGGCTTCGGCCGAAGCGCAAAAGCTGGTTGCCGAACTCGGAGCCGGCCTGTGCCATGCGGTGCAGGCCGATTTGACCGGTACCACCACCGCCGAATCGCTGGTGCGGGCCGCGGTCGACCAATATGGATCGCTGGATGCGCTCATCGTCAACCACGGCGTCTGGCCGCCAGAGGACTCTCCCATCGACCAAATGTCCGATGAGCAGTGGCGCAATACTTTGGCCGTGAATCTGGACGCCGCGTTTGCCCTGGTGAAACACGGGGTGGCACAGATGAAGCGGCAGCAGCGCGGAGGCCACATTGTGCTGGTCAGCTCGACCGCCGGGCAGCGCGGCGAGGCCGGCCACTGCGACTACGCCGCCAGCAAGGGCGCGCTCATCAGCATGACGAAGGGACTCTCCACGGAGTTGGCGCCCTTCGGCATCCGCGTAAATTGCATTGCGCCAGGATGGGTGGAAACCGATATGTCCGCCGACGCGCTCGCCGATTCCCAGCGCAGCGGCGCCATCTTCGCCACAATTCCACTCGGACGCGTGGCCACACCCGAAGAGATCGCCGGTCCCATCGTGTTTCTGTGCAGCCCCTGCGCCGGGTTCATCACGGGCGAGGTCTTCAACGTAAACGGGGGAGCCGTGCTCGCCGGTTGAATGCCCGGCGCAGCTATCCTCTCAGGGCTGCAATAGCGGCGTACGAGGTCCATCCGGCGCTCAGTCGTCGCTCGGCATCTTGGTGAAGCCCATCTCGACCAGGTGCGGCTCGGATAGTCCCGGGACGACCGCAGTCGCATGTCCCCCATCCAGCAACTCACGCGCCAGCGAGGCCCCGGGATCCACCGGCAGTCCCGCGCTGGTTCGCAAGAAGTGATCAACGGCTTCAGGATCGAACACTCGAACCCATGAAGCGGGGCCCGAGTTGTAGGTGACCTGGTACTCGGGGGGATTCTCCCGCAAGCGAAACATGTTCAATGTGCCATCCATGATGTGTCAGATGTCGCTACGCTGCTCGGGGTTTGTACAGGTTCTGGAACTTCAGGCGGGGAATCGCTCTGCGGCTCGAGCTTTCGCCTTGGCGGCTTCCTCGTCCCGGTTCTTGGGCGGCGCGCTGGTCTGCAGCGAACGAAGAAGCCGAGTCGAAGCTGCCGAGATTTCTTCCACTGCGGCCAGGAACCCAGCTTCGTTGGCCTTCGATGGCTTGCTGAAGCCGCTGATCTTTCTCACAAACTGGAGCGAAGCGGCCCGCACTTCGGCCTCAGTTACCGGTGGATCGAAATTGAAGAGGATTTTGATGTTCCTGCACATGCACTGCAACCTCGCGCTAGGGGAACCTCGAATCGAACCGGAAGGACTGCGTTGCATTTCGGTCAGACTGCATCTCAGCGACCCAACTCGGATTTCTCCCCACAGACCGGCGCGGCAATCAAGTCGAGAGGCGATCGGTGAAAGTGTGGTGGTGGGCACTCGACCTGCCCACCACACCTGCGAAGAACTATAGTGGCAACCTGCGGCGCAACAGCCCTCCCAGCCCGATCGCGCCGCTACCCAGTAGGAGCAGCGTAGACGGCTCCGGCAGCGCAGCCGCTTGAACGGCATTGGCCAGGATCGCATCCGCGGCCGTGGTGGGATGGAATCCATCCCAGAACAAGTATTGGTCGGGATTGGAGCAGACGTTGACTCCGTCGAAGCAGGGATCGACGACGTCCGTCAGGCCATAGGCGCCAGGATCGGCAACGACCTGGTGCATGAAAGCGAAAGTATTGAAGTACTGGGCGCCTTGGGGAAGGCCCGCGACCAGCAACTGATTGAAGTAGATGCTAAGAGCTTGAGCTCCGAGGTCCCCGTAGTAGTCAGGGGTCAGGCTGAGATCAGGCATGCCGGGGACGATGATCTCCATCATGCCAATGCCCTTAAGCGTCGCCACGATCGACAGAATGTCGTTCACGGCAAGCTGGGCGGTTGCGGTAGAAAAACCGTTGGTGAGGAAGTCGTTGGGACCGCCCCAGACCACCGCCACGGACTGCGAAGCGATCGGCGTGATCGTGCCGATGGTTCCTGCCAGTTGGGTGAGCATGCCGGGCAATCCAAAGGTCCCGAATGTGGTCTGGGTACCGCCGTCCACGTAGTTACCCACGCCCGTCGTCGCCCCGATCCAGGAAAAATCGAGCAACTGCAGGCCGGTGTGCTGCGCGAGATACTCCACCATGACCGGTCCATTGGACATTCTGCCCATCCAGTACGGCGGCGGCGGATAAGTTCCGCCATCGAACGCGAAAAGATTGCCATTATCGGAAAGGCTGTCGCCGTAAGAAATGAGGTACGTAGCACTTGCGGCGGCAACGGAGGTGAGCAGCAACAGCGCGAGCAAGACGGACAGCGCTGAGGTTACAAGGCGCAACGATTTCATAGACTCTCCTCGTCGAGCTGAAATTATCGCATTCGCAACCGTCTAGCCGCGAGCAGATTACAAAACGAAAATTCCGACAACCAATTTCTCCCGGCAGAAGGTGGTCGATTTCTGCGACCCCGCGAAGATATATACCCGTTGCGTTTTCCAGCGCAGTGACGGTGAGGAGATTTTTTCGGAGGAGAGCGGCTGGTCACATCGCGGTTGCCACCGCTTTCCAACCGCCGCGGCCTGCGGGTTGAAATCAGCCTTCGCACTCCTGAATCGAGGCGTCCTCCAAGGCGTCTATAATGGAGGAGTTAGCTGCTGGGCCGGACGGTCGCTGCCGGCCCGCGAACACTGGTCGCACCGCTTCGGCGGGGCCTTCGGGCCGGCCAGGTCGCGCGGGCGGGGAGAGGAAAGTCCGAACTCCGCAGAGCGGTGTGCCGGATAACGTCCGGGCGCCGGCGTTCAAGCGCCGAGCGACGGAAAGTGCCACAGAAAACATACCGCCCCGCGCAAGCGAGGTAAGGGTGAAAAGGTGCGGTAAGAGCGCACCGCGCCGCCAGTAATGGCGGTGGCAGGGAAAACCCCACACGGAGCAAGACCAAATAGGGGAGGAGTTCGCTTCGGCGGACACGTGCCGGCTCGGTGCGTCACAACTTCCGGGTAGGTCGCTTGAGCCATGCAGTGATGCACGGCCTAGAGGAATGACCGTCGTGCCGCTCTTCTTCCTCACACTGCAAAGTGCGAGGAAAAAGAGCGGCACACAGAATTCGGCTTACAGGCCCAGCAGCTACCAAACTTCACAGCCCTTCGTCGCCGTTCGCTTCTCGTCTTTCGCTTTGCCGGCGCGGCCCCATGCAAAGCGATTCTTGCGAAGTGCGTTAGGCCGTTCGTCCTTTCACCAGCCGGTAAATCGCCAGCAGGACGACCGCTCCCACGAAGGAAGCGATCCAGCCCGCGGCCTGGCCTTCCTGATACCAGCCCACCAGGCGCAAAACCCATCCGGCGAGCAGCGATCCGGCTATGCCGATCAGCATGGTGATCCAAATGCCGCCAGGGTCTTTTCCTGGCATGACCAGCTTCGCTAGTGCACCGATGATCAATCCAAAGATTGCCAACCACAGCAGATGTAGCATTCGAACTCCTTTCGTGATTGAGGTTCAGGTTTGGATGCAAAGGTCGCAGGTTCGGCGCCACAATCTTGCGGCGTGTTCTAGGGGGAGCTACTCCTTATTCATCAAACCGGCTGCCATCCCCTTGACTTTGTCCATCAGGCCGCCGGCGCCTTCGGCTGGGGCAGCGCCGCCGAGCAGCCCATCGACCTGCGACGACAGGCTCTCGGGCAGCCTTGTCTTGAGCTGTCCGACGACGAATTCAAGCACTTGCTGCGATACTTCAGGGGAAAGGCCAAACTTCTGGGATACCATCTGCGCAAGTTCGTTCATAGTTTTATCCTCCCGGGCAGAAAAGGTTACGGTCGAACGGCGCCGGGGGCATGCGCCATGTTGGATTGACTATTAATGAAGGGACCCGACTCGGTGGTGCGGCAAGTGTATCTGCGAAGAGAGAATCAACCAAGGCACGTTAGTGCCAGGCGAGGCTTATAAGCGCGGACCCGCAACGCAGTCGTGTCTTCTGACAACGAGGGCGTGCATTGTTGCGGAAAACACCAATTCCCGTTTTCAGCATCGAGCAAAAGAAGCTGCCGTTCATCACTTCATCAGCAAGGGGAAAAGTGGCAGCATAGGGGTAGGATCTTGTTAACCCACCGGATTAGGAAGCGCGCTTGGCCCAGGAGGTGGAAACCATGACGCTGACGCTGAAAACCGTTTCGAAGAACGGGATTGCGCGGGCGATCGAGAAAGCTGAAATGTATCGCCATGTCAATGAACCCGGCGAAACCGAGTCGATTTGCCGTGACGTCCTCGCCACGGATCCTGATAACCAGACCGCACTGGCCCTGCTGGGACTCGCACTCGCTGACCAGTTTTGTGGCAGCGTCTCGGATCGCTGCGTCGAGGCCGGGAGAATAATTCAGAGCCTGAAGGATCCATACACGCGGCTCTACTACACCGGCCTTCTCAATGAACGCCGAGCCAAAGCTCAGCTACATGCGGGCCGGCCGCCGCATCTGCTGGCTCCTCTTCTGGAGCACGCAATGGCCTGCTTTGAACAGGCAGAGAAAATCCGCCCGGAAGGCAACGACGACGCGATTCTGCGCTGGAACCGTTGTGCAAGGCTGTTGGAGGGCTTGCACGAGGTTCAGCCCGAACGAGCACCAGGAATTGAAGTAGTCGATGGTGCACCGGTAGCCTGACCTCGCAGTACTTTCGGTTCAGTCCAAACATTCACTCCAGAAGCGGAATGAATACGACGTTCTCACTCGTGGTTCCATTTTTTGGTCTCGACGAACCCTGATCGCACCCAGCAAGATTTGCTTAGATACGTCGTATAGCTTCTTAATCTCGGCAATGCAGTATAAGAGGTTAATTTGTAATCAAATCCGGGCGGGCTTTGGCGAGAAGTCTTGGTGTCATCACGCGGCCGAGGGCCCACCCCATCGGGACGGCATCGAACGGCGCCTTTCCGCATATCCAGAATCACACCTTGGCCACCTCCCGGTAGACCTGCAACATCCGCCCAACACTCTCGTCCCAGGAGAACTTCCGCGCCTGCTCCACCCGGTGGGCCTTCAGTTTCTCGCGCAGGTTCTGGTCCAGCAGTACGCGATATAAAGCGCGCTGAATGTCAAAGACGTTCTCCGGATTCACCATGACGGCGGCGTTGCCCACGACTTCGGGAATGGACGATGTGTTGCTGGTCACCACCGGCGTTCCGTGCGCCATCGCTTCCAGCGGAGGCAGTCCAAAACCTTCGTACAGCGACGGGAACACGAAGATCTTCGCCCGGTCGTAGAAGATGCGCAGCACTTCGATGGGCACGAAGCCAAGGAAGCGAACATCGTTCTGCAACTGGCTGCGGATGACGGCGCGGCGCAGATCGGGATGGCGCGAGACTTCGTCGCCGATAATGATGAGCTTCAGGTCTTCGAAGCGTCCCTCCTGCAGCAACTGGGTCTTGAGCAGCGAGAAGGCCTCGATGATGCGTACCACGTTCTTGTGCGGGCTGATGCGGCCGGCGTACAGCAGGAACGGATAGGTCACCTGGTAGCGCTCGGCAATGAGCCCGCGGTCGGCTTCACTGGCATGGCCCTGGCGGAAGCCTTCGTCGAGCGCGTTATAGATCACTTCGATTTTGTCGCCGGGAACCCGGAACAGGCGCTCGGTATCTTTCTTGGAGAAATGGCTGACCGCGAAGATTCGCGCCGCATGTTGCAGCACCCGCCTGGTGAAGTGGAAGTGCATGGTGCGCTTCAGGCTGTAGTTGGTGTTGGCGCGATACATGTG
>CAWCTB010000046.1:0-181107 GCA_963798275.1 uncultured Acidobacteriaceae bacterium
GGCGGCCGGTTGTCCCGGCTGCTGGGAAGCGTCTGGAGGCGCACTTGGCTTGAATGTTGGTGGCGTGGAAAGCGCATCCTTGCCGAACCTGCCCTCTGCCAGGGCCTGGGGAGACGTCCTTGAAGGTGTCAGGCAGGGCTTGGGATCCCGGTGTAGACCACGGGCCGGGTGCGGCCCTCTTCGGCCAGCAGGAACTCGGCGTGGGTGCCCTGGCGCTTAATCGATCCGGGAGCGACATTGCCCGCCACACGCAGGCGCTTGCTGTAGGCATCGTTGCCCATGCCGTTCAGTTCTTTGATGGTGACGTAATACGACTTGCTGTCCTGCACTCCGGTGTACGCCAGGTAGCCGAGAGAAGAACGATGACGAGCGATCGCCGCGCAAACGGCGAGTCTGCGTCCCTGATCCGACATTGCGAAACCAACCTCAGGCGCGACGGGGCGTTGCTTGCCGTCCTGCCGTACGCGCGACACTTCCAGTAGGATAGCGCCTTTTGCGACCCAAGGCTATGTGATGCGGGTCACAGCGAGGGGGAGGAATTTCCGGCAGCTCAGTTTGAGCCTGCCCGCGAACTCAGACGCGACTGGCAGGAGGCGCCGGGTATTCCTTATCCGAGTTCTCATGCGCAAAACCAAAAAAGTCTTGTTTTGGAATCGAAACTGAGGTAACCTTCCCGGCTTCTGACCGTGAGTTCCCGGGGGAAGACATTGATCTACTTGAGGAGAAGCATGAAACGACTTGTTTTTGTTGTTGTACTTGCATTGGCGTTGTGCGCGCTGGCTAGCGCCAGTCTTAACGAGGGGACACCGTACCCCAATCTGAATCCGGTTTTCGGGACATTGGTCAACTTCGACGATGTTGCCACGGGTAACCCTGTGATCGCGAACCACTACCTGGGAGTTCGGGGTGGCCTCGATCTCCGACGCAAACAACGAACTGTTTTATTTTCCGGCTCCCAGAGCCCGCCGAACTACGTTGGCACCGGCTCGGGTGTCGGCTGGGCCATGGATACGACTATCACGCTGGTCAACCCGACCGTCAGATCGGTATCGGCCTGGCGGGTGCAGGGATGTGACCTTGACTGCGCTCGATGCCAGCGGGATGGTTATCGAGAGCTCGACTTTCGGCTTCCTGAGCAACGACTATTGGTATTTCACCGAAGGCAGATTCGGACGTTCGTCTCTGCAGATCGTGTCTTCGTTCATTGCGATCGACGATCTGCAATTCTATGGCGGATCGGCCACACCGGAGCCGTCGTCGATTCTGATGATGGTGGGCGGACTGGGGTCGCTGGCGCTCGCTCGCTTCCGGCGTTCGTAGTCAGGTCCCTTCAGGCGTAATCCCGGCCAGTCCCTGCAACGGAGCTGGCCTTTTTCTTGTGCCCGCAGTTGCGCATTAGGCCGGAGCTATACAGTACTAGGCCGCGCCGCGTTGGCTGCGGCCCCGTCGGGCTGCTGCGGGCCAGCTCGATCAGCTCCAGAGGGGGCAAAGGCTTTTGGCGGAGAGCCACCGTGCAACTCCCTCATATTCGGGCGCTGCTTCCGGCATGCCGCTCAGCACGATGACGGGCACCCAGTCATTCTCTGCGCGCAGCAGGCGCACGAATTCCGATCCGCTAACCTGGGCGTCATCGCGATCGGTGATCACCAGGCCGATGCGATTGCCAAGGGTGCGCAGCGTCGCCAGTGCGGTCTCGGCCGTCGTGGCGATCGATACCTGAAAACCGGCGTTGCGCAGGACCGTCTCGCGAACGCCCAGTTGTAAAGGGTTGTCATCGATCAGCAGGATTTGGAGCATAGGATGATACGCTCCTAGATCGGTCGAGTGATGAATCGGGACCCAAAGAGAATCGATTCGCTAGCCGCACAAGAATAAACGCCGGGAGGTGGTTACACCCGACAGAATTTCGATTCAGGAAGACAACCCTGAGGTTGCCCTCCTGCGTCGCAGCAAAAATTAGACCTGTTTGAACCCAGAGATGCGCAGCGCCGATTGACGGGTGCGCTCCCCAGACGACCAACGATCGCCATAGTACATCCCGGGGGGAGTTCGTTCGAGTTTATGCGACGTGCTGGCTGCGAATATCTTGGACCGCCTGCAACCAGTCCTGTTCTGGAGAACCACCCTGTCCCCCACGTTGCAAGTAGAGCTCGTAGGCGCGGTGACGGATCTTCTCTTCCAGAATCGGCTCGGGGAGAGCCTCAACCGCGCTGGCGGGCGACGTCTTCACCGGCTCCACCACTTCAGTGCCAATTCCGTCGTCGGCTTTGGTCTTGCGGCTCCGTTTTTTCGGCGTTGTGCTATCGTTGGCCCGTGTTGCTTTCGGCATCGCTTACGTCACTCCTAAACCCTAAGGATATTTCACGGTCGGCTGGCGCTCGAAGTCTTCGCGGTTGCCGACTGTGTTGTGTCAACTATACCAAATTTGGGACCATTTGGGGGCGAACTGCCTTTATCCACGATTTTCCGCAGCTTCGGTACATAAGTGTGCAACGGACCCGAATTCCGATTCAGTCGCTATCTTTAGGCACTTGACGGTGTCAAACGAGGTAGCGCGCGGTACGGTTTAGCGGAACCAATCGTAGTTGTGCAACGTGTTCACATTGGGTGAGCAGTACCCGTTCTATGTTCTTCTTGGACCCGCCGGCAGATGCTTCGCAGCCTGTGGGCGCACAAGCTGCGCTCCTTCCTGACCATGTTCGGCATCGCCTGGGGAGTGGGCTCGCTGCTGCTGCTGGTCGGCCTGGGAGAGGGCTTCCGTTCCGGCAATCGCCGCGAGTTGAACTCGCTGGGCGAAGACATCATGTTCATCTTCCCCGGCACGCGCTCCGGCGGTGGCCGGAAACATGAGTTCCAGCCATGCGTATCGGCTTACTTATCGCGACTACCTCGACATCAAGAACGAAGCGCCGCACGTGCGGCGGTTGCACCGGTGCTGATGCGGGACGACATCCGCGAGGTCAGCGAGTTCGGCAACTCCAACGGACAGGTGGTCGGGCGTGCCGCCGATCTTCAACCCGATTCGTTATCTGCCGCTGGCGGCCGGCCGCTGGATCAACGACGCCGACGAAGCCCAGAAACGCATCGTCTGCGTGATCGGCGACGAAATGCTGAAGAACCTTTCCCGGGCAAGTGCCGGTAGCGCGGTGCCACCATTCTGCTGAATGGGGTGCGCTTCGAGGTCGTTGGCGTGACCGCAGCGCATCGGCCACGGCGACGACAACTCGACCAACAACCGCGTCTTCATGCCCTACTCCACCATGCACCAGTACTTCCCGCTGAAGGGCGAGGAAGAGGAGGACGCGGTCTCGTTCCTGAACTACCGGCCGCGGGTGCGCGAGGAGCACGCCATGGCGCGCGACGAGGTGCGCCGGATCATCGCCCGCAATCATGGCTTCGATGCCAACAACGAAGACGCCTTCGAAGACTGGGACACGGTGAAGAACGCCGAAACGGTGGGCAAGATCTTCGACGTGATGGATATGTTCCTGGGCGGTGTCGGCCTGGTGACGCTGGCGCCTGGGCGCCATCGGAATCATCAACATCATGCTGGTCTCGGTCAGCGAGCGCACCCGCGAGATCGGCTTGCGCAAGGCGCTGGGCGCCACCAATCGCAGCATCCTGCTGCAGTTCTTCCTGGAAGGCGCATTTCTCACGCTGATGAGCGGAGGCATCGGTATGGCCGGGGCAGCGCTGTTCATGCATCTGTTCAGCGGCCTGCCGGCGCCGGAAGGATTTGATCCCCCAACCTGTCGGTCTGTCGGCGTCAGTGGCCATCGGAACGCTGGCGCTGGCCGGGATCGTCGCCGGACTGTATCCGGCGCGCAAGGCGGCCATGCTGCAGCCGGTCGAAGCCCTGAGGCAGGAGTAGCCATGGTCAACGATCTGCTCTCGCAAGCCTACGAAGCCATGCGTTACAACCGCCGCCGCACCGCCTTCACCATGCTGGGCATGGCGTGGGGCATTGCCACCGTGGTGCTGCTGCTGGCCTACGGCAGCGGGTTTCGGCCGCGCCATCGAGGCCATCTTCGCCAACTGGGGCACGCGCATCATCGGCGTCTTTCCCGGGCGCACCTCGCAGCAGGCGGGCGGGCAAAAAGCCGGCACCCAGATCAGTTCACCATCGACGACATCGATCGCATCGTGAACGCGGCTCCGCTGGTGCGACCGCATCACCCCGGTGGTCGACAAGCAGGCCACGGTGCAGCAGGACGTACGCACCTACACCTTGCCCATCGAGGGCTGCTATCCCAACATGTTCAAGATCCAGGCCATGAAGATCGACGAAGGCCGCTTCTTCGAATAGAGGACGAGGCGCGCGCGGCGCGGGTGGCGGTGATCGGCTCGGAGGCGAAGACCAAGCTGTTTTCCGGTGGCTACGCACTGGGCCAGTACATTCGGGTCGATGGCATCAGCTTCAAGGTGATCGGCATCATGCAGCCGCGCATGCAGGAAGGCGACGACAGCATCAACAAGATGATCTATGTGCCCTTCACCACCATGAGCGACCTGAAGAATACGCATTACCTCGATGGCATCTGGCTGGATTACGAAGGCGACCAGTTCGAGCAGGTGGAGCGGCAGGTCCGGCAGGTGTTGGCCGACCAGTACAACTTCAAGCCGGATGACAATCGGGCGGTATTCGTCTTCAACATGATGAAGCAGTTGCACCAGTTCCAGATCATCACCATGGGACTGAAGGTGCTGCTGGGCTTCATCGGCACGCTCACGCTGGGCATCGGCGGCGTCGGGCTGATGAACATCATGCTGGTCTCGGTGACCCAGCGCACCCGCGAGATCGGCGTGGAAAAGGCGCTGGGCGGCCGGCGCCGCGACATTCTGTTCCAGTTCCTGGCGGAGGCGCTGACCATTACCTTTATCGGCGGCATTGCCGGAATCGCGATCGCCTACCTCATCTCCTTCTCGGTCGGCCGGATTACGTTCTATAGCGCGGTCGCGAAGAACGCCGAGGCCGCCGATATCCGGCTGATCATCGATCCGACCATCGTGTTTGTGGCCACGATGATTCTTAGCCCTGGTTGGGCTGATCAGCGGAATGTTGCCGGCGATCAAGGCCTCGCGGCTGGATCCGATCGAGGCGTTGCGCTACGAGTAGCCGCTCTTCCTCGGCTACAATCGGGCGGTGACGACTGATCGCCTGGCTCGCGTGCAACAACAACTGCGGCTGTACGAGCATCCGCTGGTGGAGTTCAGCGCGCGTGCCAAGGGTGAGGGCGTCGAAGTCATCCTCAGCCCGCGTTTCACCGATCCGCCGGTCCACACCTACTACTTCGAGCTGCATCCCCGCGATCTCGACGACGCGCAGTTTGAGTGGACCTTCCAGCGCCAAATCTTCGACTGCCTGCACGATTACCTGGTCGAAATGTTTATCCGCACCCCGCAGCACCGCAAGGAACACGCGCAGATGGAGCGCGAGGGCAAGCTGTGAGCCCTCCTCCCGCCGAGCACAAAAGCGGTGCTGGCCTGCGCCAGCGAATCGTGGACGAGATTCGCCGCGGCGGCCCGATGCCGTTTTCCCGCTACATGGAGATGTGCCTGTATGAGCCGGAACTGGGTTACTACGCGCGCGCGCGCGAGCAGTTCGGCAAGGCCGGGGATTTCTACACTTCGAGCGATGTGCATGCGGTGTTCGGGCGGCTTCTGGCGCGGCAGTTCGAAGAGATGTGGCGGGTGCTTGATTCTCCATCGCAGATCGATCTGATCGAACTCGGTCCGGGTCGCGGATTGTTCGCCGGCGACGTGCTGGACTGGTCGGCGAAGCAATTCCCGGAGTTTGCGTGCGCACTGCGCTATCGCCTGGTCGGAACAATCAGAGGCTTTGCGAAGCCGTTTACAGCAGCGGCTGGCAGAGCATTTGGCGGCGGGCCGCACGGAAATTTTCGAATCGTTCGAAGCCGCCGTCGAAAGTGCGAACGGAAACCTGATCGTCTTTGGCAACGAATTCTTCGATGCGTTGCCGGTGGAGATTGTCGATCAGCGCGGGGAAGTGCGGGTAGCTGAGCAGGGTGGGCGCTTCGTGGAGCAGTTTGTGCCGCCGAGCCCGCGGGCACTCGAGTACCTCGATCGTTACAGTGTGCATCCCGAAGCGGGCGAGCGGGTCGAAGTATCGCTGGCGCGGCTTGCAGTGGATGGAGCGGATCAGCAAAGTGTTCGCAGCGCGGCGCGGCTTCGCCGTGTTCATCGACTACGGCTACACCCGCGGGGAGCAACTGGCCGGACGCCACCGCGACACGCTGATGACCTACCGGCAGCATCGCGCGAGCCCATCGCCGTACGAAGCTCCCGGCGAGCAGGACATCACGGCGCACGTGAACTTCACGGCCCTGGGTTCGCGCGCGCGAAGAATGTGGGCTCGGCCAGCGTTGCGCTGGTCACGCAGACGCAGTTCCTGCTCGGCATCGGGGAAGAGACGCAGTTCGCCGACGCCTTCCAGGATTGCAAGCTGCCGCAGGAGCGCGCCAAGGTGGCGCTGCAGTTGAAGCACCTGATCTCCCCGGAGGCCATGGGGGAGATATTCCACGTGTTGCTGCTGTCGCGCGGAGTGGAGAAGGAAAAGGCCGCTCAGTTGAGCGGCCTGAAACTGACCCGATAAGCGCTGGTGACCGCCTACGTCGGACTGCTGAGAATCTCGGAAGAGCAAGTCTCGTGGGCTGAAGCCCACTCGGAAGGGACAAAAATAAAGGACGTTTACGGCGCACCTGAAGGTGCGCCCCTTTCAAAACACCGCGAAGGTTGTTTTTTCAGCAGGCCTCCTACATGCCATTACTGCTTTGTGGCTGATAGGGACTTTGCAGGTATTTGCGAGCTTCCTCCAGCGCATTTTGCGTGTTGTCGTTGGTCTGCAACGCCTGCCGATACTCGTTGGTGGCGCGCTCGCGCTGTCCGGTCAGGTCGAAGATCTTGCCCAACTGGATGTGGCTCCAGACCTCGGTCCAGCGCGGATTGCCGTCGCCGTTGAGCGCTTCGCGATAGGAGTTCGCCGCCGCCTGGTAGTTGTGCTGCAGAAAGAAGACCTCAGCGATGCGATAGTGCGCCAGGGAGCTGTTCTTATTGTTGTCGAGCGCCTTCTGGAACTCCTTCAAGCGCTTCCGTCAGGTCGCCCTGCTCGATGTCCTGCTGGCCGCGAACAATCGAGGCACGCACCCGGATATCGGCCGAGTTCGTGAGCACGCGGTTATCGGGATCGACGGTGATCTTGCGCGGCTTGCCGAAGGTCTCGACCGCGAAGGCAGAGTCGGTTCCGGAGACCTCGATGCGCTTGATCTCGGTCTTGCCATCGGTATCGATCTTCAGCTCAACCGGCATGCGGAAGAGGTCCATGTCCTGCTGGATCTCGCCGACCACGCGAAAGCCTTTCTGGGTGCGGTAGATGGTGTACTTGGTCTTGAACTCGGGGGCGCCGGTAGAATCGAGCCATTGGGTGAAGAACCAGGTCAACTGCTGGCCTCGAGTTCTGTTCCGCGATTTTGCGGAAATCGCTCACCGTTACCGGCTTGCCCGAGTATTGCGCGACAAAATCGTGCATGGTCTTGTCGAACGCCTGGTCGCCAATGACCCAGCGCAACATGTTCAGGATGGCCGCGCCCTTGTCCGTCACCAGCGACTGAAATTCCGGCGAAAAAGTGTCGAGCTTGCCCACCTGCGACAAGGGAACCGTTTCGTAGGCGAGCGCCCCCACCGCCATGTCCTTCGAAACCTCATCAAAGGCCGCTGAGCCGGCGGCGTGTTCAACGTACAGGGCCTCCGAGTAGCGGGCGAACCCGTCGTTCAGCCACCAGTCGTCCCGCTTGGCCGGACTGACCATCGTGCCCCACCATTGATGCGCTACCGTGTTGGCCAGCAGGCGGTAATTCACTTTCTGGCTGAAGGCGCGACCGGCGATCGCCGCTATTTCAGGCGCCCACGCCGAAGGCACGGTGTCATTGGGCAACTCAACCACATTCAACTTGTTGCTGTAGGCCGGGCCGAAGATGGTGGTGTAGAAGAAGTATTCTTTCGCGGCGGTGTCGGCATATTGCTGCGCGACCGGCTTGTTGGCCGCGCTGGTATACACCGTGACGTCGAGTCCGCCTTCGCTGCTCTTGGTCTGCTCGTACTTGCCGATGAAAATTGTTCCCGGAAAGCTCGGCTTGTCGTAGGTGAAGGTATAGATCTTGTTGCCGGCAGGACTTGCCAGCTTGCCGGCCGTCGCGCGCGCCGCGGCGCCCTTCTTTCCGGCAGCAGCCGGGGCAGCTTCCATGGGAAGAGCGGGGAATTCGCCTGGGATTTCTTTGCCGCTGCCAATCACGCTGTAGCCGGCCGGCACGCTGACGCCGATCGCGGCGGTGAAGCGGTCGGTGCCATAACCCGACATGGGGAACCATCCGCCGGCGTAAAGCAGGTAGGTGATGGGATCGCCGATATAGGCGAGCTTCAAACCGGGCACCGGACTGTCGTCTGCGGATTGCACGGTGCCTTCGTATTCGAACGTCAGCGTGGTGCTGCTGCCTTTGCTGAGAGTGCCGGGCAACGAGATGCGGACGGTGGCATCCTGGCTGACACGCTCCGCCGAAAGGCTCTGGCCGGTGGCGTCTAGAACGAGAGTGGGCTTCAGGCCGTTATGCAGCGTGAAGGTCGCGATGGTGATGTCTTCCAGGGCGGTGAATTTCACGCGCGCCACCGCCTTCAGTTGATGCGTCGATGGCGTGACGACGGCCTGGATGACGTAATCGTCGACCTGCAGGCGTGGTCGCGCGTCAGCCGCCCAGGCGGCCGGAACCAGGATTGCCGATAGGATGACGAGAATCACGCGCCTGACGGATCGCGCTGCGATGTGCATTCTGGAGAGGACTCCTGCCCTGCTGGTCACTATAAATGATGAAAAATCTACATGGAAAGTTGCGTTCCCGGGACTCACGCGCGTTGTTCCAATTCGGCAAGGATGACTTTGGCCGCGCGCTGGCTGGCACTCGTCTGCAGGTCCGCTGACCGCAAGCGCCGCCGCACCTCGTCAAAGCCCTGCATCATGGCCTGTCTGGCGCTGCCCTCGGGCAAAAGCTGCCTGATCTCGCCGGCCACCCGCGCGGGAGTGAAGCTGTCCTGCACCAGCTCGCATACCACATCGCGCTCGGCGATCAGGTTCACCATCGCAAAGCGTTCCACCTTAACTAGACGGCGGCCGAGGGTCCAGGTGAGCGGTGCAACCTGGTACACCATGACGAACGGTGTCCCGATGAGAGCGGCCTCCAGTGTCGATGTTCCGCTGGCTACGGCCGCGGCGCGTGCATGGGCCAGGGAAGAGCGCGCATCGCGAGTAAAAATCACCGTAGGACCGCTGTACTCGCGCAAGAATGCCGTCATCCAGGCAGGGTCCAGCGTGGAAGCGATCGGTACTGTGTAAACGTAATCAGGGCCCAGAAGTTGCGCCGCTTTCAGCAGGGTGGGGAAAATGCGGCTCACCTCGCCGCGCCGGCTTCCCGGCAGCAAGGCGATCCACTGGCGGTGCGGGTCGAGTCCGTACTCGGCGGCAAATTGCTCGCGCGTCAGCACCGGCGCCGGGACATCGGCCAGGGGATGCCCGACGAACTCTGCGTCGATGCCGTGGTCGCGATAGAAGCGCTGCTCGAACGGAAAAATCACCAGCATCTTGCGTACGTATTTGCGGACGAGTTGGATGCGCGACTGGCGCCATGCCCAGAGTTGCGGGCTTACGTAGTAAACCACCGGCACACCACGCTTGTGCAGCTCGCGCGCCAGGCGGAAGTTGAAATCGGGGAAGTCGATCAGCACCGCGAGATCGGGCTTGCGGCGCTCCGCCTCGGCCACGACTCGGCGAAACCTCTGGAAGATGCGGGGCAGATGTTCGACCACTTCGGCCAGGCCGACCACCGCAATTTCGCGCGCGTCTACGACCAGCTCGCATCCGGCAAGGCGCATCTGCTCGCCGCCAACACCAAAGAACTCCGGCTCCGCTGCAGACCCGCGCTTGGCCAATTCTTGGCGGAGCGCGTCAATGAGCTTCGCACCGTAGACTTCTCCCGAAGCTTCGCCCGCCGACATGAGGATGCGCACATGGAAATTATGACAGTTGGGCCGGGCTGTCAGCCTTTCCGTTGTCTGGCGGACGGTCGATTCCCCCATTTCCGGCTTGGCCTGTAAGGGTATGAAACATCCGGGATCCGCCGCGCGCGCATCGGGTCTTTTCTCGCATCGCGCCGCGCCATATCGCACTTAGCCGGAATTCTAAGTTGCTCGGGCTACAATTTACCTATCATGTATTCAATAACTTACGTTGGGTATTGCCTGGAACGCCGATTGCATCAAGGAACGATAGTAGACATGCTCTGACTGATGGGCGAGACTCGGTAGACCGAGGGATCATGGGCTCTGCGCTGCGGCAATTCGCTTCCTCCTCCCCGCAACAGGCGGGGGTGGAACCAACGGAAATTTCTTCCCCGGATTCTCCGCAGGGCAGCCTCCCGGAAGAAGCTCCGGATCAAAACCCGGAAACCAGCAGCCGCCTGCGGGTGTCGTTCCGCAAGCGGGACGGGATCGCTCTGATCGTCTCCAACGTGGTCGGCGTCGGCATCTTCATCACCCCCGCCATCATCGCCAATCTCGTGCCAAACCCGGTCGCGATGCTGGCACTGTGGATCGTGGGCGGTTGTCTGGCGCTGGCGGGAGCAAGTTCTTACGCCGACCTCGCCAGGCTATGGCCGTCTGCAGGCGGGGAGTATGTTTACCTGTCCAAGATCTACGGGCCGGCAGCCGGGTTTCTGTCAGGCTGGACCTCTCTGATCGCCGGGTTTTCGGGAAGCGTTGCTGCCAGTGCGGTGGCCGTCGTGTTGTATGCCGGGCAATATTGGCCTGGTTTCGCGGCAGACCGCGCCCTCACGTCGCTCAATCTATTTGGACTGACCCTCGGCCTGTCGCCGCGCTCACTCACAGCAGCATTGCTGATCGCTATTTTTGCTGCGGTACACATTTGCAGTCTCACGGCGGGCAGATTTACCCAAAGGGCCCTGGCGCTGCTGGTCACAGCTATGGTCGCGGTTTTTGCCGTGCGAGGGTTCGCCTTTGGGCACGGCTCCTGGTCTCACTTCCATTCTTCGGCGCACACCGGCGCCATGAATTGGCTGCTCGCGCTGATTCCTGTGATGTTCACCTACAGCGGCTGGAATGCCCCGGCGTACGTTTCCGAGGAAATGCACGGCAGGGCGCGAATCATGCGGCCGGTGCTCCTATTGGGCACGGCCATCGTCATCGGAATCTATCTGCTGCTGAACACTCTTTACCTCTATGCGATTCCTGTAAGCCAGATGAGCGCGGCTGCGAACGTGGCGGATGCGGCCGCGCGAGCTTTGTTTGGAACCGGCCGGGACTTCATCACTCCCATATTGATCGTCGCTCTTCTGGGAGCGATCAGCGCGATGACGATAGCCGGGCCGAGGGTGTACTTCGCCATGGCTCGCGATGGAGCCTTCATTCCGGCGTTCGCGCGCAGCAGCAAGCGCTTCGGAACACCCGCACTGGCCATCGCACTGCAAGCGTTATGGAGCATCGTTCTGGTCATGGTTGGAGGTTTCGACCAGATTCTGATGTATACCGGCTTCGCCATTGTCCTCTCTTCCGGCGCAGCGGTTGCGGGGCTCTTCCTGGCCCGCCGTCGCGGGGTCAATTCCGGCTTCGAAAATGCCGCGCGATTGATCGTGCCCGGCGCTTTCGTTGTGGCCAGCGGCGCCATGCTGATCAGCACCCTGTTGCAGGACCCGCGCGTCGCCATCGCCGGTGTCTTGCTGATTGCCGCGGGGCTTCCGATTTACTTCTGGTG
This sequence comes from uncultured Acidobacteriaceae bacterium, assembly GCA_963798275.1. Lineage (GTDB taxonomy): Bacteria > Acidobacteriota > Terriglobia > Terriglobales > Acidobacteriaceae > CAWCTB01. The sequence goes on from CAWCTB010000046.1 coordinate 11,831, forward strand.
CCGGAGGAATCGCCCGGCGGACGTTGCTGTTCCATCGCCAGTGGTCGCGGCGGAACAGGAGTCATCGTGATCAGAAGGCGAATTCTGCTTTCAGTCATGCTCGCGGCTGCATCGCTTGCAGTTGTGGCCTCAACAACAGAAGCTCCCGCGCCGGTGTTCATGCCTCTCGATGCAGCCAGGCCGGTCCTGCAAAAGCTGGGATCGAGCACCCCTGGCACCCCCGGCGCGGGAATTAGCACGCAGGACTGGACCGCATGGCTGCAGAAATCCGATGCCAACATTCGGCAGCGCCTCGACACCGGCGAAGAGGACACTCTCACCAACCTGCTGCGCTTCGGCGTGACCTTCACCAAGGAATACCGGATCGACGACGAGTACCTGGCGCGCTACGGACAGAGCAGCCTGGTCAATGCGTTCGCCGAGGATCGGGCGAATGACCTCATCAAGGCGCTGGCCGCTCCCAAGGCCAACCAGGGGTTCGTGGAGATGCGGGCCTTCGTCGAAAAGAAAGGCTTCTCCTTCGACTCGCCGGCGGAACGCAAGCGGCTCAAGGCGTACTTGCTGGCCAACCTGGCACGCATGCAGAAGGAGTTCTTGCAGGCCCACCGGGAAGCCAAGGTGAATCGGTCGCAAATGTTCGAGCAGCGAGGCATCTCCCTGGACAGCAATCTGTGGCCGGACTACGACATCGACGTAACCTTGCAGAGCTTGCTCGAAAAGGGAATGTTGAAGCCGGGAAGTGTCCGCCGCATCGCCATCGTTGGCCCGGGTCTCGACTTCGTGAACAAACAGGAGGGCGTGGATTTTTATCCGCCCCAGACGGTGCAACCTTTTGCGGTGTTGGACTCGTTGCTCAGGCTGGGGCTGGTGAACGCGGATTCCGTGGAGGTCTACACCCTGGACATCAGCTCGCGCGTGAACCTGCATATTGCGGCAGCACGCAAGAATGCCCTGTCCGGCCGCTCCTATACGATTCAGCTACCTTGGTACGCCGATGGCAGATGGAGCGACGACTTTCGCAGCCGATTCATTCGCTACTGGCAGAGGTTGGGATCGAAAATTGGTGAGCCCGTGGCCCCCATTCCTGTTCCGGCAGCAGCCCCCGGCTTTCAAACCCGCGCCGTCAAAATCCGCCCGGGTGTGGTCGAGCAAATCCAGCCGGTGGATATGAATATCGTGTTCCAGCGATTGCCGCTTCCCGCCGACCAGCGCTTCGACTTGATCATCGGCACCAACATCTTCCTCTACTACGGCGGGTTCGAGCAGGCGCTCGCCCGGGCGAATGTTGCCGCAATGCTCAAGCCGGGTGGATATCTTTTGTCGAATGACAAGCTGGAGGAGGCAGTTCCGTCGGGGCTGGAACAAGTTATGCTCACGGAAATCCCCATGACCGGGCCGCCAGTGATCACCGACTACATCTATTGCTATCGGCACACTCCGTAAACATGGAAGCGCGGGGATTGCTAATCGTCGGCGGAGGCAGTGACCCCGGGCATCTCGCTCGCGGAGAGGATCCCGGCGGGCATTTCCTGGTCCTTGTATTGCAGTTGATATAGCTTCCAATAGATGCCCCGCAGGGCCAACAATTGCTGGTGCGATCCGATCTCCCGTACCTTGCCCTTGTGCATCACCACAATCTTGTTCGCCCGCTGAATGGTGCTGAGGCGATGCGCGATGACGATCGACGTGCGCCCTTCCACCATGCGCATTAAGGCTTCGCGCACGCGGAACTCGGTCTCGGTGTCGACGCTGGAAGTGGCTTCGTCCAGGATGAGGATCTTCGGACTGTGCGCCAGGGCGCGGGCGAACGAGATGAGCTGCTTCTGCCCGGTGGAAAGAGTGCTGCCGCGCTCGCGTACCTCTTCGCCGAAACCGCCCGGCAGCGAGCGAATGAAGTCGGCGACGTTCACCTGCTCGGCAGCGTCCTCGATGGCTTCGTCCTCGATCCAGCGCGAGCCCAGGCGAATGTTGTCGGCCACCGTGCCGGAGAACAGGAACGGGTCCTGCAGCACGACGCCGTAGCGACGGCGCAAATCGCCTAGATCCATGTCGCGGATGTCCACGCCGTCGATCCGGATGGCGCCCTTCTGCACGTCGTAGAAGCGCAGCAGCAGGGAGATGATCGTGGTCTTGCCGGCGCCGGTATGCCCGACAAAGGCGACGGTTTCTCCCGGCTCAATGGTGAACGAAACGTCGCGCAACACCCAGTCGTACTCTTCGCTGCTCGGCTTCAGCTTTTCGCCCTTCAGGGCGGCCTCTTCCGCGGCCTGGGCGGTGGTGCGATAGGCAAACCAGACGTGATCGAACTCGATTAGGCCGTGCCCTTCCGGCGTTTTCGCCGCAGCCGGGGAGACGATCTCTGCCGGGGTGTCGAGCAGCTTGAAGACACGCTCGCTCGAGGCCATGGCCGACTGCAGGATGTTGTACTTCTCGCTCAGGTCCTGGATGGGCCGGAAGAAGCGCTGCGCGTACTGGATAAACGCCACCAGCACGCCCAGGCTGACGGCGTTGCGAATGACATTGTTGCCGCCAAACCAGACGACGCTTGCGATCGCGATGGCCGAGAGTATTTCGACCACGGGATAGTAGATGGCGTGCGCCATGATCGCGTCTTTGAACGCGTCCATGTGGGTGCGATTGATTTCTTCGAAGCGGTCGTAGGCTTTCTTCTCGCGGTTAAAGAGTTGCAGAACCACGATACCGGTGACGTGTTCCTGCAGATAGGCATTGATCCGGGCAATGGCTACCCGGATGCGCCGGTAGCTTTCGCGCACCGCCTTGCGGAACAGGCTGGTGGCGAAGAAAATCACCGGCAGGACCGCGAAGGTGATCAGCGCCAGCCGCCAGCTCATGCTCAGCATGATGGCGATGATGCCCGCGAGTACAAAGATGTCTTCGAAGATCGAAACCACGCCGGCGGTGAACATTTCGTTCAGCGCATCGACGTCGGTCGTCACCCGCGTGACCAGGCGGCCCACCGGGTTCTTGTCGTAGAAGGCAACGTGCAGCCCCTGCAGATGGCGGAAGATCTGGCTGCGCAGATCGAACATCACCTTCTGCCCAGTCCACTGCATGACGTACGTCTGGATGAATTCGAGCAGGAAGCTGAACAGCAGGATACCGACGTACATCGCCGCAATCTGCGCAATGCCGACCATGGGTTGATTGCTGAGAAAGCGGTCGAGCAGCGAATGAGCTTCTTTGTGGGCGGCCAGATACTTGTCGACGGCGACCTTGGTCAGGTAAGGGCCGAGAACGTCGGCTCCAGCCTTCAGGGCGATCGAGACCAGCGCAATCACCACCTGCACCCGGTAGGGACGCAGGTAGGTGAGCAGGCGCTTCATCAGCCTGCTGTCATACGCTTTGCCTAGGACCTCTTCTTCGTGGATGGAAGCCATGTCGCCGAGACGATTGTAACCGGAACCCTGAAGTCATATAGACGTCAGCGGCCAGGCAGGGGATGGAAAAGTTGCCGCGGAAGGGTCGCGGTCAGTCGACTGCGCGCAACACCAGAGCGGAATTCTTGGAGCCGAATCCGATGCAGTTGCACACGGCGTGCTCAATGGCGACCTGGCGGCCCGGCTGGGGCACGTAGTCGAGATCGCATTGCGGATCGGGGATGTCGAGGTTAATAGTTGGCGGAATTTGCCGGTGATGCATGGCGATGAGCGTGGCCGCCACGCCGGCAGCGCCCGAGGCTCCTTGCGGATGACCGATCTGCGACTTGAGGCTGGACATCGGCGTGGTCCGGGCCTTCTCTCCGAGCGCCAGCTTGAGCGCCCGCGTCTCGATGCGGTCGTTGAGTTCGGTCGAAGTCCCGTGCAGGTTGACGTAGTCAACGTCCGAAGAAGCAATGCCGGCGTCGTCCATGGCCATCTGAATCGCCCGTGCCGGCTCCTCACCATCTTCCTGCAGGCGGACGCGATGAAACGCCTCGCAGGTGGAACCGTAGCCTGCGATCTCCGCCCAAATGTGGGCGCCACGGGCCTTCGCGCGCTCATACTCTTCCAGCACAAACATCCACGCCCCTTCGGCGATGACAAAACCGTCGCGATCGGCGGAGAACGGACGCGAGGCGCGCTCCGGCGCGTGGTTCCACGAACTGGTCATGATGCGCATGAGGGTGAAGCCCTTCATGATCCCCGGCGCAATGGGAGCGTCGCCGCCGCCCACCAGCATGACGGGAAGGAAGCCGAACTGAATCTGCCGCAGCGCGTAGCCCAGCGCATCGGTAGACGACGTGCATCCCGTGGTGATGACGTGGCTCATGCCGCGAAAGCCGAAGCGCATGCTCAGTTCGCTGGCCAGCGTACCCATGGTCCCGCTGGGGATGGAGAAGATACTGGCCTGCTTCGACTTCCCGGCGAAGTAAAGGCGGTACATCTCTTCGGAGAATTCCTGCGCGCCGCCACCCGAGCCCAGCACCACGCCGATGTCGCGCCGCCCAGTCAGGGAAAGCACGGAGTAGTCGATGCCAGCCTGGGTCACGGCTTCCGTGGCAGCGGCAAGCGCCAAGGGAACCACCCGGCTCACGTGCTTACGCTCGTGTGCGTCCATCCAGGCCAGGTCGTCGAATCCGCAGACTTCGCCCGCGATCTGCACGGGAAGGTCAGATGGGTCGAAGCGGGTGATGCGGCGCACTCCGCTGGTACCAGCCAGGGCAGCGAGACAGAAAGCCTCGTTGCCCATACCGTTCGGGCTGATGACACCCATGCCCGTGATGACCACTCGTCGCTTCATGAAGAGATTGAGATGCTCTGACTCGCTGCAGCGGTTATGTGATGGCAGACGGGTTCGCTTGCCGCTCCAACGAATCCGTCCAGGGTCTCGGGAGATAATACTAGAGAATGTGTGGCAGCCGTGCGAGTGCTGCGACACGAAATTGTCAATTCGGTGTCACTGGGAATTTACATTTCGGTTCCGTTCTGCCGCACCAAGTGCAGTTTCTGCAACTTCGCGTCGGGCGTTTTCTCGCGAGCAGTGTTCGATCGCTATGTCGAGCAGGTCTGCCGCGAGATTGGTTCGGCGGACGCGATCGCGCAGCAAGCCGGAGGGCGGCTGGAACGAAGCATCGACTCGATCTACCTGGGCGGCGGAACGCCCTCGGTGCTCGCGCCCGATCAACTGGAAAATCTGTTTCGCGCAGTTCGCGGCAACTTCGTAGTCGAGCCGTCGGCGGAGATCACGGTGGAATGTGCACCCGGCACCATCAGCGATTCCGTCCTGCGGGGTCTGCAGAGCTGTGGCGTGAACCGCGTCAGCATGGGCGTCCAGTCGTTCGTCGACAAAGAATGCTCGTCGGTAGGGCGGCTGCATACGCGTGAGGTCACGCTGTCCGACATCGCTCGCCTGCGCGCTGCGGGCATCGGCAATATCGGCATCGACCTGATTGCCGGTCTGCCCTACCAGACCACCGAGAGTTGGGAATATTCGCTATCCGAGACGCTGGCGACCGGCGTTCCTCACGTGAGCGTTTACATGCTGGAGGTGGACGAGGATTCGCGGCTGGGGACGGAGTTGCTCGCGGGCGGGAATCGCTTTCACGCCCACTTTGTTCCCGATGACGACCTCACCGCCGACCTGTATCTCTCCGCGTGCGAAAAGCTGGAGCGCGGCGGGTTGCATCAGTATGAGATTTCGAACTTCGCGTGCGCGGTGACGCACGGCATCGGATTGCGCGATTCGCGGCACAACTTGAAGTACTGGTTCCGGCAGCCTTACCTCGGATTCGGCGTGGATGCGCACTCCATGCTTCCCGCAGCAGACGAACTGCTGGAGCAGGGAAGCGAAGCGGTTCGCTTTGCCACTCCAGACGCGCTGGAGGCATACACGGCTGCGGGCAGCGCAGTGGAACCTATTGCGCAGATTGTCGGCTCGCCTAGTGCTGGTCGATGCCCAGGCGGCGTTGGAGGAGTCCTTCTTCCTGGGCTTGCGCCTGAACCGCGGGGTGTCGCTCGACAAGATCGCAGCTCAACATGGGTGCGAGCGCGTGGATGAGTACGAGCCGGTCATTCGCGACCTGCTCGACGCTGGGTTGCTGGAAAATACTCAAGGCCGGCTGCGCCTGACCGCCCGCGGAAGGTTGTTGTCCAACGAGGTGTTCGGCCGGTTTTTGAAGGAGACGCCAGTCGCCTGAATCGGCGATCTTGAGGCCAAAACCAGCGCTTCGTCCTGCTAAACTCAACCTTTACTTCCAGTCAAGGTTTACCCATGTACTCTTCTTCCGATCAGAATGGCAACGGTTCGCGAACAAAGTCCGAAATGATCGACCTTCGCTCTGACACAGTCACCAAGCCCTCTGCCGAGATGCGGCGCGCCATGTTCGAAGCCGAGGTAGGCGACGACGTTTATGCCGAAGACCCGACCCTCAACCGGCTGGAGCAGCGCGCGGCCGAGATTTTCGAACGCGAAGCCGCGCTGTTCGTGCCCAGCGGCACCATGGGCAACCAGATCGCGATCAAGCTGCACACCACGCACGGTCAGGAAGTCATTTGCGAAGAGCGCGGCCACATCTTCGACTACGAAATGGCCATGATGGCTCACTTCTCCGGCGTAATCCCGCGCACGGTGTGGGCCGAAGACGGCATTCTCACCTGGCAGCACGTGCAGTCAAAGCTGCGGCCGAAGAGCTATCACTCGGCCAAGACCGGGCTGGTTTCGCTTGAGAACACGCACAACATCGCGGGTGGAATAGTAATGCCGCTGGAAGTCTTTAATGAAATCTGCGACAAGACCCACGACGCGGATCTGCCGGTGCATCTCGACGGCGCGCGTATTTTCAATGCAGCCGTTGCGTTGGGAATTTCAGTCGCTCGCCTCACCGCGAAGGCCGACACCGTGATGTTTTGCCTGTCCAAGGGACTGGGCGCGCCCGTAGGTTCGTTGCTGGTCGGCAGCGCCGAGCAGATTGATCGCGGACGCATTTATCGCAAAGCACTTGGCGGAGGAATGCGCCAGGCGGGAATTCTCGCCGCCGCGGGACTGATCGCGCTGGAGCAAGGGCCCGCGAAGCTGAAGAACGATCACGCCAACGCCAAATTTCTCGCCGAAGCCCTGGCTCGAATCCCGGGCATCAAGCTTGATCCCGCCAAGGTGCAGACCAATATTCTGATGTGCGACGTCACTGCGACCGGGATGGATTCTGCGGAGCTTTCACGCCGGTTACTGGAACGCGGCGTGCTGGCGAATGGTGTTGGTGCACAATTGATCCGCTTCGTCACTCACCTGGACGTGAGCCGCGAACAATGCGCGCAGGCGGCCGAAGTGGTTACTGCGGTTTGCGGCGCCAAAGTGGGGACGGTGTAAGAGGTCGCGTGCCTGAGGCAATGCCCAACGATTGGGGCGCACCTCTAAGGCGGGGAATATTTTTTTCCCTAGGTGCCGAGGGACATAAGCCTCCATCAGGAGCCGCCGGCGCAACAGACCACGCGTTGTTCAAGCGCTCTCAAAAGCGATCGAGCGTGAGCTTTGATCGCGTCCTTAGTCGATACGCAGGCCAGCGTGGGGTCCGAGGAATATGCAGGTACACTCCGTTGGAGTTTCGCGTGTGCAGAAAGCGGCACACGGTGGATGGTTGCAACGCAGCGTCCGCCTTCATTCAGCGCCGTAGGCGCGACATAGGTGAGCCCGCCGCTTCAGCGGCGGGAATGCGTCCCGAAAAGACGTTGAGTGCCGTAGGCACGGCACAACCTACAGCGTGTGTTGCGAATCACAGAAACCCGGCTTTGATGCCGATAGCCTTAAATACATGGCCCACACCTACACGTCCAGCTTGTTCCATTGTGTGTTCAGCACAAAAGAGCGGATGAATCTGATTCAGCAGCCTGATGCGCTCTGGAGATACATCGTCGGTATCGGTAAGTCGAAAAACATTGCCGTTGTTGCCGTCGGCGGCACCGCCAATCACATTCACCTGTTGGTGGACTTGCATCCTATGACGCCGCTCGCCAAGGCTATGCAGGAATTGAAGGGCAACAGCTCCCGCTGGCTGAACGAAACCAGTCCACCTTTCGCCTGGCAAGAAGGTTACGCCGCATTCAGTGTCAGCGAATCGAATCGCGCCGCCGTGCGACAGTACATCGAGGATCAGCGAAATGCATCACCGCAAGCGATCGTTTGAGCAAGAGTTCGTGGCGATGTTGCAGAATTGCGGGATTCAATATGATCCGCGATTTATGTTCGGCTGAGAGGTGCCGTGCCTACGGCACTCAGGGATTCTCTCAAAGGCTTTCCCGCCGCTGAAGCGGCGGGCTAACCTGTGTCGCGCCTACGCCGCTGATTGACTCTGCGCTCCCCCACCGCCCATTACCCACTGCCTCACCCCACCAGCTTCTTCAGGTGCTCGACCACCGCGCCCACCGGCACATCTTCCCGCGTACTCGCCGCGCGTGTCACCACTTCGACCACACCGTCGGCCAGCTTCTTGCCGACATTGATGCGATAGGGAACTGCCGACGAGGTCTGCATCCTTGAACTTCACGCCGGGGCGCTCGTCGCGGTCGTCGAGCAGCACGTCGAAGCCGGCCTTTTCCAGCGCATTCGCGATGTCGATCGCGCCGTTGTTGATCTTCTCGTCCGTGGTGTTGGTCGGAACCACGACCACTTCGAACGGAGCGATATTCGCCGGCAGCCAGAAGCCATTGGCGTCGTTGTTCTGCTCGATGCAGGAGGTGAGAATGCGCTCCAGTCCGATGCCGTAGCTGCCCATGATCGGCGTGACTTCCTTGCCATTCTCGTCGAGCACGCGCGCGCCCATCGACTCGGAATACTTGTAGCCGAGTTTGAAGATGTGTCCGATCTCGACCGCCTTCGCGACCTTCAGCGCATGTCCGCAGTTAGGACAGCCTTCGCCTTCGACGGCGCTGCGCAGGTCGGCCCACGTGGTGGCGCGAAAGGTCACGTCGGGCGTGATGTTCTTGACGTGGTACTCCTCTTTGTTCGCGCCGGAAATCAGGTTGGTGCGGCCTCGCAGCGCCTCTTCGACGATCAGCAGCGGCTTCGAGGCGTCGTTCTCGTCCTTCGCCCACTCCACGTGCAGCGGACCGAGATAACCGGCCGGCGAGTTGAACACCTCGCGTATCTCCTCTTCGTGCATGGGGCGATATTCCTTGCCGCCGATCGCACTCGATAGCTTGGCCTCGTTCAACATGTGGTCGCCGCGCATCAGCACCACCAGCGCGCGCGTGCGCAGCTGGCCCGTCTTTGGGTCGGTGCCGTCGGAGATCATGTAGGCCAGCGTCTTGATCTTGTTCCTGGGCGACACGCCGAGGAAGCGCGCCACGTCTTCGATGGTCTTCTGGCCGGGCGTGTGGACCAGTTCCGGCTGGCCGTCGCCCGAGGGCGCCAGGTCTTCCACCGCATCGAGCTTCGAGGTCGCCTTCTCCAGGTTCGCTGCGTAGCCGCAGTTGGCGCAGCTCACCACGAAGTCTTCACCGGCGTCGGTGTACACCATGAACTCGTGCGACTGCGAGCCGCCCATCGCGCCCGAATGCGCTTCGACCACGTTGTACTTCAAGCCGCAGCGGTCGAAGATGCGGCAGTACGCGTCGTAATGCTTCTGGTAGCTCACGTCGAGCCCGGCGGGGTTGAGGTCGAAGGAGTACGAGTCCTTCATGGTGAACTGGCGCACCCGCAGCAGGCCCGACTTGGGGCGCGGCTCGTCGCGAAACTTCTGCTGGATCTGGTACCAGATCTGCGGCAATTGCTTGTAGCTGCGCAGTTCCTTACGGGCGATCTCGGTCATCACCTCTTCTTCGGTCATGCCCAGGCAAAGGTCGCGCCCGCTGCGGTCTTTCAGGCGGAACATGTTGTCGCCCATCACCTGCCAGCGCCCGCTGGCCTCCCAGATCTCGCGCGGATGCAGTGCCGGGAGATAGAATTCCTGTCCAATGCGGTCCATCTCCTCGCGCACCACGCGGGTGATCTTCAGCATGGAGCGGTGGCCGAGGAAGAGGAACGAGTAGATTCCCGCGGCGAGCTGGCGGATATAGCCGGCGCGGACGAGGTATTTATGACTGGCGACCTCGGCGTCGGCCGGGGCTTCGCGTAGCGTGGGTATGAAGAGCTGGGACCAGCGATGCATAGTTGAGTAAACTTCCTGAAGGTGAATTGCTTATTGTAAAGGATGCATCGCCCGATTCAATGCGACGGCGGGTTTCGGCCGTGCATCAGCAACCGATACGCCGACGCGAAAAGGAACCCTTATGTATCACTACGATCCTGCAACTGCCCTGGAAGAGCTGAACGAAGACGCGCTGCTGCCCAACCCGGTGAAGCTTCGCGATATGATGTTGCGCGCGCACCTCGACGCCGATCACTCGCTGGAGTACAACCGGCTCTTCGTGGAATACCAGAAGCGCTTCGGCGAACTGCAGAAGATCGGCAAACAGTTGCTCGAGGGCCTAACGGCCGGTAGCTAGTATGGCGTCCCGCAAGTTCGTTGTATAGGTTCCGACGATCTTTGAAAGGGCACGGCTTCAGCCGTGCCGCCGCCCGGCGCAAGAAGAAAGGGGCTTTAGCCCCTGAGGGCGATACGTCGGGACCGAGGCATCGTCTCTGGATTTGTTCTGCGAATTTGCGGGAGAGCACACTGGCGCTCCGGGAGGTTATGTCTGGACTTGCGCGGTGCTTGCACTCGTGCGTACCGATGGCTGCGTTCCAGTATCTAAGGGAGAGAGTATGAAGGTTCTGATCGTTATCGCCATGATTTGCCTGCTGGCCGTCTCGGCGTTGGCAGCCGACGGCAAGCCCGTCTCTTACAAGAGCGGCAATGAAACCGTAAACGGCATCCTGTACACGCCGCAAGGCAAGGGACCATTCCCGGCGCTGGTGGTTATCCACGAGTGGTGGGGGCTGAACGACTGGGTGAAGGAAGCAGGCTTCGAAGCTGGCCGACCAGGGTTACGTCGCGCTCGCCATCGACCTGTATCGCGGCAAGGTTGCGACCACGCCGGAAGAGGCGCACGAGATCATGCGCGGCGTTCCCGAGGACCGAGCCAATCGCGACCTGTTGGCTGCCAGCGCCTATCTTCGCTCCCTGAAAAACGTCGATGGGAACAAGGTCGGTTCCATCGGATGGTGTATGGGTGGAGGGTATTCGCTCGATCTGGCCATCGCCGATCCTAAACTGAAGGCCGCCGTCATCAACTACGGCCATCTGGCGACCGACGACGCCACGCTGAAGAAGATCAACGCCGCCATCCTGGGCATTTTCGGCGGACAAGACCGCGGCATCCCGCCTGCCGATGTCAAGAAGTTCGAAGCGCAACTGAAGGCCTGGGCAAGCCGGTGGATATCCACATTTTTCCTGACGCCGGACACGCCTTTGAGAATCCAAACAACAAGCAGGGCTATCGGGCGGCGGATGCCGCCGAGGCGTGGAAGCTCACGGTCGAGTTCCTGGCGAAGTATTTGAAGTAAGGTTGGACCGGAGTTCGCAAATGTTACACGTGCGATTCAAGAAGCGGATGCTGTGGGCGCTGGTGGCGGCGGTGGCGTTGCCGGCGCTGTGGGTGCTCGAGATTGAGTTCACCTACCAGCGCAACGTCCGGCACGGCATTCCGGCCGATTTCTCCATCCACCGCCCGCACGTGGTCAATATGTGGAAGGCGTGAGAGAACAGTTTCAAGTTTCAGGTTTCAAGTTTCAAGCGGAAAACTGGAAGTTATCAGCTATCTCATAAATCAGTTTTGAAAGGGCTCAGCTTTACTGCGCAAAAGATCGATTTTTAGGTAGAGCTGGCCTTCAGAGCCTGCCCTGAGCGAAGTCGAAGGGCCAGCGTCGCAGCCTTTTATTTTTGTCATTCCGAGGGGCTTCAACCCCGAGGAATCTGCTGTTTCTTCGCCGTCGCATGATCCTTTCCAGCGTGTTTAGCTGTGCCGTAAGGATCGGCCTAGAACCGGGCTTCAGCCCCCCGAGGGGATTCGTTCTTGCCTCCAGGCAATTTATGAGACGGGTTGATGGGTTCTGAGCAACTTCGGGTTTCGACCCTGACGTTTCACACTCTTTCCAGCACCATCGCCATGCCCTGGCCGACTCCGATGCACATGGTGCATAACGCGTAGCGGCCCTTCGTCCTTTGCAGTTGCAGCACCGCCGCCGTCACCAGCCTTGCGCCGCTGGCGCCCAAGGGATGACCCACCGCGATCGCGCCGCCGTTCGGATTTACGTGCGGCGGCATCGTCCGGCAGCCAGAGTTGTCGCGTGACTGCCAGCGCCTGCGCGGCGAAGGCCTCGTTCAACTCGATTACATCCATGTCGTCGAGCGTGAGTTGCGCCTGGGCCAGAACCTTTCCGGTGGCGGGTACGGGACCCATGCCCATGATGCGCGGCGCTACGCCCGCAACCGCCGAGGCAACAATGCGCGCCTTGGGAATGAGCCCACAGCGCCCGGCCGCTTCTTCTGAGGCAACGATAACTGCCGCCGCGCCGTCGTTCACGCCCGAGGCATTTCCGGCAGTCACGGTTCCATCTGCCTTTACATAGGGCTTCAGCCTGGACAGGGCCTCCAGGGTGGTCTCGGGACGAGGGTGCTCATCTCGATCCACCACGATGGGCTCACCCTTGCGTTGCGGAATCCGCACGCCGACGATTTCCTGCGCCAGCACGCCGTTCTTCATGGCTGTGGCCGTACGCTGCTGGCTGCGGTAGGCGAAGGCGTCCTGGTCTTCGCGGGAAATGTGAAACTCTTCCGCGACGTTCTCGGCAGTTTCGGCCATGGAATCGACGCCGTACTTCGCCTTCATCTGGGGATTAACGAACCGCCATCCCAGCGTGGTGTCCTCGACCTTGACGTTGCGCGAGAAGGCTTCGTCGGCTTTGGGCAGGACGAAGGGCGCACGCGACATGCTCTCCACTCCGCCGGCGAGAATCAGCGAGTTCTCGCCCGTCTTGATGGCGCGAGCCGCCACCGCGATCGCTTCCAGGCTCGAGGCGCAAAGCCGGTTCACCGTCACTCCCGGCACCTCCTGCGGAATGCCCGCCAGCAGCAGGGCCATGCGCGCCACATTGCGGTTGTCTTCTCCCGCCTGGTTGGCGCAGCCGAGAATGACGTCGTCGATCCCCGCGGGATCGAGACCCGGATTGCGCTCCAGCAAAGTTCTTAGCGGCACCGCCGCAAGGTCGTCGGCCCGGACGGACGAGAGCGCGCCGCCGTACCGGCCAAAAGGGGTGCGAACAACATCGCAGATAAAGGCATCGGGCATAAGCAGACTCGCGGCTCCCATGGTAGCTGCGCGGAAGCCGGCAAACCCCTCATCATAGCCTGAAGCAGGAGCAGACCGCCGCGCGCGCCTGCGAACTTTCGGCTCCTAGTCACGCGACTCGGTGAGAGGCATCACATCCGAAGGTGGCCAAGTCTGTTACCTATAGTTACGTTCGATAGTTACTCGGCATTTCCTCCACTCCCCCGAGATGCTCTACAAGACGCTCAGCGCGGCGGTCTACGGCATCGATGCCAATCTCATCGAAGTCGAAGTCGATATTGCGCCCTTCAAGGCCGAAGAGCCGAAGTTCACCACCGTCGGCCTGCCCGACGCAGCCGTGCGCGAGAGCCGCGAGCGCATCCGCGTCGGCACTGAAGAACAGCGGCTACGATATACCTCCGACCATCACCACCATCAACCTGGCTCCGGCCGACATTCGCAAGGAGGGTTCCGGCTTCGACCTCCCCATGGCCCTCGGCATTCTTGGGGCGTATGGCGGCATTGAACGGTAAGCCTCCCGAGGATGCGTTGTTCGTCGGCGAGCTATCGCTCGACGGTGGGCTGCGCGGCATTCGCGGAGCCCTGCCCATCGCCGTGATGGCGCGGGGCAACAAGACTGCGCAAGCTGATCCTGCCGGAGGTCAACGCGCGCGAAGCCGCCATGGTCGAAGGGGTCGACATCTTTCCGGTGCGGTCGCTGATGGACGTGGTGCAGCTGCTGAACACCGGCAACGGCATTCAGCCGATGAAGGTTGACACCCGCGCGCTGCTGGAGAGCTCGCAGCAGTTCGTGGTCGATTTCAAGGACGTTCGCGGGCAGCAGACCGCCAAGCGGGCCATCGAAGTGTCTGCCGCCGGTGGCCACAACCTGCTGATGATCGGCCCTCCGGGCTCGGGCAAGACCATGCTGGCCAAACGCATGGCCACCGTGCTTCCGCCGCTGACCTTCGACGAGGCGCTGGAGACTACCAAGATTCACAGCGTGGCCGGCGTGCTCGACCATTCCAGCGGCCTGGTGGGAACCCGTCCGTTCCGCTCGCCGCACCACACCATTTCGGACGCCGGGCTGATCGGCGGCGGCATGATTCCGCGCCCCGGCGAGGTTTCGCTGGCCCACAATGGCGTGCTGTTTCTCGACGAGCTGCCGGAGTTTCCCCGCAATGTGCTCGAGGTGATGCGGCAGCCGCTGGAAGACGGCACCGTAACCATTGCGCGGGCCGCCATGTCGCTCAGTTTTCCGGCGCGCTTCATGCTGGTGGCGGCCATGAATCCCTGCCCCTGCGGCTATTTCAACGACCGCACCCGCGAGTGCCATTGCACGCCGATGATGATCCAGCGCTACGTCTCCAAGATCTCCGGGCCCCTGCTCGACCGCATCGACATCCACATCGATGTGCCGGCGGTGAACTACCGCGAACTGCGCAGCGGCGTTTGTCCCGAGAGCTCAGCCGACATCCGCAAACGCGTCATCGCTGCCCGCGAGCGTCAGCTGAACCGCTTCGCCCTGGGCAAGGAGCGAATCTACGCCAACGCCCAGATGGGCTCGCGCGAGATTCGTAAGTACTGCGAGCTGAGTACCGATTCCGAGCACCTGCTGGAACGCGCCATGGTGAAGCAGGGATTGAGCGCCCGCGCTCACGACCGCATCCTGAAGGTGGCGCGAACCATTGCCGATCTGGCGGGTACGGAGGACGATCGAAGCCGGGCACATCGCCGAAGCGATCCAGTACCGGACCTTGGATCGGACCTTCTGGGCCTGATGCACGGGAGACCGCAGGCCGCAAAAGGTTGTGCGGTCGCAAGCTGCTTCATTTCAGCGGCTTCGGGGGTTTGAGACAAGAAGGCAGGATGTGGCTATTTTTCCACACAACCGATGTATGGGCAGCATGCAACTTGTTGAACTTCAGGGGGTTACATTTCGTGAATACCTTTCGGGCGAACCGCCGTCTAAGGTTTCAGCCCGTATCAAAGGGTTACCAGTGTGTGAACCCGCCCGGCACGATTTTTCTTGACTCGGACTGCAGTCCCGGCTAATTTAACTTTTCTGCGTAATAGCCGTCATCCTGTAGCTCCAGTCCAGGCGTCCTGCCCTAATCGGCCACACACTGAACGCCATAACCGGTAATCAGGAAGGCAATACCTGAAGCTGAGCAGTCACGTGCACGTCTCCAATAGCAGGTAAGAGACGCTACTACGTTGAGCTTAAGCCGGATTTACAAAACCTGGTCTGCAGTTTGCGGAAAAAGCAGAACCGAGTGCGTGCGAGCTGCATCCAAAGAACGTGGCTCCTTTGAGTGCGCCTCTCGAGACGTTCTTACCGCCGGATGAAAGATTTACGACGCCGGGAGCTTAAGGGTTCCGATCACTCGGCCAGGCTCCCTGGATATTCATTCATACGCAATTAGGAGAAAGCAAGAATGCGGTCCGATCTCGTATTCGAGGCAGTACATACGCTGCGCAATCGTTACATGCTCTGCCAGCTCGCTTCCAAGGCGACGCGGAAGTTTCATCGTCCCAGCACCCGTATCCAGGATACGACCAATGACGTGTTGCACCGGATTGCCGATGCCGAGCGGCAGAACATCATTGTAGAACCGGAGACAGCTTCCGAGGCCCAGCGGCGCGCTGCATAAGCGCGTCGCGCTTCGGCGCGTCCTTCCGCCGTCCTTCCGGCCCGCCCTTCTGCAATATCCCCGTAGGTGAACATGACAATCTCTGAACTAAAAGAAAAGAACATCACCGAGCTGACCAAGATCGCTCGCCCCCTCGATCTCCCCGGCGCCAGCGGCCTGCGCAAGCAGGACCTCATCTTCAAAATCCTCCAGGCGCAAAGCGAAAAGGAAGGCCACATCTTCGCCGAAGGCGTGCTCGAAATCCTGCCCGATGGCTACGGCTTCCTGCGCTCTCCGGATTACAACTACCTGCCCGGCCCCGACGACATTTACGTTTCGCCGTCGCAGATCCGCAAGTTCGACCTGAAGACGGGCGACACCATCAGCGGACAGGTGCGTCCTCCGCATGAGGGCGAAAAGTATTTCGCGCTGGTGAAGATCGAGGCCGTCAACTTCGAATCTCCCGAAGAAGCGCGCAACAAGATTCTGTTCGACAACCTGACGCCGCTGTATCCGCAGGAGCGCATCAAGCTGGAGACGGTGCGCGAGAACATCAGCGCCCGCGTCATGGACCTGCTGACTCCGGTGGGCAAGGGCCAGCGCGGCCTGATCGTCGCTCCGCCGCGCACCGGCAAGACCATGCTGCTGCAGAACCTGGCGAACTCCATCACCACCAATCATCCGGAGATCGTGCTGATCGTTCTGCTCATCGACGAGCGCCCGGAAGAAGTCACCGACATGCAGCGCTCGGTCAAGGGCGAGGTCATCTCGTCCACGTTCGACGAACCCGCCGCCCGCCACGTGCAGGTCGCCGAGATGGTGATCGAAAAGGCCAAGCGCCTGGTCGAGCACAAGCGCGACGTCGTCATCCTGCTCGACTCGATTACGCGTCTGGCGCGCGCCTACAACACCATCGTTCCGCCCTCGGGCAAAGTGCTCTCCGGCGGCGTCGACTCCAACGCGTTGCAGCGGCCGAAGCGCTTCTTCGGCGCAGCCCGCAACATCGAAGAAGGCGGCTCGCTGACCATCATCGCCACCGCGCTGATCGAAACCGGATCGCGCATGGACGACGTCATCTTCGAAGAGTTCAAGGGCACCGGCAACATGGAAATCATCCTCGACCGCAAGCTGGTCGACAAGCGCACCTTCCCGGCCATCGACATTCAGCGCTCGGGCACCCGCAAGGAAGAGTTGCTGATCCCCAAGGACGACCTGGCCCGCATCTGGGTGCTGCGCAAGGTGCTGAACCCGCTGTCGCCGGTCGAAGCCATGGAGTTGCTGATCGACAAGCTCGGCAAGACGCGCGGCAACGCCGAGTTCCTGTCGAACATGAGCTCGATCTAAAGTCAAGATCGGTAAGTCAGATTTGGACCAGAGGTGATCGGCGCGGAGGCGAAAGGCTTCCGCGCCTTTTCTTGGCGCGCGGTAGAGCTCAGTGGAAGTGAAACAGGTAGGTCAGCAGCACAACCAATTCGGCGGCGACCACTGAAACCCAGATCTTCTGGCGGAAGCGGGTGCGCGACAGGTCGCGCTTGAACTGCATCTGAATGGCGATCAGCTCCTGGTGCTCCAGCGTCAGGGCTAATACCTCCGGTGGTGCCTCCGCGAACGGCGCCGGGATGGAAGCTTCCGGACTTGCGACCGGCAGGTCAGGATGGAAGACTTTTGGCGTATCGAGCAGCGAAGACCAGTCCAGCACCTGCAGCCAGGAGCCTGCCCCATAGGCCGCGATCGGCTTCGCGGTAAGCTGCAGGGGCGGAGGGGTGTCTGGCGAAAGTCGGTCACGTAGGCCGGCCATCAACGAGCGCCACCAGCCTTCGTCCAACTCGTCCCCCAATAACTGCCCCACATCCACTGGCCTGCTGGTCAAGTTCAAGGGAGGCCCCAAGTCGGGCGAAACCACGTCCGCTATGTTGATGAATATCGTCCGATACCAGGGCAGCGCCAGCCGGTCGCCAAACAGCAGGCCGACCTCGACCGGCTTCGAGCTCAGTTGCAGCGGCGGCAGCTTTTCCGGGGAGATGCGGTCCGCCAGGTTCAGCAGCAGCGAACGCCACAGGGGCAGGTTGAGAGAAGCCGGCGGCGATATATCCAGATCAACCACCCGTTAATGATAGCAGAGACTATTCAAGCGCCCCGCGCCACATGGCTAATCCGCTCGCCGTGCGGAAGCATGCGCGCACCCATTCCATACAAGGCTATACCACGAATACATACGCGCGATTACATACGAAAGATCCGATGCCAGCGTTGCCGTGGGCCAGGCCAAGAGCCAGATATGAAGGCTATAGAGAAACTCGGCCGGAGGGCATTTTGGTGCTGTTTGGTGCTGTTTGGTGCTTGTGACTGCGGGGCAATCGTCGTATACTTCCTCCTCAACATGGTTTGCAGTCTCCCCCTGGGGCTGGCAAGCGAACGATGAATGGGCCACAGGCGTCTTTCCCGGACGCCGCAACAAGGAGGGCGATGGTATGAAAGTTTCCAGGTTCTTTACCGCTTCGATCCTAGGCTGCTTTTTGTTTCTGGCCGTCGGAGCCAGCGCCACGCAGCTAACGGTGTCGAGCTATTCCATGTTCAACGGGGGCACCGGCAGCTTCAACTATCGGGATTTCACCTACGTTCCTTGTAACGGTGTTTGCGATGTCACCGGCGCCGCGTTAAGCGGCGGAACCGGCAAGCTCACGGATGGGGTGTCGCCGAATCTGAGCTGGTACCAGTATGGTGAATTCACGCCGTGGGTTGGGTGGTCTACCGCTGAGACGAACGGCGTGAACCCGACGATCACCTTTAATTTTGCCAGCACGGAGACGGTTACTTCCGTGACAGTGTGGGTCGATAACACCATTGGGTTCGGCGGCGTTTACCTGCCGTCAGGGGTGATGATCGATGGAGACTTCTTCACGATCGCGCCGGACAACGTCAATCCCAATCCCCGCGCCTACACCTTCCCAGTCAACATCACGGGCAACAGCGTGGATGTTCAGTTCTTCCAGACCAGCGGCATCCCGTGGGTCATGGTAGGCGAGGTGAGCTTCAATTCGGGATCAGCGGTTCCCGAACCCGCGACCTTGACCTTGGCTGCCAGCGGTTTGGCTCTGGGATGGTGGCGCCGCCGCAAGGCCCGGGCGTAACGCGTCGCACGTTAGCGAGACGATCGAGAAAATCATCCCCATCGGGCGGTCATGCCGGATGGGGATTTTTTTGTTTCTCCGCCCCGCGTGATGAGTCGTACCGGCACCGCGCTGAAGGCGATCAAACAATCGGTGGCGCGACGACGAGCGAGACCCGGTGAGCACTGCTGGCAGGCCCGCTATTACGATTTCAACGTGGGAACCGCGGAGAAGCGGATGGGAAAGTTAAGGAATCTCTGATTAAGCCCAATCTTCTGATTAAGCCCAATCTTTTGAAGGGGACGGCCTTCAGGCCGCCCGTAAAGGCCGCGAAATGAACGCGGCTTTAAGCCGCGGAGGGACCGTCCATTGACTTAACCAGACCTTCCTTAAACTACATGCACAGAAATCCTGTGAAGCGCGGGCTGGTCGAAAGGCCAGAAGACTGGCCCTGGAGTAGCTTCCGTCATTACGCCACCGGGGAAGCAGGGACCGTCGAGATCGAGTCGTCGTGGACGACGTGGAAACGCCGGCACAGTGAAATGGGCTCCACAGCTTTGCCGATGATGGACTGGAAAAGACCCGCTCAAGCTGCGCTTGAACGGGGCACCCCGAGAGGTATTTCCCGAGGTATTTAGAGTTGAAATCGCTTACCTGGGCCACCCGCCGGGGTCACTGGTGCTAGGAACTTGGCAACATCGATTTGTTGATTCGAAAGGGGTTGTCAGCCAAGTTCTTGGAGAGGGGATGTCAAGAGAAAACACTTCTCCCATAACATAGCTTCGGAAGGAGATTGCTTCATGCCCGAAACCGGGGGTTCCAACTTGATAGGTTTGCCAGCCGTCGACGCCGCTGGCTATACTTCAGGCTCCGTCCCTTTCTCGAAAAGTACGTTAGGCCCCGTTCGCGAAGTTGTCTTGAGGTGCCTTATGCGGCGTGCGCTGCTGTCTCTTGTCCTGGCGTCTGCTTGTGCCTTGTTGCAGGCCTGCGGTTCCAGTAATTCCACACCAACGCCCCCGCCACCTCCTCCTCAGCCGCAAATCACTATTACGGTGCCGTCCGACGGGGCGACCGTGACTGCGTTGCCAACTACATTAAAGGTGACGTTCAGCAACGGCGCCGATCCCGCCGCGATGAAGGCGCAACTTGACGGCGTACACATCACAACGCAGTTCGCCGCAGCCGACAGCACCGGTACGCGGCAAGTCCAGGTGGACCGCCCTCTGCTGAATCTGGGCAAGAACCAATTGCAGGTCTTCACCGGCACAGTGCGAGCCAGCGTATCCTTCACAGTCGTACTCAGCGGCCCCGGCTCGACTGCCAACGCCACCTTGCCGCTGCTGATTCCGATCCAGACCCGCTACATGACCGGCGACGGCAGCCACAATAGCGATTACAATATCGCCCTCTTTGCCGACTCTACCAACCCCAATACGCCCACCACTCTCCTTCCCGCGCCGAACCCAACCGGGCAGCAGCCTGGTAATCAGGGCCTTCAAATCGTGTTTCTGCGCCGCTCCGATCTGGCTCTGATTTCCAATGTTCTGGTGCCCAACGAGGTGCCGCCGGCGGACGGCAACTACTCGAATTCAGCTCTCTACATGAATCTTGCCTCTGGTCCGCCTGCCGGTTGCGGCAGTGTGGGATGCCTACTGATCATGCAGAGTCTGGGCACGCTGGGTTATACACCCTGTTCTGTAACCCAGTATCCAGTGGATTGCGGCGGCCTCACCTCCATATTCGAAAGGCTGGGTGCGTCAGCGAAATTCCTATACGCCAACGGCGCTGTTTCGCAGGTGGCCTATTCCTTCATCGGGAACAGCAACAGTTCTAGCCCAAACGTCGCGGCAGGCTCGTACTATGAGCGGCTCACGTGCAGCGGGACAAACAATACGAGCAACCCCAGGTTCTGTGACAGTCTGCCCAACCCCGGCATATCGTTGACGGCACCAACTAACGCCACTCCATCGCAGATAGGCAATATCTCAGGGGCGCTGGTGCGCGACAACTATTTGAACTTCACATTTGTGCAGAACGCGCCCACGGTTGCGTTCTCCAGTTTCATTGACACGACCAATACCAGCCATGCCTTCACCATCAACGGCCAAACGTACTGGTCGGGCTTCCCGACGACCGCCCCTTTTGGTGGCTTTCACGTTGTGATTCTCGACCGGACAACCCTCGCCCTGAAGCAGAACCAGTGGTGGGCCGCGCAAAGTGATGCCAGTGAACTGATCGCCATCAGCAACTTCTTTTCGGCCTACAACACGGACGGTAACCTGGTTTTCTTCGCCGCCTTCGGCGATACCACCTACACCGCGAATTCGGTCAATCGAGCGGTTTGGGCAGTCTTCGCCGGAGGCACTCCTAACCCAAACGCCATCCCTCCCAATACTGTCCTTCCTCCTTTTTCTATAATTCCCGTTCTGGGTGGCACGCCACAAGTGTTCTACCTGGTGAACAACCAAGAGCATTTCGCGCAGGTTGGGCTGCGGATCGACGACTACACGCTCGTAGGCGGGTTTGCAGAGAGCAATGTAACCGGATTGGCGGGCCAGACTAGTTCCGCGGAAATGAGCTCGGTCATTTCAAGGGAGACCGAAGCGTTTCGCCAGCCGTCGTTAATGGAAGGCTTCCTGAAGGTGGACCACCAGGGTTACTACAGCCCCAGCGCCACGACCCACCATTTTGGAATGGCGACGGATGGGATCGCGGATGCCGTCAATGCCTCTCGCCTGAATCCGATACCCTGGCCGTTTCCCGGTCCCGACCCGGCGAAGTCACAAGCTGCCTATACCTGGATCAGCCAACAACTGTGTTGTGATGACATTCGAGCAGCCTACATCAACCAAAGCGTTTTGCCCGCGCTCTGGCTGGACCAGTTGGGGCAACTTTCGTTTAACTCCTCCACCTTGCCCGGTTCCGACCAGGCCGACTTTGACGCGATGAAAACGCAGCTGACCACCGAATTTCAATACCTGGCTGCGGTTCGCCAATTGCAGACGAACATCCGTCAGGTTTACCAGGACCAGCAGTCAAACGTTGGGCTCGAACTACAGCAGGCACAGGATCAAATCACGGCCAGCGCGCAAATTTCCCTGACCACGTCCGCGAAGTCTGCTTCGTGGCTTGGAATTTTGGGGGATGTCTTCAAGGTCGTGGGGTCGGTCTCAAGCTTCATTCCCGCCGAAGCCGCGCCTGGAGTCGGGACCGCGATCGCAACAGCATGTTCCCTAGCTACACTCGCCACCCAGGTAGCGGCCGATGAAACCACTACCTCCGCTGGCACCGCTATTGCAGCGGAAGAGGCTATCGAAACCCATGCCGGAGAAATCGCCGCCAAAGCTGCCGACGAATATGCCAGGACATTGGTCCAACTTGGAAACCAGTTCGACCGAGTGGCCACTGATTGGGGACGCCTCAAGACACTGGGGGCTCCCTTGCTGTCCAATCAATTGCCGTGGGACGCGAATGCTTCGGGGCTGTTGCTGCAAACCTACAACCGCGTCATTCTGCGTCAGTTCTACGCTCGGCTCCTGCCAGCCGTTGCCCAGGTGAACTACTATCCCTACACCAGCGACCAGGCGTGGGCCGACGACACCTTCGCAGGGGACTATGTATGCTTTTACGAGACTGGCAGCAATCCCGTGGATCCCTACTGGCAGGACTCGGGCGTTCCGGTGCTGCTTTATCCGACGCTCGTCCCGAACAATGACCCGAATGATGGTCGAGACCAAAACTATCCCTTCGAATACCAGTGGGCAACGTGGGGAATGCTCTTCAACCGGAACCCAGTCAAAGTTGCGCGTTAACAGGGGGACCGGATACAACCTCGTTCGGGTTGTTCACTCCGATTGATCCATCCGACCCGAATTCGCTCGGGGCCTATCGTTACTGGTTCTTGAACCGGAATTTCGTAGTCAACCCCTATTCGGGCGTGCAGCCCTGCTATGACGATGGCTGCTGATTCACCGATCTACTCAATACCATCCGGCCGAGCTCCTCACGGCGAGCCATCTCGAGGCGAGTGCCCCACTCGGGCTGATTTTGGCCGGATGGGTCTTTTGACCTTCACCCTCCACCGATTCCAAACCGCTTGCGCATATACCCAAACGTCGGCCGTCAATCCAACCATCATCGTCTTTTCACAAAGTTATGATAGGCCGGGTAGCCCACAATTGCCTGCCTTTTGCAATTGTGGGGCGCAAGCCAACCCGGCTGAGGCCCGGTGGCCCACATATCCCGTGGCTGGTGGCCCATAATTGCCTTCCGTTGGCAAGTGTGGGGCGCGACGAATAGACTCGCTACGTGCCACGCGGGCTCTATCGCTTTCATCATTCCGGTTCGGGCGGGTGGCCCAGGCAAGCGTGCTGAGTAGAGAAGAGACTTGAGGGTGCCCCATCCAACCTTCCTTTGGTTTTGGTTGGGTGGGGATTTTGACTTTTGTCCTTTCCGGTCAGAGAGATTATCGTGGAATTTGAAATCAATCCCGTACAGCACACGAAAACCCCCGCCCAAGCAAAACCGGTGTTCAGTCCCATGACATCCTTTACAAAACGTCCCGGGACATCCTTTACACTCCCACGCGAGCGTAAGCGAGCGCGGGAGTGTAAAGCGGGATGCCTTGGAAGACCATGGATGTACGAGAACAGCGGGTGCAGTTTGTGGTAGCAGCGACGCGGCGGGAAAAATCCTTAACCGCGCTGTGTGAGGAGTTCGGGATATCGCGTCCGACCGGCATACGTATGGCTGCAGCGTTACCGGGAGCAGGGCTTGGCGGGCATTGCCGAACGCAGCCGACGTCCCGGCACAGCCCGCGACATACGGCCGAGGATTTGGAAGAGCAGGTCGTGGGGTTGCGGCGGCGTTATCCCGACTGGGGAGCGCGCAAGCTGCAGGTGCTGTTGCAGCGCGAAGGAGTCGAGCTCTGACCCGCAGCACGATCCATCGCATTTTGTTGCGCCGCGATCTGGTGCACCCGGCGGATCGGCACGAGCAGGCAAGCGAGCGGTTCGAGCGCGCGCAGCCCAACGAGCTGTGGCAGATGGACTTCAAGAGCCCGACGGGTGGCAGGCGCCCGATCGGTCCACTGTCGGTGATCGACGATCACAGCCGCTACGTGATCCGGTTGCAGCAGACAGGCAGCACGCGGGCGGAGTTGGTGCAGGAGCAGTTGGAGATCGCCTTTCGGAGATACGGAGTGCCGGAAGCAATGCTGATGGATCACGGCATTCCGTGGTGGAGCGCGACGGCGGCCACGGGGATGACGGAGTTGAGTGTGTGGCTGATGAAGCAAGGCATCGGGCTGCACTGGAGCGGGATACGTCATCCCCAGACGCAGGGCAAGGTGGAAGCGCTTCCATGGCGAGCTGGAGCGGGCGTTGCAGCGGCGGGGCTGGCAGGGCAAGTCGCCTCAGCAATGGCTGGACGAGTTTCGCTGGGAGCACAACCAGGTGCGTCCGCACGAGGCGCTGGAGATGCGAACGCCGGCCAGCGTGTGGCGGCCCAGTGTGCGACGCTACCAGCCGCAAGCCGCCGCGCTGGGAGTATCCGGCGGAAGCGCAGGTGCGGCGGCTGGATGGCGACGGCAAGCTGAAGGCCTACGGACGCAACTGGAACATCGGCCAGGCGCTGCGCCGGGAATGGGTGCAACTGGTGAGACTGGAAGACCGGGTGCTGGTGTACTACTGCCGGACCGTGGTACGCGAACTCGACCTTTCGATCCAGCGTTCGACCGCGGTCGAACGCTGGATCGAAAACCAACAGAAACTGTAAAGGATGTGTCGAGACAAACCGTAAAGCATGTCTTGGGACTTGACACGAAATCGGGTTGGATGGGCACCCCGAGAGGTATTTAGAGTTGAAATCGCTCACCTGGGCCACCCGCCACCCCGAGAGGTGTCTAGTTAGAGATGAAATGGTTCACCTGGGCCACCCGCCCGTTTCATGGCCCGCCTCCTAAAGCTGCTTTTACTACCGGGACCCTGAGTAATGTTACAGCTGAACGGTCCGGACAACCGCACGCCTCAAGACAAAAATAGTGAACGCTGAATCGCCCGGTCACTCGCGATCCGCGCCGAGAACCCCGGCTTCGGGGTTGGGAGTGCGGGTCCTGTTATCAGAACCTATTCTGCCCTTACTGGATACCTCGTACTCAACTGGATACCTCATACTCAATCAGACGGTCCAGGCTGCTCGCGGGAAGCTTCGCTTGCTCACGCTCACTCGTGACGGAAATCACTTAAGGCCTTCACGCTCCGACAGTACACTGCCCGCGCATGCCGCCTACTCAATCGACGCCGAGTGAGAAACGCTTTTTCACCCGCTGGGTTGTGGCCAGCTCTGCTGGATGGGTCTGTGGGAGTAATCGTCGTTCTCATGCTGGCTGAACTCCAAGATTTCTTCCACGTCGGCAACGGGGTTTACATCGGGGTTGGCATGGGATGGAACATCGGGTTTGCGCAGTGGCGTATCGCCCGCAAGTGGTTCGGTGCGACAAGTCAATGGATGTGGGCGTCCACCATCGGCATAACGATACCGTTCCTACTCGCAGACGTTGTTGGAGCGCAATGGGACCGCGATCGCTTGGACCTCATACCCGCACTTGCTGCTGCGGGAGGCCTGCTGGCGGGGTTGCTGCAGAGAAGCAGCCTGCGCTCGCACTCGGGTAAGACCAACTGGTGGGTAGCGGCTTCTGCTGCAGCATGGATGTGCCCTGCGCTTTTGATACAACTCATTATTGTCCCCTATCGTCCCCGGACGCCGTTGGAGGCGGTGCGCAATACTGGTTCGATTCTGTTAGGGGGCGTCGTGCTTGGTGTTGTGACCGGCTCTGCATTGGTGTGGCTGCTCACTGCCGACACTCGCCGGCCTGACCCGCCAATCGCCTGCTGATTGTATGCCGCGTATCACCTGTGAAGTATCGCAAACTCAAGCGTGGCTCGCGGTCGAAGTCCGTTGCACGAATTGACCTGTTCGTCCTGCGACAAATGCAGTGGATGTGTTGTTAGGGACCTCGCCAATTCCGGAACATCGCTGGCTGGCCGGTGGCCCATAATTGCCTTCTGTTGGCAATTGTGGGGCGCGACCGATAGCGCAGTCCGAGACCTCTTCGTCGCAGCGTTGCAACGGACTCGCCTGCTGTACGGCCTCCGCGTGTACGGCTTCGTGGTCATGCCCGAGCATGTGCATTTGCTACTGTCAGAGCCGGAGCGGGGAACGATTGCCCATGTCATTCAGTCGCTGAAAATCTCCTCGGCGAAGCGTGGGCGGCAAGTCAGCGCGCCACGAGACCCCGGCGCTCCGTTTTGGCAGAAACGTTATTACGATCGCAACGTCCGCGACCATGAAGAATTCATCGAGAAGTTGAAATACATCCATCGCAATCCTGTGAAGCGGAAACTAGTGGACAAGCCTGAGGACTGGAGATGGAGCAGCTTTCGCCACTATGCGGGTGGTGAGGACTGCGGCGCGGAGATCGAATCGTGGAGAAACTGGACAGTGACTTTGGCCACCAACGGAGGCATGGCGGTCGCACGTGCTCTTTGTCGGTGGCTGATGTGTTCTGAAACAGCCCAAGTTACTTTCGTGCCCTCGCCCTGCATTTTCTTCTTCCATCCACAATTCACCCGTGCCTACACTGCGATCGAGGACGCGAATTGGTGTCCGCTGGCTCCCCTGTGAGCTAAGTTCTTTGAAAGCAAGATTTTGCCTATAACCCTCACGCACTCAAGATTTTGCGGACTAATTCCCAAATCGGAACCAATGTTTTCAAGATTTTGCGAGACAGGTGGGGGAGGGGGGTACGCGTTATCGGACGTAGTTATCTCTTAGTCCGCGTGAGATCCTCCCTCCGAGCGGCGCTTCACCCTGGCTCTGCCCTAGTCTCCCTGGCCGTCTTTGCCGTTGCCGACCGCAAGAGTTGGCACTCCATGCTTGCGCATCAGGCCGTTCAGCGCGGGGACATCGGTGCCAGCGATCTCCTGCCATTGCGATAACTGCGCGCCCAGGCGGGAGTGCAGTTCGTCGAACACCAGCAGTTGCTGCGCCGTGGGCGCGCCGTCGTCTCCCTGCACGATGTCATTGAAGCTGGCGTATTGTTCGTTGAGCATGTTGGGATAGCGAAGGTTGCCTTCCGAACTCTTCATGTTCACCTGGATCAGGTTCTCTTCGACCGGAGCCATCTTCTGATCGAGCGCGTGTGCGGCGGAAATGACTTCGCTGCTGGAAGCGCCTTCGCCAGCCCACTTCTGCAGGGTCTGCAAATTGGCGCGGAGCGAGCGAATCTGGTTGACCGCGCGATGCAGCGCGTCGATGTCCTGCTGCATCTTGCGCGCCAGCTCGATCTGCTTTTGCATGTCCGCGGCGGTGACCGAACTCTGCAAGCGAGGATCGAGCTTGACCTCCAGCGGCTCGGTTTGGGACTTGCCTTGCACGGTGAGCTTCACCTGGTAGGTGCCGGGAATTACCAGCGGCCCTCGCGGCGGTTCGCCCGCGTAGAACGCGCCCGGTATCTGCACCGGAGGATCGTAGCGGAAGTCCCAGGCAAAGCGGTTCATGCCCGCCTCGTCGGGCAGCAGGTTCGCCGGCTTCTCGCGGTCGGGCCACTCGGGCGGCTGCTCCTGCTTGTTCGCCTCGCGATTGGAGAGCTTGCGCACCAGCTTGCCCTGCGAATCCAGGATCTCGATGGTGATCTCTTCTTTATCGCCCGGCTTGGCCTTCAGGTAGTAGTCGAGGATCGCGCCCTTGGGCGGGTTGTCGCCCACCGGGCGCTTGCGATCGACCTCGTCCGGGAAGTGCAGTCGTATGGCGGTGGCAGGTCGATATAGATGAAAGTCCTCGGCGGCAATCGCGGAATTTGCCTGGCGCAGAGGACTGAGGTCGTCGAGGATCCAGAAGGCCCGTCCGTGGGTGGCGGCGACGAGGTCATCGTCTTTGACCGCGAGGTCGTGGACCGGCGAAGTCGGCAGGTTCAACTGCAGCGACTGCCAGTGATCGCCATCGTCGGCCGAGAAGTAGACTCCGGTTTCCGTGCCCGCGTAGAGCAGGCCCTTCACCTTGGGGTCCTCGCGCACCGATCGCACGTAAGAGCCGGCGGGTATTCCGTCGGCGATGCGAGTCCAGGTCTTACCGAAGTCGTGGGTCTTGTAGATCAGGGGATCGAAATCGTCGAGCTTGTGTCGGTCAATCGCGGCATATGCCGTGCCGGCGTCATGATGCGAAGCGTCGATGATGCTGACCATGCTCCACTCCGGCATATCTTTCGGAGTGACGTTCTCCCAAGTCTTGCCGTCGTCGCGGGTGAGATGGATCAGGCCATCATCGGTTCCCGCCCAAAGCATGCCCTTCTGCAGCGGCGACTCGGCCAGCGTGAACACCGTGTCGTAGTACTCGACGCTGGTGATGTCCAACGTGATGTCGCCGCCGGAGGGCTTCTGCTTGCTCTTGTCGTTGCGCGTGAGATCGGGGCTGATGGCGCTCCAGCTACGTCCCTGATCTGCGCTCTTCAGTACGAACTGGGAGGCGGTGTAGATCACATTGGAATCGTAGGCCGACACCATGACCGGCTCAGTCCACTGGAAGCGGTACTTCAGTGAGGCAGCACCGTTGCCCGAGGTGTCGAGCGGATAAGGGGACGCATCCTGCATCTGGTTGGTGCGGTGATCGTAGCGGGTGATGATGGCGGCATCGGAACCGGCGTACACGATCTCGGGATCGCGCGGATCGGGCGAGATATAGCCGCTCTCGCCGCCGCCCACTTCGTACCAGTCCTGGCGCGCGATGACCCCGTCGTCGGTCTGGCTGGCAATGGCCACGGTGCTGTTGTCCTGCTGCGCACCGTAGACGCGATAGGGCCAGTGGTTGTCGACGGCGACGTGGTAGAACTGCGCCGTGGGTTGGTTGTTCTGCTGCGTCCACGTCTTGCCGCCATCCACCGAAATCGTGACTCCGCCATCATTGCTGTTGATCAGGCGCTGGGTGTTGGTGGGATCGATCCACAGCCCGTGATGGTCGCCGTGCGGCGCCGGCAGCAACTCGAAAGGTCTTGCCACCGTCGTTCGAGCGGAAGGCGCCGGTGTTCAACACATAGACCGTGTCCACCTGTTTGGGGTCGGCGAACACGTGCGTGAAATACCAGGCGCGTTGGCGGTAACGTTCGTCGTCGTTCACCCGAGTCCAGGAGCCGCCCGCATCGTTGGAGCGATACAGTCCGCCGGCCTTGGCTTCGATGAGCGCGTACACGCGATTGGAGTCGGCACCGGAAACCGAAATGCCGATGCGTCCCAGCTCGCCCTCCGGCAGGCCGTTGCCTTGCAGGTGTTTCCACGTCAGTCCGCCGTCGACCGATTTGTAGAGGCCGCTGCCCGGGTCCGCCGCTGTTGAAGTACCAGGGCTGGCGCCGTACCTGCCACAGTGCGGCGTAGACCACGCTGGAATTATTGGGATCGAAGACAACGTCAATCGCGCCGGTGTTGTCGTCGCGATACAGAACCTTCTGCCAGGTCTTGCCCCCGTCGGCGGTGCGGAAGACGCCCCTTTCCGAGTTTGGCCCCCAGGCGTGTCCCAGGGCAGCGACCAGAACGATGTCGGGATTGCGAGGGTCGATGATGACCGCTCCGATATGGCGCGTGTCTTTGAGCCCGACGTTCTTCCATGTCTTTCCGGCGTCGGTCGATTTGTAAACGCCGTCACCGTAGGAGATATTGCCGCGCAGGCAGGCTTCACCACTGCCCGCGTAGAGGATGTTGTGGTCGGAGTCCGCCACCGCGATGGCGCCGATCGATGAGATGGCCTCATGGTCGAAGGTCGGAATCCAACTGAGGCCGCCGTTGGTGCTTTTGAAAATTCCCCCCGCGACCGCGCCGAAATAGTACGTGTTGGGATCGCCCGGAACTCCCGTGACGGCCAGCACCCGGCCGCCCCGGAACGGTCCGATCTGCCGCCACTTCATGCCTCCGACAATGGCAGGATTGACCTGCGCGGAACCGTTTCCGGCAAAACCCGAACCCAGCAATACCACCAGCGCAATCCAGCGTCGCATTCGTAGCCCTCGATTAGTAATGAAGTCGCGCAATCGTAATGGGAAACCGAAGCGTGTGCAAGGCGAGCACTTCCCGCCGGACGGATCGACTCATCTCAGGTTCGGCTTCAGGGTCCTCCATCCGCCAACAGGTAACGGTTTGCTGCAGTGAAGCCGCTATTTTTGGGAAATTTAGGGCTGGTGCGTGGTTTGAAAGGCGAGGAGGACCGAACGCCCAGATGGCCCAATAGTACTACCACTTTAGTGGTCTTGTATTGCGCAAGGCGAAGGACTAGTGTCCCGAGACAAATAGTGGGAGACGGGGTTGCTGCTCCACGAAGTCGGGAGCACGTTTTGGGGAAAGACGTAGAAGAATTACCCCTTCTCTCCGGTGGATTAGCGCACATAGACCAGTTGCTGATCGGCGGCAAAGCCGATCTTGACAATAACTTTCTATGTTTTTGGGGCCTTCGGCCTCGAAGGGGGAAGGATGAATCGCACTACGCTCCCGTGGTTGCGGGTTGCAATCACACTAATTTCTGCATTCCTGCTCTGTTGCCTTGCACTTCCGGCTTGGGCGCAGACCTCCCAGATGGGCACCATTTCAGGAGTGGTGACGGACCCGAGCAACGCGGTCGTTCCAGACGCACTCGTCACCGTCAAAGACACCTCCACCGGTTCAATACGCACCACCACCACCAACAATGCCGGACGATACATCTTTGTCAACATACGCCCGGGCAACTACGACATAACGGTCACGAAAACGGGATTCGCGAAAACATCGATTCCGAACGAAGTGGTGCAAGTCGGCAGCGTCTCCACGGAGAACGTCACCTTAAAGGTCGGCGCGGAGAGCCAGACGGTAGAAGTGCAGGCCACAGGCGTGGAAATACAGGCCTCGGGCATGACGATTGGCAGCACGGTCAACGGTCTTGCGCTGCAGTCGCTGCCCAGCATAGCCCGTGACACCAGCACCTTCCTCACGCTGCAGGCGGGCATTAGTCCGGATGGCAGCGTTGCCGGCACCGTGGTAGACCAGAGTTCGTTCCAGCTCGACGGCGGCAACAATACCAACGATATGGACGGCAGCATGAGCGTCTACACCACCAGCTTCGCTGGCGACCCCACTGGAGGCGTCGCCAACCAAAGCAATGGCGTGGCTGCCGGAGCAACCGGCGTGATACCGACCCCGGCCGATAGCGTCGAAGAATTCAAAGTGAGCACCGCCGGCCAGGGCGCCGACTTTAACAGTTCGGCAGGCGCGCAGGTGCAGATCGTCACCAAGCGCGGCGGCAACCAGTGGCATGGCACCGCCTACGAGTACTACCTCGACAACAACCTGAACGCCAACACCTGGGATAACAATTTCAACGGCCTCCCCAATGCGAGTTATCACTACAGCCGTTTCGGCGGGGCGATTGGCGGTCCCATCATTCCCAAGAAAATCCTGGGCGGCAAGACCTATTTCTTCGCCAACTACGAGGGTTTCCGCTTTCCCCAATCCCAGACCTATGAACGGGCAGTTCCATCGGCGGCAATGCGCCTGGGATTGCTGCAATTCAACGGTCAGGTTTACAACTTGAATCCCACGCCTGTGACGTACAACGGCGTTACCTACGCGTCAGCCCAGTGTCCAGCGGGCCCATGCGACCCGCGGGGCATTGGAATCAATCCCCTGGTTAAGCAGATGTGGAACCAGTACATGCCCTTGTCCAATGAAAGTGGGTGCGGCCTCGGCGGGCAGTGCGGCGGATTGAACATTCAGGGATTCACCGCCAACATGTCTACGCCTCAGTCCTCCAATTTCGGAGTGGCGCGCCTCGACCACGACTTCGGGGACAAGTGGCACTTCATGAGCAGCTATCGCTATTTCAACCTCACCAAGGCGACCACCGACCAAGTCGATATTGGCGGATTCTTCACCGGCGACAAGCTGGGGGTCCCGACGTCCCTCTCCAACAATCCGCAGCAGCCTTGGTTTTTCGTCGCCGGCCTGACCGGCCAACTTACCAACAATCTCACCAACGATTTTCGCTACAGCTACCTGCGTAACTGGTGGCAGTGGGGCAGGGAGGGAGATCCGCCCCAATTGGCCGGTCTGGCTGGCGCGTTGGAGCCTTTCGGCGAAACCCGCAACCAGGTGCTCGCTCCTTACAACGTGAATACGCAGCAGACCCGTACCCGTTACTGGAATGGCCACGACAACATGTTCCGCGACGACCTGACCTGGCTGCATGGCAAGCACCTGGTCCAATTCGGCGGCATGTACCAGCACAACTGGGATGCCCACCAGCGTACCGACAATGGCGGCGGCATCAACTACCAAACCGTCTATCAAATGGGGACGACGAGCAGCGCCGGAAACGGAATTGACATGAGCGGCTACGTCCCCGAAGCCGTGACTTCCGCAAATAACTGGGGCCGCGACTATGCCGCCTTGCTAGGCCTGGTTTCGATATCGCAAATTGCCTACACCCGCAGCGGTAAGAACCTGACGTTGAACCCGCCCCTCACCCCGGCCTCCACTCAGGTGACCGTTCCTTTCTACAACTTCTACGGCGCCGACACCTGGCACATGACTCCCAAGTTCACCCTGACTTTCGGTCTGGGCTGGACGCTGGAGATGCCTCCGCATGAGGAAAACGGCAAGCAGGTCATATTCGTCGGGCCCGACAACACCCCCATCAGCACCACGCAATACCTGAATGCCCGCGAACAGGCCGCCCTGCAGGGGCAGGTTTACAATCCGCAGGTTGGCTTCACCCTGATTGGTAACACCGCCCATCCCTCGAAGTACCCCTACAATCCATTCTACGGTGAGTGGAGCCCGCGCATTGCCGCGGCGTGGGATGTCTTCGGCGATGGCAATACCGTGATTCGCGGCGGCTATGGCCGCACCTATGGGCGCCTCAACGGCGTGGATCTGGTGCTGGTTCCCCTGCTGGGTACCGGCCTTATCCAGGCCGTGCAGTGCAACGGCGCTAATCTCAGCGACGGCTGCGGTGCCACTCCGGCCACTGCTTTCCGCGTCGGCACGGATGGCCTGACGGCCCCACTCCCGAAAGCCTCTGCAACCCTGCCCCAGCCCCTCTACCCAGGCGTTAACGGAATCGCCGCCGGTGCGGGCGAGGCCCTCGATCCCAACTTCCGGCCCAATGTAGTCGATTCGTTCACCCTTACCTTCCAGCGCCAACTGACGCAAAAGGTCAGCATGGAGATCGGCTATATCGGCAGGATCATCGGCAACGAGTACATGGGCGTCAACCTCAACGCCGTGCCCTACATGATAACCAAGGGTGGCCAGACGTTTGCCAAGGCCTATGCCAACCTGCTGCTGCAGTACTGTGGCGGGATTCAGGGATTGGCGGGGAATGGTTGCAACACGCCAGCCAACATCGCGGCTAACGTGAATGCAGTCACACGCCAGCCGTTCTTTGAGGCGGCATTGTCCGGTACGGGCTACTGCAACGGCTACTCCAGTTGCACTGCAGCGGTGGCGGCCAAAGAGGGCACAAACGGCCAGGGTAATCTCCCAATCGAAAACGTCTGGTCCCTGTATAGCGATCTGGACAACGGAGGCTTCAACTTCCCGCGCAGCATGATGAACACTCCGCTTGCCGGGGTAAATGGCGCCGATGGACAACTCACCAGCGGTGTCGGCATGAACGCCAGCCTCGGGTACGGCAACTACAACGCTCTTTTCTTCACGTTGAAGTCGCAAAGCTGGCACGACGTGACCATGCAGTCGAACTTCACCTGGTCCAGGGCGCTGGGCACTGGAGCCGAGGTCCAGGCGACCAGCGAAGGCACGCCGCCCGATCCCTTCAACCTCAGGACAGGGTATGGTTACCAGGCCTTCGACCGTACCTTCATCTATAACTTCTATGCGGTTTATCAGCCTCACTTCTACAAGAGCCAATCGGGCCTCATGGGCCACCTGCTGGGCGGCTGGACCATCGCTCCCGTCTTTACTGCCGGTAGCGGCCTGCCCATTACCCTGGCCACTGTCAACGGAGGCGGCCAGGCGTTTGGCGAAGGCGACTCCTCCAACTTCTTTGGTTATGGAGTCTCGGAGAACGCCATCCCTATCAATCCGGTTAATGGGAATGGTTCGCGTTACTTTATTAGCGGTTCGGGAATTGGCACCGCCGGCTTGAATGGCGCCAACATGTTCGCCAACCCCACGGCGGCGTGGAATAACATCCGCCAGCCCATCCTCGGCTACGATACCCACGACGGCGGCTTCGGCGTCCTGCGCGGCCTGCCCTACTGGAACGTCGACCTGAGCATTAAGAAAAACTTCAAAATCACGGAACGCTTGGCCGCCGAGTTCCAGGTGGTCTTCACCAACATCTTCAACCACGACCAGTTCGGCGATCCCAGCGGAGACCTCCTCGACACCAGCAGTGCAGATTCGTTCGGATCGCTCCCGGGCCAGGTGACAAACACCAGTCCTCGGCAAATGGAGTTCGGCTTCCGCCTGAACTTCTGACGATCCTGCCTGCGGTTACTCGGCCGGGAGCCAACGCTCCCGGTCTTTTTTGTGTACGCCGAACAGGATCGACGAATTCCCGCCGCGTACAATTCAAGGATCGGTCCATTAACTCGGCCCGGCTTCGCTACATGAACGTTCCCTTATCGATGTCGAAAGTGATTGGTTTCGGGCGAACCGACGGCGTGTTGCAATCTCTGCCTGCCTGGCGGCAGCGCCGGTCAACGCTGATGTGGCTGGGCATCGCGATGCTGGTAATGACTGCGAGCGCCGTGCTTGCATCCGAAACCTCGCCCGATCCGGGCCCCTGCCCAGCGGCCTTCGATCTCTCGGGTGACCAGGTGGCCGCGATGCTGATGAGCAGGAATGTCGAACGTGCTCAGAAACTCCTCGGCCATGAGTCCGTGCGGGACTACAGCCTAGACTACTCCGGCTTCCCATCTCCGCGCCGGGCCGACATGCGGGTGAAGGCTGTCTTCAGCGCGCCGGGGACGAAAGACTTCACCGTGGTTTCGGAGACGGGGTCGAAGCTCATTCGCGATCGCGTCCTGCATCGCCTGCTCCAATCCGAAAAGGAGGCCTCCTCCGACGAGGCCAACCGCGACGCCGTCGCTCTCACCACCGCCAACTACCATTTTGCGCTGCTGGGCTGTACCACCGGCGGCATCCGCCCGCTGTTTGTGATGCAAATCGAGCCTCTGCGCGCCAACAAGTTCCTGTACCGCGGCACGATCTGGGTCGACGCGCAGGACTTCGCGGTTTGGCGCATCGAGGCCCAGCCGGCGCAAAACCCATCGTTCTGGATTCGGCGTTCCGAGATCCACCACCAATACGAAAAGATCGGCGAGTTCTATCTGCCCGCCTTGAACGAAACGGTGACGGATGTGCGGTTGGGCGGCAAGGCGGTGCTCACCATCCGGTATCGCGATTACAAGTTGTCATCCGAATGAGATAGTGAAATCTCCAACCCTCGAGTCATCGGTCGAATTCTCTGCGGGCCGGCTCTCACCTTAGGACATTGGCGGGGATTCCCTCCGTCTCTGCTTGACAATGCCTTGAGGCGGTACGAGGATGCAGGCGAGTCAAGAGAATGACGAAAGGTCCAACCCAAGTCCAGCTTAAACCAGAGACGGTGCAGGCCTTCGAGGACTACGTGCATGACGCCGAGGCCGCCATGGATGAGTTACTCGCCGGCTCGGGCCCGTTTCTGTGGGCCGAAGGCGACGACAAGAGAGCCAGGACAGTTCGCAAGGGAGAGGTGGTGGCGGCCTTCTGGTCGGGACAGGAGCCTGTCAAAGTGCCGAATGGCCTGATTCATGACTGGATTGGAGCGGCCTTCGTGCCGGGCGCTACGGTTGAAGCTGCCCTCGCGCTGGTCCAGGATTATGACAACCACAAGAACATCTACAAACCTGAGGTAATGGACTCAAAGCTGGTGAGTCACGCCAGGAACGATTTCACCATTTTTCTGCGGTTGCTGAAAAAGAAGATCATCACCGTCGTCCTTGACACTTATCACGACGTTCACTACTTTTCAGTGAACTCCCATCACTGGATATGTCGCTCCCATACGACCCAGATCCGCGAAGTGGAAGACGCGGGCACCGCAAAGGAAAAAGTTCTCCCTGCCGACACCGGCTACGGTTTTCTATGGCGCCTCTACTCGTATTGGCAATTTCTGGAAAAGGACAGAGGCGTACACCTAGAGTGCCGGGCCATCTCCTTGTCGCGCGACGTTCCTACCGGACTGGGATGGATCGTCGATCCCATCATTCGCAAGCTGCCGCGAGAGTCGCTGATCCACACTCTGCAAGCCACCCGCCAGGCGCTGGAAGCCCAACTCGGCCGCACTCCCTCCACGTAGCCGCGCCGTCAGCGCACTCGCAGCATCACTACTCCGTGCACCGGGACGGTCGTGGTGAAGCTGCCATTCAGCTTGCCGAGATCCTTGTGCGCCCACAGGTCGCGCGCCGTCACCGACTTCCGGCAGCCCGAGTTGCTTGAATTGAATCGTCAGCGGATTCTGCGGCTCTCCCTTGTTGAAGATGGCGACCGCCTTGGAACCATCGGCCAGCGGCTTTACCCAAACCTCCAGCGGCCCTTCGCGCCAGGCGCTGATGACCCTGTTCTCCCGAGCGGGTCCTGATCGACGGCGATCACTTCCTGGTTGGTGAGCACACCCAGCACATCGGGATTCATGTGGGCCAGGTCGTTACCGGCCAGCAGCGGCGCGGCCAGCATCGCCCACAGGCTGAAGTGCAGGCGGTTCTCGTCCATCGTGAGCTTGCCGTTGCCGACCTCCAGCATGTCCGGATCGTTCCAGTGGCCGGGGCCGGCGAACTTCTCGAGGCCCGGATTCTGCGCGAAGCCTAGCGCGAGAATGCTTTCGTAGTTGGCGGAAATGTCGCCCGAGGTGCGCCACAGGTTGCCGCCCGACTGCGGCCCCCACGTCCACACACCGATGACGCCGTACTGGCACAGGCTGAAGACGATGGGCCGGCCTGTGGCCTTCAGCGCGTCGCCCATCTTCTTGTAGACGGCGGGCATGTCGCTGTTCTGGTAAACCTTGTCGGCGCTGCACCAGTCGTACTTCAGATAGTCGAAGCCCCAGGCGGCGTAGGTGCGGGCGTCCTGCTCTTCGTGCTGATAACTTCCTTCGTAGCCGGCGCAGGTCTTCGGACCAGGCGACGAGTAGATGCCGATCTTCAATCCCTTGCTGTGTACGTAGTCGGCCAGCGCCTTCATGTCGGGAAACTTTTCGTTGCCCTGGATGTTGCCCTGCGCATCGCGCTTGCCCTGCCAGCAGTCGTCGATGTTGATGTAGGTATATCCGGCGTCCTTCATGCCATTGCGACGCCATGGCATCGGCAGCGGCCCGGACCACCGCATCGCTGACTTTGCAGGCGAACAGGTTCCAACTGTTCCAGCCCATAGGGGGAGTGAGCGCGACTTGCGGAGTTTGAGCGAAGGATTGCGCAAGCAAATGCGAGCAACAGAATTGCCAGGGAGAGAGAAGATCGTTTCATCGCAGGCCCTCGCGGGAAAATGAAAAGCGACAGCGGCATCAAGGTAAACCTGAACGCGGGCAATGTCTACCTGGGTGCGATTTCCAAACTCTGCACCCGAGCAATTATGATGGTGCGCCAACTGCGACTGAGTCCTTTACTGAGCCGCAGCGTCGGCACGAATCGATCACCAATGCCTATGACCCTCACGCCGGGAGCGAAAATCGCCGTTGTCTGCGCGCTGCTGCTGGCATGCTCGTACCTGGCGATCCCGATCTCGCCGCGGCGGCCCAGGCCGCCGCGGCGAAGAAGGCAGCCGGCATCTCCATCGGCGGTGAGCCGGTCATCCTCCTGAAGCGCCCAATGTCCAAGGACAAGAGCGCCGCCGCAATTTCTGGAACTGGTCGAACTGCCCGGCCGAGGCATGGCGTGGCTGCAGCTCAAAGCGTATCTGCCGGGGAAGGGAATCATCGATGTTCTGAACGCCCCTCCGCTCAGTCAGGCGGCAACTCTACTGGACAAGAAGGATGACGAGTGGGGCAACGGTGTCTTCAAAATAGGCGGGGCGATTCTTCTCCCGTTCGCCAATCGCATTCGCGGCAAGCTGAATCCCGGCGGCAAGACCATCACTGCGAACGTGGCCGGAAACATGCTCACCCTGCCGGCGAACTGGCACGGCAACAAGCCGGGAGCCGAGGTACATTCCATTCATGGCCTGATGCAGCGCTCGAAGTTTCAGGACATCAAACGCACCAGCAAGGCCGACGCCATCAGCGTTTCCGCCGTGTTACATGCCGGCAACTTCGACGGCCATTGGCTATCGGACACCGACGTCACGGTCGAGAGCACGCTGAAAAACAATGCCGTCGAGCTGGAGGTCACGGCGAAGAATGTGGGGAAGACGCCGCTGCCCATGGGCGTTGGCTGGCACCCATACTTCGTGATCCCCAGTGGGGACCGCAAACAGGCGCTGCTCCACATACCCAGCGACACCCGCGCCGTGATGAACAACTACGACGACACCTTCACCACCGGCCAGCGCGTGCCGGTCAGGGGCACGCCCGTACGACTTCAGCGCGCCCGGCGGCCGCGCTCTCGGCGATCAGTATCTGGACGACAACTACTCGGCGCTGGAGCGCCGGCCCGATGGCAGCACCGTCTCGGAAATCATCGACCCGAAATCGCACTATGGACTGCGGCTCACGACTCTGTCGTTCGACATTCGCACCCTTCAGGTATACGCGCCGCCAGCGAAGAACTTTGTCGCCATCGAACCGCAGTTCAACTTTCCTGATCCCTACAACCGCAACTGGGGGAGCCTGAACACCGGCATGCTGGTGCTGCAACCGGGGCAGTCGGCAACCTGGCGCGTGCGGCTGGAGCTGTTCATCCCCAAGGAAGGAACTCACTGAGGTCCGCCCGTGAACCTGACCTACGTCGATTGGCTCATCATGCTGGTGTACTTCGCGTTTGTCCTGGGGATCGGTGTCGTCCTCAGGCGTTACGTGAAGACCAGCACCGACTTCTTCCTGGCGGGACGGTCGCTGCCGGCATGGATTTGCGGCTTGGCGTTTCTCTCCGCCAATCTCGGGGCGCAGGAAGTCATCGGCATGGCGGCTTCGGGCGCGAAGTATGGCATCGAGACCAGCCACTTCTACTGGATCGGTGCGATGCCGGCCATGGTCTTCGTCGGCATTTTCATGATGCCGTTCTATTACGGCTCGCGCGCCCGCTCGGTACCGGAGTATCTGCGCTGCGCTTCGACGAGAAGACGCGCGGCTTCAACGCTATTTCCTTCGCCGTCATGACGGTGTTCTCTTCCGGCATCTCGATGTACGCCATGGCCAAGCTAATTCAAGTGCTGCATGTGCTCGACGAGCCTGTGCGAGCGCTTGGCCTCGCGCCGGAATGGACCTTTCACATCAGCGTCGTGATCTCGGCGGTGATCGTGCTGGGCTACATTCTGCTGGGGGGCTTGACCACTGCCATCTACAACGAGGTGCTGCAGTTCTTCCTCATCGTCGCCGGCTTTCTGCCGCTGGTGTTTCTCGGGCTGAAGAACATTGGCGGCTGGACGGGGCTCAAGCACAACCTGCCCGCGGACTTCACCCATTCCTGGCGGGGCCTGGGCAGCGCGCACACCAATCCCATGGGCATCGAATGGTTCGGTCTCGCCATGGGGCTTGGCTTCGTGCTCTCCTTCGGCTACTGGTGTACCGATTTCCTGGTGGTGCAGCGAGCGATGGCGGCCGAGTCGATGTTGGCTGCGCGCCGCACCCCCATGATCGCCGCGCTGCCCAAGATGTTTTTCCCCATCCTCGTGATCGTGCCCGGCATGATCGCCATCGCGCTGCCCACGCCGGGCCGGCCCACGCGTGAATGCCAGCAGCGAGCAGGTGCAGGTGCTGAACCAATCGGGCGAGGGGCTGATTCCCGCCAAGATCGACCCGGAAACCGGCGCAACCGCTGCTCAATGCGGATGGCAAGCCCGTGCTCGATTACGACCTGGCCATCCCCACCATGCTGCTGCATTACTTTCCCACCGGCCTGCTGGGCCTCGGCCTGACCGCACTGCTGGCCAGCTTCATGTCGGGCATGGCGGGCAACGTTACGGCCTTCAATACCGTCTGGACCTACGACATCTACCAGACCTACATCAACCGCCAGGCCGGCGATGCGCACTTGCTGTGGATGGGCCGCATCGCCACCGTCTTTGGGATTGCGCTCTCGGTCGTGGCGGCCTACGCGGCAAATCACTTCAACAACATCATGGATTTCCTGCAACTGGTGTTCGCCTTCGTGAACGCTCCGCTGTTTGCCACGTTTCTGCTGGGCATGTTCTGGAAGCGCACCACCGGGCACGGCGCATTTTTCGGGCTGCTGCTGGGCACCATGTCAGCCGCCGTACATCATGGCTTGAGCCTGCCGCAGGGAGCTGTCCCCGGCATCAAGGGCGGATGGATCATGGTGGTGCATACTTATCCGAGCGAGATGGCGCAGAATTTCTGGACCGCGATCTGGGCCTTCCTGGTGTGTTTCATAGCCACGATTCTCATCAGTCTATTCACCCGGCCGCGCAAGGAATCGGAGCTGGTTGGACTGGTGTACTCGCTTACTGAAAAGCCACAGGAAGGCCAACTGGCCTGGTATATGCGTCCGGCGACGTTGGGCGTCGTGGTCCTGGCGCTGGCAGTGGCTCTGAACATCATTTTCCGCTGAGGCGTTTCGAGGTTTAGCATGGGACTGGATATCCGCTTGCCGATCGGCCTGATGTTCGCGGTCTTCGGCGTCATCCTGACGATTTACGGCGCGATCAGCGACAAGGCAATCTATGCGCGCTCCCTCGGCATTAACGTCAATTCGGAATGGGGTTTCGCGCTGCTGGTTTTCGCAATCGCGATGCTGGCGCTGGGGTCGCGCAAGAAGCGGACGAGGTCGCAGCCAGTAACCGATGGAACAAAAGATGCACACCACCGAAGCCACTAAGCGGACCACGCAGGCGGAAAGCACCGCGGCGCGACGCGGTTCGACGGGAGTTCAGCGCGCCTGCACGGCATGCCCGCGCGAATCTTCCGCGCCCCCGGACGCGTGAACCTCATCGGCGAGCATACCGACTACAACGACGGATTTGTTATGCCGGCGGCCCTGGAGTTCTACACCTACGTCGCCGCCGGATGGAGAGACGACCGCAAGCTGGGCGTCTATGGGTTCGACTTCGACCAGGCCAATCTCTTCGATCTGGATGCCATCGGCGACGGACCTTCCGGCCAGTGGAGCGATTACGTGCGTGGGGTCGCGGCGGTGCTCCAGACTCGCGGGCACCAGCTTCGAGGCGCGAACCTCGTCATCAAGGGCGAGGTGCCCATCGGAGCCGGCCTTAGCTCCTCAGCGGCGATCGAGGTCGCCACGGCTCTGGCACTGCTGGCGATGGCGAACCTGTCGCTCGACCGCAAATCTATCGCGCAAATCTGTCAGCAGGCCGAACACGAATACGCCGGAACGCAATGCGGCATCATGGACCAGTTCATCGCCTGCTTCGGGCAGGCGAATCAGGCCCTGCTGCTCGACTGTCGCAGCCTCGAGTATCAGTTGCTGCCGGTGGAGTCGAGCGTGCGCATCGTGATCTGTAACACCAACGTGAAGCACGAGCTGGCTTCCGGCGAATACAACTGCCGCCGCGCCGACTGCGAAGCCGGGGTGCAATATCTGAGCCGATATTTGCCTGGCATCCGCGCCCTGCGGGACGTTACCGCGGCGCAACTGGACGAATTCGGCGGGCGCCTGCCCGAGATCACCTATCGCCGCTGCCGCCACGTGGTCACGGAAAACGCTCGCGTGCTGGCGGCCGCCGAAGCCCTGAAGTCTGGGAATCTGCGGCTGTTCGGCGATCTGATGCTCGAATCGCATCGCAGCCTGCAGTTCGACTACGAGGTGAGCAGTCCCGAGCTCGACCTGATGGTGAACCTCGCGCAGAGCTGCCCCGGCGTCTTGGGCGCGCGCATGACCGGTGGCGGATTCGGCGGCTGCACGGTGAACCTGGTCCGGGCCGAAGCCGCGGAAAACTTCAGCGAGATCATCCAACGCCAATACCAGGCCGCGAGCGGACTGCAAGCCGGGGTTTACATCTGCATGCCCGGGGACGGAGCTTCGGAAATAGGAGCCGCGCAAAGTTGATCGACCTCGGCAGCTTGCAGGATGGCTCGCACCGCCGCTTCAATCCGCTCACTCGTGACTGGGTACTGGTTTCGCCGCATCGCACCGAACGCCCCTGGCAAGGCCAGACCGAGCCGCAGGAGCGCGAGCAACGGCCGCAATACGATCCCCACTGTTACCTTTGTCCCGGCAACCAGCGCGCCGGCGGCGTACGCAATCCACCGTACGATTCGACCTTTGTTTTCGACAACGACTTCGCCGCGATGCGGATGGATACCCCAACCCACACGCTTGACGCCGGCGAACGTGGGCTGGTGGTCGCGCCAATCGGAACGCGGGATCTGTCGCGTCGTCTGCTTCTCGCCGCGGCATGACCTGACGCTGGCGGGCATGAGCGTGGAAGCGATCCGGACAGTCGTGGACGTCTGGAGCGAGCAGTACCAAAGCCTCGGCTTCGATCCGCGCATTCATCACGTGCAGATCTTCGAGAACCGCGGCGTCATGATGGGCTGCAGCAATCCCCATCCCCATGGACAAATCTGGGCCAACGAGACCTTGCCCAACGAACCGCGCAAAGAGCTGGAATCGTTCGCCGAATATCGGCGGCGCCACGCAACTTGCTTGTTGTGTGACTACCTCGATCTGGAACGCAAGTCGGGCGAGCGCCTGGTCTGCGAAAACGATGAGTTCGTGGTGCTGGTGCCTTTCTGGGCGACGTGGCCGTTCGAGGTTTTGTTGGTCAGCAAGCAGCATGTCGCCGACCTGCCGGCGCTGCACGATCATACGCGAACCGCGTTAGCTGAGCTTCTGAAGCGCCTGACTACGCGCTATGACAATCTGTTCCAGGTTACGTTTCCGTATTCCATGGGATTTCACCAGCGGCCGACGGATGGCGTTGAGCATCCCGAGTGGCACCTGCACGCGCATTTCTATCCGCCGCTTTTACGCTCGGCTACGGTACGGAAATTCATGGTCGGCTACGAAATGCTGGACTCACCACAACGCGACATCACGCCCGAATCCGCCGCCGAACACCTGCGTCGCGTCGCTGATCAGGACTTGTTGCCATGAACCGCTTGCAGATTCGCACCCGCAAGAAACGCGAAATCGTCGACATCACCGGCAATATCGAAGCCATATTGCGCGCAGACTTCTCCGGCCGAAGCGGAGTTTGCCATCTCGTTGTCCTGCATACCACGGCCGCCCTGACCACTGCCGATCTCGATCCCGGTACTGATCTCGACATGCTCGACGCCTTCGAAGCCATCGTGCCGAAGCTCCGCTACCGTCACCCCCACGATCCCGCGCATGTCCCCGACCACATTCTTTCCACATTGATCGGCACCTCCGTCAGCATGGTGGTCGAAAACGGATCGCTGCTCCTGGGCACATGGCAGCGGGTGGTGCTGGTGGAACTCGATGGACCGCGCCAGCGAGAGATCGCCCTGGCCTTTGTTCCGGCGGAGTAATCTTCCTCGTCACCGGCCGCGATTTACGGTATCGCAAGCCTTCGCATACTTAACCGCTCTGAGCGAACCGGGAAGTATGCGACAATACGCGGAAACTAGAGTTGCCGTTGCTGTGCCACGACTGCCATGGACATGTCTCTCATCTTCGGTATTCCTGCCGCCCTGCTCGTAGTAGCGGTGGTGGCGAACTGGCTGTCGCGTTTGACGCGGGTGCCGGACATTATCGTGTTGCTGGTAATCGGGATCTTACTAGGTCCGGTACTGGGATGGGTGCATCCCGACGTTTTCCAGAGCACCATCCGGGTGCTCGGAATGCTGGCCCTCATCCTCATCCTGTTCGAAGGTGGACTCGAGCTGAGGGTGAAGGAGGTGATTCGCAACCTGCCGGGCGGTTTGCTGCTTGCGCTGGTGAGCTTCGGTCTCAGCATGGGTTTGGTAGCCGTCCTCGCCCGGTTGTTGCTCCACATGAACTGGACC
Source organism: uncultured Acidobacteriaceae bacterium (assembly GCA_963798275.1). Classification (GTDB taxonomy): domain Bacteria; phylum Acidobacteriota; class Terriglobia; order Terriglobales; family Acidobacteriaceae; genus CAWCTB01. The sequence continues at coordinate 55,874 of CAWCTB010000046.1, forward strand.
GACGGCCTGCTGATCGGAGCGGTGCTGGGACCGACCAGCGGATCCGTGGTGCTGCCGGCGTTGCAGCAAATCCAGGCGTCCGAGCCGGTGAAAGTGACGCTTACGTTGGAGTCCTCGCTCGGCGAAATCATCGCCGTGATCATGGTGGGCACGCTGCTCTCCGTGGGAGGCACTACTCCGCAAGTTTCAGGACTGGTGGCAGGCTTCTCGAAACACGTCATTATTGATGTAACCCTGGGCTTGGCTTGTGGCCTGCTTTGGTCGCGGCTATGGCCTTACTTCGCGGCCCAGCCCTTCGTCAACGCCCTGAACCTGGGGGTTGTACTGACGGTATTTGCCACCGCGCGCTACCTGGGCGGCAGCGGCTTGCTGGCTGAACTGGTGTTCGGTCTTACCCTGGCGAACCTTCCGCGAACTCCCCACATGACGCGGCAGGGAGCGCGCATGGTCGCTTTTCATTCCGAATTCACCTTCCTGGTCCGCTCCTTCTTCTTCGTGCTGCTGGGCATCATGGCGCAATTTGTGGCGCGCAGCTACGTAATACCCATTATCGCCATCCTGGTTGCCATGATGCTGGCCCGCTATTTTGCGGTACAGGGAACGCGCTGGTTGATCCGGGGGGCGACCCGCGACGATGTTGAACTGCTCTTCCTGATGCTGCCGCGCGGGCTTATCACCGCGGTGCTGGCGCTGGAAGTGGCGAGTGCCAAAGGTGACGCGTTTTCGTTCCTGCCGGCCATGGCTTTCACGGCCGTTCTCGTGACCAACCTGTTCGTCATAGCAGCCGCGGTACGCTCACAGAAGCCGCTGGCGGCGCCCGCAGTCGCGGATGCGCAACTGGTTGTTGAACCAACCCACGATACCGCATTACCGACTGGCGCGCCCATAGCCGAAACCGAGTCGGGAGGTTAGCCCCAAGGAGTCGCCAGCTCACCTAAAGACGGTGTGGGGTTGTCCCTGGCGTGGCCACGCTTAAACCATTTGCGTACCCCACAGATCATGCAGATGCAGCACGCCCAGCAGATTTCCTTCGCCGTCGACCACCGGGAGTGATGTGATCTTCTTCTGCTCCATAATGTCGAGCGCCCGGATGGCGAACTCGTCGGGGCCGATCACCTTGGGGCTGGGTGTCATGCACTGCCCGGCGTTCATATCCAGAACTTCCTTGCCATGACGCTCCAGCAGCCGCCGCAAATCGCCGTCGCTGATGAGCCCGAGCAGCTTTCCGTCCTGCAGGACGGTGGTCATGCCCAGCTTCTTGCGCGACATTTCGTAAATCACCTGCGACATCGTGGTATCGGGACCGACGGCGGGAATGGCTTCGCCGCTGTGCATAAGCGTGGACACCCGCGCCAGGCGTTTGCCCAGTTTGCCGCCAGGATGCAGGTTGGCGAAATCTTCTTCGCGAAATCCGCGGTGCACCGACAGCGACACGGCCAGCGCGTCTCCCAACGCCAGCATGGTGGTGGTCGACGCCGTCGGGGCCAGCCCGAGCGAGCAGGCTTCCTTCGCCACCGAGCAATCGAGTGCGACGTCGGCAGCCTGCGCCAACGTCGAGCGGGTGCGCGGATCGGGCGCGGCATACAGGTCGTCGCAGGTCATGGTGATGAGTGGAACCCCCAGCCGCTTGATGGTTGCCAGCAACTGCAGGATCTCCGCCGTTTCGCCGCTGGCCGAGAGCGCGATGACCACGTCCCCGCGGACCACATTCCCCAGGTCGCCATGCAGAGCCTCTGCGGGATGAAGAAACAACGCCGGCGTTCCCGTGGAGTTGAGGGTGGCGGCAACCTTGCGGGCGACAATGCCGCTTTTGCCCATGCCGGTCACCACGACCCGCCCGGCGCAGCCATTCAGCAGTTCTACGGCCCTCTGAAAATCCTCCGCCATGGGCCCCGAAATCCGGTCGGCCAGGGCGCGCAGGGCTTCCGCCTCGAGCCTGACAACATTCTCTCCGATGGTTTTCATGCCAAACGGCTAGGGTACATCATGGCCGCGTCTGTGGGGGTTCCGTCTGCACCGGCGGGGTTACCACCGGGCGAGGTTTAGGCGGCGGAGTTGGTGCAAGGCCATTGGGAGTGAAGACCAGCACGCGAACTTCATTCGGCCCGGCCTCGATCGGCACACTCTTGCCGTTGAACGTAACTTCCAGCGCCCCAGCGTTGCCGGTCCACAGAACGACCTCCTTTTTGGCCTCCATGGTCCGCGACTGGCCGGCTTCCAGCACACCGCGCGTCTGGATGTTGCCATCCACCTTGATCGACACCCACGCGCTGTCCTTGGTGTGGAGGGTGACTTCGAAAGACGCGCCCGCAGCTGGCCCGCCGGCCGCAGCCGTGGTCGAAGCGTTGCTGGGTGGCGAAGACGCAGTCTCTGCGGATGGACTGGCTGTTGCTGGGAGAGAGCCCGCCGCTGAAGTAGTAGAACTGCCGGAAGGCTCAGGCAGACTGGTTGGATTCGACGACGCCGACGCTGGCTTTTGCGAATCGGCCGGGTTCGAGGCCGCCGCCGGTTCTCGCTCTCGTTCCTGCTGCCTTTGTTGATAAATGCGCCATCCCCCAAACCCCGCCGCAACCACCACGCACAGAATTAAAACCGGAACGACAGGGAATCCCGAACGCTGCGCTGGGCTGTTGTCAAGAATGTTGCCCTTGTCCCAGCGGGAATTTTGTTCGGCCACCGCCCTCACATCGGGTTCACGCTCGCCGGCGGCTTCCAGGTAAGCGGCTACCGCCTGCTCCTCATCGATCCCCAGGTACTTGGCATATGCACGCACGAAGCCCTTGTTGAAGATCCCGCCCGGAAGCAGTTCAAACTGCTCGTCTTCGAGCGCCTTCAGAAGACGGGTGCCGATCTTGGTGGTGTGCGCGATTTCATCCAGGGACACGCCGCGCATTTCCCGTTCGCGGCGCAGCCGTTCGCCGAAGCTCTTCACGCGTGGCTCTTCTTTCTCCAGGGAATCGCGCAATCGATTGTCCTTGATGGTCTTGCCGGAATCATAGAAAGCGCTATCCCCCGTGTCAAACCGAAGCCCCAAGCCGCCCTCCCGAAATGGCTTGGAGGGTGGTCCTTGCTGTCGCAATCCTATATGCCAAACCGGCTTCTTTTAGTACGATAGGGAGGAAGTTTTGGACTCCATCCGCCAGCCGTTGTGACCGTACTGCGCCAAGGTACGGCCGCGACCCGCGTATCGAGTTCAGCACGACCTCGGGTTCGTTCATGACGTTTGTCTCGGCGGATAAAGACCGCAAGCTCTACGAACTCAGCATCTTTCACGACGTCGCCAAAGCGCTGACGTCGTCGCTGGATCTCGACACCATCCTCCAGACCATCATGGAGAAGATGGCCGCCTACTTTGAACCCGCTACCTGGGCGCTTCTCATGCTGGATGAAACCACCCAGGAACTCTATTACGCCGCCTCGGTCGGCGAAGGTTGCGCCAACATTAACGCGCTGCAGTTGGTGGGCGGCGAGAGTCTGGCCAAGTGGGTCATCGATCACGGCGAAGCGCTGGTATTCCAGAGCGTTAACACGGACCCGCGTTTGCAGGATGGGACGACAAGGCTCCTGTTTCCGCAGGACTGCGCCGTCGTTTGCATGCCGGTGCGTACTGGCGGCAACGTGCTCGGCATTATTCAACTCGTCAACATTGACGTGGAGTTGTACAACCGCAACGAAATGCTGCTGCAAACGCTGGCTGATTATGCAGCCATCGCCATCGAGAATGCTCGCGCCGTGAAGCGCATCCAGGAATTGAGCATCACCGACGATTGCACCGGCCTGTACAATCAGCGCCATTTGTTTACCGTCCTGGCGGAAGAGGTGCATCGCTCCTCCCGCTTCGGATACGAGTTCTCGCTGCTCTTCCTCGACCTCGATCATTTCAAATGGGTGAACGACAAGTACGGTCACCTTCTGGGAAGCCGCCTGATCGGACTGGTAGGACAGTGTCTGCGCGAAAATCTGCGCCTGGTGGACGCTGCCTTCCGCTACGGCGGCGACGAGTTTGCCATCCTGCTGCCCCAGACCTCAAAGGAGTCGGGCCTGTTCGTGGCCCGTCGTTTCGCCTCCTTATTTCATTCCCGCAAATGGCTGCCGGGCGACAACATCTCCCTCGAATTGCGCGCCAGCATCGGTGTTGCCACCTATCCCCACGATGCCATCAACCCGCAGGAAATTGTGCGCTGCGCCGACGAGATGATGTACCAGGTGAAGCAGGCGGGGCGTGACAACATTGCCGTAGCCGGTATGGGAATCGTGGGGATCCAGGAGTTGCCCGGCTCCGACGCAGAAACTCAGTGAGATTCGGCGGTTTTCGCCGGAACCGGACGCCACACGTTGGGATTAGCCGGAGCGTTCGCATTCACTCCGAAATCCCACACATACAGGTTCATCTCCTGCGGTCCCAGTATTTCCACCAGCGCGTATTCTCCGGGCGGTAACGGCTTCGCCGGCGTCACCTTGACCCACTCTCCCATGCCCACCTTTTCCACGTTCGTAGGCAGGAAGCTACCCTCCTCGCTGGTCTTGCCGGTAAAGGTGATCTTGAGGCTTCCCACCACGCGCGTGTCTTTCTTAATGTCAGCGCGTACCAGGCGAAAGCGATCGGTTACCGGGATATCGTTCGGGCCGGTGTCGATATCGACGTAAATGCTCGGCATGGTTGAGTGCGACTGAATCTGGGCGTGCTGGCCCTTCAGTTCGAACGCCTGCTTCGAACTGGCGATCGGATTGATCGCCGCCCGCAACGCACTCTTGCTGGTGTGCTTACTGAGTTCGCTGCCGTTCTGCAGGATCTCCGCCAGTTCCGGCTGGCCCTGGAAGCTCTCGAACAGGAACACTCCTCCGGTGCCGGGAAGCCGCAAACGGGGAGCGATTTCGGGGGAATTGGCCTCCTCCTTCTCCCGCTCTTCCTTTTCCTCGGGAGTCTCTTCCAGGTGAACGCGCACCTTTCCCGCAGCCAGGTCCGCGTCGTATTTCTTGGTGGCCTCCCAGTCGACCAGTGAGGCTGGAATGTCTTCCCAGTCGTAGCGTTCAGCGCTCAAAAAGTGCACCCGATCGCCCTGTATCTCGTATTGGGTTACTGCCTGGTACGAACCGTCTTTCAGAATCAGCCGCCTGGTCTGTTGCTGGGCCTGGGCGGGTAGCGGCCGGAAGGCGACTCCGGAAACCGTTAGAAACAAGGCGAACGCGAAGAATAGTCTGAGGCCAGGGCGTGACATCGTTATCAGTGTACTAGTGTAGACCCTGGCAGGAACCCGGAAGACAGCTCTGAGTCGCGTTCGTTGCCGAAGAGGTTGTGTGTCCCTGCTTCCACCGAAATAAATCCAGTCGCACCTGTCTGTGACACGAATCACAGCTTCGAGTACGTCCGTCAGCGAAGATGGAACGTCGACTCACGAATGTAATCAAGGGCCGCAGCCTTTTGAACACGGCTCACATCGGGCTTTCATACCTTCTTCGAGGTCATGGCATGGATAGCGCATTACTGATCCACCGTCTGCAATTCGCGTTCACCGTCACCTATCATTACCTGTTTCCGCAGTTGACGATGGGACTGGCGCCGCTGATCGTGATTCTGAAGACGCTGGCGATCAAGACCAACGACGAAACCTATAACCAGGCCGCCCGCTTCTGGGCCAAAATCTTCGGTATCAACTTCGTGCTGGGAGTGGTGACGGGAATTCCCATGGAATTCCAGTTCGGCACCAACTGGTCGCATTTCTCCCGTTTCGCCGGCGGCGTCATCGGCCAGACGCTGGCCATGGAAGGCCTGTTCGCCTTCTTCCTGGAATCCACCTTCCTCGGCCTGTTCCTCTACGGCGAGAAGCGCCTGAGCAAAGGCATGCACTGGTTCGCCGCCTTCATGGTCTTCCTCGGCTCCTGGCTTTCCGGCTACTTCATCGTTGCCACCGATGCCTGGATGCAGAATCCCGTCGGCTACGCAAAGATGGCCGACGGCAACGTGCAGCTCACCAGCTTCTGGCAGCTGGTGCTGAACCCCTGGGCGCTGGTGCAGTACGCGCACAACATGAGCGGCGCGGTGATCACCGGCGCCTTCGTCATGGCCGCGGTGGGCAGTTTTTACATTCTCAGCAAGAGGCACCTCGAACATGGGCGCATCTTCGTCCGGGTGGGCGTCATCGCCGGGCTGATCTTTAGTGTTCTGCAACTATTTCCCACCGGCGACCTCTCGGGCAAGATGGTGGCGCATAAGCAGCCGGTGACTCTCGCCGCCATGGAAGCGCTGTTTGACACCCGCCAGGGCGCGCCGCTGGTCATCCTCGGGCAACCGAACATGGATACCCAGACCATCGACAACGCCATCGTTGTGCCCAACATGCTCAGCTTCCTGACCTATCGCCGCTGGCATGCCGAGGTGAAGGGTCTCAACGAAGTTCCCAAGGAGGACTGGCCGCAGAATATTCCGCTGCTGTATTTCGCCTATCACATCATGGTGGGGCTCGGCACTGTCTTTATCGCCGTCACCGTGGTCGCCACGTTTCTGCTGTGGCGCGGCAAGCTCTACAACGCGCGCTGGATGCTCTGGATCCTGCTGCTGCTCACCCCGTTCCCCTACATCGCCAACACCGCCGGTTGGATGACCGCCGAATTAGGGCGGCAACCCTGGCTGGTATACGGACTGCTGCGCACGGCCGACGGCTACTCCAAGCTGGTTTCCGCCGGCAACGGCTGGTTCACCTTCCTGGGATTCGCCGGCATGTATACCATTCTGTCGATCCTTTTCCTGTTCCTGGTCTTCCGTGAAATCGAGCACGGACCGGAAGCGCCTGAACCTCCCGGCAAACCGAAAGCCCCTCGTCTCGATGCAGTGGAGGTGCGATAGCCATGGCAACCCTCTGGTTCATGATTGTTGCGGTAATGGTCGCCGCTTATGTTCTGCTCGACGGCTTCGATCTTGGGGCTGGTGCCGTCCACCTGTTCATCGCCAAGACGGACGAAGAGCGGCGAACCATTCTGCGGGCCATCGGCCCGGTGTGGGACGGCAACGAAGTCTGGCTGCTCTCCGCAGGCGGCGCGCTGTACTTTGCCTTTCCCCTGCTCTACGCATCCAGTTTCAGCGGATTCTATCTGCCGCTGATGATGGTGTTGTGGCTGCTTATGCTGCGCGCCATCGGCATCGAGTTCCGCCACCACATCCAGGAGCCGGTGTGGAAGGGCTTCTTCGACACCATCTTCGGGATTGCCAGCATTTTGCTGGCGATCTTCTTCGGCGCGGCGCTGGGCAACGTGGTGCGCGGAGTTCCGCTCAACGCTGACGGCTACTTCTTCGAGCCGCTGTGGACGAACTGGCGCGTGGGCGCGCAGAACGGCATCCTCGACTGGTACACCGTCATCTGCGGCGTCGTGGCGCTTGGTCACGCTGACGGTGCACGGCTGCCTGTATCTCGCCAACAAGACCGAGGGCGCGCTGAACGCACGCGCTCGCGCGGTAGCCTTCTGGTTGTGGCCGGTGCAGGTCCTGCTTACCGGTCTCAGCCTGATCGCAACCCTGTTCGTGCAGCCCACGGCTCTGGCGAACTACAACAAGTGGCCGATTGGTTACCTGATTCCGGCCATCGTGATCGGCAGCCTCGCCTACATGTTCTTTGCCCATCGCGCCCGCAATGACAAGGGTGGGTTCCTGGCTTCTTGCGCCTATATCGTCGGCATGCTGGTAGGAGCGGCGTTCGCTCTCTATCCCACCGTGCTGCCGGCGAGCACCGGTCCCAGCTACAGCCTCACCATCTACAACACCGCCACCGGCGCCCACGGCATGATGGTCGGGCTCGTCTGGTGGAGTTTCGGAATCGTCATCGCCATTGCCTATTTCGTTTTCCTGTACCGCATGTTCCGCGGCAAGGTGAACCTGGCAGAGGGCGGCGACCACGGCTATTGAGCGATGTCCGGCGGCGCGGTCCGTCGTAGTCCGTTTTGAAAGGGCACAGCTTCAGCTGTGCCGTATAAGGTCTTTATTTTTGTCGTCCCACGCGGACTTTAGTCCGCGTGGGATCTGCTCTTCCGCTTTTTTCCGCAGCCTGTTTCGCCCCTGCGGGGATTCGTCGTTGCACCGTCCTGGCATTTATGAGAGGGGTTTGAGTTACTCTCGTAATCTTATGTCCGGCTCGATGTGATTACCTTGGTGTGTAAGTTGTGATTATCGTCACATACATACTTCCGCAACTGTCATACTCTGCAACCGTGCGCAAATGATGTCTGCGGCTCCATACCGGTGCCTGGCCGCCTGAGCAAGCTCACGGGGACTGCCAACCTATCGCCAATACTCGGTTTGACGTCAAGTGGATCGATGCAAAGATCCAGCGCGACCAAGGAAGCGCGCTTCACTTGTTTCTAGTATTCGTTGTATGCAAGCTGTACCGCGAAACAAGTCTCGAGCTCTAGAACGAAACTTCAGCCTCCGAACCAGCGTTGCAGAGGAAACAAACCGCCACCAATTCTCCCCGCCATCTCGCGAAGCTTCGATAACCACCGGTAAGTTAACTGGTCGAGGGAGCCGTCTGCCCGTCCGTCATGCTGACGCGGGTGGGGACCTTCGTATGGCTGCGTGATCGGAGGGTATCCCGAGGCAACCCCGGATCCCCGGATCAGATTTCCAAAGCCTGCCGCACACTCCCGTTGGCGCGCTCGAGCAGACGTTCGGCCTGTTTTCGGCTCACCTTTCGCCGGGACATGACGATGGCCGTTGGCACCGATCCGCCTGCCCGGCGCAAAGCGGATTTCGCCTTTGGGCCATCCAACCCGGTGGCGTGCTGCAGAATGCGGACGCTGCGTTCCACCAACTTTCTGTTGCTGGGGCGGACGTTCGCCATCAGGTTGCTGTACACGTAGCCTAGCCGGGCCATCGCTCCAGTGGAGAGCATGTTGAGGATCATCTTCTGTGCGGTGCCGGCTTTCAGGCGCGTCGAACCGCTGACCACCTCGGGGCCCACCTCAGCGACAATCGCGATATCAGCCGCACTTTCAAGCGGTGTGTTTCGGTTGCACGTAACGGCTACGGTTCGCGCACCCTGGGAGCGTGCGTATTCAACAGCCGCGAGTGTGTAAGGAGTGCGGCCACTGGCCGCGATGCCAACGACCGTATCGTGTTTCGAAGGCTTACGCTTCGCTAAATCACTGCGTCCGGCGTGGCGCGAGTCTTCGTTGGACTCGATGGCTGCACCCAGCGCTTTCACTCCTCCGGCGATGACGAATTGCACCATCTTCGGATCGGTGTTGAAGGTGGGCGGGCACTCGGCGGCATCCAGTGCGCCGATACGGCCACTCGTTCCAGTACCGACGTAGATCAGCCGGCCGCCTTGCGCCAGGCCTTCCGCGATGACGTCGATCGCCTGCGCAATTTGCGGCAAGGCCTTCTTCACGGCGCGGGCTACCTTCGCATCTTCCGCATTGATGATGCGCACCACCTCGAGGCTCGACCGCCGATCGAGATTTCGGGCGGCGGGATTCGGCTGCTCGGTGCTTAGACTGGCGGTATCGGTGGCAGGCTTGCGTTTCATCGGAAGTCAGCGTCCTTCAATCGCCTCGACGACGGCATCGTGTACCAGGGGACGGACATCGCGAATCGCCTGGGATGCGCGGTTCGGCCAGGTGCGGTTGGTGAGCAGCGTCACCGAAAGATGGCGTTTCGGGTCGATCCACAACGATGTGCCAGTGAACCCGAGGTGGCCGAAGGAGGTTGGCGAGAAGCGGGTGCCCGACGACGATGGGCGTGATGGAGTGTCCCAGCCGAGCGCGCGGGACGTGCCCGCGGGCGCTGGCTGCCGCTCGGTGAACAGGCGGATGGTAGCGGGCTTGATCAGGCCCTCGCCGCCGCGCAGCAGGCATTCGGCGAAGCGAGCGACATCCGGAGCCGCCGCGAACATACCGGCGTGTCCGCTGACGCCGCCCATGACCCATGCGTTCTCGTCGTTGACTTCACCCTGGATCACACGCTTGCGAAATGTGAGGTCGTGCTCCGTCGGTGGAATTGCCGGCCGCAGTTGCAGGGGCGGAATAAACCAGGTGTTGCTAAGGCCCAAGGGGGTGAAGATTTCGCGTTGGGCAAATTCGTCGAGGGAGGTTTCCGTTTTGCGGGCGAGCGCCTCGCCCAGCAGAATGAAGCCGATGTCGCTGTACTCGGCGCGGGTGCCGGGAGCCGTCGTCAGGGGCGTGTTGATGGCCGCGCGCACCAGTTCGTCGCGAGTGTGGGCATATTCGAAGAGTTTTTCGTATGCCGGCAGGCCGCTGCAATGCGCCAGAAGCATGCGAATGGTCACCGCCTTCCCGGCGGGCGCGCTGATGCGCCGGCGCCAGCGATACGAACTCGGGCAGGAACTGTGCCAGAGGGGCATCGAGCGGCAACTGGCCGCGGTCGTACAGGATCATGGCCAAGGTGGTCGTCGCTAACACCTTGGTAAGCGATGCCAAGTCGAAAACCGTGTGCGCCTGCACCACGGGAGCATCTTCCTCGTAGGTGAATCGTCCGAAGCCGCGCGATGCGATGAGGGTCCCTCGATGCGCGACCGACAATGCAGCGCCGGGAAACGCCGCATCCCCTATCGCTTGTCGTATGATCGAAAAGGCCTGGGCGAACTGTGCCTCCTGCCTGCTAAGTTCGATAGCAAGTGCGGCCGGTTGTTGCGAGGTTGGGTTCAATCCTGCTCTTTCAGCGGGCGCGGTCGGACGATGCGACGACCTGCAACTTATAATAACGTGCCCGGCGAGACGTGCGACGGTGCACCGATTCATCACATCATAGAAAGGCTGCTCTTCTATTGAGATTGCGCGTTTTCTGGCCATTCCTGCTGGCATGCACGATTCTTGCATGCGGTGGCGCCTCCTCTCCGTACGCCTCGGCCCAGGTCCCCTCAACGGCATCGCTATCCGCATCCCCAAGATCGGCGGCGGCGGACAGAACCAACTTCGCTCCACTGGACGCAGTGCTGAAAGGCGCGTTCGACAAGGGGCTGGCGCCGGGCGGAGTTTGCATCGTGGGGCATAACGGCGGCGTGGTTTACCGCAAAGCGTTCGGGGCCCGCGCTCTCGAGCCCAGCATCGAGCTGATGACCAGCGACACCATCTTCGACATGGCGTCGCTGACCAAGGTGATGGCGACGACAACTTCCATCATGCGTCTGGTTCAGCTCGGCCAGATCAAGCTCAACGATCCGGTGGCCAAGTACATCCCTGAGTTCGGGCAGAACGGCAAGGAAGACGTAACCATTCGCCAGTTGCTGACCCACTATTCGGGGCTACGCGCGGACCTGGATCTAAAGCCCTATTGGTCGGGCATGGAGGAGGGCTTCAAGCGGGCGAACGCCGAAAAACTCATCAACCCGCCGGGCTCGACCTTCCTCTACAGCGACATCAATTTCATCGTTCTGGGCGAACTGGTGCAGCGGGTGAGTGGGATGCCACTCAACCAATATGCCGAAACCTATATCTTCACCCCCCTGGGAATGAGCACCACGCGCTTTCTCCCGCCGAACGATTGGATTGCCCGCACCGCGCCGACGCAACGCGATGAGCGTACCGGGCTGATGCTGCGTGGCGTCGTCCACGACCCCACGGCTCGCGCCATGGGAGGCGTTGCCGGCCACGCGGGCGTCTTCTCGACCGCTGATGACACCGCGAAGTTCGCGCAGGCGATGCTGAACGGCGGCGCCCCCATTTTGTCGCCGGACACGGTGGAGAAGATGACCACCCCGCAGCAGCCGCCGAACCTGACGAACGTGCGCGGCCTGGGGTGGGACATCGACACGCCGTTCTCCTCGAATCGCGGCGAATTGCTGCCGGTTGGCTCGTATGGGCACACCGGGTTTACCGGTACATCGATCTGGATTGACCCCACGACCGACACCTATATTGTTCTGCTCACGAACGCAGTACATGTGAAGCAGGGCAACGTGATCGCTTTGCGCACCGAGGTTGCGACGGCAGTGACCGCCATCCTGCAACTGAATCCGATACAGCAGCAGAGATACCGTCTGTCGCGCATCACCGGCTACAACGAAGCTGCGGCGGCGAGCCGGCGTATCGCCGTCCGCAATGGACAAGTGACCAACGGCATCGACCAACTGGAGGCGAGCAACTTCGAAGCACTGAAGCTGCCGGGAGTGCCCAAACCCCGCGTCGGACTGGTGACGAACCAGACGGGAGTCGATGCCAGCGGCCGCCGCACCATCGATGTGTTGGCACACGCTCCCGGGCTGCAACTGGCCGCGATATTCAGCCCGGAGCATGGGTTGCAGGGGGCTGCGGACACGACCGATATCTCCGACACAAAAGACGGCGCCACCGGCGTCAACGTCTACAGCGTCTACGGTGACAGCGATGCCAAGCGGAGACCGTCGCCTGACGTGCTGCGCAACCTCGATGTGCTGGTGTACGACATGCAGGATGCCGGCGTGCGCTTCTTCACCTACGAGACGACGTTAGGCTACTTTCTGGAGGCGGCGGCGAAAGCGGGGAAGCCCATTGTCGTGCTTGATCGGCCGAACCCGCTCAACGGCGCTTACGTGCAGGGGGCGGTGTCCGATCCGCTGCATGAGAGCTTCGTGAACTACTTCACGCTGCCGGTACGGCATGGCATGACCATCGGCGAACTGGCCAAGCTCTACAACGGCGAGCGGGCCATCAACGCGAAATTGACGGTCGTGCCGATGAAGGGCTGGATGCGCGGCGATTGGTTCGATTCCACCGGCCAGATGTGGGTCAATCCGTCGCCGAATCTGCGGAACCTGGAGCAGACAATTCTGTATCCCGGAGTGGCGCTGATCGAGGGCACGAACGTATCCGTGGGCCGCGGAACCGATACGCCCTTCCAGTTGGTCGGAGCGCCCTGGATTCGCAGCACGGAACTCGCCGCCTATCTGAATGAACGAAAGCTGGAGGGCGTGCGCTTTGTGCCGGTGTCGTTCACCCCCGCTTCGAGCATCAATGCTCAGCAGTTGTGCAACGGAGTGAACCTGGTTCTCACCAACCGGGAGACGCTCGACGCTCCGGAGCTTGGCATAGAGTTGGCCGCAGCGCTGCACAAGCTGTATCCGCAACAGTTCGATATGAGCCGGATGAACCAGTTACTGGTGAATCAGAACGCATTTGATGCGCTGCAGAGAGGCGAGGATCCCCGCCGCATTGCCGACGACTGGCGGACAGGAATCGAACGATTCATGGTCCTGCGAACGAAGTATCTGATTTATTGAGTCACTGCTTGTTGAGCTTGAAGTTGTCGAGGACGATGCTGCGTTCCAGAATCATCTCGACGGAAGAGCCGGTATCAAGCTGAATGTCAGGGCCGCGGGTGAGCAGCACCGTTGCGAGTCCAATGGCGCCGCCGGCAGCGGCACCAATCGCGGCGCCCTTGCCGTCGCCGGCGATGGCCCCAATGCCCGCTCCAGGCAGGGTCGTGCGAGCAATCGTCGCAGCGTCTTTACCTTTCGAACCGGCCTGTTGGATGGTGCCTTCCTTCCCCTTCACGTCCGTATTTTGCGAGCCCGGCATGCCTTCGACTGCGCCGGGAAGCATGATGGTGTAACCGTTGGGGAAGATCATGGAGGTAAAGCTCATCTGCAATTCGGCGCGGCCCTTGACCCGTCCTGGGCGCAGCACGTGACGCACCGTGCCCTGTACGAAAGTTCCTGCCGGGATGACGATGCTGTCGTTCCGGGTAATGGGAAAGGCGGTCTGCGCGTAAACCGGATCGCCCTCCTTCGCATTCTTCGTGGTGATGCCCTGCTTCAGGGTGAGCGGAATCTTAGTGCCAGCCGGCACGGTAATTGAATTTGACGGGGTCGACGAGGGTGACGAAGCAGGTTCCTCATCCTGATGATTCACCGGGGCAATACGAGGAGTAAGCTGCGGATCGGACTGGTTCTGTGCGGCAAGCGTAGCCACGCCGAGCAGCAGGGTTCCGAAAAGGGCGAGGATGGACTTCATGGTTCTCCCAGGTCGAATTGTTGCCCCTGCCAGCCTATAACGCAAGAACAACCGCAAAGTCGCGGAGCCGCGTCTGCGCCGGCGAGCCCCGAGGTATCATGCGCCTCAGGTCACCGCAGGTTATACAAAGCGTTGACGTGCGCCGTCACCGTAATCTTCTGCGCACCAAACTCCTCGGTCGGCGCGGGCGGCGCAGCGCTGTCGGCGGTCATTGCCCTGGGCGCCATCATCTGCATCGGCCGGATCGGTCCCGGTTCGTAGGTGTCCACCGAGACGTAGGAAAGATCGCCCAACGTGCGACCGCCAGCCTGGGCCACTGCACTAGCTTCGTCATGGGCGCGGCGCAGAGCGTCTTCGACCGCCTTGATCTTGGCGGAGTCCATGTTGTCGAGTGTGTAGCTCAGCGACTGGTTGTCGGTAACGTCAATGTCGGAGAGGCCCTGGGTGATGGGGCCGACTTTGGCGAAGTCCTTCAGCTTGATGCTGATGCTGGTATTCACCCGGTAGCCGAGCAGCTTGCGCTTGGGGCTCCGGTAGTCATAGACCGGTTGCACGGAGAAGTATCCGACCTCAGCCTGCTTGGGATCGAGGCCGTTCTTGCGCAGAAGATCGCGAACCTGCTCCGCGGATGCCGTCGCGCGCTGGTTGGCCCCTTGGGCGGTGTCGTCCTGCGCCGAGATGTTGAACTGAACCAGCACGGTGTCGGGTTCGGATTCGAACTTGCCGTCAGCCCCGACCCAAACGCTGTTCGGGATCGGCGTGGTCGAGCGCTCCTGCGCGGAAAGCTGCAAAGCGCCCAGGCACAGCAGTACAAGACAGAACAGGAAGGCAAGGTAACGAAAGCGCAATCTTTGATCTGGCATAGTGTCTAGACGCTGCCCCGGATGGTTCGTGAGCTATGGCGCGACGTAGTAGCCGCGGGCACCGCGGGACCCGGAGGAGGCATCATAGCCTCCCGCAGCAGACGATTACCACCTCGGCAGACGCGGAAGAGCAATCGTTCCTATTTTGGGCATTTCCCGGAATCAACTTCGGCATGAAGATTTGTGGCCCTTCAAGTCATCCGACTCTTGGAAAGAGGGAGCAAAAAAGGTAAGTTGCTGGTAGGTTGAGCGCCGCAGGCCAGCGCGAAGGAACAGGTCATGCGCAAATGGTATGTGCCACTAACAGTTTTAGGAGTTGGCGGGATTGGAGTGTTTCTGCTCAGCGAACGAGGCAAGACTGTCTTGCGCTGGGCGATCGAGAAGTTCCGTCAAGCTCCAGAACGATTTCTGGAATGGAATGAGACGGCTCAGGCCGAGCTGGATCGGATTCAGTCCACCTTGAACCAGATCGCCGAATCGCTGGAGCCACACGCGAGAGCCAGGTCATTGATTGACGGCGTGACGGAAACCACCGACGGCCGTCGACACCCGGGCGGCCGTTCACTTGCTCGGCCCAGCAACTCGGGTCCTTATCCGACAATCTCGTTGATCTTGCCGGCCATGCGGATGTCGCGCTGGGTGATTCCACCCGCATCGTGCGATACCAGCGTCAGTTTTACCTTGTTGTAATTGATGGTAATGTCGGGATGATGGTTAACCGCTTCGGCAGCTTCGGCAATACGGTTAACAAATCCCATCGCCTCGACAAAGTTGGGGAACTCGAAGAGGCGTTCAATGGCCTCGCCGTTCTTCCTCCAACCCTGCAGTGTCAGTAGGGCGTTGTGAATCTCTGCTTCGCTCAGCACTGGGCTCATCGGACCTCCTTGGCAGCAGCATGATAGCGTGACGGTGGGCGGGGTTGCGAGATCAGTGGACTCGCAGTATCCGGGTTTGCGAGGAGCGGCGTTGTGCGGGCTGGCCACTGATCTGATCGCGCAACTGCTGCCAGAAGTCTTCCGCAATGGAGAGGAAGACCTTCACAATAGCCGGGTCGAACTGCGTTCCCTCGTATTTCTGGATCTCCCGCCTCGCTGAAGGAATGGATTGTGCGGCGCGATAGGGGCGGTCCGAGGTGATGGCATCGAAGGTATCGGCGACGGCGAATATTCTGGCTCCGAGTGGAATCTGGTCGCCGTGCAGACCCCGCGGATAGCCACTGCCGTCGTACCGCTCCTGGTGCGAGTACACAATCTCGGCGGCTTCGTAGAGGAACGGGATCTTGCGCAGCATCTGATAGCCGAGCAGGCAGTGCTCGCGCATGACGGCCTGCTCTTCCGGCGTCAGGCGGCCCGGCTTGCGGAGAATGGCATCAGGAATGGCCATCTTGCCGATGTCGTGCAGGAACGCTCCGCGACCAATGATCTTGCGCCTTTCGTCGGACAGTTCCATGGCACGCGCGATCGCCATGGTGAAAGCCGTGACCCGCTTGGAGTGTCCTTCGGTTTCCGCGTCCTTCAGGTCGAGAGCATTCCCGAGCGCTTCCAGGGTGATGTCGTAGGACCTCTCCAGGTCGCGAAGGGCCTTGTTCAGCAGGTCGGTGCGGGCTTCCACCAGCGACTCGAGCTTCGTGCGATAGGATCGATTCTCCAGGGTGAGACGCCGGGTCTCGAGGGCGCGACGAACCACCGCCAACAGTTGCTCGCGCTGAAATGGCTTGAGCAGGTAGTCGTAGGCTCCTTTTCGAATTGCATCCAGCGCAATCGATATGTCGTGCACTCCGGTGACAATCACCACCGGAATGTCGGGATAGCGTTGCCGGGCCAGCTCAAGAAAAGCCAGGCCGTCAATGCCGGGCATAACCATGTCCGACAGGATGAGATCCCAATGGTCGTCGGACTGCAGCAAATCCAGAGCTGCAGCGCCGGAGCCCGCCGCGCCGCAGACGTACGATCCGAGCCGCAGGGCAGAGCACAAAGTCTCGCGGATTATCTCTTCGTCATCGACAACGAGAATTCGCTCTGCCGCCATACAACCTCTTAGGATACGTCGACGATGTGGTGACTGTCTTATCGGAAAACCCGAGCCGAAAGTGAATTCTACCTAAAATACGGCAAGGGGCGCGCTTTTGTGATGAACCTCAGTGCGGCGTACAACCTCCGACGCAGAGCTCATTGCTTTTTCGATGTCGCGCGACGGAGAGACATTGTCAATTGCAAAACTTACACGCTCCGAACAAACAGGATGGAATGAAAGTACCAACTTGTAGTAAATAGGCTCCAAAGTTCAGCGTCGTGTGACTCCCTCGGGCATCTCCCCTTTAGTGCCAGCGGATAGCTGCTCGACCGACGTCAGGTTCTGATGGCTTGTATTGTCAGCGACTTACAAAGTTGCTGCTGGTTCGCGAAAAAACTCTTGTGCGATGGGCACGGTGATTGCACTTGGGAAGAGCGTCCGGTAGAAACGAACGACCGGTCGACAGCAAGAGAAAAAATAAGACGCGACATCGAGTTTTGTTGAGGTCGCCGGGCGTGGATCTCATGAGGGATTGTCAATGTCTAGCAACGTTCAGAAAGTGACTGCCTTCGATTTTGCCGCGTGCACGCCATCGGTAGATTTCGTGAGTTCCGATCGTTACCGCCAGATCTACGAGGCCAATCGTCACCGGGTTTATGCGGTGGCATTCTGGATGATGGACAGCGAACTCGCGGCCGAACAGCTCATGATTGGCGCTTTCGAGCGCGCATTTCAAACAGATGATTGCCCGACGGAAGAGACAGTTGACGAAGCGCTAATGACAGAATTACACGGTTACCTGCTGCTGGGAAGGCTTACCTTGAACTGCTCGCCCACCCATCGCACGATTGCGGTTCGCCGCAACATCCGTCGTGTGGACCTGGAGCGCGCACTTGTCCAATTACCGGCTACGGAAAAGCTCATTTTTGTGCTGCACGACGTCGAGGGCTACCAGCACCGGCGGATTGCGCGCCTGCTGGCGATGACCGAATCGGAGTCCCAGGTCGGACTGCACCAGGCGCGCCTGCGGCTCCGCGAGCTTCTGGCCGACTAGTACGAATCTCTTCTCTCTCTACCCCTCACTTTGCCCCTCGAAAGAGGGGCGTTTTTTGGTGCGCTCGGCGGAGCCACGGGCGGCGAGGGTAGTCCCGCCTCCTACCCGATTCACGCTAGAAATGCCGGCGGAGGGGGCGGGGGAGCGCTGGTTTACGTGTTTTGCTCTTGACAGTATCAAACAAGCGTTTTAAATATATGTTTGAGCAGGGATTCGAACCCTATGGTGACGACCATTCCAGGACGGCCCCAGAACGAATCGCAGGATGCACCGCAGCCCAGGCTGCACGACGAAACCCGCCGCAAACTGCTGGACGCCGCCGGCGAAGTGTTCGCCGAAGGCGGCTATCAGGCGGCGACGGTGCGGGAAATTTGTGCCCGAGCCGGAGTGAATGTCGCCGCGGTCAACTATCATTTCGGCGACAAGCTGGGTCTGTACACGGAGCTGCTGAAGACCGCGGTTGCGACCGAAGCGGCGACCCGCGAAGATGTCTTACGGGCTCTCGCTCCGGAAGACGCGCTGCGCCGTTTCCTGCTCGGCATGTTGCGGCAGATGAACCAGGCGGACCGGCCGTCCTGCTACACCAAGGTGATGACCCACGAACTCGCCCAGCCCACCGCCGCTCTGGAGGCTGTGGTAGAGCACGTAATCCGGCCGAAGGCCCGTATCCTGTACGGGATCGTGGGCCGCATCATCGGGCGGCCTCCTCTCGATCCGCAGACCCGGATGTGCGCCCACAGCATCGTCGGCCAGGTGGTGCACTACATGCACGCGCGCCCGGTGATCGCCCTGCTATGGCCGGAACTCAAGATCACGCCCAAAACGATCGAGGAAATTGCCAGCCACATCACGGAGTTCTCGCTCGAGGCCCTGAAAGGCATGAAGCGCAACCGCCAGCGCAGGACATCCAAAGCAAGGAGATCGAAGTGATGGAACCGCTGACGCTCGAACCGAAGACCAATTCGACCGCAACGCCTGCGCCTCTCTCGCCGCCCGTGCTCTCGCCGGAGAATGGCGATGCGGATGCCTCTCGCGGCAAGCGCACGCGGCTGGTTCGCATCGGCATTGTGCTGGGTGTGGTGGTCGTAGCTTTCATTCTCTGGCGGGTGCTGCGCGGGCCGGGCATTCCTGACAGCGTGGTCGCGCTAAGCGGCCGCATCGAAGGCGACGACTCGGCGATCGCCAGCAAGACCAGCGGGCGCATCCTGGAAGTGCGCTTCCGCGAGGGCGACCATGTGAATCAGGGACGACGTGATTGCCACCCTGGACGACGAACAGATACGCGCCCGCGAAAATCAGGCGAAAGCCGTGGTGGCTGAGGCGGAGGCGAGGGTGAACGCGGCGGAGCAGCAGATCACAGTTCTCGATCAGCAGTTGCTACAAAGCCGGTTGCAAGCGGCGCAGTCCGGGCAGGATGCGGCCGGACGGGTAAGCCAGGCGGAAGCTGACCTGGCGGCCGCGCAATCCGATCTCGCGCAACAGGAGTCCAACCTGAAGCTGGCGGAATTCGACCGCGAAGCCTACACGCGCCTGGCCAAGACGGGAGCGGTCTCCGAGCGGCAAGGGGAAGAGGCGGTCTCGAAAGCGGACGCGCAGGCGGCTGCGGTAGCTGCGGCCAGGCGGCGGGTACAAGCGGCACAAGGAGCCTTGACCCTGGCCAAGTCGAGTTTGGCGAATCCCGCAATTCGCGACGCCCAGAGCGCTGCGGTGGAGCGCCAGATCGCACAGCAAAGGGCGGAGGTGGCCAGCGCGCAATCCCAGTTGAACCAGGCGAAGGCGGAGTTGGTTGAAGCGCAGGCCAACCGGCAAGACCTAATCATTCGCGCACCGTTTGAGGGCACCATCATTACCCGTGCCGCGGAGCCGGGAGAGGTGATTCCTGCCGGAACAGCGGTGGTTACCTTGCTCGACTTGAGCAAGGTCTACCTGCGCGGCTTCATTCCCGAAGGCCAGATCGGCAAGGTCAGGCTGGGACAGCCGGCGCGCGTTTTCCTCGATTCCGATCCCAACAAGCCGCTCGACGCTTACGTTACGCGAATCGATCCGCAGGCCACATTCACGCCGGAGAACACCTATTTCCGCAACGATCGTGTGAAGCAAGTGGTGGGCGTCAAGCTCCAGATGAAAAGCGGCATCGGCTACGCGAAGCCGGGCATGCCCGCCGACGGAGAAATCCTGGTTGAAGGCGACCATTGGCCGCTTCACCTCAAGCGGCCATAGGCCTTATAGCGAAAGCACAGCACTCGACCTGGAATGAGCCGACGAGCATGACCACCGTCCTTGAACAACCCTATGCCGCAGCATCGCCTCAGGGCGACAATCTGCTGGCAGTGCGGATCGCGAACCTGTGGAAGAAATATGGAGACCTGGAGGCGGTGCGCGGGGTTTCGCTCGAAGTGCAGCAGGGAGAAATCTTCGGCCTGATCGGGCCGGACGGGGCCGGCAAGACTTCCACCTTCCAGATCCTTGGGGGCGTCATGCCGGGAACTTCGGGGGTGACGGAAATCTATGGGCAAGCCGTCTCGCGAGGCCCGTTCCCAGGTCGGATACCTGACCCAGGCGTTCAGCCTGTATCCCGATCTGAGCGTGGCGGAGAACATCCGGTACGTCGGCGACCTGCGCCGGGTGCCGCTGGAGGAGATCGCGCGCCGCGGTCAGCAATATCTTTCCATGTTCGACATGGATCGCTTCGCCGATCGTCTGGCCGGCAGGTTAAGCGGCGGCATGAAGCAAAAGCTCTCGCTGGTCGCGGCCCTGGTGGCGCAGCCGCGAGTGCTGCTGCTCGACGAACCGACCACCGGCGTCGATCCGGTATCGCGCCGCGAGTTCTGGGACACCCTTACGCATCTAGCCGCTGCCGGGCTGACCATCGTGGTTGCGACTCCTTATCTCGACGAGGCCGAGCGTTGCCATCGCGTGGCGCTGATGCATCTGGGGCAAATCTACGAGACCGGGACACCCGCCGAACTGCGCAGCGGGCTCGGCATGAAGCGGCTGGAAGTGCGAACGGCAAACCTGCGCAAAGCCGAAGAGAAGCTCTCGTCCGATGGGGCTGCGCACGGCGAGATCGCCGACGTGCAGCGCTTCGGGGACCGGCTGGATGTCATGGTGCACGACGTCACGCGCGGACGCCAAGCCATCGAGAACGAATTGCAGGGCATGCAGCTGCAGGACATTCGGGTGGACGATCCCACGCTGGAAAACACGTTCGTCGCAACTTTGCGGGCGCTGGGGCAGGAAATGCACGCGCCCGCCTTTCCCGGCCGCCATCCGCATGGCGATCTGCGGGGCCAGATGGCCATGGATGCGCGCCATTTGACCAAGCGCTTCGGAGATTTCAGCGCGGTGAAGGGGATCAACATCCAGGTGAAGTACGGTGAAATTTACGGACTGCTAGGCGCCAACGGCGCGGGCAAGACAACCGCGATCAAGATGCTCTGCGGCCTGCTGGAGCCGACCCGCGGCGAGATGACGCTGGCAGGAGAGAGCGGCAGTCTGCGATCGCAGGCGGTGCGCGAGCGGATCGGCTACATGTCGCAGAAGTTCTCGCTCTACGACGATCTGACGATCGAAGAGAACCTCGACTTCTTCGGCGGAGTCTATGGCGTCCCGGCGGCAGAACTGGCCGACAAGAAGAAGTGGGTGCTGGCGTTCTCCGGCCTGGAAGGCAAGGAACACGTGATTACGCGGAGCCTGCCCGGCGGCTGGAAGCAGCGCGTGGCGTTTGGCGCGGCCATCCTGCACGAGCCCAGCGTGCTTTTTCTCGACGAGCCGACCTCGGGCGTCGATCCGCTGGCGCGCCGCGCCTTCTGGCGAATGATCAACCAACTCGCCGACATGGGTACCGCGATTCTGGTGACCACGCATTACCTGGAAGAGGCGGAGCAGTGCAATCGCCTGGGATTTATGGTGGCCGGCGAATTGGTTGCGGAAGGAACGCCGAGCGGCGTGAAGCAGCAGCAGGGCGGACATCTGCTGGAGTTCATCGTCGATCAGCCGCAACGAGCCGCGGACCTGCTCAAACAGAAGATGGATCGCTGGCGGGTTTCGCTCTTCGGCGATCGCCTGCACGTCATCACCGACGATGACGTGGAGAGCGGCACGCGCACGGTGACCGATCAATTGCGGCGGGCGGACATCCAGCGTTGAAGAGGCGCACGAGGAACCGTATTCCCTCGAAGACGTATTCATCGCGTGGTCGAGCAGGCGCGGGCCCACGGAAAGTTTGCCGAGGAGGACTAGATGTTCAGGCGTATCTTCGCACAGGCTCGCAAGGAACTGACGCAGATCGCGCGCGATCGCCTGGCGCTTACCCTGGCGCTGGTTCTTCCCTTGCTGCTTCTGTTGCTGCTCAGCAACGCGATTTCGCTGACCGTAAACGACATGCCAATCATCGTGCAGGACCTGGATGCCTCAGCGGCTTCCCGCAGCTACATCGATGCGTTCCGCGCGTCGGTCACGTTTCGCGTGGTCTCCTGGCCGGCCGACCGTCAGCCGGAGGAAGCGCTGAAGGCGGGGAAGGCGCGGGCGGTGCTGATTATCCCGGTTCATTTCGGACGCGACCTGGCGCGCGGGCAAGTGGCCAACGTGCAATTGCTGATCGATGCCACCGACGCTAACACCGCCAAGCAGGTGAGCGGATATGCCGGACAGATCACGCGCGCCTACAACGAACAGAACACGGGCGCCAGGACGGCTGCGCTGGTCAATCCAGAAATTCGACTCTGGTTCAATCCCGGGCGGGTCTCGCAGAAGTTCTACGCGCCGGGAATCTTCGTCCTGGGGATCTCCATGTTCCCGCCATTGCTGGCGTCGCTCGCCATGGCCAAGGAAGGCGAGCAGAAAACCATCCTGCAGGTCTACGTGTCCAGTATCTCGGCGCATGAATTTCTGCTGGGCAAGATTCTGGCGTTCATGGTCATCGCGCTGGCTGAGTGGTCACTATCGCTGGTGGTGTTGTTCACGGTCTTTGGATTGCGTCTGACAGGCGATCCTAGCGCACTGATCGTGGCCACAGTTCTGTACGCGTTCTGCGTGGCAACCTTCGGCACCATGATCGGTGCGGCCATCCCCAACCAGGCAGCAGCGATGCAAGCGGTGGCGCTGGGCGGTTTCCTGCTGGTGTTTCTTCTGTCCGGGTTGATCTACCCCATCGAAAACATCCCCGCCGGACTGCGCTGGATTTCGAACATTGTCTGGGGCCGCTACTACATGGAGATTGTCCGCGACGCTCTGCTGCAAGGCGGCGGATGGCCGGCCATGTGGTTCAACGTCCTGATGATCGGGCTGATCGGCAGCGTGTTCTACTGCGTCGCCTGGCGAACGATGCGCCGGATGCAGGTGAACGCATGAACTCAAATCTGCCCACGCCCAGCTTCTGGCACCGGCTACGCACGCTGATCAAGAAGGAGTTCAACCAGATCCGCCGCGACCGGCGGCTAGCCATCTCGCTGATCATCCCGCCTACGTTGCAGCTCCTGTTGTTCGGTTTTGCGCTGGATTCCAACGTATCGAATCTGCGCCTGGGCATTCTGGACGAGAGCAGGACGCCCGAAAGCCGGGAGCTGGTCGCCACCCTGACGGAGAGCAAGAGCTTTCGCCTGGGTGGCTACTACTTTGAGGACAGCACCCTGGAGAAAGCCATCAGCCGCGGCAAGGTGGATGCGGGCATCGTGATCCCGTACGATTTCGCGCGCGATCTGCACCGCGGGCGGCAAACCGACATCCAGTTCATCCTCAATGCGGTCAACGCGAATACGGCGGCCATCGGCCAGGGCTATGCGGAAGGCGTGCTGATGAGCTATAACCGGGCCCTTGCCTCCCATGGTATCCGTCCACAGGTGCGAACCATCGCGGCAGATAACAGCCGCAAAGGATCGGTGAACCTGATCCCGGCATTCCTGTTCAACCCCGGCCTGGAAACCACCTGGTTCATCGTTACTGGAACCTTCGGCACACTGCTGGTGCTGAACGGTTCACTCATAGCCTCCGCTGCCATGGTCAAAGAGCGAGAAGCGGGTACGGTCGAGCAGTTGCTGATGACGCCCGCCGGGACGACCGAGATCATCGTTGCGAAAATCACGCCGCTCTTCGGGCTGCTCCTGGGCATGGTTTTCCTCGCGCTGGGGTTGATTCGTTTCGTCTTTGGCGTGCCGGTTCGGGGCAGCATGGTGTTGGTTTTTGGCGGAGCCATGCTGTGTCTCCTCTGTGGCATCGGCATTGGGACGTTTATCGCGACCTTTACCCGTTCCGCGCAACAGGCGCAGCTCCTGGCCTTCTTTGTGAATCCGCCGCTGGCAACCCTTTCCGGATCGCTGTCGCCCATCGAAGCCATGCCCAAATGGTTGCAGCCGGTCACGATTCTTAACCCTATCCGCCACTTCGGTGTCATCACCCGCGGCGCCATGGTCAAGGGCAGTACCTTTGGTGAACTATGGCCCAATTTTTTTGCGCTCGTTGCCTTTGCACTCGTGCTTATGGGACTCAGCATCTGGAGGTTCCGCAAGCAGCTTGGTTAGCAACCGATTGGAGATCGATTCTTATGAACCTGCGACGCCTACATAACGTTTTCTGTATCTGCCTCATTCTCGCCGCGCGCGGTTTCGCGCAGCAGCCGGGCGCGTCGAACACCTCCATCACGCTGGCGAACCAGGTCCTGCTGTCGGCTCGCACCAACCTGAGCGGCTCGGTGACCTCGCAGCAGGCGCCCGTGCCGGGCACGACGCAGAGCGTGAACACGCTGAACTCCACCGTGCTGACGACTGGCTCGTATGCGCAGAGCGTGCTGTCAGGCAAGCCGGTGGAAGGGAAGCTGTCGCTGCGGGAGGCCGTCCGCCGCGGTCTCGAGTACAACCTTGGCGCTGTGGGACTCTCCAATGCGACCATGGCGGCGCACGGCCAGATGCGCGTCGCTCGTAGCGCGCTGTTGCCGAACCTGAACGGCTACCTGCGCGAAGCCGAGCAGCAGACCAACCTGGAAACGCTGGGTCTCCGCTCCAACCTCTTTCCGCAGATCGTTGGCCCCTTTAACTACTTCGATCTGCGCGCCACCCTGACCCAGACCGTGGCTGACCTGACCGCCCTGAACAACTATCGCTCGGCCCAGGAAAACCTGAAAGCCGCGCAGATGGCGGTGAAGGATTCGCGCGACCTGGTGGTGCTGGCGGTGGGCGGAGCGTACTTGCAGGTGATCGCAGCCCAAGCTCGCGTGGAGTCCGCCAAGGCGCAGATCGAAACTGCCAAGGCCGTCTTTGATCAAACCAGCCAGAAGCGCCAGGTGGGACTGAGCGCGCAGATCGACGTCAATCGCAGCCAGGTTGAGTATCAGACCCAGCGGCAGCGCCTCACCACCTTGCAGAATGACCTGGCCAAGCAAAAGATCAATCTCTGCCGCATCATCGGCCTGCCCCCGGATACGGGCCTCGAGTTGGCCGACAGGATTCCGTTTACGGCTGCGCCGGATCTGAGTTACGCCGATGCCCTGCGGTCCGCACTGGAAACCCGGGCCGACTTGAAATCGGCGGAAGCTGCGGCGCGGGCCGCCGAGCGCTCCCATGTCGCCGCCAAGTTCGAGCGCGTTCCCTCGCTGGCGGTCAGTGCTGACTACGGCGTAGATGGTATCAATCCCGGGCAATCGCACGGAACCTTCGACGTAGCTGGGACACTTCGCTTTGCGCTCTGGCAGGGAGGCCGGACGGAAGGCGACATCGAACAAGCCCAGGCAGCGGTGAACCAGCGACAGTCGGAGCTGAGCGAGACTCGCGGGCGAATTCAAAGCGAACTGAAGGACGCTTTTCTGGATGTCGAGGCGGCAACCAGCCAGGTGCAGGTCGCCGAAAGCAATCGCAAGGTCGCTCACGAAAATCTGGAACTGACGCGTCAGCGCATGGAAGCCGGCATTGCCGATTCGCTGGAAGTCACGCAGGCGCAGGAAGCGATCGCTTCTGCCGATCTCGACTACATCACCAGCCTGTTATCGCACAATCTTGCCAAGCTAAGCCTGGCTCGTGCGATGGGCGATGCGGAAGCCAAGCTGCCGACGTTCCTGGCAATTCCGTGAGGCTTAGAGCAACTCCATGGGGCAGAACAGCGAGTGCGCAAAGCAGGCCTGGAGGCCCGCTCTACGTGAGATATACCAACTTTCTATCCGCCCTATTGGAGTGTTTCGGAGTACGCGGCGAAGCCAACTACTCGAACTGCCGACGGAAGGCGGAGACCTGCTCTCGCAATTCGTCCAGTTGAACCCTGAGTTCAGCGACCTGCTGCTCGAGAAGAGCGATCCGGTCCGAGTCAGCCGCTCGGCTGCTGTCGGCGGCAGCAGCTTGGGGCAGCACGGTGTAGCCTTCAACGTCTCCTGCCAGCAGATGGGCATAACGCGATTCCTTGGTGCCGGGCTGCCGGGGAAGGACTTTCACCAGCGGAGGCTCGCGCTCCATCAGGTGGTGCAGGGCATATTGCACCTGGTCGAGGTCTTCGAAGTGGTGCATGCGTTCGGTGCGTCCGCGCAACTCTCCCGGCGTCTGCGGGCCGCGCAGCAGGAGCACGCACAGCACAGCGATCTCGCCGCGCGTGAAGTTGAAGACTTCCTGCAGGCGGTGCTCGTACTTGGTGACGCGGCTGTCGGCGCCGCTCGCCGGCCCCGCCAGGCGCTGCGACTGCAGTCCCTGCAAGGCGTCGCGCACCGAATCCTCGTCCAGCGTCACGACCGGGTCGCGATTGTTCTTCTGGTTGCAGGCGTTCACCAGAGCGTTGAGCGACAACGGATAGTAGTCGGGAGTGGTGGCCTCCTTCTCGATGAGCGAGCCGAGAACCCGAACTTCCGCGCTGTTCAACACAATAGCCACCCGGAAAGTATAGAGCCTGAGCTTTCCGGGCAACTATTGGGCGCTCACGACACTGACGCCCAGTGCGGAAGTGACCGTCTTACGAACGGACTCCAGTCCGGAATTCCAGTGCCGCTTATGCCACGACAGGCGCGGTCTGGGTGGACTGCTGGAACTCCTGCTGCAATGTGCTATAGGCCTGCTGCGCGGCGGAGATGTTGCCCGACTGCAGCGCCTGGCCCAACTGGTCAAGTAACTGGCTGAACGAGTTGGCTCCGCTCGCACCCGAATGATGATGATGATGGTGCCCTTGCGTCGCTTGCCCTTGAAAGTCTTTTTGCACCGTGGCGTAGTCCTGCTGGGCAGCGGAAACGTTGCCGGCCTGAAGATCCTGCGAGAGCTGGGTGAGGGCCTGGGCAATGGGATTGCTGCCCTGGGACGAAGACGAACTGCTCTGCGGGGCCAGCTTTTGTAGCGAGGCAAAATCCGCCTGGGCCGCGGAGAGGTTCCCAGATTGCAGATCCTGGCCGAGTTGCAGGAACTCCTGCCGGATTTGCTGCCGGCGGTTCTGAACGCTTTGGGTGTTGTAGTCCAGCAGACTACTGCTGGAAATGCCGGATACTGACATCGCTACCTCCTGAAGTGCAACGGTTCGCGCCACACTGTTGTCGGCACTTGGGCTGGACTTCAGTTGCCCTGCTGCCGCAACGAATGGAGCAAGTCCCTTGCCACATGCGCCGGCCTGAAATGAAAAGGATTTAAGAAACTCTGAAAACCCTGCGCAGGGCCCGTCTCTGCCATTCCGAGAGCAGTCTGCAAAAGTTCGTTGTTTGCGCCATACTGGCAGGTCCCAATCATCGGCTTGAGAAAGGTGGCGAGCTTTCATGACCCGATTCCTAATTAACGTTTGGATATGTCTGTTCATATGGGTGATCGGCGCTGCGGCGCAGAACGCACTGGTCGCGACGGAAGGCGATTATGTGGTGAGCGATTTCCACTTCCGTTCCGGCGAAACATTGCCCAGTCTGCGGCTGCACTACACCACCTTCGGAACGCCGCAGCGCGATGAAAACGGCAGGGTCACCAATGCCGTGATGGTCCTGCACGGAACGACCGGGTCGGGGAAGCAGTTTGTCTCACCGCAGTTTGCCGGCGTTCTGTTTGGGCCTGGCCAATTGCTTGACGCGACCCGCTACTACATCATCCTGCCGGACGGGATCGGGCATGGGAAGTCCAGCAAGCCGAGCGACGGCCTGCATGCGCGCTTTCCGCATTACGACTACGACGACATGGTGGCGGCGCAGCACCAACTGCTGGTGGACGGGCTGAAGGTGAACCACCTTCGCCTGATCATCGGCACGTCGATGGGCTGCATGCACTCGTGGGTGTGGGGCGAAACCTATCCCGACTTCATGGACGCGATGCTGCCGCTGGCGTGTTTGCCGGTGCAAATCGCAGGCCGGAACCGCATGATGCGCAAGATGGCCATGGATGCGATTCGCCAGGATCCAGCCTGGGACAACGGCGAGTACAAATCGCCTCCTCCAGGATTGAAGACCGCGCTCGACGTACTGCTGGTCATGGGCAGCAGCCCGCTGCAGATGCAGAAGCAATATCCCACGCGCGACGCTGCCGACGCTTTTCTGGACAACTTCATGCGCACGCGCTTCGCATCCACCGACGCCAACGACTTTCTCTATGCCTTCGACGCCTCGCGCAACTACGATCCGTCGCCTGATCTGGAGAAGATTCGCGTGCCGGTTATGGCGATCAACTCGGCCGACGATTTCATCAATCCGCCGGAGCTCGGGATCATGGAGGTGCAGATCAAGCGCGTGCCCAAAGGCAAATACGTGCTGCTGCCGATTACCGACCAGACCCGCGGCCACGGAACGCACACCCTGCCGGCGATCTGGAAGGGCTATCTGGAGGAGCTGCTCAGCGAGTCGCAACCGTGATGCACTGCGGGTGGCGGTACGGGCAGTCCGACTGCGACCCGGTGGCGACTGCGCCATGCTGGGATACCTCAAGCAGAAAATTCTTCGTTTTTGACTGTAACTTTTTGTGCTGAATCAAGTCCTATTGCTCAGCAGGTTGGCGTGCGTTCAGGGTTTGTCGAGAACCGTCTAGCCAGGCCAACGGTAGTCACCTAAGTGGGGTCTCAGGAAAGATCGGATCCAAAAAAGATTTCCTCTTCGTGCGGAAATCCTAGAGAATGCTTCGCACGTAAAGAGTATGGGTCAGGTCAAGATCGATCGCTCGACCAAAACAAAACTCAATTAGAGGAGAGTAGCAATGACGAAGTCGATGAAGTCACTGATGATGGGCGCAGCGCTGGCGGGTTTCATGACCGGCGGCACCATGGTCGCCCAGAATACGTCCACCAGCAATTCCGCTGTCTCCAGCCTGGACAATGGCCAGTTCGCCACCAGCTTCTCGAAAGACAAGCACGCCTGCAAGGGACAGAATTCGTGTAAGGGCAAAGGCGGCTGTAAGACGGGCGACAACGGCTGCAAGGGCAAGAACTCGTGCAAGGGCAAGGGCGGCTGCGCTACCGACGGCTCCAAGCCTCCCTCAGAGTAGGCCGGTAAACCAATTGCAAGGGCCGGAGCGATCGGCGCTGTGGCCCTTGTGTTTCAATTTTCTTCACGGGTGAGCGAACCAGAGTTTAGCGGATCGTGGAATCATGCCAGCCAATCGCTTCAACGGGTTCACACAATACGGCGTCGGGATCGGGTTGCGCATTCCGCACTACAACCACATCCTGGAGAAGAAGCCGGTGGTCGACTGGTTCGAGATTATCTCGGAAAATTTCATGATTGACGGCGGCCGGCCGCTGCACGTGCTCGATCAGATTCTGGAGCAGTACCGCGTGGTGCAGCACGGTGTGTCCATGTACTTTGGCTCGGTCGAACCGCTGAACCGCGAGCACCTCAAGCGGCTGAAAGCGCTGGTGCGCCGCACCAACACTCCTTGGCTGTCCGACCATCTTTGCTGGGGCAGCGTCGATGGCACCTATTCGCACGATCTGCTGCCCATGCCGTACACCTTCGAGGCCGCGGCCAAGACGGCGCAGAAAATCCGTGAGGCCCGCGATTTCCTCGAGGTCCCGGTGGTGGTCGAGAACGTCAGCAGCTACGCCGAGTTTCACGCCTCGGAGATGACGGAGTGGCAATTCCTGACCGAGGTCGTCGAACGCGCCGACTGCGGGATTCTGCTCGACGTCAACAATATCTACGTTTCGTCGCGCAATCACAGCTTCGATCCGTTTGAGTACGTGAACAGCGTGCCGCACGACCGGGTGGCGCAGATCCATATTGCCGGCCACTCCAAGTTTGAGAAGTACATCCTCGACACGCATGATCATCCGGTGATCGACCCGGTGTGGAGCTTGTATGCGCGAGCCATTGAACTCGCCGGTCCGACGGCGACGCTGCTGGAGTGGGATGACCGAATTCCGTCGTTCGATGAGGTTCATGACGAGGCCCTCAAAGCGAACCGTTACGTCGGCGAAAAGGTAGGGGCGTAATGGAACTCGACCGCATCCAGCGCAAGATGTTCGACGCCATCCGGCAACCGCTGACCGCCGACGAGGGCATGCGCCAGCGGACACGCGACGGGAGATCGCTTCGCACCATCGCCAATGAGATCATCAAGCCCAACGATCGGCTCACTTCCTTCGAGCGTCTGGAGATTTACAACCGGCAGTACTGGTTCCGGATTCTGGCAGGGTTGTCGGAAGACTTTCCCGGCTTGCGCGCCATTGTCGGAGAGCGCCGCTTCGAAAAGCTGGCAATCGCATACTTGCTGGACTGCCCGTCGCGGTCGTTCACCTTGCGCAATCTGGGCTCACGGCTGGAGCCATGGCTGCGCGATCATCCCGAACACATTGCGAATTTCGAGCAAATCGCGCTCGACATGGTGCGCCTGGAGTGGGCTGAAATCGAGGCATTCGACGAGGCCGCCAAACCACGGCTGAGCGAAGCAGACCTGCCTGCCCTCGGGCCCGATCCGAGGTTTGCCTTGCAGCCGCACGTCCGTCTGCTCGATCTGAGCTATCCGGTCGACGACCTGCTGATCCGGGTCCGCAGCGAAGTGGAAGAAACCGACATCGTCAGCAACGCGGTCACGGAGCGGGTCCGGTCGAGTACAAGGCGGCGGCGACTGCCCAAGCCGGAGCGAATATTCCTCGCGGTGCATCGCGCGGACAACTCGGTGTACTTCAAGCGAATCGACCCGGAAGCGTTCGCCATCCTTGGTGCGCTTCGTGACGGCAAGAGTCTTTCCGAGGCCGTCGATGCAGTCGACTGGAGCGGCCGGCCAATCGAAGACGCCCTGACGGACGTGCAGAAGTGGTTCGCCTACTGGTCGGCGCAGGGCTGGTTCTGCAAGGCAACTAGGTTAGAAACGATGACAACTTTCGCAAGCCGTATCCAGAAGCCTTACTCGCTCTTCGTGTACAGCGCCAGCTCGCTGCAGTCGTTGTTCCTTTTGCTGATACGTTTGTACTGGGGATGGCAGTTTGTCCAAACCGGTTGGGGCAAGCTCCACAACCTGCCGCACGTGATCGAGTTCTTCACCAGCCTCGGCATTCCGGCGCCTGCAGCCAATGCTTACTTTGTTTCGATGTTAGAACTGGTTGGCGGCATCCTGCTCGCCCTGGGGCTCGGCGGCCGCCTGATCGCGTTGCCCCTGACCATCGACATGATGGTGGCGTACATCACTGCCGACCGCGAGGCGCTGGCCTCGATCATTTCCGACCCGGGCAAGTTCTATAACGCCGCTCCATTCACATTTCTAATGGCGTCGCTCATCGTATTGATCTTCGGCTCAGGGCTTTTCTCCGTGGACTCGCTCATCGAACGTTGGTGGCTTCGCGATGCGCCGGGGCGAGCGAGGTAGAATCGAATTGCCAGCGCCGGTTACGCGCGCTGTTGCCGCAGCAGGTCCGATCTGAAGTTCCACCTTCCACTGGTGCTGGTGACTGTCGGCTGTGCCGTCACGCTGTGCATGCTTGTCTGGCGGCCGGCCTACTCGGCAGGCCCGGGACAAACCATCTCGGTTTGCGGCTCGACCATCGACATCAGCTTCGAAGGCGCCACGGAAGGGGTTTCACGCGATGACCTGCTGAACTGGATCAAGCGCGCCGCCACCGCCGTCTGCACGTACTACGGCAAGTATCCTGTCTCGCATCTCACGCTCAACGTACACGTTCGCGGCGGTCCCGGGGTTCATCACGGCGTCACCTATCCCGCAGACGGCGGCGGCATGATCACGATCTCCGTAGGCTCGAGCACCACGGTGGCGCAACTGAACAGCGATTGGATGCTTACGCACGAGATGATCCACCTCGCCTTTCCGTCGATGGCGGAGAACCATCACTGGATCGAAGAAGGCATATCGGTTTATGTCGAACCGGTCGCCCGGGTGCAAGCCGGCCAACTCTCGGCTAAAGACATGTGGAGGGACGTGGTGCGCGACATGCCGCAAGGCGAACCGCAGACCGGCGATCAGGGTCTCGACCGCACCCACACGTGGGGACGCACCTACTGGGGCGGAGCCATGTTTTGCCTGGTGGCCGATGTCCGCATCCGGGAGCAGACCCACAATCGCATGGGTCTGCAGGATGCGCTGCGCGGCATCCTCAACGCTGGCGGCGTGATCACCCAGGACTGGGAGATCGAACGCGCATTGGCCGTGGGCGACAAGGCCATCGGCACCACCGTGCTGACGGACCTCTACCACGAGATGGACGATCAACCAGCCCCGGTCGATCTCGGAGCCTTGTGGACGAAGCTCGGAATACGGCGCAATGCCGACGGCTCCGTGGACTTTGTTTCCGGCGCTCCGCTGGCGAACATTCGCGAAGCCATCACGCGTCCGGAAATCTTCTAGCGCGACATCAGGCTGCGGATTCTTGCGCCGCAACTCACCCACCGTCAGTCCAGCCAGACCTAACCCCATCAGCGAGATGGTACCGGGCTCGGGTACTGCGGTCAGGGTGAAAGTGCGCTCCGGGCCTGCCATGAATTGCCCATGGTCGATGGAGATTTCGGCGAACACGTCGAAAAAGCTGCTGACCCGGAAGTCGCTGCCCACCTGAGTGATCGTGGTCGGCCCCATGCTAGTCGGCATCCCCAGCATGACCTCAATTGAGTGGCCATTGAACATGCCGGTCAGGTCCAGTTCCGTCAGACTCGACATGAACGTGCCGAGTTGGGAATCGCTGCTCCGTCCGGCATACAGAATGCCGATCGGCCCGGCAAGGCTCAGCGGCCCCAGGAATGTTCCCGCGTGGCCGTCGCTCTCCGAGTAAATGTCAGCCGTGAAAAAGATGTTGGAATCGATGGCCTCCCCCATGCCATTGATCTCCCGGGTCGTACCATTGAATCCGTGCAGGGAAGGATTTACGACGCAAACGCCGGGACCGATCTGAACGCAAATCATGGGGGCGGTGTAGGCTCCTTCAGGCGGCATGCTGGCCGTCGACTGAATGATGTCGGCGCCAGCCAGGGGAACGATTGCAATCAGCATAACCAGCAGCGTGGCCGCAGCCAGCAAATTTGGCTTGTTTCGCATCGGCAACATACGGAACCTCCGTGGAAGAAGTGGCGAAGAGGCAAAAAAATCATACTCCCAAAGTGTCTAAGCTCTTGCGAAATTAGTGTTATTTTTAGATCGGTCGACAGCGCTTTGGTGGCGATTCTGCTCAGCCTCCGGCAATGGCTCCGATGATGAGCAGCGGCTCCGCCCCGGAAGCCACCGCGTCCGGCAACGGTGTGTCCGGCGGTTCGTGCGACAAGTCCTCTTGGCATGCGAAGAAGCGCAGGAACGGACGGCGCTGTTGTGTAACGTGATCGCGAATCGTCCCGCGCAGCATGGGATAGGAGGCCTCGAGTGCATCGAGGACCGAGCGTTGCGTCGCCGGGCCCTCGACTTCGATCTGTACCTCACTGCCCACGTGTGCCAGCGTCCGCAAATGAGCCGGAAGCACGACTCGGATCATGGCAAGGTTTGGACCTCCACCGAGAGCACGGCAGGCAGATCGCGCACAATGGGTGACCAACTGTCTCCAGCATCAGCCGACGCGTAGACCTGTCCGCCGGTGGTGCCGAAATACACTCCGCAGGAGTCGAGCGAGTCGACCGCCATGGCGTCGCGGAGCACGTTCACGTAGCAGTCGCTTTGCGGCAGACCTTTGGTGAGGGCCTCCCACTCGTTGCCGCCGGTGCGGCTGCGGTAGACGCGCAGCTTGCCCTCGAGTGGAAAGTGCTCCCCGTCACTCTTGATGGGGACGACATAAATCGTTTCCGGCTCGTGCGAGTGGATGTCGATCACAAACCCGAAGTCAGTGGGCAGGTTGCCGCTGACCTCTCTCCAGGAGTCGCCGGCGTCGTCGCTGCGCATCACGTCCCAGTGTTTCTGCATGAATAGCACGCCTGGCCGTGACGGGTGCATGGCCACGTGGTGGACACAGTGGCCCACTTCGGCTGTCGGGTCGGGGATGTATTGCGAAACCAGGCCGCGGTTGATCGGTTTCCACGTCTGGCCGCCGTCGTCGGTGCGGAAGGCCCCGGCAGCCGAGATGGCGATATAGATCCGGTCCGGGTTACTCGGATCGAGAATGATGGTGTGCAGGCACATGCCGCCCGCGCCCGGGGTCCATTGCGGTCCCGATCCGTGGCCGCGCAGTCCGGGCAGTTCCTGCCAGGTCTGGCCAGCGTCGGTGGTGCGGAACAGCGCCGCGTCTTCAATGCCGGCGTAGACCGTGTCGGGATCGGTGAGCGACGGCTCGAGATGCCAGACTCGCTTGAACTCCCAGGGATGCGGCGTGCCGTCGTACCACTGATGCGTGCCGGGAACACCGTCATAGACGAATTTGTTGCCGACCGGCTCCCAAGTCTTGCCTCCATCGTTCGAGCGTTGAATCAACTGCCCGAACCACCCGCTGCACTGCGATGCATACAACCGATTCGGGTCAACCGGGGACCCTTTGAGGTGATAAAGCTCAAAGCCCGCAAAATGAGGGCCGCTGATGTCCCACTTGTCGCGCTTGCCGTCCGCCGTCAGGACGAACGCTCCCTTTGCGTGTACCAACTAATACGCGTACTTTGCTCATGCTTGCTCCTATCCTTCAGCCTTAAGTAGGTGGTTCAGGTGATCACTCAAACAGCACGATTAGCTGTGATGTTTCGCCCCTCGCGCCCCAGCCTTTTTTTCGCCGCCCCTCGTCTTTTTCGACCAACTCCAGTGCCAGCGAACTTCGGCAGGAAGGGAATCGGATCGTGTTCCCGCCACCGGCGCCGTACTTCCCTGAGAACGGCGTCTCGATTCTTCTCCATCTCCGCTACCACTGCGCAGGGCGCTCCGGTGTCCTCGTGTCGCGCCGCCCAGAGGAGCAGGTCCAAAACCACCGGTGCGAGATCGATCCCTTTCTCCGTCAAACGGTAGTTCACCCTTCGTGCGTCCGTCTCTTCAATCTCCGAAGTGATGATTCCAGCCGCATCGAGCTTGCGCAAACGGTCAGTCAGAACGTTGCTGGCGATGCCTTCCCCCGAGTCCTGAAACTCTTTAAACGTCCTGTAGCCGCGAACCATTAAGTCGCGGACAATCAGCAGCGACCAGCGGTCTCCGAACCGCTCGAGAGCCACGCTAACCGGGCAGCCGGACCGGCGATCGGACTTGGGCTTTCCGGACACGGCGGACAAGGTATCAGGGTTCACTTGCAAAACGCAAGTTATAGTGAGATCAGGCACAGGAATTCGGGACGAGCCGCTGGATTCTTCGGCTTGATCGTCTCAGAACGTCTTTACGAATTCGATCAGCGCCTGCTTGTCGGCAGTCGGACAGCTTGCTGCCGAAGTAGTGTCCGCGGTCGAGGACGAAATCGGGCGACTTGCTGATGCGGAGGAGAGCGGGCGCCAGCGTCGTCAGCAAGCGTCGGGATTCGTCGGCATTGAGGTGGCGAACCCGTATCTGCAGCAGGTCAGCTTGCACCTCGGCAGCGAGTTTTGCCCGTTCGGCGGCGAGGCCTTGATCGGATGGATCGAAGTCGGCGTTGGCCAACAGATCGATTGGGGTTCCAGCCGGAATGGGTCCGATGCGCAGGTATCCATCTTTGGCCAACGACTGCAGCGGGCCCGGAACCGACGGCGCAGGTATCTGGATGTAGCTTTCGGCTGTGGTGCGCGCGATGGAAGCTGCGCCAAGACGCTTCTCTGGCCAGAGCAGTTTCTGCATCGCGTCATCGAAGGCCTTCATCCTGCCGGCCACCGAAGGATCTCCGGTGTATTCCCCCAACTGATTATTGTGCAGGAAGGGAGCTGTCGCCCAGATGGCGATGAGCGAGGGCACGCGGTAGTAGCCCGGGCCACCCGCGGGCGGCTGGAACTTCGTGACCGCGTTGGTAAAGGGATTGAGCACTTCAATTTCGCCGGAAGCGGGAAGTGTCTTGTAGGTCTCGGAGGAGAAGTTGTCCCACACATGCCCGCGCATGGCGTTCGTGGCCAGGGCTCTGGTGGCATTCGTTTGAATCGCCGAAATGGGGATGCGGTCTTCGGTCGAAAGAAAATTGTTATCGAGGAAATCGGGTTTGAGGACCTCCTGCCGGCTCCATGCGATGTATTCAGGCGATTTGCGGTCCTTGATGTCGGGGGGCTGCTTGCTGGAGTGGCAGCGCGCGCAGTTCTCGGCAAAGACAATTTTGCCGCGCTGCAGGAGTTTCTCGCCGGCGGTGAGATAGGACTGTCCGCCCGGAGCGTCGGCCAAGCGCGGCCCGTTCATCTTCGACAGAAACGCCGCGAGATTCGGCAATCGTTCCATCGTCGATTGCCAGTAGACCGAGTTCTTCTGCGCCTGGGCCACCGGGAACGGGCGCTGTGGCGTTCCGCCGATGATCGCGTTGTGATCGCGCAGCCATTGCTCGCTGTATTCGCCGATGCTGACGTACACCCGCGCCAGCGCGCCGATCACTCCGACCGAGTCTGCCCCGTCTTTCAGGACGTGGGGAACTGCCATCGGATTCTTTTCGCCCGGAAAGTTGAGAGCGCCGCCGGAGATGGCCTCTTGGTGCGCGACCGACAATCGCGCCGGCAGCGCGTAAATCGGATTCATGTTGCTGGGATCGTTCAGATAGTCGGTCGCAAGGAATGACGTATCGATGGTGCCCGGAGCCCAGGAACGGAAGAGCTGATAGGCGTAGCTGTCAGGGCCGGAATTGGGAGCAAAAATGCCGCTGGCCTTCAGGTACTGATTGCCGATGGTCGAGGACAGATTCTCCCATTGAGGATTTTCCGGGTCGGCCGGCGGCTTCAGCGGATTGAAGGAAACGTGGCAAAAGCCGCAAGCCATTCCCACCCGGTAGGGCCGCACCAGCTTGGGATCGTTGTAATAGTTGGGATCGCTGTAGTAGCGGCTGGCGTCCCAGTTCTTCTCTGCCGCAGAATCAAACTTCGGGTTGGGATAGAGCCGCAGTCCGACTATGCCAGTGGGCCTGCCGTAGACCGCGGGGTCAACATCGGGCTCTTGTGGACCCACGTCGATCCAGAGCCCGTACTGGTCAGATTTCGTGGCCTGCGCGAAGCCCGGCTGGTTAACCACGCCCATCTCTTGGAAGCGCGAGGCGCGCCGCCGGGAGTCGATCGTCTTCAGCAGATCGGCAGTTCCCACGCTGTGACCGGCAAGATAGTCCCACAAATCCTGGTCGCCGGCGGTCCACAGCAGCCAGGTATTGCGGCCCTTCACCTCATCAGCGCTGAGGGAAATACCGCCATCCATAGCGGCGAAAACAGGCGAGGCCGATTGCGGGAAATCGGCGGCGGTCTTACCGGCTCGTTTTGCGGAATCAACAACGTCGTGGCACGGCCGCAAGAACCAGGCTGCGACGGCGAGACCGGCGATGGCGACAATCCCGGCTACGTAAATCGCTCTTCGCATGCAGTCTCGTTATGTTAAACCGCGACGGACATCGGCTGCACGCGGGAGCGCCGGCACGATCTCCGGGCTAAAAGGTCTTTATGTACTCGATCAGCGCGCGCTTGTCGTCATCGCTCAGTCCGGGCTCCTCGGCGAACATGTCGGTGCCGAAGTAGTGGCCGCGATTGACCACGAAGTCCGGGCACTTGCTTAGCGCCAGCATGGGATCGACGAGGTTCTGGAATACTCGACGGGCATCGTCGTCGCTGGCGTTCGGCGGCAGCGCTGCCAGGTCTTGCTTCAGCTTGAGCAGCAGGTCGAGTACCTGTTGCTGATGCTTCAGCTTATCTTCCGGCGTCGTTGCCTCGCCCAGGATGTCGATGTTGGCCAGCAGATTGATCGGGGTTCCCTTGGGGATGGGACCAATTTCAATCTTGCCTTCGCCGAAGATTGATGGGAAGAAGCGATGGCCCGGGCTTAGTAAGGGCTTCAGGTAATCGGGCAGGTATCCTGCTTCGACCCGGAGGTAGCTGGTCTGGGTTGTGCGGTCGATGGTTCCCGGAACCTTGTCGCCCAGCAGCGAATCTTTCTCGCGCTTCTCCGGCCAGAGCATCTTCTCGATTGAGTCCTGGAACGACTGCATGCGCGCTTCCACCGACGGGCTGGGATTGAACTTGCCAACAGAGTTGTTCAGCAGGAAAGGCGCGGTCGACCAGACGCTGATCAACGAAGCCGGGCGGGTATAGCCGCGTCCTCCGCCGGGCATGGGGTAGGTGCGGTATTCGGCCGTGTAAGGGTGCTGAACGGTGATACTGCCGACGGAAGGCAGGTTCTTATAGGTCTGGGAAGAGAAGTTGTCCCAGATATTGTCGCGGATGGCATTGGTTGCCAGCGGACTGCAGGCGTTCGTCTGCAGCAGCGTGACCGGCACCCGCAGATCGGTCGAGAGATAGTTTCCATCCAGGAAGTCGTCCTGGAGGACCATGGCGCGCATCTTCGCCTTGAACTCGTCGGTCTTCGTCCAGGCCCAATACTTGTTCCAGCAATTGAGGTATTCGATGCCGGAGCAACCGCCGGGATCGACTCCTGGTGCGGGCTCAGGGATTTTGCTGGAATGGCAGCGGGCGCAACGCTCGGCGAAGACAATCTTGCCGCGCTGCAACTGCGCTTTGTCTTTCGACAGGTAGGCTTCTCCACCGGGTGCATCTTTCAGCAGGTGCGGTGCGGTGCTCTTCAGGAAGAACAGAGCCATGAATGGCGTCTGCTGTTCGGTCGCCTCCCAATAGGCCGAGTTCTTGTTGGCCACAGCGATTTCGATGGGCGTGATGGGTTTGCCGCCCACCAGGGGGCGGAAGTGCAGCAACCATTCCTCGCTGAACAATCCGATGTTCAGGTAAACGCGATTCAAGGCTCCCAGAGCGCCAACCGAATCCGAACCATCTTTGAGGATCTTCGCAGTCCAGACCGTATTAGGCGGGTCGAAGTACTGGGTAAGCGGACCTTCCTTGTAGAAATCGTTGAACTGCTTGTTATTCAATTCGCCGCCCGCGAGGGTCTCCTTGCCCCAGCGCTTGGCGACGGTCAACCTCGCGGGGAGGCCATAGACCGCGTTCATGGTGCGCGGGTTGTTGATGTTGTCGGTCGAAACCAGCGAAGTATCGAGGGTGCCCGGGCGCGAAGTGTGGAAGAGTTGGAATGGGAAGCTGCTCGGATCGGCTTCCCACGAGAAGATGCGATCGACCCAGAAATACTGTGCTCCAACGTTGGAACTCAGGTTCTCCCACTTGGGATTCTCCGGATCGGCGGGCGGCTTTACCGGGTTCGGGCCAACGTGACAGAAGGCACAGGTCATGCCCACGCGATAGGGACGGACCAGGCTCTTGTCGTTGTAATAGGTGGGATCGTCGTAATAGCGTTTCGGGTCCCACTTCTTGGCGGCAGCCTCGTCGAAATCGGGGTTAGGGAACAAGCGCAGTCCGACGATGCCGGTGGCATAGCCATAGTACGAACCAACCGGAATGTTCTTGCCGCGTGCGCCGATCTTCACGCCGGGATACTTGGTTTCGTTCTCGAACGGATCAGGCGGGCAGTTTGGGTCGCGGGTATCCAGCCAGAGGCCATAGCGGTTGGGATCAGGGCCGGTCGCCTTCTTGAAGCAAGGCTCGTTCACCAGTCCAAGATAGTTCCAGCGATTGTCGCGGCTGAACTTGAACTTCGGGTCGGGATACGAGGACAGCGTCTTGAGGAAGTCGAGCGTGCCGACGCTGGCGTTGGTCATGCCGTCCCAGAAGCGGTCGTTGCCTCCGCTCCACACGTTCCACATGTTGCGGCCCTTGACCTCTTCGGTAGTGAGCGCAATGCCGCCATCCATGTCGTGGAAGTAGTCTTCGTCCGCGGCCGGAAACGAGGCGGCGGGACGACCGGCAAGACGGGCTTCGTCCTGCACTTCACCTGCCTTTGGCGTCTTGTGACAGCCGGCGAACAGCAGCAAAAGTGCGATTGCAATCACCCCAACCCAAAGAGAGACAGACCGTAACATTTGCGCTCCTAGAAGGAAGTGCGGCGCCCGGGGCGCTGGAACGGCGGCAGAATCAACCCTGATCGGTGCCGCCAACTTTGTAGCAAGCGATGCGCTTCGAGCCCAACCATGGTCGAAACCCGCTCCGCCTTTTTTGTATCGGCGCAATATATCACGGAATCAACCGTTTGCAGAGACGCTAAATCGGCTGTGCTTGGCCGGTTGCAGGAGGCATAGGACACGCGCGCAACCCTGGCGGGCAAATCCGGCAGGCTCGCCTCGGGTATAA
The DNA here is from genome assembly GCA_963798275.1 of uncultured Acidobacteriaceae bacterium. GTDB lineage: Bacteria > Acidobacteriota > Terriglobia > Terriglobales > Acidobacteriaceae > CAWCTB01. The sequence continues at coordinate 96,282 of CAWCTB010000046.1, forward strand.
TCGCCGCCACATCGTAATCGTGAAGCAGACGCGGGACTAGGCGCGGACTGCGACCGCAGCCGGCTAGAACATTGGCGGGGTTGATTAGCGGGAGAACGATCTGAATGGGGGCGGGGAACACGCAACAGTTCGACTGCGAATACATCGTGGTTGGCTCGGGAGCCGGTGGTGGAACCCTGGCGGCCCGTCTCGCCGAGGCGGGCAAGACGGTCCTGCTGTTCGAGGCGGGTGGCGATCCCAGGGAATTGCAGGGTGGAGATCCTGCTCAGCCCGGGGTGAACCGGCTTCCCGCCGACTATGATGTTCCCTGTTTTCATCCCTTCGCCACCGAAAATGAGGCGATGAAGTGGGATTTCTTCGTTCGCCACTACGCCGACGATGCAGCCCAGCGGCGCGATCCCAAGTATCGCGAGGCATATGACGGTCAACGGGTAGATGGCGTTCTCTATCCTCGCGCCAGTTCCCTCGGCGGCTGCACCGCGCATAACGCAATGATCCTGGTTTATCCCCACGATGCCGACTGGGATGGCATCGCCGCCCTTACCGGGGACTCGTCGTGGAGCGCGGAAAACATGCGCGGCTACTTCGAGCGTCTGGAAGACTGCCACCACCGCGAACCCTACCGCGCCCTGGCGAAGCTCGGGATTAATCCGACGCGTCATGGCTTCGAAGGCTGGCTCAGCACGGAGAAAGCCATACCCATGCTGGGCCCCGCGAACTACAACCTGTTCGAGGTGATTGCCGAGTCGGCCTTCGAGTGCCTGGAAGGTATTGGCGACCTGGCGGACCGGGCGCGCTGGATGCTCGAGAGTCAACTCGATCCCAATGACTGGCGCACGGTGCGGCAGAACTCCATCGGCCTTCGTTATCTGCCGCTGACCACGCGGAACCACACCCGGGTTGGCAGCCGCGAGCGGGTGCTCGAAGTTGCGCACAAACATCCCGACCGCTTGCGCATCGAGATGAACGCGCTGGTCACCCGCGTTCTGTTTGACGACTCGAACCGCGCTACCGGCGTCGAATACCTGCGGGGGAAGCGGCTGTATCGCGCCGCGCATCGTCCGAGCCTCGAAATGAGCGACGCGCGTCAGGCGTACGCATCGCGGGAGGTGATTTTGTGCGGCGGCGCCTTCAACACGCCGCAACTGCTTATGCTCTCCGGTGTCGGTCCGCGCGAGGAGCTGCAACGGCACGGCATTGCGGTGCGCGTCGATCTTCCCGGAGTTGGCAAGAACCTGCAGGACCGGTACGAGATCGGCGTCGTCAATCGCATGAACTTCGACGAGTGGGCAGTTTTCAAGGACGCGAAATTCTCCAATACCGATCCCCAATTCAGGCAGTGGCAGACGGAGCGCGACGGCCCTTACATCACCAATGGCGCGATCCTGGCTTTGTTCAAGCGATCCACCCCGGCAGTGCCGCTGCCCGATCTCTTTTGCATGGCCTTGCTTGGCCGCTTCGAGGGCTACTTTCCCGGCTACTCCCGCTGGTTTGTCGACCATTTGAACTACCTGACGTGGGCTGTGCTCAAGGCCCACACCAACAATCATGCTGGTGAGGTTCGCCTGCGCTCCGCCGACCCGCGCGATACGCCGGAGATCAACTTCCACTACTTCAACGAAGGGTCACCGGACGGGAATGCCGACCTCGATGCCGTCGTGGAAGGCATTCGCTTCGTGCGCACCATGACAGCACAACTGAAGGACAAGGGGCTGATCGCGCAAGAAGAGCTGCCGGGCGATCAGGTGCAGTCGACCGCCGAACTGCGCGACTACGTGCGCAACGGAGCGTGGGGACATCATGCGTCCTGCAGTTGCCCGATCGGACCACGCGAGCAAAACGGGGTGCTGGACAGCGCGTTTCGGGTTTACGGTACGCGTGGCCTGCGCGTGGTGGACGCATCGGTATTTCCTCGCATACCAGGCTTCTTCATCGTCAGTGCGGTGTACATGGTCGGCGAGAAGGCGGCCGACGCGATACTTGAGGACGCCGAGCGCACGAGCGTCTGAAACCGCGGGCATTCCGGCCTGGCAACATTCTCTTGCCAATTGACAAAGCCTCGCCTTGCCGCCATAGTTGGACGCTAATTTCGGCCGAGATCACGTGAGCGATACCGTCACCAATTCGAACATTAGCCGTTCCCAGCCGCCTGCCAACACCGGATCGGTGTTCTACGACAAGCTGGCCGACACGCTGACTGCTCTTGTCCATCTGGAAAGCCGGTTCGATCCGTTCATCCGTCCTGCTTTCGACGCGGTGCTGCGCGATCCGGTAGCTAAGCTGGTCACTGCCCTCGATCAACAGGAGGCGGCCGAACGAGGGGCTGAAGCTCGCCGAAGAACGGCCAATTCCGAACGAGGAAGCTTGGGTCGACTCGATCATCAAGAGCTTTGAAGAGCAGATGCGTCTGCTGTGGAAGCCGGGCGGCTTCGAGCGCGGCGGCAATACCAAGACCCACGGCATCGTGCGCGGCGAGTTCATCGTTCACGATGGCCTTCCCCCGGAGTTGAGGCACGGCATTTACGCGGAGCCAGGGACCTTTCGCGCCTGGGTGCGTTTTTCCGGCCCCGGCCCTTACATTACGCCCGATATCGAGGACGTCGGCTTCATGAGCATGAGCATCAAGCTGATGGGCGTGCCTGGGCCGAAGTTGATGGAGGAAGAGAAGTTCACCCAGGACATGACCGGCGTGGTCACGCCGACTTTTGTTACGCCCGACGTCAACGCCAATGCCCAACTGCAGATCGAGAGCATCAAGAACGCGCAGATCTACTATTTCCTCAATCTGCATCGTTCGCATGTGCTGGACCTTATCATGCAGGGGCTGTGGATCAAAACGCAGCACAGTCCCTTCGAGGCAGCATATTTCAGTTGCGTACCGTACCTGCTGGGGGAAGGGCAGGCCATGCAGTATTCCATGTGGCCGCTGAGAACGAGGCGCACGCCCATCCCGCGCCTGCCGTTTCGGCCTCCGGACGATTACCTGCGCAACGCCATGGTCGCCACGCTCGCCGAAGAAGACGTCGAATTCGACATTCGCCTGCAACTGCAAACCGATGCGCACCTGATGCCCATCGAGAACAACGCCGTGCTGTGGCCCGAAAAGCTCTCACCCCGGCGCTCGGTGGCGACGTTGCGGATACCCCGGCAGACGTTCAACTCTCCGGCACAGATCGAGTTTGAGAAACGCCTCTCCTACAATCCCTGGCATTGCATACCCGAGCATCGGCCGCTGGGTAACCAGAGCCGCGCCCGGAAGCGGATGTACTACGTGCTCTCGACGCTGCGCCACACCATGAATGCGATTCCGCACTACGAGCCGACTGGAGATGAAGTTTTCGAGTAGGTGGAAGCTGACGGTTTCCGTTGACAAAAACTTCGCCAGCGGAGATAGTGGGCGACACTCCAACAGCCCTGGCTCGAACAGATACTTCCTACGGGACCTGAAAAGAAAAGGAGATGGCATGCCCTATACAGCAGCGCAGCTATTGACCATGTCGCAGAAGGAATTGGACGATTTGTTCAGCAGCAGCCCGCCGGGCGACATACCCAATGGACAAGCCGAGGGAACGGCGATTATTGCGTCGGACACAGTATTTAGCCCGGAGATTGCGGCGCTGATCAACACCTTCGCCTGGCAGGGAAAGACCTTCGACGCGGCGCACGGCACGCTGACCAATCGCATTCTCGCGTTCGGGCTGAACGCGATCGTCGCGGAGGTGTACAAGACTCCAAGCTGGTTCGACGGCAAGGAGTGCATCGTTCTCGACTACTCGAAGACCTCGCTGGTGGCCAAGCACATTCGCGATGAGATCCGCCTGGTCAGCCCCGGCCTGTATCTCGGCATCGTGTACTGGGACCAGAAGCGGACCATTAATTTCGCGCTGCAATTTCCAGTCGGATGACGCCGCAATCCAATTTCATGGTGCTGGCTCCGATCGCAGCCGGCCACGTTGAGCCTCTGCGGGAGTTGCTCGCGTCGATGAACACAAGCCCGGGCGTGGCCGATCCGTTCAACGCCCTGGTCCCCTTCGGGCAATTGGACCGGTTGCACTTCTCGCGCCTGGTCGTGCTCGAAGACCTGACGCTTGACGACATCACCGTGTACGGTCTGCCTCGCGTGGACTATCCCACCTACCTCGCTTTTCTCTGCGATTGCGATGGGCCGGCCGGCAGCTTCCAGGCTGATCTGGTGGCGCGTGCCGAGATAGGATTGCGGCAAATCTTTTCGCACTGTGAAGGCTTTGGGACTGGCACCGACCTGTTGCACTGGATGAGAGCGCACGACCAGCAGCCGGCCACCGCCTACGTCAACTGGGTCGGGCGAACCGTGCAGCAGATCCACGAAGAGGCCGCCCTGCATGACGCGCTCGTCACCTACACGCAGCAGAACCATGCTTCACTTTCCGCAATGCCGCCGCGGGACGTCCGTCTGGCGCTGCGGCAATTTGTCCGCGCGCAGCAGGCGGCGGGCCAGCTTACCCTGACTCCTCCGGCAGGTACGCCGATTCCGTGGGCGATCGCGGACCTGATTCATCTGATCGCCGTGCCCGTGTTGCTGCTGTTGCTCCTGCCCTTTCTGCTGGTGTACTCCCCGATCTTCATCTGGCAACTGCGCAGCCGTGAGCGCTCCGACAAAGAAATCGCACCACGCATTGACCCGGCGCATGCCCATAATCTCGGGATGCTGGAAGATCACATCGTGCTCAACCAGTTCAGCGCCTTTGGCAGTCTCAAGCCCGGGCGCTTTCGCCGCTGGACGCTTACGTTCCTGCTATGGGTGATCAATTACACGGCGCGCCACATCTATACGCGTGGGCGGCTGGCGCGCGTCAACACGATCCATTTCGCGCGCTGGGTGTTCATCGACAACAAGAAGCGGCTGTTTTTTGCCAGCAACTACGATGGCAGCCTGGACAGCTACATGGACGACTTCATCAACAAGGTCGCCTTCGGATTGAACGTCGTCTTCAGCAATGGCATTGGCTACCCGACGACGAACTGGCTGATTCTCGATGGCGCCAAGGACGAGCAGAAGTTCAAGTACTACATCCGGCGGCATGAGGCGGCCACCGAGGTGTGGTACACGGCGCATCCCGGATTGACCGCCATCGATCTCGAGCGCAACTCGAAGATCCGCGACGGACTGGAACAAGCGGTCATGACGGACGAGGAGACACGCCAGTGGTTGCAACTGATATGAAGCGCGAGGCCGCATGACTCAACCCGACTATAGCGACGTGCAGGGAATATTGCGCTTCGGCTATTCCAGCCTGGTCGAATCATCGTACCTGCTGCTCGCTGTGCGCGATCCTGTTGCCGCGCGTGCGTGGCTGGCTGCGGCTCCGGTGACCAACGCGGTGAAACTCGACAAAGCTCCCGACGCCGCCCTGCAGGTGGCATTCACACAGGAGGGCCTGCGCGCCCTGGGCTTGCCGGACGCGATTCTTGCCGGCTTCTCGGCGGAATTTCTCTCGGGCATGTGCGGCGAGCCCAATCGCTCGCTTCGCCTGGGCGACATCGGAGCCAACGATCCTGAAAATTGGTCGTGGGGAGCGCCCGGGAAAGTTCCACATCTCGTGGTAATGCTCTATGCCAAAGAAGGCGGACTCAAAGCGTGGACCGAAGCCATCAAGGGAACGCAATGGGACGCGGCCTTCCAGGTGTTGGATTGCCTGCCTACCTCTAACCTCGATGGCATTGAGCCCTTCGGCTTTACCGACGGAATCAGCCAGCCATCGCTGGACTGGGAATGCTCGCGCGAGACCGGCGACGAGCTTCAATACACGAACCTGTCTTGCCTTGGCGAATTTCTTCTCGGCTACCCTAACGAATACGGCAAGTACACGGATCGCCCGCTGCTGCCGGATGAGACGGCCAGTGCAGTGTTGCCCTTTGCCAATGATGATTCGGGCAAACGCGATCTGGGCCGCGACGGCAGCTACCTGGTCTTTCGCACCCTGCAACAGGACGTACGCGGCTTCTGGCGCTTCGTCGATGAGCAATCGAAGGGCGATCCCGAGGCGCGCAAGAAATTGGCCAACGCCATGGTCGGGCGCACGCGCGCGGGCGATCCGCTGATGCCTTTGAGCGACAGCCCGATTCCAGGCGTGGAGGATGGCCCTCCGCCCTCGAACCGGTTCACCTACGAGTCAGACCCCGAGGGCACGCGCTGTCCCTTTGGCGCGCACATACGCCGGGCCAATCCGCGCAACGCCGACTTTCCCGCCGGCACCGGCGGCTTCCTCTCGAAGTTGCTGCACAATCTGGGATTCACCCGCAAGGTGTTTCGCAGCGACGTGATCTCTTCCACACGCTTCCATCGCCTCCTGCGGCGGGGCCGCGAGTACGGTCCGGAGTTGACGCCGGAAGATGCCTTGCGCAGCGATCTTCCCGACCCGGGCGAACATGGCATCCAGTTCATCTGCCTCAATGCCAACATTTCGCGGCAGTTTGAATTCGTGCAGGGTGCATGGGTGATGAGCACCAAGTTTAACGGCATGTCAGGAGAGAGCGATCCGTTGCTGGGGAACCGCTTACCCGTCCCCGGCTGCCCATCAGCGGCGATGTTCAACCTACCAAGCGAATCCGGCCTGGCGAGACGGATCGCCAATGTGCCGCAGTTCATCACCGTTCGCGGTGGCGCCTACTTCTTCCTGCCCAGCATCCGGGCGTTGCGCTACCTGGCGTCGCTCGGCCAGCGCTAAAGTTTATTTGCCGCTTCAACTACAGCGTCACAGAGGGCCCGCCTGCTACTGACGAGCGCCGAGAAATGTCCCGCGTCGATCCAGTGCAGCGTACTGCCCGCCCAATAGCGATGCAGCCGTTCGGTCTCGCTTTGCAGGATGTAGCCATCGCGCCTGCCTCGCGACCAGCACCGCCGCATCGGCGCGAATGGGCAGCGGATGCTGCGTCAGGTCGGCCGGCTCAAACAGCGTCTCCAGCCGTTCGCGCGCTGCTGCAACGTCGCGCGAGCCATTCGCCAACGCCTCCAGGTCCACGCTTAACGACAGCAGTCCGCGTGTATAAATAGCAACTGCCGATGCTCCCGTCGCCAGCGCAGCGCAAGCCACCGGGTAGGGAGTGATGGCCGCCGTGATGGCTGCCATGTGGCCGCCCATGCTGTAGCCGGCAATCACCAGCTTTTTGTATTGCGGGCGCAGCCAGTCGAGCAGGGCCCGCGCTTCGCACAGCGTGCCCAGCGTCATCAGGACATGATCGCTCGCCGTGGCTAGCGAAGGGCCCACGGCAGTTCGGCGTTGACCGTAATAAGGATTCTCAAGCAGGTACAGGTCCATGCCACGTTTCAGCAGCGATCGAAACACGAACTCGCGGACGCGATAGCCCTCGTCCCGCGAAGCCGCAAGAATCACGCACGCGGTTTCATTTCCATCGCGGCTCCATGAGCGAACATGAGCCGTGGCCGTCTCCGGCGGCAGAAGATCGAGCGGCGACGGGAACTTGCCATCGCGCCGCCCCGTCTTTCTCTGCGCGCTCCCCGCGTGCCACTGTACCTGGATAGGTTGCAGGGAACAGGTGTAGGAAAGCGACTCGGCCGTCTTCGCTAACAACGCCTCATCTCCCCATCCCGCGGAGAAGATTTTCGACTTGGCCGAGAGCCGCGCGATCAGGAGGTCCAGCGGATGCGCGCGGGAACTGGTCGCGGGCGGGGTTTGATCGAGGCGTTGCGCGGTCTGGGATTTCATGACTGGCGAGGCTGGAGCCGTATTGCCAATTTACACGAGAGCGCGCGTCCGGATGAATATCAGCGACGGCGCAATTTTGGAGCGAGCCGTATTCAACAAGCCGCAAAAGGTTTTACAGCTTCAAACTGTGACGTATAGGATCACGAAGAGAACTCCCAACCAGTGAAATATGTTCTAGCCACCGCGATCTTCCTGATGATGGTGTCGATCGGCACCAGCCTCCGCCTGTCGGAGATGCTTGCCAATCTGCGCCGCATGGGTTGGCTGGGATGGCTGCGCATGCTGCTGGCGGTGTTCATCGTGCCTCCTGCGCTGGCCCTTGTGCTGGCGCGCTTTCTGCATCTCAGCCTTTCCGAAACTGGCGGCTTGTTTCTTCTTGGAGTTGCCCCCGGCGCGCCATTGCTGACCCGAAACGTTGCCAGCCGCGGTTTCGACGCCCAAGTGGCGGCGGTCTACCAGGTTTTGGTCGCGTTGCTCACGCCGCTCATGATTCCGCTACTGGTCTTTGGCGCCGCCAAACTGTACGACCGGAATATCTGGATACCTCCACGGGTCGTGCTGGAGCAGGTCGTCGAGAAGCAGTTTCTGCCATTAATTGTCGGAGTAGCCTTGATGTATTTGGCCCCGGCGTTTTCCAACAAGATACGGCCCGCCTTGAACGCGTGCGGGAACGTCGTCTTGTACGGCTTCATGGCCATCATCTTGTTCAAGATGAGAGCGGAATTGACCCGCATCACTCCGTGGGTCATCGTGGCAACTCTCTTGCTTGCCGTTGGGTCCATGGCAATCGTGCATCTGGTGTTGCGGGCCGACGCTCTTCGCGAGCGGACGCTGTCGATCTGCAATGCCAACCGTCACGTGGGCCTGGCACTGCTCCTATCGGGCCAATATATGCGCAATAAGAATGCGCTTCCCACGGTCGCCTGCTACGCCCTGTTGGCGCCGGTGGTGATGGGACTCTACTCGAAACGCTTCCGGCCGCAGCCGGTGGCGGCGAAAGCGGCCGTTCCCGAGTGAGGGTCCTGGCGCTCTACCGGGTCCGCCACAATCCTGTTACGAACCGTACGGATAAAACACGAAGAACATCAGGGACAGCGCCGTCAATGCCCACAGCCCCGGCTTTATCTCGGAGCGTTTCCCGGCGACCAGCTTGCAGATCGGATACAAAACAAATCCGGCACAAATTCCGATGGCGATATTGAAGGTAAACGCCATCAGGGACACTACCGCGAATGCCGGAATCGATTCCGAGTAGTCGGTGAAATCGATGTGGGTAATCGGCGAGAGCATGAACAGGCCGACAATGATCAGCGCAGGGCCGTAGGCTTGTGCCGGTATTGCGGCAACGAATGGCGCAAAGAACAACGTCAGCAGGAAGCAGGCGCCGGTGACGAACACGGTCAGTCCGGTGCGTCCTCCCGCCTCGATACCCGTGGCCGATTCCACATAGGCTCCCGCCGTCGTGGTCCCGAGCGCAGGCGCAAGGCATGTGGTTACGGCATCGACCAGCATGGGCCGCTCGATCTGCGGCAACTGGCCGTTCTCGTCCAAAAAGCCTCCACGGGCCGATAAGCCTATCAGCGTTCCCATCGTATCCACGAACGCCATGATGAAGATGGTCAGCACCACCGGAAACGCCTTCCAGGTGAACGCTCCGCGAAAATCAAGCTGCCAGACGACAGGCGCAATGCTGGGCGGCATGCTCAGCAGGTGGTTCGGCGTGGGAGCCGTGCCCGCAACGTAAGCGACAATCGCGGTGAGCACGATGCCCACCAGAATCGCTCCGGGAAGTTTGCGGATTACGAGGATGGCGATCAGCACGAAACCGAACATCGCGACCAGCGCAGGAGGTGAAGTGAGCTGCCCTGCCTGCACCGGCGCGCCCGGCACACCGAGCCGCACCAGGCCGGTCTCGTTCAAGCCGATGAAGGTCAAAAATAAACCAATGCCGACGGCGAAACTGTAGCGCAGGGACAGCGGGACGCCATCCACGATCCACTGGCGCAGACGAAATATGGTCATCAGAACAAACAGCACGCCGGCAATAAAAATCGCAGCCAATGCGGTTTGCCAGGGAAAGCCCAGCAACCGGCAAACCGTGAAAGCGACGAAGGCGTTCTCGCCCATGTAAGGCGCGATGGCAAAGGGACGGTTGGCGTAGAGCGCCATCAGCCAGCACCCGGCGGCCGCCACCAGCACCGTCGCAACGAAAGAGGGGCCTTCAGGAATGCCTGCATTGGCGAGTATGGCGGGATTCACCACCACGATGTAGGACATGGTGGTGAATGTCGTGAGTCCGGCGATGATCTCGCGGGTAAGAGTAGTTTCGTGGCGGTCGAGACCGAATCGCTGGTTCAGCCAGTTCAAGGCGTGCTCCGCTAAGCTGCACTCCACCGCGAAGACTAAATGGCGCTCACCCGCAAGTCAACGCAGACGTTTAGAGGGTTTCGAGCAAATTCAATGGCCACGATGCCTGAAGGATCAAACTGCATATTCTTTAGCGCGGTAGTTTTGTAGATTCTCTTTCATCCATGCGATGGTTCGCCCGAGGCCTTCTTCGAGGCTGATGCGCGACTGCCATCCGAGAATCTCATGTGCCAGGGTCGAGTCCGCGCAAAGTCTGCCGACCTCGCTGGCATGGGGACGCACTCTCTGCTCATCCGACACCAGCGTCAGTTGCTTGCCGACGAGACGTCCGATCTGCTTTGCCAGATCGCCGATGCTGGTCTCAATCCCCGTGCCGAAGTGGATGGTCTTTCCAATCGCGCGCGGCTCGGAGGCAGTGGCGAGGAAGGCTTCTACGATGTCGGAAATGTAGTTGAAGTCGCGCGTAGGCGTCAGCGCCCCGACCCGGACCTCGAACCCAGACAGCGCCTGCGTCACGATGGTGGGAACGATCGCCCTGGCCGATTGCCTGCGGCCCGTAGGTATTGAACGGCCGGACAATCGACACCGGTAGTCCGAACGAAAGGGAATACGACTCGGCAATTTTATCCGCGCCGATCTTGCTGGCCGCATAAGGCGACTGCGCCAGCAGCGGATGGTCCTCGCGGATCGGCAGGTATCGAGCGGTTCCGTACACTTCGCTGGTGGAGGTACACACCAGGCGTTCCGTGTCCAGTTCCCGGGCTGCCTGCAGGAGGTTGAGGGTCCCTTCGATGTTGGTGCGCACGTACGATTGCGCCGCACGATAGGAATAGGGAACCCCGATGAGCGCAGCCAGGTGAAAGACCATCGACCTGTCCTGCATTGCGCTGCGCACGCCCTCGAAGTCGCGGATGTCGCCCAACGCGACCTCGAAATTGCCCTTTACCGGCGACGTTTCCAGCCATCCCAGGTGGCCGGTTGAGGTATAACGCACGAACGCGCGCACATTCACGCCGAGTTCGACCAGCCGCTCGACCAGGTGGCTGCCGATGAACCCGCCTGCTCCTGTGACCAGGACTTTTCGACCTGCCCAATTGCTTTCGCTCAAACCACTCCCCTGTGGATTGCAATCCCCAGATCTCGCACCGTCAACAAGTGGTGTGGCCCAGTACCTTTGCCACCGCGTCGGCGGTGTCGTGCATGTCGGCTTCGGACAATGTGGGATGAACCAGGAACATCAGCGAAGTCTCGCCGAGTTCCCGAGCCACCGGTAACCGGCGAGGCGGCCGCATCTCCACGGGAAAGGCCTTCTCCAGATAAATCTCGCTGCAACTGCCGCTGATGCACGGTATTCCTTCCGCCCTTAGAGCCTCGGTGATGCGATCACGCGTCCAACCGGAACGCAGCCTTTCCGGACGCAAGAAGGCATAGTACTTGTAGTACGAGTGGAAAGCTTCTTTCTGGGGTAGCGTCACGCGCAGCGCAGGCATTTCGGAAAACCGCTGGGTGAGGATCGCCGCATTACGCCGCCGTTGATCAACCATCGCGGGCAATCGTCGCAGCAGCACTCTGCCGATGGCGCTCTGCATTTCGGTGAGCCGCCAGTTGGTGCCGAAGGATTCGTGCAGCCAGCGAAAGCCAGGCGGGTGTTGGCGGCTGTAGACCGCATCGTAGCTTTTGCCGTGGTCCTTGTACGCCCAGGCGCGCGACCACAGTTCCGGATTGTTCGTCGTGACCAGGCCGCCTTCACCGCCCATCGTCATGATCTTGTCCTGGCAGAACGAGAAGGCGTTGACGTCGCCCATCGATCCGACCGGCCGGCCGTTGTAGTGCGCGCCGTGCGCCTGCGCGCAATCCTCGATTACCTTCAGATGGTGCTCGCGTGCCAAGTCCAGAATGGCATCCATGTCGCAGGGCCATCCCGCCAGGTGGACGGCGATGATCGCCTTCGTGCGTGGAGTGAGGGCAGAGCGCACGGTCTCGGGTGTGATGTTCTGCGAGTCGCGGTCCACATCCGCCATCACCGGCTTCGCGCCTCGCATGACCACGCAACTGGCGGACGCGATGAAGGTGCGGCAGGCGACGATGACTTCATCGCCCGGACCAATGCCGAGCGCATACAGCGCCAGCTCCAGCGCGGCCGTTCCATTGGCCACCGCGATGGCGTGTTTACACCCGAGCGAAGCTGCGTATTCCGCCTCGAACTGCCGGCCCTCGTCGCCTGTCCAGTAGTTCACCTTGCCCGAGCGGAGCGTTTGTGCTGCCGCCTCGATCACCTCTTCGTCAAAGGAAGGCCAGGGCGCGAAGGGCGCGGTGCGCACAGGATGGCCGCCGTCGATGGCGAGCGTGGCTGTCAGTAAAGAGGGATTCGTCATCGGCCTTTCTGAAGTCCGTTACTCTACTCGGCCTGAGATTTTGATTGCAAGAAATGAAGAGAGTAGAGCCTTAGGCTTCGCGGTTTTTCTTCTTGATCTCGATGTTCAATCGTTTGATCTTCTGATTGAGAGTAGAAAGCGGAATGCGGAAGCGATCGGCGGCTTCCGTCTGGTTCGAGCCGCACTTCTCCAGCATGTCGCTGATGATCCGCCGCTCGCAGTCCTCCATGATCTCGAACAGCGAGGCATCCGGCCGGTGTTCCATCATGGCCAGCCTGGTTCCGCGTCCCACGACGCTGTCGGGGAACAGGTCGACGGTGATTGCCGGGCCGGTGGCCAGCACCACCGCGCGCTCGATCACGTTCTCCAGTTCGCGCACGTTGCCCGGCCAGTCATAGTCCATCAGCGGGCGCAGGGTTTCCGGCGCAATCCGCAACGGCGGTCTTTCGTTCTCGGCGGCAAACTTGTCGATGAAGTGCTCGACCAGCGCCGGGATATCGTTTTTGCGCTGGCGCAGTGGTGGCAGGTCGATGGTGATGACGTTCAGCCGATAGAAAAGGTCTTCGCGGAACTTGCCATCCTTCACCTGCTGCTTCAAGTCGACGTTGGTTGCCGCAATAATGCGCACGTCGACTTGTACTTCCTGGACGCCCCCGAGGTGCATGAACTTGCGGTCCTGCAGCACGCGCAGGATCTTGGCCTGCGTCTCCGCGCCCATGGTGCCAATCTCGTCGAGAAACAGGGTGCCGCGGTCGGCCATCTCGAACAGGCCTTTCTTGCTGGCAATCGCGCTGGTGAACGCGCCTTTGACGTGCCCGAAGAGCGTGGACTCGAGCAGATCGGTCGGCATCGATCCGGTGTTTACCGGCACGAAGGCACGGTCGCGCCGGGTCGAATTCATGTGGATCGCCTTGGCAATCAGCTCTTTTCCGGTGCCGCTCTCACCCTGCAAAAGGATGGTTGACCGGCTCGGGGCAACCTGGGCCACCAGGTCGAAGATGCGCAGCATCGGCTCGCTCTTGCCGATGATGTTCTCGAAGCTGTAGCGCTCTTTGAGCGCCCGTTTCAGATGAATGACTTCTTCTTCCGCACGGCGCCGGCCGACGGCCGCGCGCACATCGGCCAGCAGCTTCTCGTTGTCCCAGGGCTTCTGGATGAAGTTGGTGGCGCCCGCCTGCATGGCATTGACGGCGTTTTCCACCGTGCCGTAGGCGGTGATCATGATGACCGCCAGCTCCGCGTCGCGTTCGCGAATGTCCTGCAGGATTTCGATCCCGTTGCGTTCCGGCAAGGCGAAGTCGAGCAGCACCAGGTCGAACGGATGCTCCGCGATACGGGTCAGTCCCTCCATTCCATCATTCGCCGTTTCGACTTCATAACCCTCCAGCTCCAGCAGGGTTTGCAACGACTCGCGAATGGCAGCTTCGTCGTCGATGATAAGTACCGATCCGGGCGGGACCGCTTCGTCGCGGCTGGGCATGGCCCGGCTGATTGCCGCTTCAGGCATTGACGGCCTTTCTGACCATGGGGAATTCCATTGTGAAAGTGGTGCCCTGTCCTGGCGTGCTGGCGACTCGTATCTTGCCGGCATGCTCCTGGATGATGCCGTACGTCACCGACAGGCCCAGCCCGGTCCCGCCACTGTGTCCCGTCCGGGGCTTGCTCTTGGTGGTGAAGAACGGATCGTAGATGCGATGGATGTGTTCCTGCGCGATTCCCGAGCCGGTATCGGCCACCGTGACCTCGACGTGATGCCCGTTGTTGGTTGTGATCATCAGGGTTCCGCCCGAGGGCATCGCGTCCTTGGCGTTCAGGAACAGGTTGAGGAATACCTGCTGCAGCTTGCCGGTATTGCCGTAAATGGTCGGCAACTGCGGGTATAAATCCTGGACCACTTTGATTCGCGCCGTCTTGAACTGATGCTCCAGCAGGGTCAAAGTATCCTGAATGATGCGGTTTAAATCGACGCTGGTGAATTCCGTGCTCGAGGTACGAGAGAAATTCAGCAGGCTGTTGACGATCTCTGACGCGCGGAATGTCTGGCGCGTGATCTTATCCAGCAGATCCGACTTCTTCGGGTCGGTATTCACCTGCTTGGCCAGTATCTGTGCGTAGGAGGAAATCACCGCCAGCGGGGTGTTCACCTCGTGGGCCACGCCCGCCGCCAGCAAGCCAATCGAAGAGAGCTTTTCCGCCTGCGATAGCTGCGATTCCAACTCGATGCGCTCGGTAATGTCATCCACGATGATCAGCCGTCCGATAACGCTGAAGTCCTTGGAAACCAGCGGCGCGATTGCGATGTTGGTGACTCGGGTATCGCCCGCGGTTGTCCCCATGCGGAACTTGTACAGGTTGTGAATCCCCGCGCTCTGGCGCACGCGGTAATACTCTTCCAGGAAAGCGACAGGGAAGACGTCCTTCAGGCTGCGCCCCAACGCTTCAGAGCGCGACATCGCGTACATCACTTCCATCTGCGAGTTCCACGATTCGACGCGGTCTTCCAGATCGACCGCCAGCACGCCCACGCTGATCGACTCGACGATGTTCTCGTTGAACTCTTTCAGCCGTTCGTACTGCACCGCCTTCTGCTCCAGCGACTTGTACAAGCGCGCATTCTGTACCGCGATGCCGATGTAGCCCGCCAGCGTCTCCAGCAACTGCACATCTTCGCTGGAGAGAAAGTCGCCTTCCGAGGTCTTGCCCATGCCTAGCACCGCGATCATGCGGTTCATGACGGTGCATGGGATGTAGTAGTTCAGCTCCAGGCGCTTGATCGTTTCCTGGGCTGACGGAGTTTCCCGGACGGCGTGCGCGGTGCTGTCGAAAAACAGGTGTCCCAGCTCCCACTCCGGACGCTGCAGGTTGAGGAAGCCGAAATCCAGCCCGCCGGTGTTGGCGATGCCGTACGACTTGGCCAGCGAGAACTGGTCGGGCTGCTCGGGGTTGGACAGGAAGATGGCGATGCGATCCACCAGCAGAGTGTGCGAAAGCCGGTCCACAATCGACGTCAGCATGCGGTCGAGATCGGTTTCCGAGTTCAATTCGCGCCCGAACTCGATGAGCGTCTTACGGTAGTCATAGCGCTTGCGATAGAAGAATTTGTCGAGGTAGTCCTGTACCCAGTTCTTGAACGGATCGAACAGCAGCGCCGTGACCGCTATCGCGATGATCAGTCCAACCGGGCCCGCACTGGGGAAGTTCTTATGGAATACTTCGGAAATCGTGCCGACGACGGCGAAATAGGCTGCGGTGATCGAGCCGGCTGCAATGGTGTATGCCATGCCCCGCTTGAAAATCAGGTCCACATCCATCAGCCGATAGCGGAAGATGGCATAGCCGAAGGTCAACGGCAGGAACACCAGCGACAGGACCGAGATTTTCATGGCCAGGGTCGGCGCATCGCCCCGCAGGAATGGGATCACATAGAAGAGAGTGAAGGGCGCAACCGCCAGAATCGTCCCGCGGGTTACCCATTTCATTTGCTGCCGCAGGATCGCAGTGGACGCCTCGCGATAGCTTCTCCACAGCACCAGCGCAGCCAGCACGTAATACGCGGCCAGGTAAACCATCTGGATGCGGTCCAGGTTCCAGCGCAGCAATCCACTGGGGGCCGCCAGGTACAGCAGGGCGATCTGAAGCGCCAGCAACAGGGCTCCTGGAACGTAGATGACCGGTACGATCCACCGCTGGCGGTCCACTATGGTCCGGCGCTCCGGGAAGGTCAGCGAGAAATGCAGGAACAGCGCCGGCTGCAGCAGCCAGGCAACCACATTCGCCCAATAAACAATCCAGTCAAACTCGTTCAGTTTCCCGCTGTAGTGGAATGAGTAGAAGATGAACGAGACCAGGCAGAAAATGTAGAAGTGTGCGCTCTTGGGGGCAGTCCAGCGCCGCAGCAGTACGTAGAGGCCGATGCCCAGGTAGACCAGCGCGATCAACCGTAGCCCGAGATACAGCGAGCGATCGGCGGGGGCCAGGATGAGCGGTGCTTCCACCCGAATGCCTTGACGAACCAGCGAATAGGGAACTTTAGACCACACCCCGTAACGGTAGAGTTGCCGCTCTAGGCTGCCGACGTTGCGGATGTTCTTGCCGTCGATGGCGACGAGCAAGTCGCCTGTCTTGATTCCGGCTTTCTCTCCCGGGCCGTCGGCATCCACCCGTTGCGCCCGCAGGTGTCCCCCGTCTTCGATCCACCAGACCCCATCGGACGGAGTAGCAAACTCGCTGCTCTTCTGGAAGTTGATCCACGCAAACACCACTGCGGCGACGCTCAGGAGCGCCAGGAAGACGGCGAAAAAGCGGTTCTGCAGATCGCGGGGCATGGGTCCGGGCGACGGGGAGTTGCTGCCGCGTCGTGTGCTGGCACGCTTCGGCCATTGGTCAGTGTGCAACTTAGATGCCACTGCGGCATTCATCGGAACCGTACCTAACCCCAAGCTAATCAAGGTGTTTACAGATTATATCCGAAGCATATTTTAAATAATATGATTTCTGGAAGATTGGTGTGAATTTCCGAAGCAAATATCCCCCAATCCACAACAGATGAATTTCGCCCCGACCATAGGGAATTCGTCCCGGCTTCCTCACTGGTTCCCCGATTTCGCCGGCGCGCCCGCTTCATCCCAACCAGTAACCTTGAACACGGAAGCTGTCTTCTTAGTTGTTAGTTGCCGTTGTTAGTTGCCGACTGAGGCCCGCGCACGGGCATTGAGAGTGTTCTGGGGGATTGGACTCGGAGTCTGTGTGACGGGTTTCACAGCAGCCAGTTAGTCGAGTCGCGCGCCATCTTTAACCAATGCAAAGTGGCTCCGCTTGCTATCTTGGGAGGATGTCAGCAGGAAGCATCGAAGCGGCAGGGCTCAGCCTCGCCTCGGCTGCATCGTGGGGAGCCGGTGATTTCTCCGGAGGCCTGGCCGCCAAGCGAGCCAATGTGTTCAAGGTCGTCGCGGTGGCCCACGCGGTAGGGCTGCTCTCCATGCTTCTCCTCGCATGGGCTACTGGCGAGGCCATTCCGCCGCGCATCGACCTGGCGTGGGGAGCGGTCGCCGGCGTTACCGGGGCATTCGGCATTGCTGCCCTCTACAAGGCGCTAGCCATCGGGCGCATGGGAATCGTGGCTCCGGTAGCTTCGGTGGTCACCGGAATTTTGCCAGTGCTGGTCGGTATTCGTACCGAGGGTCTGCCCGCCCGCATTCAGCTTGTGGGCTTTGTGCTCGCGCTGGCGAGTATCTGGCTGGTGGCACGTCCCGACGGAGCCGTCGACACTCATCGCGGGCTGTGGCTGGCGGTGCTGGCGGGAATTTCCTTCGGACTGTTCCTGATCGCCGGCAAGCAAGCCGGGCATCACGGAGTCTTCTGGCCCATGGTGGCGGCGCGGCTGGCTTCGACTGCTTTGATGCTCATGATTGTGATGTTCTCGCCCCCCGATGCACGCTCCCTGAAAAGCGCGCTCACGGCAGTCGTTTTGTCAGGCTTGCTCGACTCGGCCGGCAATGCGCTATTCATCGCCGCCACCCGTCATGGAAGGCTCGATGTTTCGGCCGTGCTGTCGTCGCTCTATCCGGCCAGTACCGTGATCCTGGCTCGCGTGCTGCTGAAAGAACGCATCTCGCCGACGCAGCTTGTAGGGATTGTGGGCGCACTTGTTTCCGTCGCGCTCATCTCGGCACGTTAGCGGGAAAGTCAATTGACAACCATCTCCGCGTCACCTTCGCCAGCCAATTGCCCAGACCAATGCCAGGCAGATTGCCCACAACAATGCTGAAGCAGTGCCTGCGATTAGAAAGCCACGAAAGGCGGTGAGTTGTTCTTCCCCCTGGGAGCGGGGTATTTCAGGTCGTGCATCTGGGAGTGCGTGAACCGGTTCTTCGGCCGCAGACGATGTGTGCATGGTTCGCCCCACGAAGCTGCTGCAAATCGTTTTGGCACCCGCACCAGGTTCCCGTCATATCGGGCAGCAGGAACCCGTGAAACGATTTCTTAGCAGTGCGCGGAGCACTTTATACGCATATTCCTAACCTGGGAATACCACTTAAGTCTCCGCCTCGATCATGCTCTTTTCGGGCAAATCGGCCCGCCACCGTCTGCAGCGGCACCTCCATTCCGCACGATACAATTAGGCCCCTAGAGGCGATTTTCATGTCGACTTACGAAGAAATCGTTGCCCGCGAGCAAAAGTATCTGCTCAACACCTACGCCCGTTACCCCGTGGCCATGGCACGCGGCAAAGGGGTCTACCTGTGGGACGTGGAAGGCAAGCGCTACCTCGACTTCCTGAGTGGACTGGGGGTCAACGCCCTCGGCCATGCCCATCCGCGGATCGTGAAGGTTATTCGCGATCAGGCTGCCAAGGTGATCCATCTCTCGAACCTTTACTACAACGAATACCAGGGACTGCTTGCCGAGAAGCTTTGCACCAAGTCAGGACTCGATCGCGCGTTTTTCACCAACAGCGGCACCGAGGCTATCGAAGGTGTACTGAAGTTGGTGCGCGCCGCTGGACACGCTACCTCCGGTCCCGAGAAGACAGTTATCATCGCGCTGGACAATTCCTTCCACGGCCGCACCATGGGTGCGCTGGCGCTCACCGGCCAACCCAAGTACCGCCAGGGGTTCGACCCCATGCTGGAAGGCGTGCGCTTCGTTCCCCGCAACGATATCGACGCTCTGCGTGCTGCGATGGACGAAAAGGTCTGCGGCATCGTGCTGGAGCCGATCCAGGGCGAAGGCGGCATTCAGGTTTCCTCGTTCGAGTTTCTGCACGCCTGCCGCGAGCTTGCCGACCAGCATCACGCCGCGCTCATCTTCGACGAGATTCAGTGCGGCATGGGTCGCACCGGTCAGCTCTTCGCCTTTCAGCATTTCGGTGTCACACCCGACATAGTTTGCATTGCCAAGCCCATGGCCGCGGGATTCCCCATGGGCGCATTCCTCGCGAACGATCGCTTTGCTCAACACTTCACACCCGGCAAACATGGCACGACCTTTGGCGGAGGCCCGCTCGCCTGCCGCATCGCGCTGGAGTACCTGGCGATTCTGGAGGAAGAAAACCTGCTGGAGCAGGTGCGCCGCGTGGGAACCTATTTCACGGAAAAGCTGCAAGAGCTGGTTACGAAGTTCGAGATTGCTACCGAAGTTCGCGGCGTCGGCGCAATCCAGGCGCTGCAACTCACCATTCCTGGCAAGCCGATACTGGAAGGCGCACTCGGCGATGGCCTGCTGATTAACGTGACGCAGGACAACGTGCTTCGCTTCCTCCCTCCATTCCTGTTGCAAGAGAAGCACGTGGATGCCGGCATCCGCATCCTCAAGCGTCAACTGGCCGCGGCGCAGAAGGCGGCAAAGCAGAACGCAAAGGTCTATAGGATCGTAGCAGTTTTAAGCCGGTGAGTCGCTGCTGAAAGTCTCGGCATCGCACGATCGTCTCTCCATGGTACATCGTCTCGCACGGGACCGGACCAATCTCGCGACACATGTCGGTGCGGCCTGTGATACGAATTTTGCCATAGTTCAAACCAAGTGCCATAATCTATGGCATGAGACTCCGGATCGACAAGTCGGGCCGAATCGTCTTTCCTAAAGGCCTCCGCCAACGGCTGGGCCTTGCATCCGGGACCGAATTGGAGGCAGTGGAACAGCCGGGCGGCATTCTGCTGCGTCCCAGGGTGCAGCAACCGTCGATGATCCAGGTGGACGGACTCTGGATTCATCAAGGAGCGGCTGCTCCCGGCGCGAATTGGGAGCGTGTTCTGGACGACGTTCGCGAGGAACGGACGCAAGACGCGATTTAAGCCCGGATGGACATTTTCTTCGATACCACAGTCCTGGTTGCAGCTTCTGTACGCAGTCATCCCCACCACGTACAAGCCTTTCCCGCACTGCGACGAGTGGCCACCGGTCGCGACAAGGGCTTCATCAGCACCCATTCAATCGCCGAGGTGTACGCGGCGCTGACCCGTGTGCCGGTCGAGCCGCGCATTCATCCCGCGGACGCGGCGCGCATTGTGACTCACAACCTCCTGCCCCACTTTGAGGCCGTGCCGGTCAGCAAGAAGGACTACCTCGAAGCCCTAGGCGTCATGCGGGACGGGGGATGGAGCGGCGCGAAAATATATGACGCGTTACTGCTGTGTTGTGCGGCCAAGTGTTCTGCCAATCGTATCTATACCTTCAATTTGGCAGACTTTAGGTTGTTGGCACCGGCCGGTCTGCGCGGCAAGATTTGCGCTCCGTAAGCTTGCCTTTGTCGCTCAGGAAAACTGAAGGGGTCAGCTAGGAGCGCCTGCCCACTCGCTCCGCAATCCATCCCGCGCACTCGCGCGTGCCCAGCGAACCCCCAACATCGACGGTCGTCTTCCTCTCGCGCACGGCATCGAGCACCGCTTTCTCGATCTTCTGCGCCTCAGCGTTCAGGCCCAGGTGCGCCAGCATCATCGCGCCAGTCAGGATCGCGCCCATCGGGTTCGCCATGTTCTTGCCGGCGATCGGCGGCGCCGACCCGTGTACCGGCTCGAACATCGACGTCCGCCCAGGATGGATATTGCCGCTGGCCGCCATGCCCAGTCCGCCCTGCAGCGCGGCAGCTAGGTCGGTAAGGATGTCGCCAAACATGTTGTTGGTCACGATGACGTCGAGCGAGCGCGGCTCGCGCACCATCTGCAGGCAGAGCGCGTCCACATACATATGCTGTGTCTGGATGTCGGGATATTCCTTCGCGACTTCTTTGAAGACCCGCTGCCACAGGCCGCCCGCATACGTCATCACGTTCGATTTGTCCGACATCATGACCCGCTTGCGCCCGTTCTCCCGTGCGTAGGCGAAGGCAAAGCGGATGACGCGCTCGACCCCCTTGCGGGTATTGATGTCCTCCTGCGTGGCAATCTCCTCGGGCGTGCCGAACTTGAAGTTGCCGCCTATCCCGGCGTAGACGCCTTCGGTGTTCTCGCGAATCACCGTGAAGTTGACGTCGTCGGGCGTGGCGTCCTTCAGCGGGCATAGCGATGCATCCAGCAGGCGCACCGGCCTGACATTGGCATAGAGGTCCATCTGAAAACGCATGCCCAGCAGGATTTCCTTGGCGTGAATGTTGGTGGGCACCCGCGGATCGCCGAGCGCGCCCACGAAGATCGCATCGAAGTCGCGCGCCAGCATCGCGAAGCCGTCTGGCGGAACGGTGGTACCGTCGACGAGGTAACGGTCGGCGCCCCAATCGAAGCTGGTGAACTCGACCGCCGCGCCCGACGCGCGGATCACGTCAAGAGCGTTGGGAACTACTTCCTTGCCGATACCGTCTCCCGGCACCACCGCAATGCGTTTGTTCTTGGCCACGGGGATTGACAATAACGAAATCGGCGGACAACTAGCAACTTGCAATTAGTGACCAGTTACCAGCGACCGGCTACTTCCTCCCCCGGCAGTATCCATCGTTCCTCGATATAATCAAAGGTTCCGTATGGCTGTCACTACATTCCAAGAGAAGCTCGCCTCCGCTGGAGCCCGCCTGGGAAGTTATCGCGGCGCCGAAACGGCAGCCTCGTTTGGCGACCCTGCCGCCGAGTTCCGCTGGCTGCTCGAAGCTTCTGCCGTGTACGACATGGGCTGGCAGGCCAAGCTGGTGCTCAGCGGCGAAGACCGCGTGCGCTGGCTGAACGGCATGGTCACCAACAACATCCGCGACCTGGCGTTGAACCACGGAGTGTACAGCTTCGTGCTCAATCCGCAGGGCCGCAACCTCGGAGACCTGGTCGCCTACAATCGCGGCGACTATCTGCTGGTCACCACCGATCGCGAGCAGGCGCCTAAACTGGCCGAGTTGTTCGCGCGCTACATCATTATGGACGACGTCGAAGTCGGCGACATCAGCGAGAAGCTGGCCGCTATCGGAGTGGCCGGGCCGAAAACGCCGGAACTTTTGCGCGCCATCGGAATCGACATTTCCAGTCTGCAGCCGGGCGAGGTTACCGATCTCACTTGGCGCGACATCGGTATCTCTGTCGCCCGCAGCCCGCTGCCGCAGATGGACGGCTGCGAGATCTGGTTCGCTTCCGAACATGCCGACAAGGTATGGGACTGCGCTGGTTGCCGCGGGAGCCGCTCCGGCCGGAAGCGAGGCGCTGGAACTGTTTCGTCTCGCCCGCGGTGTTCCGCGCTACGGGGTCGATCTGCGCGAACGCGATCTGCCGCAGGAGACGGGCCAGCAGCACGCCCTCAACTTCGCCAAGGGGTGCTACGTTGGCCAGGAGATCGTCGAGCGCATTCACGCCCGCGGCAACGTGCATCGCGCATTCGTTGGTTTCGAAGTTGACGGCGATGTGCCGGAGCCCGGAACCAAGGTCCGCGCTGCCGACAAAGAGGTGGGGGAGATTACCAGCGCCGCCCGTGTGCCATTTCCCGGCGGAGACCGGACCTTGGCGTTGGGCTACCTCCGCCGCGAGGTCGCCGACCCGGGGACCGAGGTAACGATTGGCGAGCAGAGCGCAACGGTGCGTGCATTGCCGTTTACGAAATAAGAAGCCAAAAGCGAAAAACGAAAAGCCAAAGGCCAAGAGCCAAGAGCCAAGAGCGAAAAGCGAGCAGCGATTCCTATGCCCGATAAAGAGAAAAAGCCCGAATTTGTAGTCACTGACCGCCGCCTGTTCAGCACGGACGGCGAGTTGCGCCGCGACGTGGTCGAAGCCGAGGAGCGCCGGGAAGAGCACGAGCAGGAAAAGCGTGAGGCAGCTCATCGCGTGAACGAAGAACGCGCCGCGCAGCGCGAACCCGCTTCCACCATCGTCAGCACCGAGCCTCCACCTCCGCCGGAGGAGGTTCCGGACGCGCCCTCTGCCGACGAGCAACAGGCCTCGGCCGACGCTTACCAGCAGTCCACGCGCGAGATCGATGCCGAGATCAAGCGCGAGCTCGGCAAGCAGGGGCAGGCCCACCGCGCCAAGGACTTCGAGATGAACTTCGAGAAGTTCGCCGCGTCGCTCTACATGAGTGCGCTGATGCAGCTCGGCCTCGCTGCTCCCCAGGGCGGCCAGCCGCAGGTCGATCTGATGGGGGCCCGGCAGACCATCGACATCCTCGGCATCCTGCAGGAGAAGACCAAGGGCAACCTCACGCCGGCGGAGCAGAACATGCTGCAGAACGTTCTGTACGAACTGCGCATGGCGTACCTGGAAGTCACCAACCTCATCGCGCATCCGCCCGAGGGCGGGGCGTCCGGGCAGCCCGCTAAGCGATGAAGGCTACGCTCACGGTGCTGGGCAGCGGTACCTCCATGGGGGTGCCCACCATTGGATGCAACTGCCGTGTGTGCACCTCGACCGATCCTCATGACCGGCGCACCCGTCCCTCCATCATGGTGCAGTGGGACGGCCACACCGTGCTCATCGATACCACACCCGACTTCCGTGAGCAGGCCATTCGCGAAGGCATTCGCAAGATCGATGCGGTCCTGTACACCCATGGCCACGCCGATCACATTCTAGGGCTCGACGACGTCCGCCCCCTCAGCTTTCCGCGCGTGACCGGCGGTGGCAAGATCCCACTCTTTGCCAGTCAAGACACTACGCGGGTGCTGCAGAGCGTCTTCCGCTACATCTTCGAGGCCGATTATAAATACGGTGGACTGGCGCAGGTCGAGTTGCGTGGCGTGAATGGTCCCATCCCTCTGTTTGGCGCCTGCTTTGTCCCGTTGTCCGTGATTCACGGTGACGCTCCCATCGAAGCCTACCGCTTCGGCTCGGCCGCCTATCTCACCGATTTCAGCGAGGTGCCTGAGGACACCATGGCTCAGCTTCAGGACCTCGACATCCTGTTTCTTGATGCGCTGCGGCATCACCCCCATCCCACGCACTCGACGGTCGAGAACTCGCTACAGATCGTGGAAAAGCTCAAGCCCAGGCGCACGTACTTCACCCACATCTCGCATGATCTGCCGCACCACGAGACTAATGCCTCGCTGCCCGGCAACGTGCGGCTGGCCCATGACGGGCTGAAACTCGAATTCGAACTGTAAGGATCGCGACAGACGATGCAGGTATTCCGCAGCCTCGATGAAGTTCCCGCGCAACTCGGTCCCACCGTGGTCAGTGTCGGCAATTTCGACGGAGTACATCTCGCCCATCACGCGGTGGTGCAGCACATGGTCGAACGCGCGCACGCCATCGCAGGCAAGGCGGTTGCCGTCACCTTCGAGCCGCATCCGCTGCGCATTCTGCGTCCCGACTCAGCTGCAAAACTGCTTACGCCACTGTCCATTAAGTTGCAGCTGCTGGAAAAGACCGGCGTGGACGCCGTGCTGGTTCTGCCGTTCACCCGCGACCTGTCGCTGATGTCGGCGCACGACTTCGCCCGCATCGTATTGGCCAACACGCTGCACGCCAGGGAAGTGCACGAAGGCTACAACTTCCACTTCGGCCACAAGGCGCAGGGCAATGTGAACACGCTCGACGACTTCGGCAAGGAGATGGGGTTTGGCGTCAAGATCTACGACGAGCAGCTTCTGCGCGGTCACCATGTCTCCAGCAGCGAAATCCGCAAACTCATCGCCGAAGGCAAGGTCGGCAAGGCGCGTGCCTTGCTGGGCCGGCCTTTCAGCATCGTCGCCAATCCCGGTCGCGGTCGCGGCTACGGACACAAGTACACCGTGCCCACGGTCAACCTCGCTCGCTACGATGAACTTGTTCCCGGCAATGGCGTCTATATCACGCGCATTCTGATTAACGGCGAATGTTTCGATTCGGTGACCAACGTCGGGGTGCGCCCCACTTTCGGCCCAGACTCGTTCGCCATCGAGAGCCATCTCCTGAACTTCCATCCCATTGAGCTGCTGGCCCAGACCGAAGTTGAGTTGTTCTTCCTCAAGCGCCTGCGTGACGAGCGCAAGTTCGAGTCCGTCGAAGCCCTGCGCGAGCAGATCGCCAAAGACGTGCACAGGGCCAGAAGGTATTTCCGGCTGCTGAAGGACAATGAGCAACGATAAAGGTGTGACGGTTGCTACAGCAGTTTCAGAGAAGGTGTAGACCGAGGTCCCTCAGGGGCTAAAGCCCGAGTTCGCCACTCTGGCTTACGGCACGGCTGAAGCCGTGCCCTTTCAAGACGGGGCGTGGTCTACACCAACTATGAAACCGCTCTAAGACCCCAGATCGTCCGGAGAGGGCACTGCATTATCCATTGATGAAGCAAGCTGCGAACTCCAGTAGTTTTTGCGGCTTGCTCGGCCCCGGGCCTACGAACTGGCCTGCGGGTTCGGCAGGAACCGATAGCCCACACCGCGGACCGTCAACAGGTGCTTCGGCTTCGACGGATCTTTCTCGATATACCGCCGCAAGCGCACAATAAAGTTGTCGATTGCCCGCGTGTCGGTGTCTTCGCGCAGTCCCCACACTTCTTCCAGAATCTGTTTC
Organism: uncultured Acidobacteriaceae bacterium; assembly: GCA_963798275.1. Classification (GTDB taxonomy): domain Bacteria; phylum Acidobacteriota; class Terriglobia; order Terriglobales; family Acidobacteriaceae; genus CAWCTB01. The sequence continues at coordinate 122,124 of CAWCTB010000046.1, forward strand.
CGCGAGACGATCTTGTCATGGTTGGCGATCAGGTGGCGCAGCAGGTCAGCTTCCATTAACGTCAGGCGATAAGTCTTCTCGCCCACGCGCAGCTCGAGCTTTCCGAAATCGACTTCCTTGTCGGCAAAGGTGTAGACGTCAAACTCGCGTGGCGAAGCGCCGGCTTGACTCTCCGCCACCCGCGTCTCGACCGGAGGATTGGTCGCGAGCGCCTGTCCCCATTCGCGGCGGCGCAGCAGGCTGCGAATGCGCGCCAGCAGGATCGCCAGGTCGAACGGCTTCGGCAGGTAGTCATCGGCGCCCGATGCGAATCCCTTCAGCACATCTTCCGGGCGATTGCGCGCCGTCAGCATCAGCAGCGGGACATAGTGATTTTCCTTTCGCAGTTCGGCTGCCACCGCGAATCCGTCCTTCCCCGGCAACATCACGTCGAGCACCAGCAAGTCGAACTCGCTCCGCTGCTTCAGCAAAAGGTCGAGCGCCGTCTCGCCGTCGCCCGCTAGTTCTGTCTCGTATCCTTCCGCCTCCAAGTTAAACTTGAGGCCGCGTGCCAGATGCACTTCGTCTTCCACCACCAGGATTCGGCCGCTCATGGCATGTGCCTCGGCAACTCGATGGTAACCGTGGTTCCTTTGCCAAGACCCTCGCTTTCGGCGAACGCCTTGCCGTCATGGCGCTGTGCAATGGAGCCCACGATGAACAATCCCAGGCCGGTGCCTTTGATCTGCTGCGACCCCAGCGCCGCCACCCGGTAGAAGCGCTTAAAGATGCGCTTGAGTTCTCCCCGCGCAATGCCCTGGCCCTTGTCTTGCACTTTGATTTGCACTCGCCTGAGATCGGGCGTCACCACCTCTACCCGGATCTGCGGACTCCCGCCGGAATACTTCACCGCGTTGTCGATCACGTTGGAGATGGCGGTAAATAACTCCTCCCGATCGCCCGAGACAACAAGCCGCTCCGTTGGTTCGTGGTCGAGTTCCCAGGCGAGCGCCTCCGGCGAAAGATGATGCCGCGACCGCGCCAACTCGACGGTGTCCTGTACCAGCGGGCCGACTTCGACATCGGCCCGGTTCAGTACCGCGTTTTTCTGCGTGACGCGGGCCGCGCGCAGCACCTGATCCACGGTGCCCATCAGCCGCTTCGTATCATCCAGCATCACCTGGTAAAATTCGCGCCGCTGCTCTTCGTCCACCGGACGCCGCTGCAGCGTCTCCAGGTACAGGCGAATCGAGGTGATCGGCGTCTTCAGTTCATGGGTGACCGCGTTCAGAAAGCTGTCCTGCTGTTCATTCCGCCGCACCTCGCGCACCAGGAAGATCGTGTTCAGCGTGACTCCGGCGATGATGAACAGGAAGAACAGGATGCCGATGATGAGCGGCACCACCTCGCGCCAGTTAAGGATGATCCAACTGATGTTGAGCACCATCGCCACCGCGGCGATGAGCGCACCAAGCGTGATGAAAAACGCGATGGTCTTATTGCGGCTGGTAATGCGCATGGGCTACGAAAACGAGGATAGCACCGGAGGGGAAAGGGAGGCTCTCGGTGTCACAGAGTGTGTGTGACTGGATGGTCCTTCAACACGCACGGCGTTCGGACTCGACGCCCCCAGGATAGGCCGCTGCGGCCATTCGTTTCTGGCGATCGCGCGGTTAGATCTTGAACGGGCATTTTGATACAGACTTCCGAGACGCGGGAGCCCTTGACTCTAGGGCCTCCGCAAAACGTCTCAAAACTTACCCTTTGTGCAACAGCGAACGGCAGCTTCCTCAAAAGGCATCCGGCGGTTCCCAGCCAAAAGCGGACCTCGGGTTATTGGTTACACTGACAATGCGGCGCGCAGATCGTGTCCAACCTCACTTCTGCGGAACGTCGGCTCAAGCTATTCTGAAGAACCTGGGGTGGAGATTTTGTACCATGGCAAAGCTCGTCTATGGAATGAACCAGTCCTTGGATGGCTACGTCGACCATCTGGAATTTAGGCCAAGCCCGGCGCTCTTTCGTCACTTCATAGAGCAAGTGCGCGACCTGACGGGCAGTGTGTACGGTCGCCGCATGTACGAGGTAATGCGTTATTGGGACGAAGACCATGCGGACTGGGGCGCGGAGGAACACGACTTCGCGGCGGCGTGGCGGAGCCAGCCGAAGTGGGTTGTGTCGCGCTCGTTGAAGTCGGTCGGACCCAACGCCACACTTGTCGAGGATGACATCGAGGCGGTGATACATGGGCTGAAGGCTCAGCTCGTTGGGGAGATTGAAGTTGCCGGACCAGACTTGGCAGGAAGCCTAACCGACCTTGGTCTTATTGATGAGTATCGACTCTACCTCCACCCCGTCGTGCTTGGTCGCGGCAAGCCATTCTTCGCCGGCCCCCGGCCGCCGCTCCGCCTTGTGACCAGCGATCTAATTGGCGAGGACGTGATTAGGTTGACGTACGTTCCCGCTTAATCGCGCGACTCGCCCGACGGACTGCGCCGACGCGTCAGGTCCGCTTTGGGTCACGTCCAGGCATTCCAGCTTGCGCGCCAATCTTCCCCGAAAGCGGTCGCACAAAGGAACCCTTTCGGGACGTTGCAAAACCTACCCCTTTTGAAACACTGGCGCGTTCGTCCGCGACTAAGGTCTCCCGGTATCAGTTCCGGGGACGTTTCTTATTGATTCCTGTCCCAGCGTGGCTCTGGGCCGCCTTGCGAAGCGCGGCAACGTCGGCAATATCTTGTGGTCTTCCCGCTGCAAGCTTTGCCGCTATTAAATCCTCGCGGGAAATGAAGAATGCCGTGAGTCCGCTTGCGGGATCGATTACGGTTTCAACCCGGGGTTGCCATGCCTGGTCAAAATCGACACCGCCAATCTCCGGGAGATGTCCACCATGACCGGCACCCGGCCCATGCGGAAAACTTTGCCCGCTCGATGAAATCGGCGGCGGTCAATCCTTCCAGCGATGCACCGAACTTTGCCAGGGCGGCGTACACCGCCTTGCCGTTGTCGGCGTCCGGCTTGATCAGCAGGTCAATATCCTTGGTGGCGCGGGGCTGCGCGTGAAACGAGACGGCATACCCGCCCACGATCAGGTATTTAACTCTCTGGTCGTTGAAGATGGACAAGAGTTCTTTGAAGTCGTCGAACATCCGGGGGCAGTCCCTTCATCTGGTAAGCCGCAAGGGTCATCTCCGCGACCGCGTCCATGCGTTCCTGGGCGGTGAGATCTTGCCAGTCTCGATACTCATCAGCCTTCATCTCATCGAAGCTGGTGTACGTGCGGATGGTCTTGTCCATGGCTTCCTTGTAGCACAGCCCCGCCATTAGCGGCAAACCCCTTCAGAGGCGGAAGGTTAACGTGTTGGCCCCTTGAGTCGAGACACCGAACAGGCCAGTCTTCCGCCAAACCAAAAAGGCGACGCTCGGAGCGCCGCCTCTGGGGAAGAAACTTTAACCAGCTCAATCGCCGCTGTAGGCGCCCACCAGTTCTTCTTCTTTGACCGCAGGGTTCACCACCGGCTGAATGCGCGCCGAGCGCAGCTTGGGCAGCTTTACGTCCCAGATCAGGCCGGTCATCGAGAATGCCTTGATGGCGTACCAATTCATGTCGAACTCGTACCACGCCAGGCCATGCCGCGCCGACTGCGGATGCGCATGATGATTGTTGTGCCAGCCTTCGCCGAAGCTGAGCAGCGCCACCCACCACAGGTTGCGCGAGTCGTCGTCGGTGGCGAAGCGCTTGGAACCCCACATATGCGTAGCCGAATTTACGAACCATGTCGAGTGCAGCAAGATGGTCGTGCGGAAGAACACGCCCCACATCACCATCGGCCACCCGCCGATCGCCAGCAGAGCTACGCCGAGCACCACCATCGGGACCCAGTGATACTCGCTGAGCCACATGTGAAACTTGTCTTTGCGGAGATCGGGAACATAGGGCAGCAGCGCGTCAATCTTGTTATGCAGGCCCTCGCCAGTCATGATCCAGCCCATGTGCGCCCAGAAGCCGCCGTCGCGCGGGGAATGCGGATCTCCCGGCTTATCGGTGATCTGATGATGCAGGCGGTGCGTCGCCACCCAGAAAATCGGGCCGCCTTCCAGTGCCAGCGTGGCGCAGACCGTGAGGAAATATTCGAACCACTTGGGGCACTTGAAGCCGCGATGCGTCAGCAGGCGGTGATAGCCCAATCCGATACCCAGGCTGCCGGCGATCCAGTAAATAAAGAGCGCAACGAATGCAGCCTTCCAACTGAACATGAATAAGGCCGCGACAGCGCCGATGTGAAACAGCGCCATGAAAGATGTGGTTACCCAATTGAGCTTGTGCTGACGAGTCATGTATCCCCTTGGTTTGGTCTGCTTGGCCCCTGCCTTCGCACGTCTCTTAGAGCCACTCTCAGCCTAACAACTTAAGAGGAAAGCCACTGTAATACTTTTGTCACACCGGCTTGTGATGTGACTCACGTGCCAACCGAAGTCTTGCGGCTTCTGTGCCCAGGGAAGGTCTGATTAAGTCAATGGACGGTCCCTCCGCGGCTAAAGCCGCGTTCATTTTGCGGCCTTTACGGACGGCCTGAAGGCCGTCCCCTGCAAAAGATTGGGCTTAATCAGAGATTCCCTAGGTAGTAACTGGAACGGTCTGATGCTGATTTAATGCGCACTTGCCGCTTTTTCGCCTTGCGCCAACGGCTTCCCAAACAGCAATGCATCGCGGATGCGCTGCGTAGTCGCTTCATCCAGAGACTCGGTGATCAGCAGGTCTTTGCCACATTGCTCGGCTGCAACACGGCCCTGGTCGGTCTGGATCCACGAATCGCTGCAGACGCCGCCGATGCCTCCACCTCCGCCTCCCGGGACGCCGTGCTCATAAGCTTTCGGGTAACGTTTAGGCACGTAGTCCAGGTAGATCTTCTTGAACGACTCCGCCGCCTCCGGCGAATCCCAGCGCGAGAAGTAGAGCAAACCGATCTGGTCCTTGGGAGCATCTTTAGCTCGCACAGCCAGATAATAGCCCCCACGCCAGTGGGGATAAATCTTCTTCAGATCCTCCGACGGCGCGTACTGCTTCAGCAATAGATACACGTCGAACTCGCCAATTTCGCCAAAATCGTAACGTTGATAGTTCGGCGCCACCAGCTTGTCGAGATCGGGAATGAGCAGCGGCTCGACGGCTTCGTTTGCCAGGTACGTCTCCGGCTGCATGATTTGCCGGGTGCTTACTGGGGGGTGTTCCAGCAGTCCGGTGAAGGCCGCCTCCTTGCCCTTCTTCACCAACACCTCGCGCACGAAGTCCATACCGAAGGTGTAGGGCATCAGCATCGATTCCCGCAGAAATACCGGCGACGCGGCGAAGACGGGCGAGTCCTTGCTGTCGCCCATGCCGGACCGCATGATGTCCACCGCGTCGGGGTCGGTGGCCACCGATTTGCCGAGCGGCGCCAGCGAATAGTCCAGCAGCACGATCATGGCTTGCCCCTCGGTGACCGCCTGTCGCGCCGCCTGCTCTTCCTCGACTACTTGTTCCTGCTGGTCGGGCTGCGGGCGATCGTCCTTGGCCCCAGCCAGCCCCCATTTCTCCAGGCCGACCTTCTGGTCTTGCAGGGCGTGGGTCAATTCGTGTGCCAGCACCGGCTTCTGTATGTCGGGCTGCACCCAGTCCAGCAGGTAGACCGTCTTCTTCCCGGAGTCGTAGTATGCGGCAACCTGTTCGCCCATCAGCTTGAGAAACTCGGTGTGCATGTTGTATTCCGGAGGCAGCAAGCCAAACTTTTTGAGCACCGCTTCCGACCGCTCGATCCTCTGGGTGTCTTTATCTTCTTTGATGTGCTTCTCGAGGTAGCGTTGAACCGCCTGCCGGGTAATCAGCTTGCGCTTCACCTTGTGTTTGATCGGCAGTCCCGTATCCTGGCTGGCAAATTGCAGAATCTCGTCGACCGAGCGAAACAGCTCCTTGGCTTGCGCCTTGGTGATGGGCTGCTGCGGCGGTTCTTCCGCTGCTGGCTGGGGCTGCGCCTGTGTCGCGGGCTTTTGCTGGTCCTGGACACTGATGCCGGCGCCCGGGACCGGAGTTGGGGGGGTGGGATTCTGTTCCTGCCCCCAGCTTGCACCCAGGAGTGCGACCAGCAGGAGGATTGACGCAAGGGCTCGCGTCAGGTTACGGGGGAAGTGAAGTATGAGTGGCCGGCTGGCTTGCATGCGGGAACTTCAAGCATACAGGAAACGCGGCACCGGGCTCGGCCGCCCTCGAAGCAACACCAAGCCGGCGGACCGGGACGTACTGCTGTATTTCAGCCGGTTTGTCGCGCCGGCGATCCAACCGCTATGATGGAAATCCCTGCCGCATAAATCCCGAGGATGGTGTAATGATCCGTTTCCGCCGCCCGTGGCTGGCGACCTTGCCGACGCTCCTGCTTTGCGGGTTGCTGCTTGCGCAAGCGCCGCAAACTGCAACCCAAACCCAGCGCACTTCCGACCAGCAGGGCGCCTACCGCAAAGCGATGGAAGAGGCCGACCAGAAAATTGCCGCCGAAGTGAAGTCGCACTCCGAGCTGATGAAGAACCTGGAATACCTCACCACGCAGATTGGTCCGCGGCTGACCGGTTCGCCGCAAATGCAGGCCGCCAGCGACTGGACGCTGAAACGCTTTCAGGACTACGGCATCTCCGCGCACCTTGAGACGGCGGAGATCGATCACGCCTGGACCCGCGGCGCCGAGACCGCCGAGATCACCAGCCCTATTCAGCGCCGCATCGGGATTCGCGCCTACGGCTGGAGCAAGGCTACACCGGGCGAGGTGTCGGGCAAGGTCATCGCATTAGACATCAAGAGCGCGGCCGATCTCGCGCCGTACAAGGGAAAGCTGAAGGGCCTGATCGTGCTGGCGCGCAAGCCGGTGGATGTGATGGACCTCGATCCCAACCCGGACAACGCTTACGACGCCGTGATTACTCCCAGCCGCGGCGTTCCCGAACGGGGAAAACATGAGTTACCGCGAGCGGGCGCAGTTGCTCGCCAGCATCCGCGCCGAGAAGCCGCTGCTCATTCTCACCGACAGCGGCAAGACCGACAATCTATTCAGCATGTCGGGCAGTTCGCCACGCTACCGACCCAGCGAAGTGCCGCAGGCTTTTCTGGCGCACGAAGACTACGACCTGATCTGGCGCTTGCAGCAGAGCGGTCCAGTGACGATGAAGGTCGACCTGCAGAACTATGTTCAGCGACAAGCCTGCGCCGGCCTCCATTACTGTCGCCGAGATCAAGGGTTCCGAGTTTCCCGACGAGCGCGTCATCATCGGCGGCCACCTCGATTCCTGGGACCTCGGGCAGGGTGCGCTCGACAATGGCACCGGAGCGATGGCCGTGCTGGAAGCCGCGCGAACCCTGAAGGCTCTCGGCTGGACGCCGAAACGCACCATCACCTTCATTCTCTTTACCGGGGAAGAAGAGGGCGGCATCGGGGCTGACACCTTCCTGAAGAACCATGCTGCTGAAATTCCGAAGATGGACGGCGTGCTGATTCATGACACCGGTACCGGAAAGGTCTTCTCCATCTCGCTCGACAACCTGTGGGACACCGCCGCGCTGATGCAGGAAATCTACCTCCCGCTCCAGGAAGTCTTCGACTTGCAGCCGCTCAGCACCCGCTCGTTCGGCGCGTCCGATCACGTCCCCTTCCTCAACAAGGGGGTGCCGGCATATTTTTGCATCCAGCTTCCAGCACACTACCGCGAAGCCCACCACAGTCAGACCGATACCTTCGACAAGGTCATCCCCGATCAGATCAACGAAGGCGCGGCCTTCCTCGCCGCCTGGGCGTGGAACGTCTCCGAGATGCCCCAGCCGCTGCCCCACCATGCGCCCAAGCAAGAGGAGTGAAGGTCGACTACCGGTTACCAGCTACTTTTTCCCCTCGTCCTTCTTGTACGCGTCGCTCAACGTGCCCTTCTGTTCGGCCAGCTTGATCAGCGTGGGGTAGAACTGCACGAAGGTTGTGTCCACCGCGGCATGCTGCTGGTGGCAGCTATAACAGGGCATGCTGGCCGGAATCATCGCTGCCTGCTTCTCACCCTCATCGAAGCCGAAGAATGCCCACTTGCCCGGAAATCGTGATTCATCTTTCACGTGCACTTCACGGCCCATCGTCTCGGTCGTTTGAAAATGCCCAGACTTATTGATCGATGCATTCGATCCGGCCATGCGTGATTCCAGCACCAGCATGGTCTTGTCGGGCCAGGTGCCGGTCTTCAGGAATTCCTGGTAGGCCGATGGATTTACGAACACGTTGTCGAACATCGAATGCCCCGGCATGCTGGTGCGCGGGTTGTAGCTCATGTCGAGCCCCGACGTCAGGTAAATCCACTCGCGGTAGTTGGCAGGGAACTCCAATTGCCCATCCTGCGTATAGCGAGGTGTCTCGGAGGACGCGGTAACCGGCGCTTGCGCCAAGGTAGTGTGGGAGCCGCTGGAGAGCAGCAGAGCAAGCAAAACGGGGAAAACGATGCAGATACGCATGGTGATTTTCACCCCATTGGGATGCTTTCCATCTGGAATAGGGCGAGTCTAAGGCTTTGCGATGTGGGTGTCTTGAACAGAATTAACCTGGCGAAAGGGATGGCTCATGGCAGTGGCGGCACAACCAGCGATCAGCGAACAGCGCCTTCCCGGCGGAAGTTTCTACGGAGCAGTGGCCAACCGGCAGCAGATTGGCGGAGCCATCTTCACCGAGCTGCGGCATACTCGGGCGCGCAAGCTGCCCATGCACTCCCACGAGATGCCCTTCTTCTGTCTCTTTCTCGGCGGAGACTACGGCGAGCAGTACGGTCGTCGTTATGTGCAGTTCCGCCCGTTTACCCTGTCCTTCCGTCCGGCGGAAGTTCCCCACATGGATGAGGTCGGTCCGCGCGGTGCGCGGATGTTTGGCATCGAGGCAGACCGCAAATGGCAGGACCTGGTGCAGAGCGCTTCCGGCACTTTGCAGATTGCATACGACACGGAAGGCGGCGAACTGCTCTGGCTCGCGCTGAAACTCTTTCGCGAAACCCGCGAACAAGTGAATGCGAACGATTTGCAGGTGGAGAGCCTTACGGCCGAACTACTGGCCGCGACCGCTTGCACGCCCGAGCGCGGCAGTTACGCCCCATTTTGGCTGCGCCGGGTGAAGGAAAAACTGAAAGCCGAATGCTGTAGCCGGCTGACGTTGCAAGAACTGGCGTCAGAAGCCGGGGTCCATCCCGTGCACCTCTCGCGTTCGTTCCGTAGATTCGCTGGCCATGGCTTGGGGGAATACCTGCGGCGTCTACGCGTGCGCCAGGCCTGCGAACTAATGATGAATCCCGATCTCTCCCTCGCCGACATCGCCTTTGCCACCGGCTTCGCCGACCAGAGCCATTTCACCCGCACCTGTCACGCCATCACCGGGGCTAGCCCGGGTGCGCTGCGGTCTATATTCCGCGAACACGGTGTCACTTCTGTCGCGACTCTTTGCCCGCGCCCGTCCTGACCCACTTCGCGCCGCCATCCGTCGAATACTCCGACCACCAGTTCACATGGTCGGCATCGGCAAAGACGTTGATCGTGCGGAACTCGACCGGCTTGCCGCTGATTTCGGCCTTGCTATGGTACTCCCAGTGAGCGCCGTCGGCGGTGATGGTCACCTCGCCGGTGCGCGGCCGTTCGCCTGCGGGCGAGAGTCCATAAAAGTGAAAGAGGTGCGTGTCCGGATCGTAGGCGTAGAGCGACAGAACACGCGCCTCCTTGCCGCCCATGCTCACCTGCTGATCGCAGACGACAAACACGTGATCCGGCGACCAACCGCAATTGCTCACGCCTCTAGTTTTCATCGCCTTGCTGTAGTCGGTATCAAGCATCGCGCCGTCGCCTACCCATTTTCCGCCGACCCAGCGGTTCAGAACCTCGGCTCCAGGTTGGGCATCGGCTCCAAACAGGAATGCAGAGAGCGAGCCTAGCAGCAGCGTTCGTATTAACAGTTTCGTCGCCATATCCCTACCCAGCTCAAGAGCATAGGAGAGACTGCCGCAATTGCAAAGGCTTTTCGGACGAAAACGCTTCTATCTTGGGCGCGAGGGTAGTTCCACAAAGCCGGCCTCCGGTTCGCAGATATCACGTCTCGCTCGCGCCGCGGTTTCATTACAATAGCTCGCCATGGACTCATTCCTCATTGCTGGGCGCCAGTTCCGCTCGCGCCTCATCGTCGGCACAGGCAAGTACAAGTCAGGGCAGGAGACCGCCCGCGCCATCGACGCCAGCGGAGCCGAGATGGTGACCGTGGCCGTCCGTCGTGTGAACCTCGATCGCAGCAAGGAATCGCTGCTGGATTTCATCGATCCGGGAAAATACTTCCTGCTGCCCAATACCGCCGGCTGCTACACCGCCGACGAAGCCATCCGCACCGCCCGCCTGGCGCGCGAAGTCGGGCTCTCCGACTGGGTGAAGATTGAAGTCATCGGCGACCAGGCCACCCTGTTTCCCGATGTGCAGGCCACCATCGAAGCCACCCGCGTGCTGGTGAAAGAAGGTTTCACCGTGCTGCCCTACACTTCCGACGACATCGTGGTCGCCCGGCGCCTGATCGATGCTGGCGCGGCTGCGGTCATGCCGCTCGGCGCTCCCATCGGCAGCGGCCTTGGCATCCAGAACCAGCCCAGCATCCGCATTCTGCGCGAGTTGATCACCGAAGTTCCGCTGATTGTCGATGCCGGCGTGGGTACCGCCTCCGATGCGGCCATCGCCATGGAGTTGGGGATGGACGGCGTGCTGATGAACACCGGCATCGCGGGCGCGCAGGATCCGGTGCTGATGGCAGAAGCCATGCGCAACGCGGTGCTCGCCGGCCGCCAGGCGTACCTTGCCGGACGCATGCCGAAGAAGCTTTACGCTACCGCCAGTTCGCCGCTCGAAGGGGTGGTGCGGTAACCGAGAATTCGTGCGCTATCGATGCAATACGAGGGCGGCCTAGGAGCCGCCCTCCCTGTTTCGCCAGGATGGATCGTCCCCCGCTCAGTGTTGCAGGTCGCTCGGCGCGTCGCCCTAGGTGCCGGCCTGTGCGACCTTATCCACCTGCAAGCCTGCATCTGTCAACTTGCCCGTGATCTTCACGTGCTGGCCTACGTACTCCTGCACCGAGTCCGGGTTCGTGATCGCGACGACCTTTTGGTCCTTGTCCGTGACCAGCACTGGCTTCTCACCGCCCGCAATGCACTTTTTCGCGCATGCTGCGTGAGCCGCATTCGCACCCTTCGCACCGCACTTTGAGTCGCTGATCCAGCCGGTCCAGCTCTCGTCTTTGGGAGCCGCCATCGCCAGCACACTGCACAGGCAGAGACCGATCACTACCAACCATAGCTTCTTCATTGCTGTATTCTCCTTTGGCCGCCGTCGGGTGGCCACAATTCCTTGTTGCCTAAGCTTGATTCAGGCCGTAACGCGAAGCGTTCCATTGCCACGCACTCGACACCCGATCGAAACCTTATCCCCTGGAGGTACGCGGCGCCTTACCCCACAGATTGTTTGCGGTTAAGTTTATTGCACAAACCATATTTATGCGAGTCGGGGATAAGCCAAAGTCGCCCTTTCCCAGGGGTTCTCCTGCTAGACACTCGCGCCGGGAACAGGTAAAACTGCCTGTTCCGCATTTTCTCGCACTACGAAACATCATGACCAGACCGCGTCGTCTTCCCTCCGCTGTCAGCCGTACGTCGATCGTTCTCATCCTTCTTTCCGCCCTTAGCTTCGCGGCAACACCACAGGTGAGCAAGATCGAGCCGCCGAATTGGTGGACAGGCTACGTCTCGCCCGTCATGGTGCTGCTCTATGGCGACAACCTGGCGGGAGCGAGCATCGCCGTGAAGTATCCCGGGGTGAGCGTCCAGAAGACCGAGGTGCAGCCGGACGGCAAACATGCGTTCGTCTGGCTGACGGTGGCAAAGACTGCCAGGCCAGGGACGGTGAATCTGTCGGTGAAGACGGCTGCGGGGGAGACGCAAGCCCGATTGCAGCTTCAGGCGCGGCAACCGCAACCGGGAAGATTCCAGGGCGTGACCCGCGATGACGTCATTTACCTGATCATGCCCGACCGCTTTGCCGACGGTGATCCGTCGAACGACATGCCAACCGGGGCCGCGCCCGGTACTTACGATCGCAACGCGCCCAAGGGCTATCACGGCGGCGACCTGAAAGGCATCAAGGACCACCTCGGCTACTTCAAGGACCTGGGCGTCACCACGCTGTGGCTCACGCCGATCGTCCGATAACGACAACTCGACCTCCGATTATCACGGGTATGGCGCGGTCGATCTATACAAAGTCGAAGACCACTTCGGCACCATGGCCGATTTCCAGGATTTGGTGGTGGCGGCCCATCGGCAGGGAATGAAGGTACTGCTCGACATGGTTCCAAATCACGTAGGGCCGAAGCATCCCTGGGCGAAGTCGCAACCTGCGCCGGGTTGGCTGCACGGGACGCCGGAGAACCACATCAACACGGATTACAACTACACGCCGATGACCGATCCACATGCGGTCGAGAAAGAGTATCGCAGCGCGCTCGATGGCTGGTTTGCCAACGTGCTGCCGGATCTTGCGCAGGAAAACCCGCTGACTGCGCAATACCTCCTGCAGAACGCCTTGTGGTGGACGGAGTCGAGCGGCATCGACGGCTTCCGCATCGACACGTTTCCATACGTGCCACGCTCGTTCTGGGCCTACTACCTGAAGGGGCTGTTCACGACGTATCCCAAGTTCTTCACCGTTGGGGAAATCTACAACACCGACCCAACTATTACCTCGTATTGGGCGGGAGGCCAGAAGGGATTCGACGGCATCGACACGCTGCTGACGACGCCATTCGACTTTCCCATGCAGGACGCCATCAACAAGGTCGTGAACCAGGGCGCCTCGGCGAAGACGCTGGTGAACGTGCTGCGGCAGGACCGGCTGTTTCCGAATCCCGAGCTTCTGGTGACCTTCATCGGCAACCACGACATGCCGCGCTTCCTCACCGAGGCGGGCGGCGCGCGCGATCAGTTGAAGGCGGCCTTCTCGCTGCTGGCCACGCTGCGCGGCATCCCGCAGCTTTATTATGGGGATGAAATCGGCATGGCGGGCGGGAATGATCCCGATGACCGCCACGATTTTCCCGGCGGCTTTCCCGGCGACCAGCACAATGCATTTACGCAGGCGGGGCGCTCTCCCGCGGAGCAGGATGTGTACGCGCATGTGCAGGCGTTGCTGAAGCTGCGTCGCGATCGCGTCGCGCTGCGCGAGGGAGTGCAGAAGCACGTCGCTGTAGCCGACGACTACTACGTGTTTACGCGTGAGACCAAGGGCGAACGTCTGATGATCGTCTTCTACAAGGGCGATGCTGCGAAGACGCTGACCGTCGACTTGGCGTACACCTCGATCGCCGACGCGACGGGCTTCACGCCGCTGTTTGGCGGAGGCTCGGCGCAACTGAGCGGCAAGAAGGTCGAATTGAAGGTGCAGCCCATGAGCGTATCGGTATACCGGGTGAATGAAGCTCCTTAGAAAGTGCTTGGCCTCCTTGCGGCCTGCCGACAGAGTGGGAACTGATACGGCAGCTTGTCACCGCCGTTTATGATTCAGGTCACAGACTAGGCTGCGAGTGGTAGCGAACCATAGAAGGTCGCAGGCGGACCGTCCTCTGGTGAGATTGAAGCTAGCGTTCCAGCGGAGCGGACAGCAGTCGCAACCATGTTGTGCGTGAGTGCGACCACTGCAGGTTGCAAGCAGTAAGCTGCGTCCAGCGATTGTGCGAGTCGAGACTGGCGCTCGCAACAGCGGTCCCGGCCAGTCAATTTATCGAAGCAATCGGGCACAAGGATCGCTGTTCCGATGCGAATCGTTCTTACAAGGAGAAACTATTCATGAAGCGTAGCATCATCGCGTTGACTGTAATTGCACTTCTGTCATTGCCGGGCATGGCTTTCGCCGAAGATGGCGCCGCAGTTTATAAGGCGAAGTGCGCCATGTGCCATGGCGCTGCCGGAGAGGGCAAGGTTGGCCCTGCCCTGAAAGGAACTTCGCTGAGCGAAGCACAAATCCAGGAAGAGCTGCTGAAGGGCGCACCGGGTAAGAAAGCTCCGCACGGCAAGGCGATCGCTGGCCTGACCGAAGACCAGGCGAAGGCTGTTGCCACCTTCGTAAAGGGCCTGAAGTAGTTCTGTCGTATTCCGAAGAGGAAGCCGGCCCTCGACGGCCGGCTTCGTCGTTCACGGCTCATTGCCGCCGGGCTGTGAGCGCTACTTCGGCGAACTGAGAACGGCCACTCCGTATCGCTGCAAGGTGACCGCCTGTTTCGATCCTCCGTCGAGCACGTCCTGCATCGGCTTCGGCAGGTTTACGGTTTGGGCTGTCTTCGCGAAGTTGACCAGGATGTAAACGGTCTGATTCGCGCCGTAGCGTGGATACACTTCAACTCCATCCGGAACCGGTCCGAGAGCCGGCTTGACCTTGCTGTCGTCAGTCATCCACTTCGCGGCCTGCGCCATGGTTTCGGGATCGAGCCACGCGCCGATGTAGGTGATTCGGCCCTTGCCGACTTTGCGGGTAATGGCAGCCGGCTGGTCTGTCGAGCCATCCGTTGCTCTTTCCGTAGCGCAGCAGGACTTCGGTGTCGCCGTCCTTCGTGCTGAGCAGCTCTGCCCATAACGGACTTTCGCCGGAGCCCCATTTCCCGCTCACCGGCACGGGATCGACCAGCGCGTAATACTGTTCGACGCGGCCGCCCAGCAGTTGTTCGAGCGGTCCCGGCTGGCGCTCGGTCCACAGGCTGTTGTCGTCGTCCTTCATGCCCGAGCGCTGGCCGAGAACGAGATGGCCGCCACCTTTCACGTAGTCGATGAGATTTTTGGCGATCGGGTCAGAGATGACATTCAATCCGGGCGCGACCACCAGCTTGTATTGGCTGAGCGCCGCCGTTGGCGGGACAATGTCGATCGACTGCGCGATGGCGCGCAGCGGTTGGTAGTAGCTGACCAGTTCAGTCACCGGATCGTAGTTCTTGTTGTGCTTCTGCCAATTGATGGCCCAGCGGCTATCGTAGGAATGCAGGATGGCGACTTCCGACTTGACCGACGTTCCGGCGAGCACGGGGCTGGCCTTCTCGAACTCGCGGCCAATCTGAGCGATCTCAGGATAGAGCGGCACGGGGCTGCCGTCGGCGCCCACCAGGGTGCCGTGATACTGCTCCTGCCCGTTGAGCGCGCTGCGCCATTGCCAATAGCTCACCGTGTCGGCGCCATGCCCAACGTCGTGCCAGGCCATGGCGCGCACCTCGCCTTGGTCGAGGCTGTTGTTGATCGGCGCCCAGTTCACGGAGCCGGGCTGGGTTTCCATCACCCAGAAGTTCTTGCCTTTGAAGCCGCGCGTCAAATCGTGCGCTGCGCCATTCTTCGCCGGGTCGAGGTGTCCCTGCCCAACGTAGTCGTCCCAGGCGGCGAGATCGAGGTCCTGTTCTACGGTGTAATGGTCGAACCCGTCGAACCAGCCCATGGTGTTGGTGGTGATGAACTGCTTCGGATCGGCGTTGGCGCGGATGACGTCCAACTGATTTTTCTGGTAGCTGCGCCAGGTATCGCTCACGAAACGCATCCAACTCAGCAGCAGTCCGGGATTGCCATAGCCAACCTGGATGGGAATCTGGTCCCAGGCGCTGTAGGTTTCGCTCCAGTAGGCGGTGGTCCAGCGCGCATTCAAGTTATCGAGGGTGCCGTAGCGCGCCTTCAGCCAGTCCTGAAACTGCATTCTGGTTTCGGCGTCGAACGACACTTCGGCGTATTCGTTGTCGATCTGCCAGCCCAGCACGTTGGGATTGTGGCCGAAGCGTTGCGCCATCTGGCCGGCGATCCCTCGCGCGAGTTCGCGATACTTCGGGTTGGCCCAATTGAATTGCTGGCGGTTGCCGTGCTGGTCCTTCTGGCCGTTCTCTTTGGTACGAAGCGTCTCAGGATACTTCTGAGTGAGCCAGGCTGGCGGTGCGGCTGTCGGAGTCCCGAGGACGGTGTAGATCCCGTGTTTGGCAGCGGCGGTAATGGCACGATCGAGCCAGTCGAGATCGTACTGGCCCTCCTGCGGCTCCATGCGGCTCCAGGCAAACTCACCGACACGCACCATGTGGATTCCGGCCTGCTGCATGAGGGTGAGGTCGGCGTCCCAGCGCGACTCCGGCCACTGCTCGGGATACCAGGCTGTGCCTAGCAAGATTGCGGGAGGCGGCGCGGGCGCTTGCGCGGTTAACGGCGAGCTACCCAACAAAATGAATGGAAGGAGGACAAAAGCAAAACGACGGAACCATGCGCGCTTGCCAAGCATGAATGCCTCCGACCCCGGTCATTCCGACGGGAAGTTCAAGAAATCACGATCGCAGCTACGGTCTCCAGATTACACTGCGGGGACCTTGGTTCCGGCGCAGGGGCAAACCGTCCGACTCGCGTCGGAGGATCGGCCGTGCCGCCCCTCCCGAAATGTAAGTGTGTACTTGGTAAGCCCGCATACTATTTAAAATAAAGTCTTTAAGTCGATAATAAAAATAATTAATAAGGAATTCGCTTGACCTGCCACGAACATACGGCTTAAGTTGTAGGCACTGATCTGGCCGAGTCCCTTCGTCCTCCTAGTAATTTGGTTCGCCCTTTGGGCATGACAAAACAGGATCAACTACCCAGTTGGATCGCTGGTTCCCAAGTCGTGCAGGGAATGGTTGAGCCCCAACGTAATTTTGGTTGGGCAAATCCTCGAAAGCGGGGTACAGGGCAAGTGTCAACAAATTCCATCAGTGCCGACGTTGGGGCGGCTTCATTCCGCCAGATCGAAGACCTCGCCGGGCGCTTGAACGGCGAGACCGCCCGCTGGATGGCCTTCTGCACCACGCCACGCCACGAGAAGGTCGTCTCCCGTTACCTCGACTACGAGGCGCTCGAGTACTATCTCCCGCTGATCACCGTCCGGCGGGCCTGGCGCAATCGTACTCGGGTCGAAGTCGAGCTGCCGTTGTTTCCGGGCTACGTTTTCGCGCGGGTCGAGCGCAGCAAGTGCCACCGTGTTCTCCGCGCCCCGGGCGTTATGTCGGTGGTGGGTTCGGGACGCAATCCGGCAATCGTGGAAGACACGGAGATCGAGACATTGCGCAACGGACTAAGCGCGCGCAACGCTGAGCCGCACCCCCTGCTCGTCGTAGGGCAACGAGCGCGGGTCCGATGCGGGGCCTTCGCCGGGAAAGAAGGCATCCTTGTCCGAAAGGAAAAAAATCTTAGAGTGGTGCTGACGATGGAGGCCATCATGAAGAGCTTCGCGGTGGAAGTGGACGGCGACGAAGTGGAGATGGTCGCCTGAAACGCCAGGCCCGTTAAGAGGAAACCGTGTCGTGAGCGGCTACTCGGCCAGTGCCGCCTCTTCTTTCTGCTCGGCTTCGGCGACGGCGCGCAACGAAATCTGCTCGCGGTGGGCCATCAGCAGCCCAATGGGAATCACCGACATGAAGGTCGCAACCCAGAGCAGAATGCCGCAGCTCACCGCGAGTTCTTTTTCGATCTGAAAGACGCCTGTCAGTGTCGCGATGGTGGCCAATTGCGTTCCGCCACCTACACCCGGCAACTGAATGAGCGATCCGAACATGCTAGTGACCATCAATAGCAAGATGCTCGCTGAGCCCAGTTCAGCGAGCGCTCCGCCATAAGCGTGAGTCACCAGCCAATAGGCAACGCCTACCAGTATCCACATGACCATGGAGAGCCCGAAGAGCTGTGCGAACGAGCGAAAATCATCGATGGTCTGTAGCCCGTCGGTGAACGATTTGAGCTTGCTGCTGATGGAATCTCCCCAGTGCGCGTTGTAGCGTCCGATCTTGGTTTCCAGGAAACGCGCGATTGAATATCCCGAGCGGCGCAGGTAGAAGGCAAAGATGCAGATGGCAATGATCACGGCCAGTAACAACTCAGCCGACCATTCCACCCGGGTCTGCAGGCCAGTCGAGTGCAGCCGCCACGTCCACATCGGGTCGCCGATGAAGGCAGCCACGATGTACATGAGGGCGACGCATCCCATATCGAAGAGACGCTCGACCAGCCACACCGCGATTTGGGAGGAGAACGTCAGCCGCGTTTTGCGCGCCACCAGGTAAGGCCGAATCATTTCCCCGGGGCGGCCCAGCAAGGCGAGGCCAGTGAAGCCGATGAACTGCGAGGGGACCAATTCTGCGGTTGTGGTCCGACGCACGGGCCGCAGGAAGATGCTCCACCGCGTCGCCCGCAGCAGGTAGAGAAAGTAGGTTACGGCAACCGATGCCGCGATGTAGTAAGGGTTGACGTGATCGGTGCGGCTCCAGAACGTGTGCCAGTCGAACTTCTTCCACGTCCTGACCTGGAGATAGACGAGCAGGCAAAAGACTGCCAGGACCACCAGCGTGACGAATGTGTGCTTGCGCTTCATCAAAGTGTGAAACAGAGTCAGAAGGTGTGCTGCTGTTCAGTAGAAATCAAGGTATATGACGAGACTGGCAGGGTCAAACCGCTTACTCGCCGCCGCCGGCGGAAAGACTCTGCGTTTTCGCGAGTTGCGCGTGTTTGCGCTCGGCAAGTTTCTTGCGGTTGTAATCGTTGATGATGCGCGTGACGTAGGCGCGAGTCTCGCGATACGGAGGCACACCACGATATTGTTCTACGCGCTGCGGCCCGGCGTTGTAGGCCGCCAGCGCCTTGGCCACGTCATAGTTGTAGTGGACCAGCAGGCCGTAAAGGTAACGCACGCCGCCCTCGACGTTAGCTGCAGGATCGAAGCTGTTCTTGACGCCGAGTTGGGCGGCGGTGCCGGGCATCAACTGCATCAGGCCGACTGCACCTTTGCGCGATACCGCGCGCGGGTTGTTGGCACTCTCGGCGCGAATGATGCTGGCGATGAAGTCGGCGTCGAGGCGGCTGCGCCGGCTGACCTCGTGAATGATGGCGTCCATATCGACAGCCTGAGTTGACTTGGCAGTAGAAGCGGCCGCAGACGGCGGCGCCGGCTCGACGCTTTCGATCTCTGCCGAGGGAACATCGATGAAGCTGTCATTGTTCGAGTCGAGGTAAAGCCGGGTCGTGCCGCCGATGACTTCGCGCCGCTCATGGCGGATGCTGAATCCGTTCGTGAGATTGGCGAGCTCTGCCGCCCGCAGCGACAGTGCGCTCAGCGCAACCAGCAAAACCGCCGGGACCAATTGGAGGAGCCTATGCATTCAGGGTCGTGGCGTTGGAGGCGAGTACCTGTTCGATCGTCGCCGCCACGCCATCTTCATCGCAATGTAACGTTGTGGTCCAGCCGCTCTGCTTCAGATCGGCGGACGCATTTCCCATGATCACCGGATGTCCCGCGAAGGTCAACATTTCTATGTCGTTGTAATTGTCGCCGATCGCCATGACTTCAGAGGCATCGATGCCGCGATACCTGGCCCAGCGCTCCAGGGCATGTCCCTTGGAACAGCCGGCGTTAAGCAGGTCGACGATGCAGAGATCGCGATGCTCGTACTGGGTTCGCAAAAGGGTGAACTCGCTGGCGAAGTCGCAAGCGGAGAGTTCGGCGACCGCCTGCTGCATCAGGGCGATGGGACCGCAGAACATGGCCTGAATCGGATCGACGGTGAGGGCTTTCTCGATGGGACTTACATACTCAATGAATGGCGCGTTCTTCTCCATCCAGCGCTGAATAACGCCGTACAGGTGTTCATGGTTTTCGCATACGATGGCTCCCATGCCTTCGCGATCGAAGGTGAGCACCATGTAGTTATGGTACCCAACCATTTTGCGGGCCAACTTGATGGCCGTCCGGCAAGGCAGCAGGTCCTGATGAAAGAGTTCGCCCCGAGTGGAGCGGGTTACAGCGCCGTTGGAGCTGATGAGCCACAGATCGAAGCCGAGTGACGCGGCAATAGGCATGGCGAACGCATGCCTGCGGCCCGTTCCCAGAACAATCTCGATGCCGGCTTCGTGGGCACGCCGCAGGGCGTTGCGGTTGGTCTCCGAAAGATGGACCTGAGTGTTCAGCAGGGTACCATCTATGTCGATGGCAATCAGGCGAATAGGGCGAGGCACTCTTAAATTCTAGCATCGGAATTTGAATACCATGTAGCCACGTTGCTCAAAGCACCAAGAGATCAGAGGTGGTGGTTGCCGTTACCGTGCCCGGCAAGGTAGGTCAAATCCCAAGATGCAGTGAGAAATCCGAGCACGTTGTTTGGACTGCTGCGACCCGCGCCAGAATGATAGTAGTCCACCACGCTTTGCAGTTTGGACCTGATCTCGACGGCGGCATCGTCTATGGTCGCGCCATTCATGAACTTTTCGATGCCTGCCGAAAACGCAGGCTGAAACTGAGTATCAGGATCGCCCGTAACCCACAACAGCTTCTTGGTAAAGCCCAAGTATGCAATCACACCTTGGGAGATGGCGGTTGTCCCAAGGATGTCAGCCGAGGAACACGCGACTGCAATCACTGCCTTTTGGGCCGCAAGTCCTACGTTCGTCGCGTCTACCAGGTTGACCGTGGCCGCACGCAGCTTGGTTGGCGTGCCATGGCCGAAAAAAAGGATCGCGTCGTGAGCAGGCAGTCCGGCGTCCACCGCAGCCCGGGTAGCAGCGGCAGATGCCAAGTCTGTGGTGATGCTGTGGATAGTGGAGACGGATTTCAGCGCCGCCGCCCAACTGGAAAGCTCTAGCGCCACCGGGTCGTTGGCGGGGCGAATGAGAAGCAGATTACCCATGGGCGAAGTCGTCGGCCCGCCGGCTTATTTGTCGTTATGTAGAGTCCGAGGTCAGCAAGGGCTTCGTTCGAGAGCGTCGAGATTGGGCACCTCGCATGGACGCTAACAACACGATTCGCTAAAGAGGCTCAAATGATATTTTCCGCCGGCGCTTCTTGGCCGGGTGCGCCGACGCACGCAACGCGGCGGATATCTCTGTTTCCTCAAACATGCTCAGCACTCCCAGCACGCCACCGGGATGCCTGACGGCCGCAACTTCGATCATTTCTTCCAGCAACTGCCCTGTCTCAGTTTGTTCATCAACTTCGTGCAACAGCTGACGCGGGGAAAACTGACCGGTTTGCGCAATGCTGAGAGCTGGGGTGTCCGGAGAAGGGTGTAGTTCCACCCACTTGTGTAGAGCAGCCAGAACGGAATCATGAAACGCCGCGCTCGGTTCGGTTCCCCTCTGCCAGGCCATATTCAACTCACTCCGCTACACTTACATCCGCACCCTTGGAAGGATGCAATTTCAGGGTCAAGCGATGCACTTCTTCGGAATTGTACTTCCCACCGATCTCGACCGCAAAGAAGTGGATATTGACACCGCCTTTCCCGCTACCTTCTTTGGCGACGGTGAACTTTACCTCAACCTCCGCTCCTTCCAGATCGAGCAGAGGCGCTCCACCGCTGCTTTTGACGTTCTCACGTGCTCTTTCCAGTTCCTGGCGTAGACCGCGTAACATGTCAGCGAGCTGGAGCGGCGAAGATTGTTCCGGCACCGGAATCCTCCTGTTTGCGATGCAGTGTAGCACAGCGATTCCGCGTTTCTACGTCACCGCTGTCGCTGTCGCAGGTCCCCTCTCGAGAGGGTCAAGAACCCCGGGCGAATTTGGAGGGGTGACGAAAGCTGATCGCTGCACCTTAAACCTGAATGATGAGACCACACGATGGTTTCGAGTTGTTCCGCACCGTATTTGGGTCTGGTCACTGCCGCACTTCGCGGTTAGATTAAGTAGAAGATGGAACTGCGTAAAGATCCCATCACGCGCTCCTGGGTCATCACAGGCGACGAGCCCGACAGCCAGAACGACCAGGACTTCCGGTGCCCGTTCTGCCCGGAATCGGGCCGGCAGTTGCAGGTAGTGGCTTCCATGCCCACGGTTAACGGCAATCCCTGGTCGGCGCGTGCCGTGGTCCATCCTCATCCCCTCTACCACGTCGAGGGCGACCCGCTGCGCGTGGGTAACGGCTTGTACGACAAGATGCGGGTGGTCGGGGCGCATGAGGTCATAGTGGAGAATGCGCGCCATGACCGCCAGCTGTGGAATGCCGACGATCGCGAGATCGAAGAGTATCTGGCCCTGTGCGCGAATCGCATTCAAGACTTGAAGAAGGACGGCCGCTTCAAGTACGTCAGCGTCTTCAAGAATTTCGGCAATATGTCGGGACAGGACTTCGATCACCCCACGTCGGAGATCGTGGCCACGACCTTCGTCCCGCGGAGGGTGCTGTACGAACTGCGCGCGGCCCGCGAACATTATCGGTTGAAGGAGCGGTGCGTCTTCTGCGACATCATCGCGCAGGAGCAGCAGCAGAAGCAGCGCATCATCGAAGTGCGCGGTGAATATGTTGCGTGTTGCCCGTATGCGCCACGGGTACCGTACGAGACGTGGATCATCCCCCGCACCCACGAAGCGTACTTCGAACGATTGACGGCGCGATCAGGAGCCATGCGTGACCTGGCGGCGCTGTTGCGGCGCACCCTTTATCGCATCCGCAGCATTGCCGATGGCTTCCATATGGTGCTGCACACCTCGCCCAATACGCTGCACAAGTCGGAAACACTGGGCTACTGGAAGACGATCGAGGACGACTATCACTGGCACATGGAGATTCTGCCCATCCTGGGCGCCAAGGCGAAGTCGTACACGTTCAAGGAGGTGTATTCCTCGCCGGTCAGCCCAGAGGCGGCGGCCGCGCGTTTGCGGGAGCGTCCCACGGAAGGTTAGCCATGACCATTCGGCGGCTGAAAACGTATACCGGTCTCACCGGATACGTGTACCAGTACTATTTCGTGGGGAAACGCATGGCTTTGGCAGGGGACGCCGAATTTCAGGCTGACGAGTACATCTTCGACGTCACCTGCGATCGCAAGACGGTGTTCGCGGTGAGCGTGTTCCTCGGCCCCGAGGCTTTGCGCGTATGGGCCAACGCCCATGACCGTACCCTCAGCGAACCTGAGCAATATGCCGCGGTCAAGTTGCGGCTGATGCAGGCCTTCGACGAAGTGCCTGACATGCTGCGCGACGGACGCCGCTTGCGGGTCGAATCCGCACAACTGGGAGAGTTGCTCGAAACCATCGGCATCACGTAATGCGGGCGCGACAGAACCGTTCCCCAACCCAGCATCCAGACCCGCGCACCATGCGCTGCAATTTAGCGGTTGAAGTCCCGTTTGTTTTCGGGATAGTCAACCTCATGGTGAGATGCGGAACGATAATCGCGATTGGAGATCACGTTCTTGCTGAAGCCTGGGATTTGCGACATTCTGCCCTCGGGGCCGTTCCAATAAGAGGCCTCGATCACCAGCACCCGGATCAGGATCAGGTCGGGACTCTCCACACCGGCGGGGAACCAGGTTTCATAGGAACGGTCCCAGAGTTGCTTAGCCTTGGCATGGTCGCGCACCAGTTCGGCGTGCCCGGTGACCGACACGTAGCGTGCCGCCAGCGAATCCGCGTACGACAAGCACACCCGCGAATCGGTGCGAATCGCCTCGACCTTTTCCGTCTTTGTCCCGCTAAAGAACCACAGGACTCCGTCAGGATCGGCCTCCAGAGTCGCCATGGGGCAACTGTGCAGGGAGCCGTCGGTGCGCACCGTGGTGAGCATGGCAAACTCGATACCGCGAATCAATTCATTCAGTTGGTCTACCGGACTGCTTGCATCAGGCATGAAGCGCTCCTCCTCTGGATTTCAGCACAACGCCTACCGCATGGAACTTCCGGGCTGGAAGCGGAGCCCGTCATTGGAGTTTGGTTGACGGGTTGACCATGGCCGCTTCATAGTCGCGCACCACGGCCTCCGGCTTCCAGTGGTTACCGGTGTACACCTGCAAAACTTTGCTGTCGGGTCCGATCAGCACCGTGCTCAAGCTGTGTACGATCTGCCCGTCCTTTTCGTTGTAGGCCAGACCGAAAAAGTTCGCGGCTTGTCGCACCTGCTCGTCGGTTCCCGAGGCAAACTGCCATTGCTTGAAATCGGGATCGAGCTGGGCCACGTAGCGCTCCCCATACTTGCGCAGCACAGGTGGTTGATCGTACTGCGGATCGATGCTGATGCTCAAGAGCTGGGCGTGGCCGGCCACCTTGGGGTCCTGCCGCAACTGCTTCAGGATTTCGCTGAAATTATTGCTCATCAGCAGGCAGAAGCCGGGCATGGGGCAGCGCGTGTAGATGAACGTCAGCAGCAGCGGCCGGCCGCGAAACTGGCCGAGATGGATCTTCTTTCCGTTCTGATTGACCAGCGTGAAGTCCGGAACCGCGTCTCCCGGACCGGGGATGCGCAGGCTCGATGTACCATCGCCGCCGGTGTCGCTATGCTCGGTGAAGGAGATGTCTTCGAGCTGGGCCCGCGCGCCGATCACCAGCGTGGCATGGATCTCGTCGCCGGGCGCGATTTTGGAGAAGACCCACTCCTCCTTCGGACTGACCTCGAACGGCATGGTCATACCCTTCATCAACCCGGGGATGTCCTGGTGCGCGATGGTCAACTGGTGCGCACCGGAATCGACCGCGACCACGCGGCCCTGCAACTCGTAACGCTTGCCCGCGGGTTTCTTGGCGCAGGCGGAGAACGATACAACGAGAACCGCGAGGACGATGAACTTAAGAGGTGCGGGCGCTGAAAACCGGGATAAAGCCATATCTGATCTGATTTTACGAAACTCAGCGGGTTGCGCACAGGAGGACAGAGGCGGGGTGTTAGACTCCGGATTCAGCCCGCATGAAAGTCATCGCTAATCTTATCGGAACCGTCGGCCTGCTGTGGATCGCCTACTTCTGGTTCGCTGTGTTCTGTTATCCCCGAGTACGGGTGCCGATTCCGAACCTGAACGGCGTCGTCAGCCTGACCCTGGGCTCGGCGGTATTGTGCGCCTTCGCCGGCAAGGAAGTGTCCAAGCGCTGGTGGGCGGGCGTTGCGCTGGCGCTGATCACGCTGACCGTGATCTTCGCGCGCGTGCATCCGTAGGTTTCCTAGTACACCCATTCCTGGGGAGCGAAAACAAAAGTGCGATGGCTGGCTCCCCCAAGTCAGCCATCGCGCGGACCGCGTGAACCTTGCGCCCAACGTGGCGGTCCGTGCAGCAGGCAATCCAAAGAATCGCTTGCTGCGTACTTGACTATATTGAAAAACTATTTGAACATCACGAGAAAGACATCCAAGCAATGCACCTTGAGTGCGTTTCGCGAAAAACTTCTTCGATTCTTTTCGCGAGGAGAAAAAATGAGGTTTCCGTGGTCACTAAAACCATAGAAGATGGCCTGAGACCGTACCAGATCGGGCCCAAATTGCGCGCGCTTCGATTGAAAAAGAGCATGGGACTGGTCGAACTGGGCAAACACACCGGATTGTCTCCGGCCCTGCTTTCTAAGCTGGAGCGCGACAAACTTTATCCCACGTTGCCAACATTGCTGCGCATCGCCATGGTGTTCAGCGTCGGTCTGGATTACTTCTTCACCGACGAACGCAAACGGCATGTCGTCGCGGTGGTGCGCAAAGATGAACGCATCAAGCTGCCGGAGCGGCCGGGCACGCAGGAGATTGCGTATCACTTCGAGAGTCTCGACTTCAAGTGCAATGAGCGCCGCACCAGCTCGTACCTGGCGGAGTTCGAGCCGATGCCGCTGGAGAAGCTCAAGCCGCACCAGCATCCCGGGTCGGAATTTCTGCATGTGACGAAAGGGAAGTTAGGGCTGAAGATCGGCGTGGACGACTACGAACTCGACGCCGGTGATTCCATTTACTTCGACGCGAGTGTGCCGCACACGTATCGCCGGGTAGGGAAGCCTCCTTGCCAGGCGCTGATCGTGACCGCGGGGTAGGCCAGGCATTCTGCCGGACCGAAAACTCGATGCGCCTTCGGCTCAGCTCAAAGCGCGCAAGGTTCGTGTTTGCAATCGCACTGAATTTCGGTGTCCTCTTTCAGCTTTTGCGCGTCTTTGCAATAGTCACTGCAATAACGCTCGTTCTCTGGAACAGTGCATCGACATGCGGTGTGGCCACATTTCTTTTCGTTCGCCATTTGAGCGCTCTCCTTTAACGACTGACGGTTTCCAGCGTTGTTACTTCCGGGATGGCATTCTACACGCTGCCGGAAAAAGTAGGGTTAACAAAAGGAAAGCGCGAATCTCGCCTATCCAGAGGAACGAGTCTCTCGGCCCGAAAAGCTCGCGCCCAGCACGGTGTAACATCTAAGCCCGTGCGCGTTGGCGCTGCGTTCGTGGAGAACGGGGCGCCGAAAGAGACCATCCCAAACGCTAGGCCGGCGCGAGCGCGAGCTGGCCACGGTGGCCATTCTGGGCGCGAGCGGTGACGCCGAGACCCAGTTGCGGGTGCATCTGGCTGCAGCACTGCGCAGCGGGGTCGATCCCGATGAGCTGATCGCGCGGTGCTAGCACTTGGCTCCCTATGCCGGGCGCTGCATCTTTCTACGCTGGTGAAGCTGCACGAGGTTGGTACACTGCTGTGCCATGTGTGATTCCAATACTCGATCAGTGGCGACCCATAGCCGGGCATCCTCGATTCCACAGCTGGTCTGTTTCCTCCTGAGTGCCGTCGCTTTCAGCGGAATGTTGTTCGGGCAGGCAAAACCGAGAGCGCGCGACCTTGGCATACCCTTCGACGGGACGCCCGGGCGGTTCAACGCCATCACCGATGTTGCCGGTGTCGAGGTGGGTTTCACCACCCTGATCTCCGGGTCGGGCAAGCTGAAGGTCGGCGAAGGTCCGGTGCGAACCGGAGTGACAGCCGTTCTTCCCCGCGGCAAAGATAGCTTCAACGATCCAGTGTTCGCCGGATGGTACTCGCTCAACGGCAACGGCGAGATGACCGGAACGACCTGGGTCGAGGAGTCTGGCTTTCTCGAAGGGCCGGTGATGATCACCAACACCCACAGTGTAGGAGTGGTGCGCGATGCGGTAATCCAGTGGCGGGTGAAGCAGGGTGGGCCGGACGATTCGGGTTACTGGTGGTCGCTGCCGGTGGTGGCAGAGACCTACGACGGCGATCTGAACGACATCAACGGATTCCACGTGAAGCCGGAGCACGCCTTTCACGCGCTGGATACCGCGACCGGCGGCCCGGTGCCCGAAGGCAACGTGGGCGGCGGCACGGGCATGATCTGCAACGGATTCAAGGGAGGAACCGGCACCGCATCACGAAGGCTGGATGCGAAGCAGGGTGGGTACACGGTTGGCGTGCTGGTGCAGTGCAATTACGGCATCCAGAGCGAGCTGCGCATTGCGGGGATCAATGTTGGCCGCGAGCTGCCGAGCGGACTTCCGAACCGGGAGGACCTTGGCTCGATCATCGTGGTGGTGGCGACCGATGCGCCGATCCTTCCGAGCCAACTGAAGCGGCTGGCGCGCCGGGTTCCGCTGGGACTGGGCCGGGACGGCAGTTTCTCCGGCGACGGCTCGGGCGACATCTTCATCGCGTTCTCGACCGCCAATCCCGCACGTGTGGGGACCGAAGGGCGGCGTCAAGGACGTGAAGATGCTGCCCAACGACGACATGAATCCGCTGTTCTTGGCGACGGTGCAATGCGTGGAAGAAGCCGTGGTGAATGCCATGATCGGCGCGGAGACGATGGTCGGGGCGAACGATTTCAAGGTCCTCGCAATTCCGCACGATCAGTTGCAGCAAGTGTTAAAGAAGTACAACCGGCTGGTCGAGCCGGCCAAGAAATAATGGTGCGCCGTGCGACGGCGACGGCCTAGAAGAAGCTCTGGCCGACAAAAGGCGCGGGCAGGAAGGTCAGCAGCAGGATAATGACCGCCATCACGGCGAGCCAGCGGCGCATCGGATCCAGTCCCGGCCAAACCGGGACGTGCGGGTGGCGCCAGCCGGTGAGGCCGAGAACGACGGCCCAGAGCGCCCAGCCGGGCCACGCCCAGGTTCCCCAGGCCGGCCAGTAAATCCCCAGAAACGCTAATACCAAGACCGAGATGCGGGTAATGCGCTTGTGCCATTGTGGCGCGACGGCGTAGACGATGTGTCCGCCGTCGAGTTGCCCGCCCGGAAGCAGGTTGAGCGCCGTAGCGAACATGCCGACCCATGCGGCGACGGCGATGGGATGCAGGCTGAGCCGGCTCATCGGCATCGGGTTGTGAGTGACGGTCACGATGATGCGATGCGCGACATGGAAAATCAGAGGAAACCCCACGGCGTATGCATTAGGCTCGGGGAACCCAGGCAGCGGGTGCGACAGCAGCAGGCCGATGAACAGAAACGGAATCGCCACCACGAAGCCGGCAATCGGACCAGCGACGCCGATATCGAAGAGCGCCTGGCGCGAGCGGATGGGTGACTTGATACGGATGAACGCGCCCATGGTGCCGATGAGGGTTGGCGCTGGAATGAAGAACGGCAGTGTCGCGTAGACGCCGTTCTTTTCGCACAGGATGAAGTGCCCCATCTCGTGCGCCATGAGAATGCCCATGAGGGTCGCAGAAAACGGGACGCCGCTGAGCAGCAGGGAAGGATTATGCCAGATCCACCGGGGATGGAAGAGCGGCGTCCAGCCCATGCCGAACTCGAAGGCAGGCAGGCGGTGCTGGTAGTTGAAAGCGAGCTGCGCGCCCACGATCAGGGTAGACAGCGTGGTGAGCAGCAGAAGCAGGGCATGCAGCCAGTACGGACGGTGGCGCCGGCCGCTGACGACGAATACCTCGGGATAGCGGGAGGTCTCGAAGGTCTGGGAAAGCGGCGGCGTAGTTTCAGACATCGGCTACTTTAGTGACGATTGCAGGCGCTCCAGAAAAACGCTCGGGCAGAGCGCACGAACGGCGCGGTCTGCACCGCCAGGCGGCGGGCCGGCGAGAAAGCAAAACTCGGCTACTCGATGGATTGCAGTTCCTTCCCTGGCTTGAAGCGGACCGCCTTTCCGGGCGGGATGTTGACCTCGGTTCCGGTGCGCGGGTTGCGTCCGATGCCGGTTTTGCGGGGACGAACGGTGAACACGCCAAAGCCGCGCAGTTCGATGCGGTCGCCGCGGGAAAGGGCCTTCTTCATGCTCTCGAAAACGGTTTCGACCGCCATTTCGGCCTTGGTTTTGGTGACGCCGGTCTTGGTGACAACTTCGTTGATCAGGTCCAGTTTGATCACAAGTGGCTCCGCTGTGTTGCCGCCAGGTAGCGCGAAGGCTGCTCGCGTTCCGGGGGCCCGTTAGCCGGACTGGAAAGCCCGTGCCGGCGTACTAAAGGATTCTACCCGACCTGCGCGCTTCGCGTAAGTCTTAGTTTCGCCTTGAGTTGCGACCGCTCGCGCGAATCGTAGTGCGGCGGGGAGCCATTGTCAATCCACAACTCCATTCCGTAAGATGGCGTCACCGTTCCCCGTACCCCACGAACGAGTCCGGCACGCGCCGCCCAAGGAGTTCCATGTCCATCAAGAGCGATCGTTGGATCCGCAAAATGGCCGTCGAGCACGACATGATCAATCCCTTCTCGGAGAAGCAGGTCCGCGAAGGCGTCATTTCCTACGGTCTTTCTTCTTACGGATACGATTTGCGGGTGGCCGACGAGTTCAAAATTTTTACCAACGTCAACAGCACTATCGTCGATCCCAAGAAGTTCGACGAGCGCTCATTCGTCAGCATCGATGCCGATGTTTGCATCGTGCCGCCGAATTCGTTTGCCCTGGCACGGTCGGTAGAGTACTTCAAGATCCCGCGCGATGTGCTCAGCGTCTGCGTGGGCAAGTCGACGTATGCGCGGTGCGGTATCATCGTGAACGTCACCCCCTTCGAGCCGGAGTGGGAGGGCTTCGTGACGCTGGAGATTTCCAACACCACGCCGCTGCCCGCGCGCATCTATGCCAACGAAGGCCTGTGCCAGATTTTGTTCTTCCAGGGCGACGAACCGTGTGAGACCAGCTACAAGGACAAAAAAGGCAAGTATCAGGGACAGAAGGGGATTGTGCTGCCCAAGCTGTGAAATCAGACTCGCTGCTTTGTAGACGTCAATCTGAAGCCGGCAATATCTCAACTGGCGTGGCTGAGTTCCTCGCGGATAACACGGCGAAGCGTCGCTTCGAGGGGTTCGTGCACGCGTCGAATGTGTCGCCGAGCGCATCGTTGATGGCGCTCTGATAGTTGTTGTGTTGCAACGAGGATGTCAAAGACTTAGTGTCTGCCGCTGGTTTCGCTTTCCTTGAACATGTACTTGATGCTGGGCTTGTAGATGAGCAGATTGGCTGCGCCGACGCGGTTCACCTTCAGGCAGTACTTGTCGTACCACTCGATGATACCGTGCACCTCTTCGCCGTCCTGCAGCACGATGACCATCGGCGTCTTGGACTGCATCTGCTTCTGGTAGTAGAAATTTTCGGCGTGGGTCTGCTCGGGCGGGGCCGATTTCTTGCCTGCGCCATTGGAGGGGCGCTCGCTGCGCTGCGGCCGCTCGGCGACTTCGCCGCGCTGGCCGTCGTGATTACGGTTCAAGGCTGGACGAATCAACTTTCTGTTGGCGAATACCTCAGAGTCGGGTGCGCGACCTACCGTCGGAGAATCGATGCCGTTTTTCATGGTGCTTGCTCCTCGTGATCTGCACCTCAGCCGCACCGGCTAAAGAGTTTGAGGACCATAAAGTTTCGGCCGGCACACTCTGGATATGATTTGCCCAGGATGTCTCGAGGTGTGAACTTGGGGATACCCTAACACAAGCCTCACGGGCAACACAATTCCCTCGCGCATGCGACTTTGGTGTGACCGGATTCAGCCCTCCAGTGCGGTGGCGAAGGAGTCCAAAGCCAGGGTGCGCAGCAGGTTGCGGCGCATACCGCTTTCCAGCTCTCCCAGACGCTGGGTCGCAGTGACGATCCAGGGAAAATCCACCTGCTCGGACATCCTATTCAGTTCCGCCAGGATGTCCTGGTTGCGCACCAGATCTGGCGTACCCGACTTGAGGAACAGCAAGTCCTCGAGCAGCGAATAGAGGGTACGAATCACGACATCGATCTTGGCCTTGCCCTCCGCGCCGGAGCGGTAGGTGTCGGTCGCCTTGAAGAGATCGCTATGATCCCGGGCTCCCATGGCTGGCGCAAGCAGCGTTAGAGCGTCCTGGCGAGCGGCGAGGTAGGCGGCGAGATCGAAGCCTCGGGCGCGGCCCAGGCCTCCGCCGGAGATGCGGGCGATCAGCGCGCGTTCGCGGGCCTTCCATTCGGGGCGAACTTTGGCGAGATAGTCTTCCACTTCCTGCACCGTGAGCGGGGAGAGGCGCAAATGCATGCAGCGCGAGCGGATGGTCGGCAACAGCGCCGCGGGATTGTCGGTCAGCAGCAGGATGGTGGCGAAGTCCGGCGGCTCCTCCAGGATCTTGAGCAGGGAATTCGCGGCCTCCTTCATGAAGTCGGCATCGCTGAAGATGTACACCCGCTCGCGGCCGTCAGACGGCTTGTAGTAAATCTCGGCAATGACGTGGCGCACCTGGTCCACCTTCACCAGCATTTGCGGCGGATCGGGAGGGATGACCATCACGTCGGGATGCGTCTGGATGAAGATGCGAGTCTCGCGCTTGTCGGTATCGCGCAGGTTCTCGCGAGCTTCGACGGCTTCGGCGAAGCGATCCTCCAGCGCGTCGGCCTGGGCGATACGAGTGCAGTTGGCGCAATGACCGCAGAAGTCAGGCAGGCCATTGGTTATCGGCTGCTCCAGACAGTTCATCGCCTTCGCAACCATCTGCGCCAGGGTGAACTTGCCGGCGCCCGGCGCGCCAGAGAGGATCAGGGCATGGGGAAAGCGATCGCGCGCCAGCATTTCGCGCAGCGTGTGCACGACTTCCGGATTGCCGTGAAAGTCGGAGAATCCCATCACGTACTCAAGTTCTGCCGGGCCGATGAGCCAGCCGTCGCGGTTACGGCAGGACGCAACAGGCGCTCCCGCACAATGCTGACGATTTGCGGATGGACCACCTCCGCCGAGGGACGAGCATCGACCCGAACAATGCGCTGCGGCTCACGCTCTGCGATCTTCAGATAGGCCTCTCGTACCCGGGTGAAGAATGCCTGGTTCTCTTTTTCGAAGCGGTTCTCATCCGGCTGCCCTGAGGCGGCGGAGCGGTTTCTGCGCCGTGCGCGTTGCACGCTGTGCGCGACGTCCGAATCCATCAGGATAGTCAGGTCCGGCCACAGGCCGCGGCAGAGCACCCGGTGCAATTGCAGAACCGCGTCGCTTCCCAACTGGCGGCCTGCGCCCTGATAGGCTTCGGTCGAATCGGTGAAACGATCGCAGAGCACCCACTTGCCGGCCTCGAGCGCGGGAAGGATGACCTGCGCGATCTGCTGCGCGCGTGAGGCAAACATCAGCGCCATCTCGGCCATGGGATCGAGCCCCGCGGTGCGCGAGTCGAGCAGCACGGCGCGAATTCGCTCGCCGATTTCGGTTCCGCCGGGTTCACGCGTGGTGAGCACATCAATCCCGCCGGTCCGCAGCACAGCAGCGAGCTTCTCCATTTGCGTGCTCTTGCCGCATCCGTCGAGCCCTTCGAAGGTCAGGAATCTGCCGCGCGTCGCAGGTTTAGCCACGAAACCATCCTAACAGCGCCAGCGCTCGCGAGGCAGAGAGCGGAGCCCGGCAGTGGTTAGAAGTGAAATCCGATCTGCGCCGTGATGGCACGCGGTGTTACGTAGTGCGTACCGCTGAATGTAGACAGGAAGTTGTACAACACATAGTTGTTCGTCAGGTTGATGAACGTCACTTGCGCACTCCACTTGTACTTGTCGGTCTTGAAGATATTGTCGTCTCCGATGGCCAGGTCGAACAGGCTTCGCGATGCAATGCGGGGTGGATTGTGGTCGTCATTCTCGGTTCCCGGCGCGGGTACCTTGGTGAGCGTAGAGCCGAACTGCGATGCCAGACAGGTAAATGGCAGGGCAGTTGTCGGAGTGGCGTGCACTCCGTTGCAAGTGAAACCAGCCTGAAACTCCTGGTCGGCAGTGAGAGGGATTCCGGCTGGATCGGTCATGGTAATAGCGGGTTGCCCGTTAAGCGTGGTCGATTGCGGACAGTCGTTGGCCGGTCCGATTCCGTAACATGGCACGGCTCCGGCAACCAGTCCGCTGTCGTAACGCCAGTTGAATCCGATCCACGGGCCGCGCTTCCACGGGGTCTGGTATTGCAGATGGGCGGTCATGTTATACGCTTCGTCGTGATCAATGCGGAAAACCCCAAGGGGCGCCGAGGGAGTGGCTCCGGCTCCCGAGATCTGGGGAGTGAAGAACCGGGCGGCGACGCTGGACATCACTACCAGGGCACTGAAGCCATGGGTGACCGGTACGCTGGCGCGCAACGCAAAGCCCGGAATCTTCGAGTTATGCCATTCGATGGGGAACGTAATTGGCGTATTGCCCAGCACGCTGAAGTCGTAGGCGCTGTGCGTGTACTTCCAGATGTACTCGCCGTCGATCACCAGGAACTTCCCGAAGGCTTGTTGCAGGCCGGCATGGAATTCATTGCGAAAGCCGGGGGCCAAAGGCGTCGTCGCGCTCGATGAGCAGCCGAGAAGAGGGTTCAACACCTCCGAGCCGCATCCGATGCTGGAGAGTACCAGGTTCTCATTGAAAGGAGTCTCCAAGGTGCGCGCGTAGGAGACACGGAGAATGGTATTGGTCTTCTGAATGTTGTAGGAAATGCCCAGACGGGGCTCCGCCTGGCTGGCGACCGACAGGCCATTGTACAAGTCGCCGCGAATCCCCAAATTGAAGCTCCAGTTGCGCAGGTTGATGTTGTCCTGCACGTACATCGCGAGCTCCTTCACGTCGGTGTGGCCAACGAATGGGAAGAGAGCCCCTCTTCGCGTCAGATCGTAAGGCAGCAGCACATTGTTGAACAAGGGATAGAGAGCGGAGTTCGGCGCATTGGGGTTCGAAGCGATGTTGGGTTGGTAACCGGCTCCCGTGCACTGCGACGGATCGGTAAAACCGCTGACCGGGACGGCAAAACCGTTTAGGCAGGGCGCATTGAGCGTAGGATCGACAATCCCGAGCTGGTCATTTTCGTTCAGCAAGGTCTGCTCATAGGTAATGCCGGCCTTCAGGTTGTGAATGCCCTTCGTATAGCTAATGTTCGTAAGCGCGCCTGCATTGAGAAGGGTGCGTTGCTGGGCAATGCTTTCCCGCTGCAGATTCTGTGGACCAAGGTCGTTGAACGGGTCATTGCTTGGGTAGTAGTTGTAGGCGTCGCGCCGTACGTAGCCCGTCACGTTCAGGACGGCATTCGGATTGATCGTGTAGGACCACGTTGGCGCGATGTCGAAGGTGAGGATTTTGGAACGTTGATCGGTCGGTCCCAGGGGCTGACCTGTTATGGGGTTGGTCTGAATCACGCCACTGAAATTGTGATATTGCTGATCGTATGAGTTGGGATTCTGAAACCACGAGCGGGTAAATTGGAAGTTCAGGTGCAATGCGTTTTTTGGAGAAAGTACGTAGTCGACGCGATCGAAAATATTCTCCATGTTGCCTTTGTCATGTATGACCCCGAATTCCGGCGGATCAAGAAAACGGCCGGTATTAAGTCCGTTGG
The DNA here is from genome assembly GCA_963798275.1 of uncultured Acidobacteriaceae bacterium. Classification (GTDB taxonomy): domain Bacteria; phylum Acidobacteriota; class Terriglobia; order Terriglobales; family Acidobacteriaceae; genus CAWCTB01. Next base: position 156,657 of record CAWCTB010000046.1, read on the forward strand.
CCGCTATGAATTCCCCCCAGTTCTTGCCGCCGTAAGAGAAGTTCAAGTCGACGTTAGAGCTGCCAAACGAGCCGTAGGCAGCGGTAACGGCGCCATGCGGCGTGGTCGAGCCCATTCCTGAGCGGGTGGTTACATCGATCACCAGACTCGTCTTGTCTCCGAACTCAGCCGGCGGTGCTCCGCCGATGACGGTCATCGATTGCACGGCGTCCAGCGGAATCTGGTTAGAGAAAACCTTGCTCTGCTGGTCTGTGATGGGCTGGCCATCCAGGGAAAACGAGTTTTCTGCGTGATCGCCCAACCCATGAAATAGCCCGTTGGAATCGGCGGCGATCCCTGGGGACGAAAGAGTGACCAGAGAACTCAACTCTGAGGAGGAGCTTTCCAGTGGAAGCTTGTCGAACAATTGCCGGTCCACATCGGTGTGAAACGTCGGATCATTTTCCAAGAGGTCACTTGCGCTGCTCTCGACTGTGACGTTTTGGGCAGAGCCGGCGACCTGCACGCCGATCTTGAGGCTAAGAGGGACAGCGGAACGAACCTCCACGTCCTCTGAATAAGCAGCGAACCCTTTCGCTGTGACACTGAGGTGGTAAGGGTTAAAGGGAATGTTCTGGAAGCTGAATCGCCCCGCGCCGTCGGTGGTGGTTGACCGGTCGAATTGGCTGACGGGATTATGAATCTCGACGGTCGCACCCGGCACGACCGCGCCTGTCGGATCGGAAACCACGCCGCTCAGCGATGAATTCCCCGAGGTCTGCGCGTTTGCCGCTGGTGACGCAAAGAGCAAAACAGAAAGTCGCTACCCAAACCGCACTGACTAACTTAAGACGGGAGTCCATCCCGATTTCTTGCGGCGTCGAAATCATCTCTTCGCCAATTTCGCTGTCTCCCTTAATGCGGCCCGCCCCCGTGAGGCACAGCGGAAGCAGAGCAGTACCCATGCGTGGCGCGCTGGGATGTTGCTGGGACCGCGTCGGTCCATCAGAACTTGCTGGCGCGAGTGAGTGCGCGAATGAACTGCGAAACATCTTGTCCTCCAATGCGATGAACTTCCGGTCCGAACTTGCACGACAGGCAAGTGGGCCTGAAAGAAATGAGCCAACGCTGAGGAGTGTGCTGCCGTTTTCAATACGACAGGTCTCCGCGTGAAGCCATGCTGCAATTAGAGGCTTTGGGGTGGGGGACGAATGAATGCAGAAGGTACTTGCAGTTGCGGCTGCAACTGCTGTTCCGGAATCGCAACGGTGTTGGAATGGATGATCGGAACCGGGCCCGTGCTGGTGGCGGTGACGACTGCACCGTTGTGCGCGACTATGCACAAAGAGCAATGCGAGCGGTTCTGGGCCGGCAGAACATCGTGTACGTGAACTGCTTGCACGAACCCAAGGCAGGCAACGATGAGCACACAAAGCCACACGATTTTCCTGAGGTGTGGCGAGCGCTCGATCTGGTTCACGGCAAACATGCAGAATCGCTGGTTTCACTATACCGGATTTTTGCGGGTTCCCGCATGGAACGCTGGTGGCAAGAATCGCCGTGGCACAACCGCCCGGAAGCCTGTTTCGCAATCGTCCCAGACACCAACTAGGGTTATGATGTTGCGCCGGCGGTTGCGGACGACGGCCTGGCGGAGGTGCGATGGCAGGCAAGAGCGGTGACGCGCGCGAGAGGCGAAGCCTTACCAGCACGATTCTCGCGGATGTCCATTTCTGGATCCCGGTGGTGGTGCTGGTTGCCGGCATCGTGGTGCTGCGTTGGATCAGCTAACGGCCCTGGCCGATGAGAAGGCCCGGGCGGCAGAGGCCGGACAGCTTGGCCGCCTGCAGGCGGTCGGAATTCTCTGCGGCTTCGGCGCTGGAGCGTGGCTCGGCGCGGCCGAGGCTCCGACCAAGCTGGTGACGGCGGGCGTGTCGCCGGTGGTGGTGTCGCTGCTCATGGTGATCGGCGTCTTCCTGGCGCGGTGGAGTGTACCCGCGCTGATCCGCGGTACTGACCAGATACGCTGGGATGTGCGCCAGGCGCCTCACCTGATTGTCTGGGGTATCCTCGCCGGCTGCCTGTGGGCGGTAGCCAACACGATAACGATTTTCGCCATTCGCGATGTCGGCCTCAGCATCGCCTTCCCCCTCTGGAATATCAACAGCCTGATCGGCATTGCCTGGGGATTCCTCCTGTTCAACGAGTTGCGCGACGCTGGCAGCGTCCGCTGGTTCGCCGTGATCGGTGGAGCGGTGCTGATGTTCGCGGGCGCAACGTTGCTGGCGTTTGCCTCGTCGGCGCAGAGCACGCCTGAGCATGCCTTGCGCGGCATCGTCGCCGCGCTGGCTGCGGGCGCGCTCTGGGGAACCATGTACATCCCCTATCGCAAGGCGTACCTCACGGGAATGAATCCGCTGTCGTTCGTGGCGTTCTTCACGGTCGGGGAACTCGGCATGATGACTGTCCTCGCCTTGACGTACAGCGGAGGCTTGACCGCACTGGGACACGAGTTAGTGCAAGCCAAGGGCGCTCTCTTCTGGCTGCTCCTGGGCGGATTCGTCTGGGTGATCGGCGATATCTTCCAGCAGTACGCCGCAAAATATGTGGGCATCAGCCGGGGAATTCCGCTGTCCAACACAAACCAGCTCTGGGGACTGTTGTGGGGAATTCTTGTGTTCGGGGAATTGCGCGGGCGAAGCTCGTCGGTGTACGCGCAGGTGATTGGCGGCTCGCTCGTGATGGCCGCGGGAGCAGCGGCAATTGCCCTGTCGTCGGTCAACCGTGGCGAGCGCGGGCGCTGGCGGGAAGCCGCTCACCGCGAAGGCAAACGCTACCGCGTTGATCCCGGCTACGTGCAGGCGGGGCTTGAGGGTAAGCATCAAAGAGAAACGTCCGCAGTTCCGCGACGCAACGGGCTGGACTGGGCCCTGGTCGTGCTGGCTAGTTCGATCTTCATCGGACTGGCCATGGTCAGCCGAAAGCCCGAACTGGCACTGAATTGGACTGCCGTCGCAGCCCTGGCAGCGGCCATGCTCGCCTTCCTGGCCGCTTGCGGCGTCGCCTTGTGGAAGGTGACGCGGTTTAACTGAGCGGCAGGTCTATCTGCGTCTGCCGCCACCCATGCGAGCCCCGCTAACGGAGCCGCGACTGCCGCCGTAAGAACCGCGGGTGGAGTTGAAGGTCTGCGCCCGCTGGTCGCCTTGGGTGCGCATCTGTTCCTGCCGTTGCAAGCTGGGTTCCGGCTTGGTCGCGGACTGCCAGCCGTTGCCGCTGTTAGAAGACCAGTCCCCCGTATTGCGGTTGTACTTGTAGACGGTTCCGTCCTTGCCGGCGTAGACGTTGTTTTTCCCGGCGGCCACCCCCGTGTTGGTGTTGGTGTTGTACGCAAATCCTCCGCGGTTGGTCGTTCCCTGACCGGTATAAATATTGCCGGCATAGCCTGCGCCGCCGCCGGCCACGATGCCGGTATTGGGGTTATAAGTTGCGCCCCCGCGGTATCCCGCGGTGTTGCCGGTATAGATGTTGGTGTTGGTGCCTCGCCCAGCAACTGTGGTCCGGCCTGTCTGGGTGTTGTAATACGAGCCACGGCTGGCGGCGCCGTAGTTGCCGGTATAAGGGTTGGCCCAGGCGGCGCCTGTGCGCGAATAGGCGGTGTTGCCCCACATGCCGTAAACGTTGGCGACAGCGGCTCCGCCCCACGCTCCCCAGCCGTAGTACGGATACCAGCAGCATCCGTAATAGCCCAGTGGACCCCACCACGGGTAGTACCAGGGATAGTAGCTGTAGCCGTAACCAAAGCCGAACGCCCATCCCGAGGTGGTCGTCCAGGTGAAGCCGGCTCCCACACCGTAGGTGTAGGGGTATCCATACCACACTGTGGGAGTAATGTACGGCGCATAATACCAGCCAGTTCCGTAGACGACAGTGGTTGTGCTGGCAGAAACCACGGTGCCGTAGTATCCGGGCGTATAGCCCACGTATACAACTTCAGGCGTCGCACCATAGACCTTGGCGTAGGTAACGTAGTAAATGGGCGAACTGGGCGGTATGGTGTAAATCACCGCCGGCACGGTGTCGGCGACCCGCCAGGGCCCTTGCGGGCTGGGCGCCTTGAACCACACTCCAGCTTCCACGCAGTAATAGTTGTTGTCGCTGACCTTGATGACCGGCGCGGAGGTATTCTTCGCGTAGGTCATGGTGGTGCCTTCGATAGGAACGAAGGTCGCTTCACCGTCGTACTCCACAGTGAGCTTGGCTTCGGAGCGCGTGATGGTCGCAGTCTGCGGAATCGAGTTGGCGATCAGGGCTTCCTTCGCCGGCGGCGTGTTCGGCACCGAGGCCAGGACGCTTGCTTTTGGGCTGTCCTCGGGAATCTTGGCGAAATCGGCGGGAAGATCGGCCCCGCTCACGAAGGTCCAGGGGCCATCCAGCGACGCCGACTTGAACCAGCGGCCAGAAACTAGTATGTAGTACTCGCCGCTGAGGCGGAAGATGTTGCCATTGGTGTTCTCGGCATACTCCAGCCCCGTGCCGGGAATCGGCTTGTACACCGGCTCGCCACGCGTCTCGAGCAGCTCGGCGGGACCAAACGACACATAAATGACCGGAATCTGCGCGTTCTTCCCAGCTTCTTTCAGTGAGGCGTTGTTCGCCGCCGGTTGGCTGGTGTCGAGCGTCTGGGCCGGAGTCTGACTGACGACGTACTCCTCGGCCTTCTTCATCTCCTCCGGCAGCTTTTTGGCGTAAGTCCACGGACCTTCCAGCGCAGTGGCCTGCAGCCACCAATCCATGACGCGCAGGTAATAGGTTTTCTTGTCGCTTTCAAACAGAATGACTGCGCGCGTGTTGATGACGCGCTGCAGCTTCGTTCCCTGGACCTCGTGGAGTTGAGGCTGGCCGTCGATCAGCACCAGCAACGATTCCTTAGTGGAAAAGATGATCTTCGGCGGATCGTTCTTGACTTCAACGGTCCTGACCGGTTCGCCCGCTGCATCCAACATCGCCGTCAGGCGATCCAACGAGATCGTCTTGGTCGCGTTAGGCAGTTTCTGCTGCAGCAGCTTGGTCAGGTCCGCTCCCTTCTCGGGGGCTGACGGAAAGTCCACCTTGCTGATCTCAACCTGGTCGAGCGTGACCAGGCGGTTAATCTTGTCGACTTCCGCGCGGGCATTGAACCAGATCACGCCATAGCGCGAGGGTGTCTCGGGCTTCGAGGCGGCGGAGCTAGCGGATTGAGCAGCACCCTGCTTCGAGCCAGCGGCGGTTTTGGCGGAGGAAGCGCCAGCCGCGGTCAGCTCGACCGCCGCGTAGAGATACACCCGGTTGCCGTCCCACTTATCGACCTGCGGCTGGTAAATGACGAACTTTTCCGTCCCGCTGGTGAAGCTGCGGGGCCAGCCATTGTCCGCCGATAGCGTGCTCTGCGTTTTGGCTTTCTGCGCGCTGGGGGCGTTGGGCAGGGTCTGGGCGGCCAGCGACAAAGCCAGGAGGGAAAGCGAGACCACCGTCAGTACAGGATGAAACCATTTAGTCCACAGACATGAGGACAGGTAGCGCAAAGGCACCTCCGTGCTCGAAAAAAGAGAAACCAATCTTGCAAGGGCTAGTTTGACGATAATCTTCCCGCCGCTGAAAGTGCAAACCAGCCAAAGGCTATTCGGAGCGCGTCCTCGACTATAGGGATAGTAGTCCGCCGCACTTGTTCGTCCATCGGTGGCTCGCGTGGCAGGCATGCTCCGGACAGCCTGGTCTTGACTCATTGCCGGTGCCTCGATGCAAATTCTCACCCTATGTGTGTTACCGCACCGACGTGAGAGCTGCTGGGTGTCATAACACTACTATCCTTGGTTCTCCAGTTGGAGGCATAATGGCCAAACAATTCAGCCTGCAGACATTGCAATCCAGCTTGCGCGCAGTAAATGCGACGTGGGTAGCAGGTACTACGCACATTTCCCAGTTGACCGAAGCGGAGCAGCAGCGACGTCTCGGGCTGCACATCAATTCCGCTGATCTGGCAAGAATTCGGGCCCTTAGGCTGACCTATTCGCCGCGAACCGTTGCCTTCTCCCCCGCCCGAGACTGGCGAGACAAAGATGGACAGAATTGGCTGACTTCGATCAAGGACCAGGGCAATTGCGGCTCGTGCGTTGCCTTCTCCACGGTCGCCACCATCGAAGCTCAGGCACGCATTTTCTATAACAATTCCGCCTGGGCAATCGACCTCTCCGAAGCCGACCTATTCTTCTGCGGTGCGGGAAAAAATTGCGGCTCCGGCTGGTGGCCTCCAGAGGCGATGCAATATGCGCAGACCAAGGGCATTGCCGACGAATCCTGCTTTCCCTATCAAGACCACGACATGGACTGCCAGCTGTGTTCCGATCGGGCTTCGAGGATAGTCACCATAGGAAGCTTTGCGGAGGTAGTGGACGTAAGCGAGCGCAAGGCATTTCTGGATACGAAGGGTCCGATGGTCGCGTGTCTGGCGATTTATCGGGACTTTTTTAGCTATAAGGGCGGTGTCTACCATCACGTGACGGGCGATCTTGCCGGCTACCACGCCGTTTGCTGCGTTGGCTATGACGATGTGGCTGGGTGCTGGATCTGCAAGAACAGCTGGCGGGATGACTTTGGCGAGAACGGCTATTTCAGGATCGCCTACGGCGAATGCGAGATCGATACCACATTTGCCATGTACGGTCCGGCGGGGATTGGCGGCACTCTGAAACCCCAGGACGACAACAACACTGAGCAGGGCGACGACTGGGCCGAGTCCATCTTAGCCGAACACTCATTCGCTGACGACAAGACGGTCGTGTGGGCACTGGTCCAAGGCAAACTGCGCAGTGTCGTCGTCACCTATCCGGAACTAGGGTCCCTCGAGGGGATCCTATTCAGCGCTCCGTCGGTGCGGGTTTTCTTTAAGGGCGAAAATATCGAAAAGCTACTCGCCGTCCGCAAACTCACGTGAGCATCGTGACATCTTTGGCTACTCGATAACACAACAGAAGGAGCTGGTATGAGCAAACCTGGAGAAGTAAGCGACGCGGTCCTGAAGCAGTACAGGGAAGCGTCTCAGCAGTTGTCCCAAACGGGCACTGCACAGACAGCAGCCAGTACTGATATTCGTCTAACGCTCGGGCGTCCTGAGGATGCCAGTCCGATTGCCCCCGAGCCCGGGATCTCAGCCGTAAAGGGCGGCGCCAACATGTATGGCGCTTGCAGCATCCAGACCTTTGCCCCATCGACCGGGGCAGGAGGTTTATCTCATACCCACGAGGACGCGCGTGGATGGATCAGCTATGTCAGTCAGTTTGTTCCACGGAACTTCTGGTTTGCGGACGCTGGTGTCTCTACCTGGGAGTATCTCGATCCTTGGGATGACTGGCAGGATACCTACGGCATGGACGCCGTACGCGCCTTCTACCATTCGGGACACGGAGGAATGGACAACAACAATGGAGTTTTCTTCGCCCCGCTCGGTGCGGATTGGAGCAATCGCGGCGGTTGGGCGCGGTCCGACCAGATGGCCTTCGCTAACCAGCATGCCAGATATATCTTTTTCTCAACTTGTGTCTCATGCCGCGTGCTGGGCGGCCAGAACCCAATTCGGACATGGAACAACGCTAACAAGGGCCTGCGTATGTTGTTCGGCTACGAGACCACGAGTGTGGACGCGGGCAACTATGGGAGTGGCTTCTGGAACCATTGGAACCGTGGCAAATCGTTCAGCCAGGCGTGGCTGGATGTAAGTTGGTATGACATTTCGACCCATCAGGCGCCTTCGGCTTTTGCTTGTGGCACGGATGCCAATGATGCCACGAACCGCCTCTACAACGAACGGTTGTTTTACGGTAACGCGGCGGCCAAGAACTGGTATCAATGGCGCTGGTACTACGCAGCCGGTTCCGCGCTAGGCCGCCGGGAAGCCAACCGGAAGTTGCCTCAAAGGCTGGCAATGGCACACCTCGAACCTCGTACCGCCAACGCGGCGCGAGTGCAGGAGCTTTTCAGCCGGCTTCCATTGAACTTATCCATGCCGCGCGAGGTCACGGCACGACCCAGCGGTGCATTCGTAATTGGCGAGAACAACCAGCGCATCGCCATCGCCCCCGACGGCAGCTACGACGCAGCTTTTGCCGAACCTAATCGCGACAGCAAGAACACCCTGACGGTTCAGGCGGGGGTGGCGGCTGCAGCCGCGGCCGTCCGCCAGTTGGGACTGGATCGGGAGGGGGTGCAGTTCGATCGCGTGTTGCATAATTGGGACTGTGGCGGGTCGCTTGCGGGCAGCGGCGCCATGGACAATCCGCGCATTACCGAGACGGTGGTGCAATTCTCTCAGGTGATCAATGGTCTGCCGGTCGTCAGTCCCGGCAGTGGGCATGTCACGGTGACGGTTGATAACGACCAACGCATAACCGGCGTGGTGGACTCAACCCGGCCGGTGGCAGGTCTGGTTGATCAGGGGTCTGAGGCGCCGCCAGCCCCAGGGCAAGCCGAGCCTGCCGCGACTCGGGCCGGGCTTGATCCCGAAGACGTGTTGGCAAACGCCTGGCAGCAGCGGATGAAATCGTTCATCATCAATGGAAGCATGCCACGCGCTTTCGGAACGGTACCTGGTTCGCTCGAGGTCGGATACTCGATTCGTGACAATACCGCGATCCTGGTGGCCCGCCAGGAAGTGGAGGTCGATTTCGGCCAAGGCTTGTATAAACGGTACGTGGTAGAAGAGCCGATCTACGGCTAACGATCGGGAGGCAGAGAATGTAAGGCCGGCCTATTGGGCGCCGGCCTTGCATTCTCCCAAACCGGATGAACAGCTCAGAGCGCACGATCCGTGCTCGCGTCGGCGAGCCCGTCACCATCTCAATCCCCGCAAACCCTACCACCGGATACTTGTGGCTGCCGAGTTACAACGAAGCTGAACTGACCTTGCAGGCGCGGCGTTTCGACTTAGCTTCTCGCGCCATCGGCGCGGGTGGGCACGAGAATTTTACCTTTGTGCCCCGAATCGCGGGCCAACTGCGCATTTCGTTTGGATTGCGTCGTCCCAACGACGAGGCCGACAAGGAGAACATAGCCTACCTACTGGACGTCTCCAGCGCAGACTAAGGACCACCAAAACTTTACCTTTCGGTCAAGGCTGAACTGCAGGCCGGCGCCCGCGACGGGGAACAATTCGATTTCGCTATCGACTAACGTCCCGCCTGGTCGCGATCAAAGCCGTTCCTGTCTTGGAGCACGTGAACGTTTCTCCCGGAATAGGTCGCCCGGGCGCACGCGTTGCAGAACTTTTCCTCCTGACGTACTCTCGTCGTGAGTTCCAACACAACGGCATGGGGGAAGGGAAGCGCAGGCACGATGATTGAACGACTCAAGGAGAGCGGTGGCTGGACATTTGGTTTCAAGGTGAGTGGACGAGTGACGGAAGAAGACGTGAAGGCGTTCGAGCCGCAGTTGGAATTCGCGGTGAAGCAGCGCGGCAAGCGTCCTCTGGGCGTTGTTGCCGACGTCACCGAGATGGGCGACGTCGATTGGAGGGCCCGCTGGGAGGAGTTGCGTTTCCTGCACAAGTACTCCGACCACATTGCCCGGGTCGCCGTCGTTGGCTCCTCAAAGTGGGAGGAAGTGAAATCGATGTTCCTCAGTGCCACGGTTCTGGCTGAAGCCGACACCTGTTACTTCGAGGCTTCAGAAATAGGGGCGGCGTGGCAGTGGGCCAAGGGCGCCAAACACGCCGCAGACGTCCCGGTGCGCCAGATTTACCGGGGCGGCATCTGGAGGGACTACCAGCCGGAGTGGACCGATATCGGGTGAGTTTGCTGGCGGGACCTTGGCGTCGCTGATCCAGTGGCCGCCAAAAGGCAGTACGCCCAAGATTGGCGAATTGGGACGCTTGCCGCAACACCTTAAGGATTTCTCTCCACAGGGCAGCAAATCAGCGTTACAGTTTCCTTGCAGCACTCATGTGCGGGAGGAGTCCGATGCCCGTCTACGACTACATCTGCAAGGATTGTCAGAAGCCTTTCGAGCTGGTCCTGACTTTGAGCGAACACGAACAGGGCAAGGTCAATTGTCCGAAGTGCGGCAGCCAGAATGTGGAGCAGGCTGTCGCAGCGTTCTTTGCGGTAACGTCCAAAAAGAGCTGAAAGGGCGACGACGGTCAAACGATAGCGGTCCAGTTCACGGCAGGCGGGGGATCAGTGCGCCCGTGTGACGGCGGTAGTCCTCGTACTCCGCGCCGAAAGTTTGCGCCATGAATCCTTCCTCCAGGCGGCTCTTCAGCGTGAATCCCAGCCAGAGAAAGAACAACCCAAGCAAGCTGCGAAGTTCCCGTTGACACAGGGCTGTACCGATCAGGGCCAGCAGCAGGCCGGAATAAATCGGGTGACGAACGAAGCGGTACGGCCCGCTGCGGATGAGTTGGTGTTCAACCTTCACGCTGACCACGCTGCTCCAGTTGCGTCCCAAATGCAGTCGCGCCCAAATCGCGAACAACAATCCAAACAAGGTGAGAGCGACGCCCAGCCATTCGACCCAGGGCTGCGGCCGGCACAAGCTTGTCATGCAAGAACGCCAGCGGCACAGCTTTTCGATCCATAAATACCAGGCAGGAACCGATGAGCACCGGGATGGTGTAGGTCAAGCGTGGTCCCAGACCAATGCTCTGCTGGTTACGCTTGGAGCGCAGCGCCCAGGCGAACCAGACGATAACCCACGCCAGCCAAAGGTCTTTGCAGAGTTGCAGGGCGCTCATGGGCCCTCCCGGCTTAAGTGTGAACTAGCCCCTTCTCGCTGAATACGCAACCGAGGCGCGATGGGTTCCCGGCTTGCCGCGCGAGAGTTGCAGAATCGTGGTGCAAGAATGGGCCGGGCTGTGGTAAGATTCCCCCGCTTCGGTGCAAAGCGGCAGCGCGGGCGAGGACGGAATGCGTTTGGGCGATGCCATTGATGACTACTGCACGCGATGCAAGCGCGGCACCAATCACGCGATCGTGGCGATGAATGGAGGAGATGTGCTGAAGGTTCTCTGCCGCACCTGCAACACGGAACACCCGTACCGTCACAATGAAAACCCTAAAAAAGAGTTGACTAAAGAAGTAGCGTTTCAAAAGGTACTGGAGAGCGTGACCGGGCAGATCGCCGGATCAACCAGCGCTTCTGGGAAGAAGAAGCGCGGCAAATAAAAGTCCTGCGTACCCGTGGGGGGTAGGCAAGGAGTCCGAACCATCAGGGTTGTGGGGACCCAGGGGTGAGTTGATGGACCGCAGGTGGCATGCAACCAGACTGCGGATCTTAAACCGAAAACATTACTGCGCGATGCCGGCCAACGAGCCGGTGATGGAGGTTCTAAGAACGCTATGAAGAGAGGTACATTTCTGGCCGTCGCTATCGCGGCCGTTTTCTCAGTTTCTGCGATGGCACAAATTGGTTACTCTCCACCGAACGATGTTCTTGGCGCTCATCTGAACTACGGCCGGGGTTGCACGGCCTGCCACGCTCCGCACAGCGGCGCGTACGGCAACGGCGCAGCCAAGACCGCGTATGCCTCAGGCTGGCAATCACGCTCTGTGGGGCCAGGACGTCGGCTCGCTGGTCGGCCAGACGATTCAGTTTGGTGATCAAGGGACCTGGACTGAGACCCTGCCTGGCCTGGATGCCACCACCCCGGACCGCAACATCACCGAGTGCCTCAGCTGCCATGACGGCAACCTTGCGAGGGGCGCGATGATGAGAAATGCGGTGTACGAGACGTTGCCCTCTACCTACGGTACCTACAATACGATTCCAACCTTGCTCGGCGACGACGGCACCACGGCGGGCAACTATATGAACGACCACCCGGTGGGACTGAATGCCGCGATCGGCTGCGGCGGCCAGTACAACTGGGACTGCGTGATCGTCAATGGGCAGATTACTTATCCGCAGGGCACACAGATGTACCAGTTCGTACAGAACTACGGCTTCTTTGTGAGCCCCGGCAACTACAACGGTACACCGGTGGTGACCTGCACCACCTGCCACAATCAGCACGTGATGAACGTGGTGAAGGTTACCCAGGGCGCGAAGTCCGGTCTGCCTTCGGGCTACTATCAGTCGATGTTCTTCATCCGTGCACCCTACAACCCGGGCAGCACCACCGTCGGCTCGAACCAGACAGCACAGTTCTGCCGCGAGTGCCACGGTGGCGAAGCCAACGAAATGAACAACAGCACGGCCGGTACCACCTTCTAGAATCCAATACTTCCTGAGTCATCTGAATGGGCTCCCGAAAACCGGGAGCCTTTTTTCCGGTGTTTCGCTCAAATGCGCAAGAGTCGTGCGCGATTGCGAACCGACCAGTTCTGCAGCGTATCGAGGCCTCTGCCAGACGCAATGCAGAGTTGAGAAGCCCTGAAAGCGTCCCCGGGTCGAGACACGGGAGTTGGATGCTTGCAAAAAGAATGATCAAGCTACATTCACAATACCCCATGCGCATTGCAAATTGCCCGCAAGTTACGCTACACTCAAGCAACTTGCCCCATGACCCAGCTCGCACAATTCGCCAGTTGGCTAGTCTCGATTCGATGTAGGCGGACTTGTCGAACTGGCGTTTGCATCGGTTGGCGACCTGTTCCTTCGCCTGAATCACAGTCGTTGATAGGTCTCCCTCGGCGATTGTTGGGGTCGGCTTAGCAAACCCTCCACAGCTCAAGCAAGAAAACCACATAGCCGATGAAAGCCGGCAGGGATTGTTTTTCACCGAGAGTGATGAAGCTGAATGGCCAACTCGATCACCTGAAGGCGCTGGAAGCGGAGAGCATTTATATTCTGCGTGAGGCGGCCGCGGAATTTGCCAAGCCCGTCATGCTCTACTCCATTGGCAAGGACTCCTCGGTCATGCTGCGCCTGGCGCAAAAGGCCTTCCATCCCGGCAAGATCCCGTTCCCGCTGTTGCACATCGACACCAGCTACAAGTTTCCTGAGATGATCGAGTTTCGCGACTCCTATACTCGCCAGATCGGGGCGGAACTCATCGTTCACACCAATCGCAAGGCCTTGGACGATGGCGCGACTCCTTATGCGCTCGGAACCCAGAAATGCTGCGGGTTCTTGAAGACCCGCGCCTTGCTGGATGCCCTGGCGGAAGGTGGATTTGATGCGGCGTTTGGCGGGGCACGCCGGGATGAAGAGAAATCGCGGGCCAAAGAACGCGTCTATTCCTTCCGCGATTCCCTGGGGCAGTGGGACCCGAAAAACCAGCGGCCTGAACTGTGGGGCTTGTACAACAGCCGGCACCACAAGGGCGAGAGCATCCGTGTGTTTCCGCTGTCGAATTGGAGCGAACTCGACGTATGGCTTTACATCCATGTCGAGAGTATTCCCATCGTTCCGCTGTATTTCGCGAAGGAACGCGAGGTCGTCGTGCGCGATGATGCCATCTTGCTGATCCAGAGCATCGTGCGCCTGTTGCCGGGCGAGAAACCCACGACTCTGATGTGTCGCATGCGCTCTCTGGGCTGTGTGCCGTGCAGCGGAGCCATTCGATCGAACGCCGACACGGTTCCCGCGATCATCGAAGAGATGCTGTCGTTCCGCCGCTCCGAACGCGAAAACCGTGCTATTGATCACGATGAAGAGGGTTCGATGGAGCTGAAGAAGCGCGAGGGCTACTTCTGATGGGCGCGCCCGGAGTACAACTCGATTCGGCGTTGAGCGAAATCCTACATCTGTTCCCGTCGCATTCTGAGGTCTTGCGCTTCACCACCGCCGGCAGCGTAGATGACGGCAAATCCACCCTCATCGGCCGTTTATTGTACGACAGCCAGAGCGTGTACGAGGACCAGCTCTCCTCCGTTCGCAACAGCCGCATCAATCGCTCCACCGGACCGCTGGATTTCTCCCTTCTGACCGACGGCCTGCGCGCCGAGCGCGAGCAGGGCATCACCATCGACGTCGCCTATCGTTACTTCTCCACTCCGCGCCGTAAGTTCATCATTGCCGATACTCCGGGGCATGAGCAGTACACGCGTAACATGGCAACCGGGGCGTCCACGGCGGATGCGGCGGTAGTGCTGATCGATGCCACCAAGGGCGTGCTCTCGCAATCGCGGCGCCATGCTTACATCGCGAGTTTGCTCGGCATCCGGCACGTGGTTGGAGCGGTCAACAAGATGGACATCGTCGGATACTCGCAGCAGGTATTCGACCGCATTGCGCACGACTTCCTGGCTCTGGCGGAAAAGCTTGGCCTGGCTGATGTCTATCCCGTTCCGGTCAGCGCACTCGAAGGCGACAACGTGGTGCGCCGCAGCGAACGCATGCCATGGTTCGATGGACCGGCTCTGCTCGAATACCTCGAGCAGCTCAAAGTTCACGACACCGAGAGCTCGCGGCCGGCGCGTTTCCCGGTGCAGTACGTAATTCGTCCGGACTCCGGCTTCCGAGGCTTTGCAGGACAGGTTGCCTCCGGCACTTTTCGCCCTGGGCAGGCCGTCGTCGCATTGCCCTCCGGTATCCAGACACGAGTGAAGTCGATCGTCACCTTCGACGGAGACGCAGACGCGGCTGCGGCCGGCAGCGCGGTCACCCTTACATTGGAAAACGAGGTCGACATCAGTCGAGGCGATCTTCTGGCCGCTGAAGGTAACTTGCCGTCAGTATCGCGCAGGTTTGCTGCGTCGATGGTTTGGCTGCACCCCACTGAACTCGACCAGCACAAACTGTACCTGCTGAAACACACGACGCGGGTGGTCCGGGCACGAGTGACGCGCGTCTGTCATCGTGTGGATGTCGATTCGCTGGCCAAACTCGAAGCCCACTCGCTCCGCATGAACGATATCGCCTCGGTCGAAGTTGAGACAACGTTGCCCCTGTTCTTCGACGTCTACCGCGAGATCAGGAGCATGGGCAGTTTCATCCTGATCGATCCGTTAACCAACGCCACCGTCGCCGCCGGCATGATTGAAGGAGCACTGCAGAGCGAAGGGCTGTTCCCGGCGCAAGGTGTGGGCGATCCAGTCGTTCCCGTGTCCCCGGAAGAGCGCGCCTGTCCGCTTCGGGCATCCCGCCGCATTGGTCTGGGCTGAGGGTGACCGGCGATGCGCTCAACTGATCGAACGCCGGCTGTTTGCGGACGGCTGGTTGGTCCACCTGATGAACACTTCCGATTACCAGACGCAAGATCTGATTCCAGTGGTTCGGGCTTTTCACTCTGCGGGAATTGTAGTTGTGCTGTTGACCGACGCCAGCACCGCAAACCGGGAACAACTTCGTGAACTGGTCGGGCCTTCCGCGTTCTTCGAAGCCGGACCAAGTGCAGATCAGGCGGCGGACGTGGCAAATGAGCTAATGGAACGGCTCACAATCTGGCGGGAAAACGCTGCGCTTAAAACAAGGGGTGCTTGATGAGCCAGCAGCTAACAGCGGAGCAGTACGAGACCATGGATGCCGGAGATGTGATGGATCGCCTCCTCGATGAAAATCGCGGAATGGTGTGCATCACCTGCAGCTTTCAGGCAGAGGACATGGTCGTGCTCGATCTGCTTCGCAAACGCCTGCCCGATGTGCCCGTCCTCTTTCTGGAGACCGGCTATCACTTTGCCCAGACCTATTCTTACCGCGATCGCATGGCTGAATTGTGGCATTTGAATCTCGTCAACGTGATGCCGGTTCAGTCGGTCACCGAGCAGGAGTCGGAGTTGGGAATCCTGTATCGCTCGGATCCGACCAGTTGCTGTCAGCGGCGCAAGGTCGAACCCCTGATGAAAGCACTGGAGCCGTTCGATCTCTGGTTTACCGGGTTGCGCCGGGAACAATCTCCTACGAGAAAGAACTTGAAGATAGTTGAAGACCACCGCCTGCCCAGCGGCAAAAGCATGTTGAAGATAAGCCCACTCGCGGCGTGGGATTGGAAGCAGGTGTGGAGTTACATCGTCGAGCACGGCATTGAGTATCTGCCGTTGTACGACGAGGGTTATCGCAGCATCGGTTGCGAGCCGTGCACCAGTGTTCCGGCAGAAGGCGCTGACCCGCGTTCTGGCCGCTGGGGCGGGAACAAGTTGGAGTGCGGCATTCATACCTTCTCGAAAAAAGCGGAATGATTGAACGACACAGGAGTTCTTGCCCAAGTGTGATCTGTGACGAAACCTAAGTCCGACGAGACCGTTGAGAAACCCGAATTCGTGATCTGGCTGCGTCCCGGCGTCGACTGGCTCTCGCTGGGCATAGCCTTATTGCTTGGTGTGGTGTTCCGTTATGTCCACTTCCGCGTCCCTTGGTAAGGCGTTCAGCTCGAGTCCGCTCGCGACCCTGGGTGCCTATTCGCAGGCATGGGCGCGGTATGTGCTGAAATTCGTCCCTGGACTGGCGCTGCTGGCCGCAATCGCAGCCCTGGCCCGGGTGATTGGCCGCGGGGGCCTCGACTCCTACTGCCTGGTCTACGCCATCGTCCTCGGCATCCTGATCCGCAATACAGTCGGCCTGCATCCATGGTTTGAGGTTGGTACCCGCACCTACGAAGTGTTCTGGAAGGTAGGCATCGTCCTGCTCGGCTCGCAGATGGGCCTGCATAGCTTTTCTGAAGTGGGTGTCAGGGGTGTTGTCTTAGCCGGAGTCGAGATCGTTGCCACCATCAGCATCACCCTCTGGCTTACCCGGATCTTCAAAATCGACGGCTCTCTCCGCAAGTTGCTGGCGGTAGGCATGGCCATCTGCGGGGTCTCGGCCATCATCGCTCTCTCCAGCACCCTGCAGAGCGACGAAGAGGATACCAGCTACGCCGTCTCCGTCATTCTTTGCTTTGGACTGCTCAGCCTGACTGTGATGCCATTCCTTGGGCACCTTCTGCATCTCAGCCCGCTGCACTTTGGCCTATGGGCTGGGCTCGCCGTCAACAATACTGCAGAATCCGTAGCCACGGGTTTCACCTATTCCGAAGCAGCCGGTCACTATGCCACCATCGCCAAGCTGTGCCGGACCCTTTTCCTCGACGCCTCCCTGCTGTACTTCGTGCATGGAATGGTTCGCGAGAAGGTGGCCGGAACTACTGTCTCCACGGCCCGGGGGTTGGTGAAACACTTCCCAAAGTTTGCCCTCGGCCTGATCGTGTTCTCGGCGCTGGCTACCTTCCATTTCTGGTCGCAGCCTGCGGTTGAAAATCTGAACCACCTTTATCGCTGGGCGTTTCTGCTGGGCTTTGCCGGCGTCGGCTTGCGAACCAGTCTTAGCCGCCTGCGCACCCGCGGCGTGAGGCCGCTCGCCTTGGCCCTCGGAGTGCAAACCATCACCGCCGGCATCATGCTGGCTTGTGTCCACCTGCTGTTCTAGCGTGGGGCCGGTGAGATCTTGCAATTGGGGTAGAGCGGACCGTCACGTCCGCGCACGAGTCGTTGTAAACAGTCGGGAATTGTCCTTCATGCGGCAAGCGGCAGAACTCGCGCTAGAGCGGCGTTGGCCCCTGATTGCGGCATGCGTCCTGGTGTTCCTGTTTGCCTTTCATGCCAAGACGGAGGTTTACAAGCAAGGCCTCAGACGTGCACCCCATACCGCCACCTCCTCGAAGATGTGGATGAAAATCCAACGGATACCCAAGCCTTCCCTCAATCCCAGCTTCCTCGCCAATTCACCATCCGTCCACCATCGGAACCTTACGTGGGGCCTGCTGTTCCTGCGGTCAGAGGTCGCCTCAGGCTTTGTCCCGGTCCCGCGTTTCAGCGGTTTATCACCCCCACGATTTGTTCAGGAGAGACCATGAGACAGTTATCTGCTCTGCTGCTGTTCACACTTCTTGCGACCAGCGTTTTCGGGCAAACCGACTACACCCCCTCCAAGCACAAACCCAACCCTCGGGCGAGTGCGGCCCGATCCCGTTCAAGCGAAATCCAGGAACTGAAAGACGCGGTTGCCGCGCAGCAAAACGCGATTACCGCCCAGCAGCGGCAGATTCAGCAGTTGCAGCAGCAGATTAGCCAGGCCAGCTCGGCGGCAAGCCAGGCGCAGCGGACCGCGCAATTGGCCTTGCGCGGCGAGAAGGAAGGCGAAATCACCGCCGGCGACTTCAACACCCTGGAGCATGACGTCACCGACTTGAAAGCCGCCAATGCCGGCACCGTGGAGTCACTGACCGCAACCGAGAAGCGAGTCGGCGATCTGGAGAGCCCGGCGGCCATTCACTTCAAAGGCATCACTCTCACGCCCAGCGGCTTCCTGGCGGCGGACACGGTTTGGCGCTCGCACGCAATGTACAGTGATATTGGCACTCAGCTTAACGCTATCCCGTTCTCGGCCGCTGGTCAGGCGCGCAGCTCCGATTTCTACGGTTCTGGGCGCGCGTCGCGCTTGTCGCTGCTCGCGAAGGGTAATTGGGGCGAGACTGTTCTGACCGGCTACGATGAAGCTGACTTCCTGGGCGTCGGCGTTGCCTCCACCAACGATCAAAGCAACAGTTACGTGCTCCGGCAGAGACAGCTCTGGAGCCAGGCTGCTTTCCACAATGGTTGGACAGTTGCCGGGGGCCAGATGTGGAGCTTGGCGACCGAGATGAAATCCGGCCTCGACGCCTTCACCTGGCGCAGTCCGCAAGTGATCAACACACAGTACAACGCGGGCTTCAGGGTTATTTGCGGCGAGTACCGGAGTTCGCGCGTCGGGACTACGACTTGAATGACAAAGCCTGGTTTGGCATGTCGGTGGAGAACGCGCAGACCCTACTGACCGTCTCGGGGAGCCCGGCGAACTTCCTGATCGGCGGTCCCGGTAACGGCAGCAGTGGCGGTTATAACTCTCCCTTGCCAATTACTCGGCGAACTACTCGCCTGACTTCGTTGCCAAGTTGGCATTACAACCAGGCTTCGGGCACTACGAGATCTTCGGCATGGCCAGTATCTTTCGCACCCGCATCTATCCCGATGCCACTCGCAACCACATCGTCCGCTGCCGGTGCGTTCAACGACAACACGGCAGGTGGTGGCTTCGGCGCCAACGCCCGCTGGCGCGTGGCCCAGAAGCACCTCGAAATCGGGCTTCATTTACCTGGGGGGCAATGGAATAGGCCGCTATGGCGCTGCCCAGCTCCCCGACGCGACGGTTTATGGAGATGGTTATGAACACCTCGTCCGCTCGTATCAGGGCCTGCTTTCTCTCGAATATCACGCGCCGAAGTGGGACTTGAACCTTTACGGCGGCGGCGGAATGCACGCACCGGGGCGTTTCCTCTTTAAAGGAAAGCCCGTCGGATATGGATACGCCGTTGTTCGTAAATACAGGATGCGGCAGCGAGACACTGCCCACTTCAGCCAACGGCTACGGGCCAGGCAGCCTGGCCAACTGCTCCGGTAATACCCGCGCAGTTTTCGAGGGTACCGCAGCGTTCTTTTACAGGTTTTACAACGGACCCAAGGGCAGGCTTCAGTTGGGCGGCCAGTACTCCTATCTCACGCGTGATGCCTCGTCGGGCCTTGGCGGGCAGCCGGAAGCGATCAACAACATGGTCTTCAGCTCCTTCCGCTATTACCTCCCATAAGACACCTCGGGTGGCAGCACGCGTCGGTCACCCGGATTCAACAGCGTCTACCTCTTCTGAAATTCGCCCCGCGTCCATCGTCACGAGGGCGGAACGCCGAGCGAACCGGCGCGTCCCCGCCGGCTCCGGCAAGTTGGGGTTCTTTGCGGCGCTACGTTCCGATCGCCGCGCCGCCGTCCACAGAAATTACCGTTCCGTGAATAAAGCTCGCCTGGTCGGAGGCAAGCCAGGCATAGGCGTTGGCTACGTCTTCGTGGGCGTTCCCCATGCGCCCAATCGGGGTGTGCGCCACCATGGACTCGAGCACCTTTTCGGGCATTGCCTTCACCATGGCAGTAGCAATGAACCCGGGAGCGACTGCGTTCACACGAATCTTGTTATTTGCCCAGCTCGCGCGCCCAGGTGCGAGTCTCCTCCAATGACTCCCGCCTTGGAGGCGACGTAATTGGGTCTGTCCGAAGTTTCCCCAGCAGTCCGACGACCGAGGCGGCGCACCAGAATCACTCCGCCGCCGGCCCTGATCATGTGCGGAACGACGGCGCGAGTACAAAGGAATCCACACCCTTCAGATTGACGCCGATGACGGAATCCCCACATATCGTCCGTCATCGTCGACAGCGGGCCGTTACCGTTCCACTTCACCAACTGAGCGTCACGAACGATGCCGGCATTGTTGATGAGGATGTCGATTCGGCCGGCGCTGCCCGCCACCGCGGCAGCGGCGGCCTCCACCGCGCTCGCACTGGTTTACGTCCCACCGCCTGAAAATGCCCCTCCCCGCCGGCCCATTGGATCGCGGACTCAAGTTGGGCTGCCGCCTGATTGGAGACATCCCAGGCCGCAATGCTGCGCGCCATCTTCCGCGAATCGCATCGCTGTGGCCCGGCCAATCCCCGCGCCCGCTCCGGTGATCCTAATGACGACCTTCCCCCCGCGAGCCGGCCTCCCTGGCCTTGCGGCGACTTCGTGAAAGGTGGTCGGATCATCGATTGGGCCGTCGAGTGACTGCGTTAAATTGGGAGTGGGTGTGGCTTCGATCGGCTGAAGAGGGCTTTCGACGGCAGAGTCTTTTCTCAGAGAGAGGCATCCTTGCCACCTGTTTGGTTGGAGTGTTTCCGGTCAAGCGCAGTTGTCGGAAGGGATTCATGTTGATGGGAACTGCAATGGGGCGGGCGCCGCCTAAGAGCGTAGTCCCTTTGCCGCGGTGCGTCAAAGCTGCGGCGAGGTTTGATTTTTCGGGCCTTCTTGGCCGGCTCGCTCCGGGAGAGCGCCGCTTCCCAGTTCTTCGATGCGTCTTTCGTCAGTTCGCCCACCTCGCCCCCCGCCGCACGCCGCGAATTGTTTCCCGCGCGGGCGCGTGCCTTGGGCTGCATAACCACCGGCGCGGCTGCGGAGCCTGGATGACGGAGCCTCTCCCTCGGAAGGCGGCGCCATGCGGCCGGCCATCATCTCGAAAGGGTTCACCGGCGGAGGCATGGCCCGATAGGCGTTCTGGTAGATCTCCATCATGAATTTCAGTGTAACGCAACGCGTTTTCCTGAGGTCGCTTTTGCGCCGACGCTCTCAACGATCATCCTGTCGCAATACGTGAGCGGAAACACCGAACCGGGCGTCTTGGCGTCCTCCAGCACGATCTGCGCCAGGATCAGCCGGGTGATGTCTTCGCCGCTCGCGGCATCGACCACCTGCACGTCGTGGCCATCCCGCACCAGTTGAGCCACCTGGTCCTGGTTGATGTACTGGCTGGTCCAACGTGTTGTAAAGCCTCCGGTTCTTCGTATCTTCTTGATGATCAGAGGCTGGGGGCGGTTTACTTTTCATTTTGGCCTTTACAAGCACGCCGGGAAGAGCCATAATAGCTTATGTTGCACTGCAGCACAAAACGCAGCAAGCAACGTAACAATACGCTATCAAGAAGGAGCAGATCCATGCCGAATACCTCTAAGTCAAGCAAGAAGGCTTCGCCAGCCAATGGCGCCGCCGCTGGGTAACTGAATTGTCGTGGACGCTTTCACTCCCCTCTACCTGAACGGTGTGGAACGGATGGCCGAGGCTGCAAAAGAACGCGCTGGACCTGGCCGCCGAGCAGACCAACGAATGGGTTGGCGCCTGGAAGAAGGCTTTTAGCTTCTTCCTGTCGCCCCCCCGACGATGATTTTCGACATCGCCGGACAGGCCGTCCAAACCTATGTCGAAACCAACAAGAGCGCCATCGATCTGGCCGTTGAGCAGAGCCATGCCGTCGTAAAGATTGGGCAAGAGGCAGCGGCCGAGGCCTATTTGCAAGATTGCCGGGGAAGCCACAGCCATCTTCAAGACATCGGTACAGCGGTCGGTGGAAGCGCAGAAGAAGGTGCTGGATTTTGCGGCGGCGCAGAACAAAGTGGTCTGTGAGACCGCCAAGAAACAGCTCGCCCCGTTGGTGCACCAGCCACGCTGGTTGTGGACACATTCCAGCGCGGAGCGGACGCCCTGATCGAAGCGCAGAAGTCGTTTCTGGACGCTACGACTCAGTCGTTTGCGGCAGCAGCCAAAGGGTAAGCCAGTGTCGAACTCGGGCGAGGCAGTCGCGAAGGATTGCGCTCTGGTGTAAGAGGGAATTGCCAGGGGTATCCTCGTGACTGTCTCAGGGTGTATTGTCTTGTTGAAAAGGAGCCGGTAATGGGCGATGAAGCAAAGGATGCCAAACGGTTCGATCCCATGGAGCCCTGGCGTGGCGTGCGCGATGTCTATTTGGACGCCTGGGCCAAGACCATGGTGGATATGGTCAACACTGAGGCTTATGCTCAAGCGACCGGGACCATGCTCGATACCTATCTCACAGTTTCCACTCCCTTCCGCGAAGCCGTAGAAAAAGCGATGCTCAAGACGCTGGAACAGCTGGCCATGCCGTCCCGGGCGGACGTGGTTTCGATTGCCGAGCGCATGACCAACATCAAGATGCGGCTGGACGACCTGGATGCCAAGCTCGATGTCATCCGAAACCTGATCTCGCCGGTTGCGCCTGCGTCGCGCCCAGAGCCCAGAAGAGCGCCACGAGCGGCCAGGAAAGCAGTCGCCAAGAAGCCGGCGAAGAGAGGGAAGAAGAAGTGATGGCAGAAGCTCGGGTTATCGCCGATCCGTTTACCGAGGCAACCAACCAGCTGAAGCGCCTCACCAAAGTCATGACAACCCGAGCTGCTATCGCCCAGACGCCCAAGGAATTGATCTGGACGCTCAACAAGGCAAGGCTCTATCGCTACATTCCCGTTGTTCCTAAAGAAAAACGCCACCAGGTGCCCCTGTTGCTGGTTTTTGCGCTGATGAACCGGCCTTATATTCTGGACCTGCGGCCTGGCCACAGCTTTGTCGAGTACATGGTCAGCCAGGGTTACGATCTGTATTTGCTCGATTGGGGCGCGCCCGGTCCGGAAGACAAGAACTTGAAGTTTGACGACTACACCCTGGACTACATGCCGCGGGCGATTCGCAAGATGAAGGCCGCTTCCGGAAGGGAGGAGTTCAGCCTGCTGGGTTGGTGCATCGGAGCAATCCTGACGACGATTTACGCGGCCTTGCGGGGCGACGAAGGCTTGCGGAACTTGATTTTGTTGACGGCTCCGCTGGACTTTTCCAAGAAGCAGGAATTGACGTTCGCGCGCTGGACGGACGAGCGTTATTTCGACGTGGAAAAGGTGCTGGCCACTTTCGGCAACATGCCCGGAGAGATGATCATCGATTACCAGCGCCAAGGCCTTGAAGCCGGTTGCAAGTACATCGGCAACTACGTCAAACTGTGGGACAACCTGGATGATCCCCGGGTCGTCGACGCGTGGCACGCCATGAATACGTGGGTGACGGACAACGTTCCCCTGGCTGGCGGCGTCTTCCGCCAGCTCATAGTCGATCTGTACCGGAACGAGCGTCTGATGCGCGGCGAACTGCTGATTCGCGGCGAGCGCGTCGATGTCAGCCGCATCAACGCAAACCTGCTGACGGTAATCGCTGAGGGGGATCACCCCGGGCTGCCATCTGGAGTCCATCAATACCAAGGTCAGTAGCGTCGACAAGGAACTATTCAGGATTTCGGGTGGGCACATCGGCATTATGGCGGGCAGCGGTGCCGCTAAACACACCTGGCCGCACATCAACGGCTGGCTCGCCCCTCGATCCAAATAAAAGCTTGCGAGCGGGTAGTACTTCAAAGTCAACGGCAGCGACTGGAGTGATCAGCCGCTGCCGTTATCCGTTACAGGAATGTCAAGCAATTCGAATCCGGTCGGGTAGACCCTACATGTGGTATCCGCCGTTGACGTTCAATTCCTGCCCAGTGATGTAGTCTCCTTCGGCGGCCAGGAACGCGGCCGCTTTGGCGATTTCCTCCGGGGTCGCGAAACGTCCCAAAGGAATCTTGGCCTTAATCTGAGCAGCGATCTCCTCCGGGATGGCCTCCACCATTTCCGTGGAAGTGAATCCGGGGGCAATGGCGTTGGCGGTGATATTGAACTTCGCCATTTCCAGAGCGAGAGTCTTGGTGAAGGCGATGATGCCGCCTTTGCTAGCGGAGTAATTCGCCTGGCCAAATGCGCCCATCTGTCCGACCACCGAGCTGATGTTGATGATCCGCCCAAACCTCTGGTTGATCATGGCCGGAACCGCCGCGCTCGTGCAGTAGAAGGTACCGTTGAGATTCACGTTGATGACCGCCGCCCAATCGTCGTCGGTCATCTTGCGCATGCTTCGGTCGCGCGTGATACCGGCGTTGTTGACCAGGATATCCAGCCGCTGCCATTTATCGAGTACCTCCTTTACGATACGGCCGGCCTCCCCTATTTGGCAACGTCGCCTTGGACCAGGATGCACTCGGCGCCGAGCTCTTGGATTTCCGCCGCCGCAATCTCCGCCTGTGCTGCATCCGATCGGAAGTTAAGCGCTACCTTTGCGCCGCGGCGAGCCAGTTCGACCGCTATGGCCCGGCCGATGCCTCGC
>CAWCTB010000047.1:0-18915 GCA_963798275.1 uncultured Acidobacteriaceae bacterium
ACCGGGCTTGTTGTTTCGCGGTTTCGCGTGTAGGACTACTCTTCTTCCTCCACCTCGGCACCGCCCGCCGCCTTGGCGGCCGCGATGATCTTCTCCTGCGCCGCCTGCGGTACGACGTCGTAATGGTCCATTTCCATGGAGAAGCTGCCCCGGCCCTGGGTCATCGACGTCAGGTCCGTTCCCGTAGGCGAGCATTTCGGCCATCGGGACCTCCGCCTTCACGATGGTCTTGCCACCTTTGTTATCCATGCCCTGGATACGTCCACGACGGCTGTTCAGGTCGCCCATGATGGCGCCGGCAAATTCGTCTGGGATCGTGATTTCGACGTTCATGACCGGCTCCAGCAGCGTCGGCTTGGCCTGCTCCATGGCCTTCTTGAAAGCGATCGGCCCGCCGTCTTGAATGACAATTCGTTCGAATCGACGTCATGATACGAGCCGTCATAGAGCACCACCCGGAAGTCCACAACCGGAAAACCCGCCAGATATCCACGCTGTGCCGCTTCCACGATGCCCTTCTCCACCGCCGGAATGTAGTTCTTGGGAATCGCACCGCCGAAGATTTCGTTGACGAACTCGAAGTTTCCGCCGCGCGGCAACGGCTCCATCCTGATCTTGCAATCGCCGTATTGGCCGTGACCGCCGCTCTGTTTCTTGTGGCGGCCCTGCACATCGGCTCTTCCCCGAATGGTCTCGCGGTACGGCACCTTGGGCGCTTTCAGGTTCACTTCCGTGTGATAGCGGTTCTTCAATTTGGAGACGATGACTTCGATGTGTTGCTGACCCGTGCCCGCGATCAGGAACTCCTTGGTCTGGGGATCGCGGAAGAAGCGCAACATGGCATCTTCTTCCATCAACTTGTGGATTCCGTTGCTCAGCTTGTCTTCGTCGGCGCGCGTCTTCGGTTCGATGGCAAACGTAATGGCGGGCTCCGCGAACGTCACCTGCGGATACTGGATTGGTGCAGCCTTGTCGCCCAGCGTGTCACCGGTGAGCGTATCTTTCAGCTTGGCGACAGCCCCGATGTCTCCCGCGTGCAACTCGTTCACCGGGACCGCGGTCTTGCCTTGCATGGCCGAGAGGTGAGCAAACTTCTCGCTGCTGCTGCGGGCGAAGTTCTGCAGGGTCGCGTCGTTCTTCAGTACACCCGAGTACACCTTGAAAAACGAAATGCGCCCCGAGAAGGGGTCGCTGATGGTCTTGAACACGAACAGCGAAAGAGGCTCCGAGTCGCTGACTTTGCGAACTGCGGGCTCGCCGTTGTTGGCGGTCGCGGCTGCCGCCACGGTGCCGCGCTCCACGGCGGTGGGCATGTAATCCACCACAAAGTCGAGCACTTCATCGGTGCCCATGTTGCCCAAGCCCGAAGCAAACAATACGGGGAAGATCTTGTCTTCGCGAATGGCGTTATGCAATCCGGTGATGATGTGCTCCGAGTCGATCGTGCCCTTCTCGAAGAACTCCTCCATCAGGGCGTCATCGCCCTCGGCCACGGCCTCGATCAGGCGCTCGTGGGCGGTCTGGGCCTCGGCCGCCAGGTCCGCCGGAATCGGCCCAATTTTGGCTTTGCCGTTACCCCCCATCTCATAGGTGTAGGCCTGCATTTTGATCAAGTCCACGACTCCGGTGAAGCTCTTCTCCGAGCCAACCGGCAACTGCACGGGAATGACCGTTCGTCCGAAGGCGCTGGTCAGGGACTCCATCACGCGGGTAAAGTCGGCACGGTCGCGGTCCATGCGGGTGCAGACGATGGCGCGGGGAAGGGCGAACTTGTCGGCATAGTGCCAGATGCGTTCGGTGACGACTTCCACTCCGCTGACCGCGTCTACCACGACCAGCGCCGACTCCACGCGCGGGCAGGACCATTTCGGCTTCGTGAATAAACATGTTGAAGCCGGGGGTATCAAGCAGGTTGATTTTCGCCTTACCCCACTCCACCACCGCCGTGGCAGCAGCGATCGACATGCCCCGGGAAACCTCTTCCTCGTCGTAGTCGGTTGTGGTGTTGCCTTCATCGACGCGGCCAAGCCGTTGCGTGCCTCCCGCCGTGAACAGCATGGCGGAAGCGAGGGAGGTCTTGCCGGAATGGGAGTGCCCGATCAGGGCGACGTTGCGGATGTTTCCGCCTTCGTAAGTCTTCACCTAGGACTCCTTGAGTTGTATGAACCTTTCCGTCAACATGCTTCGCCCAAACGCGTCTAACGTCGTGCCGTGTTGGCAATCTTCGCAGGTCGGCCACTCCGCAAAGTCTCAGAGGCGCTGTTTCCCGGGAGCACGCACGATGCCCGTGCTGGAACAACCCCGGGTTGCCGGTGAGGCAAAATGGCGGGGGCACCATGCCTGGCCTGCGCATGGCGAAGCAGAACAAACTCAAAATGCTAGCACACGGCCTTTCTCGGCCTCAATGATCCATGACCCCGGCGAGAGAAACCCGCAATAGTTTGCCCCCACCGTAATATCCACGGCCCGGTGGCCGCGCGTTTCATTCCCCCAAGAGCCGCAGGTTGCCAAGAGCTTCCGGAAGAGTTTGCGTTTTGGACCGCGGAAACAGCTTTTCCAGAGAAGTCTGCTAGCGCAGGTTTGGAAGCCTGGGCACGAAATGTCGACCCATCGTGCACTGATTTTCAGACGCTCTCGACCATCACTGCCGCCGGAATCGATGGCTGCTTCCACGCCGGCGGCTCGATGCGACCCAGTGTGATTGTGCGGTAGAGCAGGTAGACTGCGACTACCAGGCAGACGATCACCGCAACGATGGAAGCCTCAGGCCCAAAGGCTCCGCCGGTGAGGATTCGCGGGCCGCTGAGCGAGCCGCGCAGCAGGCCTGTGTCGGTGGCGTTTCCCGAGACCGACATGCCGAACAGGGAGCCTTCGGTGAAGTTCCATCCGATATGCAGGCCGATGGGCAGCCACAAACGCTGCGTCACGGCGTAGGCCGCGCCCAGCAGAATGCCGGCTTCCAGCATGATGGCCAGCGAGCTGCTCACGGTGGCTCCGCGATTGGCGAGGTGCGCCGCACCGAAGAGCGCGGAGGTCAACAGCAACGCGCCCCAGGTACCAACGATCTTCGCGCTCAGGCGGAAGAGAAGGCCGCGGAAGAGAATCTCCTCCAGAAAGCCAGCCATCACGGCCAGCGCCAAACCGGCGGCAAGGGCTTGGACACCGCCCCAGCCCGTGGGATGGTAGACGCCCATCGCCCACAGGATCGCCATCACCCCGGCGAAAAGGGCAAACCCGGTGGCGAGTCCGGCGACGAGTTCCGGCAGGGCTCGCCTGGGATCGAGTTCGCTGATGCGGCGCCGCTCAATCCAGCGGCCCCCGGCGAGGTAGACCAGGAGCACGATTGCGGCGAGGGCCAGCGGGCCGACGCTGGCGGGAAGTACCTTGTGGAAGAACGACTGACAGGCAGCAATCGCCAGCACGATGGCCAACAACGTCAGCAGCCCCAGGCCCACTTCTTTCCATCGAGTTCGCACCGATCGAACCTCCGCTGTGAGCCATGGTACGTCCGGGGCCGGGCGGAAGTTCCGGAGGGAAGAGCTATCAGCTGCCAGCCGCTGGATATCAGCTGGGACCAAGGCATCAGGTGGCAGTCCCGCGGAGTAGAGGCCTCACTCCAACCTAAAGGAACTGCGGAACCGCCGGCGTTAGTTCGAGGGACGACGGCAACGCGTCGGGCGGCGCGATTGGCACCTGCGCCAGCTTCCCGGCCAGCAATCCCTCGAAGAAGCGATCGACGGCGTCGAGGATCTCGCTCGCGGTCCTGGACTCGTAGACCGACTTGCGCAACATGCGCGCCGTGCGGAACGCCGTGGGTGAACCACGAAGCGAACTGCTTCATCTTGCCTTCCGCGCCGCCAACGCGTTCCTCGATCAGCATGCCGAAGTAGGTGCGGATCATCTCGTAGCGATCGGCGTCGGTGGGAAGGTCGTAGCGGCCGGTGAGCGTGAACTGCTCGATCTGGCGGAAGATCCAGGGATTGGAGGCGGCGGAGCGGCCGATCATGACGGCGTCGCAGCCGGTCTGCGCGACCATGGCGGCGGCGTCCTCGGGCGAGCGGACGTCACCGTTGCCGATGACCGGAATCGTGACTGCGTCCTTGAGGGCGGCAATCCACTCCCAGCGCGCCTGCCCGCTGTAGCCCTGCTCGCGGGTGCGGGCGTGCAGGGCGACAGCGGCGAGCCCGCACTCCTGGGCCAGCTTCGCCAGTTGCACGTGGACGACTTCCTGGTCGTTCCAACCCGCACGGAACTTCACGGTGAAGGGCACCTTCACGGCAGCGCGGACGGATTCGAAGATGGTCTTGATGAGCGGCAGGTCGCGCAGCAGGCCGGAACCGCCATTGCACTTCACAACTTTCTTCGCCGGGCAACCGAGGTTGAGGTCGACCAGGTCAAAGCCGAGCCCTTCGACCACGCGCGCGGCCTCGGCCAGCGTGTGCGGGTCGCTACCGAAGAGCTGCGCGGAAATGGGATGCTCGTTGCCGTAGAAGGTCAGATACTGCTTGGCCTTCTTGTCCTTGTGGCGGGTGATGCCGTCGGCCGAGGTGAACTCGGTCATCATCAGGCCGCAGCCACCCAAGTTGCGGATAAAGCGGCGGAAGACCGTGTCGGTAATGCCCGCCATGGGAGCCAGAACGGTGGCGGGCCGGATTTCGACTCCACCCAGCGAGACGGACGCGGGAACGCGAGCGTCCTCGGGCGCCGTGCGCTGGGCCGGGTTGTCGAAATGCTTGTGCATGACCTCAACTAGCGGATTCAGATTCGCACTTCTATATCCGGACGAATCTTCTTGTTGTTGATTAGGTCCTTCTCGATCTTGCTAAGTTTAGCGGCATCGACGCGAAAACGTTCCGGGGCGATCCAGAGTTCTGCAATGGGGGGATCGTCACCTCGGTCGAGTATCGTAATGATTCCAATCCTCCCGATCCCATCGGGAGAGTACAAGTCTCCTAACTCTCCCATTATCGAGTCCGAGGAATTCTTCTCGATAGCCAGATATCTGTAATGCGCCGGCAAAGACATCAATTGGGTTCGAATTGACTGCACCCTTTTTCTGAAATGCGCCCACCAGGTCTGGTTGAGTTCGTTCGACGCCCTCAGTTCCGCAGGCTTTCTATGCGCCTGTATTCTGAAATCACTCTCCAGCTTGACTTCTACTGCGTGCAAGTCGCCCGCTCCGGCACGATCTACCGCCAATACGTCGGCAGGCAGGTAGGAAAAATGAGGCTCAAGGTAGATGTTGGGAACCGAGAGCCTCTTGCGCAGCATCTCAGCCACAGCGTTCACGGCTCGCCCCTCTTGCTGTCGCGACGTCAAAGGTAAGGCCTCGCTCTTCACTGTCATCGCCATAAGACTCTCACACTATTTTCCCCAGAAGGCGTTCTGCCCAAGTTTGGAACCGCTCTGCCGCCGCACACAAGGCCTCAACCCTCTGGTCATCCACTCGCTTCTCGCCATACGATACATCGTTTTTTGCGCTGAGCAATCTTGTCAAATGCTGAATGCCTTCCTGCTTGATCCTCGCCTTCGCGCAAGCCCTTTTTACGGCTTCGATGGCCACTCCGTGATCTTTCGTTCGGGCCCGTCGACCTTCAAGCATGAGCAGAACCGCGTCGTTGTACGAGATCGCGCTATGTACTGCCAATAGTGCGGCCGCCGATGCATACGCCCGTAAATCGTCCCGGCAAAGCTTCATTGCATTCGCCAACTGCAATGCCCGACCGTGATATACGCTTACGCCAGTCTCGTCCATTCGGTTAAGACGCAGGCCCGACTCCCTTCAGTCATGGCAGCGCGCTGCGCAACTCCCGCGCCGGAGCCGTGCGCTGGGCCGGGTTGTCGAAATACTTGTGCACAATCTGATTCTAACTGGTTTCGCGCGGATTACGCTGCAGCCAAAACGGCGTTGACCATGGCAGCCGAGCGCTTCTTTGGCCAGAATGGTGCCGCGGCGGATCTCGCCTGTGCGATCGGGCTCGAGCAATCTCTTACCGCCGCCAGCGTACATCTCGGCGAAGAGTCCCGCCATTTGCGGAGTGAACCCTGCCTGCATCAAGGTTGGCACGGCAGCGAAGAGCGGCAGTTCCAGAACCTTCACTGGCTTGCCCAGAATCGAGGTCAACGCGTAGGCGATGTCGGCGGCGCTGTAGTCTTCGGGACCGCCATCTTTTAGCAGATGGCGAGGCGCGGCGCCGGTTGGGGGAGAAAAGCAAACGTCATTTTGCAGACTTGTCCAAATCAATGCGAGAATCAAGCATATGCAAAAACTACTCGTAACGGCGGCAGGAATGCTGACCGTCAGCATCGTTTTGCTGGGGAGTACCGTGGCCCAGCAGACTGCAGCATCGACCCCTAAACCGGCCCCGAAGTCGGCCTCAACTGCCAAAACCGCCACAACCGCAAAGCCGCATGCGACAACCGCGGCAAAGAGTACCCAGCCGCTGACCTTGGCCACCCAGAAAGACAAGGTGAGCTACGCCATCGGCATGAGCATCGGGCAGAGCATGAAGAAGGATGCCCTCGACATCGACCCGAACATCCTGGCACAAGGCCTGAAAGATGGCATCGCCGGCAGCAAGCCGCTGCTGAGCGAGGAGGAAGCCAAGACTGTGTTGACAGAATTCCGCACCGAAATGGCCAAGAAGACAGAAGCGGAAGCGCAGCGGATCAGCGAAACCAACAAGCAGGCCGGGCAACAATTCCTCGCCGCCAACAAAACCAAAGAGGGTGTAGTGACGCTGCCCAGCGGCCTGCAATACAAGGTCCTGAAAGAGGGTACCGGACCGAAGCCTGCGGCCACAGATACCGTAGTTTGCAACTACCGGGGGACACTGCTGAACGGCACCGAATTCGACAGCTCCTTCAAGCGCGGTGAGCCCGCCAGTTTCCCCGTGGACAAGGTCATCAAGGGATGGACCGAAGCCCTGCAGCTCATGCCGGTGGGTTCGAAGTGGGAGCTGTTCGTCCCCGCCGAACTGGCTTATGGCGAGCGCAGCCCGGGCGGGGAGATTGGCCCCAATTCCACGCTTATTTTCGAGGTCGATCTGCTGTCCATCCAGGGCAAGAACCCGTAGGAGGGTTTTGCAGCAGACCGGCAAGGTAGAGCGCGACTGTTATTTCTTGGTTTCCGGAGGCGCCGGCAGCGGCAGGTCGGAGTTGAAAATGTCGGCGACCACCTTCCATTTGCCGTCCGCCTGCTTTTTCCAGACCTCGACGAACTTGCCATGGTCCGGCACCGGGTTGCCTTGCGCGTCTTTGGCGCTCAACTGATAGGTGCCCACAATATAGGCCAGATCGCCGGAACGGGCGACCTCGACCTTGCTGGCCTGCCAGGACAAGGAAGTGTCCGGAGTTACCATAGGGGCCCACACGGCGCGAATCGCCTGCGTGCCCGTGGCCAGTGGCGCGTTGGGAGGCAGCACGGTGGCGTCGTCGCTGTAATACGAAATGGTGCCGTCCAAGTCTTTGGCGGCGGCTGTCTTGGACCATTGGGCGTCCAAGTCGCGAATCGTGCTTTCATCGGCCGCGCGGGTATCCGGCGGAGTCTGGGTACAAGCTGCTGCCAGCAGGAGCAGAGTCAGACAGGCGCAGACAGCCAGGATGGAGCCTGGTTCCTTTAGGCGATGACTGGTCACGGGTAAGTCCTCCGGGGTTGAGCAGGAATACGATATCACCTTGGCAGCAGCCACCACCTCACGCCGGCATAGGAAACCTGGTCGCGGAAGCCTCGGATAAAGCCTTCTTCGGCCGGATGGAAGTTGAGCCGGAGAGGTCATCTTTGCTCCTTAAGCCGCCTCAGGCATGGTTCCGCGTGGGAAAATCAGCCCAAGTTAGGAATACTCCCGGTCCGCCCCCCGGTCTGTACCCATGGGGTGGTACCGCCCTCCCCCTCCTGCCCGCAAAATCTTGAAAACATTGGCCCCATTTTGAAAATGGTCCGCAAAATCTTGAGTGCGTGTGACATATAGGCAAAATCTTAATATCAAAGAACTTAGCTGGTGGCGCACGGAGCGCACACTACAACGTTTCCTCCGGGCGAATTTAAGAGTTGCTGAATCGAGAAGCAAGGAAAAACAGCAGCGAAAAAGCACGAAAGTAACCGTCGATAACAACTCCCGCTCCGGCTCGCTTACCAGAAAGTGCACATGCTCGGCATGACGACGTAGCCGAATACCAGCATGCCGTAGCGCTTCCGAGCTTCTTCCGTGGCTGTTTCGAACAGCCCTTAGCTCGGGGGCTGTCGAGATACTTTTGCCGACGGTAACAACTGAAGGTGATGAAGTGCAGTTGTTGCGTCTGCTGATACCGCTTGAGTCCCCAAGGCACGGGGAAGGATACACCTGATCATCACACTGGGTCTGTGATGTGGAGGAAAATCCCCGCCAACCAACACCGGGTTGGACGGGGCACCCTCGGGTTCATTTCCTAGTCAGAACGCTTGCCCGGGCCACCCGCCCCAGTGGGGCGAAGTACTTTCTGCACCGCTTGCCCGCTCATCATGGCGAACTCATATCCGCGGGGGCGCACCGCTTGTTCGCTGCGATTCACGGCTTACAGCGGACCGTTTGGCGCGTCCCTAGCGGTAGAACGTTGCTCTGTGTTCTTCTTGTGCACGAATTGATACGATTCGCACGCATGGCCATTACTTCCACCTCGGGCCCGATCGAAGGGCTGCCGTCCACTGCAGCGCAGGAGTTCGCCGCCCAGCACTACGCGTCCAGTGGGGCACAGCAGTTGGGCATGGACCAGGCGGCTTTAGCGGCCCTTCTGGCGCAGGTTGTCTTACAGGTCGGCGTTTTTGGCGACGCGGGTGCGGAGTTGGGTTTCCTCGCATCTCTGTGCGTGGACGAGCTGGTACTTGCCCACGCCTGCGCGCAAGGCAACGAGCGCGCCTGGGAACTGTTTCTTACCCGCTACCGGAATACGCTGTATGAATCGGCATACAAGATCGCGCGGACGGAGAGTGGAGCACGCAGCCTGGCGGATTCGCTTTATGCAGAGCTCTATGGCGTCGATTCCAAGGGCCAGCAGCGTACCTCGAAGCTGTTGTATTACCAGGGACGAGGTTCGTTGCAGGGCTGGCTGCGGGTCGTCACCGCGCAGGCGTATGTCAATCAATATCGGAGCCTGCGCCGTGAGATGAGCTTGGATGCCGCGGTGGAGGACGGTGCCCAGTTTGCGGCCCCGGAGCCCGAGCGCGCCGTAGTCGATCCCCGAGTTGAAGCTGCGGTTGCGGCGGAACTGGAGGGCCTCGATGCGGAAGAACGGTTTCTTTTGGCGGCCTATTACCTCGACCACCGGACCTTAGCGGAAATCGCCAAGCTGCAGGGAGTGCACGAGTCCACCATCAGCCGCAAGCTCGAGCGCATTACGACCGGCACACGCAAGCGTGTCCGTAAGCGTTTGATGCAAGCCGGCATGACCACCCGCCAGGCCCACGAGGTCATGGAAGATGTGGATGTCCGGGAGCTGCACGTGGCGGTGCGTGAAACTCTGCAGCAAAGTCCGTCGAATTCCGCGTTCTATCAAAAGAAGGGTGAACCTCAGGGATGAACCAAAAGCTTCCCAAGCCGATGCTCGATGCCCTCTCCCGAGAGGCGGCACCTGCGGGTCATCCTTCTGCGGATGTGCTTGCTGCCTTCGTGGAGCTGGCCGAGGGCAAGAAGCAATCGGTAACCGATCATCTGGCGCGATGCAGCGAGTGCCGCGAGATCGTTTTTCTGGCGAGCGACGCAGCCGAGGGAGCCGCAACAGGGCGGCACAGCATGGCGGCGAAGCCACGATGGCGCTGGACGTGGCGATGGATTTGGGCCGCTCCCGTTGCTGCAATCTTGTTGATCGTCGCTGGGGACCTTGTGCGGCAGAGCTATGTCGCAGCACCGGCGGAGTCGGAAATTGCTCCTAAGAAAGTTGCGAGGGAGAGCCGCCCTCCGGAGCAGATGCAGGATGCAACCCCGGCGCAGCCCTCCTCGGCAGCTACTGCTCCATCGCCGATGGCGAAGGCGCGGCCGCGGACTACGCCTGCGACGACCCCGCCCGCTAAGAAGGCACAGCCCGTAGGTGCCGATGCGGTCGCGATGAATGCCGCGCCAGCTCCTGCGAAGAGAGAGGCCGTGCATGCAACGTCCGCCCCGCCAAAACCGGCGCCGGAGGCGGTAGCCATCGCTATCGGTGGCGCGCTCGCGAACACGGTCCCGGAGGCTCCCAAAGCCAACGGGTTTGCGCCAACTACAGGTGAAGCTGTTCAGAAATATCGCGCGGCCGATTCGTTGCGCCTTTCCGTCAACCGGAGCCTGTCGGGCGTGGCGCAAACCGCTCAGCCTGGCTGGCACGTTACGCTGCAGGGGCATCTCGAGCGTCTCACGCGCGACGGTTGGTCACGGGTGTTGGCCGACCAGCCGAGCGCTTTTCGCGTGGTTAGCGTGATCGGCAACGACGTGTGGGCGGGAGGAAATGACGGCGGGTTATTTCATTCCGGCGACCGGGGCGTGCACTGGAACAAGGTGTCCATCGCGAACCCGAGCGGTGCCGAAACGGCGGCGATCGTTTCGATTCGCTTTGACGATTCGCAGCATGGCGTGATCGTCACAGACACCGGCGCGAGCTACAGCACCGCGGACGGCGGCGTTACCTGGACCAAGCAGTGATTGCTGGTCCCCGAAATAATTGCTGCAAGCCGCGGGTGGCGCATCGTTCTATGGATGAGGCTCCGCGTTTCGAGCAGGCGGAGACGTGTGCAGGATATGTGTAGCCTGAGACCCTATCAATGACGGAGGCGCGCTCATGCGTTGCGCTGGTGTAACTCGAACGACCTGCCTATTAGCAATCGTGCTGGCCTTTGTGGTTCCCTGTCTTGCGCAAGACCAATCGGACCGTCCGCTGACGAACTCCGATATCGTGAAGATGGTGAATGCCGGTATCCCGGAGAGCGTCATCGTGCGTGCCATCGAAGTTTCAGGAACGAACTTCGTCACCACGGCGGACGCCCTGATCAGTTTGAAGCAACATCGGGTGCCGGATGGTGTGCTCGCAGCCATTCTCGATAGCCAGGCCGGCGCGAGGATGCGTCAAGTTGAACCACCGGGGACGGCCGATGCTACCGCTCAGTCGGCGGTGTTGCACCCCCACCACCAGTTGCCGAATGTTGACGCCACCCTGCGCCTGGACTCACAAGACGACAGGGAAAGTACAGATCAGGAAGAACCAGATCAAGCTGGAGAAGGCGGGCGTACCGTTGTTCAGCGTGAAATGGAAAGAGAATTCGGCCAAGTAGATCGCTGGTAATGTTGCGCCATCTTCACATGCCTTACGTTTCGCGCGGAGACCGTGCCTTGCGTTCCCGCAATGACATCCTGCGTCTGTCCGGTGAAGGAGCGATCGGCGGT
The DNA here is from genome assembly GCA_963798275.1 of uncultured Acidobacteriaceae bacterium. GTDB lineage: Bacteria > Acidobacteriota > Terriglobia > Terriglobales > Acidobacteriaceae > CAWCTB01. The sequence continues at coordinate 11,388 of CAWCTB010000047.1, forward strand.
CCCTGCCTCCGCGTAGGCTTGACCGTACGGCGCATAGGCCCCGTCATAGGACACCGTGCGCGAAGCCGTCGAGGCCAAACGCGACGACCCCAGCCAGTCGCTGTGCCGCCAGTAGGCTGCGGCCGCGGGCGTGCCTGCGGTGTACACCGCCTGCAGTCCTCCGGCCAGCGGAGCCATAAACTTCTTCCCCGTCGTCCCGTTCATCAGCGCGAACTTGTAGCCGTCGGGAGCATACACAATTTGCGTGTAGCTGCTCGACCCGGTTTGTATGTCGACGGCACGGTTGAAAGCGTCGAACAAATTCACGTTGCTGCCAATCTTGGCGGGCCGTCCTTCGGCATCGTAGGCGTAAGCGTTGCTCAGATCGTCGGCGGTCACGTTGCCCATCGGTTTCCGAGAACCAGTAGACTGCGGATGAGTTAGGTGAAAAAGGAAAACGCCCGCTCATTCGAAAACCGCGAATGAGTGGAGCCCGCGGCCGAGTTCTCACCCGGACTCCAGCAGGCTGCAGGAGAAGTTGGGGAAAGCGGATCCCACGTGGACTTCAAGTCCGCGGGGAGCATCAAAAATTAAGGGCTTACCGGCACGGCTGAAGTCGTGCCCTGATGCAAGGCGGCCTGCAAATGACTTTTGCCGCAGCCTGCCAGAAGCCGCCAGGCCCTCAGGTGACGTGCAGCCGGTACAGCACATAGCTGGAGGCTTCGCGCACCGCGGCAGTGAAGCGTCCCCATGACGTTTTCGGGATCGACTCGGGACGCGGCGAGGCGTAGGCGGTAATCCCCAGGCGTTCCATCATGCGTTTGGCGCGGTAGAGATGGTAGGCATCGCTGACCAGCAGGGCGGTATGCAGGTCGTTGGTGCGCATGATGACGGCCACGCGCCGGGTCGATTCGTCGGTATCGTCAGCCTGGGTTTCGGCGATGAGGTTAACCTCGGGAACGCCGCGGCTGAGCAGGTAATCCCTGCCCACCTGGCCCTCGCTGAAGCGGGGGTCGCCACCCGCGCCTCCGGTGGTGATGATGAGCGGCGCCATGCCATGTTCGAACAATTCCCAGGCGTGGTCGAGGCGGGCACGGTAAATGGGGGATGGGTGGCCAACATACTCCGCTGCGCCAAAAACTACGATGCAATCGGCGCGCTGTGCCTGATCGATCTGGGCCTGATCCATAATGCTGGCGATCAGATAAGCGAAGCAGGCGGCGCAGACCAGGGCGGCGACAAGCAGGAACCGGCGGAAGGGATGAGATTTGAGCGAAGCGAAGCCCGTGGCGACTACTCCTGCCCCAGCAACTCAGCGATATCGTCGTAGGCGATTGCGCCTTGACGCAGTATGCGCCAGTGTCCATCCTCGCTGGTGAGATCGACGATGGTAGAAGGAACATCCCGGGGAGACGGGCCGCCGTCCACGATCAGCTTGAGGCAGTCGCCCAACTGATCGCGTACCGCCTGTGCACTGGTGCACTCGGCGGCACCGTGCAGATTGGCGGAGGTGGCAGTGATGGGATGCCCGGCAGCGCGAATGATGGCCAGAGGTACCTCGGCCGCGGGCACGCGCAAGGCGACATTGCCGGTGTTGGCGGTGACTTTGAGCGGCAACTTGGGGTCGGCCCTCACGATGATGGTAAGAGGTCCGGGCCAGAAACGGCGGGCCAGCAGGTAAAAGGTTTCAGGAACCGGCCAGGCCAGTTCGGCGGCCTGGTCCACGGATTCGGTGAGCAGCGAAAGCGGCTTGTGCCGGGAGCGGGTTTTGATCTCATAAATGCGGTCGACAGCGTGCAGGTTAAAGGGGTCGGCCGCCAGGCCATAGAAGGTGTCCGTCGGCATGGCGAGGACCTCGCCGGCGCGGATCTTCTCGGCAACGTACGCTACCTGGGACGCTTCCGGCTGGGTGCTGTTGATCTTTACAATTTCCGGGCGCAACCGAACCTCTGAATGTATGGGGTATGCAAGGCGAAACGTATCACGCCACGCCGCGCGACAGCAAGATAGCAGCTTACCATGGCAGGGGGGCCTGCAGCCTCGCGGCAGCCGGCCGTTGTAGGATAGGTCCCGGTTGTGGAATCGTGACGACCACGCCAAATTCGACCATTATGGAGCGGCTGCGGCCGGTGAGCAGCCGGCAGAACGCGCGAGTCAAGGAGTTGCGCCGCCTTTTCCACGAGGCTGCTCCCAATGAAAATGGGGAAGTCGCCATCGAGGGTTTGCACCTGGTGGAGGAGGCGATCCGGTCGGGACTTCGGGTGCCGGTGGTGCTGTTTAGCGCGTCGGCAACGGATCGGGCCCACAAGCTGCTGCCGCAACTCTCGCATCGTACCGAAACGCTGGTCGTTCCAGACGATGTGTTCGCGGGCGCCGTGCCCAGCGAAACGCCGCAGGGCGTCGCGGCGCTGGTACAGATTCACAAGACGAAACTCGAGGATGTAATGCGGGTTCGGCCGTCGCTGCTGGTGATCGCGGCTGGGCTGCAGGATCCGGGCAACCTGGGAACGATTGCGCGATCTGCGGAGGCCTTTGGCGCGACCGGCCTGCTGCTGGCGGAGCGAACCGTCAGCCCCTGGAATTGGAAGGCCGTGCGCGCATCTGCCGGGTCGCTGTTTCGCCTGCCGCTGGCGAAGGTGGGATCGCCGGCGGAAATCGGCGAACTCAAGACCCGAGGCGTGCGCGTGTTGGCGACCTCGTCCCACAAGGGATCGCCGATCGCAGAGGTGGATTTGCGCGGCGACATCGCGTTGATCGTCGGCAACGAAGGAGCGGGCATCCCCAAGGCGATTCTTGCTCAGGCCGATGGCGTAGTCATGATTCCGCAGTCGTCTCGGGTGGAGTCGCTGAATGCCGCCATCGCCGCCTCGATCATGCTGTACGAAGCCTTCCGGCAAAGAAACGCAGCCCAGCCGTGAACCTCTTCCAACACACGCCGCCGGCGGACGAACCAATCGACAAATCGCGCCCGCTGGCCGACCGCATGCGGCCGCGCACCCTCGACGAATTCGTGGGGCAGGAGCACATTCTCGGTCCCGGGAAGCCGCTGCGGGTGCAGATCGAGCGTGACGATACCGGCTCGCTGATCTTCTGGGGACCGCCTGGGGTGGGAAAGACAACGCTGGCGAAAATCATTGCCCGCATGACCCACGCCGACTTCATCGAATTCTCGGCCGTGCTCAGCGGCATCAAGGAAATCAAGCAGGTGATGGCCGACGCCGAGCGGGCGAGGCAATATGGCACGCGGACGATCGTGTTCGTCGACGAGGTGCATCGCTTTAACAAAGCGCAGCAGGACGCGTTTCTGCCTTATGTTGAGAAGGGCAGCATCCGGTTGATCGGGGCCACGACCGAGAATCCCTCGTTTGAGATTATCTCGGCGTTGCTGTCGCGATGCCGGGTATATGTTTTGCAATCGCTCACGGAAGAGCAGATTGTCTCGCTGCTGCATCGCGCTCTGAGCGACGAGGAGCGAGGTCTGGGGGAACTGCAGCTTGACGCCGACGAAGACGCGCTGCGAAAGATCGCCGCCTACTCCAGCGGAGACGCGCGCAGCGCCTACAACGCGCTGGAGGTGGCAGCAACGCTGGTGCGGGAGTCCCGCAGCAAGGGCGGGAAGCCACGCATCACGGATTCCATCGCGACCGACGCCCTGCAAAAGCGCGTCCTGATGTACGACAAATCGGGTGAAGAGCACTACAACCTGATCTCAGCCCTGCATAAGAGCGTGAGAAACAGCGATCCCGATGCGGCGTTGTATTGGCTGGCGCGCATGCTGGAAGCTGGGGAGGATGGGCTGTACATCGCGCGTCGGGTGGTGCGGATGGCGTCGGAGGACATCGGGCTGGCCGATCCCAATGCGCTCGCCATCACGTTGGCGGCCCGGGATGCGGTCGACTTCCTCGGGATGCCGGAAGGAAACCTGGCGTTGGCGCAGGCCGTGGTGTACCTGTGCGCTGCGCCGAAGTCGAATGCACTCTATACCGCGTATGGAGCGGTGCAGGAGGACGTGGAGCGGACGGCGCAGGACCCGGTGCCGCTGCATCTGCGAAACGCTCCTACGGGGCTGATGAAGGCTATTGGATACGGCAAGGGATACCAGTACGCTCACGATCTCGAAAGCAAGGTGGCGAACATGCAGTGCCTGCCCGACAACCTGAAGGACCACGTCTACTACCATCCGACGGAAGAAGGGATCGAGAAGCGGATCAAGGCGAGGCTGGAGGAGATCCGGAAGATCAAGAAACCAACTAGCAGCTAGCAATTAGCAACTAGCTGGCAAACTCAAGGATGAGCTTTGGTAACGCCGTAGGCCGGAAGGTCATGATGTCCTCGGCTTAACGATCTGCCACCGTCGTGACACTTCCTAGACCAGCAGCCGGCGGTGTTCTTTCAAAATGCAGCGGTCCATGACAACAAAAATCCCTGCCTTCCGGGCGGCTTCGGCGGCCTCTTCATGGACCACACCCTCTTGCATCCAGATCGCCGGAACCTTGAGCTGAATAGCCTGCTCGACTACTTCCGGCACGAACTCGGAGCGGCGGAAAATGTTCACGATGTCGATCTCCTCCGGCACGTCCAGCAGCGAAGCGTAAGCCTTCTCGCCCAGCGACTGGGTGATGTTGGGGTTCACCGGGATGATGCGGTACCCCTGCGATTGCATGTAGCTGGAAACTCCGTAACTGGGGCGAGGCGGGCCGTCAGTAAGACCGACGACGGCGATGGCCTTCGATTTCTGCAGGAGTTCGGTAATTTGTTCGGACTCAGATGTGAGCATGACGATTCCTGACACTTGCGGATGAACGAACGCGGTTACTTCCTGCTCCTGATCTTCGACCCTCGCACGACCTGAACACGCCGGGGATCGGCCAGCAGTCCCGAGAGATGCTCGAGTTCGGTGACCGCACGGTCGTAATCATCGAGCAGCGGCTTCAGCAGATGAGTTACGCCACCGGCGCGGTATTCGCGTACCAGCGAACGGTAGTACCACAGGACCTTGGCTTTGGGAGCGGAGAAGCGCTCGAATGCCGATTCGCCGGACTGCCGCAGGTCGCGCAGGATGGCGCGAGTATTGTAGAGCTTGTCGGCGGCAGAGACGAACCGGGTTTCGGCATCTTCGCTGCGCACGCGGTGGAGGTACCGCAGTTTGCGCGGATACCACCTCGGCTTTCGCTTGTCGTCGTCGCCGTAAGAGTCGGTACAGCCGTCAACGATTTTCGCCACGCGAGGGCCGAAGAGCTGCTCGATGGTGCGCAGCATGGCGCGGCCGCCGTGGTCTTCGGCCGCGTCGTGCAGCAGCGCCGCGATGCCCAGATCCTCATCGCCACCGTATTCCAGCACAATCGCAGCCACGCCCAGCAGGTGCGAAAGATAGGGGATGCCGCTCTTTTTGCGGTCCTGGTTGCGGTGCACTTCGGCTGCGAACAGCAGGGCATGGTCGAAGCGGATGGTGAGCGGGACAAACGTTCGCGAGGCAGGTTGACGGCGGGAGCTTCTCATAAGGGAATCGTCATCTGACCTCCAGAATATCGGAAAGTGCGGCGATGGCGAAGCGCTGTTTGAGGGCCGAGTCAGGCGGGCTGGGGCAGGTGAAGTCAGGGAGCACAATGACAGTCGTCGCAGCTTTCTCCGCGCAGCCCCTGCACTCCTTCGCGCGCGATGATGGGCACCATCACCAGCGCGGCCACAGGGTCAGCCCACCACCAGCCGAGCAAGGCGTTGAGCAGAAGACCGGCGAGGAGAATGGCCGACAGGTAAGCGCAGAAGTCGGCCTGGCGCGAGTCGGAATGAAGCGCGCGGCTGCTGATTTGCTGTGCGACGCGGCGTTTGGCGCGGCCGAGCAGGGGCATGACAATGATTGCTGCGGCGGCGATCAGCATGCCGGGCAAGCTGCGTTCCGGTCGAGAGCGAAGCCATAGGTCGCGAACCGACTCCACCGTGATGTAAAGCGCGAGCAGAAGAAAACAGATTCCCACCAGACGATGAGCGATGCGTTCGGTCTGTTCGCGGCGTTCGCGGTCTGCATCGGCATGGAGCCGCCACAGCAGTATTCCAGCGGACGCGGTCTCGATGACGGAGTCGAGACCAAAGCCCATGAGCGCCACGCTGCCGGCCAGCAATCCGGCAGAGAAGCGCTACCGCTGCTTCGAAGGCGTTCCAGGCGATCGTGACGTATTCCAGTCGCCGTCCGCGCGCGACCAGGGCCGTACGGGCGGGGACCGCTGCCGAGCGCACGGGAGGTGAGGCGGAATGCATTGCAAGGATTATACGAAGTCTTGCCGCGTTAGCTTCAGCATCGTCGATCACGGCGGAAAAGAAGGAATTTCCGAAGCTGGCTAGTTGCTAGAAGCTATCAAGCTATCTCATGGTTTTGAAAGGGCACAGCTTCAGCTGTGCCGTAAAGATCGGCCCGGAACCGGGCTATAGCCCCTGCGGGTATTCGTTCTTGGCCGTCCTGGCATTTATGAGAAGGTTATGGGCTCTGGTTGCTAGCTGCAGATTGCTAGCCGCTAGTTGCTTCCTTCAATCCAGCCGCACCAGAAACACCCCGCCTTCTTTCACGTGGGTTTTGCTGGCGACTTCCTGGGCCTTGCGCTTGTCATCGCCTTCGGGGCGGATGCGAACCCATTCGCCGGTGGGGCCGGTGAACTGGATGACCTTGCGCATCGCCGTAGCGGTCTTGCAGCTTTTCCTTCAACTTGCGCGCGTCATGCTCGCTTTGAAAGGCGCCGATCTGCACGCACCAGCGTCCGCCTTCATTGATGGGCGCGGGAGCGGAGAGCACTTCGATTTTCACGGTAGCGGTGCCCGGACGCCAGACATCGACGGCTTTGGCCGCCGCCAGCGACAGATCGATAATGCGATCTTCGATGAAGGGTCCGCGATCGGTGATGCGCACGATCGACCGAGTGCTTCGTGCTCTCGTTGGTGACGCGCACGACCGAATTCATGGGCAGGGTGCGATGCGCCGCGGTCATGCGGTTCTGGTCGTAGATCTCGCCGTTGGCTCCGCGTTGGTTGTGGTAGGGAGGCCCGTACCAGCTTGCCAGGCCGGTTTCGACGTAAATGGGTTTGGCGCCTTTGAGCGCGGGTTCAGTTGCTTCCGGACGGGATTTGGTGGTGGCTTCGGGAGCAGGTTGCGGTTGTGTACCTATCGTCGGCGGAGGCGGTACATGGGTAGCAGCGGTTTTCTTGTGGCCGCCGCAGGCAGAGAGCAGCAGAAGGACGGCGGCCGCGAACACGATGACAGCGGAGCGGGCGATCAGCCTGGGTTCTGCTTCTTGGAATCCATGTAGTCGGCGAGCTCGGCCATCTTCTCCGCGGCTGCCCGCAGGCCCTTGCTGGAGTGTTCGCGCACCAGCGGCACCACTTCGTCGTTGATGTAGTCGATCATCAGCTTGGTTTCTTTCTCGATGCGCTGCGAGGCGTCGCCGAGAATATCGTCCAGCCGCTCGCCTGCCGTCTGGAAAGGACGGCGGTTCGTGTCTTTTGTGTCCACAGCAAGCCACCTTGTCAGTAGCGGAAATCGTAGAGCAGCTTGATTATGGTG
>CAWCTB010000048.1:0-82428 GCA_963798275.1 uncultured Acidobacteriaceae bacterium
GCGACGTGTGCGACGAGCGCTCGGTCAAGAAGCTGTTCGCCGTCGTCAAACAAAGGTTCGGCCGACTCGACATTCTGGTGAACAACGCGGGAATTTCGCAGGCGATGACTCCTGTGTCCGAGACCAGCCTCGAGCTGTGGAAAGAAGTTCTGGACACCAACCTGACCGGTACGTTTCTTTGTACACGTGAAGCGCTGCCGCTGCTGAAACGCGGCGCAACCATCGTCAACATTCTGTCGGTCGCAGCGAAGCAGAACTTCCCCAACTTCGCGGCTTACAATGCCTCCAAACGTGGCGCTCTGGGATTCACCCTGACCTTGCGCGAGGAATTGACTCCGCGCGGCATTCGCGTGGTGGCCTTGATGCCGGGCGCCACCGCAACCGATATCTGGCAGCAGTTCTGGCCCGATGCTCCCCGCGAGCGCATGGTCGATGTCGAGAGCATTGCACAGGCAGTGCTTTACGCAGTGTTGCTGCCTGCCCAAGCCAATCTGTCCGAATTGGTGCTCGAACCGGTCTCTGGACCGCTATAGGCACAGGACGCGGTCAACGCACCGTAATCCCTGATGACGGCCAGAATCTCAAATCGGAGAGGAACGTCGCTACATGCCGTAGTGATAGCGGCGGGCGCGGGCAGGGAAGAGCTTGATCAGGAGCATGCCCATGAGGAAGCCTCCGACGTGGGCCCAGAAGGCGATGCCGCTGGAGCCACCGGTGTGCGACGCAATCGACGTGGCAGCCCCGCTGAGAAACTGCGCCACGAACCAATAACCCAGCACCACCCAGGCAGGCAGCCAGACGAAGAACACAAAGAAGAAGGGAACCAGCGTCAGCACACGCGCTCGCGGGTAGAGCAGGAAATAAGCTCCCATGATGCCGGCGATGGCGCCGCTGGCGCCGACGCTAGGTACCGCCGAATTCCAGTTGAAAAGCGTATGCAAGCGCCGAGGCCGCAATACCGCTCAACAGGTACATCACCAGATACAGGAAGTGTCCAAGATAGTCTTCGACGTTGTCGCCGAAAATCCACAGGGCCAGCATGTTGAAGATAAGGTGCAGCCAGGAGCCGTGGAGAAACATGGAAGTGAAAACTGGCAGGAAGGCAGCCAGCGGCGGCACGTAGCGAGTCCCAAGCTGGTAGACGAGGTTCCAGGGCACATAGCCCTGGTTGTTGAACACCACGGCAAAGCGCGCGGGCACCATTCCGAACTCGAAGATGAAGCGGTTGAGTTGCCTCTCGCCACCCATGTGGCCGATCCACTGTTCCAAAAGGAAGACAAGCGTGTTCGCCGCAATCAGGACGTAGGTGACGTACGGGGTGGTAATGCGGGGGGCGTCGTCTTTCAGTGGAATCATAGACTAGGGCAGGCCGATCTGACGGAAGGGAACTGAGCCGGGTTCCCCGCGCCTTGGCCCCGGATATACCAGAATTGACCAAAGCAGCCTTGAGGTACACGATACCAGAAGCATGCCGCTCAATGGTGTGATGGTCGTCGACAAGCCCGCGGGATGGACGTCACACGATGTCGTGGCCCGCTGCCGCCGGCTGCTGGGCGAGCGTTCCATCGGCCACCTCGGCACGCTCGATCCCATGGCGACTGGAGTGCTCCCACTGGTACTGGGACGGATGACACGTCTGTGCCAGTTTTACTCGGACTCAGAGAAGACCTACGAAGGGACGATTTGTCTGGGGATCGCCACCGACACCTATGATGCCGACGGCGAGCCGGTTGGGGAGGCGCGTGAAGTTCAAGTATCACTTGAAGGGTTGATGAGGGTCGCGCGCGGGTTCGTGGGTACGCTGCAGCAGGTTCCGCCGCCATTCTCGGCCAAGAAAATTAAGGGCGTGCCGGCCTACAAGCTGGCCCGCAAGAAGCAGGAGGTGGAGCTGGAGCCGGTCCAGGTCGAAGTGCGGGAGTTTGAGATTCTGGGCCTGGATGGCGCTTTGGTGAGTTTTCGTTGTCGCGTTTCGTCGGGGACCTACGTACGCAGCCTGGCCCATGAGATGGGCGAGAAGCTCGGTTGCGGCGCGCACTTGGCCAGCCTGCGGCGCACGGCAGTGTCGGAGTTCGGCATCGAGCAGGCAAGCACACTGGACCAGATTGCCAAGGCAGCGGAAGAGGGTCGCATCGCAGAGTTGCTGGTGCACCCTCGAAGGGTGCTGCCGGAGATTCCGTCGGTCACCGCCGATGATGAAGCGATCGCCAAGATCCGGGTAGGCCGGGCCGTCAACTTGCCGGAGATGTCACGGTCACGCTGGGTGAAGGTGTTCGCCAACCAAACCGAACTCATCTGTCTGGCCAGCCGCGTGGCGGGGACCCTGTTTCACCCCAAGGTTGTGCTGTTGGGGTAGCTCGGAGGCGGCTTGGGGTGGGAGTTGGCGCGGCCCTCGGCCACGCGGGAGCGAGAACGCTACCATCGCGCATGAATCGAGCGGCCGTTACTGTGTTCAACCACGCGGAGACCCCACAGCCAAAGCAATATCGAATTGCCCAAAGATGTTGACACCCGCCGTTTGAACACAGCGGAAGCTTCGCTCAGCACTTCGGAGTGGGTGGCGGTATGCTCAGGGCGAGGGAGGTTGCGTCATCAAAAAGTGAAAATTTCTGCAGTTATTGCATTGTCTCTTGGTTTAAGTATGTGATTTAATGGGTCTACTACTGGCATAGGAATTGCACATAGCTATTCTCTAGCCGGCGTAACTTTGCGCCGCAAGTCCGCGTCCCCTTCGTCTCGCAGGGCCCCACGAGAAGTCCTATCAATTGAATGAAAACCCGCGCATTCGCGCGCTAACTGTGGTCTGTGTCAAAAGGAGCAGAAACATGAACCCTCGCAAAACGGTACTCACGGTGCTCGCGTTGATGGCGGCCAGCTTGGTTCTGGCCAGTGCAGCACAGGCCGGAGTCGCCTATACCAGAGGAGACGTCTTTGCCGCCATCGGCGGCGGTTTGGTTGACGAGTTCACCCCGACCGGTGTGCTTGTGCAAACCCTGAATGACGGAACCGGGGCGACCTATACAACCGGAATGGCGTTTGACTCGGCCGGCAATCTCTATGTAACCAACTTTGGGCCGGCCGGAACCAGCAAGTTTGACAACAGCGGAAACTTACTTTTCTCCACGTTCCTGGCAACGGGAGCACAGGTGACCCCCGAATCAGTTGTATCGACAGCGTCGGGTTTCTTTGTCGGCGGACCAGCCGGTGGCAACATCGATCAATACAATGTCGCCGGCGCGTTGACACATAGCTACAGCGTGCTGGGAGGAACCGGAACAGGTGGTACCGACTGGCTGGACCTTCAGAATACGAACACCATGCTTTACACCGGTGAAGGCGTGGAGGTTCGCAGCTACAACATCGCAACGAGTACCCAGAACCCCGATTTCGCCGACGGCTTGCCCGGCAGCCGTGCGTTCGCGCTGCGGGTGATTCCGCCTGGGGGAACTGATGCAGGCGACGTACTTGTGGCCGACAGCCAATTCGCCATTTTGCTCGGACCAAATGGCGCTCTGCTGCACACGTACATGTTGCCGGGAAACGGCGGGACAGATTTCTCCTTGAATCTGGATCCGGATGGTACGGACTTTTGGACGGGCGACGCCGCCACGGGGTTGATTTGGGAGGTGAACATCGCTACGGGCGCGATTGACAATCAATTCAACAGCGGTTCAGGCAGCTTGTACGGTATCACCGTATTCGGAGAGCGGGTTGTCAGCCAGACGCCAGAGCCGAGCAGCCTTCTTTTGCTAGGCTCCGGAGCGCTTGGACTGGCTGGCATATTGCGCCGCAAACTGGGCTTCTAACCACCCCTGAGAACATGGTTTGGCCGGAGCGGGAAGCTCCGGTTTTTTGTTGCTGCGGACAAATACCGTGGGGTTGTCAGTTGTCAGGCAACGGCAGTCCTCCGTTGGCAATGTCCGATAACAGATATTATGTTAAGTTGCTTGCAAGCAGCCAAATAGGCTCTCTGAAAAGATGAGTGAACCCCGTCGCCTGGCGCTGCGCTTGGCGGGCGGACTCGGGGTTCACTACCGCTTACCCAGCCTTGAAAGGCTGGGCTGAGATGTGCTGCCCCCTGAGGGGGCGGCGCCGGGGTGAGATGGAACTCCTCGCTAATGCCACCGAATTCATTAAACTGAGAGGGCGCGGGAGCCGATTTGTTCGGAATCTCCACTTTCGGTACGCTCATCAGAAATTATTGTCAGAACTGCACGCACGCAGAGGAACGGAAAATGGTGACTGAATTTTGGCGATCGATAAAGGACCCTGACCTTCGCATGGCGTGGGCGGTGGCGATAGCGGCGGACGCGTTGCAGATCGGCGCCTTTCCGCTATTCGTCGAGGGCGGCATGTCTCCGCTGGACAGCGTGCTGGACGTGGTGGTGGCGTTTACGCTCATACGCCTGTTGGGGTGGCATTGGGCTTTCCTGCCCACGCTGATTGCCGAGGCGCTGCCCGGCGCGGACCTCTTCCCGACCTGGACGGCGGCGGTGTACTTCGTGTCGCGCGATCATTTGCGGTCGACGGAGCCGATCATCCTGCCGCCGGAAGCAGCGCCAGCGGGACGGCATTGAGCTCGGTGACACAAGAACTACCGGGGGCTCTCTGATTCCTCTCAGAGGCTAAATCCCAATGTTTTCGGCCCCTGTTACGGCACGGCTAAAACAGGCTGCGGAAAGAGTCCGTAGGCCAGGGGTCTCGCCGACTAAAGTCGGCTCGCGAGGGCAAAAATAAAGGGCTTAACGGCACGGCTTAGAGGCTGCTGAAAAAGACTCAAAGTAGTAATTTTGGCAGTTTGTTGACTCAAGAGTAGCTCGTAAGTTGTTGAATCGCCGTTGCACAAAATCCCGAGTTTACTCGCATGAGTTCTTTTTTCAGCAGCCTCTTCAGCCGTGCCCCTTCAAAGCGGCGAAGAACAGAGCATTTTTCCGCAGGGTGTGAAGCCGTGCCCTTTCAAAACATTTTTCCGCAGCCGGTGAAAGCCTTGCCCCTTCAAAGCGATTTGTGAGAACTGTTCTAGGCGGTCGCGGTGAGCAATTCTTCCAGGTCGGCGCGGAACTTTCGCAACGCTTCAATCCGTTCAGGGGTTGCGTCGACAACCTCCGACTTCGCCTGAAATACCTGGCGTCCGTCTTTTTCCACCAGTACTCCCAGGACTTCGCCCATGCGCCAGCCGGGAGAGCCGATCATTTGCAGACCGGCGGGAGTGGCCCGCAGCAAGGCGATGCAGCCGTCGCGGAGGACTCCAACGGAGTTCGCGTAACGGTCGAAGGTTTGCAGTTCAAACCCTGCAGCATAGATACGTTGTAGTTGTTCGGCAGGATCGGGCATAGCTACATCTTGTAGCGGCCGAGATCGTCTTCGCCAAGGTTCTCCAACCACTTACGCATCTCGTCGGAGGAGACCCGATCGTTCACCGTGCTCGCCAGCTTGCTGTTCCTGAGGACCTCGTCCTCTACAAAGATGGGGCAATCCATGCGCAGGGCCAGGGCAAGTGCGTCGGATGGGCGGGAGTCTATGCTGATGATCTCGCCACTGCGGTCAAGCCAGATCACGGCGAAGAAGGTATCGTCGCGAAGTTCCGTCACCACCACCTTGCGTACCGTAGTCTCCAGTCCGACCAGCAGGTTCTTGAGGAGGTCGTGGGTCATAGGGCGGGGCGTGGTGACCTTCTCGATCTCCAGGGCGATGGCGTTGGCCTCGTAGATGCCGACCCATATGGGCAGCACGGTGTCGGTGCCCAGATCTTTGAGTATCACGATGGGCATGTTGGTGACCGGATCCATCATCAGCCCGCGAATTTTCATTTCGACTTCCATCGCGATTCCTCCGTGTTCTCTCCTGTACTACTCCCGCGCGGTTCGAAGCGCAAGCGACATGTGAGGGTTCCACAGAACTTCAGCTCACCCTCTGACCATCTTTCCTACCAAGCTGTTGGGAAAGGCCTGGGTCACCTCAACGTTCACGTACTCACCAATCGCGGGCTCAGAGCCGGACGGCACGGTGAAGTTCAGCGTCTTGTTCTGCGACGTCCGGCCGATCACTTGGCCGCGCGCGGTGTTCTTGCCTTCGACCATTACTTCTAAGACGTGTCCTACGTGCCGGCGGTAGCTGGCTCGCTGGATTTCGCGCTGGTGCTCCTGCAGGATCTGGAGGCGCCGGGATTTCTCGGCGTCGGAGATTGAGTCGATGTACTGCAGCGCGGGCGTGTTCGGACGAGGCGAGTACTTGAAGGAGAACACGCCGTCGTAGCCGACTTCGGTCAGCAGAGCCAAGGTCTCGCGAAACTCCTCTTCCGTTTCGCCCGGGAAGCCCACGATGATGTCGGTGGTGATGCTGATTTCGCGGTTGCGAGTGGACTTCATCCAGGCAATGCGCTCGAGGTACTGCTCGCGGGTGTATTCGCGAAACATCGACTGCAGCACGCGCGAGGAGCCGCTCTGGATCGGCAGATGCACGTGATCGCAGAGCGTGGGCAGCGCGTCAATGGCGTCGACGATGTCCCTGGTGAAGTCGCGCGGATGGGAGGTGGTGAAGCGTACGCGCCGGATTCCCGGCAGTTCGCCGATCGCGGTGAGCAACTCGGCGAAGCTCTTCTTCCCTGCCGGATCGCGATAGGAGTTCACGTTCTGGCCCAGCAGTTGGATCTCGGTGTAGCCTGCATCGGTCATGCGGCGTGCTTCGTCGAGAACCGAATGCGAAGCCCGGCTGCGTTCCTTGCCGCGGGTGTAGGGCACTACGCAGTAGGCGCAGAACTTGTCGCAGCCTTCGATGATGGTGATGTAGCCGCGATGGGGATTGTTGCGCGCGGTGAACTCGGTCTCGAAGGCCTGATCGGTTTCGCGGTCGTCGAGTCCGGTCACCCGGGTTGCGCCGGTCTCGATCTGCAGCAGCATCTCGGGCAGATTGCGATAGGAGGCCGAACCCGCGACCAGCGAAACGTGCGGCGCGCGCTCGAAAATCTTCTCGCCTTCCTGCTGGGCCACGCAGCCGAGCACACCGAACTGCTTGCCCTTGGCCTTGAGCTTTTTGAAGTCGGCCAGGCGATGGAAGACCTTTTGCTCGGCTTTATCGCGGATCGAGCAGGTGTTGTAAAGGATGAGGTCGGCCTCTTCCTCTTGCTAGCACCTGGCGGTAGCCTTCCGAGATCAGGGTGCCCACGACTTTTTCCGAGTCGTGGAAGTTCATCTGGCACCCGAAGGTCTCGATGTAAAACGTTTTTTGCTGCGAACTCACAACCATCCTCAGGAAGTTAGTATATCGCGGGTTGCGCAACGGCTGGCGTCGCTTCGAGTCAAGCTACTCGCCAGCAGCTTCTCGATATCTCGCGCGATGCTTTCGGGAGGCGTGGTCGGCGAGTAGCGGTCCACGACGTTTCCCTGCTTGTCGATCAGGAACTTGGTGAAGTTCCATTTGATGGCGTCACCCAGCAGGCCGCCTTTCTCACTCTTCAGAAACGTGTAGAGCGGGTGGGCGTTATCGCCATTGACGTCGATCTTGGAAAACAGCGGGAATTCGACGCCATAGTTCAGCTCGCAGAACGACTTGATCTCCTTGTCGTCGCCCGGTTCCTGGTGCCCGAACTGATCGCAGGGAAAGGCGAGCACCTCGAAACCGCGGTCTTTGAACTTGCCGTATAGCTCCTGCAGGCCCTTGTATTGCGGCGTGAATCCACATTTGCTGGCGGTGTTGACCACCAGCACGACCTTGCCTTTGTAACTGCTGAGTTTCTTCTCTTTGCCGTTATTTAACTTCGCAGAGTATTCGTAAAAGGACATGGCTTGCTCCTGATTATCGACTGCCGTTTTGTACATTTCGTACGTTTCGCACCAGTTTCAAGAATTCTGCATGCACCCGCGTATCGTCGGAAAGCTCGGGATGAAACGTCGCCGCCATCACGTTTCCCTTGCGAACCAGGACAGGATAATCGTCGCGCCTGGCCAGCACTTCCACGCCTTCGCCAATCGCTCTCGATGCGGGGCGCGCGAATGAATACCATCTCCAGGGGATCGCCGCCAAGGGCAGTCATGGCCGAGAGTATGGTGGAATCGATCTGCCGCCCGTAAGCATTGCGCTGCACCGTGATGTCGATCGCGTTCAGTCCCGGCTGATCGGGGTCCTTGACCTGTTTCGCCAGCAGGATCGCGCCGGCGCACGTCCCAAACGTCGGCTTGTTGTGCACGAAGTCGTTCAGCTTCTGAAATCCTTTTTCGCCCAGTAGCTTCAGGAACGTACTGGACTCGCCGCCCGGGATCACCAGGCCGTCGATCTGGTCGAGTTGGTCGGGCTTGCGCACCAGTACGACCTCTGCGCCGAGTTCCTGGAGCCGGCGGCGATGGGCCTCGAAATCGCCCTGCAGGGCGAGAACACCAATCTTCATAAGAAGCTGCCAGCCAAAAGAAGAAGCTGCCAGCCGCCAGCTCTCAGCCGTCAGCTAAGGCATAAAGAAGCTGTCAGCTCTCAGTCGTCAGCTAAAGCAAGGAATCCAGAGTGCTCAGCCATCGGCTGAACGGAAAAACAAGCTGACGCGGCGTAACTATTAGATTATCGCGAATTGCATCCGACTTGCGCGCGTGAGAAAGGGCACGAGTCGCGTCGCGCCCAAAGAAGCTGGCGGCTGATGGCTGGAAGCTGGCGGCTTCTTATGAAGATTATCGCGAATTGCATCCGACTTGCGCGCATGAGAAAGGGCACGAGTCGCGTCGCGCCCAAACTGGAAGCTGTCGGCTGATGGCTGGAGGCTGGCGGCCGCTTTTCTACCATCCCCGCGTCTGCAACAGTTCGTGCTCCTGCAGTGCCGAGACGGCGAGCCCCTTCATAGCGCCGGGAACCTGTTCGCTGACCTCGGCGAGGACCTTGGGATCGTTGTAGTGCGTGGTGGCGATTACGATGGCCTTGGCGCGGGCTTCGGCTTCCTCGCGTTCGCTCTTAACCGAGAGATCGAGCGGCGTCACTCCGCCCTTCATGAAGATGCCCGAGCCAACGAAGACTGCTTCCGCGCCAAGCTGCATCATGAGCGCCGCGTCGGCGGGAGTGGCGATGCCTCCGGCGGAGAAATTCGGCACCGGGAGCTTCCCTGCCCTGGCCACCATCCTGATCAGCTCATACGGAGCCTGGTGGTTCTTGGCCGCGGCGAAGAGCTCCTCTTCGCTCATCACGGTAAGCTGCTTCATTTCTTTCACGATCTGCCGCATGTGCTTGACCGCGTGGACGACGTCACCGGTGCCGGCTTCGCCCTTGGTACGGATCATGGCCGCGCCCTCGGCAATGCGCCGCAGGGCCTCGCCCAGGTTGCGCGCACCGCACACAAACGGCGTCTTGAAAGCGTGCTTGTCGACGTGGTGCTCTTCGTCGGCGGGGGTCAGCACTTCCGACTCGTCGATGTAATCCACGCCGATCTCCTGCAAGATCTGCGCCTCGGCGAAGTGGCCGATGCGGCACTTGGCCATCACCGGAATCGAAACTGTGCTCATGATCTGCTTGATCAGCTTGGGATTGGCCATGCGCGAGACGCCGCCCTCGGCGCGGATGATGGCCGGAACGCGCTCCAGCGCCATGACCGCGACGGCCCCGGACTTCTCGGCGACGTCGGCCTGCGCGACGCTCATCACGTCCATGATGACGCCGCCCTTCAGCATCTCGGCCAAGCCGACCTTCAGGCGCAGACTTGTGTTACCACCGTTGTTTTCCGACATGTTGTTTCTCCCCTTAACTCACCGGGCTTCGCTGTTTCTTCGCTGCTCCGGAGCTGGTGGCACAAATACCGTGTAGAGCTGAAACGAGCAGAAAATCCGCGCTCCAAGCCATCCGTGAGTCCTGGATTCCTCTCTCATTCTACTCTGGGAAAACCGCCGGTGTAACCCCCGGGAAAGGTCGTTTTCCAGGCGGGAAAGGCTAGGTCGCGTCGCGGTGTTTCTTCTTCAGGAACTTGGCGAAGACGCGTTGCGGGTCGACCTCGATGAAGGTGCCGCTGCTGGTAGCCAGCACTTCCCCATCGGCGTTGCGGATTTCGGCGGCGCGGAAGTGCTCGCGCCCATTCACGCCAACCTCCCAACCTTCGGTGACCAGCGGCTTGGAGAGCGGGACCGGCTTGATGTAGTTCACCTGCATGGTGCCGGTCACGGCGATGATGTTGCGCAGTTTGCTGACCTTACCCATGGCTTCGTCAAGGATGGTGGCAATGATGCCGCCATGGGCGTGCGAAGGAGGCCCCTCGAATCTCCGCTGTAGCCGAAATTTACAGACGAACCGGGCACTCTGTTCATTAAAGTGAAACTTTAACTTCAGCCCGCCTGCGTTGTCGGGACCGCATCCGAAGCACTTGTTGCCGTAGATGCGATGTTTGACCTGGTGTCCGGGAACTGGTTTGTGCCGGGGCATGGAACCAAGATGAAGGAGAGTTGCCCGAGATGCAAGCGCGGAGTGAGGCTTTCGTCACCGCTATTCCCTTCTTGCCACAAGCTCCGCGACAGCTTTGTCGCTGAGGTGTTCGCTGTAGCTCATGATCGCGAGGTCCGGAAATGCGTGCTTCAATTCGCCAGCCTGCAATAAGAACGCGGGATCCGAGGGGCTTTTGCCAAAGTTGAGTTGTTCGAGGGTGTAGGTCTGGTAGATCAGCAGCCCTCCGGGTCTGAGGGCAGCCGCAATCTCTGAAAATAACGATCGGTCGAGATAAAAGAACACAACGATGAGGTCGTAGCTGTCGGCGGGAAGATCGGCGCCGGTCAGATCGCGGTGCTCAGTTTTGAGGCTGAGACCGCGTTCTTTGGCCAGGGCCTGTGCCTGAGCGAGCGCCACCGCGGAAATATCCAGCAGAGTAACGTCCCAGCCACGCTGGGCCAGGTAAAGTGCGTGGCGGCCCATGCCGCCGGCCAGGTCGAGGGCCCGCCCAGGCTGCGGAAAGGCCGGAGTGACAAACTGTTCGTACGCCTCAACAAAAAAATCGGAGGGGGCAAGCCACTTTTCGGCGGTTTCGCGATAGCGCTGGTCCCAATCGAGGCGGCTGGATTCGCTGGTCATGCGACCATGTCACCTAGAACAACTTCGGGTTGTTGGGATCGCCGGAGTCGATGTCGATGTGCTGCTCTTTTTTCCGCCCGACATACCAGCAGGGCTTATCGCCGTAATGCGGCAGCATGGCATTTACGCACTCCACGGCCTGTTGGCCTCCGTAGCTGTACTCGGTCTTCCCGTTTTTCAGCTTTACCGAGTAGTAGGTATCGAGCCCGACGCTGCCGAACGCATTCTGCTTGCGCAGGATGCGGTATTTCAACCACAGCCAGTCGCCCAGGTAGAGAACAACAACCAGCACCAGCACGGAGATCAGGGCGCGTCTCATGGCTACTGCTGCAGAGTACTCTGCCGGGCGACCGTGGACAATGAACTAACTGTACTGCGACAACGGAGAGCAAAGCCCAGGCTTTCCTGAGGCGAAAAGTTTCTGGCGAGGGCGGTTGAGTTCTTGCGGGCGGACATGCATCATAAGAAACAGATGTGGCCGGCCGGGAACCGTGGGGACATACCCGGTCTACCAGCAGATTCTTTCTCATCGCCTGGGCACAGTTCCAGCAGCAAGCGCGACCGCGCTTCCGGGCGCGGCACAAGAGCATAGGTCGTGAGTTCCAAGTTCGGCATTCGTAATCCGAGGACCTCGCAGGGTGGAGGCGGACGCGGACCCGTTGACTCCTGGCCGGGATGGGGTGGGGGAGGCAACGGCCGCGAAGGCGGCGACGAGACGCCCAGCTACCGCGAGCGTCTGCGGCGGTATCGCTTTGGGATGATGCTGGGGCTTACGTCGGTGGTCATGCTGTTCATTTCCTTCACCACCGCGTATGTTGTTCGCAAGGCCGGGGCGGTATGGGATCCGTTGCGCAACGACTACATCAGCAACTGGGTGCCTATCGTACTTCCTCTTGCTGCCCTTCTGTTCAACACTTTGCTGCTGCTGCTGAGCAGCGCGACGCTGGAAGTGGCGAGGCGACGCGCGGCCGAGGACGTTGCCGTAGCTCCGATCGCGCGGATACCCGGCATTCGCGTAAGCGACCACGCTTCCCTGCCCTGGTTGTGGGCAACGATCCTGCTGGGCTTTGCCTTTCTCGGCGGACAGTACTACGCCTGGCGGCAGCTTCGATTAACCAACGATCTGAGCAACAACATCAGCGGCGGTTTCTTCTTTATGCTGACCGGCGTACACGCCGTGCATCTGATGGGAGGACTTCTGGCGCTGCTCTACGCGGGAATGACGGTGTGGTTACGCCGGCCACCGGAAACACGGCGCATCGTGGTGGATGTTACGGCGTGGTATTGGCACTTCATGGCCGTGCTCTGGATCTACATCTTTGCCCTGCTGTATTTTGCGCGGTGAACTCGCGCAGCCGTGCGTCGAGTTGAGGAAGAGGCGGAGCCCGAGTTCCGGCTTTACTCGGCCGAGTCGTTGCCTGGCGGCCAGCTTTTCGGTATTCGGAAGGCCATGGATGTACACCTTACCCCGGATCAGAAGGCTTTTGCCCGCCGCGCAATTGAAAGCGGACGGCTGCGCTCAGAACAGGACGCCGTACAGGAGGCCCTTGCATTGTGGGAAGAGCGCGAACGGCAACGAACCGAGTTTCTTCTGACGCTCGACGAGGCCAGGGCTTCTCTTGCACGTGGAGAAGGTCGCGTGATCACGCAGGAGTCCATGAACCAACTCGCCACTGAAGTGAAGGAACGCGGACGCGCCCGCCTTCTTGCGGAACTCACTACCTCCCGCTAACGGGGCACCGCCCAGCCCCACGCGCTGAAGCCGATCTCGACGACATCTGGTATTACGTAGCCAAAGAAAGTGGCAGCATTGAGATCGCCAACCGTCTGATCGACACGATCACCGACCGTTTCTTGGCGCTTGCGAGCTTCCCTTATCTTGGACGCGCCCGTAATGACGATTTCGGCCCCGGCTGTCGCGGTTTGAGAGTGGGGGAATATGTCATCGTTTACTGCATCGAAAAGGAGGACGCCCTAATCCTTCGTGTCGTGCACGGTCGCCGTGACCTGGACGCACTCTTCGGCCACTAAAACTCTTCGGACGGAGATACTGAAGCCTTGATCAAAGACGAGACTCCATCGGCCTTACCCCCACTTCGCCTTGTCTGTGTTCAACCAATCCGCTTCCGCTCGTAAAGTCGACCTTCTGCATGGGTTCAGAAGGATGAGCGATTCTCCGAGCTATTTCGGTTGGAGCGCGATCTCGCCGTCCAACGGACCTGCGCTTGACGCTATAATAGGAGGTTTCAGCAGTCGATTCCGGGGCCGTCTGTGGGGCGGCGCGTCATGGCAAACGTGGGCCGGAACGTCTGCGGGGTTCCCGGGACACATGTCGAACGACAGCATCGTTGTACGTGGCGCGCGCGTCCACAACCTGAAGAACATCGATTTTGAGATTCCGCACAACCAGCTCACGGTGGTGACGGGGGTCTCGGGCTCGGGCAAGTCGTCGCTGGCGTTCGACACCATCTACGCCGAAGGCCAGCGCCGTTACGTCGAATCGCTCTCGGCCTATGCGCGGCAGTTCCTGGAGCGAATCGAGAAGCCGGACGTCGATGTGATCGACGGCATTGCTCCGGCAGTGGCCATCCGGCAGAAGAACACCACGCGCAACCCGCGCTCGACCGTCGCTACCGCCACCGAGATTTATGACTACCTGCGGCTGCTCTATGCCCGGATCGGGCGTACTTATTGCAGCAAATGCGGACAGCAGGTGAAAAAAGACACGGTGGACGAGGTGGCCGACCGCATTCTTGCCCTGGGCGAAGGCATGCGGGTGCAGGTGCTCTTCCCTCTCCAGCCGCCGCCCAAGCCCGCCGAACCGGAAAAGGCGAAGGGCCGCCGCAGTCGCGAAGAAGAAGGTGGCCAAGCAGGAGGATGATTCTCTTCTGAAAGAGCGGCTGTTTGAGCTGCGCAAGAGAGGATTCAACCGTCTGTACCAAAACGAGCAGGTCTTCGAGTTCTCGACACCGGAGTCGCTGCTTGACGTGAATTTCTCGCAACCTGTCTATCTGTTGATTGATCGTATCTCGGTTTCTCCCGAGCTTCGCTCGCGCATCGTGGATGCGGTCGAGCAAGGATATCGCGAAGCCGGCGAGGTGCTTTTTCTCACTGCTCCTGCCGATGGGCAAACGCCGCAGAGCCTGCGATTTTCGCAGCGCTTTGAGTGCAAGGCTTGCGGCATCAAGTACGAAGAACCCGAGCCGCGCTTCTTCTCCTTCAACAACCCGTACGGTGCATGCGCCCGCTGCCAGGGCTTCGGTAACACCATCGATTTCGACCTGAACCTGGTAATCCCTGACCGGACATTGAGTTTGGCGGAAGGCGCCATCGAGCCGTGGACGAAGCCCAAGTACAGGCCGCTAGCTACCGAGATGAAGCGCTACGCGCGGGCGCAAGGAATTCCGCTCGATGTGCCTTGGGAAGACCTCAGCGACCGAGCAGCAGAACTACATCATCAGCGGCGACGGCAGGTTCATGGGCGTACGCGGCTTCTTCGCGTACCTGGAGCGCAAGAAGTACAAACTGCATGTGCGCGTGTTTCTGAGCCGCTATCGCGGATACTCCGTCTGCTCTGACTGCAACGGGCTGCGTCTGCGACGCGAGGCGCGCCAGGTGAAGGTCGGCGGCAATGACATCTGCCAGGTGTCGGCGATGACGGTTGAGCAGGCGACCAGGTTTTTCGCCGATCTGGAATTGACGCGGGAAGAGAGCGATATCGCGGACAGATTGCTGCACGAGATACGCGACCGGTTGCGCTTTCTGAACGACGTCGGACTGGAGTATCTGAGCCTGGACCGGCTGGCTTCGACTCTTTCCGGAGGCGAGGCGCAGCGTATCCAGCTGGCCACGTCGCTCGGCTCCCGCTTGGTCGGGACGCTGTATGTACTGGACGAACCTTCCATCGGGCTGCACAGCCGCGACACCGAGCGCCTGATCAAGATCCTGCATGACCTGCGCGATTTAGGCAATACGATCCTGGTGGTGGAGCACGATACTGCGATCATGCGGTCAGCCGATTCGATCCTCGACCTTGGCCCCGGGGCGGGAGAGAATGGCGGACGCCTGATCGCCAACGGCACATACGAGCAGATCATGCGCAATCCCTCGTCGCTTACGGGGCGTTACCTGAGCGGCGAGCTACGTATCCAGGTACCCATGAGCCATCGCAATGGGAGCGGCCACCAGCTCAAGCTTTATGGAGCGCGCGCTCACAATCTGAAGAGAGTGGACGTCTCCATCCCTCTGGGAATGCTGGTGGCGATTACCGGAGTATCAGGATCGGGCAAGTCGACGCTGGTACACGATGTGCTCTTCAACGCGTTGGCCGCCGAGAAGGGGCAGGTCACGGGAGGTCCACGAGCGGCACTCGAACACATCGAAGGCGCCGCCTGGATCGACGAAGTGGTGCTGGTCGATCAATCGCCCATCGGGCGCACGCCGCGTTCCAATCCGGTCACCTACATCAAGGCGTTCGATGCCATTCGCGAGCTGTTCGCCAGCCTGCCGGAGAGCCGAAAGCGCGGCTATGCCGCGGGTCACTATTCGTTCAATATTCCCGGCGGACGATGCGAGGTTTGCCAGGGCGACGGCGCGGTGACGGTTGAAATGCAATTCCTGGCCGATGTTGAACTTATCTGCGAGGAGTGCAAGGGCTCGCGTTACAAGCCTGAGGTGCTGGAGATCCGTTATCACGGAAAAAATATTCATGACGTCCTGAACCTGACGGTGAAGGAGGCCCTGCACTTCTTTTCGGGCGTGCCCAAGATCGTGGACAAGCTGCGGGTGCTGGAAGAAGTCGGGCTTGGCTATCTGCGGCTGGGGCAGTCAGCGACCACGCTTTCCGGCGGCGAAGCGCAGCGCATGAAGCTGGCAGCGCACCTGCAGCCGCGTGCCCGTGACTCGGTGCGGTCGGCGCGCGAGAAGGCTTCGCGTCTGCCGCGCACCCTGTACATCTTCGACGAGCCCACTACGGGCTTGCATTTCGACGACGTGAGTAAGCTGCTGGCGGCCTTTCGCCGGCTCATTGACGCGGGCGGGTCGATTGTCGTCATCGAGCACAACCTCGACGTGATCAAGACCGCCGACTGGGTGATCGATCTCGGCCCAGAAGGTGGCGACCGTGGCGGAAGCGTAGTGGCCGTGGGCCCGCCGGAGAAGATCGCCGAGGCGCCTGATTCTTACACCGGGCAGTGGTTGGCGCGCATCTTATCGCGTGATGGAAACTTGCATCTGCAGGAAAGCGGCTAGTAACCTGCGGTTACAGGCATGGCCAACAACCAAAACGCCAGCGAAGAAAGGTGGCATGCGCGGGCTGTGAGCGTCCCCCGAAGACCCCAGGTGGAACGGGCGCATCGGTTTGTCCTGACGCTGGGGGCGGCGCTGATTCTGTGCCAGTTCCCTGCCCTGGCGGATGTGCAGGAAAGTCCTCCGACGGTTCGTCACCATCGAGTCGAAGAGACCACTTCCGGCAGCTCGCCGCAAGTCGATGCGGCCGAAACGGCCATGCAGAAAGGTGACTTTACCGGAGCCGCGTCGTTGTTGCAGCAAGCTGTCACGGCGGAACCCAACGATTTCCGGGCATGGTTCGATCTCGGTTATGTGTATAGCGAGCTGCACCGCAGCGATGACGCCATTGAAGCGTACGGCAAGTCGGTCGCTGCCAAGCCCGATGTATTCGAGTCGAACCTGAACCTCGGGATTCTGTACGCCCGTCAAGGCAAGGGTGCGGAGGCGGCAAAGTACCTCAGGGCCGCAACCCAGTTGACGCCAACAGCGAATCCGGCCGAAGGCAAAGCGCGCGCCTGGCAATCCCTGGGACACGTGCTCGAGAACACTGACCCGCAGCAAGCGCTGGCGGCGTTTGCGGAGGCGGCCAAGCTCAATCCCAAGGACAGCGATCCCCACATCTCGTCTGGCATCATCCTGGAGAACCAGGAGAACCTTGATGCCGCGGGACGGGAATATCAGATTGCGGCGAACCTCGATCCCAAATCGCAGGATGCGCTGGCCGGGCTGGCGAACGTCTACACCAAGCAGAAGAAGTATGACGAGGCGGAGGCGGCACTCCGCAAGCTGCTCGCTCTCGATCCGCAGAATCAGAACGCGCGCCTGCAACTGGGACGATTACTGGCTGCCCAGGGCAAACACGACGAGGCAGCACAGGAACTCAAGTCGGTCAGTCCGGGAGAGCGCGGCGACCCGCACGCAGCACTCGAATTAGGAACACTTTATGTGAAGGCCGGGAAGTATGCCGACGCGGAGCCCTTGCTGCGCAGCGCCGCCGAGAGCCTTCCCCAGGACCCGGAGGCGCACTTCGCGCTGGGGTCGGTGCTGATGGAGGAGAAGAAATATCCCGAGGCGCAGCAGGAACTGCTGCTGGCGGTGAAGCTGAAGCCTGATCTTGGCCCGGCTTACGGCAATCTCGCCGTGGTTGCCTCCGAAAACAAGAACTACCAATTGGCAATCCGTGCACTCGACGTGCGAGCACAGTTTTTGCCCGAGAGTGCAGCGACATACTTTCTCCGGGCCACCTCGTTCGACAATTTGAAAGCCGTGCCGCAGGCAGTCGACTATTACAAGCGATTTCTTGTCGCCTCCGGCGGCAAGATGCCGCAGCAGGAGTGGCAGGCACGTCATCGTCTCATCGCGCTCGATCCCCGCAATGCGGACACGTACCGCGAGAAGAAATGACATGCGAACCTCGTGCCTGACCCTGATAATGCTGCTACTGGTCGCAACCAGTGTGCGCGCCAAGAATGAAACCCCCGAGGAACTTAAGGCCCGGGCCGACGCTGCCTCGGGCGGCGAAAAGGCGAAGCTCTGCCTGCAGTATGCCCACATTCAACTGGAGCACGCGGATGAGCTTTTCACCCAGGGCGACATTGACAAAGCGCAGAAGCAAGTGCAAGAGGTGCTGGAGTACATTCATAAGTCGGCCGACGCTGCCATGTCGTCGGGCAAGCGTCTGAAAGAGACTGAAATCGACTTGCGCAAAATGGAAAAGCGCATGCGTGAACTGGCGCAAAGCCTCAATGTCGACGACCGTCCCCCAGTCAATCGCGGGGTGGACGAGATCGAGCAGGTGCGTGCCAGCCTGCTGGCCAGAATGTTCGGAGAAAAAGCAGAACCGAAGGAGAAGTCTTGATGAAACGGTGGCCTGGGGTGTCGCTCTGCTTGCTGTTACTTGTTTGCGCGGCAGCAGCCCAGCACAAGAACCGCGACCCTCTCACCGACAAGGAAGTCGACCAGATGCGCGAAACCGCCGACTATCCCAACAAGCGGATTGAGCTGATGATCGGTTTTGCGCGTGAACGCCTGAACTCCATCGATCGGCTGCGTGCTGACCCCAAGGCAGCGGCCAGCCGTCCCCGGCAAATTCACGATCTGCTGGAAGATTTTCTGACACTGCTGGACGAGATCGACGACAACATTGACATGTACTCCTCGCACAAGGCCGACATGCGCAAAGGTTTGAAGCTGCTGATCGAGGCCGACAGCGAGTGGCAGTTACAGCTCCGCCAACTCAAGCAACAATCTCCGCCCCTGGAACTGGAGCAATACGCTTTCGCGCTGACCGACGTCTCCGAGGCCCTGAACGCCAGCGCCGACGACGCCCGCGAAACCTTGCAGGAACAGAACGAACTGGCGAAAGAAAACAAGCTGAATAAGGACTGGACGGAGCGAAAGGACTGAGTGACTCCTCTGTGGCAGAGAGGCGCGCCAACGTGCCAACACTGGGAGTTGTACATGGCAGCTTGCGACGCATGCAACCAGGCGGAAGCTGGTCGAGCCGCGAGAGTTGGCTCGAATGCACACGCGCGATACGGTGAAATTGCCCCGCCGCTCGTGATACGGTAACAGCAGGTTGAGGGTGAATCTCCAGGAACTTCTTCAGCAGACCTACCGCGAGTTGCGCCCTCGTGCGCCGATGCCG
Source organism: uncultured Acidobacteriaceae bacterium (assembly GCA_963798275.1). Lineage (GTDB taxonomy): Bacteria > Acidobacteriota > Terriglobia > Terriglobales > Acidobacteriaceae > CAWCTB01. Next base: position 18,956 of record CAWCTB010000048.1, read on the forward strand.
GAGTTTCGCATCCAGTTCTACCCTTTCGCCAACGTCAACAACACCATTCGGGTTCGCGACGGCATAGTGCATCTCCGTATCTCGGATCTGCTGGAAGGCGCGCCCGAGACTGTGCTGCGGGCCATTGCTCACATCCTGTTAGCCAAAATCTACAAGAAACCGATCGAGCCCATTCATTCCACGCGCTACCGGCGGTATGTCAGCAGCCGTGATATGAGTGCCAAGGCACAATTGGTGCGCCAGGTGCGCGGCCACAAGCGTATCGATTCGGCGCAAGGAATGGTTTACGATCTCGACGCAGTCTTTGAGGAAGTCAACACTGGCTTCTTCCATGGCCTGATGGCGCGGCCCCGCATGACGTGGAGCCGTAATCACGCACGCAACAGCCTGGCGCATTATGACCCGGCGCACAATGCGATTGTGGTGAGCCGGGTGTTTGACCATGAGCGCGTGCCGCGCTACGCCATCGAGTACATCGTCTATCATGAGATGCTGCACCTGAAGCATCCCGTCAGATTGCGTGGCAGCCGGCGCTGTGTTCACGGCCCGGAGTTCCAGGCCGAAGAGAACTTGTTCCCTCACCTGGAGAAGGCCAAGGCTTTTCTACGGACCTTGTAACAGCGGTTCCCAAGACGGTCCGGCGTGGCGTCCAGCTACTCGTCCAGCTCTTCTTCCAGGCCCGCGCCACGATAAGCCTTCATCACGTCGTCCAGGGTAAGTACCCCAAGCAACTGCTGCAGGTTGGCGCGGTGGACGACCGGTACCAGCGGCCTTTGTCCCATAACGCGCAGAGCATGGTCAAGGGAGTAATCGGGATGCAGGTAAGGAATCCTGGTAGCAACCACGTTATGAAGCGGAAAATCCAAATCGGCCGGCATACCCAACAATTGAGCCCGTGAGATGCCCCGCCAGTCGCCTCCGCCGGCATTTAGCACAAAGTAATCCTGCGACGAGCCCTGCACCTTCTGCAGCGCTTCCGCCACGGGAGTGTCCCCGCTAAGCGTCTGTCCTATGGGTGGACGCATGGCGTCCTCCACGCGCAGTTGCTGTACCTCGCGTTCTTCTTCGAGCGACGGCAGGTCCATGCCATCCTGTTTCGACAGCACATCGAAGATCGGCACGGGCTGGAAGGTACGCGAAATAAAATAGGCAATCGCGTTCGACAGGATGACGGGCACGATGATGCTGTAGTTGCCGCTGACTTCCAGGATCATGAACACCGAGGTCATCGGCGCTCGCAGGATTCCGGCGAAGAGCGTTCCCATGCCGACCAGGGCGTATGCGCCGACAGGAATCGCCAGGTGCGGCACGATCGACTGCTCGACCAGGCCAACCGCGCCGCCAATCATCGCTCCCATAAAGAGGACGGGGGCAAACAGGCCGCCGGGCGTGCCACTGCTGAAGGACAAGCCGGTTCCGAAGATCTTCAGCGCACCCAGGATCAACAAGATCTGCCAGGTGTACTGCTCGTGCATGGCCTGATCCATGTAGCTGTAACCGGCCCCCATAATCTGCGGGAACTTGATGCCGATCAGACCAATGATCAGTCCAGCGGCGGCAGGCTGGAAGTACTGCGTCCACGATGGGAGCTGCTGCAGCCGGGGCCGGAGATAACCGACATACTTCACGAACGCCAGGGACGCAAAGCCGCCGATCACGCCCAGCGTGGCGTAGGCGCCTAGCTCTCCCAGGTGAACCAGGTGATACGCGGGAACGCGGAACAGCGGTTCATCTCCCAGGAAGAGGCGCTCCACCACCGCGGCGGCGATTGCCGAGAGCACTACCGCACCCAGGATTCCGGCAGTCCAGCGTCCAATTACTTCCTCGATGACAAACAGCACCGCCGTGAGGGGAGCATTGAAGGCCGCCGCCAGACCGGCCGCCGCTCCAACCGGAGCGATCAGTCTCAGCTTTTCCCGTGACAGACGAAGCTTTCGGCCAAATGCCGAGGCAATGCCAGCGCCTATCTGCAGCGACGGATCTTCCGGCCCCAGCGGATGACCGGAACCAATGGCCAGTCCAGCCGTGATGAACTTGCCGATGATGGTGACGAACGGGATATAGCCGTCGTAGATGTACAGTGCCGCTTTGGTCTGGTTTACGCCGCTGCCGCGGGCGCGGGTGAAGATGGTTTTCACCAGAAAGGCCACCACCAGGCCAACCAGCATGGGAGCGAGCACGACCCGCGGCAGCCCTGGCCGCAGTCCGCTGCCCAGCAACTTCAACCGGAGAAGGTCGATGCAGACTCGGAAGCACACCACTGCGAGACCCGACGCGATGCCGATTAATACCGCAAGCAAAAGGAAGAACTGCTCCTCGCGAAGGCTGAACCGCCCGGGAGAAAGCATGTCGCGAAGCGCATCCCAGTACTTGCGGCGGGTAGGCGTGGACACGGTCGGCTTGGAAACCGGAGGGTCGATACGCGGGACGGTCTCCGGGGGCATGCCCGTCATTGCTGCTCCTCCGCGTTGCGGCGAGCCAGCAGTTGCACTGCTCGCTCTTCAGGCGATTGCGGCGGGCAGGAGGATTCGGTGGACCGCATCGCCTCGTAGACAAACTCCATAGTGGAATTCATGGCATCAGGATTGTGGACAAGGGCCTCTTGGGTCGCGGTCGATTTTCGCTGCAATCCGCTGTCATACAAGAGCTGCAACGAACTCGGCGCCGGTACCGCGGCGGATCCCTGGGCCGCGCTGGCTTGCAATGGCGCGGCTGCGGTCGTTGCCCCGCGTTTCGGGGTCCCGGCCGCAACGTCCAGGGTCACACCCTGCTTCGCCGCACAGTCGCTAAGGCGTTTCATGGTCAGGTCAAAGGCCGCAGCCACCCGACTGGCACGCTCCCTGAGCGAAAGGCTGCGATTGCCGGGATCAATCGCCAACACCGCGCGCACCAACGCCAGCCGGTCTGGGTCTTCGCTGCCGGGCTGGGCGGAGGTCAGGTTGACCGCCGTGGTCAGCAGGCGTTCTGCTTTGCGATAGTCGCCGAGAGCCAACGCCGCCTGTCCGGCCCCTGACCAGGCTTCAGCATTCTCAGGAGAGGCCTTCGTCACCAGGTCAAATGCCTTTTCAGCGCGCTGCGGCTCGTCTACCTGCAACAGAAGCTTGCCTAGTTGCAGTTGCAGGGCCGGGTCCTGGGGTGCAGCGGCTTGCAGAGCGATAAGTTCCGCGGCGGCCGCGCTGTTGTCCTTCTGTTGCAGCAGGTAGTTCACCAGCTCCAGGCGGGCAGCAGAGCGATGCTCCAGGGCATTGTCGCTCCAGATTCCGTCGATGGCAGTCCGGTAGTACCGAACCGCCTGTGCCCGGCCGTTACTCTTGGCGTAGAGACGCGCCAGGTCGAGGTTGACTTGCGCATTAACAGGCTCTTCAGCCCACAGACTCAGCAAGTGCGCACGCGCTTCTGTCAGGGCTCCTTTCGTCTGAGGTCCCTCCGCCAGCAGTGCCTCTGCCAGCCGCAGGCGGTATTGCGGATTCTGGGGCTCATATCCCAGAGCGTTGCGAAAGTCCTCAATCGCCTGCCCGTTGTATTTCGCGGCTAAGTCCCGCTCCCCTCGCGAAAACCACCGCTGCGCCAACGATGTCTGGAGATCATGCAGGTAAGAGACGTACCATTTCGTGAACCCGAAACCGGCGAGGATGCCGACAATAATGAGTGCGAAGATTAGCCGCGCTTTGGGGCTGGCATTCAGCTTTCCGCACTCCGGGCACCAATACGATCCTTCCGGCAACGAGTGCCCGCAGCGTATACAGGCGCTATGTGGCAAGGGTGGTGATTCCACTGGCATTTCGCAGCTCGCGTATAGCGACCCAGAACGGCGATACTCATTACTCTATCAAGAGTTGCCGGGGAAACAGTGTTTAACGGACTGCTTCTACGAACTGGTTTCTCTATCTTCACACGAATAAGTCGCAGCTTTTCAATACACACTGGCTTGCAAGTTGCGGCCGGTGGCCTCGTTTAGAATCAGTGAAGCTCCTCCTCAAAGGTGAGTCGTACGCGCGATGGACCAATGGCTTCCAAAATCCGTCCTCTGCCTGAGGCATTACACCCTTCAGGACTTCCTCGCCGACCTGACTGCCGGCGTTACGGTAGGCCTAGTCGCGTTACCACTAGCCATGGCGTTCGCCATAGCCTCGGGACTGTCGCCGCAAGCCGGCATTTATTGCGCGATCGTCACCGGTTTCTTGATCTCGGCGTTGGGTGGTTCCAAGGTGCAGATTGGCGGTCCTACGGGAGCATTCGTAGTGGTGGTCGCCGGGATCGTCGCCAAGCACGGGGTTGACGGGCTATTCATGTGCACCATGATGGCCGGCTTGCTGCTGTTCATCATGGGTGCCACGGGATTGGGAGCGGCGGTGAAATTCATTCCCCGCCCTGTGGTGCTGGGTTTCACCAACGGGATCGCGGTGCTCATCGCCAGCACCCAGATCAAAGATTTCTTCGGGCTGCAAGTCGACAAAATTCCGGGTGACTTCATCGGCCGCATGCGTGTGCTGGCTGAGCACTTTGCCAGCCTCTCCTGGGAAGCTACGATCCTCGGTGTTGCGTCACTTGCCGTCATCTTGCTGACTGCGAAGATCACCAAGCGCCTGCCGGGCTACATTGTTGCTCTGGCGCTGGGGACGGTTGCCGCCGTCCTTTTGAAGCTGCCGGTGGAGACCATTGGCACACGCTTCGGAGGAATTCCCTCGGGTCCGCCGCACCTGCACATTCCGCAGTTCCATTGGAGCTTGGTGCACAGCGGCCTCATCTCGCCCGCCATCACGGTCGCTATGTTGGGCGCCATCGAGTCGCTCATGTCGGCTGTGGTTGCCGATCGCATGACCGGAGACAAGCACAACCCCAATGTCGAATTGATGGCCCAAGGTGTGGCGAACATCTTCTCGCCCATGTTCGGCGGCCTGCCCGCGACCGGGGCCATCGCGCGCACTGCGACTAACATCCGCTCCGGCGCGCGCACACCCGTGGCCGGCATGATCCACTCGCTCACCTTGCTGGCAATCCTGCTGTTCGCCGCCCGTCTGGCGTCGCGTGTGCCTCTGGTGGTGCTGGCGGCGATCCTGATGGTCGTCTCCTACAACATGGGGGAATGGGCCGAGACCGGCAAGATTCTGCGCCTGTCGAAATCGGACATCTCCGTCTGGCTGGCCACTTTCGCGCTGACCGTGTTGGCTGACCTCACCGTCGCCGTCGAGTTTGGCATGATCCTCGCGGCCCTGCTGTTCATCCGCAAGGTGACGGCAACCACCACGGTTTCCGCCGTGACCGACGACTATGTCGAAGAAGGCCGCGTCCACATCCTCCAGGACAAGGACATTCCTGACTATGTGCAGGTCTTTCGCATTCACGGCCCGTTCCTCTTTGGCGCGACCGACAAGCTCGATATGGTGATCGAGCAGCTCGATTCGCTTCCCCCGGTCGTGATTATTCGCCTCCGCAACATGACGGCCATTGACGCCACCGGGCTCAAAGTCCTGGAAGACCTGGCGGACAAGTTGCGGGATTCCGGCAGAACGCTGATTTTTTGCGGCGCCCTCTCGCAGCCGCGGGCCCTGATGAAGCAGTCGGGCTTTGACCAGCATGTAAGTAAAGAGAATGTCTGTCCAAACATCGAGGCGGCCCTCAATCGGGCAGCCATTGCACTGCAGGAAATGCAGGTCGGCGCGAGCTAGGGGACGAGTCGCCGCAAACGGCGGGAAATCTGGCAGAGCCAAAACGGGACGTAACGGTTACTAGATGTCTTCGACCATAATTCGAGTCTTCGCTGCCGAGCAGGCAGGCGGTACTATTGTTGCACTTGGGCTGTTGAAGGTGGCCCGAGTCTGCGCGATCAGCTTCAGTTTTTCTGCAGACCAGCGCAGTTCGCTACCGCCTCCCGCTCATTCAACAATGCAGTCGGGCTTCGCCCAAACGACATGATGAATCCACGACAGGGTTGGTTTCGCAGGCTATTGTTTTGGGGCGGGGTTGGCTTGCTCACCTTAGTATTCCTAGGGCTGCTCGCCGTCCTCAACAACAACTTTTCCCTGGCATCAATGTCTCGCGAGCAGTTCCAATCGGAACTCAACCGGTCCGTTGAGGCTTCCACCAATTGGATCGCCCACCACCCCGAGATCATGGGCAACGAGGCGTTGATGTTCATGATCGCTGACATGGAGAGTATGTCAGGCGATCCGCGCCTCCGTGAACTGCTGGACAAGTACCCGCACAGCAGGTGGGTGGACCAGCCTTTCCAGCCGCTGACGTTTGTCTGGAAGCGAATGGTGGATCCGCATGCCAACGTGCCACGGATGGATCTGACCCAGGCACCCGAAGGAGGCGTGGCCGAGATGCTTTGGGACGCCTATGCCATGGCCCCCGATGCCGTCATCATCAGCAGCGGCCAGCGCGCCAATATGTTCTCCCCGACCAAGTTTTACTGGGGCGCAAGGCAGCACCAGCTCCTGGCTTTGGTCATGTACCGCCATTTCAACGGTGGTTCCGAGGAACTGAATAACACGATCAACCACCTGGCGGAGAAGATCGCCCGGGACCAACACTTCGATTTTCGGGTAACGGATTCGTATGTCCAAAGAAATGCATTCGTGGTTGGGGCGGCGCGGCCCGACCTGATCCGGTCTCGCTGGATCGAGCGCACCATCGACTACCAGCACGCCGACGGCGGATGGAATTATTGCTGGTACGGCTGGTGCCGTGGAATTTTCGAATTCAAGGTGGAAAGCGAAACCTCGCAGCACGCTACCGTGCAGGCTGCGTGGTCCTTGTACATGCTCAAGTACCGCTACCCGCAGTGGGTAGAACAGCACTATCACTGACGGCGCTTCAGCCGGAGACGAGTCCCGTCCGGGAACCCAGTTCCGTGCGGCACAGTCGCCGAAGGCTCGTCCAGACCCACGAAAAGCGTTTCTGCCGGACTGCTCGCACGCAAAACCCCAAAATGTACTCGGGTTTCGGGTTAGACATTGTTCCCAGCTATCAAGGGGTAACCGGGCATTCCTGAATTCGATGCAGATCTTTCCCCATCGATTTGCCGGGTAGGCGTCACACCTCTCACGCCGTTCGAAGGACGAAGCGAGCAGGCACAGCAAGCCTGATAGACGGAGATTTTTGCCGCGCCCTATAATGAATAGATAGCTTGCTCGATTTTATTGATCTGGTAACAGGCTGGGGAGAAATCCGGAGTGCCGCTCGACCTGAAGTCTACGCTGAATCTGCCCAAGACGGCTTTCCCGATGAAGGCCAATCTGCCGCAAAACGAGCCTAAAATGCTCGCCCGCTGGCAGGATATGGGGATCTATGACCGCATCCGCCAAGCGGACAAGGGCAAGCCCATCTACGTCCTGCATGACGGGCCGCCTTATTCGAATGGCCCGATCCATCTGGGCCACGCGCTCAATAAGATACTCAAGGACTTCATCGTCAAGACCCGGACCATGAGCGGCAACGACTCGCCCTACGTGCCGGGGTGGGACTGCCACGGACTGCCCATCGAGATCAAGGTGGACCACGATCTTGGCCGCAAGAAGCTGGAGATGGATCCACTCGAGGTCCGCGAGGCCTGCCGCGCGTACGCCCAGAAATACCTGGACCTGCAGCGCGAGCAGTTTATTCGCCTCGGGGTCTTCGGCCGCTGGGACGATCCCTACTCCACCATGTCGCCCGATTACGAGAGCTACGTGCTCCAGACGTTCTATTCGTTTTACGAGCAGGGCCTCGTCTACAAGGGACTGAAGTCCGTCTACTGGTGTGTACACGACAAGACAGCACTGGCCGAAGCCGAAGTTGAGTATGAAATGCACGCCAGCCCCAGCGTCTGGGTGCGCTATCCCCTGACCAGCGATCCCGCGAAGATCGATCCGGCACTGGCCGGCAAGGCCAACGTCGCGACCATCATCTGGACCACCACTCCCTGGACGCTGCCCGCTTCGATGGCGGTCACCTTTGCGCCCAACGCCGAGTATGTTGCCCTGGATACCGGCGAATGGATCTACATCGTCGCCAAGGAACTCGCGCAGCAAACCATCGACAAGTGCAATCTCGGCGACGCGAAGGAAATTGCGCTTTTCCCTGGCTCCAAGCTGGAATACGCCACGTTTGCGCATCCATTCCTCGATCGTTCCGTGCTGGGTGTGCTCGGCGACTACGTCACTATGGACACCGGCACCGGTGCGGTGCATACCGCTCCCGCACACGGCGCCGACGACTTCATGACCGGCGTGAAGTACGGCATCGACCTGCGCTGCGATGTCGATGAAGGCGGCATCATCCGCACCGGCCTGCCGGAATACCAGGGCCAGCAGGTCTTCAAAGCCAATCCGCTGATTGTCGATCTTTTGAAGAGCCGCGGCGTGTTGCTCGGCTATGAAAAGATCGAGCATTCGTACCCGCATTGCTGGCGCTGTCACAACCCCATCATCTTCCGCGCCACCGAGCAGTGGTTCATCTCCATGGAAGGCAAGCTGCAGGGCGGAACCCTGCGCAGCCGAGCTTTGGAAGAGATTCGCAAAGTGAAGTGGGACCCGGCCTGGGGCGAAGAGCGCATCTACAACATGATCGCCACGCGGCCTGACTGGTGCATCTCGCGGCAGCGCATCTGGGGCGTGCCCATCGCCATCTTCCAGTGCGAAGGCTGCCACGAGTTTCTCAACGACAAGGTCGCGAACCGCGCCGTGGTCGAACTGGTGCGCCGCGAAGGCACCGACGCCTGGTACAAGCATCCGGTAGAGAAAATCCTCCCCGCCGGAACCACGTGCTCCAAATGCGGTTCCACCAAATTCCGCAAAGAGATGGATATCCTCGACGTGTGGTTCGAGTCCGGGTGCAGCCAGGCTGCGGTCCTCGGCCACGAACTGGGATTGCCCTGGCCCGCCGATTACTACCTCGAAGGCGGCGACCAGCATCGCGGATGGTTCCACTCTTCCCTGCTCTGTGCGGTCGGCGCCAAGGGCGGCACGCCGTACCGCGGGTGCGGCACCGAAGGTTGGACGCTCGACCCGCAGGGCCGCGCCATGTCGAAATCACTCGGCAATGGCGTTGATCCCGTCGAGGTCGCCGAAAAGCTCGGCGCTGAAATCGTACGCCTCTGGGTGGCCTCAGTCGACTTTCGCGAGGACGTGATGGCCTCGGACGAGCTAATGCAGCGCATCGCCGATAGCTATCGCAAAATTCGCAACACGTTTCGTTACATCCTCAGCAACCTCGATGGATTCGACCCTGGGCGCGACAGCGTACCGTTCGCCGAGATGAACTCGCTCGATCAGTACATCCTGTTGCGGGCTGCTGAACTCGCCGGCGACGTGCGTGAGCACTATGACGCGTTCACTTTTCATAAGGTGTATCAGCGGCTGAAGGATTTCTGTATCGTCGACCTCAGCGCCATTTACTTCGATGTGCTGAAGGACCGGCTGTACACCTCGGCTCCCCGGTCGCAGGCGCGGCGCTCGGCCCAGACTGCTCTATGGCGCCTGGGCGATGCGCTGGTCCGCCTGCTCGCGCCGATCACTAGCTTCACCGCAGAAGAGGTCTGGGGATTCTTGCCGGCGACCGCCGAACATCCGGAGAGTGTGCACCTGACGCAGTTCCCCGAGCGGCACGATTTCACTGGCGACGTTCCCGACGACCTCGATGTAAAGGGGCTCGAGTCCGATTGGGACACACTGCTGGCGGTTCGCAATGAAGCCCTGAAGGTGCTGGAGGCGGCACGCATCGAGAAGCGAATTGGCGGCAGCCTCGAAGCCCAGTTGCATCTGGCTGCGCCCGAGGCGGTGTACCCGGTGCTCGACCGCTATCGCGATCAGTTGCGCTATGTCTTCATCGTTTCCAATGTTGTGCTGGAGAAAGCGGCGGGTACGAACGGCGACACGCCGGTTGCGATCACGGTAACCAAGGCTCCCGGCGCGAAGTGCGAGCGCTGCTGGAACTATTCGACCCATGTAGGGGAGGACCAGAGCTATCCGACCGTATGCGAACGGTGTAGTGCGGTGCTGGCCGAAATCGAGGCCACGGCGGAGGCGCATTAGATCCGCCGTGCTTCTTTTCTGCCCTTGCTGCGTCTAATGCGGCAACATGGATCGCGAACGACGCTTCAAAGTTTTTGATTTCAGGGGAGTAAATTTGTCCGCTGGTGCGAACTACAGTATGCGCAAGTATTTCTTCCTGATTGCCGCGGCAGTCGTGCTCCTCGATCGAGTCACCAAGTCGATTGTCGCGGCCAGCCTTCCCCTGCACGACAGCCTTACGGTCATCCCAGGCTTCTTCCACATCACCCACGTCGAGAACACGGGAGCGGCCTTCGGCCTCTTCGCGGAATCGACCGCTCAGTGGAAAGTCGGTGCGCTGGTCGGCTTTTCCCTCATCGCCTTGGTCATCGTCTCGGTTCTGCTGTGGAAGAACAGCCACGCGGTGAGCACCATGACCATCGGCCTGTCGCTCATTCTGGGCGGTGCGTTTGGCAATCTCTGGGACCGCCTGCTCGCCGGGCACGTTGTCGACTTCCTCGACTTCCACATCGGCAGTTATTACTGGCCGGCGTTCAATGTCGCCGACAGTGCCATCGTGATTGGCGCGATTCTCCTCGTGGCCGAGATTCTCTTCGCCAAGAGCAACGACCCAGTCAAACGCAACTCGCTCGAGACGCGGTGATCATTGGCTGACAATTCACGTCCGGCGACATCGGAGTGGACTTCGATGCGCTGCGCCGCCAGATTCCTGCCGGCCTCAACTCCTCGCTCTCCGGCTTTCCTTATTGGACAACCGATATTGGCGGCTTCCAGGGCGGAGATCCCGATGACCCCGCCTATCGCGACGTTTTTGTACGCTGGTTCCAGTACGGAGCCTTCTGCCCCATCTTTCGCGTGCACGGCGCGCGCAAAACCAACGAGCTGTGGTCGTATGGTCCGGAAGCGCAGACGATTCTGACGCAATACGACAATCTGCGCTACCGCCTGCTTCCCTACATTTACTCGCTCGCCTGGAAGACCACGAACGAGGGATATACCCCCATGCGCGCGCTGGTCATGGACTTCCCTTCCGACCGCCACGCGCTCGATATCCCTGACCAGTTTCTCTACGGCCCGGCGTTGCTCATCAATCCGGTGACCCAAGCGGGAGCGACACAGCGCAGCGTCTACCTCCCTGCCAACACAACCTGGTACGACTTCTGGACGGGCGCTCAGCTTGCGGGCGGCCGTGCAATTCAGGCGAATGCGCCTTTGCTGACCATGCCAATCTATGTGCGCGCAGGCTCAATTATCCCGATGGGCCCTCGCCTGCAGTACACGGGGGAGAAGCCTGCCGATCCCATCGAGCTTCGCGTCTATCGTGGCGCCGACAGCAACTTCACGTTGTACGAGGATGAAGGCGATGGTTATTCGTACGAGCAGGGCCAGCACGCCACGATTCCATTCAACCTGGAACGACAGCGCCCAGACCCTGACCATCGGTGCGCGTAGCGGTTCATTCCCCGGGATGTTGACTACGCGCACCTTCAGGGTGGTGTTGGTAGGTGAGTCTCACGGTGTGGGAGAAGGCGTCACGGAGCAGTTCGACCACGAGGTGTTGCACACGGGTAAGTCAGTGACGGAAAGTTTCGCTTCACCTGTGCTTCAAAAATCACATTAAGGAAGGTCTGATTAAGTCAATGGACGGTCCCTCAGCGGCTATAATAAAGCCGCCTTCATTTTGCGGCCTTTACGGACGGCCTGAAGGCCGTCCCCTTCAAAAGACCGGGCTTAATCAGAGATTCCCTAACGTTTGCTGCGGCCGTTTACAGAATCCAAAGCTACGGGGCCGGCTTATTGGCGTCGGCCGTCCACAGGCCGATTTGGGTAACCGCAAACTCCGCCGGTTTCAATAACGCGACTCCCACCACAACTACCAGCCGCCCGTTGTCGAAATCATTCTGGGTCATCGTCGTCCGGTCGCACTTCACGAAGAACGCCTGGTCAGCCGTGATGCCCTGCAGCGCCCCACTCTTCCACTCGTTCAACAGAAAGTTGGTGATGCTGCTGCGAACGCTGGCCCAGAGCCGTTCCCCGTTGGGCTCGAAGACGACCCATTGCAATCCTTCGTCAATCGAGCGCTCCAGGTAAATCAAGTACCGGCGGAGGTTGACGTACTTCCACTCCGGGTCCTGTGAGGTCGTCCGCCCGCCCCAGATCAAGATGCCCTGTCCGGGAAATTCGCGAATGAGATTCACACCCAGTTGGTTCAAAGCTCCCTGCTGCTGGTCGGTAAGGTTGTGGTCGAGAACCGTAACGCCGAGCAGCGCCATGTTCTCTGGAGCTTTCGCCACCCCTCGTTCTGCGTCGTTGAGCGCGTAAGCGCCGGCAAGGTGTCCGCCGGGCGGGACGGCTACCGTACTCTTCCCGTCTGGCCCGGTAACCTTCAACCACGGCCAGTAGTACGCCGCGTACGACGACTGCAATTTCGCCGGCGGCCCTTTTTCTGGAATTGGCGTGCGCGGCGCCTGAAGGATGACCATGCGGTCGCGACGTTTCTCGCAGTCTTGCACGAGCGCCGCGGCGATCCCGGAAATCTCGTGCTCATCCGGGCAACAGATAACCCCAACATCGATCTTCGCCGCAAGGGATTGCAGCAGCTCCGGCGCCATGGCAGCGATCGACTCCAGATCGCTGAGCTGTTGGAAGCCCTCTATCCCGACATCCGCGCCGAAGGCGGGCATCAACAGACTACCGCTGGCGACCGCACCCGCTCGCATCTCCGGCGGAACCCGCAGCACGTAGCACCTGGCGCCGCCGTTTGCGAAGAAGCCGTCGACAGCGAAGGGCAGGAAACCGTTCTCCGGAAATCCGCCAAAGGCACTTTGATATTCGCGAAAGCTGGTGATCAGGACCGGGTCGAACGGTCCGCTTTCGGCAAATCCCAAAAACGCCGCTGTGCTGACGCTAACGCCCGTGATCGAGGGTGGTTGGGTTCCACCCTCTTGCACGTAGGCGCCCGGAACCTTGTCGTCTGGCAACGTCGCTCCTCTCCAACCTCGTGCTCAAGAAGATACTCGACTCAACCCGTGTGGTAAACCGCTGACAAATTTCGAAATTTGGATGGGGGTTGGAGGCTGCCAGGTCGCAGCCGCGTACAGCCGCGATTGATTATGGCGTCCCATACACCCGCTTGTACACCTCGGCATTGCGCACGATGGCCTGCACATACTCGCGGGTCTCGGTGAACGGGATCGACTCCACGAACTCGTCGATATCGCGATAGCTGCCGGCAGAACGCCATTCCTGTACCCGCTCCCCGCCCGCGTTATAAGCGGCCAATGCGTACTCAACCTGCCCGCCAAACTGGTCCACCATTTTGCGGAAGTAGCGCGTCCCCAGGCGAATATTGACAGCGGGGTCAAAGAGCGAATCGGTGTTGTAACCTTTCAGCCCGACTTCCTTGGCTTCGCCCTTTCCCGTCCGCGGCAGAAGCTGCATCAGCCCGTAAGCGTTCGCCCGCGACACGGCGCCGGGATTGAACTCCGACTCCTGCCGTATCAGCGACGCCACCAGATACGGGTCAAGTCCGCTCTCGTCGGAGTAGCGCTGCAGCGAATCCCAGTACGGCCGCGGGAACAGTCCGTGCCAATACTCCGCCGGCAGCGCATTGATTTGCATGGCGAAGTACCCCGACACGCAATGCTTCAGCGCCTGCAATGCCCGGTAAGTACTCTCCCGCGGCGGTGTACATGCGCGCGACCTCGACCATTTCCCATGACGGCCCGTCCGGAGTTCCGTTTTCCAACTCGCGCACCGCCAGGTCGAGCGCCCCGGCGTTCTCCAGGATCTTGGCCCGCTCGTAATGCAGATCGTCGTCCGGAGGCGAGGTACGCAGCGCGTCGCCGTCATAGGATTTGGGCGACGCGATCTGTTGCAGCGCGGCCACGTTCGCCGGAGTCGTCGTTGTCATCAGCGCCAGCCGCCGCCGCGCCAGCACGCCGTAGTAATAGTTGCGATAGCGCTCCGACAGCTTCCCGTAATACGCGCGCGCCAGCGCGTCATCATGATCGTCTTCCGCCAGGCGCGCTCGCCAGTACATGGCGTTGGGCACTTCGGCGCTTCCCGGATACAGCTCCACCTGCCGAGCGAAGGCCTTCTTCGCTTCGTCGTTACGGCCCTGGCGATATGTCAGCCAGGCATACTTCCAGTGCGCGTAGGAAGCCTTTGACCCATTGCGGGAACCGCTCCTGCAGCTCGCGGTAGTAACTCGATGGCGCCGTCGTAATCCTTACGCAAAAGGTACATGTTACCGGTTGACATCAGCGCCGATTCCAGCCACACCGAGTGCGGCACGTTGGTCCGCATGTAGGTCAGGATGCTCCTGCACCCTGGCATCATCCTGTGCGCTGCGCGCCAGCTCCAACCGCTCGATACCACTTTTCCGCCGAGGCATCGCTGCCATCGTCGGGAATGCGATCGAGCACCGCCGCCGCTTCGCGTTTCGTGTCCCGTTTTGATCAGCGCATTGGCGTAATCGATCAGCACATCCGAGCGCATGCTGGCCGGAGCGAGATCGAGCATCGCTTTATACTCTTCGGCCGCCGAAGCGTAGCGGCGTCCCTGGTAGAGCTGATCGGCGCGCTTCTGGCATGTTCGGCGTAAGGTGACGGGAGGCAGCAACTCAGCCTCGGGAATCTTCTTCAGGTCGGCCGCGGCATTGTCCGCGAGGGAGCTGGTGGCGTAGTCGTAATAGATGTGGCGCATCAGTTCCGCGCCCGCCCGGCCCTGTCCGTTCTGGCACGTATGCCTTCCCCAGGTAATACTCGGCTTCGGAACCCGAGCCGCGATACGCCTGCAACAACTTCACCGCCTCCGCCGGACGATTGCTCGCCAGCAGCGCCTTGGCATACGCGATCATGGCGTCGTGCGCGTACAGGGAATCGGGATAGCGCGCGGCAAAATCGCGCAGATAGGTAAACGATGCCTCCGGTTGATTGCTCAACACGTAAGAGTTGCCAATGAAGAATGAGGTGTAATCACCTAGCTCCCCCATCTTCGGCGCGGCCTTCTGCATGGCCGAGATCGCCGCTGGATATTGCGCGTCAAGGTAATGCGCGTAACCGATCGCGAACCACGCCAGCGCTCCCGCTTCCGTTCCAGCATGCTTCTCGGCGTAGCTCTGCACCCCGGCGTACGCCGCCGGAGTACGGAACTCGATCAACTGGCGCGCCATGGGGCGCAAGTCACTCGACGCCACGAAGGTTCGCTGCAGCCTCTGCGCCCGGGCCTGCGAAGCCTTCGTTCGAGGCCTACGGCTCTTGGCCGAGGCCGATTTCTTCTTGACTTGGAGGATGCCGTCTTCTCTTGCTGGTAGAGGTAGAACTGGCAGTGCGATTTCTTTGGCTTCGTTTGCGTGGTAGCAGCAGCCAGGGCAGGCAGTCCCGAGGCTTGGACCAGCAGTCAGGACAGCGAGGAAACGTGCGAGGAAGCGGCTAAAGGAACTCACTGCACACAAGTGTAGCGCGATTTTCCTGCAGCACAATTCGTCGCTTGCATTGACGCCTCAGATTCCCCGGGTGACATCCGGCAACGCCGTCCGTCCGTACTGCATAATAGAGGCCTCCAGCGGGAAGCGCCCACTCCACCGGGCGCATCTGAAGCTGGAAGCCCCTGACAAAACGCGCAACGAACTTGATCCCTGGTTTCCTGAATCCTGCCGGTAACGGTTACAATGGCTGCGGGAATCTCTGATTTCACGTTAAAATCCTGAATCTGCATACAAATGGGAACCATCCAACCAAAGGTAGAAGGGCAGGCTAGCGACGAAAGTACGCTAGTCCATGCGGCCAAGGCCGGCGACATCAGCGCTTTCGAGGAGCTGGTGAAGCGCTACGATCGCAATGTCTTTCGGATTGCGCAGCACATCACGCAGAACCGCGAAGACGCGGAAGACGTGGTGCAGGACGCCTTTTTGAAGGCGTATCAGAACCTGAAGAATTTTCAGGAGCAGTCCAAGTTTTATACCTGGCTGGTCCGGATTGCGGTGAACGAAGCGCTGATGCGCCTGCGCCGCCGCCGTCCCGAGCGCATGGTTTCGCTGGATGAGGACATCAAGACGGAAGAGGACTCCATGCCGCGCGAAGTCGCGGATTGGTCTCCCAATCCGGAACAGCTTTATGGCCAGGGTGAGTTGAAAGAGATCCTGAGCAAAACGATTCAGGGATTGCCGCCCAGTTTTCGGACGGTCTTTGTTCTGCGCGATGTGGAAGGTCTCTCGACCGAAGAGACTGCCGATGCGTTGGACTTGAGTATTCCGGCTGTGAAGTCTCGCTTGCTTCGCGCCCGGTTGCAACTGCGCGAGCGGTTGAGTAAGTACTTCAAAAATCGTGTTGGTGGAGATGGCAAACAGTGACTTGCTCTGAGTTTCTTAAGGAGCTAACCGACTACCTCGATAACACCATGGACGCCCAAACCAAGGCCGAGTTGGAAGATCATCTTCAGTGGTGCCACAACTGCTACGTCGTCTGCAACACGACGAAGATGACCATCGAGATCTACCGCGACTCGAATCTCTACGAACTGCCCGATGACCTTCGTGGCAAGTCTGCGCTCAGCCATTCTGACAAAGTGTCAGTGCTCCAAGGAGTCCACCTAGCACCGGCCGTCTTATCGTGAAGCGCGGCGCTCCTCGCGCCGCTTGGTTTGCCTTTCCCGATCCTTTTCTCCGGGTTCTCGGAATCGCCAGTTTCGTGAGTGGTCGAGCTTCTTTTGCAGGCTTCTTTCCCCTCAAAGTGAGCAAGTCGAGGGCCGAAATGACCCCGGCGAGTGACGAGAGCTGCCTAGGGAAAGACATTTCAAGGTATAATCTGTCATCGCCAGAGCGGGCTTGTGTCCGGACTCCCAGCCGTCTTCAAGCCGATTACTGACGCGATACCGCCGCAGGCCAGTTGCCCAAGCAGATCTACGAGTTCCAGGACACGTGGAAAATGGAACGGGTAAAGGCCATATTCGACTACATCAGCGACCTTCAGCCTGAGGAGCGCGAGAGCGCCCTGAATCAGGTCTGCAGCGAAGACCCGGAACTGCGCGAAAGAATCCAGAAGCTGCTGGACCAGTCGCAAGCCGACACCGTCCCTCTGCCGCCGCCGGAAGCCACTCCGGGAACCACCCAGCCCATCGAGTTTATCTTTGCGCCGGGTGACTTTATCGCCGAACGCTACCGCGTGATTCGCGCCATTGCCAAGGGTGGCATGGGCGAAGTCTACGAGGTGGACGATACCGAACTGGGCAACCACGTCGCGCTCAAGACAATCAACATGAAGTCGGCGGCCCGCCCGGGTGCGCTCGACATGTTCAAACGCGAAATCTCCATCGCGCGCCAGGTCACCCACCCCAATGTCTGCCGCATCTTCGACCTTGGGCACCATACCCACCCCGTCCATGGCGAGTTGATTTTTCTCACCATGGAGATGCTGCACGGAGACACTCTGGCGGGCCGCATTCGTAGAAAAGGTCCGATGACCCGCGAGGAGGCGTTGCCGATCGTGCAACAGATGGTGAGTGCGCTCGCTGCCGCCCACAGCCTGAACATCGTCCATCGCGACTTCAAGAGCGCCAACGTCATCCTCGTCGAGACCGGTTCCGGCTCCGGACAAGTGGTGAAGGTCACCGACTTCGGCCTTGCCCGCAGCCTCGACGGCATGGAAACCACCGTCCACGGCGAGGTCTGGGGCACCCCTGACTACATGGCGCCCGAGCAGTTTCACGGCCAGTTCAGCTCGGCCACCGACATCTACGCCTTCGGCGTTGTGCTGTACGAGATGTTCTCGGGAAAGCTGCCGCATCGCAGCAGCACCGGATCGAATCGGCCCGACGGAAAACCTGGGGCAGCTTTCTCGGCGATCCCCGCTGACTGGCGCCCCGTCGTCAAGAAGTGCATGGCCTTCGAGCCCGAAGATCGCTACGCTTCCGTTGGCGAGGTCTGGGATGCACTCAAGGGCAGGTCTCCGTTCGACGACCATCGGCGACGCCTGCTTGGTCTGAAACGCTCGACAACCTTCGCGCTGCTCGCCCTGGTGCTGGTCTGCGTCGCCGCTCCTGCTGCGTGGCTGAACCGCGAACGAATCGAACGCCTCTTCGATCCCCTGCCCGCCCAGAAGCACATTGCCGTGCTTCCCTTCGAAAACATCGGTAACGATGCGGCCAACGCGGCATTCAGCGAGGGCGTAGGTGAAACCCTGACCAGCAAGTTGTCGCAGTTAGAGCGGTACCAGAAGTCCTTCTGGGTCGTGCCCTTCAGCGACGCTAAGAACATTCACAGCATTGACGACGCTTATCGCAAGCTAAACGCCAATCTCGTGGTGACTGGCAGCATTCAGCAAACCCCCAATGGATGCGACCTGACAGTGAACCTGGTGGATGCCAAGAGCCACCGTCAGCTCTCATCGCGGGTAGTGACCGCCTCGGTGGGCAACCTCGACATTCTGCAAGGGCGCTTGTGGGAATCGGTCGCGGATATGGTTGATCTGCAGGTCGAACCCGAAGTGAAGCGCTCCATTGCCGCCGGTGGCACCAAGGAACCAGGTGCCTATCAGTTTTACGAACAAGGCCTCGGCTACCTGGGCCGGTATCGGACTGGATAACGTAAACCAGGCCATAGAGATGTTTCAGAAGGCAATCTCAAAGGACGACAAGTATGCTCTGGCCTATGCAGGTCTGGGACACTCTTATCAGGTAAAATACCTCCTGACCAAGGATCCGCAATGGATTCCCCTTGCCCGCGGGGCGGCGCAGCGTGCCCTGGACCTGGATGACAAACTGCCGCTCGCCCATCTGGCACTCGGCGAAATCTACCAGCAGACCGGGGATTTCGAACAGGCCCTTTCCCAGTACCACCAGGCGCTGGAGACCGATCCCACAACTGTCACGGCCAGCTATCACACTGCAGAAATATACGAAGCGCAAGGCAAACTGAAAGAGGCTGAGGAAGAGTACAAATCAGTCATAGACCGCCGGCCGGGAGACTGGACCGCCTACAGCGGCTTGGGTAGATTCTATGACAATCACGGTGAATATCAGAAGGCCGCAAGTCTCTTCCAGACCATGGTAGATCTGCAGCCCGATAATCCCCTCGGCTACCAAAACCTTGGCGGTGCCTTGTTGCAACTGGGCCATTATGACGAAGCGGTAGCGGTCATGAAGAAAGGCCTGTCCTACAAAGAGAGCCCCACCCTGATCTCTAACCTGGGTGCGGCGTATATGTTCATGGGTAAGTATGCCGAAGCAGTACCAGTCATGGAACGCGCGGTGGTCTTGAGTCCCCACGATCACGACCTATGGCGCAATCTGGGTGACAGCTATCGCCAAGTGCCAGGCCAGGCGGGTAAAGCTGCAGGTGCCTACCAGAAAGCGTTGGACGCCGCTCAAGAACAGTTGCAGTTGAACCCTAACGATGCAGAAATACTTAGCGCGGTGTCTCTATACCAAGCTCATCTCGGTCATTCTGCGCAGGCCGAGGAGACTGTAGCAAAAGCCCTGCGGTTAGCTCCGGCTGACAATGAGATTCTGTTTACTTCGGCTTTGGTGTATGAGATTATTGGCCGCCGCGATAAGGCGCTTGCGGCCATCGAGAAGGCTTCCCAAAGTGGCTATTCGCTCGCGGTAATCGAGCAGGAGCCGGAGCTGCAAGGGTTGCGCAAAGATGCTCACTATCAGCAGTGGTTGAAGCAGAAAAAGGCCAGCTAGTCCCCTGGGAAAAAAATCACATGAGGCAGATCATGAGGAATAGACATTCTGTTCTCGGCATTCTAGGCGCCATTGTGCTGTTTGCATGGGGTTCTTCTTATGCAGCTCAGCCCGGGAAATGTCCTCTTTCACCGCCGCCGCCGACTTGCACAACTTACTGCGGCAGCGGCTCCGGCTCATGCATCTTTACCATCTCACAAATCCCGCCAAGCGGCCCCACGGGACCAGGTACGGCCGTCGTTACCGCTGCGGATGGCGCAACTCCGTATACGGGTTCGACCATCTGCGTGCAACTCAATGCGTCGGTTTCCTTTCAGACCGATTCTGTGAAGTTCCCGCTATCGCAATTTCTGGTTTCGTTTGGCCTTGGTAATCCTTTCCAGTCAGGCGCCATCGTCATCACCGGCGGAACTGTGGCAGGAGTTACACCGTCGGGTCCCCACACAGCTCAGAATGCGAATACGTGTTCGGTTTACACCGTCGTCCACCAAAATCTAAATAGCCCCTCGGGAATAGCCATTCTCGATCCCAAGATCATTATCGGAGGCACGAGTTTGGGCGGCCAATCGGCCGCGAAGAAAAGTTCGAAGTAAGCTTACAGAAAGACTGGCTCGTGGTGAGCGAAGTCTTGCCGGAGTGAATCATATTCGATTGCAGCTCGCAACGCTGCCGAACCAGCCTGCGCACGATCGATCCCAGATCATCATGGACAGGGAGCTAAGCTGTTTTTGATCGAAACATTTGCAGTTGCTGTCACGCCTGTGACTTCCGCTGGAGAATTCAGGGGGAGACTTTCCGGCTCCCTTTCCGCTCAAAACAGCGACGACGCGTCTCCTGTCCCTACAACTTGCACCGTTCAGGCGGGTTTGCAGGAGCAGACGCCCATCTTTAGCTCCGTCTCCTCATGGTGATAGGATGGAAAACGTGCAACGGCCCTTATACCTCACCTCTCTCACTGTGGCGGCCTCATTGCTGGCAGTCGCTGTCGCGATCGCCATGGCGGGCTGCGGCCAATTCTTCCCGTCAGCCACCACGATCACGAGTCTCCAGATATCTCCCCTCAACTCAGTTACTCAGCCTGGAAAGACGCAGCAATATACCGCCACCGCAACCTACGGAAACAACACCTCGGGTGACGCAACCAGTCAGGTCACGTGGGCCTCGTCCGCGACCAATATCGCCACCATCAGCACCGGCGGCCTTGCCACCGGGGTGTCGCTTGGCACCACGACGATCTCTGCCACAAGCGGCAGCGTGATCGCAAACACCACTCTGACGATCAGCAACAAAACGGTCACCAGCCTGACCGTGGCTCCGGCCACGATCAGCTTGATTTCCGGCCAGACTCAACAGCTCTCGGCTACCGCCACGTACTCCGACTCAACCACCAGTGACGTGACCGCTTCCGCCACCTGGACTTCCAACGCCACCGCTGTAGCAACCGTCACGACTTCGGGTCTCGTTACGGCTGTGTCCACGGGCACCGCAACCATCTCCGCCGTCTATGGCGGGCAGACGGGAGTCTCGACCGTGACCGTGCAATAGGTTTCCTCACCGTTGTCTCGCCTGGCTTTTCGGAAACCCCTCCGCGGCTGCCCTTTGAATGGGCAGCCTTCTTCTTGCCCGCGATTGTCAGCACAGGAAAGTCACCTGGTCCACTAACCCCTCAATCAGGCAATCCAGCGTCAGTCCCGGCGCGTAAACCTTGTGCGCGGTAATTAACCCAACTACGACAGAGGTGAGGAAAGAGATGAAGAAGAAATTCCTGGTAGTACTATTTGCGGCGACGGTCGCCATGTCAGCGGTGGCAGCTTCGGGTGACAAGGATCCGATGGTCGGCGGCGCGCCCATGTATCCCACCAAGAACATCGTCGAAAACGCGTCAAGCGCCAAGAACTTGACTACTCTGGTCGCTGCCGTCAAGGCAGCCGGCCTGGTGGACACGCTCGAAAGCCCTGGGCCGTTCACCGTATTCGCCCCCACCAACGATGCTTTCAACAAGCTTCCTGCGGGCACTGTGAATACGCTTCTCAAACCTGAAAACAAGGAGATGCTGACCAAAGTGCTCACCTACCACGTCATGGCGGGGAAGGTGACGGCGTCCGACCTGATTCAGAAGATCAAAGCCGGCGGCGGCAAGGCCACCCTGAAGACCGTGAACGGCGAGACGCTGACCGCTTCCCTCGCGGGAAATAGCGTTGTCCTGACGGACGAAAAGGGCGGCACGTCAACCGTGACCACGCCCAATGTCTACCAGTCCAACGGGGTCGTTCACGTCATCGACGCCGTTCTCCTGCCCTGATCTGACACGTTCGGCAATCCCTGGCGGAGCACGGGGCAGTGTGCTCCGCTGGTTTTATTTTTGTGGCCGAAGCAGGGTGACGACTGCATTCTGTCTCATTTATGTCTTAACTTTCCGGAACAGAACAGAATAGAACGACGCTTTCGAAATTCATTATCGTGGACGTTGCACTTTCGCCGCCGCGTCCGATATCCTCGAACTTCGACTCTGAAATCAGATCGATCATTGAGGGTTTCGACAGGATGCGGCTGCACCCTTCCGAGCTTCCAGCTTTCACCGGCAACCTTTTCTTCGCCAACGCAGACTCGACCCGTAGCACTCTCTTCCTGGTGGGTGTCCTGCTGGTCCTCGGCTTCTCCGGCTGCGGCAGCTCGCAACCGGCCGTCACCGGCAACAGCAACAGCGACAGCAATGTAACTGTCAGTCAGGTCCGCGTCGGAACGACCGCTGTAACCACATGGCACAACGACAATCAGCGGACTGGTGTTAACTCCGACCGAGACGAGCCTCACCACCGCCAACGTGAATTCGTCGACCTTTGGCAAGATCGGCACCCTGCCCGTCCAGGGATTCCCCATGGCGCAACCGTTATACGTGCCCAATGTCAGTATGGGATCCAATGCCCTCCACAACGCACTCTTCGTCGCCACCGAGCACGACCAGGTGTATGCCTTCGACGTGGACAGCCAGAAACTCCTCTGGCACACGGATTTCCTCGGCGCCTCAGGCAATGTCACCACAATTCCCTATCAGGACGTTAACTGTGATGACCTTCTTTACGAGATAGGAATCACCGGCACACCGGTCATCGATAGGGTAACGAATTCCATGTACCTGGTGGCACGCACCAAGGAAGTCACCAATGGCCAGGTTCAATACGTGCAACGCCTGCATTCGCTGGACCTGGCAACCGGATTGGATAAAACAACGCCGCTGGTGATCACTTCCCCGCCCCCGGACACGCTTGGAAACGTGGGCTCTACCCCCTTCGATCCGCTTTTAAATAATCAGCGTTCTGCCCTGCTGCTAGCGGGTGGGCAGGTATTTGTGGCTTGGGCGTCCCATTGCGACTATGGCGGCTACCACGGCTGGCTGATGTCGTTCGACAAATCGACCCTGCAGCCCACCGGATATTGGAGTCCGTCTCCGGTGGCCGGTGGTGGCGGCATCTGGATGGGAGCGGGAGGCCCGCCGTCGACGCTAATGGAAAGATCTATTTGTGCGTCGGAAATGCGTTTGGCGCGATAATCGGCGGTTACAACTATCCGGAATCGGCCGTTCGACTCAATTGGCAATCCGCTTCAGGTCTGACTCCGGAGGACTCGTTCACCCCCTACAACTACGAGGACCTCGACGCCGTCGACCTGGACTTTGGTTCAAATGCAGCACCTTGCTGCCGGACCAGCCGGGTACTGCTCATCCCCATCTCCTGCTCGTCGGCGGAAAGCAAGGAGTGGCTTACCTGATTGACCGGGACAAGATGGGCGGATGGCAGCAAAACAACGACAGCCAGGCCGTACAGACTTTCAGTGTAGGCGGTAAGTTGTTTGGGTCCTTCGGATTCTGGAACAACCACGTTTATGTCGCGGCGTCGAACGATAGCTTGCGATCGTTCCCCTATGATCCGGTCGCGCAGCAAGTGGAGACTGTCGCCTCCTCCGCCACGGCCCTGGTGACAGATTTTCGCGGAGCGACGCCGGCCATCACCTCTAACGGCAACGGCGAAGGGATTGTCTGGATACTGAATCCTGATGTATCCCTGGGCTACACTTGGGTGCTGCACGCGTACGACGCCACCGACTTGACCAAGGAGTTGTACAACTCCGAAATGCTCCCCACCCGTGACCGGGCGGGGCTTTGGCTCAAGTTCATTACTCCCACCGTGGCCGACGGAATGGTGTTCGTCGGTGCTCAGAACGAGATCGATGTATACGGGTTGCTGCAGAATTGACCGAGAGTCGTAATTAACCTCGATTTTGCTGACTCCGGGGATGCTAAGGCTTTTTTCCCCAACCAGTTAGCGTTCCTGCTACCATTTCTGCTCACCTTCTTGATCCGTAAGCGTCTCATATACAAGGGATTAGTTCTATGGCACGGTTGGACCACTCACTATGCTACTTTCGGGGTATTTGTTTTTCCCTTGGATTTGCGCAAGATGGGGGGTAATATGAGCAGTTTTCAGGTGCCTCGAATCTTTTTTCCAGAAGAATGTCCCCCGGAGAAGCGCCTCGGGTTCGGGTCTCCTGAATCACTCGGGCAGCACAAAGAATCCAATCAGATAGAAGCAAGTTAATTTAGCTGACCCGAGCAGGACAACACTTTGACGTCATCCGTCATACACAATCTCACACCCGAAGGCAGGGCATAACTCAAACATGGCAAAGCGACGCGGCAATCCTAACTGGGGCAAGCCGGAACCGATCGGACCGGTTGTGCCCACTATCACCGAATTCGAGCAGGTCGTGAAGGAGTTCAAGCTCCAACCCGACCAGTACATCCGCTCGACTCGTCTGCGCGAGTGGGCTCGCAAGAACAAGAACTCGAAGTACATTCCTGAGCCTCTTCTGGAAGCTTGGGGTTTCGAGATCGAGTCGACTCTGTAAGCTTCGCCTGCAGAAATCCACCCCGGGCCGCCTGAGTGCGGCCCTTTTCTGTTGTCTTTTGCAACGCGTTGTATTCTGCAACATCAACGGAATCGTTCTCCATGCCAAAGTTCGACAAACACATCTTCGTCTGCACGAATCAACGGCCCGAAGGCCATCCCCGCGGCTGTTGCGACCCTGCGGCGACAGCGGACCTCCATCGCGAATTCAAAGTTAAACTTGTAAAACGCGGTCTCAAGAACTTGGTACGGGTGAACAAGTCGGGTTGCCTCGACCAATGCGAGCATGGGCCCACGGTCGTCATCTATCCCGAGGCCGTGTGGTACGGCAATGTCACTGCCGACGATATCGACGAGATCATCGATATCCACATTGTCAACGACGGGCGGGTCGCTCGCCTGCAGATCGCCGACGCATGTCTGAACGCACACGCCTGCGCGCACAGGCCGCGGCAATGTTCTGATTCCCTGGCCCCGCTGAGACATAATCTCGAATCATGACGTTGAACTCCGACCAGACCGTGGCCATGATCACCGGCACCAGCTTTGCGGCCGGACTCAACGTCTACGCCACGGTGGGCACCCTGGGACTCCTGTCGCGTTTCGGCATCATTCACTTGCCGCCTGCCTTGGACTTGCTGCAGTCGTGGTGGATCATCGCGGCCTCTCTGGCTCTTTTTGCGATCGAGTTCTTCGCCGACAAGGTTCCAGCCTTCGACTTGGTGTGGAATGCGCTGCATACCTTCGTGCGCGTCCCAATTGCCGCCTATGTGGCCTATGCAGCAAGTTCGCAGCTTTCGCCGAAAGTCCAGCTGCTTTCGACGCTAATGGGAGCTGCCATTGCGTTCGCTGCCCACGGTGGAAAGACGGCACTGCGCGCGGCCGTTACTCCCTCCCCCGAACCGCTCTCTAACATGGCGTTGAGCTTTGCCGAAGACGTTGGCGCGATCACGCTGACTTGGGTTGCCGTCCAACACCCGTACCTCGCCGCAGCAGTCGTGGCTGCTCTGCTCATCCTCATCGTCTTCTTACTTCGTTGGGTGGTGCGTTCCTTGCGAAGCCTTTTCCAGCGAGCTGCTGCCGTGCTGTAGAACGGCTGAGCGTCGACGCCGATGGTTGCGCCCGCCACTTTCCTGCGCTTAAGGACAACCTTGACCCACGCACGGCCACATGCGATAGTAAGCATGTTGTAACCCGATTGTAATATCTGTAATTGTCACAAATAATTAGACTTATCGAGCACTAGCCTCCAACCGGGGCTCTCTTCATGCCACGCCTCATCCCGCGTCAAACGAAGTTCTTCGACATGTTTGTCGAAATCGCGACCAATGTGGTCGCCGGCGCTCAAGTCCTTTCTGACCTGCTGCACAATTGGGACTATGACCGCTTGCCCGACGCGGTGCGCAAGATCAAATCGATCGAGCATCGGGGCGACGAAATGACGCACCAGCTCCTCATCAAGCTCAACCAGACATTCATCACGCCGTTCGATCGCGAGGACATCCACCTGCTGGCCTCCTCGCTCGACGATGTGCTCGACTTCGTCAACGCTGCCGGCGACCGTTTGCTCACGTATAAGATCACTCAACCCTCTCCTTCCGCCAAGGTATTGGCCGACATCATCGTCAAACAGTCCGAAGAACTTACCAAAGCGGTATCTCTGCTGGGGAAGAACGGTTCGGTTCTCAATCACTGTGTCGAGGTGAACCGTCTGGAAAACGAGGCTGACCAGGTAAGCCGCGAAGCCATCGGCCGCCTCTTTGAAGGCGGATTCGACGCTATAACCCTGATCAAGCTGAAAGAGCTGCTTGAGATTCTGGAAGTGGCCACCGACAAGGCCGAAGATGTCGCTGACGTTCTCGAGACGGTCGTACTGAAGAACGCTTGAGAGTCCGACGCGTGCGTAGCCCAACTCACAACTCCCGGAGCGCAGAGCCGTGAATCCTGGCCTGATCCTGCTGATCGTTACGGTCATTACGGCGCTCATCTTTGATTTCTTCAACGGATTCCACGACGCCGCCAACAGCATCGCTACTGTGGTTTCCACCCGCGTACTGTCGCCGCGGCTCGCGGTAGTCTGGGCCGCGGCCTTCAACTTTCTGGCAGCGTTTTTCCTCGGCACCGCTGTGGCCAAGACGATTGGCAAAGGCATGATCCAGCTCGACATCGTCACCCAGTACGTGGTGATCGCGGGCTTGCTCGGGGCCATCATCTGGGACTTGCTCACCTGGTTGTTGGGCCTGCCGACTTCGTCGTCGCACGCTCTCATCGGCGGATATGCCGGAGCGGCCCTGGCCCGCGCCGCCATTCTTCACGGCTGGAGCGAAGCGCCCAAGGTGATCATCACCTCCGGCTGGACCAAGACCCTGATCTTCATCGTGGTTGCCCCGGTGATGGGCTTCGTCCTCGGCTTCGGCCTGATGGTGGCGGTGTACTGGATCTTCCAGCACCGGTCGCCCCGCCAGGTCGATTCATTGTTTCGCAAACTGCAATTGCTTTCCGCCGCCGCTTACAGCCTGGGACATGGCGGCAATGACGCGCAGAAGACCATGGGCATCGTCGCCGGCGCACTCTACACTGCCGGTGTCATGAACAAGGATGACTTCGCCGCCAACTGGGGACATTGGCACTGGCCCATCATTCTGGCCGCGCATACCGCCATCGCTCTCGGAACCTACTTCGGCGGCTGGCGCATCGTTCACACCATGGGTTCCAAGATCACCAAGCTCAGGCCTGTCGGCGGCTTTTGCGCCGAGACAGCGGGCGCCATCACACTGTTTGGCACCGCTCTCGCCGGAATCCCAGTAAGCACCACGCATACCATCACCGGTGCCATCGTCGGCGTCGGGAGCACCCACCGGCTGTCGGCAGTGCGCTGGGGGGTGGCCAGGCGGATCGTCTGGGCGTGGGTCCTCACGATCCCGGCTTCGGCCATGGTTGCCATGGCCGCCTTCTGGCTGATCCACTTGTTCAATCCACTCGCGTAGATCTCCTGCGTGCCAGCATCGTCTCGCGAATGGTGCTGTCTGGATGGTGCAGCCCGCCCGCTGCTAGAATCGCTGTTGAACCGTCATGCCAACCCAATCCCCATTCTGCGATGTGGAAACCGCGCTCGAAGAGATTCGCGCCGGACGCATGATCGTCGTCATCGACGACGAAGACCGTGAAAATGAGGGCGACCTCACCATGGCTGCCGAAAAAATCACGCCGGAAGCCATCAATTTCATGGCCAAGTTCGGGCGCGGCCTGGTCTGCCTGGCCATGACCGAGGAGCGTCTTGACTATCTTCGCCTCGGTCCCATGTCGGCCGAAAATACCTCGAACTTTGGCACCGCCTTCACCGAATCGATCGACGCCAAGGACGGCGTGACCACCGGCATCTCCGCCTACGATCGTGCCCAAACCATCCAGGTGGCGATCGATCCCCAGACGCGTCCCAACGACCTCGCTCGCCCCGGACATGTTTTCCCTCTGCGGGCACGCAAAGGCGGCGTACTGGTGCGCGCCGGGCAAACCGAAGCCTCGGTCGATCTGGCGCGGCTGGCAGGACTGGTTCCCGCGGGCGTGATCTGCGAGATCATGAACGACGATGGAACCATGTCGCGCGTTCCGGAACTCACACAGTTCTGCCGTCAGCACAGTTTGAAGATGCTGACCGTCGCCGAACTCATCCGTTACCGCATGGCGCACGAGCGCTACGTGCGGCGGCTAGCCGAGGCCATCGTTCCCACTGCTTATGGCGAATTCCGCATGATCGCCTACGAGTCCGAGATCAACGGCGACTCCCATATCGCGCTGGTAAAAGGCGACGTTGAGCACGCCGGAGACGACCCTGTGCTGGTCCGTATGCACTCTCATTGCCTGGTGGGCGACGTCTTCGGCGCAACCTGGTGCGAGTGCCGCAACACCATCGACGCCTCCATGCGCCGCATCGCCGAAGAAGGACGCGGCGCGCTCATCTACCTGCACCAGACTTCGAAGGGCTATTCCATCGAGAAGCTGGGCGATCACCTCACCATCCAGTTCCATCATGAGCAGCGCCTGCCCACGCTGCCCGCGAGCCAGCGCAGCACGCAGCGCGAAATCGGTATTGGCGCGCAGATCCTCTCCGACTTGAATCTCAAGCGCATTCGCCTGCTGACCAACCACCCGCGCAAGGTCGCAGGACTGGAAGGCTTCGGCATTGAGATCGTGGAGCAGGTGCCGGTTTCGACCGCCGGCAAGGTGGGAGTCCGCTAACTCTCGCTGAGCACGAGTGCAAACTCGAATGCTCGGTTTGTAATCCCCGAGTCCTTTAGAAGAAATCGAAAAGGCACGACCAAAGCCGTGCCTCGGAGATACCGATTTTTGGGCAGCGCACCAAGCTGCCGCGACCGCCAAAAAGAACCGTCCTGACCTCTAGTTAGGTTTGCGCGGAACAATCTCCTCATCGCGAATAAAAAACTGCGCTGAGCATTTTTCCGAACCGCAGATCACCGGCAGCAGTCCGGAGATTTGTTTGCGCGTGACCAACCCGAGCTGGGCGCAATTGGGACAGGAGAGAACGGCCCAGTAGGGATCTTCCTTCTCGCCCACTTCGCCCGCGTTTTCCAGCACGAAGATTGTTCCAGGCTCCATCTGTTCGGGGATCCATTCGCTCAAGATGCTTAGTTCTCCGATCACGTGCCCTCCTTCGCCGGGCGAACCCGGGCTGCACCGTCTAAGAAGCCCTGCTACGTCTCGCATTAAGATGACGTACGGAACCGTTGCGCTTCCTCGCTCCCAGGATCTCCCCGCGCACCCGCTGAATCGTGTCGCTCAGGCACACCGTCAACATCGGCTGCCGTGCGTTTTTCAGCAGGTCAACCACCCCACGGGCTGTATCCTCAAGAAAAATATGGCTGCCGTCGGTCAGCAGGTGGTACTCCGAGGCGGCCATGACCGTCTCCACCAGCCGCTTGCCCAGCTCCTTCTGCAGGAAGCGCAGCACCCGCCGGATCTTCTGCAACGAAAACCCGCGGCTGCGCAGCTCGCAGATCACGGCAACCTCAGCCAGATCGTCGAGCGAGTAAATGCGCTTGTGCCCTTCACGTGCGGGAACCACGATGCGGCGTTCATCCCACCACTGAAGCTGGCGCAGGCTGATGCCTGTGATCGCCACCACTTCATTGGATGTGAACGTCGTTTGCATCGCTTCCCACCCCGAAACAAAATCTTCAGGAAATGTTTGAAACATCATAGAGCACTGGTGTGTGCAGTCAAGATGAAATGTTGACCAACCTGGCACCTCGGTGTCACAGGAGTAAAATCTTGTCGGCTGAATTTAGCTGGCGATGGGAAGCCTGCACCCCCGACGCGCGCCAGGCCCGCGGAATGTCAAGGCAACACCAAATCGCGGCCTCCCGCCACGAAGGCTGGATTTGGCAAGCCAGCCGGAGGCGAAGCGTCCTAGACTTAAGATGAATACCGGAGAACACCATGTCCCACGATTCCCACGATCCTTCGAGGCGCAACCTCCTCACCAGAACGCTCGCCCTGTCGACCGCAACCCTGGTGGTGCCGGAACTGCTGCTGGCCTTGCCCGAGAGTGCGGAGCCGGAAGTCACCGCCACCGAAGATCTCATGCGCGAGCACGGCGTGTTGCGGCGCGCCCTTCTCGTCTACAGGGAGAGCGTCCCCAAGATTCGAAGTCATGCTGCCTCTCTCGATGCCAGCGCTCTCTATCAGGCCGCACAACTGTTCCGCAACTTTGGGGAAAACTACCACGAACGCATGTTGGAAGAGGCGCACATTTTCCCCGTAGTAAAGAAAGGCACCGGCGAAGCCGCCGGATATGTCGACATCCTGATCGCCCAGCACGCGCGCGGACGCGAAATCACCGAATACATCCTGTCGGTGACCAAGCCGGGCAAGATCGCCAGCGGCAATGCTGAGCCGATGGCGCGCTCGCTCGACGAGTTCGTCAGCATGTATCAGAACCACGCCGCCCGCGAAGATACGGTGGTCTTCCCCGCCTGGAAGACGCACTTCACCAACAAGCAACTCGACGAACTCTCCGATCAGTTCGAAGACATCGAACACAAGATGTTCGGCAAGGATGGCTTCGACGATGCGGTCAGCAAGATCGCTGCAATCGAGAAGTCACTTGGCCTGTTTGACTTGAACCAGTTCACCGCGCCTCCGCCACCGAAGTTATCGTGATGAGCGCAACGCCGGCACAGCGCACCTCCCGCTTCTCCAAGGCGATTGTCCTGATTCGCATTCTTGTGGGCTGGGTGTTCGTCTCCGAAGGCATTCAGAAATTTCTCTTCCCTGCCGCGCTGGGCGTAGGCCGGTTCGAGAAGGTCGGAATTCCGGCGCCGCACCTCATGGCGCCCTTCGTGGGCGCGGTTGAGATCGTTTTCGGGACGATGGTGCTCCTGGGTTTATTTACCAGGCTGGCGGCGATCCCCTTGCTGTGTGTGATCCTGACGGCAATCGCGACCACCAAGATTCCGATGCTCTCCAAAACAGGCATCTGGAGCATGTTGCACGAAGCGCGAACCGACTTCAGCATGTTGCTCGGGTTGTTGTTCTTGTTGATCGTCGGCGGAGGAAGCCTGGCGCTGCGCCGCGATCGCGAACCCACGTAGAAGCCGGCGGCGCTCCTGGTCCGTCGGCGCCGGACTTCACAGGCTCTGGACAAGCAATGATTGGGTAGAGCTGGCCTTCAGGCCAGCGTCTGTCGCCTTATTCTTGTCATTCGGCGAGGGGCCACCCCGAGGAATCTGCTGCTTCTTCCCTTTCCGCGCGCGATTGCTTCCGCAGCCTTGTTCAGGCAGCCTGGCGCTGCGCCGCGATCGCGAACCCAAGTAGAAGCCGATCTCGTCTGGGGAGCTTAGTTTCCACCACAGCAATTGCGGGCCATTTCACAGCAGTGTTACACTCGGTCATCGGCTGAGCGGGAGTAACTCAGTGGTAGAGTCACAGCTTCCCAAGCTGTTGGTCGGGGGTTCGATTCCCCTCTCCCGCTCCAATGCTCAGCCAAAATGAAAACCACCCGCTTCGCGATTGGCGTGCTGCTCTTGGTTCCGCTCAACTTCATCGCACAATCACGCCCCGACACAAACGCCGCCGACACATATCCCTCACCTGACGGACAACTCGTGGCCACGGTGATTCCAAGCGGAAAAGAAAAAGGCCGCGAACGTGCCGAGAGTCGCGTCGAGATTCGACGCAAGGACGGTGCCCTGCTTTGTGTGCATGACTTCTCGTCCGCCGATGGCGCAAGGACGGACGCTGCTTTCTGCGCACGACTTCTCCTCCGACGAGGCGAGCACGGCTATGGCGTAGACGGAGCGCAGTGGACGCCGGACTCACAGTTCTTTGTTTTCCCCATGAGCAATTCAGGTGGTCACATGCCGCTGTATGTTCCGGTGGCCTTCTGGTCGAGAAGCCTGAATCGCTTTTCCCGGTTGGACAACTTCACCGCCAGCCTGACTTTTTCCGTGGTGGCCAACGATGGCGTGAAGGTCAGCACCTGGCCGGAAATGAAGCCCGTCACCCTTTCCCTTCGCAAACTCCACCCCGGTGACGCAACGGTCCTGCACTAACCTGGACTCTCCACCTCCAGCATGAAGCTCCGCCCGTGATGTTCCCGCCCCAACAGCAGCAATACTGCGAGCGAAACCATCACCACCAACTCAAACGACGTCAGCGCCCACGCGTAGCCGAGGCGATCGCGCAAGGCAAATTCCACTGTGGGGGTCGAAGCCGCCAGCAAGATCCCAATCTGATACGTAAAGCCCGGCAGCAGCCCCCGCACCGCATGCGGCGACAGCTCATTCAGGTGTACCGGTATGATGCCCCACGCGCCCTGCACCCCCATCTGCATAACGAACGCACCCAGCGCGAGAATCAGCATCCCGCCGCCAAACGCCCAGATCGGCATGATGAGCAGCGATACTCCCAGCGCCGCCAGCATAGTGTAGCGACGGCCCAGGCGCTCGGAGAGCATGCCAAAGATCACCGCCCCGGTGATCGCTCCCACGTTATAGAACATCGTGATGTACGCCACGGTGTTGGGCGCTATGCCGTGCTGATGTTTGAGGAAGTCCGGATACAGGTCCTGCGTCCCGTGCGACAGGCAGTTCATGAGGAACATGAGAACGACCATGTAAAGCGACAGCCACTTGTGCTGCCAGGCAATGCGAGGGCCATCGAGCGTCCGCGCCACGCGGTGCTGCTGCCATGCTTCCGACTCGGGCACTTTCGTCCGTATATAAAGCGCGAGCAGCGCAGGTATTCCGCCGGCCCAAAACATTGCGCGCCATCCCAGGTTCGGCAGTATCACTCGTGCGGCCAACGCCGCCAGCAGGTAGCCGTAGGCGTAACCGCTTTGGAGAATGCCCGACAGCACGCCACGCCAGCGCACCGGCGCATGCTCCATGGCCAGCGACGCCCCAACCCCCCATTCCCCGCCCATGCCGATGCCGAACAGCATGCGCAGAATGAAGAACACCGTGAAGTTGGGCGCGAATCCGCACAGCAGCTCGATGGTCGAGAAAAAAATAACGTTGGCCATCAACGGACGGCGCCGGCCATAGCGGTCGGCCATCATGCCAAACAGCAGCGCGCCCACGGGACGCATGGCCAGCGTCGCAGTTACGCTCAGCACAATATCGGTCTTGCTCACCTGAAAGTGTTCGGCCAAAACATCGAACAGGAAGATGACGACGAAGAAGTCGAAAGCGTCGAGCGTCCAGCCTAGGAAGCCCGCAGTGACGGCGTGCCAGCGGTTGGAGCTCTCCTTTCGCGTTGTGGTGACGAGGTCGGCCATCGCTATCCGAGTGAAGTTATCAGATGGCCGTAACCGGCGCAAAGACCTGCGGCAGCGCAGGACATATATGATTAGTAGGCAAGCCTGGAGTAAGAATTGACCGAACGTCTCTACTACACGGACTCCTCTGTCCTCGAGTTTGATGCGCAGGTGATCGCCGTCTGCAACGGCGCCAACGGCACAGCCGTGACCCTCGATCGCTCCGCCTTCTATCCCACCAGCGGAGGACAAACATTCGACATCGGCTGGCTGGAAGCCGATGGTGCGCGCATGCGGGTGCAAGATGTAGCGGAAGACGAGGCGACGGGAGAGGTACTGCACTGGATCGAGACCGCCCCTGACACAATTCGCTGCGGATCGACGGTGCGCGGCATCGTCGACTCTGAGCGGCGTCGCGATCACATGCAGCAGCACACCGGCCAGCATGTGCTTTCCGCCGCTTTCGAGAAGCTGTACCAGTTCCCTACCGTCTCGTTCCGCATGGGCGACGAGAGTTGCACCATCGATCTCGCGACCGATGCAGTCACGGCAAAGCAGATCGAGGCCGTCGAGCGCCTGGCCAACGAGGTGATCGCGGACGATCGGCCGGTTGAGATTCACTTCGCCACTCCGGAAGAAGCTCGCAACCTGGGCGTGCGTAAAATTCCCGCGGCCGAGCGCGAGAAGCTACGGCTCATCGATATTCGCGACTTCGACCTGAATGCCTGCGGTGGCACCCACGTGCGCAGCACCGGACAGATTGGCGCAATCCTGCTGCGCAAGACCGAAAAGGTCCGGCAGGGTGTGCGGGTAGAGTTCGTGTGCGGACTGCGGGCGGTACAAACCGCGCGCCGTGACTTCACCACGCTGACCGAAACAGCCGCCGTCTACTCCGCGCACATCTGGGACGTTCCCCAGCAGGCGCGAAAATCGCTGGACGAGATCAAGTCGGCGCAGAAGGCGCAGCAAAAGCTGCTGGAAGAAGTAGCCGAGTTGCAGGCCGGCTCCTTTGCTTGCCGGCGCGCGTAGCATAGGCGAGTACAAGCTGGTTGCCCAATTCTTCGCCGAGCGCGATCTGGGGTTCATTAAGATTACTGGCGCAGAAGATCACGCGCGCAGGAAATGCGGTGGCATTCCTGGGATGCGGCGGCGCCCAGCCCTCGCTGGTATTCGCACAAACAGCGGGGCGTCCCCACGACATGGGCGCACTGATGAAGCAGGCGGTGCAAAGGCTCGGTGCTCGCGGCGGCGGCAACAAGGACATGGCGCAAGGCGGCGCTCCCGATGCAGCCAGCGCCGAGCACGCGATCATGGAAGCGGCGAAGGCTCTCACGGACTGACAACACTTGGACCAGAAACTCATTCTCGTCACCGTACTGATCCGGCTGGGTGTTGCCGCTGCGATCAGCAGCGTGCTGGTCCGCGCGCGCCGCTTTCGCATGCTCCTGTTCCGCGAAGAGCGCACCCTTGGCGAAAAGATCGAGATCGTCTTCATCGTCGGCATCCCCATCGCTTTGGGCGTGCTGGTGCGCGGTTGGGTACGCAACTTCTATGCCGCCGACATCTCTTTTGAAGGCGCAATTCTCCTGGGCGTAATTGGCGGCCGGCTAGTGGGCGTGACCGGCGGTGTGCTGGTCTCGCTCCCCGCGCTGCTGCTGGGCGAGTGGTTCGCCCTGCCCATGAACATCCTGGCAGGTTTTCTGGCTGGACTCTTGCGTCACCTGGCGCCCGAGCGAGAGGCCATCTGGTCCTTCTCGCCGCTGTTCGACCTCAGCATCTATCACTGGATCCGTCGCAGCATTCGCAAGTCGTTCATCGACTGGCAGACTTCGTTCTTTTTCCTCATCCTCATTCTTGAGTTCGTTCGTATTCACCTGCACCGGGCGTGGCCCAGGCGTATCTTCGCCCTCGATGCCCCCGAGAACTGGCTGGTGCAGTTGGCGATCTATGCCGGCACCGTAATGGCGGTGGCGATCGCACTGAAGGTGTTAAACAACGTTCGCATCGAGATGAAACTCGAGCAGCAGGAGCGCCTGCTGCTGCAGGCGCGCATGGAGGCGCTGCAAAGTCAGATCAATCCTCACTTCCTGTTCAACACCCTCAACTCAGTGGCGTCGCTGGTGCGCCGCGATCCCGATTCCGCGCGTGAAATGATCGTGAAGCTGGGCAACATCCTGCGCCGCCTGTTGCGCAAAGGCGACTCATTCGTGCCGCTGCAGCGACGAAATTGCGTTTGTTGACGACTACCTCGACATCGAGGTCGCACGCTTTGGTCCCGAGAAGCTGAAAGTCAGGAAGGAACTCGATCCTGAAGCGCTGGTGCACCTGGTACCCAGCATGATTCTGCAGCCGGTGGTCGAGAATGCCGTGAAGCACGGGTTGGCGAACAAGGTGGAAGGTGGCAGCATCTACATCCGCAGCCGTTGTGTGGATAACCGCGTGCTCATCGAGGTCGAAGACGACGGTGTAGGCATATCCAGCACGGCCACGGCCTCATCCTCAGGCACCGGTATTGGCATGACCAACGTCTCCGAGCGCCTGCAGGTCGTGTACGGCGACGCCGCCGAACTCACGGTCGAGAGCCAGCCCGGCAGCGGCACGCTGGTGCGGCTCATGCTGCCCGTGCTGCAGGCCGAGGAGATGGGTGGCTCGGTCGCTGGAGCAATCTACGAAGCCCGCTCCAGCACTTCGCGATAGCAGTCCTCGTACTTGGGAATGATGCGCGTGGAACAGAACCTCGCCTGCGCACTCTGCCGTGCCCGCTTGCCCATCTCGCGCAACTTGTCCTCGTCGCTCAAAATCTCGATCGCATGACGTGCCATGCTTTCGACATCACCCACCGGCGCAAGAAACCCCGTCTTCCCGTGGTCGATCACCTCCGGAACTCCGCCGGCATCAGTCGCGATGGGCACCACTTCGCATGCCATCGCTTCCAGTGCGGCCAGTCCGAACGACTCAAGTTCGCTGGGCAGCAGCATCACATCGGCCAGCGGAAGTTTTTCGTAGATACGATCCTGTTTGCCTAGGAAGTCGACCTTCTTCTGAATTCCCTTCTCCACCGCCAGCCACTCACCCCGCGAGCGCTCCGGCCCATCTCCAATCATGATTAGTCGTGCCGGCAGCTTCCGCTGGACACGATCGAAAATCTCGATTACGTCTTGAATCCGCTTCACCGGCCGGAAATTCGAAAGATGCACCAGGATCTTCTCGTCCGCCTTGGCATACTCCGCGCGCGCCTTGCATGGTCTCGTCGGTGCGGTGGTAGAGATCGCAATTCACGAAGTTCGGAATCACCTGGATCGGCGTCTGCACGTCGAACACTTCCACCGTGCGTTCGCTTCAGGTACCTCGACACGGAAGTCACGCCGTCGCTCTGTTCGATGGAGAATCGCGTGATCGGCAGGTAGGACGGATCGGCTCCCACCAGTGTGATGTCGGTTCCGTGCAGCGTGGTGACGAACGGCAGCTTGCGGCCATTCCGGCGATGATCGCACGCCAGCATCTGGCGGGCCAGCAGCGCGCTCACCGAGTGCGGAATCGCATAGTGCACGTGCAGCAGGTCAAGCTCGTAGATTTCCGCAACCTCGGCCATGCGCGTGGCCAGTGCCAGGTCGTACGGCGGGTACTCGAACAGCGGATACCGCGAGACCTCAACCTCGTGGTAATGGATATTGGGCAGCGGCTCGGTCAACCGGATTGGCTGCGAATACGAGATGAAATGTACTTCGTGGCCGCGCTGCGCCAGTTCCAGCCCCAGCTCGGTCGCGACCACTCCGCTGCCGCCGTACGTTGGATAGCACGTAATGCCAATCTTCATGGGTAGGTCTCGCAGCATTGTTGCACAGCCGGAAAGACTGGCACGCTATGCCTTCCGATTGGATGGGATCGACCGCTGTGAGATGCAATGCAGGAGCGCGACCTGCGTCGGAAGAGCGGCGCTTCGTCCCGCCCCGCAATTGCGGAAGGAATTCAAAGGATAACGACGCCGACGCCAGAGGCTACTCGTTTCCTGTTTGCCGTGACTGACCGTAAGCCTCGTAGGGGCCCGCTTCACAGCCTGCGAAAAATGCAGTTCGTTAAGCGTTTCGAAGGGGCACGGCTTCAGCCGCGCCGTTGGCTGCACCAGCCAAGCCGGGCTTCAGCCCCAGGGAATTCGTTCTACACCGTCCCGCAAACCTGGTTGGATCCCGGCGTAAGGTCGCGCTCAGACGCACATTCATCCCAAATGCGAATGCCCGCCGCAGCGGGCATCGCAAACGAACCGTTTTTTCGTTACGCCAGGTTCAGCGCACGCTTGAACGATCCGCGCTCACTCTTGATCTTTTCCTGCAGCAGCATGATCGCATAGATCAACTGCTCGGGACGCGGCGGGCATCCGGGAACGTAAACATCCACCGGGATCCACTGGTTTACGCCCTGCACCAGCGCGTAATTGTTGAACACGCCGCCCGACGTCGCGCAGGCGCCCATGGAGATGACCCACTTGGGCTCGGGCATCTGCATGTACAGCTCGCGGATCACCGGCGCCATCTTCTGCGAAACGCGCCCGGCGATAATCATCAGGTCCGACTGCCGCGGCGACGGCCGAAAGACCTCGGCGCCAAAGCGCGCGATATCGAAGCGCGACGCGCCCATCGACATCATCTCGATGGCGCAGCACGCCAGCCCGAACGTCATCGGCCAAATCGAATTCCGGCGAACCCAATTGACGACAGCGTCCAGCGAAGCCAGTACGACGCCTTCGTGCTGCTGCTCACCAAACGTCGCCCGCAATACCTGCGCGCGATTCTCTTCCGGCGCCGCCAGGTTCTCGAAGCGCTCGTGGCCGCCTTCACTGGTTCGATCGATGTCTTCTTTGGTAATGCCTGTCTGAAGATCCATATCGTTGCATTATACCTTCACTCGATTGGATGCCCAGTCGCCCGCACGGACGCAACTCAACTAATTCCGACATTCCAGAGCTACACCTCGTCCAGTTTCTTGACCATGCGGATCACCGGCATAGTCAGCCCATCGCCCACCGGTACGTCGATTTCCTGCTCCGGAGTAAACCCATGAACCCGGTACAATGCGACTCCAGTCAAGGTCGAGCCGAGTTCCAGCTGAGTGAAGCCCTCCGCCATCGCTGCTTTTTCGCAGGTTCGCATCAGCGCGCTCCCGATGCCGCGCCGCTCCCACCCCGGGCGAACGAAGAACGCCCGAATCCGCGCCGCTTCCCTCTTGGGATCGAGAGGTCAGCCTCTCGCCCCGTCCAGTGATCGCCGCCAAAAAGCGTCTTGCGCCGGCTCCATCCACCACA
The DNA here is from genome assembly GCA_963798275.1 of uncultured Acidobacteriaceae bacterium. Classification (GTDB taxonomy): domain Bacteria; phylum Acidobacteriota; class Terriglobia; order Terriglobales; family Acidobacteriaceae; genus CAWCTB01. The sequence goes on from CAWCTB010000048.1 coordinate 57,617, forward strand.
GCCGACAATCGCGCCATCCAGTTCCGCAACGAAGTACGTGCCGTCGTGGATCAGTTGCGTGTCCACGCCATACACGGTTCGCAAGGCGGCTTCGCGCTGTTCCTCGGTGTAGTCCGGCGCCTGCAGCACCCGGACCGAATCACGAATCAGCGCCTCCAGCACCGGAACGTCTTCGATTGTGGCAAGACGGATATAGACGTTTTCGGGGAGGCTCTCATGCCTCTACGGCAGCACAACCACTTTGCCGAATTGCTCGCTGCTGGCCAGATACTCATGGGCGGCACGCGTCTCGCTAAGCGGGAACGTCCGATCGACCACGGGCTTCAGCTTGCCGGCGAACACATGCTTCAGCACCTCGTGCAGTTCGCCCTGCGAACCCATGTAGGTGCCGAACAGCGACAACTGACGCGCGAACAGCACGCGCAGGTCGAGGCCTGCGTCGTACCCGGTAGTCGCGCCACAGGTGACCAGGGTTCCGCCGTATTTCAGCGACTTGATGCTCTCCGCCCACGTGGCCTTGCCCACGTGCTCGAACACGATGTCGACGCCGCGCCTTGCGTAATGCGCTTCACTTCCTCCGATATCTTCTGCTTGTAGTGATCGATGGTGTGGTCGGCTCCCAGTTCGCGCGCTTTCGCCAGCTTGCGCTCATCGCCGGCGGTGGTGATGACCGTCGCGCCCAGCATCTTGCAAATCTGGATGGCCGCCGACCCCACGCCCGAGCCCGCCCCCAGCACCAGCACGGTCTGCCCGGCTTTCAGCTCCGCGCTTGCCCACCAACATGTGCCACGCGGTCAGAAACACCAGCGGCACGCTCGCCGCAGCGACGAAGTCCAGCGCGTCGGGAATCGGAATGACATTCGCCCGCGGCACCGCGATCAGCTCGCAGTTGCCGCCCTCGGCGTTGTTGCCCAGCACGGCGAATTGCCGGCAGAAATTCTGTTGCCCATTCATGCACAGCTCGCAGTGATTGCAGAACAGCATCGGCGACAGCAGCACCCGCGTGCCCGGCTTCACGTCGGTGATGTATTCGCCGCACTCGACCACCTCACCCGCAATGTCGCTGCCCAGAATATGCGGCAGCTTGACTCCGGGAAGTCCCTCGCGGACAAACAAGTCGAGGTGATTGAGCGCGCACGCGCGGATGCGAATGAGCACCTGGTCCTTGCGCAATTCGGGATCAGGCACATCTTCGTACTTCAGGACCTCAGGCCCCCCGAACTCATGAATGCGAACGGCTTTCATCGTTCATCTCTCCAGATCTCAATCCCGGACCAGTGGCTTACAAGGATCCGAGCCACTTAACCGGGAGTTGGCTCATAACAGCATTAACAAGCTTCTCGTCCGCGGTCACCAACTGTATCCCGTACTCCATGGCAACGGCGATATAGAGGCCGTCGTAAATCGTACGATCGAACTTGATCGCAATCGAGAACGCGCGGTGGATGAGTTTTGCGGATGAGACGGTTGCAAACCTGTAGGCGTGCACCCGATCCAGGGCCTTCTCCGCATCTCTTTCGAGCAGCGTTTGGCCCTAACTGCCTTCCGGAGGATACTGCCGCATTCAGCCCAAAACAGGTCGGGGACAATCAAGTCGAAGTCGCCACTAACGTAGCCGTCCAGCAACTCGACGGCTGACTCCACCAGGTCCTCGCCAGACGTCGGCAGCATCCACTTGGCCGCCACGCTGGCGTCCACCACCCATGCGCTCACCTATTGCGGTCCTCGCGCAGCATTTCTTCCGTCGAAGGGAATGGGCCTGGGGATGGATGCGAGCGCAGCTCTGCCAGTTCACGAAACAGCCGGCGCCGCCTGCGCAGTTCGCGCGCTGTTGGAACATTATCTTCCAATAAAGTGATGACTTCCGCGGCAATCGATTTACGGTGTTTGCGGGCACGCTCGCGCAGCGCCTGGTACAGCTCGTCGGGAACGTTTTCGACGTACAGGGTCGCCATAGGGAAAGTCTAGGATTTCCCTAGATGACCTGTCAAAACAAATCGAAGGCAATTCCCTTTCCGCCCATCTATAATCGTGGGGAGCCCCTGATGGATATCTACGAGCAGATCGTCGAGCTTCGCCGTGAAGGACGGCGCGGCGCCGTCGCCACCATCACCAACGTGCGCGGATCCATTCCGTCCTTCCAGACCGCGAAGATGCTGGTGCGCGATGACGGATCGATCGTCGGCACCATTGGCGGCGGCTGCGTCGAAGCCGAGGTCTGGCAGGCTGCGCGCGAAGTCATGGAAGCGGAAAAGCCACGTTCCCTCACCTTCAACCTCAACAACAATCCCAAGTACGACACCGGCCTGGTCTGCGGCGGCACGCTCGACGTGTTCATCGAGCCGGTATTGCCTCCGGCGCTGTTGTATATCTTCGGCGCGGGACACGTCGCTTTCAACCTCTACAAGGTTGCCCGTATCGCCGGCTTCGACATCGTCGTAGTCGACGACCGCGAGAGTTACGCCAATCGCGAGCGCTTTCCCGACGCCCGCGACATCATCGCCGCCGATTTCGAGGCGGCCACGGCTGGGCTCAGCGTGCCCGAGTCGGCGTACATCGTGATCGTGACGCGCGGACATCGCGACGACATGCGTATCCTGCGTTGGGCGGTCAATACCAACGTCCGCTATCTCGGTATGATCGGTTCCCGGCGCAAAACCATCTCCATCTACAAAGAGCTGGAGAAAGAGGGCATCGCTCCCGAAAAGTTTGCCAACGTACACGCCCCGGTTGGGCTGGAGATTGGCGCAGTCACTCCCGAAGAGATTGCGGTGGCCATTGTGGCCGAGATGATCGCTGTCCGTCGTAATGCCGTTCCGGAGCTGCCCAGCAAGAAGTATGCCTATGCCGTTCCGTCGCCCAACGAAGCAGCGCAGGATGCGTTAGAAGAAAGTTCGAGGAATCAATAACCTTATGGCGCGAGCCGAAACCATTTGCGGCGTTATTCTGGCGGCCGGATTTTCCACCCGCATGGGCCGCGACAAGGCACTGCTGCCCTGGCCTCCGGTGGCCGCAGGCACCCCTGCCGTGAATACTTTCCTCGGCGCTCAGATCGATCTGTTACAGGAGTACAGCGACCTGGTCATCGTGGTGGCCGGAAAGAATGCTGTTGCCCTGGCCCCGGTCATCTACGCACACGCCGCGTTCATGACCATCAATCCCGCTCCCGAGCGCGGGCAGTTCAGCTCCATTCAGACTGGTTTGCAGGAGGTGTTGACCCGCGGCCGTGATGGGGCCTTTCTCGTCCCGGTGGACCGTCCTCCCGTCCTCCCGCAAACCATGCGCGACCTGCGGCACGCCTTCGAAGAATCCGACCCATCGACCTGGGCGGTGGTTCCCGAAGTCCAGTGCGAGGGCCACCTGGTACACGGTCATCCCATCCTCATCGGACGCGAGATGATCGAAGCCTTTCACCGCGCGCCATCCGACGCCACCGCGCGCGACATCGAACACCAGCACCAGCAGCACATCCTTTACGTGACTATCGACGATCCACGCATTGGGGCCAACATCGACATCCCGGAAGATTACGACCGCCTGCTCCGCTCAGACTTGATCTCGACGGAGACTCAGTTTTGATCTCATCGCCACTGGGAGAACAAGCCTGCCAATTCATCGATTCCGTCCTGGCCCTCCGGCCCGCGATCGCGGTCTTCGACTGCGACGGCACCCTATGGAGCGGCGACGCCGGGCAGGATTTCTTCTATTACGAGATGGATCGCGGTATCGTCAGTCCGCAAGTCGCCGAAGCCATGCGTGCCCGCTATAGGCTGTACGAGGCGGGCGAGCTCGCCGAAGAGCCGATGTGCGCCGACATGGTCACCATGAACCGCGGAGTCGCTTGCGAAGTCCTCTACCAGGTGGCGCGCGACTTTTTTGAAGAGGTCGTCAGCCCGCGCATCTTCCCTGAAATGCTGGAACTGACTCGCCAGCTGAAGCAGCAGGGCTGCGATCTCTGGGCCGTATCGTCAACCAACAACTGGGTGGTCGAGGTGGGCGCGCAGCGGTTTGGAATCGAGCCTGATAACGTGCTGGCCGCCTGCGTGGAGTTCGACGCCGGTCGCGCCAGTGACCGCGTTATCCGTGTGCCCACCGACGAACTGAAGGTGGTTGCCATTCGCGAGGTCATCGGCAAACCGGTGGACGCTGTTTTTGGCAACTCCATTCACGACTTCGCCATGCTCGACATCGCGAAGTATCCGTTCTGCGTGAATCCCAACCCCGATCTGGAAGCGGCAGCCTGCCAGAAAGGTTGGCAAGTTTACAGGCCGATGCAGGAGCTTACTGGGTAAGCTGATTGTGTGGGAACAAACTGGGATTGCAAGGCGGATCCTGGTGAACCCACATCTACTTGGTCGAGACCATAAACACGCTGCTCTCCATCTCCTCGGACGTCACCGCATAGAGGTCGATCCACCCTTCCAGCGGCAGCGAGTCGGCAGGCAACTCGTCGCGCCAAAGCACGAAGCGCAAGCGGATGCGGCTACCTAGTTCCGCCCCAATCCGCTCGAAGGGCACCCGCATCTCGAAGATCTCGCCCAGCGCCACCTCCACTCCGTTCGTGCTGAGATTGCCGTTGTTGGCGGAATATGATGCCAGCTTCTTCCGCTCGTCTCCATTGGTCATGGACCAGCGCACGATGTTTCGGTTTTCCACGTCCACCTGCAGCCGGTAGGACTCCATCGCCGCCTTGCGGTTGTTGGCCTCGCGCCGCACTTCGATGTTCACCACGACGCGATATTGCCCGTCGGGCAGCCCCTGGTGGAAATCCAGTCGCCCTGAAACCGAGTCGCCGTCAAGACCTGCGTAGACTGCGTCCAGCAGAAATTGCTTCCCATGCATCGCACTGGTGCGCTGGTCTGAGGTGTAGCTGGCCGCACCCATCCACTCGAAGTAGCCGCTTACCACGCCGTCCACCTTGGCCCGTACATAGGCCGTCTGCGGAATGTAACTCGGACGCACCGTACCGCTGGCAATTGGAGTACTCAGCTCCTCCGGCGGAACGCCCTCCAGCGCGTAGTAGACATTGGACAGGTGCTTGCGGTAGAGCTCGTCAAAATCCCGATCGTTGGCCGAGTGGTGCTCCGGTCCATACCACCAGTTCCAATCGCTGCCCTCGGCAATCAGCAACTCCTCCCACGCCAGCTTGCGCTGCGTCGCGGAGACACGGTTGGAATGCCGGTCATAGTACTCTCGCGCTTCCGAAAGCAGGTCCCAGGACTTGTTGTCTTCCGGTGCTCCAATCCACACGTTGAAGTTGGCACAAATCCAGGAACCGGGGACCAGGTGGTCCAGTCGCCCGAACTGGTTTTCCCCATGGCGAGCGATGGCCTCACTGATGGTCACGGCCTCGATCTGTGGGTCGCGCTGCAACCCGTCGTAGAAACGGCGCAGGAATTCGCGCCCCGACTGCGGATAGTACTCCCATGCATTCTCGCCATCCAGGATGATGGATACGACAGCATCTCTTCCAGACTGAATAATGGGTTGCGCCGAATCTTTAATGTTTTGGATTAGGTGATTCGCAGCCTCCTGCGCAGCCATGCCGGAATAGACGAAGCCGATCAGGTCTGAGATGCTATGGTTGCGGAAAACCATGTGCATCCGCGCCTCGCCCTTCTCGTAGCGATAGATGTTGTACAGCCGATCTGCCCCGTCCGCGTGCAGGCGGCCACCGCCATCCCGTCCGAAGTGATAGCCCATCGTCCGGCCGAGAACCTCTTCGTCCGTCGCCATCCACTGGATGCCCAGCTTGGACGCAATCCCGATCACCTCTTCCGAGACGCTTCCCTCGGACGGCCACATGCCCTTTGGAACTACTCCGAAAGTCTGCTGGTGCGACTCGAGGGCCCGTTCAATCTGATGCCTGGCGTCTTCCGGACGGCGGAAACGCCGCGTTGGCAGTGGCAACCCGGGCGTCGATTCGCCTCCAGCGTTGGTATCGCAGAGCAGCGGCAGGATCGGGTGGTAATAGGGCGTGGCTGACAGTTCCACCGATCCGCGTTGCGCCGCTGCCGCATACGCCGGCAGCACGCTCGCCAGTATCTCGCGTTGCTTTTCCATCACCGCATGCTGATCGTCCCGCGAAAAATCTTCGCCCTTCTGGATCAGAGCGGCCACTTCCTTGTCCGAGAGGTAATACTCGTCGAACCAGGCTAGTTGTGAGAGCACCTGCAGGTCGGCGTAGTCGCGGGTTACGAAGTACGATTCCGGTCCTTCCGAGCGTTTGGCGGTTGCCCGATAGCGCTCCCACAGCTCGCGGTAGCGCGGGTAGCGCCCGATCATGTTCACCGGATTCGCCTGGAACAGGTACTGCAGCGCAAACTGCCTCTCTGAGGGGGTCAATTCTTCGGCCGGCTTCGATACCAGGTCGAAGAACGGGTCATGCGCTTCCCCGGAAACATAATCCTGGATCTGGGCCACCAGCGACGGCACCAGATTGAAATTCTGATGAACCTGCGGGAACTCGTCGAGCAGCTTGACCATCCCGTAGTAGTCTTTCAGCGCGTGCAGACGAACCCAGGGAAGGCGATACTCGCCGGTGACCATGTCTTTGTAGAACGGCTGGTGCATATGCCACAGCAGCACCAAGCGTATTTTCGGGCCGTTGTCACTCATCTGTTCTAATTAGCCGAGCAAGTGTACCAAGCAAAACCGATTCTTGTAACTCCCCCAAACCGGGATAATTCGCCACGATAGTGCCACTCTGACGGTGAACACGCCCCGCTCCCTGCACTGCGGCGACTCGTCGCCCTGGGCTTATACCGTCCTGGTTCGTCAGGCGGAGGCCGAGCGCAGCATCTTCATGCGGGGCGCAGACTCTCGCATCGAAGCGCAGCCGTCTTAGGCCGGCCGCCTTGAACAGCGGTCGTGTGCTGGGTCGCATAGGTCAGTTCTTTCGACACAGTAGCTCCAACGGTCTTCTGCCAAGCCCCGACACAAATGCCTTCGGAGGCATCGGTCGGAATAACGTACCCACGTATCCGACTGCAGTCCAGGCAAACTTGCCGGCCGCGCTGTGGCCACGACACGTGGTCGTGGGGACAGCCGCACTGCCACAGGTTCCGCAATCGTTGTCTCATCGGGTCCGTTACCTGCATCATGCGCGAGGCCACGAAACCCGCTGCTGCGCCCATACTCACCGGCGAGCGCGCGATTCGGTTTCGGTCGTTGGAAATTCCGGAATCGGCCGAGCACCTGCACCAAGCGCTGATGTCCGCAATAGTCATATTTTTATCCTAAACTTGACCCTCGGTCCTTTACCGCTTCGTTTACACTAGGGTTTTGTGCGCATCTTCACCCGCTACATTCTGAGGGAAGTCGGCTCCCATGCCCTGTTAGGCTTGGTGCTGTTCACCTTCGTCATCTTCATGCGCGACCTCGGCCGCTTGTTGGAGCTGATCGTGCGCAACAGCGCCCCCCTGCCTAGCGTCGCCGAAATCTTCCTCTTCACTCTGCCCACCACCTTCACCATCACCCTGCCCATGGGTGTGCTGGTCGGCATCCTGATCGGCTTGAGCCGCCTGGCAGCTGACAGTGAGGTCACCGCCATGCGCGCCAGCGGCATGGGCGTCAGCATGTTCGTGCGCGCGGTTTCCATCTTCGCCATCACCGTTTGGGCCTTGGCCATGATCAACAGCATTTACGTTGCTCCCCGGTCGGCGATCGCCCTCAGCGGCCTGCAAGACAAGCTCAAGTCCTCCCAGGCCTCGTTCGAAATCCAGCCTCGCGTTTTCTACGAGGAGTTCAAGTACACAGTCCTCTACCTGCAGGACGCCATTCCCGCCGGCAATCGGTCACTGTGGCGCGGCGTCTTCCTGGCCGATACCACCGATCCCTCCGCACCCAAGATCACTCTGGCCGAGCGCGGCGTTCTACTCAGTGACTCCCCTGACCATCTGCGCTTCCACCTCGAGGACGGCACCCAGCAGGAGATCGTTCCCAAGGCCAAGGACCAGTACGCCATCACTACCTTCGCCAGCACCGACATCCCCATGCAGGTGCCCGGCAATGCCGACCGAACCCGCGATCTCTTGCCCGTCAACCAACTCAGCCTCCACAGCTTGCTCCGGAACGCCGCTCGCGAGCGCCGCAAGGCTGATCAGGTGCGCGCCAGCGATCCCGGCAGCGCTGGCTATGCCTTGCTCAAAGCCCGTTACTACGAGATCGAATTTCACCGCCGCTTCGCCCTTCCCGCGGCCTGCCTGGTTCTCGCCCTGGTCGGCATCCCACTAGGACTATCGGCACGAAAAGGCGGGAAGAGCACGGGCTTCGTGCTGACCATTCTCCTGGTCTTCGTCTACTATTTCTTCTCCTTGGTGGGTGTCTCCATGGCTCGCCAAGGCAAGGTTTCGCCCTGGCTGGGGGTCTGGACGGGCAATCTCTTTTTCTTTGTCTGTGGCCTCGTCCTGTTGTGGCGGGTTGACCGCATGCCACTGGAACTGGGCAGCTTGAAGGAAGCCTGGACCACGGTTCGCGACAAGCTGCTCAACCTCACCCGCAACCGTCTTGGACCTTTGAACGGCCGCCTGGGCGGCCCCGCCAGCAAGGTTGGCAAGAAGCGCTTCAGCGCCCGCTTTCCCCTCATTCTTGATGACCTGATCCTGCGCGACTTCACTATGTATGTCGTGATGATCCTGGCCACTTGCCTGCTCCTCGTCTTGATCTTCACCTACTTTGAGCTGATCACCGACATCGTGCGCAACAAGGTCCCCGCCATCGTCCAGATGGAGTACCTGCTGAACCTGAGCCCATCGCTCATCTATCAGGTGGCTCCCATCGCCGTTATGCTCGGCGTGCTCATCACCTTTGGCCTGATGCAGAAGTCCAGCGAGCTGACCGCCATGAAGGCCACCGGCATCAGCATCTACCGCGCCACCCTGCCCGTCATCGTGCTCAGCGCCCTGTTTGCCGTCGGGCTGTTTGTCTTCGACCAGCTTTACCTTCCCCACACCAACCGCCGGCAGGAGATCTTGCGCAACGAGATTAAGGGCAAGCCGGCCCAGACCTACTTGCAAGCCAATCGCAAGTGGATCGTCGGCGAAAACAACGAGATCTACTACTACCAGTTCTTCGATCCCGACTCCGACCGCTTCGGCGGCATCACCATCTTCGAGTTCGATCCCAAAACCTTTCAGCTCACCCGCCGTATCTATGCCGAGCATGCGCACTGGGAGGAGGGGCTGAAGAAATGGGTGTTCGAGCAGGGTTGGGTGCGCACCCTCAAAGGTGCCTCCATCCAGGACTACCACCCGTTCGAGGTTTCCACCTTCGGCGAGCTCCACGAAGACCCAAGTTACTTCAAGAAGGAAGTCCGCCAGTCCTCCGAAATGGACTACCAGGAGCTCAGCGATTACATCAACGACCTGCAGCAGGGGGGCTTCGATACCGTTCGCCTGAAAGTGCAGTTGCAGAAAAAACTGGCCTATCCCATGATCACGCTGGTCATGGCGATTCTTGCCATACCCTTCGCCACCACTGGCCGTCGCGGAGGTGCGCTTGCCGGTGTCGCCATCGCCATCGCTATCGCGGTCGTCTACCTGGGCACCGCGGGACTGTTCGAAGCCATGGGAAACGCCAACCAGTTGCCGGCGATGCTCGCTGCCTGGGCGCCCGACTTCATCTTTGCCTTCGCCAGCGGCTACCTCTTACTGAAGGTGCCGACATAATCATTGCCAGCGTTCGCGGCAGTCCATGCCTCATTTCGCATCTTGCCTGCCGCCGATTCATCTATATGATTTCCAGCAGAATGACCCTAAAGGATGCTCTGATTAAGTCTGGTTTCGAAGGGGACGGCCTTCAGGCCGTCCGTAAATGTCCCAAAATCACCGCGGCTTCAGCCGCTGCGGGACTTCGCCGCGACTTGATCAGAGAGTCTCTAAAGGCTGAGCGCTGATGGCCCTGTTTTCCAACCTGCGTCCGCTGTCCCCCTACCTCCGCAAATACCGGAAGACATTCTCCATCGGCGCCGTGTGCGTGCTGTTCAACAACGGCATTTGGATTCTCTTCCCGCTCGTCATCCGCAAAGCCGTCGACGACCTCAACCGCGAGGTCACCACTTCGAAGCTCTTGACCTACGCCGGAATGTTGCTGGCGGTAGCTGCGGCCAAGGCCATTTTTCAGTTCCTCACCCGCTGGATCCTGATCGGGGTTTCGCGCGAAATCGAGTTCGATCTTCGCAACGACCTGTTTAAGCACCTCGAGCGCCTCTCCTACAGCTTTTTCCAGCGCACTCGCACCGGCGACATCATGGCGCGCGCCACCAACGATCTGAATGCGGTGCGCATGCTGGTCGGCCCCGGCATTATGTACACCGCCAACACCCTGGTGTTCACCGCCGGCGCGCTGGTGTTCATGCTCAGCATCAGCCCCAAATTAACGTTGTGGGCCTTCCTGCCGCTGCCCATCTTCAGCATCGTAGTGCAGTATTTCGGCCGCAGAATTCATGAGCGCTTTGAGCGCATTCAGGCCATGTTCTCCGACATTTCCGCCCGCGCCCAGGAGAACTTCTCCGGTGCCCGCCTGATTCGTGCTTACGTGCAGGAGCAGTGGGAGATCGAGAGCTTCGATCGCGCCAACGACGAATACATTGCCCGCAGCCTGAAGCTGGTCCGCCTCATGGGGATGTTATGGCCTACCCTGGAGACCCTTCTCCAGATAGCCGTCGTCATCGTGCTCTTCGTGGGTGGCCGCGAAGTGATCCAGCACCGTATCACCGTCGGCAGCTTTGTCGCCTTCAACACCTACATGGTGCAATTGACCTGGCCCATCATCGCCCTCGGCTGGGTGATCAACATCTTCCAGCGTGGCACCGCTTCGATGGGACGTATCCAGTCCATTCTGTCCGAGCAGCCCGAGATCACCGACGCCGCCGTGCCCGCCGGCAAAGCTCCGGCCGGCATCGTAGGCAACATCGAATTCCGCAACTTGAGCTTCTCCTATGGCAACATCCTCCGGCCATCGGAGCACACCAACGGCGAAGCTCATGGCGATCAAGAGGTCCTGAAAAACGTCAATCTGCGCATTCCTGCCGGGACCAGCCTGGCCATCGTGGGCCCCACCGGATCAGGCAAATCGACCCTGGTGTCGCTCATCCCGCGCATCTTTGACGCCACGGCTGGCTCGGTTTTCATCGACGGGCGCTCCATCCGCGAGTTCCCTCTCGAGGTGCTGCGCCAGAATATCGGCTTCGTACCGCAGGAGACTTTCCTCTTCAGCGACAGCATCCGCGACAACATTGCCTTCGGCGCCGAGCACGCCAGCGACCAGGAGGTGCAACGCGCCGCCGAGGCCGCCAGCATCGCCGGTGACATCGAAGGCTTTCCCGAAGGCTACAAAACGATGGTGGGCGAGCGCGGCATAACCCTCTCCGGCGGCCAGAAGCAGCGTACCGCCATCGCCCGCGCCCTCATTCGCAACCCCCGCATCCTGGTGCTCGACGACGCCCTCGCCAGCGTCGACACCCAGACCGAAGACCGCATCCTCAACCATCTCCGGCAAATCATGCAGGGACGCACCACCATTTTCATCTCGCATCGCGTCTCCACCGTGCGCAACGCCGACCGCATCGCCGTCCTCCACGGCGGCGAGATCGTCGAGTACGGTACGCACGATGAGCTGATCGAGCGCAACGGCTATTACACCGAGCTCTACAGCAAACAGCTCTTGGAAGAAGAGTTGGAAACCGAAACGGTGTAAGCCGCGAATTGCTCCCGTGCTCTCTGACTATCGCTCGCCATGAAAGAACCAGGGCTTCAGATCCGCTTCGGGAACGTAACGAGACGCTTGGCGGTAGACCGCGCGCAGCGTTCCAGGAGCTAGCTCCTTATGTATGGGCACGGTGAGCGTTTGTCGCTGACCGTCGGAAAGGACTCGACGCAGCTTCGCGTGGCTGCTGCGAATGCTGACAACACGAAATCCGAAGGCGTCGAAGATCCGCAAAACATCGCGACCTGACAGTCGCTTCAAGCGGGGCACGCCAGTGCCATGTCGTAGATGATTTCGATTCGCGGTTTCGCCACTAGGCCGAGCGCTGCAAGGTCCTCATCTTCCAAATGCAAACAGACTGCCTGCTGAATATTGTTTACCGCCTCGTCGAGACTTCTGCCCTGAGTCACAACCGGAATCTCTAGGCATTCGACAACATAAAAGTCTCCGTCCTTTTGGATGACTGCATGAATACTCGACCGACGTGATCCCGGCGGGACACCTGAGCGTGACAATTCCGGCTCAGCCTTGTTCTGCGCTGCCAGTTCACCGCCCTTAGCGCGATAATGCGGCATGACCTGGTACTTCCCTCGGCCTACCCGCCGAAAATAGGGCCATTTATGGAGATGGTTTTTGGGAGCATTGACACAGCAGCGGCTCACTACGTGGGTCCGAACGGTATTCTCGTTCAGGTGTCCGAGTTCACGAACAACCTGATTTAGTTCGAAGTTCCCACCCGGCTCGGCCAGGCGATTGGCTGTCTGGAGTATCACTTCATGAATGTGCAAAGCCACACCTCCTTTCCGCCCCCAGAATAATCACGTGATTGTACTATGTCAAGTGCCTGTCCTTGCAAATACGGATGCCTGCGTTAATGCGCCGACCCGATGAGTACAGCCTTCAGTCAGCAATCTCCAGATTCTCACTTTGTGTCCAGCCGATACCCCCGTCCGGCAGCTTTACGCGAAACCACCACGTCTGCCGCCCCGGCTTGCTCACCTTGGCTGAGCAATTGTCGCTGCTGCAGCCTCCTCCATCGGGCTCGGTAACGAAGTCGGCGTTCACGCCTTCGTACCAGCAGCCATTGGCCCACAGATCGGCCCGCCCTTCCCTGAGGTGCGCGTAGCGCAGCATCTGATCGCCTTCCTTCAATTGCAACTCGTCGACTGGCTGCATCACCCACACGATGTCGGGAGCGTCGACCACGATCACGTCCTCCAACACCTCGACCATCGTGCCCGCCGCTACAGACCCGATCTCCCGTCGCGTCGCTTTCCAGCTATCGGAAAGACCCGCCATCTGCAGGACTCGCAATCGGATAGCATGCGAACCAAAGCGCCCGCTGTGTCGCAGCATGGGAAGTTTGGGAGGATTTGGACTCGGTATGCACTTGGGTGTGCCGAAGCCTGCGACCGAACCGAGCAGCAGCAGTCCTACAATTCCCCAGCCCCCGCGGCGCTTACTCATGGTCTACCGTCTTCTCCAGTACTGCCCTGAGTGCATCAATGGCCAGTTGCGCTGCATGTCCCGATGCCTGCGGCAGACCTCCAATCGCGCGGACCACCTCTTCTCTGCTGATTTCGCCGGCATCCCTCAATGAGTTCCCCTTTGCCATCTCCGTGATCAGCGAACCACACGCCATCGCCGGTACACATCCCTTGGCGCGAAAACGAATGTCGGTGATAACGCCACCCTGCAACTTCACGAACAACTCAAGGATGTCGCCGCACGCCGGGTTCTCCACCCGCGTCCGCCCGTCCGCGTCAGGCAGTTCACCTGCATTCCGAGGATGTTCGAAGTGATCGAGCAGTTGGGCCGAATACATGACGAGAACTACTGTAGCAAGCAGCCATCAAGCTGTCTCTTGAGGGTCCCACAAATATCGCGACATCCCCTAAGGTTTGTCATCCCGAGCGCAGCGAGGGATCTGCTTTTGCCTCTCCACCGCATGGCAGATCACTCGCGCGTGAACCAGCGGCTGGCGGTGCGCACCTTCAAACTGTGCCGGCATTGTGACATGGGCTTGCGCTGCGTTCCCACTTGCTATCCTCCGCATTGCCTATAATCATTACCGTGCACCCGCACGACTACATGCCAAGCCGCATCGTCTCGCTCCAGCCCAGCGCGACCCTTACTCTGCGCGATCTGGGTGCCCTGGACCGGCTGGTTGCCTGCACCAGGTACTGCGCCGACGTCTGCCCCGAAGTCGCCGATGGATCGCGCACCATCGTATCGGACTCATGGACCGCCCAGACGGAGCAGATCATCGCCGTCAAGCCCGATCTGGTCATCGCCTCGGTGCCGTATCAACTGGAAGCCGTCGCCGAAATTCTGAAAGCCGGAGTGCGCTTTCTCGGTCTGGCTCCTCGCACGCTGGCCGACGTTTATACCGACATCGCCACCATTGCCGGAATCGTGACTCGAGCGTCAGGCGGCCTCGGCCGCGGATTTTTTCTGATCGAACATATGCGACGCACAATCTTTGAAGTCCGTGAGCAAAGTAAAGCTCTGGCGACGAAGCCGCGTGTCTTCTGCGAGGAATGGGGCAAGCCCATCATCGCCTCGCAGCCATGGGTGGCCGAACTGGTCGAGGCCGCCGGCGGCGAGTTCATTGGCGAGCCGGGAAAAACCACCACCGCAGAGGCCATCGCCGCAGCGCAACCCGATGTTGCTGATTGCCGCCTGGTGCGGTGCCGGCGACCGGGTTCCACTCGAGAAGATCGTCGAACAACGCGGCTGGACCGACCTCCCTGCGGTGCGCCAACGCAAGCTGTTCTGCATCCGCGACGAACTGCTCAACACCCCGGCCAGCAACCTGATCCGCGGCTTGCGCGCCATCGCCTGGGCGTTGCATCCTGAGCTGTTCCCGCATCCCAGCGGCATCCGCCAGTTACAAGCTGTAATCTAAGTATGCTATGTCTCCCATCGCACAGGATTACCAGCAGCTCGAACTCGAACTGGTTACCCTTGCCAGCGCCGCCGCTAGCGCAGAGCGAACTGATGAGCATCATCGTCGGCCGTCTGCGGGAACGCCTCCCTCACTTCAACTGGGTCGGCTTCTACATGATCGAGAAGAGCCATTCCGGCGCAGATCCCATGCTGGTGCTCGGGCCCTACGTAGGTGCGGAAACGCCCCACAAACGCATTCCGCTGAACCAGGGCATTTGTGGCGCCGCCGTCACCTCGGAACAGACCGTCGTGATTGACGACGTCAATGCCGACCCGCGCTATCTCGCCTGCTCTCTCGAGACCAAGTCCGAGATCGTCGTACCCATATTCGTGAAAGGCTCTATCGTCGGCGAACTCGACATCGACAGCCACGCCCCGGCCGCCTTCACCGCCCAGGACCGTCAACTCGTCGAGCGCTGTGCGGCCCTGGTTGGGGAGTACCTGGAAAAGACCGCATGAGGAGATCGCATTGACCAAGCAAGTGGTCGCCGCGCTGATCGTCCGTAGCGATGAGATCCTCTGCTGCCAACGCACTCAGCACCAGGCACTGCCGCTGAAATGGGAGTTCCCCGGCGGCAAGATCGAACCGGGCGAATCTCCGGAACAAGCCCTGCGCCGCGAACTCGACGAAGAACTCGGCATCCGGGCGGAGATCGGACCCGAAGCAGCTCACATCAGTCACACTTACGTGAACGGCAACTCTGTGGACTTGCGCTTCTTTCGCGTCGACCGCTACGACGGCGTCTTGGAGAACCGCATCTTCCGCGACGTCCGCTGGGTGCACCGCCGTGAACTGACCGCCCTCGACTTCCTCGATGCCGACCGCGAGATCATTCGCCAGATCGCCGCCGGCGAGACTCGTCTAGCCCACTCCCCCGCCGCCCACCAGCCACGCGATCGTCAGTACGATCATGATGATCGTCGTCGCCCAGGCAATCGCATTAAACCAGGTGCCGTTCACGTGTGGCCCCATCAACTCGCTCTTGTTCACCAGCAGCAGCATGAAGATCAAAACGAACGGAAGCACAATGCCGTTCACCACCTGCGAAAGGATGCTGATCTTCACCAGCGGAATATTCGGCAGCAGAATCACCCCGGCGCCCGCAATGATCAGCAAGGTGTACATCCAATAGAAGACCTTGGCCTCGCCGAACTTGTGGCCTACGCCCGACTCAAATCCCAAGCCTTCGCAAACCGTGTAGGCGGTCGACAGCGGCAGGATTGACGCCGCAAATAGCGAGGCGTTGAACAAGCCCGCCGCGAACAGGATGTAGGCGTACTCCCCTGCCAGTGGCTTCAGCGCCTGCGCCGCGTCGGCGCCGTCGCGTATCTGGTGGATACCGTGCATATAGAGCGTGGCCGCACACGCCACCACGATGAACCAGGCGACGATATCAGTGAAGAAACACCCCAGAATCACGTCCCAGCGCGAGGCCCGGTATTCCCGCGTGGTGATTCCCTTCTCCACAATCGAGGACTGCAGGTAGAACTGCATCCACGGGGCAATGGTCGTGCCCACCACGCCGATCACCATGTAGATGTACGATGTCTCCCGGAACGCCTGCGTGTGCGGCGGCTTGAAGGTTGCCACGAACGCCTCGCGCCAGCTTGGCCCCGCCAGCACTCCGGCAATGATGTAGGCGAAATAGAAGAACGATGCCGCCAGGAAAACCTTTTCCACCGACTTGTAGCTTCCCTTCACCACCAGCAGCCAGACCACCAGCCCGGAGACCGGCACACTGACGAACCGCGATATATGGAACAGTTCGAGACTGCTGGCAATCCCGGCGAACTCGGCCACAACATTGCCGAAATTCGTGATGATCAGGCCCAGCATCATGAAAAATGTAATCCGGAACCCATACTCTTCGCGAATCAGATCGCTCAGGCCTTTGCCGGTCACCGCTCCCATCCGCGCCGACATTTCCTGCACCACCACCAGCGCGATGGTCATGGGGATCATCACCCACAGCAGCATGTACCCGAATTGCGCTCCCGCCGCCGAATAGGTGTAGATGCCGCCGGCGTCGTTGTCCACGTTGGCCGTGATGAATCCCGGCCCAATCACGGCCAGCAACATCAGCAGACGTATTCGCCAGATTCTCAGCCGTCGCTTCTCGGACATGACACCGGAGTAAGGAAGTAGGTTAGAAGACCGTCCAGAATAACTGCACCGCGCAGAATGCGCCAATCCGACGGCAGGATTTACCGGAACTTCTTTCGCCACTGCCGCCTGGAAGGGGCACGGCTTCACAGGCTGCAGAGAAATTGATTCTTGGGTCGAGCTGGCCTTCAGGCCAGCGTCTAAGCCCTCTACCTTGTCGTCCTACGCGGACTTTAGTCCGCGTGAGCCTTGCTTTTCCGATTCTTCCCGCAGCCCGCTCAGCCGTGCCGCTCTGTGCCGTCTAGAATGCGGGCTTTAGCCTGGGCATTTGTCCGTTTGGCGGCAATTGGTCTATGAAACCGGCCCTGGTCAGCGCTGTTGCCCGTCGAGCTTACAGCTTGGCGCGCAGCATGTTGATCACGTCATCCGCCGTGATCACGCCGGTCAGCACTCCATCGTCGTCGATCACCGGCAGCGTCAGCAAATTGTACTTGTCGAACATCTCGGCGACCTGCTTCTCGTCGGCCCCGGGATGAATGGTGGGCATGAAGCGCGTGCTCAGCAGCATCAGCGGCGTATCGGCGGGAGCCAGCACGATCTTCGCCAGCGGCACCGCTCCCAGCAACTTCTCTTTCTCGCCGATGAGGTAGATGGTGCTCATGCTCTCCAGCCCGCCTTCGAAGTTGCGCAGCATCTCGATGGCATCGTGTACCTTCGCCCCCGGTTTCAGCGCCATGTACTCGGTCGTCATGCGCCCGGCCGCCGTGTCCTCCTCGAAGGTCATCAACTCGGTGACTTCGGCGCGCTCCTCCGGCTGCATCTCGGTCAGAATTTCCTGGCTGGCTTCCGGCGACATGTCCGCCAGCAGGTCGGCGGCGGCGTCCGGATCCATCTCCTCCACGATGTCGGCGGCGCGCTCCGAGTCGAGCGAGCTCAGAATCGAGACCTGCAGCTTGGGATCGATCTCCTCCAGCGTCTCGGCCGCCACCTCTTCGTCGAGCGTCTGGAAGACGGCTTCTCGCTCAGCCGGCGCCAAATCTTCCACAATGTCGGCAATATCGGCAGGATGCAGCGCCGCCAGACGGTCGAGCGAGATTTTCAGCTTGATGCGGCGGGAAGGATCGACCTCGATCAGGTCGACGAACTCCCAGGGGATCATGCGTGGCGGAATCTTGGCCAGCATGGGCCGCAGCGCCGCCAGGGGCACCACGCCTTTCAGCAGCCGGCGAATCGCGCCCCGCGCCCCGACGTCCACCGCCGCCAGCTTGAGCACGACATGCTCGTGGCCAACCTCTTCGTGCAGGTCAATGTCGTTGACCCGAACCACCTTGCGACCATGCACGTCGATGATCTGCTGGTCGAGCAGGTCGCGCTCCAGCAGCAGCATGCCCTCGCCGCCGCCGTATGGCGACCACTCGCTGGCCAGCGTGCCAATGCGCACTCCGCCGTTGATCGAGCTGATCAGCTTGGGATTCAGCAGGCGATCTCCGAACTTGGTCTTCACCACCAGTCCGGAAATGCGGTTGGTATCTTCCTGGGGAACCAGCGCCACTTCCCGGACTTTGCCCACAACTTCGCCCGAGCGGTCATACACCGCCGAGCCCAGCAGTTCCGAGAGTGCGAGCGATGGCACGAATCCCACTATATTCGATGCCATGCGAATGATTCAGCAAAAAGCTCGCACAAACGGCGAGCTGTGATTCGAAAGGGTAACGCTTTAGTTTTCGGCCCGTTTTGCCACTCGCCGCCCAGTCTGCGAAACTGACGCTATGCCTTCCCTCGTCTGTGAAGCGGTGCTCTTCGACCTCGACGGCGTCCTGGTGGACTCGACTCCCTGCGTGAGCCGCATCTGGAGCCAGTGGGCCCGCGAGCACGGGCTCGACCCCGACTACGTGGTACACGTCGCCCACGGACAGCGCACCATCGAGAGCGTGCGCACCGTCGCCCCTCACCTCGACGCCGCCTACGAAGCCAAGCAAGTCGAGGACCGCGAGATCGAAGACACCGAAGGCCTGCGGGTTCTCCCTGGCGCGAAAGAACTGCTCACTTCCCTTCCGCCCGGACGCTTTACCATCGTCACTTCCGGCACGCGCGCGCTGGCGACCAAGCGCCTGCAGGTTGCGGGACTGCCGGTGCCGCCGAACATGGTCACCGCCGACGATGTCAGCCGCGGCAAACCCGATCCCGAGCCCTACCTCAAAGGAGCCGCTATTCTGGGCGTCAATGCCAACCAGTGCGTGGTCTTCGAAGACGCTCCGTCGGGAATTCGCTCCGCCCTCGCCGCCGGAGCGACCGCCATCGCCATTCCAACCACCTATCGTCCGGACGAACTCACCGCCGCCGCGCTAATCCTTCCTTCGCTTGCCGCAGTCACCGCGACCCTGAGCCCGAAGAATTCTTCCATTCTGCTGGACCTCGATCCCGACCACATCCCGCAAAGCCGCAAGTAGCCTGGGCGGACGAGCTCTGGATCGAACGAGCGATCAGCGGACCGTTGCGCTTCCGGGGCCGCCGAGATCGGTGCCTGCGGGGCCGCTGAGACTGGCGCCGCCCGCCCGGGTGAGATCGGTGCCTGCGGGGCCGCTGAGATCGGTGCCGCCTGGCCGGGTGAGATCGGCAAGCTCACGGCGCTCGATGTGCACCAGCTCGTCCAAGCCGGCGCGGGCAACGTCGGCCCGTGCCAAGGCGACGGCCCGGGAGTCGCGGTCGAAGCCAAAGGCGACCGGTACGACGATACTGCCGCCGGCACCCTCGCTGGCACCGTCGCCGGCCGGCGTGCGGGCCGCGCGGAGGCGGGCGAGCGCCGCTGCGCGGCGCTCGCCCGCCTGCACCGCCACCAGCCGCTGCCAGAGGTCGGGATCGTGACCCATCCAGCGGGTGATCCCCCCACCGCGGGCCGTTCGGTCCGGCGACCTCGCGCAGGAGACCCGGGGCGACGTCGGCGGCGATCAGGGCGGCCTCGAGGGCAGCGTGCCCGAGCCGCAAAGCGGGTCGACCGCGCTGCCCCCCGCGGCCGCGATTCCAGGCCACCCGGCGCGCACGAGGAGCGCCGCCGCCAGGGTCTCCTTGAGAGGCGCCTCGGACTGCTCGCCGGGCGCCCGGTACCCCCGCCGGTGCAGGCTTTCCCCGGAAAGGTCTATGGCCACGACGGCCTCGCGGCGGCCGACGTAGACGTTGACGCGCAGGTCGGGGCGCGCCACGTCGACCGACGGGCGGCGTCCAAACCGCGCCCGGAACTGGTCGACGATAGCGTCCTTGGTGCGCTGTGCGCCGAACATCGTGTTGGTCACCCCGACGGCCGCCCCGAGGCCGGCAAAATCGACTGCCAGGGCGCCGTCGGCGGGAGGTGAGCGGCCAGTCGATCGCTTCGAGGCCCGACCAGAAGGCGTCGGTGCCGCCATCGAGAGGCAGCTTCGCCAAGCGCAGGAGAACGCGTTGGGCGAGCCGCGACCACAGGCAGGCGCGGCGCGATACCCGAGCGCAAGCGGTCCGGCAAACGACGCGCCGCCGCGCTCCTCGACGACGGTCGCCGGCGTATCGCCGAGACCTGTCTCGGCCGCAAGCGCTCGGACTGGTCGGCGAGCACACCTCGACGCCCTTGGCGGCGGTAACCTGGGCCAGGTCTATCTGCAGAGCGGCGAGTACAAGAAAGCTGAACTGGTGTTGGGCCGGGCCCTGAAACTGAAGCCCGACTCGCCTGAAACTCTTTACCTGATGGCGCGGGTCTATTCCGAACAAACCAAAGTGGTGGATGCCCTGGATCTCCTGGTCCGCGCCCACAAACTGGCGCCGGAAAATACCGATGTCATTTTTCTGCTGGCCCGGGTCAGCATGATGCAGAATTATTTTGAAGACGCAATCCCGCTGCTCTGAATCGGGCGTGAAAATCGCCCCGAAACGGGCTGACCTGCACGCCGCCCTGGGCGAAAGCTATTTCATGTCGGGAAAGACGGAAAAGGCCATCGACGAAGTTCAAGGCCCTGATTGAACTGGATCCGTCGGCGCGCTCTTACGTCTTCATGGGGCTCTCTTACCGCCATTTGGGGCGCTTTGATGAAGCCAGAAAATATTTCGAGCAGGGCCTCAAACTGGACCCCACAATGCTTCCTGCCTGTTCAACATGGGCTACATCGAAGGCCGGCAGGGAAATCAGGCGGCTGCGGAACGACTTTTCCAGGCCGCGCTCCGCTCCAATCCCGACCTCGCTGACGCGCTGCTGGAACTGGCGAACCTGCGCATCGCCGACAAGAAATTTGAGGAGGCGGCGACCCTGCTGCGGAGATACGTGAAGGTAAGCCGCAATCCCGCGGCCGGATGTTACAAGCTGGCCATGGTCGAGAGGAGCCTCCATCAGATGGAGGCGGCGCAACGGGACTTGAATGTGTTTCAGACTCTCTCGAAAGACGCGTCAGCGGGCCCGTATCCTTATCAGCACCTTTTCGATTATCTGGACAACCGCTCCAACCTTGCTCCTCAAGAGCGAACGCAGCTCGATTTGACCGAATTGACGGCGCAGATCCAGAAACATCCGGACCGCCCGCAGGACCTTTACCTGCTGGCGGAGGCGTATCTGAAGCTGGGGAAGCTCGATGATGCCCGAAGCACGATCGCGCAGCTAGACGCAGCCGAGTTTCGGCGACTACCGCCTCAGACCGGAGTGGGCGTGCTGCTCGCCCGCTTCCATCTGTACGACGACGCTATCCAGCATTTCCAGACGGCCTTGCGGGCCAGTCCCGATTCCCGACGACATAAAATTCGACCTGGCCGATGCTTATTTCCGCAAAGGCGCTTACCCTCAGGCGCTCGAAGCTGCTCAGCAAGTTTCGGCCACAGGACAGCAGGACGCGGCTTTCCTGGCTCTGCTGGGCGACAGTCACGCTCATCTGGGTGAGACGGCCCGCGCCGCGGAGATATTCCGTGATGCGATTGCCCGAAATCCCGACAACGACCTGTATTACCCTCTCGCTCACGCTGGTGCAGTTGCGCGAAAAAGATGTTGCTGGCGCGAAAGCGACGCTGCAAAAAGGTCTGGCTCGAATTCCGGGCTCCGGCAAAATTCTCTGGGGCATGGGAATTGTTTCGGTGCTCGAAGGCAACACCCCGGCACAAGCCGCCGCCCGACTGGAGCGCGCCGTAGAGTTTTGCCCGAGTGGCCCGGGAGTTACTCCACGCTCGGCGTTTTTTACTATCAAACTGGACAAATCGCCAAGGCCCGCGAAGTGCTGAACCGTTTCAAGGGCAGCAGCGCCGGCGGCCTGGATGTGAATCGGATTGAAGAAGTGCTGTCCCGGGCCCCGGCCAAGTCTTCTTCCGCGCAGGAACCCATGTCGATGGCTGCCCGGCAGCAGTTGCTGCAGGCTGGCCGCCGGCACTGTCATCGGCTGACCGGACGTCTATCGTCCCGACGGAACCAAAGGAGAATGCGGAAGAAACCGAAAACGAGAAACGGGCCGGTGTTCGCGACGCTTGGGCGCGCAATTCTGACGCTGATGGTGATAGCCGGTGCTGCCTTCACCATGATGGC
Organism: uncultured Acidobacteriaceae bacterium; assembly: GCA_963798275.1. Lineage (GTDB taxonomy): Bacteria > Acidobacteriota > Terriglobia > Terriglobales > Acidobacteriaceae > CAWCTB01. Next base: position 79,900 of record CAWCTB010000048.1, read on the forward strand.
CTTTACGGGCCAGCCTCCGAAAACACCAGACGACCGCGTGCCCGTGCGTTACACCGATATTCGCCAGGCCGCCGGAATCACTTTCCTTCAGGACGGCACTGCGACCGACGAGAAGTACTATCTCGAAACCATGGGCACCGGCGTCGCCTGGCTGGACTACGATCAGGACGGGCTCATGGACCTGTACTTCGTCCAATCTGCCGCCACCGATATTTACAAGCCACCTCACCCCTTGCGCGGCGCGCTCTATCACAACAATGGCGACGGAACTTTTACCGACGTCACTGCGAAGGCCGGCGTCGGGGGTGAAGGGCATTACGGGCAGGGAGTTGCCGTCGGCGATTTCGACAACGATGGCTATCCTGACCTCTACGTGACCGGCTATGGCAGCGCCATCCTTTATCACAACAACGGCGATGGCACTTTTACCGACGTCACCGCCAAGGCTGGCGTGGCCGATAAAGACGGATGGTCCGCCAGCGCCGGGTGGTTTGACTACGACAAAGATGGATGGCTCGACCTGCTGGTGACCAATTACATCGAATGGTCGCCCAAGAACAACCTGTGGTGCGGCGAACGCCGGCCCGGCTACCGCTCCTATTGCCATCCCGGCAACTACAAGGGCAGAAGACCAAGCTCTACCACAATAATCATGACGGCACGTTCACCGACGTGAGCGATAAGTCCGGCGTGGGCAAGCCCGAATCCAAAGGCATGGGCGTCGTTCTTGCCGACTTTAACAACGATGGCTGGACCGATATCGCTATCGCCAACGACTCCTGGCCCAACTTTCTATTTATCAACAAACACGACGGAACGTTCGAGGACGTGTCGCTGATCTCGGGCATCGCCGCGAGCGAAGACGGACGCTACGAGGCCGGCATGGGCATCGATGCCGCCGACGTCGACGGCGACGGCTGGCAGGATGTCTATATCACCCATCTCGACTTCGAATTGAATCGCCTCTATCGCAATAGCCACGACGGGACTTTCGTTGACGAAACATTCCGCTCCGGCATTGGAAACAAGGCCGTCCTGCTAAGCGGCGTGGCCATGAAGTTTCTGGACTACGACAACGACGGCTGGCACGACATTCTGCAACTGAACGGTGCCATGCTCTGGACAACGTGACTCTATATCACGACGAGGTGACCTATAAGGAACCGCTGCTGATGTTCCGGAACGTGGGCAAAGGCCAGTTCGAAAAGGCGTCGGAGTCGCTGGGCCTGACTTCATGCGTCCCATCGTCGGGCGCGGACTCGCCACTGCGGACTTTGACAACGACGGCGACATTGATATCGTCACCAACAATCGCGGCGACTATCCGTCGCTGCTGCGGAATGACGGCGGAAACGCCAACCATTGGATCAACGTGCAGTTGGTCGGCACCCAATCCGATCGCGACGGCATCGGCGCGTCGCTCAAGCTGACTTCGGAAGGCGTCGTTCATGTCGAGCAGGCCAAGGGCGGTGTGAGTTATATGTCCGCCAGTGACCCTCGCATCCATTTCGGTCTGGGCAAGCGCACCAAGATTGATGCCCTGGAAATCACCTGGCCGAGCGGACAAGTTGACCGCCTGACGAATGTCCCAATCGATCAGATCATCGCAGTCAAGGAAGGCACAGGAATCGTGCCCCACAAATTTCCCAAGGTCCCCAGCAAATGAAGAAGACGAAAAACAAGATGGGTGCCCCACCCTCGTCTTTCCCGTCTTTTGGGAAAGACAGGGTCGGGTTTTTGGTTGCGAACCCCCGAACTGATCATCACTGGCAGTTCGCTTAAGAGGACGTTCGTGGAATATCGCAATGCACGCCGCACCGGTTGAGATGGCAAAAACAGCAGGTCCCTCCGCTCCGCTCGGGATGACAATTCTGTTATTAGAGGAGTTTCAGGGACAGGACTCACAAATGACTGACGACCGAAGACTGACGCCTGTCTCTTTATGAATTTTCCGCGACGCCAATTTCTGGGCTCATCCGCCATCGTCCTCGGCAGCACGCTGCTGGACGCGCTCACCACGCCGCTCTGGCGGTGGAGGAATTGTCTACAGGCCGTCGCCGCAACTCCGCCCGCAGTTTCCCCGGTCACATTCGTGGACGTAGCCCGCGAAGCCGGACTGAATGCTCCCAACGTCTGGGGGGCGGTCGATCACAAACGCTACATCATCGAAGCCAAAGGCAGCGGCCTGGCCTTCTTCGATTACGACAACGACGGGCGGGCTCGACATTTATTTCACCAACGGCACGCGCCTCGACGCCAACTGGCCGCCCGGCAAGGCCCCCACTTCGCATCTCTACAAAAACAATCGCGACGGAACCTTCACCGATGTCACCGAGAAATCCGGCCTGGGACACACCGGCTGGCAGACTGGCATCTGTGTCGGCGACTATGACAACGACGGCTGGGACGACCTGTTCTGCTGCTTCTGGGGACACAACATCCTGTTCCACGAACAACGGTGACGGACGTTTACCGACGTGACTCACAAGGCCGGGGTTTACGACGAGCAATACCGCTGGGGAGCCGGCT
>CAWCTB010000049.1:0-14953 GCA_963798275.1 uncultured Acidobacteriaceae bacterium
GCTACGTGCCGCCGCTCGCTGCCTTCCTGCCAGTTTTCACTTCCATGTTTCTCCACGGCTCCTGGCTGCACCTTATCTTCAACATGCTGGCCCTGTGGATTTTCGGCGACAACGTCGAAGACTATCTTGGACACTTCCTGTATCTGGTGATGTACCTGTTGAGCGGTATTGCGGCCTCGGCCTTGCATACGCTTTTCAACTGGAATTCGGCGGTACCTAGCGTCGGCGCCAGCGGCGCCATCGCCGGCATCATGGGAGCGTTTTTCCTGCTTTACCCGCGAGCGCGTGTGCTGACGCTGGTTCCCTTCTTCTTTGTGTTCTTCGTCTGGCTGCCTGCCTGGGTGGTGCTGGGTTATTGGTTCGTGGCGCAGTTTCTCAGCGGGGCTGCCACGTCGATTGCGTCGCACACCGGTGGCTCCAGCGGCATCGCCTTCTGGGCCCACGTCGGCGGCTTCCTCATGGGCATGCTCCTGATCAAGCTCTTCCCTGCCCGCGCCCGCCGCTATCACTACGGCATGTAGCGACGTTCCTCTCCGATTTGAGATTCTGGCCGTCGTCAGGGATTACGGTGCGTTGACCGCGTCCTGTGCCTATAGCGGTCCAGAGACCGGTTCGAGCACCAACTCGGACAGGTTGGCTTGGGCAGGCAGCAACACTGCGTAAAGCACTGCCTGTGCAACGCTTTCCACATCGACCATGCGCTCGCGCGGAGCATCGGGCCAGAACTGCTGCCAGATATCGGTTGCGGTGGCGCCCGGCAGCAAGGCCACCACGCGAATGCCGCGCGGAATCAATTCCTCGCGCAAGGTCAGGGTGAATCCCAGAGCGCCGCGCTTGGAGGCGTTGTAGGCCGCGAAGTTGGGGAAGTTCTTCTTGGCAGCGACCGACAGAATGTTGACGATGGTTCCACCGCGCGGCAGCAGCGGCAGCGCCTCACGTGTACAAAGAAACGTACCGGTCAGGTTGGTGTCCAGAACCTCTTTCCACAGCTTGAGGCTGGTCTGCGCCACGGAAGTCACCGCCTGCGAAATCCCGGCGTTGTTCACCAGAATGTCGAGTCGGCCGAACCTCTGTTTGACGACGGCGAACAGCTTCTTGACCGAGCGCTCGTCGCACACGTCGCACTCCTGCCCCAGTATCTTGGCATCCGACGTTGTGGGATAGGTCGCCTGGAGCGACTTCGTGGCGTCCGCCAGCCGGGCTCGATCGCGGCCTGTAATAACGACGCTGCAACCCTCACGCAACAGCGCCCTGGCGATGGCCAGTCCGATACCGCGGCTGCCGCCTGTAATGACGGCGGTCTTGCCTCTCCAGCCGTTGCGCACCAGATGCAGGAAATGAAACCGGAGCCTCTGCGACCCGGGACTTATGCTGGCTTGCGACTTTCTTCTTTTTCGACTGCGCGCGCTTCGCAGCCATGTTCAGATCCCGTTGCCGTTCTTCTGATGGATGAGCGCGAGGAATTCCTGCCGCGTCTGTTGCGCCCGAAAGGCTCCCAGCATCGACGAGGTCACCGTGGCCGAGTGTTGCTTCTCGACCCCGCGCATCATCATGCAGAGGTGGCGCGCCTCAACTACCACTCCCACGCCTAGCGGCTGGATGGCGTTCTGAATGGTCTCGGCGATCTGCACCGTCAGCCGCTCCTGCACCTGCAGCCGGCGGGCAAAGACTTCGACCAAGCGCGGCAGCTTGCTCAGCCCCAGCACCTTCCCTTTCGGGATGTAGGCGATGTGCACTTTGCCGAAGAACGGCAGCAGGTGGTGCTCGCACAGGCTGAACATCTCGATGTCCTTCACGATCACCATCTCGTCATAATCGACACTGAACAGCGCGCCGCTCAAGACCTGTTCGGGGTCTTCGTCATAGCCCTTGGTGAGGAACTGAAATGCCTTGGCGAAAGCGCTCCGGTGTGCGAACCAGTCCTTCGCGGCTGGGGTCTTCGCCCAGGCGCACCAGAAACTCGCGCGTCAGCTCCTCGAAACTGGCGCTGGTCAGCGTGGTCTGTGTTTCCATCAAGTCTTTCATCAGGCTCCCAAATTAGTTTGGGGGGAATAGTCTACCGTCGGGCTTCAGCTCCGCCATAAAAGTCGAAGCTGTTGTTGGATGTCTCTTCGATCCTTACCTGCTCCAGATGAGCGGACTTAAAGCTTTGCTTCAAAATGTTATAGATCACCTTGGCGAGGTTTTCCGTAGTCGGCACTTTCTCCACAAACTCTGGCGTCAGGTTCAAATTTTGATGATCGAAGCGGTCGATAATTTCCCGCTTACAGCAACCATCCAGATCGACCAGGTTGCAGACCATTCCGGTGTGCGGATCGACCTGCCCGCTCACCGTGACTTCGACCGCGTAGTTATGGCCGTGCCCGTAGGGGTTATTGCACTTCCCATACACCGACTGGTTCTCTTTATCGGAGAACGCGTCGCTGTGCAATCGGTGCGAGGCTGCGATCAGGTATCGCCGGGTGAGATGAGCCTTCATGCTTCTCCGTAGAAATCGACGAACAGGTCAGGCATCTCGTACACCCGCACGCGATGCAGCTTCGCCACCTTAAGTTTCGACTCCAGCCGCTGCCAGATGGCGATCGCCAGGTTCTCCGTCGTCGGAATTGTCGTGGCAAACTCGGGCACTTCCTTGTTCAGGTGGCGATGATCGAACGCGTCGACTACTTCGCGGTTCAAGGTGTCCTTTAACTGCTTCAGGTCGACGACGAAGCCGGTGGTGGGATCGACCTCGCCCTTCACCGTGACTTCCAGGGTGTAGTTGTGGCCATGCCCGTTGAGGTTGGCGCATTTGCCGAAGATGCGCTGGTTCTCCTCGGGCGTGAATTCTGGATTGTGGTAATAGTGCGAAGCGGAAAATTCACACTTGCGGGTTAGATAGATCATGCTCTCCCTGGGTTATGACTCTGCCCTGCGGACGTTAGCTTCGCTGGGGCCGGTTACGTCCTGCGGCTGGGGTGAGGCATACTGCCGCCCCTTCCAGCGCACCGAACCCTGCTTATGAGAGATGTACGAGCGAAGCAAAAGTATCGCGAAAAGCGGCAATCCAAAGACCGCGAGCAGGTTTGACAGCCAATCAAAATGCGCCCGGCGAATGCGCTTGTGGAAGAAACTCAAAAAGGTAATCGCGATTAAGCTATTGATGGCGATCCCGACGACCGCCTTATCAATCGCCGCCACGACGATACCGGCGACGCTTGACGCAATCAGCGCAAACTCGATGGCCCTTCGCAACGCCAGCCCGCGCGGGTTGGGAAACAGGAGCGCCAGGTTCTTGGTCCAGCCCTCGCACATCGCGCCGAAGCTGCGATACATGCGCGTGCTGACTGCGTCCGACAAGCGGAACCGCAACCTGTAGCCCGCCCGCTTCACTCGTTTCGCCAATTCCACATCTTCAAGGATCGGCTTGCGCTACCGCGGCATGGCCACCGACCGCGTCATAGGCGTCGCGACGGATCAGCAGGTACTGGCCATTCGCGGCCGCAGCCGGCGATTTTGGATCGCTGACTTCCTTCGGGCGAAACGTCGTCGCCAGTTCGGCGAAGATTACCGGCATCAGCGCCCGCTCGGCGAAGCTATGAACCTCCTGCTTCGGCGAATACGACAGCATCGCGGCGCCATGTTCCTGCGCCTCGCGCAAGCCCTGGGCGATCGAGTCTGCGGAGTGCTGCGTGTCCGCGTCGGTGAAGAGCAACCACTTCCCTGTCGCGATTTTGGCGCCGTTCCAGCAGGCATTGCATTTGCCGCTCCAGCCTGCGGGGAGAGGATCGGCGGTGATCACGCGCGCCGGAAAGCTCTGGGCGACCTCGCGCGTCCGATCGCTGGAGTGGTCGTCTACCACGATCAATTCGTAGCTGACGCCAGCTTGCCCTGCCAGCGTGCCCAGACAGATGGCGAGATTCGCCTCTTCGTTCCGCGCCGGAACGATGACGGAAACCTCGAACGTGGTGGCAGCGACGTTCATTTCACTCGGGAAACAATTCCAAACCTGGGAATATCGTGGCCTGATTTTAGAGGGTACCCCCCTCCCCCTCTTCCTCGTAAAATCTTGAAAACAAAGTGCCCGTTTTGGGAATGGCTCGCAAAATATTGAGCCCGTGCGAGTTATAGGCAAAATATTCCATAATAAAGACTTAGCTGTGATCGGAGGTGCAGGTTCCTCGCTTCACCTCCACGTCGTTGTCTGCTCGCTGCCGTCAGGCCTCCCACGTCCTCACTTCAGGCACACTTCTCCCTCCACCCAACCTCAATAATTATCGCCGCTGGCGCGATGGCTGTCAGCAAGGTAGATCACACGTCTATGTTCGGCGGCCAGCGACGTCGGAGGAGGCAGCGCTCGCAAAGAGGACTCTTTCCCGGCACCCAGAGCCCGGCCGACCGGTGACGACAGCCAGCAACGCGGCTAACGGCTACCGATCAGACAAACGCGCCAACCCGAGAATCTGCCGAAGCCTCCAGTATTATAGATTTGTGAAGCGCTGCTCACTCTGCCTCGTTCTGATCTGCCTGTTTGTGCTGGCGGCCTGCCAGGGCAATCGTCCGCCCAAAATCGGCGAGAAGGCGCCTGACTTCACTGTCACTGACGCGGATCGCACGGTCACGCTCGCGCAATTTCGCGGCAAGCCGGTGGTGCTGAACTTCTGGGCAACGTGGTGCCCGCCGTGCGTAGAAGAGATGCCTTCGCTGGTGCAGCTGCAGAAGAAGCTGGGCGACAAGGTGACCATCATCGCCATCAGCGAGGACGCTGACGACAAAGCCTACAAGCAGTTCATCCGCGACCACAACATCGACCTGCTGACGGTGCGCGACCCGAAGCAGAGCGCCAACGTGCTTTACGGCACCTTCAAATTTCCCGAGACCTACGTGATCGACAAGGACGGCATCATCCGCCGCAAGTTTATCGGGGCCGCCGACTGGACCAGCCCGGAGATTGTGGAGTATTTGAACAAGTTGTAGAGAAGCCGCTTTCCGCTTTTCGCTGTTAGGCTTTTGCATTGAAAGGTCCTAACTGCAACCTACCAGAGGCCTGCTCATACCTAGCAGGATCCCCGTGACACGGCGTAAGAGCCCGACAGACTCCGGAATCGGTGAGGTTTGTGGGGCGACCAATGTTCTTCATTGAGACGTTCAATCCATAAAAGCACTTGCCGGGGGAAGGAATACCATCGAAGGGTGATTCTGGCCGGAGAGGGCGGCGGCACGGGCCGCGCCCTGCACGGCCCCGCGCCGGCCGGGAGCACTTGCGAGTGCTGTCTCAAATTCTTTCAGCGCTAGATCCGGGTGATTCTGCTCCAGGAGCAAATAGCCGAGCTGTTCGCGGGCCGGAACAATCGGCCCCGGTGTCACCGGAAGCTTCTCGATTGCGTCCTCCTCATCGGCTGATGCGCGCATCAAAGCTGCGGCTTCATCCGGTTTCCTGTCCGCCTGAGCTGACCACGCCATGACTTCGCGCGTCAGAATCCCCACCTGAGTGGCCCAATAGTCGTTGCCTGACGTGCGAAGCTGCTCTTCGATCTGCCGCAATCTATCAATTTCCGCGCGCGCCTCGGCGGCGCGTCCACTCCGAGCGAGTCCCAGGCCCCGAGCCCAAACCGCAATTGCGACAACCTGAGGCGGGGCTCCCGTCGGAGGAACGATGCCAGCAGCGCTCGGCCCATTGACCCCGCTCAACCGCGTAGCGCACCGGCATCGCGGTAGAGGCGTACGCTATCTTGAAATCGCCTGCGTTCAGTTCCGGCATGTTCTGTGAGTTGCTGAATGACCTGAGCCGCGTCTTTGTCGCGTCCACTCTGCAGGTAGGCATACACCAGATAATCCATGGCGTGCAGCTCTTCTCCGGTGTCGCCCTGCTGGTGTGCCGCCTCTCTCGCCGCAAGGTTGGAGGTGATGGAATCTTCCCATAGGCCAAGCCGCGTGAATATATGCGATGGCATGTGCAATGCGTGCGGCGCTGAAGGTGCAATCTGGGCGTAGGCTTTTGCCGCCGGGAGACCCCTTGGCGCGAGTTCCGCATTGTCGTAAGCATGGATGAGATAGTGCGGGATTCCCGGGTGCTGCGGGTAGCTGCGATCGAGCGGCTCAAGCAGATCGGCCGCCTGTTTCTGCTTAGCATGCGTCTTGTCGGCAGGAGATGCGTTCGCCAGGAGTGCGAGCGCGTAAAACACCTGCGCTTCGACATCTTTCCTGTTCGCGGAAGCGAGATCGCTCATCGCGTGCTCGTAGTTCAACGCCCGCGTGCGGTACGGAACGGTGGCAGCGTCCTGATATATCAAGCCCAGCGCATTGATGAACTGGCGCTCGCGTGCGGAGCCCGCCCCGATCTGCTGCGCCCGCTGGATTTCCTTTTGCGCAATCGAAATTGTGGCGGGCGCAATGGGCGGGTCCCACAGCTGGTGAAAGTACGTCATGGCGATTCCCCAATGTGCCATCGCACACCGCGGATCCCGTCCGGCCACGCCCTGGAATGCATTTTCGGCGGCGGTGTAAGCGAAGGAATGAAGCAGAGCCACGCCTCGGTCGAACTGCTCCTGAACGGCGGGCGCGCAAGAAATCGGAAACGATACTTTTCCTAGTCTCTCAGGAGCGCTGTGGCTATGGGTTTCTTGCGCTGCTGCCAGGGGAATGACGAGCAGGAGGGTGAGCAATAATCGCCATAGATCGGGCATCCCTGTCTCCATTGGCACCTGAGGGCTTTTGCGACACTGGAATTCTACAGCTATCCGAGCTGTTTGGGTCTGTTCGGCGCCGCGCAACCCGATGAGTCCTCACGCCAGTTCGGGCACTCGTATACGGAAGGTGTGGCCAACGTTTCGGACAATGTTTGACCGTCGCGCTTGCGCTCGCGGCAGGTGGCTTTTCTGTTCGTTGAGAGTCGGGCAAAGAATGGCCGTCTCCGGCCTGCATTTCCCTGTTGAAGCCGGCCTAAGTGATCGTATGATCGGGCAATGACAGCACCGACGCGGCGGTAAGAGCAAAACAATCCGCGGGGAGATTGGAGATTGGCCGTATGAACCCCTCGCCCTCGAATCCCGACCTGAACGCCTTCCTGGGGGCACGCGATTTTCTCCTGCAACATCGCGACGACTACAAATTCGTTTACCAGAACTTCCGCTGGCCCCAACTTACCTATTTCAATTGGGCGCTGGATTATTTCGACGGCTATGCGCGCGGCAACCAGAAGACGGCGCTGTGGATTGTGGACGAGAGTGGCCCGGAGTTGAAGCTGAGCTACGACCAGATGTCGCGCCGCTCGAATCAGGTAGCCAACTTTCTGCGCAGACATGGGGTTCGCCGCGGCGATCGCATGATCGTAATGCTGCCCAACGTGGCCGCGATGTGGGAAGTCATGCTGGCGTGCATGAAGCTGGGCGCAGTGGTAATTCCGGCAGCGACTCTGCTCACGCCCGGCGACCTCAACGATCGTCTCACCCGAGGTCAGGCGCGTCACGTGATCACCAACGCTGCCTTCACGGGGAGGTTCGCGGAGTTGCCGGGGGATTATTCGCGAATTGTGGTGGACGAGCCGGTTAACGGTTGGATCTCATACCCGGAGGCATATCGAGAAGAGGAAACGTACGTACCAGATGCGGCGACGAAGGCAACCGATCCCATGCTTCTGTACTTCACCTCCGGCACCACGGCTCAGCCGAAACTCGTACTGCACACCCATCAGAGCTACCCTGTCGGCCATCTCTCCACCATGTATTGGATTGGGTTGCGCCCCGACGACGTCCACCTCAACATCAGTTCTCCGGGTTGGGCGAAGCATGCGTGGAGCAGCTTCTTCGCCCCCTGGAATGCGGGCGCAACGATCTTTACATACAACTATGCCCGATTCGACGCGAGGAATACCCTGGCCGTTATTACCCGCTGCGAAGTCACCACGTTGTGCGCGCCCCCAACGGTCTGGCGTCTGCTGGTGCTCGAGGAGCTGGGCCGATACGCCGTGAAATGCAAGGAACTGGTGGGCGCCGGAGAGCCTCTGAATCCGGAAATCATCGCGAAAGTCAGGCAGGCATGGGGAGTGACCATCCGTGACGGCTTCGGCCAAACCGAAACCGTGCTGGTTATCGGCAACTTCCCCGGGCAGCCTGTGAAGCCAGGGGCAGCAGGAGTTGTGGCGCCCGGGCACGAAATCGTATTGCTGGATGCCGACGGGAACGAAGGCGCCGACGGTGAAATCTGCTTGCGGCTCAATCCAGCGCCGATCAGCTTGATGGCTGGCTACGCCGACGATGCGGAGCGGACCGCGAAGGTCATGGAGGGTGGGTGCTATCACACCGGCGATATCGCCAGCCGCGACGCCGACGGTTACTACACCTACGTTGGGCGGGACGATGACGTGTTCAAGTCCTCGGATTACCGCATCAGCCCTTTCGAACTGGAGAGCGTGCTCATCGAGCATCCAGCCATCGCGGAAGCGGCCGTGGTGCCGGCCCCAGACACGATCCGCTGGAATGTTCCCAAGGCCTATATCAGCCTTAAGCCGAATGTGTATCCCTCACGAACCGTGGCGCAGGAGATCTTTGTATTCATTCGCGAGCGTCTGGGGCCTTACAAGCGGATACGCCGGATTGAGTTCGCGGAGCTGCCCAAGACAATTTCCGGCAAGATCCGCCGAACCCAGTTGCGGTCGGAGGAGAAAACCGAGCGAGTGGCAGAGGCAAGGCGCGAGTTCGAGTATTGGGAGGAAGATTTTCAGGAGTGAATTCGGGTACGCGCTCATCACTACGACGAGAAACGCGGCGGCGAAGCGGTCACGAAGTGGAAGACTGGCCCAAGGCGGAGCCGCACACGTGGTAGACAAAAGCCGTGGCTAACGGATTCCGCTTCGGCTGTTTGACCGTAGCGCTTGCGCTGTCAGTCTGTGCTGCTTTGCTCCTTGTCGCCGCCATGTTCACCTTCACCGGTTCTGGCCGCAGGGTAAGGCAGGACGTCGAGGTTCATGGCCCTGCCACGCCGCCGCAATTGGTCTTTGCCTGCGAGATGGACGAGGGCCCTTTGCAAGCCCTCTTCTCCGACCCCACCGTGATCCCCCAACTGAAAGAGCTGAACGCGGGCGTGGCTCTTGCCCTGAAAGACTTCAGTCTGGGACGCACCCAGGTGGTCCAACAATTGAACCGGGCCGGTGTTCCGGTGACGGCATGGCTCGCGTTACCCAAAGAGCAGGGTTATTACCTGAACGCCAGTAATGCCGGCGACGCCGTTGCGCGCTTCGCAAAATTCAAGAAATGGACGGCCGAGAATGGCCTGCAGTGGGTGGCGGTGGGCTTGGATATCGAACCGAACCTGAGCGAATTCGGAGCCCTGAAACATAACAAATTGCGCATCGTTGCATTAATGATGCAGCGGATGTTGGACGGCGGACGTCTCGCTCGTGCGAAGCAGGGATATTCCGACCTTATCCGGGAGATTCAAGCTGATGGCTATCCGGTCCAGACCTATCAGTTCGTGATCATCGCAGACGAACGCGAAGCTCACTCGACCCTACTTGAACGCATTCTGGGCCTGGTCGATGTCCGCGGTAATGACGAGGTCCTGATGGCGTACACCAGCTTCAATCACAATCTCGACTCGGCCCTTATCTGGGCCTACGGTGCGGATGCACAGACCCTTGCCGTGGGCGCCACCGGTCCCAGCGGCGATGCTCAGCTTGACGCGCGCTTCCCTCCCCTGGATTGGGACGAGTTCTCGCGTGATCTGATTGTTGCCAGCCATTTCTCGCGCGTGATCGGCGTGTTCAGCCTCGAGGGCTGCGTACATCAGGGATTTCTGCCGCGCCTGAAAACCTTCAATTGGAGCCAGTCGGTCACGGTTCCAGCGGACTCGATCACCAAAGTGCGACGCTTTCGAAGGGTCCTCAAGATGTTCCTGTGGACAGGGTCGCATCTGCTGTATATCGTGGCTCTCGTGCTGCTGATATGCGGATGGCGGTACTGGCGAAGTCGAAGCTGAGGTCTCGCCCGGCCACCCTGTGTTCTATTTCTTGTTTTGCCAGCTCCACACGGGGTCGCCCTTAGCGTCGCGGAGCACGAGCGCGTCGTTTCCCTTCACCACCTCCCGGGCAAGCACCAGGTCAGCTCCGTCTTGCTTGACCTTCGACCCAGTGACCTCGACTTCATCTCCCTTGCTGAAGGTCACGCCCATGTCGTCAAGAAAGGACTTCGGGCAAAGGTACACATCAACGATTTCTGTTCCGCTCTTCACCATCAAATGAACAATGTCTTTCTCGCTGCCCTTCGGAGGCAACTTCACTTCCTCCACCGTTCCGCTCAGCTTTGTCTCAGTGTGCGGATCGTATTTGGGAGCACTCGGCTCGTTCCCCCGCGCCTTTTGGGCGGTCGCCGGTAACAGACAGAAGATGGAGAGAAATGCAGCCAGGAAGAGTAGTTTCCTGCCAAGGTTCGGCGGATAGGATTCATGAGAACCGCGCATGACTCTTCCTTTCAAGCAGCAGCCTGAGCCGAAGCCAGGCGCGCGCAAGAGTCCGCGGGTGTTCTCGTTCTCAAGTTCCATAGCGCAGGGGCAGGATAAAACCGCCTCCATGACCCACGCCATCGTACTCCTATGCGCCGAACATCCGCGAGAATCTTGGGCCAATCTCACCGTTCACCGTGCCCGCACTCCCGCGAGAGCAGATGTTCAGGCCGCTTCGGCTCCGGTCTGCCGAGCGTCGATTGGCCGCGGTGGCGCACCACGTCGACGCTCCACCCTTAGTGCGCAGGCCAGATCAGGCGAAAGGGTTTTCATCCGCCGTGGGGCCATAGACTACCGGCACCGGCACGTCCAACAGCCGCAAGTAAACGGACAATTGGCCGCGATGATGATACAGGTGATTCAGAATGTTGGTGCGCACGGCCGCCAGGCGAGGTTTGCGCAAGATTTCTTTCCCATTGAAAACCATGCGCCAGCTTCCCAAGGCGGTTTGCTCCGTCATGTTGCTGAGGGCGTCTTCGGCGGCACGAGCATTTTTTTCGAATGCGGTGCGAATTGCTTCGACGCTTTCGAGAGAGCTGGGCTGAACGCCGCCAGGAGTGAATTCGTCGGAGTTGGCAATTCTCTCCGCCAACCCTGGGATGTTGGCGATGTGCGAGGCCAGCTGGCCGAGCGAGCGGGATTTGGGATGCGGTCTCCAGTCGAGCTTGTCCGGCGGGACGCGTTCGAGAATGCGCCGGATGGCAGGGACTTCTTCGCGAAATTCGATCACGATGGGTTCAACTAGTGGGGTCATTCCACGGCTCCTTGGGCATTGAGATTAACTGAAAACCAAGCCGGCTGCGCAAAAAGGAACTGAGCAGAGCAGCATCCCAAATCCCGCTCGTGGGTCCCTCCGTTCAACCGCTCGTTTCTTACAGCTTGACGTTCCGCAGGCGCAGAGCGTTGGTAATCACGGATACGCTGCTGAAGCTCATCGCGGCAGCGGCGATGATCGGGCTCAGCAGCCATCCGAACTTGGGATAGAGAATGCCGGCAGCGATCGGTACGCCGATCGAGTTATAGATAAACGCGAAGAACAGGTTCTGTTTGATGTTGCGCATCACTGCCTTACTGAGGCGGCGGGCGCGCACCAGGGCCCGCAGGTCTCCCTTAAGCAGGGTGATGCCGGCGCTCTCCATGGCAATGTCGGTGCCGGTACCCATGGCGATGCCCACGTTGGCCTGGGCCAGCGCGGGGGCGTCGTTGATGCCGTCGCCCGCCATGGCAACGGTTCTTCCCTGCTGCTGCAGCTTCTTGATCACATCGGCCTTGTGGTCGGCCAGCACGCCGGCTTCGAAGTCGCCGATGCCCAGCTTGCGCGCTACGGCTGAGGCTGTGGTCTGGCTGTCGCCGGTGAGCATCACCACGCGCAGGCTCTCGCCCTGCAGATCGCGCACCGCATCGCGGGCTTCGGGCTTGATGGGATCCGCGATGCCCAGCAGTCCGGCAGCCAGCCCATCGACCGCGACATAGACGACGGTCTCGCCGTCGAGGCGCATGCTTTTCGGCCTTGCTTCTGCCACTCCGCCGAAGCGATGCCAAGTTCCTCGAGAGAGCCGCTCGTTGCCCACGGCAACTTCGTGTCCGCCGACTGTGCCGACAATGCCCTTGCCGGTAAGAGAGCGGAATCCGTCGGGAGGAATGAGCCCGAGATTATTGGCCAGCGCCGCCTCGACCACCGCAGCGCCCAGTGGATGCTCGCTGCCGCGCTCCAGGCTGGCGGCCAGCCGCACCACACGCTCTTCGGTCTCGCCGCCGAAGGCGACCACGTTCATCAACTCGGGCTTGCCCTGGGTCAGAGTGCCGGTCTTGTCGAGCGCAATGGTATCGACCTTCTGAAATGTTTCCAGCGCCTCGGCGTTCTTGATCAGGACGCCGCCGCGCGCACCGCGTCCGGTACCGACCATGATGGCCATCGGGGTCGCCAGTCCCAGAGCGCAGGGACAAGCGATAATCAGCACGGCCACGGCATTCACAATGGCGTTCGCCAACCGGGGCTCTGGTCCCACGAAAAGCCACACAAGGAATGTGATGACCGCGACAGCCAGGACCACCGGAACAAACACGGCCGCTACTTGTCGGCCAGATGCTGGATGGGCGCGCGGCTGCGTTGCGCCTGGCTCACCATGCGGACGATCTGCGCCAGCGTGGTCTCACTGCCTACTCGTTCGGCACGCATCAGCAGCCATCCGGTGCCGTTCACCGTTGCGCCAATGACTTTGTCGCCGGTTCGCTTCTCGGTGGGGATCGACTCACCCGTGACCATTGACTCGTCAACCGCGCTCAGACCGTCGAGCACCACGCCGTCGGTGGGAATCTTTTCGCCGGGACGCACCCGCAGCTTATCGCCAACCTGCACCTGCTCCAGCGGTACATCGTATTCGCTGCCGTCGTCGCGCATGATGCGCGCCAGCTTCGGGGAGAGATCGAGCAGAGCACGAATCGCACTGCTGGTGCTGGCTGCGGGCACGCAGTTCCAATACCTGGCCCAGCAACACGAGTGCCACAATTGCCGCCGGCCGCCTCGAAGTAAACTTCGGGCAACCCATGCATGGTACGCAGCGACGGCGGAAAGAGCCGCGGAACCAGAGTCGCGACGGCGCTATACAGGTACGCGACGCCGACGCCCATGGCGATCAGGGTGAACATGTTGGGGCTGCGGAACTTCACTGACGCCCAGCCGCGTTGGAAGAACGGCCAGCCGCACCACAACACAATCGGCGTGGCCAGAAGAAACTCGATCGCGTTGCCCAGCGCCGGCGAAACCAGCCGCTCCGCCGGGCCCATGCGCAGCATGGCAAAGGCCACCAGGGGAATGCCCAGCGCCACACTCCACCAAAAGCGCCGCGTCATGTCGCGCAGTTCGGGATTCTCCTCCTCGGCTGCGGTGACGGTGCGCGGCTCGAGCGCCATGCCGCAGATTGGGCAGAAGCCCGGCTCGGTCGCGCACGATCTCCGGATGCATGGGGCAGGTCCACTCGGTGCGGGTGGCCGCGACAGGCGTATCGGGCTCCAGCGCCATGCCGCACTTCGGACAGGCACCGGCTTCGACTCGCGCACCTCGGGACACATGGGGCACACATACAACGTCGCCGGAGAAGTTGCCGCAGGTGCGGTTTTGGCAGGCGCAATCGTGGTGAGCTGCGCCGCAGCAGTTCCCTTCGCCAGGTACTTCTCCGGATCGGCCTGAAATTTCTCGCTGCAACCCTTGCAGCAGAAGTAATACGTCGTGCCCTTGTGGGCGAAGGTCGCGGCAGCCTTGGCCGGATCGACGTTCATGCCGCAAACCGGGTCACGCTGCAGTTTGCCGGTTCGCGATTGCACGGGGAACGTCGTTTTGCCGGGACCACCGATCGTGACCATTCCGGCCATGCCAGCCGGCTCGTACTCCGCAGACAGGTATTTCTGCGGGTCGTCCCTGAACTTCTCGGCGCAACCCTTGGAGCAGAAGTGATACAGCTCGCGCTCGAACTCCGCCGTGGAGACAGCCTTCGCCGGATCAACGTTCATGCCGCAAACCGGGTCCTTGGCGATCTGGCAGTTGTCGCCGATGTGCACCGTGTCAGTGCAGTGCGCCCGCTTTATACGAGATGGCGAGATACTTGCCCGGATCGGAGACGAACCGGTGCATACAGCCCGGTGAGCAGAAGAAGTACGTCTGGCCTCGATGCTGCGCCCGGCCCCGCGCCTTGGCCGGGTCCACGATCATGCCGCAAACCGGGTCTTTTACCTCAGCCTGGGTGGTCGCCTTTCCCGCCTCCTCATTGTCGCTCATCAAACCTCTCCGGTGTCCCGGACGTGCTGCTGTTCAGCACAGCCATAATGCTCTATAGTGAATCCGGGTTGCTGATGCTCCGCCAACCCCTGATATATCTAAAGATGCGGAGCACGCCCACAGGCTGCTACTTAACCCTATCATTGCCTGCGAGAGGTTGCGGATGACCAGCGTCGAAGTCTTGTTCCGGTACGGCAGGACCCCGAGCGAAGCGGAGATGGGCGCACTCGGGCAAGTAAGTGAAGTCTACGGCATTCGCCGTGTTCGTCTCAGCGAGAGCGACCGCACCATTCGCATCGAATACGACGCCACCCGGCTGAATGAATCCAGCGTTGAAAACCTGCTGCGCAACGCCAGCTTCGACATCCTCGAAAGACTTGCCCTGGTGTGAGCCCCCGGCGTAGAACGAACCCCAATTGTGCCCCTCCCTATCCATTGCTGACCCAGGAAGATCACCCCTGGAGTTACAACATTTTCGCTGGTTCCGGATCTAAGGAAGCCACTTCTAAGCGCGAAACAGCGAAGCACGCTTCCACCGACAGATTTTCTCGTCAATCGAGTTGGGCAGGAAATTAGCACAAAAGTGCATTATTTTGCACTTCACGGGTAGGCTTATGATGCTAACTGGCTTTGATAGAGCAATATCGGTTGGCGCTGTAAATGCAGTACTACTACCACTAACTGAGGAGTGGCCTTGAATTC
>CAWCTB010000050.1:0-22089 GCA_963798275.1 uncultured Acidobacteriaceae bacterium
AGCGGATTGCTGACACCCGATCCGGTCAGCCCGCCGCAAGATCTACGGTCGGTTCGAACAGTAGTTGGCAGAGCACGCGAAGGGCTTCAAAGCCTCGCGAGCCGCTGACATGTTCTGAGCCAATATTCTGGACTTCCTAAGAGCCGCCGATAATCTTCAACGGCAGGGGATCAATCCCGGCAAGCGTGGCCTCCGGAGTCTTGTGTCGGATTCCAGCCCTGAAGAAGGTGGCGGGCAGCCGGATTTCCATGGCGCCGGGCTCAGGGAAATCCTCGCCAGAAGAGGGGGCGTTTGTTGAATGGAGCAAGAGCAGAGATACCGCAGAAGGAAGGCATAAGATGGCACGCATCATTGAAGTGACCGAGCTAGTCCTGCGAGATGCGCAGCAGAGCCTTCTGGAAACCAGCGTGGCGATCGAAGACTTGATTCCTGCCGGTGAGGACCTGGACGAGGCAGGCTACTGGTCATTGGAATGCTGGGGCGGAGCATCCTTCGATTCGTGCATTCGTTTCCTCAACGAAGATCCGTGGGAGCGCTTGCGGGCGTATCGGAAGCTGCTGCCGCACGCCCGGCTGCAAATGCTGCTCCGCGGACAGAATCTGCTCTCGTACCGCAATTTTGACGATTCGCTGGTCAGCCGCTTCGTCGACAAGGCAGCCGTGAACGGCATCGATGTCTTTCGGATCTACGACGCGTTGAACGACGTCCGGAACTTAAAGACCAGCGTTGAGGCAGTCCGAAAAGCGGGCAAGCATGCGCAAGGCGCCATCTGCTACGCTCCGACGCCGACGGACAGCATGAGCTTCTTTGCCGAAACCGCGCAGCAGTTGCGCGAGATGGGTTGCGACTCGATTTGCATTCGCGACACCGGCGGTCTTCTTAAGCCAAAAGCTGCCTACGACCTGGTCAAGGGTATCAAGGACAAGTGCGGCCAGGACACGATGGTTGCCGTCCACACTCATTCGACGACTGGGGTGACCATGGTCTCGCTGATGAAGGCCATCGAGGCGGGTTGCGACATCGTGGACACGGCCATCAGCTCTTTGGCCTTCGGCCGGGGACATAACCCGACGGAGAGCCTGGTAGAAATGCTGGAGGGCTTGGGATACGAAACCCGATTGGACATGGAAAGGTTGCTCCGCGTGAAGCGCCACATGACAGTGGTGCGTCCGCTTTACCAGGAGTTCGTCAAAGAACCACTCGGGGTGGAGACCGAGATCTTTGCGAGCCAGATACCAGCGGCGATGATTTCCACCATCGCATGTCAACTCAACGGTCAAGGTGCGGGCGAGTTCCTGCCGGAAGTATTGGCGGAAGTCCAGAACGTGCGCAAAGATGCAGGCTATCCGGCTTTGGTCAATCCGGCGGGGCCAATCGTCGGGACACAGGCGATCTTCAACGTCTTACAGGGCAAGTACACGGTGATCACGAGCGAGTTTGCGGATTTGATACTGGGCTACTATGGCCGAGCTGTTGGCGAGAAGAACCCGGAAGTGCTGAGCGCGGCGGCAAACCGGGTGGCCAAGCCAGCGATTACATGCCGTCCGGCGGACCTGCTGGAACCGGAGTGGCCGCGCCTGCGGTCGGAAGCGATGTTACAGCCGGGCTGCAATGGGACAGACGAGGACGTATTGACTTATGCGATGTTTCCCGAGGTCGCCTCAGAATTTTTTAAGCGACGGGGCGACAACAAGAAGGTGATTGCCCGGGAACCGCTGACCTCAGCTCCGACCACGTCAGACAAAGATTTTCGTGGCGCAGTTGGTCCTGAACTGGCGTCTCCGGTCAGCTATTTTGTGACGATTAACGGGAAGGAACATAAAGTCAGTATACGGCCGCTCAAATAGTGAAAAGCGGTGGGGTCAAGGGTGGGACGGCCAGCGGGCACGAGGAGATATCGATGGCGACAGAAGCGGCGAAAATCACCGGCAAGACCATGAAGGAGCGCATCGCGGAGCTGCGTAAGTTACGCACCAAGATCGAGCAGGGCGGAGGCGTGCAGCGACTGCAGAAGCAGCGTGACGCGGGGAAGCTAACCGCGCGGGAGCGCGTGGAAAAGCTGGTGGATCGCAGCAGCTTTCGCGAGATAGGTCTTTTCGCCAACCATCGCGCCAGCCTGTTTGGTATGGCAGACAAGGAACTGCCGGCGGATGGAGTGGTCACGGGTTGCGCAACGGTGGATCGTCGGCTGATTCATCTCGCCAGCCAGGACTTTACGGTTGCGGGCGGGGCAGCCGGCGAGGTGCACTGCGCCAAGATCGTCGAGATGATGCAGCTCTCGATGAAAACCGGAAGTCCGTTCGTCTTCATCAATGATTCCGGCGGTGCACGAGTGCAGGAAGGCATCGACAGCCTGGCTGGCTATGCCAGCGTGTTCTACAACAACACCATGCTCTCTGGCATTGTGCCGCAGATTTCCATTATTTGCGGTCCCTGTGCGGGCGGCGCAGCCTATAGTCCGGCGTTGACCGACTTCATCATTCAAACCAGAAAGGCGCAGATGTTCATCACCGGTCCGCAGGTCATCAAGCAGGTGACCGGCGAACAGGTGACGGCGGACCAATTGGGCGGACCTGCAGCGCAAATGAACCGCTCCGGGGTGGTTCACCTCATTGCTGACGACGATGAGGGAGCGCTGTCTCTGTGCCGGCGATTGCTGAGTTTCCTGCCGTCGAACAACCTGGAGGACCCTCCCCGCTTGCCCCACAGCGCTGCCATAGAGACCGACCTCGAGTTGAACGAGATTGTCCCGGTGGAGTCGAAGGTCGCTTACGACATTCGCGCGGTAATCGTCCGTCTTTTAGACCACCTGGATTTCTTTGAGATACAGCCCGGCTTTGCCGCGAATGTGGTGATTGGTTTCGGCAGAATTCAAGGGCGCTCGGTGGGCATCGTGGCCAATCAACCCGACGTCATGGCCGGCGCCCTCGACATCGATGCGTCCGATAAGGTGGCCCGCTTCGTACGCTTTTGCAACGCGTTTAACATTCCCTTGCTGACGCTGGTCGACGTGCCTGGTTTCCTGCCGGGCGTGGAACAAGAGTACGACGGCATTATCCGGCACGGGGCAAAGATCCTGTTTGCCTACTCGGCGGCCACGGTACCGAAGATAACCGTGGTCCTGCGCAAAGCGTATGGTGGCGCTTATATCGGCATGTGCTGCAAAAACCTGGGAGCGGACCGGGTGGTCGCATGGCCTACTGCTGAAATCGCGGTCATGGGAGCCGAAGGCGCGGCGGAAATCGTATTTCGGCGCGAGATCGATTCGGCGGAAGACAAGGTGCAGCGGCGGGACGAGCTAATCGAGCTCTACCGCAGCACGTTTGCTAACCCTTATGTGTCGGCTCGCCGCCGGTTGATCGACGATGTGATTGAACCTTCCGAAACCAGAAAATACCTGGCGGACGCGCTGGAAGCTTTGCACACCAAGCGCGAACTTCGTCCGCCCAAGAAGCACGGGCTCATTCCGCTCTGAACCAGGTGGGATCATGAACTTACTGATGGTTGCAGTGGTGATCGCAGGATGGCTGGCTGTGTATCTCAGCTCGCGAAGTATGCTGAGGCGTACGGCCGCGCAACTGCGATACGAGTTTCAAGAGCAATTAAACGCGCTGTCGGCAACCGTCAAGGCTTCGGGGCAACGGACGACGGAGGCGCCAGTCACAGTTGTTCCTATAGCCGCGCCTTCGACGAAAACCCAAGTCGTAGAGGCGAGGCCGTCGCCGGCAGAAACGATGCTAACCGCTGCAGATACCGTTCCCGTGGTCGAGGAGGTTGATTCTGAAACTCTTGCGGTGATGGCCGCAACATTTACCGCATACCTCGGAAAAAAAGTGCGGGTTCGCTCCGCGAGGGCCTTGCAGGCGCCATACGCCAGCAACCCGTGGGCACGGCAGGGACGGGTCATGGTGCAGGCATCGCACAACCTTGGCCAACGAGAGCGCTAGTCAGTCAGGAGAGGCCGCCAAGGTCATCTGGTGCAGGGGAGCGAACCTAGCGAACCTGGAGAGGAGCGATCGATGAAAGTGCAGATCGTGATTGACGGCCGCACGTACGAAGCGGAGATCGAGGTCTCTGAGGAGGACTCCTCACCCCGGACGCAAGGCAACATTCCCGCGCCCGCGACCGCGACGATTCAGTCCACCGTGCTTCGCACGCCTCCCAAACCAGGGGCTTCTTCCGATCCGGGGGTTGACGAGTTGAAGGTGTGCCGGAGTCCGGTGGCCGGGATCATCGTTCGTGTCAATGTCAGCGCGGGGCAGCAGTTGCAGGTGAATGATCTGATGGTGGTGCTGGAAGCGATGAAGATGGAAACCAAAGTGACCGCACCGCTTGCGGGAAAGCTTAAATCAGTCAAGGTGGCGCCCGGCGAAGCGGTCAAGGTCAACCAAATCCTGGTCGACTTCGAATAGACATTAATCTGGGCGAATCCAGATGGCGGGGAAATCGCGCCGCCGCGGAGTAGCCGCTTCATCCGTAGTTGATCGGGTGCCTCTGGAGCCAACGTTCATCGCGGACTCCACGCATGTTCTTAAGCGCCGAACGGGCCATGCTATCCGAGACGTCGCGGGTCTTCCAGATGAACGCCGCACAAAACCCGATCGCACCACCAGCTACCCCGTAAGCAGCGGTTCTTGTAAGTTGTCCGCGGCGGCCTCTGAGGTAAGAACGCAGAAGACCTGCGCACGTCCCGATCGCAGCGAGTGCCAGGGAGGCGCAGGCAGATTGAGTCAGCGCTTCCGCCAGGCGCTGTTCGTCCATCTGCGCTCGGCGAGCGCTGCGCAGTCCGGAAAGACCGGAAGCAACCAGCCTGCGGCCATAACGAATACTTTGTTTCACGGATCAACCTCGTTTGATTCGATGAACATCCCGTAACTTCGGTTCCTGCTATCTTCCGGCGCCTTGCAGGCCCGGCAATGGACAAACCTGCCACCTACTAGCATAATGCTTCCAGGGTGCGCGATCCCGAACTGCGATCTGCGTCACAGTTTGCGCCTCGTTTCGTCACAGCGTCCTGTTCATGCGAAACCGTACTCTTTCACCAGAGACAACGCGACGTAAAACAGGTTCAAATTTACCCCCACGGTGACGGCACACAGGCTTTCGAGATTCGCGAGATGACGAGTGGCCAAAACTTGTGGAAGTGGACGCGGTAGCCGATGCTCGGCGCTAACCAGTCCCAGGAAGATTGCCAATGTTGTTGAAACCTTTTGTGATCAACGCCCACGGCCGCATCGTATTCCCCTACAACTTTTTCCCCGAACTTGACTTCTCGGTCTTTGAGACACTGAAACAGTTTTCCGCTGTTATACGGAGGGACTTCGGGGAGAAAGCTCCGACCGACGCTGAAATTGTGGCCCGCCTGCAAGCGGGACAGTACACGTCAAAGTACGAGCTTTGCCGAGATCTTGCCCTGAACCTGTTCTGGGTGAATCGCTATACGCTGACCATGTACGAGAAGCGTCCCACGCGATGGGGTGACGTCGCGCGGCACCGTGACGATGTGTTCTTGCCTTTGCACAAGGCGCGGGAAGCGGCGGCGGGAGTTCTGTCGGCGATCGAAGGGGGCTACCATCCGCTGCCGCCGATGTGGGACGAGGAACTGGAAGACCGCAGCTTTCATATTTTGCTGACGGTGTTTCGCAACAAGCAGAGCTGGGGAGGAGAACTCCGGCCCATCCGGCCCACCATAAGCGAGGTAGTGGCCCATCCCACCAATGTCACGCGGCGACTTCTGAAGTACGACGCCGATTTCCTGCACTACAGCTACGACGACGTAATCGACTGCCTCCATCCCGTGCCTGAGCTTGAGGCCCTGACGCGGCAGACCATGATCCTTCACAATCAGTACCCGTGGGACCCAGCCGATAGCACGCTGGCCGAACTCGGAAATTTGAAGGACGACGATTACGTGGTGGCATTCTATCCGCGAAGTCACGAAGTGCTCCGCTTCATCCAGCGAGTGAAGCACCATGAGTTAGCCGGTCACGGCCGTCCGCAATCGGCCCGGCTCCGTGCCGGCCGGCCCGAAACCCTGGCCTTGAGTCAACCCATCAGACCCTACCCCCCGGTGGAGGTAAGCAAGAAGTTTTCCGTGCTGCCCCGGCTGGAGGCCCTTGCCGCCTACGAAGGCGAGGTGCCCTGCACGAATGCGGACATCATTCGCAACCACGCTTATTGCTGGTCGCGGATGACCGAGGCGGACATTCTCGCGAAGACAGGCATCGAAAAGCGATGCTACACCGAACTGGACCTGGAGCACATGGCCCTGTTGGCCGCCAGAGCGGCGCTCACCAAGTCCGGACGCAAGCCGGCGGAGATTGGCGCGGTGCTGTTTTGCAGCTGTACCAGCACCAAGCTGATCCCGTCGATCGCGACCTGGCTTTCGGGCGAACTTGGCCTCATGCAGACGCATACTTCTTGCGACATTGTGGCGGCCTGCGCGGGGATGCCGTATGGGTTGGGCGAGGCGGTCCGGCTGTTGCAGGAGGTCGAACGCCCGGTGCTGCTGGTCTGCGCGGAAAAGTTCTCCGACAAGATTGGAACCGTACGAACTTCGCGGATGATCTTCGGGGATGGCGCGGCCGCGATGGTAATCGGCCCAGCGCCTGAGGGAATGGCCTCCGACATCGAGATTTTCCAGACCTATGCCAGCGGACCCTGGTCGGAAGTGAACTCCATCATCTGGCCTAACCCGGACTTCGACAACAGCATTACGGTTTACGGCCCGGAGGTAAAGGCGCTGGTAACGCGCTACCTCAAGCAGATGATGGGGGAACTGGCGACCCTGCCCAACCTGAATGGAGGCGAGGGCACGGCCATCGATGCGATCGACCTCGTCGTTCCCCACCAGGCGAACAAGAACATGGTGCTGGCTCTGGCCACCGATGCCGGCATACCGGCGGAGCGAATTTTCTTCAATATCGAGCAGGTGGGAAACACGTCTTCGGCCAGCATTCCCATGGCGATTCACGATGCGGTGCGCGATGGACGGATCGACCGTCCGATGCGCATTTTCGCACCCGGCTTTGGCGCGGGCGCCGTGGGTGGTTACGTGGTGATGCGAGTGGACCCAGCGATCGTAGACGTCAGTTTAAGAGAAGAGAGGAATTTTGAGATGGCAGGCAATGGACAGTACGGATCAGGTTTGCTGGACGGGAAAGTGGCTCTGGTCACGGGCGCCTCGCGAGGCATCGGCCGGGCCATAGCGGTCGAACTGGCTCGCCGCGGCGCAAAGGTAGCGCTTAACTTCCGATCGGATGCAGCACAGGCGGAGATTGCGGCGGCGGAAATCCAAGAGCTCGGCGCCGAGTGCATCCTGGTCCAAGGCGACGTCGCCAAAAGAGGGGAGGCCGGCCGTATCGTAAAGGAGGTACTCGATAAATGGCAGCGGCTGGATATCCTGGTCAACAACGCCGGTATCACGCGCGACCGAAGCATGCGCAAGATGACCGACGACGATTGGGCGGCGGTCATCAACGTGAATCTCAACGGTACCTTCTACTGCACGAGCGCGGCGGTTCCGGCCATGATCAACCAAAGGTTTGGGCGGATCATCAACATCAGCTCGGTGGTCGGACAGATGGGCGCATTTGGCCAGGCGAATTACTCCGCCAGCAAAGGCGGCATCATCGCCTTCACCAAGACTCTCGCTCTGGAAATGGCGAAGTTCAATATCACCGCCAACGCCATTGCCCCCGGATTCACTTCCACGGAAATGGTGGAGGCCATCCCGGAGGAGATCGCTGCTCAGATTAAGGCCAAGATTCCTTTGGGACGTTTCGCGACCCCGGAGGAAATCGCCAAAGCGGCCGCGTTCCTGGCCGCCGAAGGAGACTACATCACTGGGCAGGAATTGAACGTCAACGGCGGATACCACATGTAGGGTCTAGCCGACCGGATTCGAATTGCTTGACATTCCTGTAACGGATAACGGCAGCGGCTGATCACTCCAGTCGCTGCCGTTGACTTTGAAGTACTACCCGCTCGCAAGCTTTTATTTGGATCGAGGGGCGAGCCAGCCGTTGATGTGCGGCCAGGTGTGTTTAGCGGCACCGCTGCCCGCCATGATGCCGATGTGCCCACCCGAAATCCTGAATAGTTCCTTGTCGACGCTGCTGACCTTGGAATTGATGGACTCCGACTGGCAGCCCGGGGTGATGTGGTCCCCCTCAGCGATTACCGTCAGCAGGTTTGCCTTGATGCGGCTGACATCGACGCGCTCTCCGCGAATCAGCAGTTCGCCTCGCATCAGACGGTCGTTCCGGTACAGATCGACAATGAGTTGCCGGAAGACGCCGCCGGCCAGCGGAACGTTGTCCGTCACCCACGTATTCATGGCGTGCCACGCGTCGACGACCCGGGGATCGTCCAGGTTGTCCCACAGCTTGACGTAGTTGCCGATGTAGTTCTCGACCGGCTTCAAGGCCTTGGCGCCGTAATCGATCATCTCTCCGGGCATGTTGCCGAAAGTGGCCAGCACCTTTTCGACGTCGAAATAACGCTCGTCCGTCCAGCGCGCGAACGTCAGATTCCTGCTTCTTGGAGAAGTCCAGCGGAGCCGTCAGCAGAATCAGGTTCCGCAAGCCTTCGTCGCCCCGCAAGGCCGCGTAAATCGTGGTGAGGATTGCTCCGATGCACCAACCCAGCAGGCTGAACTCTTCGCTTCCGGAAGCGGCCTTCATCTTGCGAATCGCCCGCGGCATGTAGTCCAGGGTGTAGTCGTCAAACTTCAGGTTCTTGTCTTCCGGACCGGGCGCGCCCCAATCGAGCAGATACAGATCGTAGCCCTGGCTGACCATGTACTCGACAAAGCTGTGGCCAGGCCGCAGGTCCAGAATATAAGGCCGGTTCATCAGCGCAAAAACCAGCAACAGGGGCACCGGGTGGCGTTTTTCTTTGGGAACAACGGGAATGTAGCGGTAGAGCTTTGCCTTGTTGAGCGTCCAGATCAATTCCTTCGGCGTCTGGGCGATCGCCGCTCGGGTTGTCATGACTTTGGTGAGTCGCTTCAGCTGATCGACTGCCTCGGTAAACGGATCGGTGATAACCGGAGTTTCTGCCATCTACTTCTTCTCCCTCTCTTCGCCGGCTTCTTGACGACTGCTTTCCTGGCCGCTTGTGGCGCTCTTCTGGGCTCTGGGCGCGACGCAGGCGCAACCGGCGACGATCAGGTTTCGGATGACATCGAGCTTGGCATCCAGGTCGTCCAGCCGCATCTCGATGTTGGTCATGCGCTCGGCAATCGAGACCACGTCCGCCCGGGACGGCATGGCCAGCTGTTCCAGCGTCTTGAGCATCGCTTTTTCCACGGCTTCGCGGAAGGGAGTGGAAACTGTGAGATAGGTATCGAGCATGGTCCCGGTCGCTTGAGCATAAGCCTCAGTGTTGACCATATCCACCATGGTCTTGGCCCAGGCGTCCAAATAGACGTCGCGCACGCCACGCCAGGGCTCCATGGGATCGAACGGTTTGGCATCCTTTGCTTCATCGCCCATTATCGGCTCCTTTTCAACACGACAATACACCCTGAGACAGTCACGAGGATACCCCTGGCAATCCCGCTTCACACCAGAGCGCAGTCCTTCGCGACTGCCTCGCCTGTGCTCGACACTGGCTTACCCTTTGGCTACTGCCGCAAACGACTGTGTCGTAGCGTCCAGAAACGACTTCTGCGCTTCGATCAGGGTGTCGGCTCCGCGCTGGAAGGTGTCCACGACCAGCAGTGGCAGGTCCACCTACCGGGGCGAGCTGTTTCTTGGCGGTCTCACAGATCACCTTGTTCTGCTGCGCCGCAAATTCCAGCACCTTCTTCTGCGCTTCCACCGACCGCTCGACCGACGTCTTGAAGGTGGCGGTGGCTTCCCCGGCAATCTTCGAATAGGCCTCGGCCCGCTCCTGGCCAATCTTTACGACGGCATGGCTCTGCTCAACCGCCAGGTCGATCGCGCTCTTGTTGGTTTCGACGTAGGTTTGGACGGCCTGTCCGGCGATTTCGAAAATCGACCGTCGGCGGGGCGACGGGAAAGAAGCTAAAAGCCTTCTTCCAGGCGCCCATCCACTTCGAGGTCTGCTCGGCAGCCAGGTCCAGCGCCTTCTTTTGCAACTCGGCCATCCGTTCAACACCGTTCAGGTAGAGGGGAGTGAAAGCGTCCACGAATTCAGTTACCGCGGCGGCGCCATTGGCTGGCGAAGCCTTCTTGCTTGACTTGGAGGTATTCGGCATGATCTGCTCCTTTTGATAGCGATTGTTACGTTGCTTGCTGCGTTTTATGCTGCAGTGCAACATAAGCTATTATGGCTCTTCCCGGCGTGCTTGTAAAGACCAAAATGAAAAATAAAACGCCCCAGCCTCTGATCATCAAGAAATACGAGAACCGGAGGCTTTACAACACCTTGACCAGCCAGTACATCAACCAGGACCAGGTGGCTCAACTGGTGCGGGATGGCCACGACGTGCAGGTGGTCGATGCCGCGACCGGCGAGGACATCACCCGGCTGATCCTGGCGCAGATCGTGCTGGAGGACGCCAAGACGCCCGGCTCGGTTTTTCCCCTCGACGTGTTGCGGCAGATGATCGTTGCGTCGGGCAAAGCGACGCAGGAGAACGCGTTGCGCTACATGAAATTCATGATGGAGATCTACCAGAATGCCTACCGGGCCATGCCTCCGCCGGTGAACCCGTTCGAGATGATGGCCGGCCGCATGGCGCCGCCGCCGGAGGGAGCGGCTCCGCCATCGGGCTCCGCAGCCGCGCCGGTGGTTGCGCAGCCCAAAGCACGCGCCCGTGCGGGAAAGAATTCGAAGCGTGCGGCGGGGGGCGAGGTGGGCGAACTGAAGAAACGCATCGAAGAACTGGAAGCGGCGCTCTCCCGCAGCGAGCCGGCCGAAGAAGGCCCGAAAAATCGAAACCTCGCCGCAAAGCTTGACGCACTGCGGCAAAGGGACTACTCTCTTAGGCGGCGCCCGCCCAATTGCAGTTCCATCAACGTGAATCCCTTCCGACAACTGCGCTTGACCGGAAACACTCCAACCAACAGGTGCACGGATGCCTCTCTCTGAGAAAGACTCTGCCGTCGAAAGCCCTCCTCAGCCGATCGAAGCCACACCCGCTCCCAATGTTACCGCAGTCACTCGATGACCCAATCGATGATCCAACCACCTTTCACGAAAGTCGCCGCAAGGCCAGGGAGGCAGGCTCGCGCGGGAAAGTCGTCATTATCACCGGCGCGGGCGCCGGGATTGGCCGGGCCACAGCGATGCGATTCGCGGAAGATGGCGCGCGCATTGCGGCCTGGGATGTTTCCGATCAGGCAGCAGCCCAGCTTGAGTCGGCGATCCAATGGGCCGGAGGGGAGGGGCATTTTCAGGCGGTGGACGTAACCAGTGCGAGCGCGGTGGAGGCCGCCGCTGCCGCGGTGGTGGAGCGCTGGGGCCGAATCGACATCCTCATCAACAATGCCGGCATCGTTCGTGACGCTCAGTTGGTGAAGTGGAACGGTAACGGCCCGCTGTCCACCATGACGGACGATATGTGGGATTCCGTCATCGGCGTCAATCTGAAGGGCGTATTCCTTTGTACTCGCGCCGTCGTTCCGCACATGATCAGGGCCGGCGGCGGAGTGATTCTGTGCGCCGCCTCGGTCGTCGGACTGCTGGGAAACTTCGGACAGACCAATTACGTCGCCTCCAAGGCGGGAGTCATTGGAATGACTCGCACCTGGGCGCGCGAACTGGGCAAATACAAGATTCGCGTGAATGCTGTCGCTCCCGGCTTCATTGCTACCGCCATGGTGAAGGCGATGCCCGAAAAGGTGCTCGAGTCCATGGTGGCGCACACCCCGATTGGGCGCATGGGAACGCCAGAAGACGTTGCCAACGCCTATGCCTGGCTTGCCTCCGACCAGGCGAGCTTTATTCACGGAACGGTACTTTCTGTGGATGGCGGCGTGGTGATCGGAACGTAGTGCCGCAAAGAACCCCAACTTGCCGGAGCCGGCGGGACGCGCCGGTTCGCTCGGCGTTCCGCCCTCGTGACGATGAACGCGGGGCGAATTTCAGAAGAGACAGACGCTGTTGAACTGCCCGGGTGACCGACGCGTGCCGGCCACCCGAGGCGCTTATGGGAGGTAATAGCGGAAGGAGCTGAAGATCATGTTGTCGATCGCTTCCGGCTGCCCGCCAATGCCCGACCAGGCATCACGCGTGAGATACGAGTATTGGCCGCCCAATTGCAGCCTGCCCTTGGGTCCGTTGTAAAACCTGTAAAAGAACGCTGCGGTGCCCTCGAAAACCGCGCGGGTATTACCGGAGCAGTTGGCCAGGCTGCCTGGTCCGTAGCCGTTGGCTGAAGTGGGCAGTGTTTCGGTGCCGCATCCTGTATTTACGAACAGCGGCGATCCATAACCGACGGGCTTTCCTTTGAAGAGGGACGCCTGGCGCCCGGCGTATTCGCCGCCGCCGTAGAGGTTCAAGTCCCACTTCGGCGCGTGATATTCGAGAGAGAGCAGGCCCTGATACGAGCGGACGAGGTGTTCATAACCATCTCCATAAACCGTCGCGTCAGGGAGCTGGGCAGCGCCATAGCGGCCTACTCCGTTGCCCCCCAGGTAATGAAGCCCGATTTCGAGGTGCTTCTGGGCCACGAGCCAGCGGGCGTTGGCGCCGAAGCCGCCACCTGCCGTGTTGTTGTTGAACGCGCCGGCAGCGGACGGTGTGGTTGCAGTGGCGTCGGGATAGATGCGGGTGCGGAAGATACTGGCGATGCCGAAGATCTCGTAGTGCCCGAAGCCTGGTTGGAATGCCAACTTGGCAACGAAGTCAGGCGAGTAGTTCGCCGAGTAATTGGCAAGGGAGTTATAACCGCCACTGCTGCCGTTACCGGGACCGCCGATCAGGAAGTTCGCCGGGTTCCCCGAGACGGTCAGTAGGGTCTGCGCGTTCTCCACCGACATGCCAAACCAGACTTTGTCGTTCAAGTCCTTGGTCACGCGAACTCCGTACTGCCGCAAATAACTGAAGCCCGCGTTGTACTGTGTGTCGATCACTTGCGGACTGAGCCAGGTGAAGGGGTCGAGGCCGGATTTCATCTCGGTCGCCAAGCTCCACATCTGGCCGCCCGGCAACTGTCCAACCATTGTGGAAAGCAGCCTGGCTCCAGAGCTGTCTCTGCCGGAGCACGTAACTGTTGCTTTGATTATTGGTCGAGGCAACGCCGACGCCCAGGAAGTCAGCTTCATAGTAGCCGGTCAGAACAGTCTCGCCCCAATTACCCTTCGCCAGCAGCGACAAGCGCGACGCGCGCCCAGAACCGTAGAAATCGGAGCTGCGCGCCTGACCAGCGGCCGAGAACGGGATAGCGTTAAGCTGAGTGCCAATGTCACTGTACATTGCGTGCGAGCGCCAAACCGTGTCCGCCGCCAGGAAGCCGCCGGGCGTGAGAGTGATGCCTTTGAAGTGAATGGCCGCGGGCTCTCCAGATCGCCGACTCGCTTCTCGGTTGCGGTCAGTGACTCCACGGTGCCGGCAGTTGGCGGCTTTCAAGTCGGTGACGTCATGCTCCAGGGTGTTGAAGTCGCTGGCGGTGATTTCGCCTTCCTTCTCGCCGCGCAAGGCCAATTGCGCGGTCCGCTGCGCCTGGCTTGCCGCCGAGTGCTGGCCTGGCGCAATCTGCTGCTGCAACTGCTGAATCTGCCGCTGCTGGGCGGCAATCGCGTCCTGCTGCGCGGCAATCGCGTCTTTCAGTTCCTGGATTTCGCTTGAACTGGATCGGGCCGCACTCGCCCGAGGGTTGGGTTTGTGCTTGGAGGTGGTGTAGTCGGTTTGCGCGAAAACGCTGGTCGCAAGAGTGTGAACAGCGCCAGGGCAGATAACTGTCTCATGGTCTCTCCTGAACGAATCGTGGGGGTGATAAACCGCTGAAACACGGGACCGGGACAAAGCCTGAGGCAACCTCTGACCGCAGGAACAGCAGGCCCCACGTGAGGTTCCGATGGTCGGACGGATGGTGAATTGGCGATGAAGCTGGGATTGAGGGAAGGCTTGGGTATCCGTTGGATTTTCATCCACATCTTCGATGAGGTCGCGGTATGCGGCGTGCACGTCTGAGGCCTTGCTTGTAAACCTCCGTCTTGGCATGGAAGGCAAACAGGAACACGAGGACGCAGGCCGCAATCAGGGGCCAACGCCGGACTAGCGCGAGTTCTGCCGGTTGCCGCATGAAGGACAATTCCCGATTGTTTACAACGACTCGTGCGCGGACGTGACGGTTCGCTCTACCCCAATGGCAAGATCTCTCCGCGCCACGCTAGAAGAGCATCCGGACACAAGCCAGCATGATGCCGGCGGTGATGGTTTGCACTCCGAGCGCCAAAGCGAGCGGCCGCACGCCGCGGGTGCGCAAGCGGCTAAGACTGGTTCGCAAGCCCACGCCGGCAAAGCCCAGCAGAAACGCCCAGCGATAAAGATGGTTCAGATTGTCGAGCGCAGCGCTGCGACCAGAAATGGAAGGTAGCCAGCGCCGAGAACACGATCAGGCCGAGCGCAAACTTTGGGAAGTGTTTCACCAAGCCCCGCGCCGTGGAGACCGTAGTTCCGGCCACCTTCTCGCGAACCATTCCGTGCACGAAGTACAGCAGGGCGGCGTCGAGGAAAAGAGTCCGGCACAGCTTGGCGATGGTGGCGTAGTGACCGGCTGCTTCGGAATAGGTGAAGCCCGTGGCTACGGATTCCGCCGTGTTGTTGACGGCGAGCCCAGCCCATAGGCCAAAGTGCAGCGGGCTGAGATGCAGAAGGTGCCCAAGGAATGGCATCACAGTCAGGCTGAGCAGTCCAAAGCAGAGAATGACCGAGACGGCGTAGCTGGTATCCTCTTCGTCGCTCCGCAGAGTGCTGGATAGAGCAATAATCGCCGAGACACCACAGATGGCCATGCCTATCGCCAGCAACTGGCGGAGAGAGCCGTCGATCTTGAATAGCCGGGTAAGCCAGAGGGTGATGCTGATGGTGGCAACGATCTCGACTCCGGCTAAGACAACACCCTTGACACCCACTTCGGAAAAGCTATGCAGTCCCATCTGCGAGCCGAGCAGGACGATGCCCACCTTCCAGAACACTTCGTAGGTGCGGGTACCGACCTCAAACCATGCATGCAGGCCGACGGTGTTGCGTATGAGGATGCCGAGGACGATGGCGTAGACCAGGCAGTAGGAGTCGAGGCCTCCGCGGCCAATCACCCGCGCCAGCGCTGCGATCACGACCAGCAGCGCCAGTCCAGGGACGAATTGCAGCACATACCGCGCCCATGCCTTCGAGATAGAGCACCCAGGGTCGCGAGCGGGCTCGAGCTGAACGCTCTACCAAGGGACGCGGAAGTGGACATAACGAAAAACCACACCAATCAATAGGGCTATTCCCAGCGATAGCCAGTCGATGCCGGGACGCAGCGAGATCACGAATTCGGGTTTCTCAACGGACTCGTCGGACTGAGGTTTCGTCACAGATCACACCTGGCACGAACTGCCTGTGTCGTTCAATCATTCCGCTTTTTTCGAAAACGTATGAATGCCGCACTCCAACTTGTTGCCGCCCCAGCGGCCGGAACGCGGGTCAGCGCCTTCCGCCGGAACACTCGTGCACGGCTCACAACCGATGCTGCGATAACCCTCGTCGTACAACGGCAGGTACTCAATCCCGTGCTCGACGGTGTAACTCCATACCTGCTTCCAATCCCAGGCCGCGAGCGGGCTTACTTTCAACAGGCTTTTGCCGCTGGGCAGGCGGTGGTCCTCGACTGTCTTCAAGTTTTTTCTCGTGGGCGATTGTTCGCGGCGCAATCCGGTGAACCAGAGATCGAACGGCTCCAGCGCCTTCATCAGGGGCTCGACCTTGCGCCGCTGACAGCAACTGGTCGGATCGGTGCGGTACAGAATCCCCAGTTCCGACTCCTGCTCGGTTACTGACTGAGCCGGCATCACGTTTACCAGATTCAAGTGCCACAGTTCAGCCATGCGATCGCGGTAGGCGTAGGTCTGGGAAAAGTGATAGCCGGTCTCCAGAAAGAGGACGGGCACATCGGGCAGCCGTTTGCGCAAGCAGGTCGAGCACGACCATGTCCTCTGCCTGAAAGCTGCAGGTGATGCACACCATTCCGCGATTTTCATCGAGGAGGCGATCAATCACTTCTCCGGCATCCAGGGTCTCGTACTGCTCCGCAGTTAGCTGCTGGCTCATCAAGCACCCTTCGCTTTCAGCATAGCGTTTTCCCGCCAGATCGTGAGCCGTTCCATGAGCTCATTTGCCACGTCCGCCGCCTGATCTGCACTTGGTCCGGCTTCGAAGAACGCGGAAGGCCCGACCAGTTCACGAAGTTGTTCCCGGTTTGCGGTGCTGGCGTCGGTCAACAGCACAACTACAATTCCCGCGGAGTGAAAAGCCCGAACCACTGGAATCAGGTCTTGCGTCTCGTAGTCGGAAGCGTTCATCAGGTGGACGAACCAGCCGTCCTCAAACAGCCGGCGTTCGATCAGTTGAGCGCATTGCCGATCACCCTCAGCCCACACCAATGCGGCGGGATGCCCGAAGCGCAGGGCGCGCTCTTCCGCGGACACGGGAACAGACTGGATCGCCCACACCTTGCGCCGGGAACAGCCCATCGCTCTGAAGTGCTCCTTCAATCATTCCCGCCGCGACGGTGGCATTGGTTAACGGATCGATCAGGATGAAACTGCCCATGCTCCTGATCTCGCGGTAGACGTCGAAGAACAGGGGCAACGTTGTCTCAACTTCGACCGAGGCGATATCGTTCATGCGAAGCGAGTGGGCTTCGAGTTTCGCCAGCGAATCGACATCCACACGATGATAGACTCGCGTCACTCGTGCCCGGACCATTCGCGTCGTGTGCTTCAGCAGGTACAGTTTGTGCTGGTCGAGTTCAGTCGGGTGCATCCAAACCATCGACGCGACAAATCTGCGCGATACTGACGGCAAGTTACCTTCAGCGGCCAGAAGATCGCCACGACTGACGTCGACCTCGTTTTCCAGCGTCAGGGTGACCGCGCTGCCTGCCGCGGCCGCGTCTGCGTCTCCGTCGAAGGTCACGATCGACTTCACCCGTGTCTTGATACCGGAGGGCAATGCGACGACGGACTGCCCGGGGCGAAAAGTGCCGGAGGCAACCTGTCCTGCAAAGCCTCGGAAGCCGGAGTCCGGACGAATTACGTACTGCACCGGGAAACGCGCCGGCCGCGAACTCTCGGTGTCGTGCACTTTGAGCTGTTCGAGATATTCGAGCAGGGCCGGTCCATCGAACCATGGCATGCGTTCGCTGCGGCGCACCACGTTGTCGCCTTCGAGTGCGCTGACCGGAACCGGATAGACGTCTGCCAGGCCAAGCTTTTCGGCCAGAGCCAGGAAGTCGTGCGCAATGCGGTCGAATACCTGCTGCGAGTATCCGACGATGTCCATCTTGTTGACCGCTGCAACCACGTGCCGGATGCCGAGCAAACTCGCGATGTAAGCATGGCGCCGCGATTGCGAGAGCACGCCCTTGGTGGCGTCGATCAGCACGACCGCCGCATCCGCCGTGGACGCTCCGGTTGCCATGTTGCGCGTGTACTGCTCATGCCCAGGAGTATCGGCAATGATGAACTTACGGCGCGGAGTAGAGAAGTAACGATAGGCGACGTCGATGGTGATGCCCTGCTCGCGCTCGGCGCGCAGGCCGTCGGTCAGAAGGGAGAAATCCAGCGGTCCGGTTGACCGATTGATGCGGCTGTTGCGAACGGAGGAGAGCTGGTCCTCGTACACGCTCTGGCTGTCGTACAATAAACGGCCGATGAGGGTGGATTTGCCGTCATCTACGCTGCCGGCGGTGGTGAAGCGCAAGACCTCAGAATGCGACGGGAACAGATGCAGGATTTCGCTCAACGCCGAATCGAGTTGTACTCCGGGAGCGCCCATCAGAAGTAGCCCTCGCGCTTCTTCAGTTCCATCGAACCCTCTTCATCGTGATCAATAGCACGGTTTTCGCGTTCGGAGCGGCGGAACGACAGCATCTCTTCGATGATCGCGGGAACCGTGTCGGCGTTCGATCGAATAGCTCCGGTGCACGGCACACATCCCAGAGAGCGCATGCGACACATCAGAGTCGTGGGTTTCTCGCCCGGCAACAGGCGCACGATGCTCTGGATCAGCAAGATGGCATCGTCGCGAACCACCACCTCGCGTTCCTTCGCGAAATACAGCGGCACGATGGGAATGCTCTCGACGTGAATGTAAAGCCATACGTCGAGTTCACTCCAATTCGACAGCGGAAACACACGGATGCTCTCGCCCTTGTGGTGCCGGCTGTTGTACAAGCTCCACAGTTCAGGCCGCTGGTTTTTCGGGTCCCACTGGCCCAGAGAATCGCGGAAGGAATAGACGCGTTCTTTGGCCCGCGATTTCTCTTCATCCCGGCGCGCCCCGCCAAATGCCGCATCAAATCCACCTTCCGCGAGAGCATCCAGCAAGGCGCGGGTCTTCAAGAACCCGCAGCATTTCTGGGTTCCGAGCGCATAAGGAGTCGCGCCATCGTCCAAGGCCTTGCGATTGGTGTGAACGATGAGTTCCGCCCCGATC
This sequence comes from uncultured Acidobacteriaceae bacterium, assembly GCA_963798275.1. GTDB lineage: Bacteria > Acidobacteriota > Terriglobia > Terriglobales > Acidobacteriaceae > CAWCTB01. The sequence continues at coordinate 18,619 of CAWCTB010000050.1, forward strand.
TGGCGAGTGTAGGAGTCGCGAAACTCGATCATCTCGGGAAACTTGTAGCTGGTGTCGATGTGCAGCAGCGGGAACGGGATCTTGCCGGGATGGAAGGCCTTTTGCGCCAGGCGCAGCATGACCGAGGAGTCCTTGCCAATGGAGTAGAGCATGACGGGCTTGGCAAATTCCGCGGCCGCCTCACGCAGAATATAAATGCTCTCCGCTTCCAGCGCCTTCAGGTGATCGAGTTGGCCATTCAGCTTCATCGCTCTCGGTGAAAAACAATCCCTGCCGGCTTTCGTCGGGTGTGTTGTCTTCTTGCTTGGTTGTGGAGGGTTTGGTAAGCCGGCCCCAACAATCGCCGAGGGAGACCTAAAACAACTGCGATCCAAGCGATGGAACAGGTCGCGAACCGGTACAAACGCCAATTCGACAAGTCCGCCTACATCGAATCGAGGCGAGCCAACGGGCGAATTGCTCGAGCTGGGTCATGGGGTAAGTTGCTTGAGTGTAGCGTAACTTGCGGGCAATTTGCAATGCGCGTGGGGTATTGTGAATGTGGCTTCATCATTCTTTTCGCAAGCATCCAACTCCCGTGTCTCGACCAGGGGACGCTTTCAGGGCTTCTCAACTCTGCATTACGTAAGGCAGAGGCCTCTATACGCTGCAGAACTGGTCGGTTCGCAATCGCGCACGACTCTTGCGCATTTGAGCGAAACACCGAGAAAAAGGCTCCCGGTTTTCGGGAGCCCATTCAGATGACTCAGGAAGTATTGGATTCTAGAAGGTGGTACCGGCCGTGCTGTTGTTCATTTCGTTGGCTTCGCCACCGTGGCACTCGCGGCAGAACTGTGCTGTCTGGTTCGAGCCGACGGTGGTGCTGCCCGGGTTGTAGGGTGCACGGATAAAGAACATCGACTGATAGTAGCCGGACGGCAGGCCCGATTTCGGGCCCTGAGTAACTTTCACCACGTTCATCACGTGCTGATTGTGGCAGGTGGTGCAGGTGACCACCGGGGTGCCGTTGTAGTTGCCGGGGCTCACGAAGAAGCCGTAGTTCTGCACGAACTGGTACATCTGTGTGCCCTGGGGATAGGTGATCTGACCGTTGACAATGGTGCAGTCCCAGTTGTATTGGCCGCCGCAACCGATCGCGGCGTTCAAGCCCACCGGGTGGTCGTTCATATAGTTGCCCGCCGTGGTGCCGTCGTCGCCGAGCAAGGTCGGAATCGTATTGTAGGTACCGTAGGTAGAGGGCAACGTCTCGTACACCGCATTTCTCATCATCGCGCCCCTCGCGAGGTTGCCGTCGTGGCAGCTCAGGCACTCGGTGATGTTGCGGTCCGGGGTGGTGGCATCCAGGCCAGGCAGGGTCTCAGTCCAGGTCCCTTGATCACCAAACTGAATCGTCTGGCCGACCAGCGAGCCTACGTCCTGGCCCCACAGCGCGTGGTTGCCAGCCTGGGCATACGCGGTCTTGGCTGCGCCGTTGCCGTACGCGCCGCTGTGCGGAGCGTGGCAGGCCGTGCAACCCCGGCCGTAGTTAAGGTGAGCGCCGAGAACGTCATTCGGTGGAGAGTAACCAATTTGTGCCATCGCAGAAACTGAGAAAATGGCCGCGATAGCGAGGGCCAGAAATGTACCTCTCTTCATAGCGTTCTTAGAACCTCCATCACCGGCTCGTTGGCCGGCATCGCGCAGTAATGTTTTCGGTTTAAGATCCGCAGTCTGGTTGCATGCCACCTGCGGTCCATCAATTCACCCCTGGGTCCCCACAACCCTGATGGTTCGAACTCCTTGCCTACCCCCCACGGGTACGCAGGACTTTTATTTGCCGCGCTTCTTCTTCCCAGAAGTGCTGGTTGATCCGGCGATCTGCCCGGTCACGCTCTCCAGTACCTTTTGAAACGCTACTTCTTTAGTCAACTCTTTTTTAGGGTTTTCATTGTGACGGTACGGGTGTTCCGTGTTGCAGGTGCGGCAGAGAACCTTCAGCACATCTCCTCCATTCATCGCCACGATCGCGTGATTGGTGCCGCGCTTGCATCGCGTGCAGTAGTCATCAATGGCATCGCCCAAACGCATTCCGTCCTCGCCCGCGCTGCCGCTTTGCACCGAAGCGGGGGAATGTTACCACAGCCCGGCCCATTCTTGCACCACGATTCTGCAACTCTCGCGCGGCAAGCCGGGAACCCATCGCGCCTCGGTTGCGTATTCAGCGAGAAGGGGCTAGGTCACACTTAAGCCGGGAGGGCCCATGAGCGCCCTGCAACTCTGCAAAGACCTTTGGCTGGCGTGGGTTATCGTCTGGTTCGCCTGGGCGCTGCGCTCCAAGCGTAACCAGCAGAGCATTGGCCTGGGTCCACGCTTGACCTACACCATCCCCGTGCTCATCGGTTCCTGCCTGGTATTTATGGATCGAAAAGCTGTGCCGCTGGCGTTCTTGCATGACAAGCTTGTGCCGGCGCAGCCGTGGGTCGAATGGCTGGGCGTCGCTCTCACCTTGTTTGGATTGTTGTTCGCGATTTGGGCGCGATTGCATTTGGGACGCAACTGGAGCAGCGTGGTCAGCGTGAAGGTTGAACACCAGCTCATCCGCAGCGGGCCCTATCGTTTCGTGCGTCACCCAATTTATTCCGGTCTGCTGCTGGCCCTGATCGGTACAGCCCTGTGTCAACGGGAACTTCGCAGCTTGCTTGGGTTGTTCTTTCTCTGGCTGGGATTCACGCTGAAGAGCCGCCTGGAGGAAGGATTCATGGCGCAGACTTTCGGCGCGGAGTACGAGGACTACCGCCGTCGCACGGGCGCCCTGATCCCCCGCGTGCCGTGAACTCGACTGCAATCGATCCGGTGTCGTCGCCCTTTTAGCTCTTTTTGGACGTTACCGCAAAGAACGCTGCGACAGCCTGCTCCACATTCGGGCTGCCGCACTTCGGACAATTGACCTTGCCCTCTTCGTGTTCGCTCAAAGTCAAGACCAGCTCGAAAGGCTTCTGACAATCTTTGCAGATGTAGTCGTAGACGGGCATCGGACTCCTCCCGCACATGAGGTCTGCAAGGAAACTGTAACGCTGATTTGCTGCCCTGGGGAGAGAAATCCTTAAGGTGTTGCGGCAAGCGTCCCAATTCGCCAATCTTGGGCGTAATGCCTTTTGGCGGCCACTGGATCGGCCGACGCCAAGGTCCCGCCAGCGAACTCACCCGATATCGGTCCACTCCGGCTGGTAGTCCCTCCAGATGCCGCCCCGGTAAATCTGGCGCACCGGGACGTCTGCGGCGTGTTTGGCGCCCTTGGCCCACTGCCACGCCGCCCCTATTTCTGAAGCCTCGAAGTAACAGGTGTCGGCTTCAGCCAGAACCGTGGCACTGAGGGACATCGATTTCACTTCCTCCCACTTTGAGGAGCCCACGACGGCGACCCGGGCGATGTGGTCGGAGTACTGTCCAGGAAACGCAACTCCTCCCAGCGGGCCCTCCAATCGACGTCGC
>CAWCTB010000051.1:0-222545 GCA_963798275.1 uncultured Acidobacteriaceae bacterium
TGTATTCCGTGGAGCAGCATTCTGTGGGGAGATCGGGCTCAATTACACATCGATGTACTAAGCTGGGTAAGAAAAAGTCTAGTCTCTAGTTGCCTGTGGTCAGAAAGGCAGTTGCCAGGAAGGCGGGATCGTTAGTAAGTAGATGAAAATACAAGCTTTATTTATATACATCCGATTCACAAAAAGCGGTGTGAATATAGCAACATAGCAGAAAGTGTTGCTATCTTTACACATCTACAACAAGATGAATCGCAGCTTTGAATCTTTAAACCAATACTGATCTACACCGGTACACCTTTACACCAACATAGCAATCCGGTTTTGCAGCGCCAGGCGCTGACATGGCCCGCTGCGGCTGGCGTGGGCCCCGTTCCATCGCGGTGGCTCAGCTGGGAGTCTCCCAATGACAACAACGCAAACAAAGGACTTAGCCGACGATGTTGGAGAGTTGTCATTCCTGTTTCAACCTGCCACGGCAGGTCCGTTGCTCGTAACAGCCTCGCAAGAGCCGCGCCCGAGGGTCTACTGCTCGCTGGTGAACGCCTTCAGATAGCGATAATAGAAGTCCACGCCACGGTAATACGACGCGACGCCCACGCGCTCGTCCCGGCCGTGGGCCCGGATATCGTCGAGATCGATCGCGACTCCGGAGACGCCATAGGTAGGCAGTCCGGCGGCCTTGGTGTATTTGCCATCGGAGGCGCCGGTTGACATGGCAGGAACGACCGGAATGCCGGGCCACATCTCAGCCGTGACTTTCTGCAAGGGCTGAACGACATCGGGCCGGAGTGGAACTGGGGGCAGCGCTCCGGCGGCAGGAGCGGTTTCGGTTACCTGGCCATCGTCGCTGACATAACGGACAGCGAGTTTGGGATCGTCGAAGAGCTTTACCAGTTGCTCGCGGATTTCTTCCCGGGAGTGTCCGGGAAAGATGCGGCAATTGACATTGGCGACGGCGCGTTGCGGCAGCGCGTTGTTGGCGTGTCCGGCATCGAAGCGCGTTGCCACGCAGGTGGTCCTCAACAAGGAGTTGAACAGGGGGTTCTGTGACAGGCGATCGATGGCGGCCGGGTCGGGAGGAGTCTTCGTGATGGCCGTCATGTCGGCGGCGACTTGTCCGGTCTGGGTTTTGGCGGTCTCGACGAAGAAGGCGCGGGTCACGTCGTTCAGCTCAAAAGGAAAGTGGTAGGCCTGCACCTTGGTCAACGCGTCGGCCACATGGTAGATGGCATTGTCGGGCGTGGGCAGGGAACTGTGGCCGCCGTGATTGGTCGCTTCGAGCTGATAGTCGGCGTAGAGCTTCTCGGTGGCTGTGAGTTCCATCAGGACGGGCTTGCCGTGATCGGTATCGACACCCCCGCCGTCAGGATTAAGCACAAACTCGGCATCGATAAGGTCGCGATGGTCTTTCAGCAGCCAATCGACACCGTTCGACTTGCCGCCTTCTTCATCGGCGGTAAGGGCGAGGATGATGTCGCGGTCGGGCTTGTAGCCTTCCTGCTGGAAGCGAATGAAGGTGGTGACGAGGATGGCGTCGGCGCTCTTCATGTCTTGCGTGCCGCGGCCGTAAAAGTACCCGCCTTCCTCAATGAACTGGAAGGGATCTTTGCTCCAGTCGGCGCGGCGGGCTTCGACCACGTCGAGGTGTCCGATGAGAAGGATCGGTTTCTTCGCTCCGGTGCCGTGCAGGCGCGCGACCATGTTCTTTTTGCGGTCGTTGGGGCCGAGAACCTGAACGTCACTGGCGGGAAATCCAGCGTCACGCAGCCGCTTGGCCATGGCCTCGGCGGCAGTGGTGACGTTGCCCACCGAATCGGTGGTGTTGATCTCAATCAACTGCTGGAAGATGTCGTGGGAGAGTTGCTGGGTGGACGGGTCGATCTGCGCATGGAGCGCAGTGGCGCTCAACAGTAGGATGCCACAGAGGCAAAGGTCTCCGATTTTCAAAAGAGAAGTCTCCGCAAGGAAGTTAGCACAACGCAAAAGGGTTAAAGCGAGACTACCAAAGCGGCGTGAGATACGCTACAGCGCTGCTGAACCCCAGACGCGAGCCGAGCCCTGTGCCGGATAGAAATAGGCGTTGCAGGCAGGGCACAAGTCGTGGTTGACGGCAGCCGGAGGTTTCAGCACAAACTGTGGAACCCGTTCCCATTGCGAAGGCCAATCGAGACGCTGGGTTTTGCGGCAATGCGCACACATAGTGACCGAACCGTCAGGGGAGAGGTACAGGGCTTCCTTCGCGGAATTGGGATTCGTTTCCAGGGTGCCGCGGCGCGATGGCACGTAGGAGTTGACCACCAGCAGGCCGGAGTCGCCAATGGAATGCATGGCCATGTGGAACAGCCGGAATTTGTCAGAGGTGGAGCACTCGTAGTCGAACCCTACCCATTGGCGAGTTCGCAACGTCAGGAGGTATTTCTCCTGGTAGAAAGGACGCAACCCCTCAGGGATAAACTCGAAGATAAGGTGGCCGCGAACGTCGGCGGTGGAAATGCCAATGCCCCCGTTAGCCTGGGCGAAACGGTCCCAGGCAGGATTGCAACCCTCGATTCGCAAGTGTTGGTCGAGCACGTAGACGACGTCGTCTTCGTGGTTGAGGATGTCGCGTACCCAAGTTGTGATCGGTATCGGCATGGGGCGGCAACCTCCGGTCACATCTTCACTATAATGCGTTTTGTACCGACCAACTTAGCGTCGTGATGCAGGTTCCGCGCGAGAACGTCAAAATGGGACAAATGCACCAGCGGCTCGATTACTGGTTCGCCGGCACATTACAATGCGAGTGCCATGCCATCATTGCCTCGCGCCGTTTCCTGCAAAGCCACCGCTGCCGTTGTCGTCCTGATCTGCTCATTGTGCGCCGCGCTTGCGGAGGAACCCGTGAAGCCCAAATCGGTGGAGGAAAAAGCCTTTGAGGTGATCGGCATTGACGCCCGCACCAACAACGGGAAGGAATCTGCCGAGGGCGGGATGATCCCGCAAATGTGGCAGAGGTTTTACATGGAAGGGACCATCGACCGGATTCCGGAAAAAATTGATGGTGGAATCGTGGCCGTCTACACCGACTACGAAAGCGACGCGAATGGCAATTACACCTACATTCTGGGGGCGAAGGTAAAGCCAGGAACTTCGCCCCCAGCGGGCATGATTTCCAAGCAGATTCCGGGTGGCAAGTTTGAAGAGTTTACCTCCGAACAGGGGGCGCTGCCGCTGGTGGTGCCCAAGGTGTGGCGCCACATCTACGAATACTTCACGGCGCCAGGCGCTCCCGCCCGATCTTTCAAAGCCGACTACGAGCTTTACGACGCGGCGCTCGATCCTAACAATGCCTCGACCAAGGTGTACGTCGGGGTGAAGTAAGTCATCCGGCCCAGAAGGCTGCGGAAAAACGCGTGGGAAGGCGATGAGCTGCAGATTCCTTGGGGGCTGAAGCCCCTCGGAAAGACAAGAATAAAGGACTAGACGCTGGCCTGAAGGCCAGCTCTACCCGATCAGGGCATTTTTCCGCAGCCTGTAAACCCGTGCCCCTTCCCATCGTAATTGCACGAGTTTTCCGCAGCCTGCTAGAAGTGGGCGTTGAGCAGGCGGACGGTTTCCAGCACCACGTCACCGGAGATGGCCAGGGACTGCGGGCTGAGCTTGTCGATGGTGTCGTCGGGCGTGTGGTGGTAGGCGTTGTTGTAGCCATAGTCGAGATCGATGATGTCGACCACCGGCACACCGATGCGAGCAAAGGGTAGGTGGTCGTCCTCAATCGCGCCTTCCATACGGTAGAAGTGCGATTGATATCCCAGGTTGCTGGCGGCTTTGTAGACGAGATCGCTCAGCCAGGGCGTTGAATTCGTAACGCGCTGTATGTCGAGGTCGGCGTCGCCGAGCATGTCGACCAGGAGAAACGCCTTGATCTTTTTCGCGGTTCCGTCCTCCTGCCATTTCTTCGCCAATTGACGTGTGCCGTAGAGGCTGTCCGAATCGCTCCACTTCACGAACGCTTCTTCGCCGTCGGTCCAGACCAACCAAACGCTGTAACCGGCGAGCGGCTTGCCGCGGAAGCGGTCAGCGAAAGCGAGCAGCAATGCGGTCGAAGAACCTCCGTCGTTGGCGCCGACATAGCTTTTGGGCAGCGGATAGTTGGTGTCGTAGTGGCCGGCGATGACGATGATGCCGTCTTTCTTACCGGGAAACTTGGCGATGATGTTGTCCATCGGGAATGCGCCGACAGGGGTTTGTGCGATGAAGGTGTCGTCTTCGACGTCGTCGCCCTTGAGCTTGCTGTGGATGTACTGCTCGAGCTTGGCGTGGCCGGGGCTGCCTACCGGACGCGAGCCGATGGCCACGATGTCTTTCACATACTGCATGACGTGGTTGCCGTCGAGATTGGGCTGCGCGCTCGCCGCAGGAACGTCGTTGATGGCTGCGACTTTGTTGACCAGCGCGTCGGAAGCGCCTGCCGCCGCGGGCTGCGGTTCGTTGGCACTGGCCGTGGCGGGAGCGGTGTTTTGTTTTGTGCAGCCGAGTAACGCAGTAAGGGTAATAACGCAAGAGAGAAGGATCGAGCGGGCAGTCATCTAAGGGATATTGTAAACGTGACGCTCACTACCAGAGGCGCACGCAGCCCAGAATTAAGAGCTCGCAGTGGGTGGTTGGCCCAATGAGTTGTAGCCCTTTCATGCGGGGCCATACACTCGCAGTACCGGAAAGGAGAACGCGAGCTGACAGGTCAGCCGCCCATCAGCATCCGTAACGCCTGAAAAAGCAATCGGCCGCCCCGAAGAACGACCGATGCGTCTCGGGGCTGAAGCCCCTTGAATCTATTTAGCCCTTGCTAGGGATTCTCTGCATCAAGTCGCGGCGAAGTCCCTCAGCGGCTGAAGCCGCGGTGATTTTGGGACATTTACGGACGGCCTAAAGGCCGTCCCCTTCGAAACCAGACTTGATCAGACCATCCCTAACGCTGGCCTGAAGGCCAGCTCTACCAACCCAAACGTGGCGCTGAAGCCCCTCGAATCTATTTAGCCCTTGCTAACGCTGGCCTGAAGGCCAGCTCGACCAACCCAAACGTGGCGCTGAAGCGCCGCTCCACCCAAGTTCTATCCCGCGACCTCTTCCAGTTGCTTCTGGTCGATATCGAAGTTGGAGTAGACATGCTGCACGTCGTCGGAATCTTCCAGGGCTTCGAGCAGGCGGATCATGGTGTTGGCCTGCTGGCCTTCGAGCTTGGTGTAGGTCTGAGGGATCATGCCGATTTCGGCCACGTCGGGCTTGATGCCCGCCTTCTGCACGGCTTCGAGCACGGTCTCGTAGGCGGAGGGATCGGTAAGGATCTCCCAGCTATCGCCATCGTCCTTCAGGTCGTCGGCGCCGGCTTCGAGGACGATGTTCATCAGGTCGTCTTCTTTGGCGGCCGATTTAGGAATGACGATGTCACCCTTCTTGTGGAACATCCAGGCGACCGAGCCGGCTTCACCCATGTTACCGCCGTTTTTGGAGAAGGCGTGGCGGAGTTCGCTGACGGTGCGGTTGCGGTTGTCGGTGGAGACTTCGACGAGGATGGCCACGCCGCCCGGGCCGTAGCCCTCGAAGGTGATCTCTTCGTACGAAACGCCGGGCAGCTCGCCGGTGCCGCGCTGAATGGCGCGCTTGATGTTGTCAGCAGGCATGTTCTCGGCCTTGGCTGCCGCAACCGCGCCACGCAGGCGGGGGTTTTTCTCGATGTCGCCGCCGCTCTTGGCCGCCATGGTTATTTCCTTGATCAGGCGGGTGAAGATCTTGCCGCGCTTGGCGTCGAGTGCGCCCTTTTTGTGCTTGATGGTGGCCCATTTGGAATGGCCTGACATAAAGAAACCTCGTCAGCGTGATGAGTACAGGATGCCCGGTTCGCCGCCTTCTCGGGCGCAAGAATACGTCCGCTTGAGGAGCGACGGACCTTGCAGGGCAAACACGGATTATAGCATTGAGGTGTCTGGGCTTGGAGTGGGGGTAGGGGCAGTAAACGCGACCGCTTTCCGGATTTGTCGCTCGAGCGCCCGATTCATGGACGCGAGGAATCTGCTGTTCGCGGACAAGCCGAGAAGCAGATCCCTCGCGCCGCTGGCGATGACAAATCGCGAGACTTGGTGCCGAACGCGACTACCTCCGGAGCGCACGTGACCTTAGTGTGCGCCGGCCTTCATGCGCCGCTCGATCTCCTCGGCCGACACGTCTTCGATGTGCGTGCCGATCCACCAGTAGTTGCCCTGGGAATCCTCGACGCCGGCGCTGCGGTCGCCGTAGTCGTGGTTGGTCGGCTCCTGTATGGACTTACCGCCAGCGGCAAGGGCCTGCCGGTAAAGGGCATCGCAGTCGGGGACATACAGGTAAAAGTTCATGGGGCGCGCCTTCCATTGCTCGCGGGCCTGGCCGACCATGATCATGGAATTGCCGATGCGCATCTCGGCATGGCGGACGCTGCCGTCGTCGCCGCGCATGGCGAACGTCAGTTCGCCGGCAAGAGCGTTCTTCACGAATTCGATTTGCTGATCGGCGTTAGCCACCGTCAGATAGGGCGTCACGGTGTGGTAGCCATCGGGAATGTATTTCACTGCCATGGGTGCTCTCCTCTGCGTTTGATTCGATCCGGGGGGCCGGATTTGTCACCTAGTGTGACCCATTCGCGGAGCGTACGTATTGTAAAAATCTGACCTAAGCCGCCAGCGGCACGTGGTTCAAGTGGGGCGTCCGGTAAAGCAGGTAGGTTTCCGGGGTCAGGGCGGAAAACTGCTTGAAGTCGTGCACGAAGTGGGCCTGATCGTAGTAGCCGCAGCAGAGCGCGGTGTCGGCCCAGTCGATCTCCCGGCGGGTGGCGATGGTCTGCACTACTCGATGAAAGCGTCGCACCCGCGAGAACAGCTTGGGCGTCAGGCCTACCTCGGTGGTGAACAATTCAATGAAGTGGCGCTGGCTGAAGCCCACGCGATCGACCACGGAGGCGACCGTCGTGGATGCCGGGTCGCGCTCAAACTGCGAGAGCGCGAATTGCACCGCGGGGTGACGCTGCAAAGGCGCGGCGACTCGCCGAAGCAGCCATTGTTCGAGGATCTGGAATTTGCGCTTGGGTGCGGGCGTGGCCAGCAGACGCTCGCGGACCTCGCGCACCGTGCTGCCGAAAACGTCGTCGAGCGAGATGCACTGTTGCGCCAACTCATCCGCCGGCATGCCGAGAAATGGGAAGGCCCCTCCAGCCTTGAATTGGACACCGATCGTAGAGACCATATTCCGGGTATCGACCACGAACGAACTTGAGCGTGCACCCGAGATGACCTGGCCGCGTCGGCTTTCGTGCCTCGCTGGATTGTCGGAGCCGAACAAGCCAATGCGGTCTTCGCGCAGATTGAAGACCAGGGTCATGCTGCCATCGGGCAACATACGCTCTTTGGCATGGGGCTGGATATAGCCATCCCAGAACCAGAATTGGTCGATGAAGTCCGACAGGGGCGGTTGCGGTTTGTAGTGCGAGGCGATCATTCTGCCTTAGGGGGATCCTGATACAGTCCTACGATGTTGCCTTCCGGGTCGGCGAACCAGGAAAACTGGCCGCCGGGAAGCGGAACCACCGGGAGCAGGGCCTTGCCGCCTAAGGCGACGGCTTTGTCGAGGGACGTCTGCACGTCGTCCACCCGAACGTAAAAAGTGACGTAGTTGTGGGGTTCGTGCCCGAGCGCATTGATGTGGCCGCCGACGTCGGTGCCAGTCCGAATCTTGGCGGAAGGGCCGTCATCTTCGATCGTCCAGCCGTCGAACAGCTTGGAGTAAAACTCGACGCTGCGGGCACGGTCGCGGCAGCCAATTTCGAAATGAACGATGGGATTTCCCATGGCACCATCCTCGGCAAATATGCGGTGCATTGTACCGCAGGTGAATGTGGGCCGCAGTTGATTTCCCGCGCCCAAGAGGGCAGACTTTGGACATCGCCCGTTCACAGAGGATTCATGTTGCGAAGAATCGTAGTGTTTTGCCTGTTGGCGATGTTGCCGGGCATGGCTGTCGGTCAAAAACCTGCATCGCCACCTGCCAACGGCGCAGAAGCGGCCGCGAGCGAGGAGTATGCGGTTTATGGGGCGGCCATCGCCGGGCTGTTCGATGAAGGGAAGTTCAAGGACCGGCGCCTGCTGATCGAGAACCGAACGGTCAGCTTCGAGTGCGGGCAGAATGCCTGTAATCTGCTGGACGTTGGCAATGGCTGCAGCGGCATGCGCGAGCCGGGGCAGGATCCCGACGCGGTTCTGCGAAACTTCCGGCAGACCATGACGCTGCTGGAACAATCCACGTGGCATGATTTCAAGAAGAACAACGAGCACTGCTCGGCGCTACACAACGACTTCCCGGTGAAGCACGATTATCTGTGGATGGACGACAGCACACAGCAGGCGATGATCGGCAAACAGCCGGCGAGCGAACTCAGCGAACTGCAGCAGGCTGCTTGGGCGACGCCCGACAAGGTCTTCCTCTCGCAACCGGGCTTCAACGCCGATCGGACGCAGGCGCTGCTCTACCTGGCGGTCGTCTGCCACGAGCAGTGCAGCTGGTCGGGATACCTGCTGCTGGGGAGAGTCAACGGCGAATGGACGGCGGTGGGCCACTACACCGCGGCGGGGCAGTGAAACCAGATGATGGACAAGGGGAACACCGCGCTGCACTCGCCCCCATAGCTCAATGGGCGAGGGTGGCGCCACCGCGGCTGCGAATCTTTTTCATGGCGAAGGCGATGGGAGCGCAGAGGAAGCACAGCAGGGCGAGATAGCGGAAGTCATCGACGTAGGCCCACAACAACGCCTGCCGGTTCACCACGCCCTCGATCATCTTGTAGGCCTGCTGGGCCGCGTTAGCCACATCGGTATGCTGGGTCAGGAAGCTCCGGAGGCCGTGATAGGTCTGCTGGAAGGTATGGCTGCCGGCGGCGAGCGAGGGCGAGAGTTCGCTGCGGTGCAACTGTTCGTGGCGCGCAATCAGGGTATTGACGACAGAGATGCCGATGCTGCCACCGATGTTGCGCATCAGGTTGTACAAGCCGCTGGCGTTGCCGATTTCTTCATTGCGCAGGGTTCCCATGGTGGCAGTGGCGAGCGGGACGAAGATGAGGCTCATGCACGCGCCGCTGAAGACGATGGGCCACAGCAAGGACCACTGGCCGATCTGGAGATCAACGGCTCCCATGGCAAGCGTGCACAGGCCGGTGCCGATGAAGCCGAGCGAAACCAGGTAGCGGTTGTCCACCTTGCCGGTGAGGATTCCGATGGCCGGCATGAAGAAGAGGGAGCCGAGGCCGCGAGGGCTCACCGCCATTCCCGCGGCCAATGCCGTGTAGCCAAGCAGCTCCTGGAAAAAGAGCGGCAGTATTGTGACCAGCCCGTAGACGACCGCTCCAAAAAGAAAGATGAGGAGGCATCCGATGGTAAAGTTCCGGTCGCGAAAGATCCGCAGGTTCACCAGCGGTTTGCCGTGGGTGAACTCACGGTAAAGGAAGGCGATCAGCGCCACCACCAGAATTACCGTCGCCCAGCGAATCCAGGTGGCCCCGAACCAGTCATCCTCCTGGCCTTTGTCGAGGATGATTTGCAGCGCACCCAGCCAGATGGCGAGCAGTCCCAGGCCCCAGCCGTCGAGTTTTCCCGCGATGGCGTTCTTGATGTAGGGCGGATCCTCGACAAAGCGCGCGATCAGGATGATGGCCAGGATCCCGACCGGGATGTTGATGTAAAAGGCCCAGCGCCACGAGTAAGTTTCCGTGAGCCATCCGCCGAGGGTGGGGCCGAGCACGGGAGCCACAACCACGCCGAGGGCGAACGCTGACATGGCAAGGCCGCGCTTTTCCGGGGGAAAACTCTCCAGCAGGATGGCCTGCGACAAGGGCTGCAAGGCACCGCCTCCGGCGCCCTGCAAGGCGCGAGCCAGCAGGATGAGGCCGAGACTGGTGGCGGCGCCGCAGAAGAACGAAGACACGGTGAATATCACGATGCAGGTGATGAGAAAGCGCTTGCGCCCGAAGCGAAGGGAAAACCAACTGCTTGCGGGAAGGATGATGGCGTTGGCGACGAGATAGCTGGTCAGCACCCAGGTGGCTTCGTCGTTGGTCGCCGATACGCTGCCGGCGATATAAGGGAGGGCCACGGCGGCGATGGAAGTGTCCAGCACCTCCATGAAGGTGGCGAGCATGACGGCCACCGCGATGATCCACGGGTTGGTCTCGGGGCGCGAGACAGAGATGGTCCCCAGGGTTTCGGTACTTGCCGCCAAAGTTGCTTCTACCTTGAAACTCGATTGAGGTTGGACCGCTACATCGACAAAGGCCAAGAATGTTAATGGAACTTAGATGAATCGGACACGTCGGCGGGATGTAAATTTGTGGGGGCAGGAATCGGTCAGCCGGGTTGGTGACTTGCCATGTCGCAGGAGCGGGGGACTTGCGCGACTGCCGTCGGTGATGTTCGTTCCGCGGCGCTCCAGCCTCTCTCGTCAGCGGAGGATGTGGAGCGAGCGTAACGTGGGAAGGAGATCAGGCAACAGATCGGCGGCGGCGTGGACGATCACGACGACGGCCAGGTTTCGGGTGCGCGCCCACAACACCCCGAGGAAGAATCCAGCGACCGACGTGATCACAATGGAGTAGCCCACGGCCATGAAGAGAGAAGGGTGGACGGCGAGGTCTTCCTGGGTGAGATTGGTGCGGAGGTAGAGTCCCGGGGCATGCACGAGTCCGAAGAGCAGAGCCATGATGACGATGCCGCCTACCTCCGAACGCAGCCTGGCGGCGAGGCGCGATTGCAACAGGCAGCGGAAGAAGAACTCTTCCACGATGCCCGCTTCCAGCGCCAGCCACAGGAAGGCGATGGGCACTCCCAGGACGAGCAATCCGGTGGGCAGGTGAGCACTTCGCAAGTCGCGCAGGCCGCGGCCGACGATCGCCTGGAACAGGAGCAGTACGAATGACATGCCCGCGGCCACCAAGAGATGACCGGTTCGAAAGGACGCCGGGGCCACTTGCCGCCAACGGTAGCCGTAGCGTGAGCGCATGATCCATGCCGGTACCGCGACGAAGATGGCGAGCTTCGCAAGGAGCATTGCAAAAGCCTGAACGGGATCGGCAGGAAAGATGCGCCGGACGGCGTCAAAACCCCAGGTGACAAAAGCCATCAGCGGCAAGAGGTAGAGCAAAAGGCTCGACAGCTCACGGGCTGGTTGGTTGACGGTGTAGGACAGGGGAGTAACGCGAATGGTCAACAGCCAAGCGAGCAGTGAAAATCCGCCGCCGAGTATAACTGCTACACCCAGGGCATCCGAGGGATCAAAGTGTCCCCAGCGGCTCATGCCGGACAGCGTTGCGGCGTACAGCAGGATGTAAGCCAGGAGCACCAGCCAGCCCGTCTTACGAGGCTTGCGGACAGCGGCGTTTGAGGTCATTGCGGGGATGGCCATAACTTCCTCTGGTACGACCGTACTGCAAGGGTAGTTCCAGTGTGTGACATTTCCAGACGGGAAGCGTTGGGGTAGAGTTTCGCTATGCATCTACAAATCAATGGTGAAGAGAAGCGTTTTGAGGAAGGGCTGTCGCTGGAGCGATTGATCGAGCAACTGGGAATGAAAGGGGACCGCGTTGCAGTGGAGCGAAATCGCGAGATCGTGCCTCGTGCGCGATGGGCGGAGACTCCGCTGGCCGACGGGGACCGCCTGGAAATTGTTCACTTCGTGGGTGGTGGAGTCTGAAGCGGCGGGAATCACCTCAGGACCAGTCCCCTGGCGCCAGCTTCAGGTAGGTCAAAGTGAGGTCAATTAGATTTGAGGACTTTCGACTCCGTATTTCGCGTCCAGCGGAATAGGAGAAGTGCCTTGAACGCGAGCCAGTTCTTGGAGGTGATTCTGCTGCGCGGGGCGACGCCGTCACGCACCAGCGCGGGCTCGGCCCAAGGAACGTCGTGGTAGGCGGTTCTCAGGACCTGACTGTCCGGGTCGAGTTGCCAGGCGTTGGGGAACAGGGCGATGGTACGGTTGGTGATTGGATCTCTAACGTCGCGTCGTGGCCTTCCTGAAAGCATGGAATAAAACGCACCAGGGATGTCGCGGGTGCCTGCGAGGGCCAGGTGGCAGATGTGGGTTGCCCTCGGGTTAATCTCTAAGAGATAAGGCGTGGCGCTGTGGGTCTCGATTACGAAGTCCAATCCGCAGAGACCGGACAGGCCTAGTTTCTTTGCCACTTTTCGAGCCACTGCCAGCATGGCTTCGTCATCCAGCACTCTCACAACCGCGGACGGGCCTTGATGGTAGCAGGTTTGAAGAACTTCGACGCTGATGCTGGCGAGGATTTTACCTTGCCAGCAGGCGAAGGAGATAGTTGCGTCTCGCCCATGAACAAATGACTGAACGCTCACCGTGCGTTTGCGGCGCTGCAGACAGGGCACCACAAGATCAAAGTCGCTATCGACGATCGTACGTTTCAGAACGATTGCAGCATGCAGCGGAGAACTGAGCTCGCGAAAAGCCCGCACCGCCTCATCCGGTGTGGACACCCTGCGCACGCCGTCTCCGCCCATGGTGCCGTCCGCCTTTAGCAGGGCCGGCAACTTGTGCTCAGACATCCAGCTTAAAATCCGGCCCAGGAGACAGTTTCTAGCGGTCCTGTCCCATTAAAGCGACCTCATTGAGCCTGTCCTGCGGACCCGATGCGGCCTTGCGTCCACCGGGCCGCTTGCGGAACTTTGCCTGCAGCTTGTCGAGGTATACGTAGTAGACCGGCGTGATATAGAGGGTTACGATCTGCGAAAAGAGCAGACCACCCACGACCGCCAGGCCCAAACCTCGGCGCGAGTCTGCGCCTGAGCCAAAGCCAATCGCGATGGGCAGCGTTCCCATCAGGGCCGCCATGGTAGTCATCATGATGGGACGGAAGCGGACGAGGGCGCCCTGATGAATGGATTCCTCCGGGTTCTTTCCTTCTGTGCGCTCCGCCTCCAAGGCGAAGTCAATCATCATGATGGCATTCTTCTTGACGATGCCGATCAGCATGATGATCCCCACGAAGGAGTAGAGATTCAGCTCCTGGTGGAAGAGCCTAAGGGTCAGGAGCGCGCCGACGCCGGCAGAAGGTAAACCGGAGAGAATGGTCAGGGGATGAATGAAGCTCTCGTACAGAATTCCGAGAATGATGTAGATCACCAGAATCGCTGCCAGCAACAAGAGGCCCATGCCGGTAAAGGAGTTCTGGAAAGCCTGCGCCGTGCCCTGGAAGGTACGTTGGATGTCCGCGGGGAGCACTCGATTGGCCTCACGCTCGACCAGTTTTGTTGCGTCGCCCAGCGCTGTCCCGGGCTTGAGGTTGAAGCTGATGGTTGCGGCCGGCAACTGGCCCAGGTGATTTACGGTGAGGGGACCAACGGAAGGTACCAGCTTCGCAACTGTGTCGAGCGGAATCATTTTCCCGGCGCTCGAACGGACGTATAGAAGGGAGAGCTTGTCGGGATTGTTCTGGTACTGCGGCAGCAATTCTATGATGACGTAGTACTCGTTGTTAGGAGTGTATATGGTGCTGATCTGGCGGGTACCATAGGCGGAATAAAGAGCATCGGAGACCTGGGCCGGGGTCAAGCCGAGTGCGTAAGCCTTATCGTGGTCGACTTCCACGGTGAGCTGCGGGTTGCTCACCTGCAGGTCGCTGGTGACATCCTGCAATTCTGGAAGTCCGCGCAGAGCACTCTCCAGTTTGGGCGCAGCCTGGTAAAGCCCCGAGGTGTCGGGAGACTGCAGGGTGTACTGATACTGCGACTTGGTCAGCGATCCGCCGATGCGGATGGTCGGCGGAATCTGCATGAACACATTCAGCCCGGGAATCTGCGATACCTTGGGACGGAGTTCCTGAATCACCTCCATCGCGCTCATGTGGTTGACGCGGTCTCTCTTGTCCTTCAACCGGAAGAAGATGCGGCCCTGATTGATGGGACTGCCGATGGAAGACATGGTGTTCATGACGCTGGGATCGAAGCGCACCACGTCGGCCACCTTTTGCTGCAACTGCATCATGTCCTGAAATGCAATTCCTTGCTGCGCTTCGGTGAAGGCGAATACCAGGCCTTGATCTTCGTCCGGGATGAATCCCGTTTTGGAGATGGAGAACAGATAAAACGTCAACCCTATCAAAACGAAAGACACCATCAGGGTAGCGAACTTGTGCCGCAGGACCGCCTTCAGGCTGCGGTTGTAACCACGCAACCAGCCATCGAAAACCCGTTCGCTGAAATTGAAGAGCCGTCCGTGGCCGGACCGCTCCGGATGACGGAGGAAGCGGCTGCAGAGCATCGGGGTCAATGTTAGTGATACGAATCCCGACACCAGGATCGCGGCGCCGATGGTCACGGCGAACTCGTGCAGCAAGCGTCCGATGATTCCCCCCATGAACAGTAGCGGAATAAAGACGGCGGCCAGCGACAGCGTCATGGAGAGAATGGTGAAGCCAATCTCGCCGGCGCCATCCATGGCGGCCTGGAGGGGCCGTTTGCCCATCTCCATGTGGCGCACGATGTTCTCCAGCATGACGATGGCGTCGTCGACAACGAATCCGACGGACAATGTCAATGCCATCAGGGAAAGGTTGTCGATGCTATAGCTCAGCAGGTACATGACGGAAAATGTACCGATGATCGACATGGGCAAAGCCAGAGACGGAATGATGGTCGCGGAAACGTTTCGCAGGAAGATGAAGATCACCATGATGACCAGGGCAATGGTCAGCAGGAGGGTGAACTTCACGTCGTTGACCGAGGCGCGAATGGAGACGGAGCGGTCATAAAGGGTGTCCACCTGGATGGCGGCAGGGATGTGCTCTTCCAGCCGGGGCAGCAGCTTCCGGATGCTGTCGACCACGGCGACAGTGTTGGTCCCGGGCTGCTTCTGAATGGCCAGCACGATAGCGCGCGTTCCGTTAAACCAGCTCGCGGTCTTGTCGTTCTGCACACTGTCAATGACGCGGCCGAGCTCGTTGAGGCGAACCGGGGAACCATTGCGATAGGCCACCACCATGGGGCCGAACTGAGCAGCATTCATGCGCTGCCCGTTGGAGAGGATGGTGAAGGTATGGTCCTGTCCATAAAGCGTGCCGGTGGGAAGGTTGGTATTTCCTGCCTGCAGGGCGGCACTCACGTCGTCGATTCCGATCTGGCGTGAAGCCAGCGCGCTGGGATCGAGCTGGGCCCGCATCGCGTATTTCTGCGCGCCATACACCTGCACCTGTGCCACCCCGTTCACCATGGAGACGTTCTGGGCAATGGTGGTCTCCGCCGCGTCATCGACGTCGGACAGAGTCATCGTCGGCGAACTCAGGGCGAGATAAAGGATGGGGGAATCGGCCGGATTCACCTTCTGGAAGGTCGGGGGCGTTGGCATCTGGGGAGGCAATTGGCCCCCAGCCGCGGTGATGGCTGCCTGGACGTCCAAAGCCGCGCCATCCAGGCTCCGGCTGAGATTGAACTGAATGGTGATACCGGTCTGCCCAAGGGAACTCGTGGAGGTCATCGAGTCAATGCCGGCAATTGTCGAGAATTGCTTTTCCAGAGGCGTGGCGACGGAAGAAGCCATCGTGTCCGGACTCGCGCCTGGAAGCGAAGCACTCACCAAAATCGTGGGGAAGTCGACGTTGGGAAGGTCGCTGACCGGCAACAGTTGATAGGCGAAGATACCGAAGATGAGAATGGCGGCCATGACCAAGGTGGTCATGATGGGCCGATGAATGAAGAGCTCGGAGATGTTCACAGTCCCCCTCCGGCAGGACCGCCGGCCGCAGCCGGAACTCCCTGAGAAGCGGGCAGGGTGCTCTGCACTACGACCTTTGCGTTGGGAGCCACGCGCAACTGGCCGTCCACAATCACGCGCTCGCTGGCTTTTAATCCCTCCGAAATCACCGTCAAACCCTGATACATTCCCACTGTTTTCACGGGACGCGATTCCGCGGTGCTGTCCGCTCTGACGACGTATACGTATTCGCCTTGCTGTCCGGTTTGAATCGCTTTGGTCGGAACCACGACGGCATTTTTCTGGGTCGAGAGCTGCAGCGCAGCATCCACGAATTGCCCAGGCCAGAGCCGCCGGTCCTGGTTCGGAAAGGTGGCTTTCAGCTTGAACATGCCAGTGGTGGTGTCGACGCCATTATCGATGAAGGTCAATCGGCCCTCTGCCGGATTGTCGGATTGTCCCTTGGAAAAAGCCAGAACTTTGAGCTGTCCGGCGGAAAAACCTTTTCGCACGCGATCCAGATTCGCTTCAGGCACGGAAAAGGTGACGTAAATCGGAGTGACTTGGTTGAGTTGCACGAGGTAGGGAGTATCGTTGGCCTTTACCAGATTGCCCAGATTGATCATCAATACTCCGGCGCGCGCACTGATGGGAGCGACGATGTCGGTGTACTGCAGTTGCACGCGAGCGGCATCGACGGCGGCCTTGTCGGCGTCCACCGCGGAGGCGTCGGCCTTGGCCTGGGCACTGAGCTGGCCGGCCTGTTCATGGGAGACAATGCCTTCCTTTTCCAGGCCGCTATAGCGCTCAGCCTGCATCCGGGAATTCTCCGCCTGCGCTTGATCGTGCTTCATCTGGGCAATGGCCTTTTCCAGATCCGCCTGGAACGGCCTTTTGTCCAACTGAAAGAGTAGTTGGCCCTGGCGTACATCCTCTCCTTCCTTGAAGAAGATCTTCTCGATTTGACCGTTGACTTGAGACCTGATCTGCACGGTCTGGTAAGCCTCAACGTTGCCAATGGCCTTGATCTGGACCGGAATGTCTAACTGCTCGACACTAGCCACAACCACGGGCGCCGGTGGACGGCCTCCGGAACTCCCCGCTGCCTGAGCCTGTTGTTTGCTGGTGCAACCGGACACGACGAGGAGCGCCAGCAGAGGGAGGAACAAATGCGGCAACTGCCGTGGCTCGAAAGCGTGTTTCATGACGGTAGGCTCCGGCAAACGTGAGACGCACATTGGTCTATTTTGACGGGCTGGATCGATTTTGGTCAGTGACTGCCATCACGGTGAGTGCTGCTGATGCCGCTGGCCACCGTTCATGCTATCCCGGTTGTCATCGAACCGCGGCTTCCTCGTGATTGCAGGATAAACGGAAGCAAGCTTACAACCAACTTGCGACGTGCCAAAGTCGAGAAGGTTCTTCACGATTAAAAATCAATTCCCCATAACGGCGAATCGACCTGAGGGGCATAGGGGGCGGGCAACGCGCCAAACTGTGCGAAGCACTTCGGCGATCATTGCACTTAACCCTGTGGTCCTCAAACGAGGTTTTCGGAGGCATTGTCCGTTATTTCGCGGCATCAGGCTGTGACACCTTGAGCGCGGGAACCTCCTGCTGTCTTACCAGATTGTTATAAGCCGGGACGTCGGTCGAGACGATCTCCTTCCACTTGGCCAACTGCTCGTCCAACTGTTTGCTAAGCATGTCGAAGACTTCGTAGGACTGCTGCGTTGGGGCTGTACTGGCGCTGCCGACTACGCCGCTCAGGGCGACCAGGTGATTGTTTAGGCGAACCGGGTAATTGAGCACGTCCTGACCGCTCTTGGCCTTGGTCTGAATGAGCACTTCTTCAATTTCGGTCATTTTCTTGTTCAGCGATTTGCCGGCATCGACGATAGCCTTCTCCCGCGGGTCGTTGCCAACGTGCTTGTTGACGGCATTGATTTGTTCGCGAAGATCGCGAATCTGGAGGATGGTATCGTCCGTTTCGGTCACCGCGTCGCGAATCTTGAGAAGCAGGTCAAACTGTTTGGTCAGGTCCGCCTGAGTGGTCGTCAGCCGGGGATCGGGGGTGATCTCGAGCGGCGCGGTGTAACTCTTGCCCAGCACCGTTAGCCGAACCTGGTAAGTGCCGGGCAGCGCAACCGGACCATTGGTGTTGCCGCCCCAAACCGGCGCCTTCGGTACCTTGGTGGCACCTTCGTAACGCAGGTCCCAAACGAATCGATTCAGACCTGCGTCGGCTGGCAGAGTCTCGCTGCTGCCGCCGCGATTGAAGAAGTTTTCCTCCTCGTCCGCAGGCTCTTCCTTCTTGGGAAACTTGCGGATGGTTTTCCCGGAGGAGTCAAGGATTTCCAGCGTTATCTTTGGGGCTTCGTTCTTTTCTCCGTCGCTCTTGCCTGCTTCCGTCTTCGCCTGCGACTCGTCGCTGCTCGAGCCCGCCGCTTCCTTCTTGTCCGGCTTCTTGAGCGAGGTTTTCAACCAGTAATCAATGACGGCTCCGGCAGGGGGATTCTTTCCGACGTTGCCGCCCGCGGCAAACGGCGAGCCAACAAAAACCGTATGGCTGGCCGCTGCCGGGGTAAACAGGTGGGCTTCCTGCTGCGGAATCGAATCGTTGTATTGCCGCAGGGAAGTGATGTCATCCAAAATCCAAAAGCTGCGTCCGTGGGTCGCCACCACGAGGTCGTTGTTTTTGACAATTAAGTCATTGACTGGAGACACCGGCAGGTTCAGTTGCAGCGACTGCCAGTGGCTGCCGTCATCGAAGGACACGTACACGCCCTGCTCGGTCCCGGCGAAGAGCAAACCTGGGCGACCGGGATCGAGGCGCACCGCGTGGACATAGTCGTTGGCGGGAAGGCCCTCAACCAACTTGGTCCAGGTCTTGCCGAAATCGGTCGTCTTGAACACGTACGGTGCGAAGTCGTCCATCTTGTGGCGTTCGACGGCAATGTAGGCCGTACCGGCTTCGCGGGGAGAAGCTTCGATCATGCTGACCGTGCCCCATTCGGGCATGGCCTTGGGCGTGACGTTCTCCCAGTGCTGGCCACCATCGCGGGTGAGATGCACCAGGCCGTCATCGGTTCCGGCCCAGATCAAGTCCTTCTGTACCGGCGATTCGACCACCGAGAAGATGGTGTCGTAGACCTCGACGCCGGTGTTGTCTTTGGTGATCGGCCCACCCGAGGCCGCTTGCTTCGCCTTATCGTTGCGCGTCAGGTCCGGGCTGATGATGGTCCAGTTCATTCCGCCGTCGGTCGTCTTGAACAACACTTCGCCGGCGAAATACAGCGTTTTGGGATCGTGGGGCGAAAAAACAATAGGCTCGGTCCATTGGAAGCGGTGTTTCACGTCAGCCGCGGCCCAGCCGATGGGGTTGATAGGCCAGGGATTCACCGCCTGTTCCTGGTGAGTACGGTGATCGTAGCGGGTAATTTCGCCACCGTAGGAGCCGGCGTAAACGATCTGCGGGTCGGTCGGCTCGGGCGCGATGTAACCGCTCTCGCCTCCGCCCACCGGATACCAGTCCGAACGATCGATAGAGCCGTCGAGGCCAGCACTGGCGATGGCGACGGTTGTATTGTCCTGCTGCGCGCCGTAGATGTAGTAGGGGAACCGGTTGTCGGCAATGACGTGGTAGAACTGCGCCGTGGGCTGGTTGTAAACGCTGGTCCAGCTTTCGCCGTGGTCGGTGGAGACGGTGGCGCCTCCGTCGTTGCCATTGATCATGCGCTTGGGATTGGTAGGATCGATCCAGAGGGCGTGATTGTCGCCGTGCGGCACGCGCAAGCGGGTGAACGTCTTGCCGCCGTCATTGGACCGATAGGCAGCCGTGTTCAGGATGTAGACGGTATCGGCAGATTGCGGGTCGGCGAAAATGTGCGAGTAGTACCAGGCGCGCTGGCGAAAACGGTGGTCATCGGTCATGAGATGCCAAGTCTCGCCGCCGTCGTCGGAGCGGTAGATTCCGCCCTTCTCGGCTTCGACGATGGCCCACACTCGGTTGGGATTGGCGCCGGAAACCGTGACGCCGATACGGCCCAGGACACCTTCCGGCAGGCCGTGTGCTTTGAGTTCCTTCCAGGTGGTTCCGCCGTCGATGGATTTGTAGAGCCCGCTTCCCGGGCCGCCGCTATCGAGGCTCCACGGGGTGCGCCGCGCTTGCCACAACGCCGCGTACAGGATGTTGGCATTGCTGGGATCGAAAACCACGTCGATGCCCCCGGTCTTGGCATCCTTGTAGAGGACCTTCTCCCAGGTCTTGCCGCCGTCGCGCGTGCGGAAGATTCCGCGCTCCTCGTTGTCGGCAAAGGGATGACCTAACGCGGCGACGAAGGCGATGTCAGGATTCCTGGGGTTAACGATCAAGCTGCCAATGGCATGGGTGTCGGGCAAGCCGACGAATTTCCAGGTTGCACCGGCATCGATCGACTTGTACACGCCGTTACCGCCCACGATGTTGCCGCGGATGCACGCTTCGCCGGTTCCGACGTAGATAACGTTCGGGTCGGATTCGGAAACTGCGATTGCGCCGATGGAGGGTGACGCGTCCTTGGTCTTGTCGAAGATGGGTTTCCAGTTAAGACCGCCGTCGGTGGTCTTCCAGACACCGCCGGCAACGGCGCCGAAATAATACAGGTCATTCTGGCCTACGACGCCCGACACCGCGACCACTCGTCCGCCACGAAATGGACCGACGAGGCGGTATTGCAGCCCCTTCCATGGTCCCTGAGATTCGGCCTCGTCTGTCTTGGCGTCAGGCGTGGGCGCCGCAGGGGGCTGAGCCGCTTTTTGCGATTCCGTCGGCCCTTGCGCGGGCTCGGCGCTTTGCTTCTGCCCGTTGTCCTGTGCCGAGACTAAGGTAATAAAACATGCAAGAAGAAGGGCGAGTGTGGTGGTTCGCAAAGCTGTTCCTCCGGGGGCGTGAACTAAGAACTGGTTTTGACTCTTGACTTGAAACCTAGCGTCATGAGCGCAGGTGCACGATATCAGGAAGTCTCAGCTTTGGTCGAGGGTGTTCCGAGAACAGGGTGTTCCGAGTAAAGGGAGGTTGTTGCGTCATGCGATACTGAATCCATCCAGCCGCGCCGGGATGGCGAAACTGGCAGACGCAGCGGACTTAAAATCCGCAGACCCGAAAGGGTTGTGGGGGTTCGAGTCCCCCTCCCGGCACCAGCGAAGTCGCGCTCCAACAATTGATTATCGTCACCCGATCGAGCGTCCCGATTGCTTTGGTCATCTCCCGAATACTGGAAGCTATGCCCGTCCGATTGAAACTCCGATTTCCGCCTGGCAGCCGCATGTTCCCTGCCTACGAAGTTGAGAACCGGGCCCATGGGGCTTGGCCATGACGACAAGGCCGTCATGTTGTCTGGCGAAGACGCGACAACATCGCCGGAGGAAATGCCACCCACAATGAATAGGTGATGAATTGTGCATTCGGTTGTTTTGCCAAAGTGCACCTTCTCCACGCGGGGTGGTAAGCTAGCGGGAACGGCTTATGGAACTGTTTCTTAATCTGATTTGGGTGTGGTTGGCGGTGTTGGCCCTTTTCGGGTTCCTGCGAAGCCGTGATTTGTCCGGTCAGCTTGGCGTGGTTCCCTATCGCAAGTCACTGTTGGCACTGGCGTGCGGGGTCCTACTGCTTTTCCCGGTGGTTTCGGCGAGTGACGACCTGCACCCCACGCAGGCCGTAGTGGAGGAATCCTCGAAGAGAGTGCAACTCGCGGTGGCCGCTCTTCACCTGCAGCACACCAGTCCTCCACTGTTCCTGCTGCCAGCGACACTGGCGCTCTGTCTGATGTGCGCATTGGTCGTCTGGTATAGGCAACCTCTGGCCTTGAAAGCGCTCGTGCTCGAGGGTGCGACTGCGCCCTCTGCCGGACGCGCGCCTCCTTCCTACTGGAACTAAAGCAGCCTGCAGTGCCGGTATGAGCGGCACGAAACATTCCTAGTTCCTTACCTGCAGATCTGGTGCTCACTGGAGCGGAAAATCCCGCTTGTCCAGACCGGTTCTGCCGGGCCCCGAAGAGAGATGCCTGTATGAAGAACCGCATCAATCAGCGCCGGCGAGCGCTGGCCGGATGTGGCCTATTGCTGCCATTGTTCCTGGCTGCGCTATTGCCGGCCTGCTCGCGTAGCAAGGCCGAACCATCGTCAGGGGCGGTGGTGGAAACCAACACCGACCCCAACGTGTTCACGATGGAGAATCCCGGGCAATTTCCGCTGACAACCGTGGAAGGCCGCAAGGTGAGCGACGAGATCCACGTCAACGGCGTGATCGCGCCGGATGTGAACCGATCCGTACCGGTGGTGTCGCTGGGCGGCGGCCGGGTGGTCGAGATCAAGGCTAAACTCGGCGACACCGTGCGGAAGGGGCAAGTGCTGCTGCTCATCAACAGCCCCGACCTGTCGGCCGCATTCTCCGACTACCAGAAGTTCAAGGCGGATGCGCAACTGGCCAACAAACAACTGGAGCGGGCTAAGCTGCTCTACGACAAGGGCGCCATCGCGCTGGCCGATGTGGAAAATGCGGAAGACGTGAACGCCAAGGCGATCGCGGACCTCAATGCCGCGATGCAGCGGGTGCATGTGCTTGGAGGTGACGTGAACACCCCGTCTCCGCTGCTGCCTTTGCGCGCGCCCATCGCAGGTGTGATTGTCGACCAGCAGACCACCGGCGGGACCGGGGTGCGCTCGCTCGACAATCAGCAGGCCCTGTTTACCATCGCCGACTTATCAGTAGTGTGGGTGCTCTGCGATGCGTACCAGGACATGCTGCCGCGGGTGCATGTGGGTGACATTGCCGAAATCAACCTGAACGGCGTACGCCGAGGATTTTCCAGGCAAAGTAATCAACATCAGCCAGGTGCTGGACCCGGGGACGCGAACTGCAAAGGTTCGAATCGAGTTGCCCAATCCACAAGGCATCCTGCGCGCGGGAATGTTCGTGACGGCCACGTTTCGCGGCAGCCAAGCGGTGGAGCGGGCGGTCGTTCCGGCGTCGGCCGTGGTTCATTTGCATGACAAGGATTGGGTCTATGCGCCGGCAGGGGGGAACCAGTTCCGCCGAATCGCGGTGCAATTGGGGCCACAGGAAAAGGACGGAGAACAGCAGGTTGTCAGCGGTTTGAAGCCGGGCGAGCAAGTGGTGACCAATGCGCTGCAGTTCTCCAGCGCAGCCGAGGAGTAGGCAGCATGATCCGGTTTCTGGTGGATTTTGCGCTGCGCAACCGCATGCTGGTGCTGGCCATGGGGGTGGCGCTGCTGATCTGGGGCATCATTTCCTTTCACAACCTGCCCATCGAAGCCTATCCCGACGTGGCCGACAAATACGTTTGGGTGATCACGCAGTGGCCGGGACGGGCGGCGGAGGAAGTGGAGCAACAGGTCACGATTCCGATCGAGACACAATTGAACGGTGTCGGCCACCTCACCCATCTGCGCTCGACCTCGCTGGCGGGACTTTCCTTCATTACGGTGCTGTTCGACGACGAGTCCGACAACCTGCAGAACCGGCAACAGGTGTTGGAAAAGCTCACGCTGGTAAGTCTGCCGCCGGGGCTGAATCCGCAAATCGGCCCCGACTTCAGTCCAGCCGGCCAGATCTACTTCTATACCCTGCAAAGCACCAACCCACAGTACGACATCATGGACCTGAAGGCGCTGCAGGACTGGGTCGTGTTCAAGCACCTAATGTCGGTGCCGAATGTTGCGTCGGTGTCTATTTTTGGCGGCGAGACGCGCGAATACCAGGTGCAGGTTGACCCCGACAAGCTGGTCGCATATGGGCTCTCGATGGCGCAGGTGGAACAGGCGCTGGCCGTCAACAACCTGAACGGCGGGGGCAGCTTCATCGAGAAAGGGCAGCAGGCCTATAACGTTCGCGCCATTGGCCTGATGCAGAACACCGATGACATAGGGGCGACGGTCTTGAAGGTGCAGAACGGTACTCCCGGTGCGAGTGAGAGACGTCGCTAGCGTGACCCAGGGACCGAAGATTCGCCTGGGCAAGCTGGGAAAAGCCATTCGCCATGCCGATGGCAGGGTCATCGACAACGATGACGTAGTCGAAGGCATCGTGCAGATGCGTAAGGGGGCCGAGGCCGAGGCAGTGCTGCGCGACATCCACGCCAAAGTTGACTTCCTCAACAAGCATGTGCTGCCGCCCGGGGTGAAGATTGTTCCCCACATTGACCGTGACGAACTGGTGCATCTCACCACCCACACGGTGCTGCACAATCTCACCGAAGGCATTCTGCTGGTGGTGGTGGTGCTGTTCTTTTTTCTGGGGAATGTGCGCTCGGCCCTGATCGTCGCCATCACCATTCCGTTCTCGCTGTTTTTCGCCGCCATTTTGCTGGACCTGCGCCACATTCCCGCCAACCTGCTCTCGTTGGGTGCGCTCGATTTCGGCATGATCGTGGAGGGTGCGGCGGTGATGGTCGAGAACATACAGCGACGGCTGGAGAACCGCACCCAATCGAGCGCCACCATCGACGAAAGCATCCGCTCAGCGGCGCATGAAGTGCAGCGGCCGGTGTTCTATGCCATCGCAATCATCATCATTACGTATCTGCCCATCTTCACCCTGCAGCGGGTGGAAGGCCGGTTGTTCAAACCCATGGCGTGGACGGTGGCCTTTGCCCTGCTGGGAGCCCTCTTCTTTTCCATCCTGCTGGCGCCGGTGCTGTCCAGCTTCCTGTTTCGCCAGGGAGTGAAAGCCTGGGAGAACCCGGTGGTGGGATGGATTACGCGGCGGTACGAGCAGACGCTGACGTGGATTCTGGCGCGGCGCATGATCGCCCTCGGCGCTGCGCTCTTCGTTTTCGCGCTGACCGCGTATCTCAGCTTCGGGGGAGTAGTTGGCTCCGAGTTTCTGCCGCACCTCGATGAAGGCTCGATCTGGGCGCGGGGAACGCTGTCTCCCAGCACCGGCCCCACCGAAGGGCAGCGCATCATGGACCAGTCGCGGCTGATCTTTGCCAGCTTTCCCGAGGTGACGCAGGTGGTGTCGCAAGTGGGACGCTCCGACGATGGAACGGATGCGACCGGCTTCTTCAACACCGAGTACTTTGTGGACCTGAAGCCACGCGAGCAGTGGCGGTCGCAATTTCATGGCCGGAAAGAGTTGCTGATCGAAGCCATGGACAAGGAGGTTGAGAAGATTCCGGGAGTGGAGTGGGGATTTTCACAGCCCATCGCCGACAACATGGAGGAGGCCGTCAGCGGAGTTAAGGGTGAGCTTGCCGTGAAGATCTTTGGCTCTGATCTGCACGACCTGGAGCAGAAGGGCGAAGAAATCATGGGCGGCGATGAAGGGGGTCCCCGGGGTTACCGATCTGGGACTGTTCCGGGTCCTGGGACAACCCAATGTTGACATCAAGGTCGATCGCGCCAAGGCCGACCGTTACGGCATCAACGTCGCGGATATTCAGGATGCAATCCAGACAGCGGTCGGAGGAAATCCGGTAAGCCAGATCCTCATCGGGGAACAGCGCTTTGACCTGGTGCCGCGCTACCGGGAGCAGTATCGCAAGAGCATCGATGACATCGCGAACATTCGCCTGCTTGCGCCTACCGGCGAACGAGTCTCGTTGGGCGAGTTGTGCGACATCACGGTGGACAACGGGGCGTCGATGATCTATCGCGAAGGCAACCAGCGCTACATCGCCATCAAGTACAGCGTGCGGGGCCGCGATCTGGGCAGCACCGTCGAAGAGGCCATGACGAAGGTCAATCGCGAGGTGAAGCTGCCGCAGGGATACACCCTGGACTGGGCCGGCGAGTACGAAAGCCAAAAGCGCGCGAATCACCGACTGGCAATCGTGGTACCGCTCACCATCCTGGTCATCATGCTGGTGCTGTATTCCATGTTCAGGTCTTTCAAGTGGGGCTTTCTGGTGTTGTTGAACCTGGGCCTCGCACCCATCGGCGGCCTGCTCGCGCTGCTGATCACGGGCACGCACTTCAGTGTTTCCACGGGTGTCGGACTGCTGGCACTGTTTGGGGTATCGGTGCAGACGGGAGTGATCATGATCGAATACATCAATCAGCTGCGCGGACGGGGGTACAGCGTGCGGGACGCGGTGTTGCTGGGCGCCACGCGCCGTCTGCGGCCCATCATGATGACCATGCTGGTGGCATCGTTGGGGCTGGTGCCGGCGGCGCTGTCGCACGGCATCGGCTCCGACTCGCAGCGTCCGTTCGCCATCGTGATCGTGGGCGGCTTGCTGACCGAGCTGGCCTTGAGCCTGGTGCTGCTGCCCGCCTTCTACGAATGGATGGCCGGACCGAAGGATGTGCTACCCGAGGAAGCGGAGGAGGTGACGGAATGAGCGGCCTTCTCGCGCAAAGATCTCGTGGCATGGGTCTCGCCGCAGTTTGGCTGCTGGCGGGGTGTACGTCGTGGCCGCAAGTGCCGGCGCCGCCCCAGACGCCGCCGGCAACGCAGGCTGCGGGGACGCCGCGACCGTCGATGGTCGTTTCCCTGGAGCAAGCGATCGAGCTGGCGAAGAAAAACAATCCCACCCTCCAGGCCAACCGCACTTTGATCTCGCAGAACCAGGAGCAGGAGGTTACCGCCAACCTGCGCCCGAATCCCCTGCTTTCCTCGGATGCACAATACCTACCGCTGTTTAGTCCCAGCTTGTGGTCAAGCGACTACATCGACACCACGGCGCAGTTCGATTTGGGTGTGGGCTATCTCTTCGAGCGCGGACAGAAGCGACAGCATCGCCTGCAAGCCGCCAAAGATATCACTGCCGTCACCGAGGCACAGGTGCTCGACATGGAGCGCGCGACCGCCGGCAACACGGCGCAGGAGTTTGTGGCCGCCCTACTGGCGAAGTCGAATCTGGAGCTGGCAACGCAACTGCTTGCCAGCTACCAACACTCAGTAGGGATCAGCGAGGAGCAATACAAGGCCGGCGGGCTCAGCAAAGTCGATCTGCTGAGGATCCAGTTGCAGACGCTGCAGTTCCAGAGCGACGTTAACGCGGCCCGGCATCGCCAGGGTGCAGGCACTGGCCACGCTCCGGCAGTTGATGGGATACGATTCGGTGCCGCGTGACTACGACATCGCCGGCGACCTGACGTACCAGCCTCTCAGCTTCCGGCTGGAGGACCTGCAAGCGCGCGCGCTGGCATTGCGCCCCGACCTGCAGGCAGCGCATCGCGGCGTCGCCTCCGCCCAGAGCCAGATCGCGCTGGCTAAGGCGAACGCCAAGCAAGACATCAATGCCACGTTTGACTATGGGCATGTCAATGCCTCGAACGTTGGAGCTTTCTACTTCAACATTCCGCTCCCCATCTTCAATCGCAATCAAGGCGAGGTGGCGCGGACCTACTACGCTCTTACCCAGTCACAATTTCAGGAGAAGGGCGCCGAGCAACAGGTGCTGACCGAGGTGGAGAACGCTTACGAGGCGCTGCGCACCAGTGAAGAGGTCGTGCAACTGTACAAAGAGGGATACCTGCAGCAGGCGCAGCAGGCCCTGGAGATCACCCAGTTCTCCTACCAACACGGCGCCGCGTCGCTGCTGGACTTCCTGGATGCCGAGCGCAGTTACCGCGCGACAGAACTGAGCTACCGGCAGGCGCTAGCGCACGTATATGAGTGCGCTGGAGCAGTTGCGGCAGGCGGTGGGCACGCGCGAGTTGCGTTAGTACAAGGGCACCACTGGGGACGTTCGAAGTACCCGATGCTGCTGCATGGCAGGAAGGAGTTGAAACGAATTGCGAAACCCGGTTTGGAAGGGCTTGGTTGCGGCTCTTACGCGAGAGTGCCAACGGTCTAACCAGCGTCAGCGGAGATCGGTTCGGTCAGACAATAGGGCACCGTTGCGCGCGTAGCTGTCGCGCAGAACCTCAATGAAGGCTATGGTGAGCTTCTCCGGCTTGACGTTGAGTTCTTCGCGCAGCACTTCGGTGACGCGCTTCACCGCGCGGCGTTTTTGCTCGACCGTGCGTCCTGCCAGCAGCGTGATCTGCACATGCGCCATGTGAGCGCTCCCTCCGGATTCCGCGCGAGCTCCAGCCCGGGGAGTTCGAGCGGGACCGTCACCCGGAATCTCCTTCTTGATTTGTGAAACGGGGACATTTTACGCCAAATCAGCGCCATGCCGAGGGTCTGACCTCGTGTGGCGTCCCGCAATTTCGTGCCATTACTCTAAACAGCGGCATTGCGGAGAACGTCGTCACCTCAGCGGCGGAAGCCGTGCCCTTTCAAAACAACGTCGACTTAGTCTGCAAACTTGCGGGACACTACACCAGTTACCGAACCTTCACATTGGGCTCGACCGACATCCCCGGGCGCAACAAATGATCCTGGTTGAAGTCGGGGCTGTTGACGTTGTCGAAATCGATGCGCACGGGAATGCGCTGCACCACCTTCACGTAGTTGCCGGTGGCGTTCTCCGGCGGCAACAGACTGTATTTCGCGCCGGTAGCTCCGCCAATGTTGGTGACATGGCCATTCCATTTGCGGCTACCGTAGGTGTCGACCTTGATCTGGACGGGCTGGCCCGGTCGCATATGTGCTAGTTGCGTTTCCTTGAAGTTCGCCGTCACCCAAATCTCATGCAGTGGGACGACGGAGAGCAGGTCTTGTCCGGGCTGCACGTTCTGGCCGACTTGCACCGAGCGTTGCCCGACAACGCCGTCCACGGGAGCCGAAATGGTGGTGTACTGCAGATTCAACTGGGCCTGATCGAGAGCAGCCTTGTAGCGCAGCGCCTGGGCATCGGCAGACTTGGCCTTCGCAGTGGTGGCAGCCACCTGCTTAGGAGTGATCTGCGCGTTCTGCATTTCAGCGTTGGCCTGGGTGATACGGGAGCGCGCCTGCTGGACTTGCGCCTGAGCCGCCAGCACCGCGGCCTGGCGAGCCGCGACCGTGGCATTGGCGCCGGTGGCGGCAGCGGTTGCCTGATCGAATTGCTGTTGTGCGATCTCGCGTTTGGCAAGCAGTTGGCGATAGCGTTCCACGTCAGCATTGAGCTTCTCGGCATTGGCCTGCGCCTCGACTACCTGGGCCTGAGCGGCTTCCGCCTGCTTCTGGGCTGCGGCGAATCCCGCCTGGGCATTTTCGAGATCCGCCTTAGCCGAGCGGATTTGCGAGGTGGATCCTACACTGGAAACAGGTACGCCGTACTGCGCGGCTTGAGCGCTAGCCTGGGATTCAGCATAATCTGCCTGGGCGCGCTCCAGGGCGACGCGATAGTCGGTAGGATCGATCTGGACGAGCACGTCGCCTTTATGCACGAACTGGCCATTGTCAAAATTGACCTTGGTCACCTGTCCTCCCACCCGCGCGCTGATGGGGTAAATGTTTCCATCGACCTGCGCGTCGTCAGTGCTTTCCCAATGGCGGCTCTCCCACCAGAACCAGCCGACCAACAGCAATGCGACGATCGCAACCACGAACACGATGGCCTTGGCAGCGGGGTGCTTTTGAAGGCGGCCGCGGCGGGTTTCGTCCGAGCGATGGAGATCCGGATCACGAGCGGGGGTTTCCCGGTTACCCGCCTCGGTGTTCTGCGGTTCGAGATTGTTGTGCTCTGTGGTAGTCGAACTCATCTTCTCACCTGTGGATTAATGCTGGGGAATCGGGGATACCGGCTGCTGAGACGCGCCAGCTGACGGCAACGCCGTCGCTGACGGAATTCGGGATAGCTGCCGGACATTTGATGTCGGCAGGACGGCCACCGTCGCGGTCGAGTTGCCGAATCCTGACCCACCCAAGGCCGATGACGGATTGGGGTTCGGAGTTGCCGGTGTTGGCGGGGTGACGGGAACCGTACTGCCGGGCTGCGACAGATACTGCTTGACTGCCTGCTCGGCATTGCCGACGGCGCGTGCCAGCAGCACCTTGGCAATGTTGTGAGCATACAGGCTGGTGATGTACTGATCGTTGGCATTGGCAAGCTGCTGCTGCGCTTGGATGACTTCCACGTTGTTGGTCACGCCGGCGGCGAAGCGGTCTTGCGACTGGGCGAGCGCCTGTTGGGCGAGATCGAGGCCGATCGTCGCGACCTGCACGGCCTGCGCCGCCGCCTTGAGATCAAGCAGGGAATCCTGCACATCCTGTTCGATTGCGGCCTTCAGGTTGTCTGCCTGCGCCTGCCGGATCCTGAGAGCGGCCTCGGCCTGGTCGATGTCTGCTTGTATCTTTCCGCCTTGGAATACAGGAATCTTCAGGGTGACGGCACCGGTGTAATTGGGCGCCAGGCCGTTGGGCGTGTAGCCGAGGACGCCGTATTCGCCCGAGGCATTCAGTGAAGGGAGCCGCTGCTTCCATGCCGCTTCGCGGCTCAGTTGGGCCGATTTCAGGGAAGCCAGGGCCGCCTGGTAGTCGGAACGTGTCTGCAGGGCGCGCTCGTAAATATTGTTGAGATCAGCCTCGGGCAGCGGACTATACGGCACGCGGTTCACCAGGCGAAACTTCTGCTGCAAGGGCAACCCAATTACCCGGGCCAGTGCGAGCCGCTGCTTCTCCAACGCATTTTGCGCCTGAATCAGTGCCTCCTGCTGCGACTGCAATTGCACCCGCGCACGCAGGGTGTCGATGTTGGGCGCGAGGCCAGCTTTCTCCTGGTCGACGGCCAGTTGATATAGGGCTTCCGCGGTGCGGAGCTCGGCCTCGGCCGCGTCGACCCGCGACTCGTTGGCGATGGTAAGCAGATAGTCCGCGCCCACCGCCAGCACCACCGTGTCCCGCGCATCGCGGTAGCTGAACCGCGCCGCCTTAATGTTTTCGTTCGAAGCCTTAAGGCTGTCGATGCGCGACAGGTCGACCAGGTTCCAGGTAGCCGGTGGCGCGGATATCCATCAGTCCAAAGGGACCGACCGAAGTGGGAAATCCCGGGAAGGTAAAGCCAAAAGCCTTCAGGTTCAGCTTCTGGCCCTCTTCCGATACCGACCCATTAACATCCGGCAGCAACTCACTGAGGGCATGCTTCCGGGCGGCCTTGGCCTGGTCGGTGACGCGATCGCTGAGGAAAAGACCGAGGTTGTACTTCAAGCCACGGTCCACAGCGTCCTCCGCCGTCAGATCCAGGAGCTGATTTGTGGCCTTGCCCTGGGGCACGGATCCGGTATAGGGATCGCTGGTGCGAGTGATGATCTGCTCGAGGGAGGGCAGCGGGGTGGTAACCCCCGTGGGGGCGACCTGTCCCATCGCCAGGCCGGCCAACAGCGGCGATGCGACAGCGAGGGTTACGCGAGCGATCCAGGCAGACTTTACTTCGCATCTTGCATCTCACTGGTTCCTTGGTATATCTAGTACATACATGCATGTACGAATACTTTCAAGCGACTTAGATGTTGTTCGCGTGGCCAGTGTCGCGAAAGATCAGCAATATCCGGCCAATGCATCTAGATGTTATTCCAGGAAGCCATGACCACGCAGTCTCCCATTTCCCGACATAAAGAAAAAACCGAACTGACGCGGTCCCGATTTATCCGGGCGGCCGAGAGAATTTTTGCCCGTGACGGTTTCGAGGCTGCCAAACTGGAAGAAATCGCCGCGGCCGCCGGTTATACGCGAGGCGCCTTTTACGCCAACTTCGAAAATAAGGAAGACTTGTTTCTCGCCCTGTTAGAGCGGGAGATTGCCACCCGTATCGAAAAGTTGCGCCAGCGAGTTGGCCGCTACTCCGACCCGGAAGAGAAGCTGCGGGCCCTGCGCGAGTATTGGCTGGAGATGTGCCTGGACAAGCGGTGGAGCCTGCTGGCGCTGGAGTTCAAGTTGTTTGCGGTGCGCCATCCAGAAGTCAAGATGCGGCTGACCACCATGCACCGGCGGCTGGTGGCTTCGGGTGTGGAGATGATGCAACAGATCATCGACGCGCTTGGCCGCAAGATGCCGGCATCGGCGCATGCGGTTGGCATGGCCTTCTTCGCCTTGAGCAACGGCCTGACGCTGGAGCACATGCTCGACCGCGGCATCATGCCGGAGGACACCGCACGCAAAATTCTGCTGACGTTCTTCAATGCGGTCACCGGCTTTAAAGAAGTTTCCAGCAAAAGGCCGCAAAGGAAGAGATAGCGGCGAAGCGGTAGGGATGGCTGGCCCTATTGTCCGCGATAAATGGCGGCCTCGCTGGTCGAGGGCCGTGCCATCAGATCGCGGATCGCCTCTTTCGGCGACTTGCCTTCCTGTAGGATGGCGTGCATCTGTTCGGTGATGGGCATTTCGACCGACATCTTGCGCGCCAGGCCGACGGCAGCGTTGGTGGTGAGAACGCCTTCGGCCACCATGCCATGCATGCCGGCGATAATGGCATCGAGTTTGTGTCCGCGCCCCAGTTCCACGCCCACACTGCGATTGCGCGAAAGTCCCCCGGTGCAGGTAAGCACCAGGTCGCCCAGTCCGGCAAGACCTGCCATGGTCTCCGGGCGACCGCCGCAGGCAACGGCAAGGCGGGTGATCTCGGCGAGTCCGCGGGTGATGAGCGCGGCGACCGAATTGTGTCCCAAGCCGAGGCCGTCACAGACCCCGGCGGCAATGGCGACGATGTTCTTTAGCGCGCCTCCCAGTTCCACTCCCACTACGTCGTTGTTGGTGTAAATGCGGAAACCGGGATCGCTGAACTCGCGCTGTGCGACGATGGCCAGATCGGAGTCGGTGGAGGCGACGGTAATCGCGGTGGGATGGCCTTGCGCGACCTCCCTGGCAAACGAAGGTCCACTGAGGGCGCCAACCCTTGCTTCGAAAGGCTGGGGCGAGCGAGCGATTTCTAGGCGGATCACCTCGGTCATGCGCAGCAGGGAATCGTTTTCGATGCCCTTGGTGGCGCTTACGAACAGCATCTCCGGGCGAAGGTAGGGCAGCATTGCGCGGAATAAGTGACGAGTGTGATGCGAAGGCATCACACTGACCACGATGTCCGCACCCCCGAGCGCTTCGTCAAGGCTATTGGTAGCCTGAACGGAGTCCGGTATGGTCAGCCCAGCGAGAAAGAGCTGGTTTTCATGACGCGCGTTTATGCTTTCGCGGACTTCGGGTTCGTGCGCCCACAACTGCACTTGATGTGTGCCTTTTCGACCCAACACGATGGCGAGTGCCGTGCCCCACGCGCCCGCCCCGATTACCGCGATCTTGCTCACAGTTCAGTCTCTTTCAACGAAAACGGTTTTCGGTGCCGGTTAGCAGGCGCCGGAGGTTGTCTTTGTGCCGAACGATGATCAGCAGGGAGCTGGCGGCGATGAGAAAAATGGCGCCCGCAGTTCGGACGAACGGGCTCAGCCACCACGCCGCAAACGGGAAGACGACGGCGGCAACAATACTGCCCAGGGAAACGTAACGGGTGAGGGCAACGATCACAAGAAACACAACGAGGCAAACCAGCACAGCCTTAGGGGCGATAGCCAGGAAGGCTCCCAAGGCGGTGGCGACTCCCTTGCCACCCTTGAATCGAAGCCAGACGGGGAACATATGGCCAAGCAGGGCGCAGAAGCCTGCGAGTGCGGCGAAAAATCTGGCGTGGCGAATCCGGCGGTATGTTTGGGCAACCGTCAGGGCAGTCTGATCCGTGATCCAAATGGCAAGCAGGACGGCGAAATAGCCCTTGAGAGCGTCGAGCAGAAGCGTCGCAATGGCCAGACCCTTCGAACCCGTGCGCGCGACGTTGGTCGCTCCAATATTCCCGCTGCCGGTCTGGCGCACATCCTGACCGCGAAAGATGCGTACCAGCAGGTAACCGAAGGGGATGGAGCCAAGCAGATAAGAAACTACGACGATGATGAGGGTGATAGTGGTCAAGGCTGTTCGCGCACAACGGTCACGGTCTAGCCAGGGGATAGCGCTCTAGTTTGGTGTAGCGCGCACCCGAGGGCGATAGCTTGCTCTCGTACAGGAAGAACTCGTGCGCCGTCATTGTACCGAACTCAGCCGGAGGCATGGTTTCAACTTTAGCGCGTACCTGTTGCCACCCCGGTGCGGGACGGTCGCCCGGCCGGGAATGTGGGCGTCCGCTGCCGGCGCGGGCGAGAGTCAGGTGAGGATGGTAGGCGTCGCTCTCGCGCTCGAAACCCAGCGGCGCCAGTACTTGAGCAACGCTAGCGACCAGGGCTTGCAGGCGCTCGTCGGTTTCGATGCCAACCCAAAAGACGCGGGCACGTTGCGCAGTAGGGAAGAATCCGGTGCCGCGAAAATTGAGGGTGACCGAGGCGCTCTTGACCGTGCTTAGGGCCGCTTTGATCGCTTCGAGCTTCGCGGTCTCGCCGAGGAATTGCAGCGTGACGTGAAAGGTTTCCGGGCTGACCCACTTTGCGGCAGGGACAATCGCGCTCATTTCATTGCGAAACTGGGCCAAGCGCCGCCGGATTTCGGGTTCGATATCGAGGGCGACAAAAAGGCGCATAGATCACATCAAGAGGCGGCGCACCAGGTCGAGCGCCTGCTGGCTGGCCCAGCGGCGAATGCGTTCGCGGTCGCCGGGAAAGCGGCGCTGCACCACCTCGTGCTTCTGGCCATCGGTGACGGCAACGTACACCAGTCCGACCGGCTTCTCTTCGGTGCCGCCGCCGGGTCCGGCGATGCCGGTGATCCCCAGACCGATGTCGGCGCTGCAGATATCGCGGATGTTCTCTGCCAGCGCGAGCGCGACCTCCTTGCTGACCGCGCCATGCGCTTCGAGCATCAATGGGGGAATGTCGGCGAACAGGGTTTTCAGGTCGTTGGAGTAGACAACGGCGCCACCGAGGAAATATCGCGAGCTGCCCGGTACCTTAGTCAGGCGCTCGGCGACCATGCCGCCGGTACAGGATTCGGCGACCGCCAGCTTGGCCCCTCGCATCTGCAGGTAATAGCCGACAATTTCTTCCAGTGACTCGCCGGTGGAGGAGAAGACGGCATCGCCAAGTTCATCCTCCAGTTCTCCAGCCAGCTTTTCGACTTGCTGCTCGGCTTCTTCCTGGCTGGCGGCGGTGGTTTGCAGGTGAAACTCGACCTGGCCCTGGCCGGCGAGCACCGTGGTTTGGATGTTGGGATATTTCTTGTAGATGGGCGCAGTGCGGGCATCGGCGGCCGATTCGGGTAGCATGGCGGTTTTCAGAACGCGCGTGGCAATCGCCGCCTGTGGCAAGGTCGAACGCAATCGCGGCATGCACTGCCTTTCCCAGAGCGCCTCGAGTTCGTGCGGAGGACCGGGCAGCAGCATGACGATGCACCGACGCTCGCCTGAGCAGGTCTCGAGCCACTGTCCCGGAGCGGTGCCGCGGGTGTTGGGCAGCACTTCCGCGCCTTCGAGCACGTCGGCCTGCTTGGCGTTGTTCTCGGGCATCGGGATACGGCGTTCGGCGAAGCGCTTGTACATGGCCGCGACAATTTCGTTATTGCGTTTCAACTCGATGCCGAGCGCTGCCGCCATGCATTCGCGTGTGAGGTCGTCTTCGGTGGGGCCGAGTCCACCAATGAGGATTACGATGTCGGAGCGGCCGATCGCGGTTTGCGCAGCGCTGGTGAGATGTTCGCGGTGGTCGCCGACGACAGTCTTAAAGGCGACACTGACGCCCAATTCGTTGAGGCGGCCTGTGAGGAAAAGGGAATTGGTGTCCTGCCGGTACGGGGTGAGCATTTCCGAGCCAACAGCAATAATTTCCGCGATCACGGAATCAGTCTAGCACCGGGAAAACCGCAGGCTAGACCGTCGCTGCCAGCAGGAGATGGAAGGCGCATTGCACGTTAGGGCTTTCCCGGTAAATCGCCGGCAAAGGGCAGGTCGCGCAAGCGCAGGAACTCCGGCGGGGGAAGGTCCCAGAAATCGGCCGGTAATTTTGCCGGTTTGTGGGTGTGCAGATCGAAGGTATGCGATGCCTTTTCCAGCTTGCCGCCTGAGTTATCGAACCATACATCTCGTACCAGTTCGAGGCCTGCGTGGTAGCTTTTCAGGTCCGAATGAATGTAGGCCAGTGAGCTGTCGGGCCGATAGCAGTACTGGGCGAATTCCTCGAAGTCGCCGAACTGGTTCTGAAACGTGAAGTCAACCAGAATGGCACTGCCGTTGCGCAAGGCCACGACCGCAGTGCTGTTGTCATTGCCCCCGGCATCGTGAAGCGCATCGAGCGACGGCAGCCGCTGCCATTGGTCGCGCGCCGGATCGCGGTTCTGGGGCAAAGCAGAAAAGTAGAGCGCGGAGTCAGGGTTTTCCTTGGCGTATTGGGATGCTTGCGCACAATACTCCTGCGCCTGCGGAGGCGGGAGGGACTTCTTCTTCTGCTTCTGAGCGAACGCGAGGGGGTACAGAGAGGCGATGCATAATCCGGCAACTGCCAATCGAGGGAGACGGGACATGCGGCGACGGCTAGGGATGGGGAACCAGTTCGCGGCCGCGGATGTCCCACGCGAGGTAGTGCACGCCGCTGGTGGTCGCCAGCACGGCAGAGCCGTTAGGGGAAATT
The DNA here is from genome assembly GCA_963798275.1 of uncultured Acidobacteriaceae bacterium. Taxonomy (GTDB): domain Bacteria; phylum Acidobacteriota; class Terriglobia; order Terriglobales; family Acidobacteriaceae; genus CAWCTB01. Next base: position 36,157 of record CAWCTB010000051.1, read on the forward strand.
GCCAGGCCGACCAGATTGTGTCCGGCGACGGCGAGAGAGGCCTTGGCGCCGGGCGTAACTTTGACGATCCCGCCGCGGCCGTTGAGCGATGCGGCTACGTAGAGGTTGCCGTCGACGTCGAAAGCGAGTCCCTGGGGGCGTCCCAGGCCGCGATAAAAAACGCTGACCTCGCCATGGGGATCGATGCGGTGGATTGCGTCGAAGCTGGAGGTAGTTGGTCCAGTGACGAAAAGGTTTTGCGCGTCGTCGAAGGCGAGATGATAGGCGGAGACGCTGGGCTCGAGCATGGCGAAAACGAAGATTTGCCGCTCGCGATCGATCTTGAAAATGGTGCCGCTGCGGTCGCCGACGTAGAGGTTACCATCGCGGTCAAAGGCAATACCGGTGGCGATCCCCATGCCCTCGGCGTAAGTGCTGATCGCGCCGTCCTGCGAGACACGATAGACCGTGCCGTCATTGCGGGAAGAAACATATAGCTTGCCGTTCGGCCCAAAGGCCAGTCCGGTGGCGTTCATCATCTCGTGCACGAACGGCTTGGTGTCGTAGTTAGTGTCGATACGATAGATAGCCACAGGCACCTTTTGCCCGCGCGAGCCAGAAAACGTGGCGTAGATGTTGCCTTCGCGGTCGAGGGCCGGGTTCGCCACCGGATGCAGGTTCTCGGCAATAGGAACGGCGACGCGCACCTCATGCCCATTACTGCGATGCCCGTTGGTAGAGACGACCACTTCGCCCGTAGCTGCGCCATCCGGCACCCGCGCCACGATGAACTGCGCCGAACTGACAATAACGGATCCATCCACGTCGCCAAAACTGACCAGCGGCCGTTTCAGTTCTTTAGAACGCAATCCGCTGCCCACGATGCGGATCTCTCCGCCAGGCAGGGCGCACGCCGGATCGACATTGTCGATGCGGGGCTTGCCATTCACGTTTTGCGCGCCAGTCCGTCGTTCCATATGCTTGCCCGTGACGTCTCTCGGCTTAGCCGAGCAGGCCGTAATGCAGCCCGAGTTGCAGAACCGCCAATGCGTAGATCCCAGCGCCCAGGTCGTCGACGACAATCCCTGTCCCTTCGGGCAACTTTTCCAGCGCACGGATGGGAGGCGGCTTCAGGATGTCGAACACCCGGAAAAGTATAAAGCCCGCCAGCAGGGGTTTCCACCCGATAGGGGAGGCAATTAACGTAACTAGTTGTCCGGCGACCTCGTCGATGACCACGTGCGAAGGGTCCTTCCTGCCGCAACCCCGCGCTTCCAGGGTCGCAGCCGGGATCCCGATCGCCACGCTGAAAACAATTAGCAGGAGAATCGCCGGAATTCGCAGCGACGGCGCAAGGTGCGACGCAAGCAGCCACCACAGCAGCACGGTTGCCAGAGAACCCCACGTACCGGGGCCAGGGCGAAGCCGGCCGGCGCCGAAGAATGTCGCCACCAGCGTGGCCCACCGGGGCGCCGTACTGGCTGGAACGATGGCTTCAGTTTGGCTTCTTACTGCGCTCATTTGGATAGCTGGAATCGTCGGTCTCGGGATCGTTCAGCGGAGCCGAAATGACGTACCCTCCGCTGGCCCACTTGCCGAGGTCGATCATACGGCATCGGTCGCTGCAGAAGGGGAAGTCAGGTTCCGACAGGAGTACGATCTTGCGGCAGATCGGGCAACGCAGGCTGCGGACACGTTTCTTGGGCATAGCACCGAGCAGTATGTCTATAAGATGCGGGCCACCAGGTCGTAGTCGTGCGCTTCGGTGATTTCGCAGCGGTAAATCCCGCCCTCGCGTACGTCCTCGTGGTCGCCAAAGTCGTTCACGTACACCGTTCCGTCGATCTCGGGAGCGTGCATGGCGGTGCGGCCTTCCCATAGCAATTCGGTTTCGGAAGAGGGGCCTTGCAGCAGCAGGTCGAACTGCCTTCCGACGAGTGCGCGCTTTTTCCTGCGGCTGATTTGCTTCTGGATGGACATCAGCTTCTTGCGGCGGCGCTCGATTTCGCGCTGCGGAACCTTCTCGCCCAGCTCGAAAGCCTGCACGCCCTCTTCGTCGGAGTAGCCGAAGACGCCCATCCAGTCGAACTGTGCCGCGCGGACGAAATCGCAGAGCTGCTCGAAGTCCTGCTTGGTCTCGCCGGGGAATCCAACAATGAACGACGTGCGCAGCGTCAGGTCGGGGATGGTGCGTCGCATTTTGTCGATTGACTTCAGGAAGATATCGGCTCCCGCCCCGCGCTTCATGCTCTTCAGCACCGCCGGCGAAGCGTGCTGCAGTGGAACGTCGATGTAGGAGCAGATCTTTTCGTGCGCCGCGATGGTCTCCAGCAGCTTGCCCGTGATCTTGTTGGGATAGGCGTACAGGAAGCGAATCCAGTACAGGTCTTCGATCTGGGCCAGCCGCTCCAGCAAAAGCGGCAGTCCGTCTTTCAGGCCCAGGTCTTCGCCGTAGCAGGTGGTGTCCTGACCAACGAGGGTGATCTCGCGCACGCCCCGCTTCGCCAGTTGCTGTGCTTCGGCGATGACCGATTCGAAGCGGCGCGAACGAAACTTGCCGCGCAACTGCGGGATGATGCAGAACGAGCAGGGATGATCGCAGCCTTCGGCAATCTTGATGTAAGCCGAATACTTCGGGGTCGCGAGCAACCGAGGGGTGGTGTCGTCGTACAGGTAGTTGGGCAGGTCGGCGATAGCGCCGTCCCAGCCTTGCTTGGAGAAGCGACCAGCGGCCTCGCGGGCGTCGCCCTCGGAGCGGGAATTCAAGATCACAAAGGGAGAAGCGGCGGAAGTGCTTGGCCTTGACTCGATTCCAGCCGCGCTGAGAATCTGCTCCAGCTCCCCAGTACCGACGACCGCGTCAACTTCGGGAATGTTCTTCTGAATTTCGTTGCGATAGCGCTCCACCAGGCATCCGGCGACGATCAGTTTCCGCGCCCGGCCTGCGGTCTTGTGACGCGCCATCTCGAGAATGGTGTCGACGGACTCCTGCTTGGCCGAGTCGATGAACGAGCAGGTGTTGACCACAATGACGTCGGCGTCCTCAGCGCGCGAGGTAATTTCGGCGCCGCCGCGGGAGAGAAGCCCCATCATGACCTCGCTGTCGACCAGGTTCTTGGGACAGCCAAGGCTGACGAATCCAATTTTTGTGGTTGCCAGCGGCACGGAAGAAGTCTCTTCGGGCGCGGCCAACAAGGCTACAGAATCATCTTTGAGCGGCATGCAATCCCTTTATTCTAGCATTGATTTCAGCGGGTCCCGCGCACGGCGATGGCGTTCAGGCGCGCGCAAGACGAGCCTCGGTTGGACGTTGCACGTCCGCTGCGAATGGTCACTGGATGCTATATTGAAAAGTCGGGCGCTGGTCCCGCGCAACTAAGCCCTGTGAACCCCGCCAGGTCCGGAAGGAAGCAACGGTAACAGGTCACTTCGTGTGCAGCGGTCAACTGGCGCCTGGCTTTTTTGGCTACCAGCCGTCAGCCATCAGCTGTCAGCTTTTCGGAACCGCAGGAAGCAGATTTCAAGCCAAATACGCAAGGTGACCCCTTCGGCGAGGTTGTCGAACCAGACACTCAGCGTAGACATTCATTCACGCATCGTTCAAAATGAATCGCGATTCATTCTGTTGAAGCATTTCGTGGAGAAAATCGATTGGCTAATGGTCGTCGCGCCAAGATCGTCGCACTGGGAACCTACGTACCGCCTCATGTCCTGACCAACCAAGACCTGGAAAAAATGGTCGATACTACCGACCAGTGGATCCTGGAGCGCACCGGAATCCGCGAGCGCCACATCGCCGACAAGGGCGTAGCGGCCAGCGATCTCGCCGTCGAAGCCGTCAAGGACCTGCAGCAGAGTCATCCCTTCGATCTGCAGCAGGTCGATCTGATCGTGGTCGGAACGGTCACACCCGACATGATGTATCCCTCGACCGCCTGCCTGGTGCAGCACAAGTTGGGCATCGCGAACACCTGGGGCTTCGACGTTTCCGCCGGCTGCTCGGGCTTCTTGTACGCCCTGAACACGGGGGTGAAGTTCGTCGAGTCGGGCCAGTACAAGAAGGTGCTGGTGATCGGTTCGGACGTGAATTCGTCGATGGTCAACTATGAGGACAGGGCGGTCTGCATCATCTTCGGCGATGGCGCGGGCGCGGTGTTGCTGGAACCGGCGGCAGAAGGCGAGCCGGGGATTATTGACCACGTGGCGCAGATCGAAGGAGGGGGCGGCCAGTACTTGTACATGCCAGCCGGGGGCAGCCTGAACCCCGCGTCGCACGAGACCGTCGATAAGAAAATGCATTACATTCACCAGGATGGGCAGCAGGTTTTCAAGTATGCGGTGAAGAAAATGGCGGAGATGACGGAGCGCGTTCTGGCGAAGAATGGCCTGACCGGAAAGGACGTGGACTGCTTCATCGCCCACCAGGCGAATCGCCGGATAATATCGGCGACCGCCGACCGCTTGAAAATGCCCGTGGACAAAGTGGTTATCAACATCGACCAGTTCGGCAATACCACGGCCGGAACGATTCCGCTGGCGATGCATACGGCACTGCAAACCGGAAGGCTGAAGAAGGGCGACCTGGTGCTGCTGGCCGCCGTCGGGGCAGGCTTTACTTCGGGCGCAACCCTTTTGCGCTGGGCGTACTAACGACCTGCGTCGCGGTGTTCTTTCCGATGTAAAGACCCACCGGAGTGCAGAGCAAGAAGCATAAATTAGCCAGTGACTTTTGTCGGGGGGGTGCATTTGCCCGACCCTCGGTCACCACGCTGCTTGACCGATTGAGAGAGGAGCTCACGATGAGGAACCTCGTGCACTCGCAAGTTGTTTGTTGGGCTGTTGCTATTCCTGGCGGTACCGGTTTTATAGTCATGCCCGACCCCGAAACCGGGAACTGCAGCGTTGCTTGGAACCAGCTTGATCGGAGCATTGGCCAGAATCCGACGGCGGTGGAATTGGTTTTTGCCGCTGTGGGCTTCAGGCGAACGGGACGGTGCAGCCCGGCTGGCTCCATGCTAGGATTTGAGCAATGGACGCCGAGTTGAAGCAGTTTCTGGAAGGCATGGAGAAGCGCCTGCGCGAGTACATTGACGAGCGCACGCAAAACCTGCGCGAGTACATTGACGAGCGCACGCATGAAGTCGAGAGTCGATTGCGAGAATACATTGACGAGCGTACGCACGATGCCGAAACTCGACTGATTCGTGCTTTTGGGGCTTATCAAGAATCGGCTGCCGTGCGCATGCGGAAGATCGAAGCAGACCTCTCCAACGTGAACTCTTCTACCACCCAGCAACTGGATGCCTTCCAATCTAAACTGCTGGAGCTGGAGACCCGGATCATCAACCTCGAACGGCCGCAGGGTTAAAGTCTTTTCTTAGCGTTCGGCATTTCCAGCGGCCGCTGCGGCTCGGTCATGCGCGCGGGATCGAGAATTTCCTTGATCTGCTGCTTCGCTGAGGTAGCCCTTGGAGCGGGCGATGTCGATGATCGATTTTCCCGTGGCAATGGACTCCTTCACGATCTCCGCCGCCTTGGCGTAGCCGATGTACGGGTTGAGGGCGGTCGCCAGCGACACCGTGCTGTGCACGTAATACTGCGTTCTCTTCTCGTTGACCGTGATGCCTTTGACGCAAAACTCCGTCAACTGGCGCAGCATGTTGGTCATGATCGTGATTGAGGCCAGCACGCTATACGCCATGGCAGGCATCATGACATTCAGCTCGAGTTGGCCGGCCTGGACGGCGAGCGCGACGGTCGCGTCGTAGCCGACTACCTGGAACGAAACCATCGCCGCCAGCTCGGGCATGACGGGGTTTACCTTGCCCGGCATGATCGACGAGCCGGGCTGCAGCGCGGGCAGGTTGATTTCCGCCAGACCGGTGTTGGGGCCGGACGACAACAGGCGCAGGTCATTCGAAATACGAATTACTTCCAGCGCCAGATTGCGCAGTGCGGAGCTGACCGACGACATGGCGAGATTCGATTGCATGGCGTAGCGCATGTCGTCGACAGGTGCCAGCTTCTCTCCCGAGATTCGCGCCAGATGGGCGATTGCTCTTTCACGATAGTCAGGATGGGTGTTGATGCCGGTGCCGACAGCGGAGCCTCCCAGCCCGATCTCGCGTAGCCATTCCGCTTGCTGCTGGATCGCCTGCTTCGCTCGAACGATAGCTCCGGCGTAAGCGGTAAACTCTTGCCCCAGACGCATGGGCACCGCGTCCATCATGTGGGTGCGGCCCGACTTCAGGACATGGTGGAACTCTTTTCCTTTTTCTTCCAACGCGGCGATCAGGGCGTCGAGCGCGAGGTAGAGATTGCGCAGTTCGAGGAGCGTTGCCAGTCGCATGCTGGTGGGGAAGACATCGTTGGTCGACTGGCCGTAGTTGACGTGATCGTTGGGATGAACGTGCTTGTACTCGCCCTTGTTGCCGCCGAGCAGCTCCGAGGCGCGGTTGGCGATGACCTCGTTGCTGTTCATGTGGAAGCTGACGCCCGCACCGGCCTGGAAGACATCGACCAGGAAGTGCTCGTGCAACTTGCCCTCTTGCACTTCTTTCGCGGCGGCAACGATGGCGTTGGCAGTCTTGGTGTCGATCAGGCCGAGTTCGCGATTGGCTTCGGCAGCCGCCTCTTTCACCATCGCGATAGCACGAATCAGCGTAGGGTGCGCGTGCAATCCGCTGATGGGAAAGTTCTCGACGGCGCGGGCGGTCTGAATGCCGTAGTAGGCGTCGGCGGGAACGTCTTTGGTGCCGAGCGAGTCTTTTTCGGAGCGGGTGTGCGTAGGACATTAGCATGTTCCTTCGCTCCTATAGATGATTATTCAAGGGAAAGCGGTGCGATGAGAAGCAATTAGCGGCTAGCAAGTAACAACTAGTGAGAATGGTGGTCGAACCACACACCGACCTTGGAGTCTATCCCTCGCAGAAACGGATTCTGAGGGTCCTGCGAGGAGCCAAAAGCGAGTTGCTAATTGCGGCCTTATGAGATCTCCACCAGCTCCGCGATCCTGGCCTGCCACTCGCGCGGGCCTGACTCGTGGACCGAGTTGCCCTTTGAGTCGACGGCGACCGTCACCGGCATATCCTGCACTTCGAATTCGTAGATGGCCTCCATGCCGAGGTCGGCGAAGCCGAGGACGCGCGATTTCTTGATCGCCTTGGACACCAGGTACGCTGCGCCGCCGACGGCCATCAGGTAGACCGCCTTGTGGTCGCGAATGGCCTCGATGGCCGCCGGACCGCGCTCGGATTTGCCGACCATGCCCAGCAAGCCGGTGTGTTGCAGCATCTGGCGGGTGAACTTATCCATGCGCGTGGCGGTGGTTGGACCGGCTGGCCCGACGACCTCATCTCTAACGGGATCAACCGGTCCCACGTAGTAGATGAAGCGATCTGTGAAGTCCACGGGGAGCTTCTCGCCACGCTTGAGCATATCGGTCATGCGCTGGTGTGCGGCATCGCGTCCCGTGAGCAGCTTGCCATTCAGCAGCAAGACCTCGCCGGGTTTCCAGGTCGCGACCTCGTCGCGTGAAATCGTGTCGAGGTTGACGCGGCGCGCCCCGGAGCCCATCGGATCGTAGGTCAACTTGGGCCAGTCGTTCAGCGATGGTGGCTCAAGCGCCACCGGGCCGGAGCCATCGAGCACGAAATGCGCATGCCGGGTGGCAGCGCAGTTGGGAATCATCGCGACGGGCAGATTCGCGGCGTGTGTCGGGTAATCCTTGACCTTCACGTCGAGGACGGTGGTCAAGCCCGCCGAGTCCCTGCGCGCCGATGCCGAGAGCGTTGATCTTTTTGTACAACTCAATGCGCAGCTCTTCGGCGCGATTCGATGGCCCACGCTCGATCAGCTCCTGGATGTCGATCGGCTCCATCAGAGCTTGTTTCGCCAGCAGCATGGCCTTTTCAGCAGTGCCCCCAATGCCGATGCCGAGAATTCCCGGCGGGCACCAGCCGGCCCCCATGGTGGGCACGGTTTTCAACACCCAATCAACAATCGAGTCAGATGGATTTAGCATGACGAACTTCGACTTGGCCTCGGAGCCACCGCCCTTGGCCGCGACCTCGACCTCGACGGTATCGCCGGGGACGACGGTCATGTTCACCACGGCGGGCGTGTTGTCCTTCGTGTTCTTGCGCGCGCCGGCGGGGTCGGCAAGGATGCTGGCGCGCAGCACGTTGTCGGGATGCAGGTAGGCGCGGCGCACGCCTTCGTTCACCATGTCTTCCACGGCGAGGTAGGCGTCCCAATGCACGTTCATGCCGATCTTGAGGAAGACGGTCACGATGCCGGTGTCCTGGCAGATGGGACGATGGCCTTCGGCGCACATGCGCGAGTTAATCAGGATCTGCGCGATAGCATCGCGCGCCGCCGGCGATTGCTCTTTCTCGTAGGCTTTCGCCAGGCTCTGGATGAAATCGACTGGATGGTAGTAGGAGATGTATTGCAAAGCGTCGGCAATGCTTTGAATGAAGTCTTCCTGCTTGATGATGGTCATGATCGCCTGCCATGAGACAAAAATTGGAGTCCGGCCAACCTGCACGCCTGGAGCGGATCCGATCCCAGTGGGCGTCTAACAGGGGGACAATTGGCGGGATCTGCCGGACTGCAGATTATAACGCTGACCGACACCAGGCTTTGTGACGGCTCGCACACAGCGGCTGGTCAGGGCGACGGCGATCCTCCCGCCCGCCAGAACACGGTATCCTGTTGTCATGGCGCCCGAGCGAATGGAGCAGGATCAGCAGCAGACAAGCGAGCGGTTTTCCCTCGACGTGGTCGTGGTTGGGGCAGGTCCAACGGGGCTGGCGTGTGGCATCGACGCCAAGCGTGCCGGGCTGAGCGTGGCCAACATCGACAAGGGATGCCTGGTCAACTCGCTGTTCAACTATCCCAGCAACATGACATTCTTCACCACGCCGGAGCTGCTGGAGATTGGCGACATTCCGTTCTCGAGTCCCAACCAAAAGCCCACCCGCCAGGAGGCGCTGGAGTACTACCGCAAGGTCGCCGAGCATTACGAGCTCGACGTGCGCCAGTACGAGCCGGTGCAGAGGATTGAAGGCAGCGATAACAATTTCGTGGTGCACACGACCGACCTTCATGGGCGCAGGCGCGAGTACCGTGCTCGCAAACTTATCCTGGCAACCGGATACTACGATCGCCCGAACTACATGCACGTTCCCGGCGAAGACCTGCCCAAGGTGATGCACTATTACCGGGAGCCCCATCCATTTTTCGGGCTCGATGTGCTGGTGGTCGGCGCCAAGAACTCGGCTGCCATCGCGGCGCTGGAATTGTGGCGGCACGGCGCGCGAGTGACGCTGGTGCATCGCGGACCGGGCATTGGCCCTTCGGTGAAGTACTGGATCAAACCCGACATAGAAAACCGCATCAAAGCCGGGCAGGTAAAGGCCTACTTCAACGCCACGGTCCGAGAGATCACGCTGGACCAGGTGGTGCTGAATACGCCTGAGGGTGAGATCGCGTTGCCCAACGACTACGTCTTCGCCATGACGGGATACCATCCTGACTTCGAATTTCTCTGCAGCCTGGGCATCAAACTGCGCGGCGAGGCCGACAGGCGTCCGATCTGCGATCCGCAGACACTGGAAAGCAATGTTCCGGGAATATACTTGGCCGGAGTGATCGTTGCCGGGATGCGAACCAGCGAGATCTTCATCGAGAACGGACGCTTCCATGGCCGGCTGATCGCTGCCGACCTGAAGCAGAAATTGCGATCCGATGCCGTGATGGCTTGAACCGCCGGGGTTGGCAAGGGGCAAGAATTTGGTGGCGTGTTGAACACGGTGAGGGTTAGATTTGTCCGCCCTCCCGACAAAGTTATTGCACCGATGTACAGGAGCCGAGGCATGTTCGCATTCAAAATCCGCAAGGCGTTGCTGGTTGTTCTGGCGCTCGCCGTTTCGAGCTTGTCGTGGCCGGCCTGGGCCCAGGAAAAGGCCGCCGACCCGTCTACCCATTGGAGCTACAGCGGGGACACGGGGCCCACTCACTGGGGTGACCTGAATCCCGGCTATATCTTATGCAGCACGGGCAAGGCGCAGTCGCCCATCGACATCACCCAGTCGGAAAAGGCGAAGCTGCCGGAGATCCAGTTCCACTACCAGGACGTGCAGCTTTCGGTGATCAACAACGGTCATACCATCCAGGTGAACTATCCGGCGGGCAGCTACATCGTGGTTGGCGACAAAAGATACGAGCTGGTGCAGTTTCACTTTCACCATCAGAGCGAGACGGCGATCAATGGCAAGCACGCGCCCATGGAGCTCCACCTGGTTCACAAGGACAGCGATGGAAAGCTGGCGGTGGTGGCAGTTCTGCTCAAGGAAGGCAAGGCCAGCGACGCGGTGGCCACGGTCTGGAAGAGCATTCCGTCGGAAGTTGGCCAGGAATACTCACCGACGGGCGTCAGGATCAATGCCAAGGACCTTTTGCCCACGAAACACACCTACTACACCTTCGCGGGATCGCTGACGACCCCACCCTGTTCGGAGGGCGTCACCTGGATGGTCTTGTCCAATGAGAGCACTGTCTCCAAAGAACAGGTGGAGGCATTCGCCAAGCTCTACCCCGACAACGCTCGTCCGGTGCAGCCGCTAAATGGGCGGGTGGTCAAGCGGAACAGCAACGGCGGAGAAGCCTGGTGGAAGTGATTGCCGGAACTTGCGAATCCTGACAAATTTAACGGTGCTCTGCTCCTGCCGCGACTCGGCGATTTGCGCATGAACCCTGGGAGTTGGGCACGCTTTCGCCGTCTCTGATAGACTTTTGCGCGGGGATGGCGACCGCAATCAGCTCTCGCTGGTAGAGCTGCCTGTTCCGCCCCGCACTTCTGACTCTACGTCTGCCTCTGGGTGCCTCCTGACAGAAGGGAGACTCCGTCCGCTTGAGCAGGGAAGCCTGCCTGATAAAGCGGTAGTCATTTCCATTTTCGATAACTCGGGCGTCCACCAGGTGACGCCGTTTTAAGGAGGTTCAGCATGTCAACAGCAGTCAGCGCTGCCCCGGTTCTCAACAGCGTGGCCGAATTTCTCAGCAAGCCGCGCAAGATGTTCATCAACAACCAGTGGGTGGAATCGGCCTCCGGCAAGACGTTTCCCACCTATAACCCGGCGACGGGAGAAGTCCTAGCTAAGGTTGCCGAAGGCGATCGGGAAGACATAAACCGCGCCGTGAAGGCAGCGCGCAAAGCCTTTGACAGCGGCCCCTGGGCCGACATGACGCCCTCCGAGCGCGGCCGGTTGGTGTGGAAGCTGGGCGACCTGATCGAGCAGCACACCGAAGAGTTTGCCCAACTGGAGAGCCTCGACAACGGCAAGCCGCTTTCCGTCGCGCGCGTCGCCGATGTGCCGTTGGCGGTCGACCTGTTCCGCTACATGGCGGGCTGGGCGACCAAGGTCGAGGGCAACACCATTCCGATTTCGATGAAGTCGAAGCGCCAGCAGTATTTCGCCTATACGCGGCGGGAGCCGGTTGGCGTGGTCGGTCAGATCATCCCGTGGAACTTTCCGCTGCTGATGGCAGCGTGGAAGCTCGGTCCGGCGCTTGCCACCGGCTGCACGGTGGTGTTGAAGCCGGCCGAACAGACGCCGCTGAGCGCGTTGTTGCTGGCTGAGATGATCGCGGAAGCGGGATTCCCCGAAGGCGTGGTCAACGTGGTGACCGGATACGGCGAGACCGCAGGAGCGGCACTCGCGGCCCATCCGGATGTGGATAAGGTCGCCTTTACCGGATCGACGGAAGTTGGCAAGTTGATTCTGCAGGCGGCTTCGGGCAATCTGAAGAAAGTTTCGTTGGAGTTGGGAGGCAAATCGCCGAACATCGTGTTCTCCGATGCCGAGATCAAGCCGACCATCGCGGGAGCGGCCAGCGCGATCTTCTTCAATCACGGCCAGTGCTGCTGCGCCGGGTCGCGTCTCTATGTCCAGAAGGACATGTTCGACCAGGTGGTCGAAGGTGTCGCCGACCAGGCCCGGAAAATCAAGGTCGGCCCCGGCTTCGAACCCGACACCACCATGGGTCCGCTGGTCTCTGAGGAGCAACTGAACCGCGTCTGCAGTTATCTCGAAGCCGGATTGAACGAGGGGGCGGAGGCGATTGTTGGCGGCAAAAAGAAAGGCGGCCGGGGATATTTCGTGGAGCCGACCATCATGGTGAAGACGAATCCCAACATGAAGGTCGTCCGTGAGGAGATCTTCGGGCCGGTGGTCACCGCGAGCCCGTTCAGCGATATCGATGAACTGGTGGCGGAGGCGAACCATACCGAGTACGGCCTGGCGGCAGGCGTGTGGACCAACGACCTCAGCAAGGCCCACCGCATTGCTCACAAGCTGCGTGCCGGTACGGTGTGGATCAACTGCTACAACGTCTTTGACGCGGCCCTTCCATTTGGCGGATACAAGCAGTCAGGCTGGGGCCGCGAGATGGGCCACGAAGTGCTGGAACTCTACACCGAAGTCAAGGCGATCTGCGCGGCGATCTAGGCGTTTCTGATCGCACAAATGGGGCGGGCGCTGACCATCAGCGCCCGTTGCGTTTAGGCTTGGACCCAGTTGCGGCGCTCGACGAAGCTGTCGGGCTCATACGTCTTTCCTGCGGCCAGCTGGCGGTCCTCGCGCTTCGAGGTCCACAGCAGGACCGGGCCGACGATGGCGCGTAAGCTGCGGGTCGCGAATCCGAACTCGTGTTCAATCTGTTTGCGTAATTCGCGGATTCTCTCGGAGACCGCCGCGTTGGTTTTCTTCAGGCGCTTTTCCATCACCCACAACGCTGCGTTATACGTCGTCCTTAGTTTGATGGCTTCGTTTTCCATGCGCTTGCGCACCCGCCCGTCAGGGTGGTGGCCATAGCGTTTCCATCCTTGGAAGATGGTCTCGCAAATTCGGAACAGGCTGGGACCGTTCCGCTCCAGGTCGAAGCGAAAGGCCCAGTCCAGGAACTGTTTGGACTGTTCGCGGGAGATTGCAGCGTGCTTGAAGTTGAACTTGAACTGCCCGTGAATGTCGGCGAGGTCGATGCCTTCCAGCATGCGACCCTGCTGCGTTACCTCGGTGAATAGCGGGGTGCCCGGCACCGGCGTGTACAACATGAACTGGTGGAAGTCGGTGCAGTGTGAAACCGCATACTCGATCTCGTCGTGGATGTTCTCCGGCGTGTGATGTTCCAGGCCGACGATGGTTGAGCCCAGCAGTTTGATTCCATGTTGCCGCAATTCCGACGCCAGCGCCTGGGTGTCGGTGTTCTTCAGCTTGGCGTAACTGGAGTTGGGAGATTCCAGCCCCAGCCATATCCAGGAAATGCCCAGTTCGACCAACTCTTCGATCGAATACTTGCGAATCGCATTGACCGACGAGAACACGTAAAGCGACCAGCTCTTGCCGCCCTCTTTCATGCGCGACAGCAGTTGCATGGCGCGCGGCCGGTTCAGCAGGAAGTTCTCGTCCATCACGAAGAAAGAGTTCACGCCCAACGCCTGCTCCATGTGCTCCATGACATGAAACAGCTGGTCGCCGCTGTCGTAAAAATTGATGCTCTTCCCTTTGCCGCCGAAGAAGGACGAGGTGGTACAGAAATTACAGCCCATAGGACAGCCGACGGAGGGAATGATGGTGGCCGCCGTGTCGCGCGTGCTGTCGGGCACCCTCATGCCCAGAACGCGCATACCAAAGCCGGAGAGAATCTCGGGATGCTCGATGGGAGCCGCGGGATCGTCCCCGAGGTAACTGCGCATCCAGGCAATGCCTTCTCCGCGCACGATGTAGTCGGCATCGATCATCCTGTCAATGCCTGGAATCGCCGCCACGTGGCCGCCGACGATGATCTTTGATGCGGGCGAGAGCTTGCGAACCCGACGGCACATCTCGCGAACTTTGCCGAAGTTGGGGATGATGCCGGAGATACCGACGACGTCGTATTGCGTCGCCGTGAGCTCCTGCTCGAATCGATCCAGGGTAGGGAAGTCGAGCAGCGTGCTGGGAGCCGAGATATTGCGCTGGATCATCATCAGTCCCCAGGAGCGGTGAAACATGCGCAGCGAAAAGCTGCCTTGCTCGCGGGTGACCTGGTTGTGATACAGCTCCATGGGATTGATGGCGCGGCTACCGAATTCGTCGTCGCGCGCGTAGGGGCCGAATACGGAGGTTAGAAGGACGCGGGCCTGATTTCCCCTGGGATGTGGTGCGGGAACTTCGCCTGAAATTGTGACCATGAACTCATCGTAGGAAGCTGAGGTGACAAGTTCAGTGACGTAGCGCATTCCAATGGTGATATGACAGAACTCTTACATCTGGCGGGAATGCGAACGTCAGTCGCCGCGAGAAGAAAAAAGGCAGGACGCAAGTCCTGCCTGGACGAAGCAGAGTGGCAACGACTACTGTTGCGTGCTCTGAGAGCTCGATTGCGACAGCTTCTGGATACGGCTGGTGAGGCGCGCGAGTTGCTTGGCGCGCAGTTGCTCGGCAGTTGCCTGCTGCTCCGGGGTCAGCACCTGGGTATAGATCTGGTGCTGGACGGCCTGCTTCTGCATCATCAGTTGCGCCATCAATTGACCCTGCTGCAAAGCCAGCGCTTGCACCTTGGCCTGGTCATAGGCGCCGTTCGCCGTCGCCGCCAGCAGCGCCTGCCTGTTCTGCGTCATTTGCAGCCTCAGGGGGCGGATGTTTGGCCGGTTCGCCTGCAGGATGCTCTTGACCTGGGCCTTCTGCGCGTCGGTCAGGTTCAGCTCACGCGAAAGATATGCCATTCTGGAATGGCGATGTCCCTGCCACACCGATGTGGCCTGGGATGACTCCTGGGCGTAACTCAACATCGCGGCGCCACACAGCATCAATGCCAGCAGCGCGGCCGCGACCATCAATAACTTGGACTTCATGGGATTCTCTCCTTCAGACAGTACATCTAACCTGTCACAGTGTTAAACGTTCGCCGCGCTCGTTTGACGGTTAAGTCTCATTGCGAAAGTGTGAAGATTTGTCGCACGTTCCTGGAAGCAGATCGGGGAGGAGCAGTGATTGTGCTCCTGCCCCGATCACGGCTCACTTAGTCAGCGGGCGGCGCTGGTGGTTCTGCGCCGGACTGCATCTTCTGCAGATGCTGGCTGATGCGGTTGATCTCGTCAGTGCGCATCTGGTCGGCCTTGGCGCGCTGCTCGGTGGTCAGTACCTGGGTATAGATCTGGTGCTGCAGCGCCTCGTGCTGCACGGTCATGGCTGCGCTGATCTGGGCCTGTTGATTGGCCAGCGCCTGAATCTTCGCCGGGTCGTAGGCTCCGTTGGCGGTTGCCTGCAACAAGGCTGCGCGGTTCTGTTCCATCTGCTGCATCAGCCCTTTCATGGTTGCCTTGTTGGCGTCCATGATGCTTTTGACCTGCGCTTGTTGCGCGTCCGTCAGGTTCAGGTCGCGAAGCATGCCCATCGGCCCATGGCCGGGTCCGCCAAACCCTGGACCGCCCATGGGGTGTTGCGCATAAGCGCTAAGACCAAGGCTGCCGACCAGTAACAGCAGAGTTCCAATTCTTGCCATCCACTTCGTTTTCATCAGTCGTCTAATCTCCTCTTCCCTTGCATCTTTCCGGCCAGTTGAACGGTTGTCGCGTTCAGGAGACGCGAGGGTCACGGGCCGCTACGGTGTTGAGCAGACCCCTAACCGTCCACATTCCTTCGCTCCAACATCCTGTTCAACTAATCTTCGGGCGCTTCCTTGAAAAAGTTCCGAATTCTGCGGGCCGCCGGATCGGCAATGATTGGCACCTCAGTGCTAAAGATCCGGGAAAAATTCGACCTGTACAACCGAAGTGGTAGGAGAGGATATCCGATCCTCGATTTTTCATGTAACAGATACATATCTGTAATGTTAGCTTCTCAGTCCTGTAAGCATCCGGCTCCCATTACGGTGATTTTGTGCCTAACGTCACAAGCATCGGTGAGAGAAGTCCGCCCCTGACGTAGCTCCCACGCCTTAAAGTCTCGGCCCATCACCCAAATTGCCGGATGGTGCCTGCGGTAATCGTTCCGATCACGGGGTATCCATCCGCAACCGACTTACGCCCACAAAGGGAGGCGAAATGAAAGCTCTGCTCCAATCAGCTGTACTGTCTCTGATGGTCAGTCTCTGTCTGTGCGTTCCGTCGCTATTTGCGGCAGATGCAGCGGGGGCTGTTCCGGTCGATGGAACGGCTACTGCTGCGCCTGATCCAGCGCCCAATGGCGCGGGATCGCACGCACAGCCCAACCTCAACTCTGCTTTGTTGCAGGTCTTAGTCAACAAGGGCATTCTCACTTCCGGCGAGGCCGCTACCCTGGGAAGTGCAACCGGGACAGGGGGAACGCAGCAGCTCTTGCTGTTGCTGAAAGAAAAAGGCCTCATCAGCGAATCGGACTTGACCGCATTGCAAGGCGGCTACCCGGATCGCATGGACGACCATATGGTTGCCGATACGCACGGCAACGACGCGGTGCTGACCGCATCAACCGGGCAAGCCAGCAGTGCGGTCGCTTCGCCCAAAGAGACACACCCCGCTCCGGTGGTAGTCCCCGCGGTGGCGCCGGTACGGGTACTTCCGATCGGTCCGCCGGTGAAAGACGAGCTAGCTCCCGCCCTGAAACTAGGGGCCGTAAGGATGACGCCGTATGGCTTCATCAAGGCCACAGCCGCTTACGACTCAACTCAGCCCCGTGGCGATGACTTCCCGGTTCCCGCCTTCCTGAACGCCGACACCGGCCCTAACCCTAATCCGGAATTCCACGTCAAGGCGCGGCAAACCCGCATGGGTTCCAAGTTCGAGTGGCCGGATGTTTCGAAAAACGTCACGATCACCGGACAAATCGAAGCGGATTTCGAGGGCAACTTCAGCCGGGTTGACAACCGTAACGTGTCCACCATTCGCAGCAATGCCTTACAGTTGCGGCTGGCCTTCGGACGCATCGACTGGACTGTGAAACCGAACACAGACGTATTCTTCGAAGCCGGCCAGGACTGGACGATCTTCGGGTCCAGCGCGCTGATGAACCTGTTTGAGACGACGTTCTTTGGCGCTTACTGGGGCAATCTTTACGAGCGCGCGCCGCAGATGCGTTTGGGTTTCGTGCAGAAGCTCGGTGGCTCGCGTAACTGGAAGCTCTCGCCTGAGTTTGCGATCATGACTCCGGCGGAGGGCAACGTCCCGGCAGATAGCGTTACCTGCACCATCAAGGCTCTGGGTACAGCCACAACCTGCACGGTGCTTGACGGCACCGCCAACCAGTTGGGATATGGCGAGCGCCAGGGTGCTGACAACGCGAAACCTGAGATCGAATCGAGGGTGGTCCTGCAGTTCCAGCTGGACAAGGCTCCGGGCGTGGTTCCTGCAGAGATTCTCTGGAGCGGCTTCTACAGCGGACGCCAGGCAACCGTGCTGGGTTCCGCCGTTCCCGCCGCTTACAAGGCTGCCTTCCCGACGGGAGTTGACAATAACAGTAACGGGTACGGCAATCAGATCGCGGTCTCACTGCCAACTCGCTGGGCAACGGTCGTAGCCAGCGGTTACATGGGAGCGGACCTGAGATTCTTCTTCGGCGGACAGCTCTTGTCCAACTACAACTACACCGGCGGACTCACCAGCTTGGCGAGTGCGGCGTCGGTGGATGGCTCTTCGACCGTGTTCTTTGGGACCAATGCCGCCGGCCGGGCAGTGGTTGCTCCGCAAAAATCAGTGCGCGGCTACGGCGGATTCGTTCAGGTCGGATTCCCCATCTCGCGCTGGTTTAACGCCGATCCAAAGGGCAGAAATGCCGGCTGGCAAGCGTATTTCGAATACGGCCTTGATGCGGCCAATGCCAACGACTTCAGGTTTGCCAAGGACATTGGCGCAACCACCGGTGGCGGCCCCATCAAGAGTTCGATCAAAGCTGTAACAGTGTTTTATAAGATGAACCCTTGGGTTCAGTTCGGCTTTGAAGAGAGCCACTACTCTAGTTACGCTGTTCCGGATAAGGAAGGGATTTGCACCACCAAGATCTCCGGAGTGCCCAATTGCACCTCGGTCGATTGGCGCACGGAGTTTGGTCCGGTGTTTACCTTCTGACCGGGACTTGTTGACTATGGAGAGCTCAGGGCGAAGCGAGCGGACGCTCGGAGCTCTCCGGCCTCCTTGGCGCGCGTAGATTGTCGCAAGGCGATGGTCTACGCGCTACAGCGCGGTCGTACGCCCTAAATACTTCGCCATTACCAGAGTGATTGTTCTCGCCCTCACGCTGTCTCGCGTCGTAACCTCGCACAACGGCTGATGTCAAAAGTCCCCCCTGTTCAATAATCGGTAGTGACCGGTTTTCTGACCGCCCTCCAACAAATGCCAGCAGGAACTTGTGCATCCTGCCGAGGCGCCGGGAAAATTGGAGGCCCGGGGCGGCAGCGGGTGGCTGCTGAGTGTCCTGGCCGCTCCCGCAGCGTCTGCCGCGTCGATGGGGCGATAGCCTTAGGCTCACCTCATCGGGTACCATCAACCCTCTATATGAATTACATGCCCTTTCGTCTCCTGCGAAATCCACTGGTTTTCCTGGCCGAACTGCTCATCGCCGCCGCCTGCTATGCTCAGCTACCCGCGGGAACACTGCTTCCCACGATGCTGAATACCACGCTGAATTCCAACAGCGATAAGCCCGGCAAACATATCTCGGCCCAGATCAAGCAGGACGTTCCGTTGCCCGACCGTGGCAGAATCAAGGCTGGCTCGGAGATTACCGGCCACATCATCTCCGTCAGCCGGGGGGCGGGCGGCACTGCAGCGCGAATTGTGATGGCATTCGATACTTTGGACGCCGGCGGACGCACGCTCCACATCGCTACCGAGCTGCGAGCCTTGGCGTCGATGCAAGCCGTATACGAAGCGAGACAGCCAGCGAACCAGAGCGGATACGATAGCAACGTTTGGAACTGGAACGTAAGGCAGGTCGGGGGAGAAGTGGCCTTTGGCGGCAGGCAGGTGGTGATGGATGCGGCGGAACAGGTTGTCGGGCGCATGCCATCGCCGGGGGTGGTCATCGGCAAGGCACGGCCCAACCCGGAGCGCGGCTGCACCGCCGCTGTCGACAACGCGTTAGAACAGGCATTGTGGGTCTTCTCGACCGATGCCTGCGGCGTTTACGGCTTTGAAAATGTGAAGTTGGAACGGCCGGAGGCGAGCCAGCCGCGAGACCAGATTACGCTGGTGGCGCCGAATAAAGTGCTCGTCCGCGGAGGCAGCGGCTTGTTGCTTGCGGTGCTTCCGGAGAAATCAGCAGGCAAGTAGGGGGCCCTGACAACCACTCAACGGCTACGGCCGGATTGTGCGGTGAATCACAGAAGAGTGTGAGATGAGTCCGCCCGCAGCGATTGGCGCGTGCCGTACTGTGAGACGAACGTAAGGCCAATCGCCAACCTGTGGCCTTGCCGCCAATACTGGCTACACCGGTTGGTCTGTGGGCATAAGCATGGCAACTACCACACTCGCACCTTCGCCGATCACCCCGGATCAGATCAAGGCGTCGTTATCCACGGTCATCGCCAGCGAACGCATCCTCATCCGTCCCATCGACCTTATCGCGTACGCCTCGGACGCAAGTTTCTATCGCCTCATCCCGAAGGCCGTGGTGCAGGCCAGCAGCATAGAGGAGGTGCAGGCGCTGTTTGCCTTCAGCCAGCGCTCGGGGATCCCCATGACCTTTCGCGCTGCCGGATCGAGCCTCTCGGGACAATCGATCACCGATGGCCTGCTGGTTGAGGTGGCGCGGCATTGGCGCGACGTGCAGGTCGAAGATGCGGGGAAAAGGATTCGCTGCCAGCCGGGGGTAATTGGTGCGCGTGCGAATCAGTTGCTGGTGCCCTATGGCAGCAAGATCGGTCCCGATCCGGCGTCGATTGCCACCTGCACCATCGGCGGCATTCTGTCGAACAACTCCAGCGGAATGTGTTGCGGGGTCGACCAAAACGCGTACCACACGCTGGCTTCGATGCGGTTCTTGCTGCCTTCGGGAACCGTCATCGACACGGCACAGCCCGACGCGGACGAACGTTTTCATGCGCTGGAGCCGGACCTGGCGCGTGGCGTGTTGGAGTTGAAGTCGCGGCTGGAAGCCGACCCTGCAGTGCGCGACCGAGTGCGCCGCAAGTACCGCTCCAAGAACACCACCGGCTACTCGCTTAACGCCTTCCTGGATTTCGACCGGGCTGTCGACATCTTCCAGCATGTATTGATCGGCTCGGAAGGTACGCTGGCTTTCATTGCCGAAGCCGTATTGGACACCGTGCCTGACCTGCCGGTGAAGTACACCGGGTTGCTGCTGTTTCCCGATCTCTATGCGGCGGCCGCGTCGATTGTGCCTCTTCGGCAAGCCGGTGCGAAGGCGCTGGAAATCATGGACCGCGCCTCGTTGCGTTCGGTGGAGAACCAGGCCGGAATTCCATCCTCAATCCGTACGCTGCCCGACGGGGCTGCCGGACTGTTGGCCGAATTTCAATCGGCGCAGGAATCGGATCGCGTTGTGCTCGAGCGCGTGGCCAGTGAATCCGTCGCCGGGCTGAGCCTCTTTGAACCGGCGTGCTTCACCCACGCCGCCGCCGAGCAGGCTTTGCTTTGGAAGATTCGCTCGGGCATGTTTCCCTCAGTCGGCTCGGTACGGAAATCGGGAACCACGGTCATTATCGAGGATGTTGCTTTTCCTGTTGAGGCGCTGGCCGATGGGGCCAACGACCTCACCCGTCTCTTCCAGAAACATGACTATGGCAATGCCATCGTCTTCGGTCACGCCAAGGACGGCAACCTGCACTTCGTCATCACCCAGGGATTCAACGAGCAGGCGGCCATCGATCAGTACGCCCGCTTCATCGACGACGTAGTCGAGTTGGTGGTGAAGCGGTATGACGGGGCACTCAAGGCGGAGCACGGCACCGGCCGCAACATGGCGCCGTTCGTCGAGACCGAGTGGGGAGGCGAGGCCTACGAGGTCATGCGGAGGCTTAAACAACTTGCCGATCCGCACAAACTGCTGAACCCCGGCGTGATCATCAATGCCGACCGTCAGGCACATCTCGAGAACCTGAAGCAGTTGCCGACGGTCGAAGAGGAAGTCGACAAGTGCATCGAGTGCGGCTATTGCGAGTCGAAGTGTCCCAGCCGGGAGTTGTCACTCACGCCCCGCCAGCGCATCGTCGTGCGCCGCGAAATGGCCCGCCTGGAACAGGCCCGCGATGGCAATCAGGCCGGACAGTCTGCCACCGGAACCGCCGCTGCGAACCTCTACGCCGCTCTGGATCGCGAATTCCCCTACATGGCGCTCGACACCTGCGCCACCGATGGCCTGTGCGCCACCGCGTGTCCCGTCAGCATCGACACCGGCAAGCTGGTCAAACGCTTCCGCAATCTGCGTGCGTCGGCCAGCGCGCATCGGCGGGCGGTTCGCATTGCAAAGAATTTTGCCCGAGTGGAGCGCGCTATCCGCTGGGCCTTGCGCATGGCCCACGCCACGCAAAGCGTGGTGGGCGCCGGGGGTATGCGCTCGCTGACCGGCTTGCTGCGGAGCTTCCTCGGCGACGGCCTTCCGAATTGGATGCCGGACACGCCTTACGCCGCCGATGCCGTTCCCAAGACGCCTGTCACCGGTGCGCAGGCCGTGTACTTCCCATCTTGCATTTCGCGCACTATGGGCCGCTTGCCGGGCGAGCAGCAGGACCGCTCGCTGATGCAGGTGATGGTCGAGTTGGCACGGCGCGCTGGAGTGCCCGTCTACATCCCCGACAATGTCGAGGGTGTGTGCTGCGGAACGCCGTTTTCGTCGAAGGGATTCGGCCAGGCTCACGACATCGCCGTCAACCACGCCATCGAGCGCATGTGGAAGTGGTCGGAGCAGGGAATGCTACCGATCGTCGTCGACACCAGCCCTTGCACTTACGGGTTCAAGACGGCACGCTCCTCGCTGACGGAAGAAAACCAGCGCCGCTTCGACCAACTCACCATCCTCGACTCGATCGAATTCGTACACGACCGGTTGCTGCCCAAGCTGTCAGTGCGGTCGAAGGCCCGCTCCGTCGCGCTCCACCCGGTATGTTCCGTCACCAAGATGGGCATTGGCGGCAAGCTCGAGGCGGTTGCGCGAGCGTGCAGCAGCGAAGTTGTGATTCCGCTCGATGCCGGCTGTTGCGGCTTTGCCGGCGATCGTGGATTCCTGTTTCCGGAACTCACTGCAGCCGCCACACGCCTGGAAGCGATCCAGATTAAAGCTGCCCAGCCCGACGAGTGCTACTCCAGCAGCCGCACCTGCGAGATCGGCCTCACGCGCGCTACCGGCGACGTTTATCGTTCCTTCCTCTACCTGGTGGAGAAAGCGACTCGCGAATAGAGTCGCAGCGTTTCGGCTTCGTACGTGAGAGACTGTTGGCGCAATGTCCATTCGCCAACTCAGTTCGCGCGTCGTCTACCAGAATCGGTGGATGCGGGTCCGCGAAGACGAAGTGGAGCGCGACAACGGAGACCGCGGCATCTACGGCGTGGTCGAAAAACATGACTGTGCGATCATCTTAGCTATCGAAGACGGCCACATCTATCTGGTCGAGCAATTTCGCTATGCCATCGGCCAGCGTTCGCTGGAATTCCCCCAGGGAAGTCTGGAACAGAGTGGCCTCGATCCCGCGCTGATCGCTCGCGACGAACTGCAGGCGGAAACTGGAATCGAAGCCGCCGACCTCGAGGATCTCGGCGAGATACTGATCGCCCTGGGCTATTCCAACCAGAGAATGCACGCCTTTCTTGCCACCGGACTCAGCCATGGAGCGAAGCGTCCCGACACCGAAGAACACGATCTCGTGGTTCACAAGGTACCTCTCGCCGACTTCGCCACCATGGTCCGCGACAACGTAATCAAGGATGCGCAGACCCTCGCGGCATGGGCGCTCTACCAGTCGCGTCACGGGGAGTAGCTCCCACCGTCATGCGGCGCCGCCACGAATCGCTCAGCCGCATCACCGGACCGAATTCGACGTCTGCGTTATCGGCGGCGGCGCGACCGGTGCGGGCTGCGCGCTCGACGCGCAGTTGCGTGGTCTGCGAACTGTTCTGCTCGAAGCTGGCGACTTTTCCTCCGCCACGTCGAGTGCTTCGACCAAGCTGGTGCATGGTGGCGTCCGCTATCTGCAGGAAGCCGTCGCCGATCGCGATCCAGGACAGTATCGCGTGGTGAAGCGCGCCCTGCACGAACGGCGCATTATGCTCGACAATGCTCCGTACCTGGCCCATCCACTGCAGTTTCTCGTACCGTGTCATACGTTGTGGGATAGCATTTACTACGGTGTGGGAATCAAGCTCTACGACTGGATCGCCGGTGGCAGCAATCTTTTCCCCAGCCGCTATTACTCGGTGCAACAGAGCCTTGAGCGGGCGCCGCTCCTCGCTACGCAGGGCCTGCGCGGTGCCATCGCCTACGCCGACGGCCAGTTCGACGACGCGCGGTTCGCTATGGCCCTGGTCAAGAGCTTCGCTGCGGCTGGTGGCGAAGCGATCAACTACGCGCGGGTCATCGGCCTGGACAAAAACCCCCGGATCGCAGCAGTACTTGTACAGGACTCCCTGGCAGGAACTCAGTTCAGCATCAGCGCCCGGGCCTTCGTCAATGCTACCGGCCCTTTCTCTGACCACGTACGGCAGATGGCGAATCCCGATCTTCCTAATCGATTGCGGCTCAGTAAGGGCGTCCACATTCTGTTGCCGCTGCCGGAGGCCATGACCGACGCTATCCTTGTCCCGAAAACCGACGATGGCCGCGTGATCTTCGCCATCCCCTGGCTGGGCCGACTGTTGGTGGGCACGACCGATACGGAAGTCAGCGGCGACGACGAGATCGACCGTTACGCGCGACGAAGCCGACTTCCTGCTGCGCCAACTGAATCGCTATCTTTCCAAGCCCTACTCGCGTGATCAGATTGTCAGCGCCTTCGCCGGCGTGCGCCCCCTGGTTGCATCGACCGATGCAAGCAGCACCAAGCGACTGATTCGCGATCACGAGGTCGAGGTCGATGCGCGCAGCGGGCTGATCAGTGTGCTGGGAGGGAAGTGGACGACCTACCGCGCCATGGCTCAGGATGGTGTCGACGCCGTGCAGCGCAGCCTGGAAATCGCAGTGAGCGAGCCGCGAACGCAAGCCTACAAACTTGCCGGGTCGGACGGCTACCATCCGGATTTCTGGCAAAAGCTGGTCGCAGAATATGGCATGAGCTCGCTAACCGCCCAGCACCTCGCCGAGAAGTTTGGCGCGGAAGCAGCGGAAGCGTGCGCTCTGGCAAAAGGCCGGCCTGAGCTGTGGCTGCCGCTGGTTGCCGGGCTTGCGCCCATCCGCGCCGAAGTTGTCTACGCCGTTCAAGAGGAGATGGCTATGACCCTCGAGGATGTGCTGGCGCGGCGCATAGGGTTGCAGTTCTTCAGTTGGCGCGCTGCGATAGAGGCTGCACCCGCGGCGGCTGGCCTGATGGCCCCTATCCTCGGCTGGTCGCACGCGGACGAACAGGCTGCGGTATCGAGGTACGTCAACCGCATCTGTTCCGCCATGCAAAGAATTGGCTTGGAGCCTGACACCTCCATGGCGTAGAAAGTCTGTTCACGGAAAACCGAACCATGCCCGACTACATTGGCGCGATCGACCAGGGAACCACCAGCACGCGCTTTATCATCTTCGATCGCCGCGGCAAGATCGTCAGCGTCGCCCAGAAAGAGCACCGGCAAATCTATCCGCAGCCGGGCTGGGTCGAGCACGATCCGGAGGAGATCTGGACCCGCACCCAAGAGGTCATCGCCGAAGCGATGGTTACGAGCAGGCTCGCTGCCAGTGACGTCGCTGCCATCGGCATCACCAACCAGCGCGAGACGACGGTTGTCTGGAATCGCAAGACAGGCGCGGCGGCGTACAACGCCATCGTCTGGCAGGACACCCGCACTGCTGACTACGTTGCTGACTTCGCCCGCGATGGCGGCCAGGACCGTTTTCGTGCAAAGACCGGCCTTCCGCTCGCGACCTATTTCAGCGGACTGAAGATCCGCTGGATCCTCGAGAACGTTCCCGGCGCTCGCCCCGCCGCAGAATCCGGCGAACTCGCCTTTGGCAACATCGACACCTACCTCATGTGGAAGCTCACCGGTGCGCGCGATGGCGGCATCCACGTTACCGACGTGACCAACGCCAGCCGTACCCAACTGCTGAACCTGACCACGCTGAGCTGGGATGACGACATTCTTGCTGCCTTTGCTGTTCCAAAAGCGGTGCTGCCCAGGATCGCGTCCAGTAGCGAAGTTTATGGTGAAGCATTGTTTCCTCTCGTGCAGGGCGTCCCCATCGCCGGCGATCTCGGCGATCAGCAGGCCGCGCTCGTGGGCCAAACCTGCTTCCAGCCCGGACAGGCCAAGAACACCTATGGCACCGGATGTTTCCTGCTGCTCAACACTGGGACCAAGCCGGTGAAGTCTGTGCACGGCCTGCTAACCACCGTCGCTTACCAACTCCGCGGGCAGCCCGCCCATTACGCGCTCGAGGGCAGCATAGCCGTGACAGGCGCCCTGGTGCAATGGCTGCGTGACAATCTGGGGCTGATTGCCACTAGCCTGGAGATCGAAGCCCTTGCCCGCAAAGTTGAGGACAACGGTGGCGTCTATTTCGTCCCAGCATTCTCGGGTCTGTTTGCGCCGTACTGGAAGTCCAACGCGCGCGGCGTTATCGCCGGTTTGACCGCTTACGCCAATAAGTCTCACTTGGCACGTGCGGTTCTTGAGGCCACCGCCTTCCAGACCCGCGAAGTTGTCGAAGCCATGGAGCAGGACTCCGGCATCGCTCTCGACGTGCTCCGCGCCGATGGCGGCATGACCGGCAACGATCTGCTTATGCAGTTTCAGGCCGACATTCTGGGCCGGCCGGTCGTACGTCCCACAATCAGGGAGACCACCGCGCTGGGCGCAGCGTATGCCGCCGGACTCGCAGTCGGATTCTTCAAAGACGCGGAAGAGCTCCGCTCGCAGTGGTCGATCGACAAGACTTGGAATCCCACAATGTCAGACAGCGAGCGGCAAAGGCTCTATCGCAACTGGAAGAAGGCCGTCAGCCGCACGTTTGACTGGGTCGAGGAGGGAACGGACTGATGGCGTCCCCGGTGTTGGGCGAGTTCGCGGGAACCCTGGTGCTGATTCTGCTGGGAGACGGCGTGGTCGCCAATGTCGTACTGAAGCGCTCCAAGGCGGAGAATGCCGGCTGGATGGTGATCACCGCAGGATGGGCCTTCGCGGTGCTTTGCGGGATCCTGACCGCCGTGGCCTTTGGCAGCTCCGACGCTCACATCAATCCCGCCGTCACGCTTGCCTTCGCTATCACCTCCGGCAACTTTGCCAAGGTTATTCCCTATTCCATCGCGCAGTTTTTAGGCGCTTTTTGTGGCGCAACGCTGGTCTGGCTCTACTTCCTGCCGCACTGGAGGCTGACGGAGGACCCCGGAGCTAAACTCGCAGCCTTCTGCACCGCGCCCGCCATCCGCCATTACGCGGGCAACATCTTCTGCGAGATCATCGGCACCATGTTGCTCATCATCGTGGTGGCGGCCATCGGATCAAAGGCCGTCGCCCCCAATGGGCTGGCCGCTGGCCTACCGCCCTACTTTGTCGCCATGCTGGTATGGGCCATCGGCCTCTCGCTGGGAGGCACCACGGGTTACGCCATCAATCCTGCTCGCGACTTCGGACCGCGCGTGGCTCACGCCGTCTGGCCCATCGCAGGGAAGGGAAGTTCTGACTGGGCCTACGCTGCGATCCCGATCTTCGGACCATTTCTCGGTGCCGCGCTGGCCGCGCTGATCATCAAGGCCGCCCACATCACCTAGTAGTGAGCTACCAGTTACCGGTCACCAGTTACCGCAATTTTCAGATCTGGTACTCGATCTCAATCTCCAGCGCCCGCTCCAACCCGTCGTGTCCCACAACGCCAGAGTCTCGTCCTTGCAGCTGCCGCACCTCTCCCCGCAAGCGTCTTTACTTCATTAGCGACGGCTGCCAGCGCCTCCGAGAGCGGGTCGTTGATCTGCTTGGGGTCGGTGATCACCACACGTTTGCCCTCGCGGAAGACAACGTGCGCCGGAACCCCGACCACCGTCGAATTGTCCGGCACATCGCGCAGCACCACCGAGCCAGCCCCGACACGCACGTTTTCCCCGACTGTGATGGAGCCTAGAATCTTCGCCCCGGCCCCGACTACCACGTTGTCGCATATCGTGGGATGCCGCTTCCCGGTCTCCTTGCCCGTGCCCCCGAGCGTGACTCCCTGATAGAGGGTCACGTCGTCGCCAACGATGGTGGTCTCACCAATTACCACCCCCATGCCGTGATCGATAAAGAAGCGGCGGCCGATCTGGGCTCCGGGATGGATCTCGATGCCCGTAAGCCAGCGTGCGACCTGTGACAGCGCGCGCGCCGGAAAGCGCATGCCGTGCGTCCACAGCCAGTGATAGAAGCGGTACCACCACAAGGCGTGCAGACCCGAATACAGCAGCACCACTTCCAGCTTTGACGTCGCCGCAGGATCGCGTTCCAGCACCGCAGCGATGTCTTCGCGCATCAGTGAGAAATACGTTGCCATGGCTACACCAAGACCGGCTCGGTAGGCAGCGCCAGGGCCTCTTCCCGCAGTTGCTGGAAGAGAACGCTGCTCAGATAGCGCTCGCCGAACGAGGGCAGCACCACCACGATCAGCTTCCCGGCATTCTCTTCGCGCTTCGCCACCTCCAACGCAGCGACTACCGCTGCGCCCGATGAGATCCCCATCAGCAAGCCTTC
Source organism: uncultured Acidobacteriaceae bacterium (assembly GCA_963798275.1). GTDB lineage: Bacteria > Acidobacteriota > Terriglobia > Terriglobales > Acidobacteriaceae > CAWCTB01. Next base: position 63,968 of record CAWCTB010000051.1, read on the forward strand.
TTCGGTCGAAAGCCGGCGCGCCATGGTGATGGCGTCCTCGCTCGAGACCTTCACCACCTCGTCGATGTAGTCGGTGCGCAGAATGCTGGGCACGAATCCCGCGCCGATTCCCTGGATCTTATGCGGCGATGGCGAGCCGCCTGACAACACGGGACTCTCCGCCGGTTCCACGGCGATGGCCTTGAACGATGCCTTGCGCGGCTTGATGTACTCGCTCACGCCGGTAATGGTGCCGCCGGTGCCCACGCCTGAGATCAGGATGTCGACCTTGCCGTCAGTGTCTTCCCAAATCTCCGGTCCCGTCGTCTCGAAGTGAATCTTCGGATTGGCAGGATTATCGAACTGCTGCAGCATGTAGCCGTTTGGCGTCTTCTCCAGCAACTCCTGCGCCTTCGAAATCGCACCCTTCATACCCTTAGGCCCGGGGGTCAGCACGATGTCCGCTCCGAAGGCGCGCAGCAGTACTCGGCGCTCTGTACTCATGGTCTCCGGCATGGTGAGGATCAGTTTGTATCCCTTCACCGCCGCGACGAATGCCAGGCCGATGCCGGTGTTGCCGCTGGTTGGCTCGATCAGCACCGTGTGTCCGGGCTTGATTTTGCCGGCGCGCTCGGCTTCCTCGATCATGCTCACGCCGATGCGGTCTTTCACGCTGGCGCACGGATTGAAGCTCTCCAGCTTGGCCACCACGGTGGCTCGGGCTCCAGCGGTAACTTTGTTCAGCCGCACCAACGGGGTGTGGCCAATGAGTTCCGTAACGTCATTTGCGATTTTCATGCGGTTCTCCAGAATTGGAAAAGTATACCGAGTGCGAACGTTTTCCGTTGAAAGCGAAGCGGAGAGACCTTAGGACCGGCAACAACAACGACAGGGCACAGTTTGGACAGGATTCGTACCAGGCAGGTGAGTCGGAATGTTGCAAGCGTGCAGCATTGATCTAAGGAATCGTAACAGGTGTGTCCCGCTTTGCCTACTGCTTCTACGCCTATAACCCGGCCACTAAAAAGATCGGCTTCTACTACACCAATTCGGAAGGGCAACTGACCATCGGCACTTCGACTCCTGACCCCGACGGCAAAACGATTCAGCAGGATTTCGAGGTCATACAGCCGGATGGTAGGACCGGGCAGGTTCGTTCTACGCTGGTTCGCGAGGGCAACGATGCGTATTGGTTTACCGTGTTGCTGCAGAAAGACGGCGAGTGGTCCCCGGAATTCAGAATCCGCTACGAGCGGAAGTAGCTGCCGCGCATCGTATAATCAGGGTTTGCGCCTCTCATTCCAAGCATGGTAGGTGTTTGCTCGTGAGCTCTCATACGCATTCCCACGGCCCGGCTCCTGCCGGACCGCAACCGCTTCCCGGAGTGGACTCCATCATCGCCGTCGGATCAGGCAAGGGAGGCGTTGGCAAGACCACTCTGGCCGTGAACCTCGCCATCGCGCTGGCGCGCATGGGCTTCAAAGTCGGGCTGCTCGACGCCGACGTGTACGGCCCTAACGTCCCATTGATGCTCGGAACCAGCGTCGCGCCCAGCGTGGTCGGCGAAGACCGCATTCTGCCGCCGGAACGTTACGGCCTGAAAGTCATCTCGGTTGGCTTCCTGAGCCCCGGCGACAAGCCGCTGGTCTGGCGCGGTCCCATGCTGCACTCCATCATCAAGCAGTTTCTGGGACAGGTGGAGTGGGGACAGCTCGACTATCTCATCATCGACCTGCCTCCCGGCACCGGCGACGTGGTGATTTCGCTGGTGCAGACGGTGCCGGTAACCGGCGCTGTCGTTGTCACCACGCCCAGCGACGTTGCGCTGCAGGACGCGCGCAAGGCCATCGAGATGTTCAAGCAGGTGAAGGTGGACATTCTCGGCATCGTCGAGAACATGAGCTTCTTCGTCTGCCCGCACTGCCAGAAAGAGATCGACATCTTCTCCAAGGGCGGTGGCGAACGCACGGCGCAGCAGTTCAACGTGCCCTTTCTCGGCAGCATCGAACTCGACCCCGACATCCGCAAGGGCGGCGACACCGGCCAGCCGATTGTGCTCGAGGGCGATCAGTCGCCGCATGCGCGCTCGCTTTTCAAGTTTGCGCGCCACGTGGTAGACCGAGTCAGCGAGGTCAAGACGGCAACCGGCCCGGTGATCGAGATCCAGTAGCACCGAAACTTCGATTGAAGCAGCGATTCAACACAAACAGCTAGAGCGGCGCTTTCACGCCGCTCTGGCCGTCATCACGAGAGATTCCAAGTTCTTGCGCCAGGTTCGGCGCTCGTCCGAGAAAAACTTCGCGGGTGCCTGTTCTTCCGCTGGTTGGCGGAGACTTGGCGACCTATTCCCATCCCATCTGCCAGGTTCGACTTTCAGGGTGGGAAGAACTCTTCGGGGCTCGCATTCTTTCGCTGGTTTGCGAAAACTTGGAACCCACTCAGATCCGGCTTGCCTTCGCGCTGGGTTCCTCGCAAAGGACGGGATCAATCAAGCTCGACTTAGCAGAACACCTCGCCGGGCAGCGCCGACAGCGTGCGCGAGTCCAGGGTGTTCTTCACGACGCGCGGCTTCGACATCACGGTCTCGAAGTCGTCGACCCGCTTGCGGGCGATCTTCAGCTTCAAGGTGCGTTCGATGGCCCGCAGCTCGCCGATCTCCGCCCCCGAAACCAGGGTCGAGGCGCGTCCCTTCAATCCAGCGCGGCCGGTGCGGCCCACGCGGTGAATGAAGTCCTCCGCCAGATCGGGCAGGTCGTAGTTGATCACGTGCGCCACGTTGTCGACGTGGATGCCGCGCGAAGCAACGTCGGTCGCGACCAGGACCTTGTAGCGGCCTTCGTCGAAGCCGCTCAGCGCGCTGACGCGCTGTGACTGCGAACGGTCGCCATGAATCATCGCTGCCGAAAAGCCGTCGCGCACCAGGTTCTTGGCCAGACGCTCGGTTCCGCGCTTGGTGCGGGCGAAGATCAGGGTCTGTCCCTTCTCGTTGTAGAGAAGGCGGCGCAGAGCGTCGGCCTTTTCTGCTGCCGGCATTTCGAAGGCATGCAGTTCGACGCTTTCCACCGGTTTGGTGGTCGAACCCAGCGCGACCCGCACCGGGTTGCGCATGTAGTCGTTCACCAGTCCGGCGACCGAGGCTTCCAGCGTCGCCGAGAAGCACAGCGTTTGCCGGGTACGCGGAAGTACGCCAACAATGCGGCGCAGCGAGGGCAAGAAGCCCATGTCGAGCATGCGGTCCGATTCGTCCAGCACCAGGATTTCGACCTTGCTCAGGTCGACCAGCTTGCGCTTCAGGTAGTCTTCCAGACGTCCCGGAGTGGCGACGATCACGCCGGCGCCCGAGCGTACGGCCTGAATCTGCGGCCGCTCCGCCATTCCGCCGATCACCAATGCTGTCTTCGGCAGTTTGCCGTAACGGAGATCGTCGTAGATTGGTCCTGAACCTGCATCGCCAGCTCGCGCGTCGGGACGAGGATGAGTGCCCTGACGCCGGGCGCGGGCCGCGCTCCCAGCCTCTCCATGATGGGAAGCAGGAACGCCAAGGTTTTTCCGGTGCCGGTCTGGGCTGTCGCCAGAACGTCTTTGCCTTCCAGCGCATGCGGGATGGCCATTTCCTGTACCGGAGTGGGGGTGGTGAACTGTGCTGCCGCCAGTTTCTGCTGGAGCCCAGCAGAGAGGGGCATTTCGCTAAATTGTGTCAATCGATTTGTACTTTCTAGGAGGGGCAACTCGCGCATATGCATACAGAGATGCGAGTCGCGAAGATACAGCTGATGCCGCTCGAGTTTTAGGTTGAGCGCTAAGTTTTACGGAAGCAGCAGAGGCGGGTAATCAGATCAATTCAGGATCGGACTGTTCGCACCACATCAACCGTGGCAATAAGCGTCTACCAAGACTATACCACAGCGCTATCGGCGAGCTTCGCGAATAGCGCCAAAAGGGAATCTAGACCAGCAACCTACTTGCCAAAGTCGTGAAAGTCAAAGCCAAGTGGCTGGCCGTCTTCATCATGCGTGATCACGAGTTCCGCGGGAGCTTCGGGGATGGAACTGGGTTCCTGCTTGCGTTGGGCCTTTTTCTGGGCCTTTTCCGCCTGTCTTTCCTGGCGGGCACGTTCTTTCTGCCGTTTGGTGAATGTCGTTCGGGAACTTCCTGCCATCGACCACGCTCCTTTCGGTCACTCTAATTAGACTCGTCAGGAACGAAAAGGATTCACGTCCCAGCCCCCGGCCACCGGGGATGACCACTTACATCTTCAACTACTGTATCACTTTACAGAGGTCCACATCCGGCCACAGCCTTGTCGCTTGGTATACTCCCGGTTTTCCGTACCTGGCGGGAACCGTAGCGATTTGTGACCTGCCGGCAATGCCCGGCACGCTTGCTACACTGGCCTCGTGCGCAGGCTGATTGTTAACGCCGACGACTTTGGCATGACAGCCGGCATCAACCGGGCCATCGTCGAAGGCCACGAGCAGGGAATTGTCACCTCCGCCACCCTGATGGCAAACGCGCGTGCGTTCGATAATGCGATCGACGCAGCGCGCACTCTGGCTGCCCGCAACGCACGCTTCAGCGTGGGATGCCACGTTGTTCTGCTGGACGGCGAACCGCTCTCCCCGCCCGAGCGCGTGCCGACTCTGCTGCAATCGGCAACGCAGAATGGAGCGGCCCGCCTGCGCGATCAACTCAACGACTTCGCCGTCGCCGCGTTGCGCGGCAAGCTGAATCCCGCCGAAATCGAAACCGAAGCCCGGGTGCAGATGGATCGCATCCAGTCTGCTGGAATCGAGCTCTCGCACTTCGACACCCACAAACATGCCCACATGTTCCCCGCGGTTCTGCGGCCATTGCTGAAGGCCGCGAAAGCGAAAGGAATTCCGGCGGTCCGCAATCCCTTCGGACGCCTCTTTCCCCTGCCGCTCAGTCGCATGTTGGGCGACCTGAAACTCTGGAAGCGTTTCGCCGAGATGAGCGTGCTGCGCAATTTCGCTCGCAAGTTCCAGCGCGAGGTGGAGGAGCAAGGCCTGCGCACGCCCGATGGCTCGCTCGGCGTGCTGGTCACCGGCGCGCTCGATCTCGAGCTGTTCACCTTTATAGCGGACCACATCCCGGAAGGCACGTGGGAACTCGTCTGCCATCCCGGCTATAACGACGCCGATCTCGACATGGTCCGAACCCGCCTGCGTGCGTCGCGCACGCGGGAACTACAGGTGCTCACCTCGCCCGAAGCAAGGAATGCGCTTGCCTGCCGCGGCATCGAACTCATCAGCTATCGCGAGCTGTGACTCGCCCTGAGCTCCGCGCTACAATGGCTGTCCCCGCCTTATCAGCGCGGACGTCGCGCATGAACCCGCTCACTCTCTCTGACGCCGAGTACCAACTGATCTACAAGCGCATCACGCAATTGGCGCTGGCGTATTTAAGTTCGCTCGACGAACTGCCCAGCTTCCCGGCAACCAGCGGAGCCGAGACCCAGGTCATGTTCTCCAGCGGAGTACCGCAGCACGGCATGGGCATGGCGGCGCTCAACGACCTCAGCAAGGTGATCGAGAACGCGCGCGCCGGTGGTCCCCGTTTCTTCGGATACGTACTCGGTTCGGGAGAACCGGTAGCCGCGGCTGCCGATCTGTTGGCCAGCGTTTTGAATCAGAATGTAACCGCCTGGCGCTCGTCACCTTCTGGCGCGACCATCGAGCGCATTGTCGTGCATTGGTTGGCCGAAATGGTCGGCTGTGACGGATTCAGTGGAGCCCTTACCGGAGGCGGTTCGTCGGCCAATCTGATGGCTCTGGCGATGGCGCGCGAAGCCAGACTCCCTGCCAATGAGGCCGGTGTTAAGAAGATCGGCGCAGTCTACGCTTCCACCGAAGTACACATGTCGATCGGCAAGGCGGTGGCTTTGCTCGGTATTGGCCGCGACCAGCTCCGCCTGATCCCGTGCGACGATGACTTCCGTATTCGCACCGACCTGCTGCACCAAGCCATCGAGCGCGACGTTGCCTCCGGCGTTACGCCCATCGCGGTTGTCGGATCGGCGGGCACCGTGAACACCGGCAGCATCGATCTGCTGTTTATCCTGGCGTCGATCGCCAATGAGTTCGGAGCGTGGTTCCACATCGACGGCGCTTATGGCGCGCTCGCGGCCATCGCCGAGCCGGAAAAGTTTCGCGGCATCGAGCAGGCTGACTCCATCTCGCTGGACCCACATAAATGGCTCTATCAGCCCATCGACTGCGGCTGCCTGCTGTATCGCATGGCCGCCCGGGCGCAACGCGCCTTCTCCCATACCGCCGATTACACCAAGTCGTACTTCGATAATCCGGTGGAGAACTTCATGTTCTTCGAGGAAACGATCGAGCTGTCGCGTAGATTCCGCGCCCTCAAGCTTTGGCTCTCACTGCGCTATCACGGGCTGGCAAATTTCCGCGAGGCCATTCGCAACGACCTTGATTGCGCCAGCTATTTTGCCAGCCGCGTCGATGCCGAGCCGGAACTTGAGCGGCTGGCGCCCGCGCCGCTCAGTGCCGTCTGTTTCCGTTATGTACCGCGGCGAAAGGAATCCGTTAAGTACTCGCTCGACGAGATGAACCAGTGGATCCTGCGCCGTCTGGTGCGCGGCGGCAGGGTATTCTTATCGAACGCCACCGTGAACCAGCAATTTGCGCTACGCGTTTGCGTGGTAAACCATCGCAGCCGGCAGGCCGATCTCGAGGAAGTCATCAGCGAGGTGCTGGCCGCCGGCAGGGAAATCTCATCCGGGTCCGAGTCTTAATATTTATGTCCGCCACTTCTCCTATCGCACCTACTTCGAGTCCCGACGAAATCTTCACCCAGGCGCCGTGCCGCGCCGACCTCGCCGGATCGACCCTCGACATCTGGCCGCTCTACCTCTTCCATCCCGGAGCGGTCACGGTCAACATGGCGTTGTCGATCCTCACCAGTTGCCGGATCACGCCGCGGCGTGGCCGCGAAATCTTCTTGAAGTCGCACGACACCGGACGCGAGGAGCGCTTCGCCTCGCTTGATGAACTGCTGCACGCGAAAAAATACCAGCATGCGCTCGCGGCGTATCTCATCCGCTTCTTCCAGCCGAAGCATGGCTTTACCCTGGAAACGCACTCCGAATCGCCTGCGGGTGCCGGCATCTCGGGCTCTTCGGCCATGATGATCTCGACCAGCGCGGCCCTGGCGCGGTTCACCGGCCGCGACATCGACATCGAGCAGATTCGCGTGATCGCGCAGAACGTCGAGGCACAGCTCATCCATGTGCCCACCGGATGCCAGGATTACTATCCCGCCATGTACGGAGGTGTGAACGCCATACGCCTCGACGCCGACGGCGTTCACTGCGAGCCGGTTCCGATCTCGCTCGATGCGATGAACCAGCGCTTCGTACTGTTTTACACCGGAGCGCCGCGCCAGTCGGGCATCAATAACTGGGAGGTCTTCAAACAACACATCAATGGCGACAAGCGCGTGATTCGCAACTTCGAGCAGATTTCGCAAATCGCACAGCAGATGCACCGCGCTGTAAAGTCAGCGTCATGGGATGACGTCGAGCGTCTTCTGCGTGAAGAGTGGAAGCTGCGTCGCAGCAACGCCCCTGGTATCACGACGCCGCTGATCGACAAGCTCATTGCGGCGGCCCGCAAGCATGGCGCTCGCGCCGCCAAAGTCTGCGGGGCCGGTGGCGGAGGCTGCGTCATCGTGCTCGTCGAACAGGGAAGCCGGGAGCGTGTGCAAGACGCCATTCGCAGCAATGGTGGACAGCCGCTCGACTTCCACGTCGCCCGCGAGGGACTGCGCTTCCGGTCCGCGCCGCGCGAAAATAGCGCCAGCACATAGCCATGTTCACCGCCAGCGACGGACGCCTGCAGCCGATCTGGAGCTTCTTCCTCGCGGTCGCATTTTCGGTGGCCGCTTACCTGATCTGCGGAGACGTCGCTTACACCCTCGAAGGCGAGCACACGCTGCGCTTCGAACTGGTTTTCCGGACCATGCTCGCCCTGTTACTCTTTGGCCTTTACTTCTGGCTACTGACCGTTGCCGACCAGGTGGAGAGCAACCAAATCAGTTCGCTCGGTTTGCCGGTACGAGTGGGCTGGCTGCGTCAGTTTTTCGGCGGCTGTCTGTTTGGCGTTGCCATGACAGTGCTGGCGGTTGTGCCTGTGTTCCTCTGGGCTGACATCAGCTTGAGGGTCCGAAGCGACTTGCGCACCCTTCCGCGTGTACTGGTGGTGTTGTTGGTCCTCCTGCTCGGCTCGCTCGCCGAAGAGCTGATGTTTCGCGGCTACCCCTTCCAGCGGCTGGCGGAGGCCATTGGCCCACTTGCCGCAATCGCCGTCTTCTCCGTTCTGTTCGGATCGGTCCACCTGTTGAATCCCGGCGCCAGCGTTTGGGGGGTAATTAATACAGTCGCCATCGGCGTACTGCTCTCTATCGCCTATCTGCGCACCCGTGCCCTCTGGTTGCCGTGGGGCATTCACTTGGGATGGAACATGGCTCTGGGGCTGCTCTTCGGTCTACCGGTCAGTGGGTTGCGAATCTTCAACGTGGTGGTGCGGAGCACTGCCACGGGTCCCAAATGGCTTACCGGGGGCAGCTATGGCGTCGAGGCCGGAATCACTGGAGCGACCGCGGTAGTTGCAGGACTATTTGTCATTTGGAGGTGGCCACTGCGTCGGCTCGGCGCCTCGCTGGCTCATCCTGTGTTGTTGTGCGAAGCGAATGAACCGGAGCATCCCCCCCGTCTCCCTGGCATCCGAAACTAACGCGCCCTCGTGTCTCAGGATCGGCATATAATCATCGCAACTGGGTATTCCAATGACTCGCCCAAGGTTTCGGTTTTTCGGTTCGGCGGTGCTGCTGCTGACCCTGCCCGCGTTCGGATCCGCTGCGTGGGGCAGCGACACGAAAGACGTGAAGCCCTCCACGCCCGCTACCGCTCAGCCCTCCGCAAGTCAAACGCTTCCTCCAGACCTCTGCGGCCCAGCCGGCCGAAAAAATGACTTCGCAAACCCGCTTGCTGGTGATTCGCAGCCTGCAGTCGGAGCGCGTCTTCGCCAAGATCACGCTGCCTCAGGGCAAGACCGGAATTAAGATCAAGAATGGCGTGGTCAGCCCCAGCGAAATGGCAATTGCCCAGCAAGTGGCGGACAGTGGTCCCGCCGCGCGTCCCGGCGACCGCTGCGTCATCTCCAACGTCGATATCAAGGACAACAAGATCATCGTCGAGATCAACGGCGGCCCCAAGAAAAGCCAGAAGTGGTATCAGCATATCCAGATCGGCGGAGGAACCGCGGGTACCAATGTGCCCGGCCCGGTGAGTCCGCAAAGTCTCGACGCCCATGGAACTTCGGTTACCCTGGAGTTCGACAAGTACGTCCCGGAACTCAACGGCGACCAGGTGCGCTCTCTGCTCGCGCCGGTCTTCGACTTCCAGGCGTTGACCCAAGTCGAAGCCTACGAGAAAACGCTTCCCCCTAAGGTGCAGGAGGCCATCAAGAATCACCAAGTCCTGGTCGGCATGGACAAAGAGATGGTCGTCTATGCCAAGGGGAAGGCGCCGCGCAAGATCCGTGACAAGGACGAGCAGGGCCAGAACTACGAAGAGTGGATCTATGGGACTCCGCCGGAGGAAGTCGAGTTCGTGCGCTTCAAAGGCGACGAGGTCTCCCGTCTGGAAATCATGAGTATCGATGGCCAGAAAATCGTCAAGACAGAGAGGGAAGTCGAACTGCCATCGAAGGAGACCGAAGTGGCGGAGCAGAAGCCCGCGCCCAAGCCGGCCTACGTTCCCACGCTGCGGCGACCGGGAGAAGAGGTCGGATATCCCCAACCGGATGATTCCACGCATCGCACGCCGCGTCCTCAAGACCAGCAGATACCAAACGACGGCTCCCCGAATCCCGACACCACTGGCATGCCGGTTCCGGGGCCAGGCGGAACCGTGCCGCCACCCCACTAAATAGGGCTGTCCGCTGGTTTGGCGCAGCGGCGGGTTCATCTCACTGTTTGCTGATTGCTTGCCCAAAAGCAATCAGGTTTCCATCCGGCGCGAGTACCAGCAATTCCCGCTGACCGTAGCTCTGGTCCACGGGCCCGTAGACATCACCCGTAGGCAGAGCATCGAGCTTCGGTCTGAGTTCAGCGTACAGACGATCCACATCATGAACATCGATGTAATAGGCGAAGCGCCGATTGCCGGGAGGGGCTCCATCCTCACCAGTCTGCTCCAGTAGACGGAAGCCCACCTTCTCGCGTTCCACATAGGCGTAGTTGGCGACGCGAAGAAGTACGTTTCAAATCCCAGCGTTTCCGTAAAAAAGGTGATCGCCCGATCGAGGTCGGCGACGTGCATGAACGGCGTGACCTGGATAAAGTTCGACATTTAGGCGCCCTCCCAGGCGCGAGGGTAACACACCAACCGGGCCAGTCCTTTACACTATTGGTGTGAGGATCGCACTCGGGCAGATCAACACCACCATCGGCGACTTCGCCGGCAATTCCGCAAAAATCATCGACTATGCGCAGCGCGCCGCAGGCGCCGGCGCGGAGGTCGTGCTTTTTCCGGAGCTCTCGATCTGCGGCTATCCTCCGCGCGATCTGGTCGAGCGTCCCTGGTTCGTCGCGCGCAATCGCGAAACTGCCGAGCAGATCGCCCGCCAGACCGAAGGCATCGCCGTTATCTGCGGTTTGGTCACGCCCGACCAACGGCGGCACGGGCAAGTCGGTTCATAACTCGGCGGCCCTGCTGCGCGACGGCAAAATCGAATTCATCCAATCCAAGCGCCTGTTGCCCACCTACGACGTCTTCGACGAGATGCGCAACTTCGCTCCCGCCGACTCGCAGCAGCTGTTCACGCTCGCCGGCAACCAGGTGGCGCTCACCATCTGCGAAGACGCCTGGAACGACAAGAATTTCTGGGACCGCCGCTTGTACGGCGTCGATCCCGTCGAAGACCTGATGCGCGCCGGCGGCAAGGTTCTGCTGAACATCTCCGCCTCGCCCGTTCTATCTGCTGCAAGCGCGAGCTGCGCCGTGACATGCTGGCCGCGATTGCGCGCCAGTACAAGCGTGCCGGTGGCGCTGGTGAACCAGGTCGGCGGCAACGACAGCCTGGTCTTCGACGGCTCCAGCCTGGTGCTCGGGCCCGACGGCAGCGTCATCGCGCAGGCCAAGTCGTTCGAGGAGGACCTGATCTTCTTCGACGCCGACTCGCTTACCGGCGACATGCACGAGCGCGACGAAAGCGAAGAGGGCAGCGCCTACGCCGCACTGGTGCTGGGCACGCGCGACTACGTGCGCAAGTGCGGATTCAAGCAGCGTCGTGCTCGGCCTCAGCGGCGGCATCGATTCGGCGCTCACCGCCTGCATCGCGGTCGACGCTCTGGGTGCGGAGAACGTCATGGGCGTCGCCATGCCGGGTCCGTATTCGTCGCAAGGCAGCATTGACGACGCGCATCGCGCTGGCGCAGAACCTCGGCATTCAGCTGCGAGCTGATCCGCATCGACGACATCTTCGACTGCCTACCTGCAGGGACTGAAGCCGGTATTCGGGAACCGCGCCCCCGACGTGACGGAAGAGAATATTCAGGCGCGCATTCGCGGCTCGCTGCTGATGGCGCTGTCGAACAAGTTCGGCTCGCATGGTGCTGACCACCGGCAACAAGTCGGAACTGGGAGTCGGCTACTGCACGCTCTACGGCGACATGTGCGGCGGCCTGGCGGTGATTTCCGATGTGCCCAAGACGCTGGTGTACCGGCTGGCGCACTACGTCAACTCGCAATGGCTGAGCGCATTCCGGAGTCGACCATCGAGAAGCCGCCGTCGGCCGAGTTGCGTCCCGACCAGAAGGACAGCGACTCGCTTCCGCCGTACGAGATACTGGACACCGTCCTGGTCGACTACGTGGAGAACAATCACTCGCCGCAGCAGATTGCCGACAGAGCACGGTTACGATCCGCAACTGGTACGCAAGGTCGCTCGCATGGTCGACCGCAGCGAGTACAAGCGGCAGCAGGCTGCGCCCGGCCTGAAGATTTCCGAGAAAGCGTTCGGCTTCGGCCGGCGATATCCGATCGCCGCGAAATTAGATGTGTAAGTATCTAGAGTTCAGAAAGTACCGAAGTATGAAGTCCCAAAGCCCTGACATAGAATGAAAGTAATGATCCGTTGCTTGCGCGCAGTTCTAGTCGCTGGCCTTGCGTTCACCAGCATGCACCTGACGGCCCAGAAGCCATCCTCAAACAAGGCGGCCGAAACTCGCGCCGCATCTGCCAGTGCCAAGCTTCCCAGCGAAGCCACCGTCAACTGAGTTTCTGAAGCATATGTTCGGCTGGAACCAGAACCTGACCTGGAAGGTGGTCGAGCATCAAGCCCTCGGAGGCGCCAGGCATTGCGGAGGTCACCGTGGTGTTCAACACGCCGGAAGGACAGGCGGTGCAGCGCATCTATGTCACGCCCGACGAGCACTACGCTTTTTCCGGTGACCTGGTGCCCGTTCGGCGCCGATCCATTTGCTCCCGCACGCGCCGACTTGAAGACCGCGAACTGGTCCGGTGCAGGGTCCGACCGATGCCGCTGTGACCATCGTCGAGTTCGGCGACCTGGAGTGTCCGGCCTGCAAGAAGGCGCAGGAAAATCTGAACAAGCTGATGAGCGAAGAACCCAAGGCGAAGCTGATCTTCCAGAACTTTCCGCTGGAGACAGATTCACAAATGGGCGCTGCTCGGGGCCAAGTACGTCGACTGTCTTGGCACAGCAGAACAACGAGACGATCTGGAAGTTCATCGCCACCATCTACGATCACCAGGGCGAGATCAACGAGCAGAATGCGGCACAGTCGCTGAAAGACTACGTGAAGGAGGCCGGGCGGCGATCCCGCGGCGGTCGAGCGCCTGTGTCGCCAAGCCGGAAACCGAGAAGCGCGTGCGCGAATCATTGCCCTGGGCGAGAAGCTGAACGTCAACAGCACGCCCACGTTCTTCATCAACGGACGCAAGGTGCAGAATTTCACCAATTCGCCCTACGAGATGATAAAGGCGATGGTGGATTACGACATCGCCCATCCGCCCCAGTAATTGGCCCCGCGTATAGTTTGCTGTGAGAGGTCAGGTGGTTACAAGCGTGCCCTTGCCTTATCTCTGCCCGCGAAACTCGGCCCGCCTTCCAAAAGGTCGAGCTTCAATGTCCTGACGGCAACGATATCGCGATCGCTTCCTGGCTGGGCCTGCGCATGATGCGTGGACTGATGACGATCAGCACTTCATCGTCGTTGAGGTTCTTGTCGTGCTCGGAAAATCCGTACGTCAGCCCGGGGACGCGGCTCAAGAACGGATATCCCATGAGATTGCGCGAGTCGGCAGTGGAAATCATCCCGGCGACGACGCTCGATTCGCCGTCCTTCGCGGTGATGGTTCCGGAATATTCGCGGTTGTTGATGATGGGGATGCCGTTCACCGTGGAAGCCCCCAGCGAGCGGAACTGCAACTCCACTTTCAGGGTAACGTCTTTATCGGCGTGTATGACGGGTGTCGCCTTCAACGTCAACCCCAGGTCCTCGAAGTTGAACGACGGAAACGGCGCGATGTACGACTGGTTGGACAGCACGCTGGCAATCGCCCCGGAGTTGTAGATCGGCGCGAAGGTGGCGTTCACGATGGGATAACGTTCCCCGATCTTCATGGTCGCGGCGCTATTCTGGGTGGTGCGCAGCGTAACGTGCTCCAGGATGCGCACGTCGGATGTATTCAGGTTGAAGTTGACGGTTGCGCCCGTGCCCCCGGCGCTCAATCCCATCAGCGTTAGCCCACCGCCAAAGGTGGCAAACGGGTTCTGCAGGATCGGATTCTGTGTGCTCTGCTGCAACTGCGCCAGCAGTGCCTGGATGGCCTGCGAGTTTGCCTGGTTGATGCCGCCCGAGGCAATCAACTGGTTGATCAGGTTCTGCGCGCCCGCTCCCAACCCCGCAATCAACTGGGGACTGATGTTGAAAAGCGTGAATTGGGTGGGGAGGGCGGTTCCCAACTGGCGAAGGAAGCTGTGGCTGATCTCGAAGGCATTGATATCAAGCACCACCTCGGGCCGCGCCGCTACCATGTTTCCCAGCAGTTGCGCCGCTGCATCCAACAGGGTCTGCGGGGCTCGGATGGTTATGGTCGACTCCGCATTGTCCTGCACCACGAAACGCAGGTCGAGCACCACACGCAGGATATTCACCACCTCCACCAGTTCCTGCGGTGTCACCAGGTCGCTGAGGTAGAAAGTCCGGATCGACATGCGCTCGAAGTTGCGCCGGTTCTCTATCGTGTCTGTCAGGAAATACATCTGGTTCGCCGACAGCGTGATCCAGAACGTTTTGGTCACGCGGGTGGCCGCCTCCATCGCCGTCGCGAAATTGGCTTCCTCGATGTCGAAGCGAACTCTGCGCGGCGGCACCGAATCGTCGAACAGCGCGCTCACGCCGTATGCCTGTGCGATCTGGGTGAGCAGGGTCTTGGCATCGCCGCGGTAATGGAAGTCATGGGCCGCAGCCGCCGGTTGCAGCACGATCTCTTCGGATTTCTCCGCTACCCGCAGGGCCGGGTTCGCGGCCTGGATGTCGCCCGCCATCGACTCGCCGAGGCGCTGCCGCGCAAAATCGTTGTTGGGGTCGTATTCGAGCGCGCGGCGAAACTCCGCCATGGCAACGACTTCCTTCTGCTGTAGCATCGCCCGGTTGCCGCGATCGAGCGCTGCCATGACCAGTTCCTGGCGCGTGACCTCGCGGGCTGTAACGTAGTCCACGCTGCGCGGGTTTAGCTTGGCAGCCTGCTCGAACCTGTCGAGCGCTGCCTCCAGCTTGCCGGAATCCTTCAGCTTGACCCCGGCTGCGAACTCGCGCTTCGCCTCCGCCAGGTCCTTGGACGACTCCTGTGGAAGCACCACTGTTTCTACCAGGCCAGCATGGGAGTTGTCTGCGATCGGCTGGGTTAAAGGCTGCGCGACAGATGATACGCCGGGCGATGATGAAGGCGATGATGAATCTGTGCCGGCCGTCGCCGCAGGCGGTGTTGTCTGCACTCCCCCGACGGAATTGTCCGGGACCTGTGCCGTAATCAGCGCACTCAGCAGCAGTACAGTGCAGGTCGTTAGTCCTATGCGCATGGCTTGCTGCGATTGTAAGCCAAGCCGGCCCGCCGTCGCGAACCAGACTGAACAGTCCCACATAAAGTAGCGCCGCACTCACGCACCGAGCTGGCCGTGACCCGCCTGTGCCGCACATGCTAAACTGCAGCCATCGCGAGGGTGAGGATGAGACACTTCGTTCGTAAAATGCTGATGACGGATCTGTTCAAGGGACTGAAAGTCACGTTTCGCAACCAGGACCCAAAGCAGACTTACACCGAGCAGTATCCGCTGCAGCGGCCCATGATTGCTGAGCGCTTTCGGGGCGCGCCTCGCCTCAACGTCAATCCCGAGACGGATGAAACCCTCTGCATCGCCTGCGATCTTTGTGCCCTGGCCTGTCCCGAGCACTTGATCGTCGTCGGCTCCGAGCGCAACGAGAAGACCCGGCGCAAGGAACTGACCGAGTTCACCTACGACCTCAGCCGCTGCATGTTCTGCGGCCTTTGCGAGGATGCCTGCCCGGTCGATGCCTTGGAACTCACCCAGGATTTCGAGATGGCCAACTACTCTCGCGAGGGCCTGATCTGGAATCGTGAGACCTTGGAGAAGGGTCCCGAGCCCAAGATTTACCAACGGTAGCGCCGGGTCGGCTCAGCAGAGCGATTGCCAGGGAACTCCGTGTCGAGCTGGTTCATGCGATCGTGCTGGAACGCTGGCACCAACGTGAGCCAGTCGCGCCGCCGGGAAGTGCAGCTTGTAACCAGCACGCGTTCGTAGTACAGTCCCCTCGCTGACAACCTATCTTTCAGGTTATTCCAACGAGCATTTTTCTTGTCTCGCTGTCCGCATTCTGGCAGCTTGACGATTCGCTTTCCTGCAGCGCGGGACGAAAATGTCTGCGCCGAACAGAAAGACTGCATAGCCGACCCGTGTCAGACATGCAGGTTGTTGAGGGCCCGCTAATTCAATCTCGTTTCAAGAAGGGTGGAAACAAGCATGAACAGAATTGCCCGTTGGTTCACCGTTGTTGCTTTTGCCGCGATGCTGCTGCCATCGAACGTACTTGCACAGGTGCCCGTTCGCCCGTTCCACGATGGCGGTGTCTGGAGTATGTCTTTCATCAAGATAAAGACTGGCTATGAATTGAAGTACATGAACTATGTAGCCACAGATTGGAAGACCGAACAGGAGGCGCTCAAGAAGGCCGGCTTGATCCTGGATTACACGGTTATTGCCACCGAGTCACACAGCACCAGCGATTTCGACCTCATCCTGGCAACCGAGTACAAAGACTTGGCAACCATGGAAGCCAATCAGGAGAAGGAAGAAGAAGTCGCCAACAAGGCGCTCGACACCAATGATCAGAAGACGCTGGCGGGATACCAGGAACGCGCATCGTGGCGCGAGATCCTGGGAAATCGACTTGGCCGGGAGATCATCCTGTCCCCCAAGAAATAGGCAACTCGACAGCTTCTCAACAAAAAGGCGCGAGGTGATCGCGCCTTTTTTCTTTGAGGCAGTAAGTTAATCGAAGATCAGAATGGCCGCCGCGATCACGGTCGTCCACAGGCCGCGTTTGTCGCCGACGGCGGTCTGCGTAATATTCGCCGTGCGCACAATTTTGTTCGAGAGCCGATAGACTTCCTTTTTTTCGTCCCAAGACTTGTCGGCGTCGAATTCAACGTCGAGGGTGGTCGCCAGCATTTCGGCGGCAAGCTCCTCAGCGTAATCGCCCGCCAGGTCTTCCTTTTCGCCAAACGAGTGATGCTCGCTCAGGTAACCGTATGTGCTGCGATCGGCTGGAATCGCCAATCCGATGCTGGAAGCCACCAACCGGTGTGGTTCGCGAGTCGAATTTTCCGCCACCACGGCAAACACCACTTCACCAGGAGAGAGGTACTTCAGTCCGTCCTTGCGCGGGATAAGTTTGCAGTGTGGCGGAAAGATGGAGGAGACGCGAACGAGATTTTGTGCGGCAATGCCTGCGTCACGCAACGCAAGCTCGAATGAGGTCAGGCGTTCCTTGTGCTTTCCTACACCCTTGGTGAGGAAAATGCGCTTAGGAACCATGTCTTTGGCCAATGCTTAGGCCCTCCAGCGGGAGGTAGATATCAAGAATCCGAAGATAACACACAGCGAAATTCTGCGTGTGAAAGTTGTGTGAACGTCGGCGGAAGGGGTAATCCTAGCGGGCGCCAGCAGCGGCCAACGGCGTCTTCAGCTTGACGGCGATCTCGATGAACGCCAGGGCCGCCCGGCTGAGCGCCTTGTCCTTGCGGAAGACCAGGGCGAGATCCCTCTGAATTGTGGTATCGCTAAGGGTGACTGCGGCGAGAGTTCTGGCCTTTAGATCTTCGGCCACATTGGAGCGTGGGATGAAGCCGATACCGACATCGGCGGCGACGAAGCGCTTCAACAACTCGCTCGAATCCAGTTCCATCGACACCGTGGGCTTCAGGCGGCGTTCGTGAAATAGCGTCTCCAGTCCGTCGCGGGTTCGGCCCACCTTCGGCAGCAGCAGAGGGAACTCCGCCACCTCGGCCAGCGTGGCCTTGCCTTTGCCGGCCAGTGGATGCTTCGGGGCGGTGATCACCACCAGTTCGTCACGATGGATTGGCACCACGGTGTAGCGCTTGTCCTTGATGGGCAGCGAAACTACGCCGAAATCGCATGAGTTGTCGATGATCGCCTCAAGAATCTTGTTGTGCTCCGAACGCTTCACGTTTACCGCCACCACGGGATACTGGCGCTTGAACTCGGCGAAGACTTCCGGAAGGATGTGCAGGCAGGTGCCTTCATTGGCCGAAACCACAATTTCGCCGCGCGGGATGCGATGCATCTCCGCGATCGTCAGCATCATCACCCGCCGCTGTTCCAGCGTGTCCTCAGCCCATTTCTGAAAGACTTTTCCGGTGGCAGTAACTGCAACGCGCCCACCGCTGCGGTCGAGCAGTTTGGCGCCAACTTCCTCTTCCAGGGAGCGAATCTGCGACGAGATGGCAGGCTGCGTGCGAAAGCGTCGCTCCGCAGCGCGCGAAAAACTGCTCAGCCGCGCGACCTCCAGAAATGTCTCCAGTTGATCGAAATCCATAAAAGGAGCTGTTCGCTCTCAAATGCGGCTACGCACGACACCGGGCTCGGAAGGTTGGCTCGGTTAGATTCACCTAAGCCGAAGGAACCGCCTCTGCTGCTGCTCATCCTACGGCGCGGTAACCGATCCCAAATTGTCGCTTAGCAACTCATTCTACGGTGACAAGGCCCGTTCGTCATCACGATCGTTTTGGGCCGCCACATAAACCTCGATTATGCTGCGATAAAAACTATCAATGGGGGAGGTCGCAGTCCGCATCGTATTCTGGCCTTCACCAACTACAAGGAAACCATGCCCAATCACAAACCCGACCCCAAGTCTGTCCTGGAGTTTGCCAAACAGAACAACGTCCAGATGCTCGATCTTCGCTTTACCGACCTGCCGGGTCTGTGGCACCACGTTTCGTTTCCCATCGGGCAGTTGAGCGAGTCCTCGTTTGAAGACGGCTTCGGCATGGACGGCTCCTCCATCCGTGGTTGGGCGGCGATCCATGAGAGCGACATGCTCCTCGTCCCGGATGCGGCAACGCGCCTGCTGGATCCGTTCACGGAAGTGCCGACGCTGGTCATGACCTGCGAGGTCATTGACCCGGTGACCAAGCAGCGCTACGACCGCGATCCACGCTACATCGCCAAGAAGGCCGAAACCTATCTCAACTCGACGGGTATTGCCGACACCGCCTACTTCGGCGCCGAGGCCGAGTTCTTCATCTTCGACAACATCCGCTTCGACCAGAACGAGCACGAAGGCTATTACTTCATCGACGCCGAAGAGGGACGCTGGAACTCGGGCAGGGTAGAGAACAATCTGGGCTATCGTCCGCGCTACAAGGAAGGCTACTTCCCGGTCCCTCCGACCGATCATTACCAGGACCTGCGCACCGAGATGACGCTCACCATGCAGAGCTGCGGGCTCGAGGTGGAGTGTCATCATCACGAAGTCGCCACCGGCGGACAGACCGAGATCGACCTGCGTTACGACTCGCTGCTGCGTTCGGCCGACGCCATGATGCTCTACAAGTACGTGGTGAAGAACGTCGCCAACCAGTACGGCAAGACGGTGACGTTCATGCCTAAGCCGCTCTTCCAGGACAACGGCAGCGGCATGCACACCCATCAGTCGCTGTGGAAGGACGGCAGTCCGCTCTTCGCCGGCGATGGTTATGCCGGCTTGTCGCAACTGGCGCTGTGGTACATCGGCGGCCTGATCAAGCACGGCCCGGCACTGTCCGCCATCATTGCGCCGACGACCAACTCCTATAAGCGGCTGGTGCCTGGATTCGAGGCTCCGGTGAACCTGGCGTACTCGCGGCGCAATCGCTCCGCCGCCTGTCGCATTCCCATGTATTCCGCCTCGCCCAAGGCGAAGCGCGTGGAGTTCCGTCCACCTGATCCCAGTTGCAATCCCTACCTCGGATTCGCTGCCATGCTGATGGCCGGACTCGACGGCATCGAGCACAAACTCGATCCCGGTCAGCCACTGGATAAAGACATCTACGATCTCGGTCCGGAAGAGTTGGCGAAAGTGCCCTCAATGCCGGGCTCGCTGGAGGCCGCCCTCGATGCCTTGGAGCGCGACTACCAGTTCCTGCTCAAAGGCGACGTGTTCACCGAGGAAATGCTGAATACCTACGTCGAATACAAGCGCGAAAAGGAAGTGAACGCCATGCGACTGCGTCCGCATCCCTACGAGTTCCAGCTCTACTACGACATCTAGACGTCTGTGCTGGTGAGTTCCCCTCCAAGGCCGGTGCCCTACGATCGTAGTGCGGCCGATTCCGCCCGGTCCTTTCTGTGCGAACGCGTCTCGATGGCAGAGTCGTTGTCATTACTTTTCAGCGATAGTGCTACCCACGGGGCCGGACGATCAGCCAAGCCTCCCCTGCCTACTGCTTGCTGGCTTCGCTGATGAGTTGCGCAACCTTGGAATCGGTCCCCACCGGTTCCACGAAAACGATACTGTTGGCATTCAGGTACATCCGGTCGGGCCCATGTAACTCTTTGCCGCGCTTCACCAACATATTCTTGGTCTGCTTGGTCGTCGGATCGGTCTGGGAAAGGATGTAGTAGACGTCCGTTAGTACCGGATTGGCCGTGCCAAAGCCCGTAAGCTTGCCGTAATAAACCGAATTGTTACTGAGTAATACGGCCTGGTAGGGGGTCTGGAAAGTGACGGCAGTGGGCTTGGGAGCGCACCCCGCCATCATGATCGTCGTGGTGAACACCAACAGCGACATCTCAATCCACCGCTGCTTCATCTAGGTTCTCCGTGGCCCGCGTTTACCGGCCTGTCGAATCGTAAGGTACTTCCAAACAATTTCTAGCACCGAATCGGCTGGTCTTCCAGCACCGATTTGCTCGGCCGCAGGCACAAAAGCGGCCTGACTCTCTCCCGGCCAGGCCGCGTTCCAGACGAAGTTAGAACTACTTCATGAGGCGACGGCGTACCCCGTACGACAGGCTCAGCAATCCGCTGCCCAGCAGAAGGAACGTGCCGGGTTCGGGAGTCTGCTGTTGACCATTCACTACCAACTCCACAGTGTCGGGGTTGTAAATGACCGTGAAGTATTCGCCATTTCCAATATTCAGGCCGTTGACGGTGGCAAACACTCCGAATACTCCAGGATCGGTGACCAGGAAGGTGAAGGTCTGGCCCACGGTTGGAACGAAGCTATCGACCAGATTGATGTTCAGGGTGCCGTCGAGGAACGCCTGACCGTTCACCTTGAGGAAGTCAAACTGGGTACCGGCCGCAAGGCCGCCAATATCGAGCAGAAAGGCCCCACTGCTGGTTTGCGTGTAGTCGCCGTTGACGGTCAGCGCGCCGGCGTTGTTCGGCACATCACCGGGCGAAAGAATTCCTGCCATCGTCACATTGCCGGTAACTGCACCACCATTCCCCAGCAGCGTGCCACCGTTGATGTTCACCTGACCGCCTCCGGCTACGAGGGCGCCATCAACTCTGGTGGCGCCTCCGCTCTGGGTATAGTTGCCTCCTCCGCCGGTCGTGAAAGTGCTGCCAGCTCCGATCTTCACCGCGCCGGCATTAGCGAAGTCGCCGGGGCTGGTGAAGTTGCGGCCGTTCTGAATGGTGAAGCTGCCCAGCGGGGTGTTGATCGAGAGGTTCGACAGGGCATCCCTGCCCGCCGCGTCTTCGAAGTTGGAGTTGGGGGCGTCGAGCAGAATCGTGGCCGCGTTGTTGACGATTTCGCCGCCGGTGCTGCCCAACTCATAGATTTGCAGGGTAGACGGCCCGTATACGTTGTACGTACCGCCCGTCAGGGTATTGCCAGCGAAGTTGGTGAAGGGCCCGTTCTGGACGACCAACGCGGAGCCGGGATTCACCTGGAACGTGCCATTGTCGGTGATCGTTCCGCTGCCGTTGAGGTAGAGGGTCTGGCCTGAAACGTTAGCCAGGATTGTTCCGCCAAGATCGTTCTGCACGGACAATCCACCGTTGCCGATGATGCCCACACCCTGGATGGTGTTGTCAACGTTCTCCAGGGTTACGCCGCCCACCGGCTGCTCAATGATGGCATTACCGCCGCCACCGGGATTCGCCAGGGTGACCGTGCCTCCACCCTCTAACGTCACGTTGCTGGTTTCGGGCAGCAGAAATGCGTTGTAGCCACTGCCACCATTCAACTGGATGTTGCCGAGGTTGTCGATGGTGTGGAGGAGATAGGTGTCGCTGTTGGTGTCGCTGGTATAGGTACCATAAATCGTGACTCTCCCTCCGCCGAAGCCGGAGGCCCCGTCTAAATAAGCTACCGAGTTAACCGGGGTTCCTAACCACCCTCCGGTTGTGTTAATCAGTAGTCCGTCCTGGATTACTGCACTGCCAAATATTTGCACCGTGCTACCGCTGTTGGCCCGGATAATCGCACTGTTGGCGACGGTAATACCGTCGATCTGCAGAATCCCGCCGTTGCTGGCCTCCATAACTAAATCGTTCTCAATCCCTCCTGAGGCGTTAAGCAACAGTGTTTGCCCGTTGGAATTAGCGCGAATGACGCCTTCATTCAACAGCGCCAAGCCGCCATTGCCGATCACGCCTGCACCTACTATGGTGTTATCGACATTGGTCAGGGTCACGCCACCCACTGCCTGCTCAATATAGGCGCTGCCCCCGCCGCCGTTGACGGTCATGGTTACAGTACCGCCGCCTTGCAGCCTTACGTTGCCCGTGTCAAGTAACAGGAACGCATTGTAACCACTCCCGCCGTTCAACTGAATCGTGCCGTTATTGTTGATCGTGCCCAGCAGGTACGTGTCGCTATTGGTGTCGCTGGTGTAGGTGCCATTGAGGTTAGTGGGCCCAGCGGCCGTGCTGCCGTCCAGGAAAGCGACCTGGTTCGTCGGGGTTCCGAAGAAGCTGCCGTTGTTAGTCAGCGTCCCGCCCTGGATCACGGCGCTTCCATAGATTTGCACGTTGCTCCCGGCGTTAGCCGTGATGTTGCCCCCAGCGTTGTTGACCGTGGTACCGCTGATCTGCAAGACGCCGCCGTTGCTGGCCTCCATCAGACCCGTGTTGGTAATTCCTCCCGAGTCGTTCAGCAACAGCCCTTGTCCGGAAGAGTTGGCGTTGATGGTCGCCTGGTTCGCCAGCGTCAATCCGCCATTTCCGATGACACCCGCACCCTGGATGGTGTTGTCGGCGTTGGTCAGCGTAACGCCGCCCACGGCCTGTTCAATGTAAGCACTGCCGCCGCCGCCGTTGACGACCATGTTCACGGTACCGCCGCCCTGCAAGGAAACATTAGCGGTGTCGGGCAAAAGGATCACGTTGTAGCCACCCCCACCGTTCACCTGGATGGACCCGGTGTTGTTGATCGTGCCCAGCAAGTACGTGTCGCTGTTGGTATCGCTGGTGTAGGTGCCGTTAATGGTGATCGCGCCAGCGCCGGTGCTTCCATCCAGATATGCCACCTGGTTAGCTGGAGTTCCGAAGAAACTGCCGTTGTTGGTCAGCGTCCCGCCCTGGATCACGGCGCTGCCGAAGATTTGCACCGCGCTGCCATTGTTGGCGGTGATGTTGCCGCCTGCGTTGTTGACCGTGATCCCGCCGATCTGCAAGGTCCCGCCGTTGCTGGCTTCCATCAGGCCGGTGTTGGTAATTCCTCCGGAGCCGTTGAGCAGCAGCCCTTGTCCGGAAGAGTTGGCGTCGATGGTCGCCTGGTTCACCAGCGTCAAGCCGCCGTTACCAATAACGCCCGCGCCCTGGATGGTGTTGTCGACATTGGTCAGGGTCACGCCGCCTACTGCCTGTTGCAGGTAAGCGCTGCCGCCGCCACCGTTGACGACCATATTCACGGTACCGCCGCCTTGCAGGGTCACATTCGCGCTGTCGAGCAACACAATCGCGTTGTAGCCGCCACCGCCGTTCACCAGGAAACTGTTGTTGTTGTTAATCGTGCCTAGCAGGTAGGTGTCGCTGTTGGTGTCGCTGGTATAAGTGCCGTTGATAGTGACCGCCCCGGCGCCGGTGCTCCCGTCCAGAGACGCTATGCTGTTGACCAGCGTACCCAGGAAAAGACCGTTGTTGGTCAGCGTTCCACCCTGGATTGCGGTACTTCCAAAGAACTGCACCGAGCTGCCACTGTTGGCGGTGATGTTGCCGCCCCCATTGTTCACCACGATACCGTTGATTTGCAGTACGCCGCCGTTGCTGGCTTCCATCAAGCCGGTGTTGGTGATCCCTCCTGAGGGGTTGAGGTACAGCCCCTGGCCGACCGCATTGGCGTTGATCGTTCCCGAGTTGTTCAGGGTCAAACCGCCATTGCCAATTACGCCCGTGCCCTGGATGGTGCTTTGGTTGGTCAGGGTTACGCCGCCCACCTGCTGCTGAATATACGCACTACCGCCGCCACCCGCGACGGTCATGGTCAACGCGCCCGCGCCCGAAAGCGTCACGTTGTTCTCGAAGCCCAAGATTGCGTTGTAGCCGCCGCCGCCGTTCACAAGGAACTGGCCGTCGTTGATCATTTGCGTCCCATACACGAAAAGATCAATGTTGAGACCGGTTGTCAGGGTGTTGCCACTGGCAAGCTGAAGGTTGTCAATGCTGGTGACGGTGTTGGAGTCCAGCGTGACCGTGCTGGCGCCATCGGTGATGCAGACGTTGGTGCCGGAACTGTCGGGAATCACCATGGGATTCCAGTGCCCGGCGTTGTACCAGTCACCGTCAGCACCCAGAGACCAAGTCGTTGCCCCACCCAGCGTGCAAGCGGCAAAAGCGGTAGAGGAAACAAGGCACACCACAGCGAAAGTAGCGAGGGCCGTCGCCAGCATCCCGCTGCAAATTCCTTGAAGTTTTTGTTCCTTGCGTTGAAGAAATCTGCTGTAGGAGAACTTCGGGAAGGCCAGAACCAAACCAGTGACGTTGCGTCGCATGGGACGCTCCTTTCGTGCGGTCAAACTTTAGAAGACTGGAAACCGAGCCCGATACTCCACCCTCGGAGGAGGAACTGCAGTTGTGTGGTGGGAACAGGCATTGACCTTTGCCCGTCGACTCCGCGGAATTCAGTTTTCCGGCTTTACAGATCAGGAGTCGCAGGCACGACAAAGGCGCAGCTATTGTTGGCGAAGTGCATAAGTAAGTCAACCTGAAACTTTAGCGTAAAGGCAGTCTCGCCAGGAATGGCGGCCACTGCTGCGCTGGGAGGGTGCCGGGTGAAGCATGACGGGCAGGCTCAACGGCTCTCTTTGAGCCTAACCCGTAAATAGACATTGAAGCCCATCGGATGATCCCCATAGTAAGTCTTGATCGCGTCGGGAATGCTGTAAGCCGTCACATTCGCTCCTAGACCCGTCTCCACGTTGAAGAACGTTCCCAGATCGCGCGTGTAGCCGGCCGTATAGGCATTAACATTGAAGACTGGTACGGCGTCCCGCGCGGTGGTGCCACCGAAGACCTGATTCTCGTGCCCGAACAGTTCATCTTTCTGCGTCCACTCGTATCGCGCCGTGACGAAGTTTTTGCCGGAGAAGGGAACCACGGTTTCCGCCAGCACCGCGTCGGTGCCGTATTTGGGGGCCGTCTTCCAATTGCGGCCCCACACCAGCGAAGTTGCCCACCATGTGCCCTGCGGCCGCGGCATCACGTACTCGACGGAAGCTGTGGTGCGAACGATGTCTCCGGGTTCGAGTGCTTCGGGATGGGCCATGCGTCCGGCGGAGACTTGGGCGACCCAGCGTGAACTTGGCGTGAAGCTGATGCGCCCGGAATACGAGTCCATTGGCCCAAAGGGAATGGTCCACCGGTTCTCACCCGGCTCCGCCCCGTGAAATCCCGACGCCTCAAAGCGAAGCGTCTTCAGCGAAAGACCTGCGGTGATCACGTTCGAGAGAATGTGCGTGGAGTCTTCCCAGTGATGCCCCAGTGTAGCCTGCGGGATCTCCATCGCCGATGCCCGATGAGGATAGGCCACCGGCCCGAGAGCGATATCGCCCATGACCGCGTAGTATACGTATCCCACCGCCTGACTGCCGAGCGGGTGCGCATACTGAACGCTCAGTTCCATGACGAAGTTGTGCGGGTGCTGGGCATTGGTGATGGGTTCCCCATAGGCGGTCTCGCCGGTCTGAAAGAGCAGAGGATAACGCCTGTCGGTAATGGTGGCGGGCTCCAGGCTAAGCATCGTGCGCAGCATGACATTGCCGCTCCACAGGCGATGGATCGCGCTAAGCATGCCCCAGTTCACCGAGTACAACTTGTCAGCACCGAGAGGTCCGGTTTGCTGCGTATCTACCAGGAAGGCTTGTCCCATCCACATCAGGCTCCAATTCCCGGCGCTGGTCATCAGCATCGGCATGGGCCAGGCAGACGGCTGAAAGGCCGTGCCGGACGATTCGGTCATGAGGAAGTTGAGGGACCGGTCTGCGCCATGATCCATGTGCTGCATGGAGTCGTGGGCCATCTCCATATTCATATCGGATGAGGATTGCTTTTGCGCGGAGGTATCGGCCGACTGCGCCTGCGCTAACGCGGCAACGATTGGCGCGCACAGCATTATCGCCATGGCCACGAGCAGGCATCCGGCTCGCAAGAGGCACGAAGCTGTAGGTCCGAACCGCCGATGTCGTTCACTGCACCGTTCGCGTGTTACTGGGCTGGGATTAAGTGTAACCAACATTTGCTCATTCGGACGGCATCGAGTGGGGCCGTGCAGGGTGCGAGTGGGGATGGACTATGGAGTCACCCCAAACCGCCATGCCATCCGTTCATGTTAACCTTTGCGCAATGGATGTGAAATTGCGGAGCAGCCATGCCGCTCATACGTAGCTGTTCAAAGTGCGGGCGCAAGAATCGAACTCCCGCGAAGCATCTTGCCGACACCGGTCATTGTGGCCAGTGCAAAGCTCCGCTGCCGCCGGTGAGCCAGCCCATGGAAGCCGACACGGAGGTGTTCGACGAGATCATCCGCGAGGCTCGCGTGCCGGTACTGGTCGATTTCTGGGCAGCGTGGTGCGGGCCCTGCAAAATGGCCGCGCCGGAAGTGGCGCGAGCCGCAGCCGACATGGCCGGGCATGCCCTCGTGCTGAAGGTGGATACGGAGCGCTATCCCGAGTTGGCGGCCCGCTACCACGTGCGCGGCATCCCCAATTTCGCGGTCTTCTCGTCCGGCCGCCTGGTGCAGCAGCAAGCTGGAGTTGTCGACTACCAGCAGTTGGAGGCATGGCTGCGAGCCGCTGGTACAGTCTCAGCCGCCTCATCTCGTTGATCACCTGGTGGCGCGGGCGGTCTTTGCGGCTCCGGATTTCGCTGCGCGTATTACTATGAAGGCCATGAAAATCCTGCTCTCTCTGTTGGTGCTCGTAACCATGACGTTCCCCTCCTCCTGCGAAGTTACCAGCCAAACCTTCGGCAAGATGCCGGATGGAACCGAGATCAATTTGTACACGCTGAGGGATGGCCAGATCGAAGTCCGGATCATGACCTACGGCGCCATCGTTCAGTCCATCAAAGTGCCCGACCGCAATGGCAAAGCCGCCGACATCACGTTGGGATTCGACACACTCGATGAATACGTAAAAGGAAACACCCCGTACTTCGGCGTGATTGCCGGACGCTACGCCAACCGCATCGCCAATGGAACCTTCAAGCTGGACGGCAAGACATACACCCTCACCAGGAACGATGGCGACAACACGTTGCATGGCGGCGTAACCGGCTTCAATAAAGCGGTATGGAAGGACAAGCAGATCAAGGACGGCGTGGAATTCACGCTTGTCAGCCCGAATGGCGACCAGGGTTTCCCAGGCACGCTTACCACTGTGGTTCGCTACACCCTGAGCAAGGGCGAGTTGCACATTGACTACACGGCCACGACTGATGCCGACACCGTGCTCAATCTGACGAACCATTCGTACTTCAACCTGAAGGGCCAGGGCGACGGAGACATCCTCAATCACCAGGTCAAGATCAATGCGCATCGCTATACGCCGGTGGACAAGAACCTGATTCCCACGGGCGAACTGGCGGCAGTGGCTGGAACGCCGTTCGATTTTCTGAAAATGACAACCGTGGGTACGCGCATCAACGATGACAATGAGCAGTTGAAGCTCGGTTTGGGGTACGACCACAACTTCGCCCTGGATGCTGGCGGAAAGTTTGCCGAAGCAGCCGAGGTCTACGAGCCGACGAGCGGGCGCGTTCTGACGGTTCTTACGGATCAGCCCGGGTTGCAGTTCTACACCGGGAACCACCTGGACGGCACGGTGACCGGCAAGGCAGGGGCAGTCTACAAGCAGCGCTATGGACTGTGCCTGGAGACCCAGCATTTCCCCGACTCACCGAACCACCCAAGCTTTCCTTCCACCGAATTGAAGCCTGGGCAGAAGTTCCACTCGGAAACGATCTTCAGGTTTTCCGTTCGCAAATAGCGCTTGCGCCAGTCAATCAGCGCTGCCGGTCGCGGTTGCCTTGAAGGGGTTAGCTTTCACGGCGAGGTTTTCATTTCTAGGACCTCGACCCGGTTCCGGCCCTTTGACTTGGCGAGATACAGGGCTGCGTCGGCGCGATGCAGAAGCACCTCCAGTGAAGGCTTGCGGTTAGGGTCGGCGACGGTCATGCCAATGCTCACCGTCACCGGGATGCTGCCGAAGGTCGTTTCGGCAGGGCGGGTCGCGATAACCGTCCGCAAGCGCTCGGCGTATTCCAACGGAACTTCCATGTCGAGTCCGGCGGCACACACCACGAACTCTTCGCCCCCGAAGCGGCTCAGAACATCGTAAGGACGGATGTTCGCGGACCAGCGCCGCGCCACTTCCTGCAGCACCTCGTCCCCGGCCGCGTGGCCGTACGAATCGTTGATGCTCTTGAAGCGATCGATATCCACCATCAGCAGCACCAGAGGGACGTTGGCACGGCGGGAGCGTTCCAGTTCCGCCCGAAAGAGATCGCCAAAGACCACCCGATTCCAAAGTGAGGTCAGAAAATCGTGGGTGGCATGAAAGCGCAATTGTTCCTGGGCAGCCAGCAAACCATCGTGCAGCCGGAGGGTCCGCATCCCGACCTGCACCCGGGCCAGCAATTCGCCCGAGTTGAAGGGTTTGGTAAGGTAATCATCTGCGCCCGCCTCCAGTCCTGCGACGATGTCGGCTTTGGCGTCTTTTCCGGTCAGTAGCAGGATGTACTGGTAACGGTCTGAATTCCTCTCGCGCAGCCGGCGGCAGACCTCCGGGCCCGGCAGGCTGGGCATCATCCAGTCCAGCACCAGCAAGCGAGGGTAAGGCGGGGAGGTGGCGGCCGTCAACGCCTCCATGCCGTCGCCGGCGATGGTGATCTCGTACCGCTCGCGCTCCAGCAACCTCTGCAGAATACGGCAGTAAACCGGATCATCCTCGGCTATCAGCACATGCCTCGGTTCCTGAACCGCGGAGGACGCAAGGGATTCAACATGATACGGAATCGGGTTGGTAGTCAGGCCCATGGGTCATGGCTCCGGCCGGGGGATTCATCACTTCTCGCAGTCCATGGACTTGCGCCAGCAGCAACTGGATCCATCCCCGCATGGATGCCTGGTCTGCTATCTCGCTGGACTTTTCGATCTGCTGCGCCAGTTTGGCCGCATCGCTGGCGCACAAGTACCCGAGGCTTCCTTTCAGGGTGTGGGCCAAATCGCGTACCGCCGCCAGATCGTTGCGTGCAATCGCGTCGTTCAGACGATGCGATTGCTTGGGAAACTGCTCGAAGAAAACCTCAATCAGCTCGTTCAGCAGCACTTCATCGCCGCCCACCCGTTGCAGCGCCGCTTCCCGGTCCCATGACGGCTTGGATACCGGCTCTGGATCTGCCTGACGTTCGGGAGTAAGCGTTTCTGCGGTGTGCCGGCAAACCTGTTGCGTTACCCGCTCAATGTCGGCGATTTTGGCTGGCTTGCTCAGGTAATCGTCCATACCGGCCGCCAGGCAGGTCTCGCGATCGCCTTTCATGGCGTGAGCGGTCATGGCGATGATGGGAACGTGCGTGTTGCTGTGGCCCTCCCACTCGCGGATAGCGCGAGTCGCCGCCAACCCATCCATTTCGGGCATCTGCACGTCCATAAACACCAGGTCGAAGGCCTCGGCTTGGATCATCGCCAAAGCTTCCTTGCCGTTGAGCGCTGCTTGCGTTCGGTGCCCCATGCGCTCTAACGTCCGGCAAAGGAACGTCTGATTTACCGCATTGTCTTCCGCCACCAGAATCTTCAACGTTCGCGGCGTCCCATGTACGAGGGAGCGGGTGATCAAGCCACGCCCGCCATGGGGGTGGTGACCTGACAACAGGAGATCGAGGGCGCGCAGCAGTTCCGAGCGTCGTACCGGCTTGGTGAGGTAACACTCGATGCCCAGCTCGCAACAGCGCGCCAGGTCTCCCCGGCGGTCCGCCGAGGTCAGCATCATGACCGGCATATGACTGAGATCGGCATCCCCCTGCATGGCCTGCACCAGGGTGAAGCCGTCCATTTCGGGCATTTGGGAATCGACCACGACGGCGCGGTAACGGTCCCCGTCGGCGAGCGAGGCACGAAGCAGCATGAGCGCCTGGGCTCCGCTGAAGGCGGCATCGCACCGGATGTCCCAGCCCTTCATGTGTTCGGAGAGGATGCGGCGGTTCGTCGCATTGTCGTCCACCACCAGCATGCGCAGGCCGCTCAGTTCAGGTGCGTTCGTGATCGCAGACGGCCCGGGATGCTTCAACCCAGCCCAGCTTTACGCTAAAGAAGAAAGTGGTGCCTTCTCCGGGCTGACTCTCTACCCAGATGCTGCCCCCCATCAACTCCACCAGGCGTGACGCGATGGAGAGGCCCAGTCCGGTCCCCCCGTATTGCCGGGTGGTGCTGGTGTCGGCCTGGGAGAACGCGCTAAAAATGGTTTGCACCTTGTCGGACTCGATGCCGATGCCGGTGTCGCGAACGCTGAAGTGTAATGTGACGTTACCTTCCTGCCGGCCGGAGCAAGTTCCCTCCACAACCACTTCACCGGCGGAAGTGAACTTGATGGCATTACCCACCAGGTTGACCAGGATCTGCCGCAGGCGGTAAGGATCCCCTACCGTGACGTGCGGCACTTGCGCATCCAGCCGGTAGGCCAGTTCCAGGTTTTTCTGGTGCGCTCGCACCGCCAGGCTCTTGATGGTTTCGTTCACCACCTCGTGCAGGTCGAACTCCACCGCTTCCAGGTCAAGTTTTCCCGATTCGATCTTGGAGAAATCGAGAACATCGTTGATCACGATCAGCAGGGAATCGGCCGAGCTCTTAGCCAGTTGCAGGTATTCGCGCTGTTCCGGGGTGAGCTCCGAGTCCAGGGCCAACTCCAGCATCCCGATCACGCCATTCATCGGGGTGCGAATCTCGTGGCTCATGTTGGCCAGAAAATCGCTCTTGGCCCGGCTGGCGCTTTCCGCGGCCTCCTTGGCTGCCAGCAGGTCGCGATTCAACTGGCGCAACTCAATGGTGCGCGCGGCGACCTCGGACTCCAGATTGCACTTGTGTCGCTCCAGGGCCCGGTCCCGCTGCTCGATCTGGCCCAGCATCTCGTTGAAGCCGGAAACCAGTTCGCCGACTTCATCGCGGGTCAGCACCTCGGCCCGCAGCGAGTAATCGGCCGTTCGCGAAACCTTGCGGGCAATGGCCAGCAGGCTGCGTATGGGATAGGTGACCACCCGCTGTAGATTGGAAGCCAGGATAA
The DNA here is from genome assembly GCA_963798275.1 of uncultured Acidobacteriaceae bacterium. GTDB lineage: Bacteria > Acidobacteriota > Terriglobia > Terriglobales > Acidobacteriaceae > CAWCTB01. The sequence continues at coordinate 95,326 of CAWCTB010000051.1, forward strand.
AGGCCACAATGGACGACGCGATCAGTACCAGCACGGTGACCAGTCCATACTGGAACAGGCGCGGCAGCACGCCGGCCTGTCGCGCCTGCACCAGCACCGTGCCAACCCGTTCCTCGCCGGCCATCACCGGTTTGGCCAGCGTCAGCTCCTGGTGAAGGACGTGCAAACCATCGGCCGGAATCCCATCCGGGCAGCGATGCTGCCTGCTCCGGACGTAGCTGGCGAATAGATATCCGTCGTCGAAATAGAGACAGGCTCCGATGACATTGGGATCGAACCGGGAAGTGGAAAGCACCTCCATGGCAGCCCGCCGATCGGAGAAGGCCAGCGCCGCTGTGCTGTTCTGTCCCAGCACATCGGCCAGGACGGAGACTGTCTCGATCTGGTGTACACGATACCGGTACAGATCGTAGGTGAACATCCAGAGGCATGCCAGCACAAGCGAAACCCCGCTGACGCTGGTGATGATGACAACCAGCTTGCGGGCAACCGACATGTCGTCGAAGCGTCTCATTCAGTTCGCGGCTCCGGCCTGCGGTGTCTCCTCGGTGCGGTTCGCGAGTTGGAGCAGTCGAGAACTGGCGCTCAGGTGGGCACGCTCCATCGCATGGGTATTGATCTCGAAGCGCACCCGATCGGCGTCGGAAACCAGGCAAATAATGCCGCCCCGCAAACAAAACTCAGGCTGATCGCCGACCGTCAGTACTTCCCGGTCACGCACCGATTCGAGATAGCGGTCGCCGTCTGACTCACTGACATGGCCAATGTAAAAGACTTGGCACTTCTGGGCCTGGGCTGGGCTATTAATCTCCTGGACTTCGATTGGGTGTCCCGAGATCTGCTTCGACTGGGCGAGCGTTTGCAGGTCCGAGGCCACTCGGGAGGCTTTCAAAGTACACATCAGGAACGGCCGCGTTTGCGGACCGAGACTCACCGCCGGCCAGCTTATAAACTGGGAGAGATGATGGATTAACGCGCCCTTGCCTTCATCCTCAGTGATCCGTAGCACCTGCCCTGTGCACCAGCCGGGGAAACTCAAGCTAAGCAGCAGATACCAGACTGCGCTCCCCCAGACCCTCCGCCGATTGCATCGAAGGCTGCAGGCACGGCTCGGGGCAGTCCGTGGAATCTCTGCCGCCCCAACCGGGAAGATTGCGGCCCGTCGGAATCGCGCAGTATGGTGCACACTGGCTTCATCGGCACCCCGGGCCTACGGCTTCATTTGCCGGGAAGGAGAGGGCCAAGGCCACCACCACCCTCGGCCCAAATGGAGATTCAACGATCAGTACGGCGCGATGTATCGGGAGAGCCGCTTAGCTGGCGGCTTCGGAAGAGACGGGAACCGGTTCCGGTGCTCGCTATGACCCTCACCATGCAGAGGGCTGCGTTGCGCGGGTCCCATTCTTCGAACCATGCGACCTGTTCCTGCACCAGTGTAACCAGCAAAGCGTATTCGCCCGGACCTGTTGGCGCGACCACGCGCAGATCGTAAGTGCGCTCGCCATTGGCCGAAAGCTCGGGCATCAGGGCGGTGCGCTCGCCGTCGTGGACAACGCCAGGTCCGTCGATTTCGACCCAGTGATAGCTGAGATTCACCGGCGTGCCGCCAGAACTGCTCATGGTGTATGGAGAATGATTGCGAACCGTGACCTCGCACGGGAAGGCCTGCCCGGCTGAGATTGCCGAGTTCGGCGGAGTCACCCGTATATCGACTAACTGCCGATCCGGGGAATCCAGGCGAGGCATCGGCTCGGCCCCCATCAGGTAAAGTCCGAATTGCTGGCGAACCGGATCGAACGGTCCGCTCCCGGTCTGGGCTTCCAATGGGGACGACGTCGCGTAGGGACATTTTTCACAGATCGTGCCGTCCAAGTCGGGCTTCTCGCCAAGGAAACGCCGGCGCAGATCTCGCATGGGCTCGCCATTCCACACCTCAGCCAGCGACTGAGTCTTGAGATCGCCCAGTGGCATCTTGCCGCCGTAATCGTTGCAGCAGGGAACTACCGTCCCATCGGCGAGGACGGTGAAGCCAATCCATGGTTCGTAGCACAGCCCCGACGGAGTGGGCGGCTGGGATTGCGTAATCTGGATCAACTGCTCGTCCTGGTTTGCCCAAACGTGAAAGTCCTTGACCGTGACCGAGTCGAAGCCGTGGCCGCGCCACTGCTTAAGGAAGAGATCCTTTTCGCTGTGATTGGCGTCCATGTCGATCATCTGCAGCGCGACCTTAAGATCGCTGTTGCGGGCGCGCTTCATCTCGCCAAAGCGCGCAATGTTCGCACTTACCTTCTCGAAACGTGCGCCCAGGCGAATACCTTCGAAGGTCTCCTTGGTCGCGCCGTCGAGGCACAACAGCAGGATCGAGAGCTTGCTATCCAGGATCGCCCGGCACGCTTTCTCGTCCATCAAGGTGGCGTTCGTGCTGATACCGGTGCGAATGCCGGCTTCTTCGGCCATGTCGATCATGCGATAGATATTTTTGTTGATGAGCGGCTCGCCGAAGAAATGCAACCACATGAATTCCACGAAACCCGCGCCTTCGGCCACGATCTTCTCGTAGACCGTCATGCTCATGTTTTCATTGACCCGGCCCATTGACGGATACGGGCACATGATGCACTTGAGGTTGCAGATGCTGGTCGACTCGATGACCAGGTACACTGGCATGCCGCGGCTCACCTCAGACCGCTGCAGGTAGCTGTCGCCGAGCAATGCCCGATTCTGTAGCGAATTGATGCGCATTTCCTGCAGTCTGAAGATGTGCCTTGTGCGAGTGGTGGCCGAAACTGTAACCAGAGTATAGAACGGAATTGAGCTCACACAAAGCGTGAGGCAAAGCGGTCGCGGCCAGGATAACCGCGTTGTCCTCTATGCGGCTGGCGGAGAGAGAAAGTCGCTGCTCCGAAGGGCCGAGTTGCCCTCAGCCCTTCGGAGCGGGATTCGTCAACTAGCCCGCGTCGCTGGTCATGATGAACAGCGGTTTCATCGCGAAACTCTTATAGTATGGCCGCAGGCGGTCTGTGTTGTAGTGCTCCTTGACGTTGACCACCTTCTTGCTGGCAGTCACAGTTTCGATCGGCACGTTGTCGTACCGCCCGTTCTTGAGCACGACCAGGCGTCCGTGGGTCTTGCTGAGCATCAGGTCAAGCGCCAGATTGCCATAAGCCATGGGCACGATGGAGTCGATGGCATCGGGATCGCCGCTGCGCACCAGGTACCCAAGATTCTGGTTGATGATGTCGACTTTCTTGCCCTTGTTGAACTTCGCCGAAAGCGCTTTCACCTGCTCCGATACGATATCGCCAATGCCGCCCAGCTTTTTGTGGCCGAAAGCGTCGGTAGTTTCGTGCTCGAAGACCATCTCTCCGCCTTCAATCATGGCGCCTTCCGAGACTAAGACGATGGAATAACGGCTGGGGTTCTTCGCCCGGTCGGCGATCAGCAACTCGGCCAGGCGCTCGACGTTGAACTTGAACTCCGGGATGACGCAGCGGTTGGCTGCTCCTGCCATGGTCGGCAGCATGGCCGAGAATCCCGCATAACGCCCGAAGACCTCGAGCACGAGGATACGCTCATGAGAGCCGGCTGAGGTGCGCAGCCGATTGGTCATCTCGATGGTGCGGGTGACGCAGGTGCTGAAGCCGATGCAGTAATCGGTGCCCGGGACGTCATTGTCCATGGTCTTGGGAATGCCGACCACGTTCACGCCCTCCTGGTGGAGGCGGACGCCGTAGCTCAGGGTGTCGTCGCCGCCGATCGGAATCATGTACTCAATGCCCAGCCACTCCAGGTTCTTCAACACCTCCGGCGTGAGGTCGTTCTTCTCCGCCGTGAAGGTGCTCTTCAGATGGTCGGGAACGCTGTCTTTGCTGACCCGGCTGGGATTGGTACGCGAGGTGTGCAGGAAGGTGCCGCCCGTTCTCCCGGCGCGATCGACCATGTCCTCTGTGAGTAGCTGAAAATTGTTGCTGTTGTCATAGTCCTTGTCGCGAACGATGTCGATCACACTGGCCCATCCGCGACGCAGGCCAATCACGCTATAGCCTTCACCCAGGGCCCGGATGGTGACTGCGCGGATCGCTGGGTTCAGCCCGGGAACGTCCCCGCCGCCCGTAAGAATTCCGATGATTCCTTTTTTCGAGTTGCCGATTGCCATAAGGAAAGCCACCTTTACATGAATCAAGCTCAGAGGAAGCAGATAAACATCTACGATAGTGTACGACTCCGCGCGCCGCGCTGCCTGTGATTTGCAGCACACGGCTGTCAACTCGCGCTGACGGCAGATTTGACCGAAGCTGCACTTTCGCGGCGCTGTCGAGCAGTCTCGCTGGCGGCTGTGCAATAATGTCGCCCGCTATGAAATCACTGCGGTTCCTGGTTTGCCTCATCCTGGTGGCTTCTGCACTCTGCTCAGCAGCTCAATCCGCCGGCGTCCCGTCTGCGCCGAACGCTAATCCGCCGAACCCCTTCGCTCCCGGACAGAAGCTTGTCGAAGACGGCAAACTGGACGAGGCCAGCGCCTTCTACAAAAGTGCACTGCAAACAAACCCAAAGGCTTGGGAGGCCTACCTCGGCATGGGCTCGGTGCTGGACCTGAAAGGCGACTACCCCACCGCGCAAGCCCAGATCCAGAAAGCGATCGCGATCGCTCCACCCGACCGTAAAGGACAGGCGCTGCGGACGATGGCGGTGTCTTATGCCTTCCAGCGCAACGCGCCTGCGGCAGCAAAGTACGAGCAGCAGGCTTTCGACCTGCAAATGGCGAAAAAGGATTACACCGCAGCGGCCGGTATTGCTGACGAGTTGGCCCGAATCTACCTGGAATGCGGTGACCCGGACAACGCCTACCAGTGGTACCGGACGGGACATGAAACCGCGCTGAAGAATCCGAAGATGACCGACGCCGAGAAGGACCTGTGGGCGTTCCGCTGGGAGAATGCGCAGGCCCGTGTCGCCATCCGGCGTGGTCAAAAGGTCGAGGCGCAACAGCATGTCGCCGCCGCCAAGGCGATCATCGACAAGGGAACCAATCCCGAACAGGCGCAGTTTGTTCCGTACCTGGTGGGGTACGTGGCCTTGTACGCCGGTTGTGAAGGAATAGTCAGCCCGATGGAACAGGGAACGATTAAGTGGTTTAATGACGCGAAGGGCTTCGGTTTCATCACCCGCCAAAATGGCGAGGACGTTTTTGTTCACTATTCCGAGATTCAGACGGGTGGCGCCCGCAGTTTGCCGGAAGGCCAGACCGTTCAGTTCCGGGTGGTCAAAGGGTCCAAGGGATGGCAGGCCGTGAACGTGAAACCATGCGGGGATTACAGGACTGCCATCGCCGAGTTGCAGAAAGCCAATCAGCGCGACCCGTTCATCCTGGTTCTGCTGGCTCAGGCCTACGAGAAATCAGGCGACCAGAAGCAGGCGCAGGAGTATTACCGCAAGGTCCTGCAGATCAACAGCCACAATCCAACCAATGCGTTTGCTCGCCCCCTGGCCAAAGAGAAGCTAGGCGGGAAGGCTTCCTAATGTGCGACGGGCGTTATGCCCGAAGCTGCCAGGAAGGCCCGGATTGCGGTGTGCGCCGTCAGGTACTGATCGGCCGTGAACTCACCGTGCTTGCCTCCGGGAATGGTGACCAGTTGGTTGCGTACTCCCGCCTTGGTAAGTGCGTCGTGCAGGCGGACAGCATCCGTGTAGGGAACCAGCGGGTCGGCGTCGCCGTGAATGGTGATGATCGGCGGCAAGCCCGGGCGGACATAGGTGAGAGGCGAAACCTTCTTCGCAAGTTCCTCGCGATCGGGCAAACTGCCAAACCAGCTCACCGCATAGGAACGGATACCGGGTCCCTGCAGCATTTGCGCCACATCGGTAATGCCGAACCAATTCACTATGGCGGCGACTTGCGGCCGTGGGCTGGGCCAGGGCCCTCGCCATCCCTCATCCTCGTCAGAGGCACATTCATTTGCGAACCCCGAGGAGTCGGGGATCATTCCTGTCGTCAACGCCAGGTGGCCTCCGGCCGAGCCACCGGTCACGATGACCTTGTTCAGGTCGAAGCCATACTTCGCGGCATTGCGGCCAATCCAATGCAGAGCGCAGAGGCAGTCCTCAACCGCGGCGGGCGCCAGCGACACGTGGCCTAGCCTGTACTCCACATTCACCACCGCAAACCCCATCTCCATGTACGGCAGCCCCTCAAAGATGCGGCTCTCCTTACTCCCTTCCATCCATCCCCCGCCATGGATGACCATAACCACCGGAACTGGCACAGCGGTTTTGGGAGGGGCATAGACGTCGAGCTTCAATTGGTAGCCGTTCGCCGTCCCGTAGACGATGTTGGGTGTGACTTCGTAGAACGCCTCGATCGCAACGGCCGAGCGGGCGGCTTCGGAAAGCTGCGCGGGGAGCGCTCTTACCAGAACCACCACGAACACTAATGGGAAGAAACAGCGTAGACGTCGCATCAGAATTGATCCTCTGGGTTCAAGAACGTATTCAGGGAAGGGGTTCTGGTCAAAAGAACGTGTTACAGATGCCAAAACCGCGTTCTTCGGAAGGGTTGAGCGAAAGCCCCACCCGCACAAGCAGGGCTTCCGCACGGCTCGTCAGTGCAAAACCAGATGCGTGAAGGGCGGAACGTAGGCCATCAGGAAGACCAATATTCCGACGAGACACGCCAACGCGATGCTATGGAAGAACACGTAGCGGAGAATGTCGCCCTCGTGCCCGTACCACTGCGTAGCCGTACTGGCTACCACGATGCTCTGCGCGTCGATCATCTTTCCCATCACCCCGCCTGTGCTGTTGGCAGCGGACATCAGAATCGGCGACACCCCTACCTGCTGGGCTGAAATCTTTTGCAGACTGCCAAACAGGACGTTGGACGATGTATCCGACCCGGTCAGGGCTACGCCGAGCCAGCCCAGGAGCGTGCCGAAGAAGGGATAGAGGTGCCCAGTACGCGCGAAGGCCAGGCCCATCGTCGCATCTAGGCCCGCGTAGCGTGTCATGAAGCCCACGGCCATCATGGCGGCAATGGTGACCAGGGAGTAGCGCACCTTGACCAGCGTTTTGAAGTAAACCGCAAAGATTCGCGGAATACTGATGCCCATTACCAATCCCGAGAGGACTCCCGCGATCAGGATGCTGGTGCCGGTTGCGCTCAGCCAGTTCAGGCCGAATACCGCGCCCTCCTTGGTCGGTTTGGGGACCACCGGCGGTGTACGCTCGGCCAGATTGTTGAGGCCGGTAACCGGAAATTGCGGGTTCGTGATCTTACTGGGCGGCGTACTCCAACTAGCCATCGAAGTGAACACTTTTTCCGGCGTATTCATGAACGTCTTGCCGGTCTGAGTGCCCCACACGAAAACCAGCACGCTGAGGATGGCCCACGGAATCCAGGCGCGTATCACCTCGCCTCGACTGTGACCGTGCTTAGCGCGATGCGAGGACTTGCTCTCTTCCCCTTCCAGAGTCCAGACCCGTTTGGGATGCCACACCATCAGAAAGCCGATGAGACAGATCATCGAAACCACTGCGGCAACAACATCCACCAGGTAGGGGCCGTGATAGTTCGAGACCGTGAATTGCGTGATGGCGAACGAGCCGCCCGCAACCAGGATGGCCGGCCAAATCTCGAGCATGCCGTCGAATCCTACGAACGCCCAAATGAGCCAGAAGGGAACTATGAGCGAGAAGAACGGCAGAATGCGCCCAGCCATGGCGCCCAGGGTAAATTCACTGAAGCCGGTAACTTTGGCCAGCGCGATGATCGGCGTGCCCAACGCTCCATAGGCGACCGGGGCGGTATTGGCGATCAGCGACAAGCCAGAGGCTTGCAGCGGCTTGAAGCCGAGTCCGATCAGCAGGGCTGCGGTCACCGCCACGGGAGTGCCGAAACCGGCGGCGCCTTCGAAGAAAGCTCCGAAGCTGAAGGCGATCAGCAACAATTGCAGGCGGCGGTCCTGGGTGATGCCCGTCAGACTGTTCTGCAGGACTTCGAAGCGTCCCGACTCCACCGTGAGCTGATACATGAAGATCACGTTCAGCACGATCCAGCCGATGGGAAATAGTCCGTAGGCGGCGCCGTACACCGCGGTGGCTCCGGCCATCCGTGCCGGCATGTGGAATCCGAAGATGGCGATGATCAACGCCGTGGCCAGTCCCATGATCGCGGCGTAATGCGCCTTCACTTCAAAGATCGCCAATGTTCCCAGGAGAACTATGACAGGCAGCGCCGCAACCAGCGTCGACAGCCACCAGTGCCCGGTCGGATCGTAGTTTTGGGCCCACTAACCAGGCAGAGGCGGGATTCTGAGAATCACTACCGCCACGACTACCACCACAATGGTGAAGATGACCGAGAGGGCGAGGTTTGCCTCCGGAGGCTTGTGTTTCGAAGCGATTTGCGCGGGCGTCTTCGTTGCCATCGATCTTGTCCAATCGCCTGCTGAACGCTGACAGGCACTTTCTGTGTGAGTTCGGCTTGCGGTGCAACATACTATCAGCGGTCATCCGTTATGAGAATGACGGCCGTCACAATTGCTGCCTCTGGGCAGGTTATTCTCTGCCACTTTTCGGGTATGCGGGTGGCTGCTCTTCGTCTTGTCTTCCCTCAACCTCGGAGGGTGCCTGAGGAACCCCTGTGCCCGCGCCAATCAGCGGCTGGGCATCCGAAACCGCTTCGGGGCTCGCCGGGTTGCCTGACTCTCTCCGTCGCATCCCGGACTGCAGCTTCCTGCGGAGATGGAGCCGCCGCTCTTAGTCCCTGTGGGTTCGACCTGGGAAGCAGACCTCTCGCTTTGCGCTGTCCGTTCCTTTAACAGCACCACCGACCGGCCCTGGACGTCCACTGTGCTGTCCAGTCGCTTGTTCTTGAATGGTTTCTCCAAGTCGCTGGTGTCCATCAGGAGTGCCCAGCCACGTCCCTTGGGCGAAGGCGGCAAAGTGTAGGTAACGGAATCGTGATAGGAGTTCAACAGGATAAGGAAGGAATCGTCGACGACCGGCTGGCCCATGTCATCCATCTGCTCGAGCGTGTTACCGTTGAATAGCAGTGCAATGCTGCGCATCCAGTCAGAAGTCCACTGCTCTTGCGTCATCTCCTCGCCCGTATTGGTGTACCAGGCAACGTCTTTCAGGGAGGACTGGAGAACCGCCCGGTCCTGGAAGAACTTGCGTCGTCGCAGATTAGGATGCGCCCTCCGAAGCTGGATCAGCCGCCGGGTGAAGTCGAGCAGTTTCAGTTGCCGCTCCTCAAGCTCCCAGCCATACCAGCTGATGGGATTGTCCTGGCAGTAGGCGTTGTTATTGCCCTGCTGGGTGCGCCCGATCTCGTCGCCGCCGCACAGCATGGGTACGCCTTGAGATAGCAACAGGGTCGCCAGCAGGTTCCGCTTCTGGACCTCCCTTGCGCGAAGAATGGCGGGGTCGCTGGTCGGGCCTTCCACGCCCATGTTCCAGGAATCGTTATCGTTGGCCCCATCCTGGTTGTTCTCGCCATTGGCCTGATTGTGCTTCTCGTTGTAGCTGACCAGGTCCGCCAGGGTGAAGCCGTCGTGCGCCACCACGAAGTTGATGCTGGCATAGGGTTTGCGTCCGTCGTTCTGATACAGATCGCTGCTGCCCGTCAAACGGAACGCCAGGTCGGAGAGTTGGCCCGCATCGCCTTTCCAGTAGCGGCGCACCGTATCCCGGTACTTGCCGTTCCATTCCGCCCACAGCACCGGGAAGTTGCCCACCTGGTAGCCCCCGCTGCCCACGTCCCATGGTTCGGCGATCAGTTTGACCTGCGAGATGATCGGGTCCTGGTGGATGATGTCGAAGAACGCCGCCAGCCGGTCGACGTCGTGAAGTTCCCGTGCCAGGGCCGCCGCCAGGTCGAAACGGAAGCCGTCCACGTGCATTTCCACGATCCAATACCGCAGGCTGTCCATGATGAGCTTCAGCACCTGTGGATGGCGCACGTTCAGGCTGTTGCCCGTGCCGGTGTGATCCATGTAATAGCGAAGCTGCTCGGGAACCAGCTTGTAGTACGTGGGATTATCGATGCCCCGGAAGCTCAACATCGGGCCCAGGTGATTGCCCTCGGCGGTGTGGTTGTAAACCACGTCCAGGATAACTTCAATCCCCACGCGATGCAGCGCCTTCACCATCGACTTGAATTCGGCGGCCTGCAACCCGCTGTCCCCGGCAGAGGAATACCGTGGTTCCGGGCTGAAGTAGTTGAGCGTGTTGTATCCCCAGTAGTTCCGCAGCCCTTTCTCCACCAGCACCTTGTCGTCCACGAACTGGTGCACCGGCATCAGTTCCACCGCCGTGATGCCCAGTTGCTTCAGATAGCGCAGCGAAGGCGGCGAAGCCAATCCCGCATACGTGCCCCGAAGCCGCTCCGGAATGTGCCGGTTCAGCATGCTGAAACCGCGCACGTGCATCTCGTAAATGACCGAGTCGCTGATGGGAATCTTGGGTGGGTGGTCATGTTCCCAATCGAAGTAAGGGGTTACCACCACGCACTTCGGCATGCCGGTGGCGCTGTCGCGCCGGTCCATCTGCAGATCCGCATGGTCGCCGCCGAAGCGGTAGGGATAGATCGGCCTTGCCCAATCGATGCTGCCGCAAATCGCCCGTGCGTACGGATCGATCAGCAGCTTGGCCGGATTGAACCGCAACCCGCGAAGCGGTTCCCAGGGGCCGTGCACCCGGTAGCCGTAAAGTTGCCCGGGTTGCATCCCCGGCAGATAGCAATGCCAGACGAATGCTGTCTGCTCGCGAACCTGGATGCGCTCCGATTCCCGCTTGCTGCGGCTGTCGTACAGGCACAGTTCAACCCGGCTCGCGTTCTCCGAGTAGAGCGCAAAGTTTACCCCTGTCCCGTCCCACGTAGCCCCTAACGGATAAGACCTGCCCGGCAGGCAAAGTCGTGCCATTCAGCTTCTCCCCTGCGTTTGGACTATGAATTCGGATGCCGTACGCATGCTTTCGCCATCCCGCGTCACCCTTTGGGGAAAGGCGAATCGTAACCTGTCCGGAACAAAGTTCGCAGCTAAATCTTGCATCAGCCGTCGCAGCCCCGCCATCTTTAACACCTAAGGAATCTCTGATTAAGCCCAATCTTTCGAAGGGGACGGCCTTCAGGCCGTCCGTAAAGGCCGCAAAATGAACGCGGCTTTAGCCGCGGAGGGACCGTCCATTGACTTAATCAGACCTTCCCTAAGAACAGTGGAGGGGCCGTCGTTGCTAATCGAAAGATGCGCCAACCTGAGTGCCAGGCCGCGGTCAAGCGCGTGGGCACCGGCGGCTGATGGACGGATGGGTGTCCCCGTTCCGCCGGACGCCTTCGCTAAGTCGCAGATATACTCGATGGCAATTTGCAGCATCTGTTTACGCTACTTATGGCAGCAAATCCAACTCCGCCGACCGTCAACGAGCAGGACCTGCGCGACCTGGGCTTTGGTGCGATTGTTTCCCGGGAGAGCCAGCAGCGGCTGTTGAATCGCGATGGCAGCTTCAACGTCGAACGCAAAGGTCTCACGATCTGGTCCTCGTTCAGCCTCTACCACGCGCTGCTTACCATGCCGTGGTGGGAGTTCTTTGCCGTCGCCGCCGGCTGGTATCTTCTGGCCAATGCCGGCTTCGCCCTCGCCTACCTTGCCTGTGGCCCGAATGCCCTGGGAAGTGAAGCCGCGGGTTTGGGCAATCACACCTTCCTGCGCGCCTTCTTTTTCAGCGTGCAGACCCTTTCCACCATCGGCTACGGGCACATCGTGCCCCTGGGCGTGGCCGCCAACGCCGTCGTCACCCTGGAGGCGCTGGTCGGGTTACTTGGATTCGCCATCATCACCGGTTTATTGTTTGCGAGATTATCCCGCCCCACCGCTAAGCTCCTCTTTAGCCAATACGCGCTGATCGCGCCCTACCGCGGCATCACTGCGTTTGAGTTTCGGGTTGCCAATTCCCGCTCCAATGAACTGATTGAGGTATCGGCCAAAGTTCTCCTGAGCCGCTTTGAGGAAGCCGACGGAAGTCGCACCCGCCGTTACTACGGCCTGGCACTGGAGCGCGACAAGGTTACCTTTTTGCCCTTGACCTGGACGGTGGTCCACCCCATCGATGAAAACAGCCCTTTGTGGGGCGCCACGCCCGAGTCGCTGCGCGAGGATCAGTCGGAATTCCTGGTGTTGCTGAGCGGCTTCGACGAGACGTTTTCCGCAACCGTTCACCAGCGCACTTCGTTTGTTCCCGATGAGCTCCTCTGGGGCGGCAAATTCGCCAACGCCTTCCAGGTGATTTCCTCCGACGGCAACAAGCTGGCCTTCGACATGCGTTGCTTCGACAAAATCGACCGCACCCAAGGCGTATTAAATCGTTGACTTCGACCGTCCATGCAAGACAATAGAGGGCAGCTTGTATTTCTGCAGATGTTGCGTATTGGGCCCGCAACCAACGCGACCGAGTCCTGCTCGTTCGCGCAACTGACGGAGGAACTATGGCTGAGATATTCGGTGGCATAAAACGTGCGTCTGGGTGGTCAATTGCATTGGCCATCCTCATGATCCTGCTGGGCATGATCGCGGTCTTCGCTCCCTGGGAAGCAGGTTTCGTCGTTGTGCTGGTCATCGGCTGGACCGCCATCTTCAACGGCGGAGCCCAACTCTTCTACGCCTTCAGCGGCCATGAGGCTAAACATCGCTGGCTCGAGGTGCTGTTGGGCTTGATCTACATCATCGCCGGTGTCTACCTGCTGATGCATCCCATCGGCGGCTTGCTGGCTTTGACCTTGCTGCTGGGATGCCTGTTGGTGATTTACGGCATCTTCGCGTTGATCCTGGCATTTCGCATGAAGCCCGCACCGGGCTGGGGATGGGTGCTCTTCGACGGCATCGTTACCCTGCTGCTGGGCATCCTGATCTATGCTCACTGGCCGCTCAATACCGAGTGGGTGGTCGGAACCCTGATCGGTATCAGCTTCATCGTGTCGGGTGTATCCCGGCTGATGATTTCTCTCGCTGTGCGCCGCGTCGCCGGCAAACTCGCCTGATGCCGGAGATGGACGGCGCTGGCTGCGCCGTCCATCTCCCTTCTCGGCATCCGAAACGGCCGTTCCCCGCGCATACGACCCGCCCCCCGGCCGCCTCAGCCGTGTTCGTATAACTCCCCCTGAACTTAGACCGATCGCTGCGTGACGAGCATCACTGCAAGCCGTTCGCTCCGGGCGTAGCATCCAATCAGGTGAGTGGAAGCTGCTCGCCGGGATTAGCCTTTCCGCCCTTGATGGACGCCGGTTTCCACTCCGCCAGTGACCCCACCGCGTGGGGAGATTGGTTGCACGCCATGGCTACCGCTCAGCTCACATCGACCGGCGTGGGCATCCGCAACGTTCTGATCGCAACAGATTTCTCCCGCCGCTCGAGCTTCACCCTCAATTTTGGACTCGAGTTCTCCCGGCACTATGCGGCGCAGAGCTACATCGTCCACGTCCTTCCCCTGAATGACTTCGCCATGGCCGGTCCCGAAGCCCTCGTGGCAGCGCAGGATGCCGCCCGGCGCGACCTGCTGGAACTCAAGCAGCAGTTGAAATCCTGTTCCTACCAGGAGGGTGAGGACTACCACCTGCTGATGGCCGAAGGCGATGTTGCCGACACCATCCTGGAGTGTGCCCGCCAGAAGCAGATCGACCTCATCGTCCTCAGCACCCACGGCCGCAGCGGATTGACCCGGGCTCTCCTGGGATCTGTCGCGGAGCGGGTCTTTCGCCACTCCACCGTGCCGGTGATGACCATCGGGCCAGGCGCGCTTCGTCCTCCTTCCGTGGCCCCGCGCAATTTACTGGTGCCGGTAGACTTCACCGCGGCGTCGGAAGCCAGCCTGCGCTATGCCGCCGAGCTGGCGAAAGAGCATGACGCCAGACCTCACTCTGCTGCATGTCGTTTCCCGGGTCCCGGAGGACGCGCTGCTCGATGTCGATCGCGTCAAGCGGGGGGTTGAGCAGCGTCTGGCAGAAGTGGCGCAGGGTATCGCGGAAGATGTGAAGTCTGCAGTTCCGGGTGGAACTCGGCAAAGTGGCGCCTACCATTCTTGAGATTGCCGGCGAGATCAACGCCGACCTGCTGGTCCTGGGTGTGCACGCCCTGCCTCATCTGATCGATCGCATTCGCTGGCAGGTGGCCTACGACGTCGTGCGCGAAGCAGCCTGTCCGGTGATCACGGTGCGAGAGCCGGCGTAAGGAGACAGCGCCGGACTTTCGCGCAGGTTCGGCGGAGTCAGGCACCAGCCCCTCGTTCGCACTGGGGAGCGGCGGTCATGGTTGTCGTCCGGCCTCCGCGAGCCAACCGTCGCTCCCGTTCGCTGTGCCTGCAGCGCTTTTTTGGCGGCGACCAGACTTGCGCGCTGCTTGTCGGAAAGCGCGGGATAATGCAGATTCAGCCCCTTCAGCGTATTCACGATGATGTCGGAAACGCAGAGATGGCTGAACCATTTGTGGTCCGCCGGAATGATGTACCACGGCGCGTGCTTCGTGCTCGTGTGGTTGATCATGTCCTCGTAGCAATTCATGTAATCGTCCCAGCGCGACCGCTCCTGCAGGTCGGCATCGGAAAACTTCCAGTTCTTCGCCGGTGTGTCCAACCGCTCGAGGAACCGCTTGGCCTGCTCTTCTTTGGACAAGTGTAGAAAAAACTTCAAAATGACGGTGCCGTTCCGCACCAGGTGCCTCTCCATGTCGTTGATCGCCTCGAAGCGTTGCACCCAGAACGTCTCGTCCGGCGACTTGAAGTTTGGCAAGTGTTGCTCCTTGAGGAACTCCGGGTGCACCCGCACCACCAGCACTTCTTCGTAATAGGAACGGTTGAAGATTCCGATCTTGCCGCGCTCCGGCAGCGCCCGGTAGCACCTCCATAGAAAATCATGCTCCAACTCTTCGGCGGAAGGTTGCTTGAAATTGGTAACGTCGCAGCCCGCCGGGTTCACCCCCGACATCACGTGCTTCACCGTGCTGTCTTTGCCCGCCGCATCCATCGCTTGCAGCACGATCAGCAGGGCATACCTGCGTTCGGAGTAGAGCAGGTCCTGGTACTTTTCCAGGCGATCGATGTTCTCCTTAAGCTTGGCCGCGGCGTGCCGGTGAGACTTGTATCTTCCTTTATGGGCGGGGTCGTAATCTCGCAGGTAAATTCGTTTTCCGGGCGGAGCCAGCAGCGCGTCGAGTTTCATCTCAGGGCAGATTCTACGCTCGCCGGTACGCGGGTGCCGAGAGCACGGCACGCCGGTTTTCTATGGTCTTGTCAGCAAGGCCATCCAACTGTCTCGCCAAGCAACCCGCAGACCATTTGGCAGCTTCGCAATCTTCGTTGTAGAGTTTCTCGTCAATCGAGGAGGCCGCATGGCAAGCTTCTCCCCACTTTCCACCGTGCTCGTGGCGTTCGCACTTTTGTCCGCGCCGGTCTTCGCCGCACCGCAACAGGCCAATCCGCCGTCGTCACCGGCGCAGCCGAGTGCTTCGCCCTCCCCGGAAACACAAGCGGCAAACGAGGCTTTGACCCCCGAGGCCACCAATAAACTGGCGCGCGAAGTTCGCCACGAGCTCATCATGCTGCCCTACTACGGAGTGTTCGATAACCTCGAGTTTCGCCTCGACGGCCGAACCGTCACCCTGATCGGGCAGGTGGTAAACCCAACGACGAAAACCGACGCAGGCAATGTCGTGAAGCGCATCGAAGGCGTCGAGAAGGTCGTCAACAACATCGAGGTCCTCCCCCCAAGTCCGAGTGACGAGCGCATTCGCCGCGCCGTTTATCGGGCGATCTACAGTTACGGCCCGCTGTTCAAATACGGCAATATGGCCGTCCCCCCCATTCACATCATCGTGAGAAATGGCCGTATCGCGCTGGAGGGCGTGGTGGATACCGAATCCGACAAGAACCTGGCCGGAATGCGTGCCAGCACCGTACCCGGAACCTTCGCGGTGACGAACAACTTGCGAGTGCTTAACAGCAGCAATAGCGGCAAGAAGCAGAAATAGTCCTTGAATTCACCGGGGCAAGAGGAAGCCGGCCCCGTCCGCGATCCAGTGGGCAATCATGTTCGCCCACAGATTGCGTCGCCACAGATACAGCAGCGTCAGGAAAATCCCGCCGAACCCGGCAACCATGAGTTGTGCCCATCCCCACGCGCTCAAGTGTGCAATGGTGAATGCCGCCCACGATACAACCCCGGCCAGATCGCGGCTGCCCGTCAATTCCTCCATCCGCTCGATGGGATATCCGCGGAAGAGGATTTCCTCGGCGACCGCCGCGCGGCTGACCAGCAGAAAGCGGTACCAGAAGGGTGTTGCCATCAGGCCTAGCATCACCCGTGTATTCATGTGGAGATGCAGGGCGGGAAAGACCTTCGCATAAATGATTGTGATCCCCGCCACCATGAGAATGGCGGTGACGACCGCGACGAGAATGTCCCGGAACCCCGGCCGCCGGAAGCCGATCGAGGAGAGCGGCCGCTTCTCCACGAAGTGCACATACAGGAGGACGACGAGAACCAACACCCACCACAGAATCTCGCGGCCAGCCAGCGGGCCCAGGTGAGTTAGCCGTTCGCCCCAAGTGCCGAGGGGCAGGTTCGCCCCGCCGAGCGTGAGCAACAGCCCCAGCAGAATCTGAACGCGACGCTCTTTCGGCCGTGGTGGATCTGTGACAGTCACCTAATGACAGAAGCAAGATTGGCCACTGCTGGTTGGCTCGCGGCCCCCGGATTGCCAAACACCGCTCGCAGCTTGCCGCGCATTCCAGAGGCCTGCCTCAGGTCCCGCCACATATCAACCCATTCATGAAAGGCAATCCGCAAGGGATTGTAGCTGTTAATGTTGCGAGTCAGCCCGTATACGCACGGTTCGCCCTCCGGCTCGAACGTTCCGAACATCCGGTCCCAGATAATCAGGGTGCCGGCATGGTTGCGGTCGATGTATTGCGGGTTCGAACCGTGATGCACGCGATGGTGCGAGGGCGTGTTCATCACCGTCTCGAAGATGCCCATCTTGTCGATCAGTTCGGTGTGTACCCAGAACTGATACAGCAGGCTGACCGCCTGCATGGTGAAGATCATGATCGGTTGAAAGCCAACCAAAGGCATCCACAGCCAGAAGACAAAAGAAACGAAGCCGCCCGTCCAGGTCTGCCGCAGCGCGGTCCCCAGGTTGTAGCGCTGCGACGAATGATGCACCACGTGCGACGCCCAGAAGAAGCGGCACTCATGGCTGGTGCGATGGAACCAGTAGTAGCTGAAATCGTCGGCGAAAAACGCCAGTACCCACACCCACCACTGATACCCCAGCGACAGCAGCGCAAACTTGTGCACCCAGGTGAATACCGCAAAGACCATCCCCTTCGCGAGCAAGCCCACGACTACGTTTCCCATGCCCATGGTGAGACTCGCCGCCGCGTCCTGATATTCGTAGAGGTCCCGCCGCATGACGGCGTCGCAGACGGCCTCAATCACCAGCAGCAGAAGGAACGCCGGAATCGCGAACTGGATGAGGTCTGGCATAGCGGCTATGGTTGCGCTGGCGCTCTAGTTTAATGAACTCGGAACGGAAACGGAAGCCGTCACCGAAGGCTCGCTCGAGGAACTTCCGCCCATCGACTAACCAGCGGGTCTTGAACGGGCACGGCTTTACAGGCGCGAAAAGAGCTTGTTCCGAAGTGTGTTGAAAGGGTACGGCTTTCAGCCGTGCCGTAAAAACGGGCCGAAAAGATCGGGCTTTAGCCCCTGAGGGAAATCGATTTCAGAGGTCCCCTGGCCGCCGCCTCGTATACTGGAGTTCCAGTGCCGCCACCTATGCGTCTGTTGTCTTGCATCCTGCTGCTCGCTTCCGTCTCAAGTCGCGCCGCTCAGGTCTGTGAACTGAAGCCGGCCAGCGCCAAGCAGGGAGGCGTGGTTCGCCTCTCCTGCGCGGCCGAGGTGCATTCCGCGCGAACCGATAGCCGCTCGGTGCCTCTGTTCAAACAGGACGATGGCCGGTTTGAGGGTCTACTGCCAATTTCTGCCATTGATAAGCCTGGCACGGTTGCGGTCGAATTCCTGGGTCCGAATCAGCAGGTGATGGAAAGCGGCCGGGTCACCATACTCGACGCGCATTTTCCCGTCCAGAACGTGAACCTCGCGCCCGCAATCGCGACCCTGCACAACACTCCCGAAGAGATGCAGACGCTGAAGCTCTTTCGCGAGAACGTCACCGGCGAGCGCTACTGGCAGGATCGCTTTCTCGAACCCGTGCCCGGCTGCATGATCTCGCCCTTCGGCGTGAAGCGCTATCGCAATCACAAGCCCACCGGTGAGTATCACGGCGGCGTTGACCTGCGTTCTCCTGCGGGCACCGAGGTGAAGGCCGCATCGGATGGCATTGTCCAGGTTTCTCAACTCATCACCGTGCTGGGCAACGCCGTCGGCCTTGACCACGGTCAGGGTGTCGAGACGCTCTACATGCACATGGAAAAGCTGGCGGTCGAGCCCGGCGCCTCACGTCAAACGCGGCGACGTGCTCGGCTATGTCGGCACTACAGGCCGATCCAGCGGCCCACATCTTCACTGGACGGTCTACGTGAACGGTGTGCAGGTAAATCCCGCGCAATGGACTGCTCTCAGCCCTTGTTCCGCCGAGTCGCACGGCAAATCCCACTAATGGCTTGACAGCTGATACGTCGGATTTTGCCAGGTTTTGAAAGGGCACACCTTCAGGTGTGCCGTTCAGGTCCTTCATTTTGCCGTCCTGAGCCGACTTAAGTCGGCGAGGGATCTGGCTTTCCGACTATTTCGCCGCCTCTTCATCCCCTTGCCTTACCGCCTTTTATGAGAGATAGTAGATGGGCCAAGTACACCAGAACGTGTGAACAGGCTTGGCGGGGATCCGGCGGCGCAACTTCGCCAGCCGGAGCACTTATCGGGGTACATCTTCTTCCGCATCGTAGCCGCTTTAAGGCTGCAACTTGCTTCACGAGCGGGCGCGCCGGCAGCGCGGATTTGGGAGCTGCCGGCCGTCCGATGCTCCGTTCCAGACCTGAGATAAACAAGCCGTGAGTTTCGAACTGAAGCACGTCAAGCTGAGCGAAGGCGAACTGGAGCAGGTCAACCCTCTATTCACCCGCCAGCTCGTCGTCGGTGGGCAGATCATGTTGGCGCGCATCCTGCTCAAGAAGGGCTGCATCGTTCCCGAGCACAGCCATCACAACGAACAGTTGACTTATATCCTGGAAGGCGCCCTGCAGTTCACCATCGATGGCAAAGAGATTGTGGTTAGGGCGGGCGAGGCGCTTTGCATTCCGCCCAACCTGCCCCATGCCGCCCTGGCTCTGGAAGACACACTTGACATCGACGTATTCGACCCTCCCCGGGCCGACTGGCTCAACAAGACGGACGACTATTTGCGCCGCCCAGTGCCGGACGCATCGAAGTAATACCAGCCCTCTCCAAACCCATTTCCCTTCAACCGGTTCAGTCTGCGCCTGTTTCCCACCGTGCATCCTTTACGAAATCTTTACGAACGTTTTATTCGACGCTTATGGACATAGTGATCGAATGACCTGGGTGCGTATCCCTGGATGCAGACGTAAGCAAGCCAGACATACGCGAAACCGAAATGAACGTTCTATTCTTCAGCACGTGCGGTTTGAGCCTGGTGTTCTTCGTGGTTTTCCTGGTTTGCTGCCACCGTGACGGCAGACGCCGCCAAACGACGGGACGCTTCGTTACCAAGGTCTCCCAGGACTTTAACGCCGTTGAGTCGGGAGGCGGGCGGCCTAGCTTCGTCCAACTCGAACAGCAGATGTCGGAATTCCTGAGCATCCACAAGCGCAGCGCGGCCATGCTTCTGATTTGCGCGCTGGCGGGCGCCACGGCATTGTCTGCGGCATCTAAAGCAGCCGCGCAGGTGACCTCTACCAGCGATTCCAATGTGCAGCAACCACAAAGCCCTCCGGCCACCCAGCCTGCGAACGGGCAGCAGATAGCCCAGCAGTCCGGTCCGGCGCCCGCCGCCGCGCCCGCTGCTCCGACTGCACTCCCTACGCCTACGATCACCGGCCCGCTGCAGGCGGCGCCGCCGATCAATTTGGGCGGTAGCGAAGGTGGCTTTTTGAGCAAGCTCAGCCTGAACGGCATTGTCAGCGGGATGGGACTGTTTCAAGGAAACGTTGCCCCGGGTAACGACGGAGCCGAAGGCGCCCTGACGAATGGGCAGGTGTGGATCCAGAAGACGACGGGCTGGTGGCAGTTCTACGTGCAGGCGGGCGCCTATGACATTACCGCGCTGGGAACGCCTTTTATTTCCACGCAGCAAACCGTCAACGACCTCTACGGTCCGGTTCCGGTGGGCTACCTGAAGCTGGTGCCGGGGAAGAATACCAACATTGAGATCGGCGCGCTGCCGACGTTGGTAGGCGCGGAGTACACCTTCGATTTCGAGAACATGAACGTCGAGCGTGGCCTGTTGTGGAACCAGGAAAACGCGGTGACGCGCGGGGTGCAGATCAATCAGACGATGGGCAAGTTCACGGCCTCGTTCAGCTGGAACGATGGCTACTATTCCAACCGCTATTCGGGGCTGAGCGGCTCGCTGACGTATACCAAAGGGCCGCACAGCGTGGCGTTCATCGGCAGTGGATACCTGGGGCAAACCAACTGGCAGAGCTTGGCCACGCCGGTGCAGAACAACGGCCAGATTTATGACCTGATCTACACCTACACCAAGGGAGCGTGGATCCTGCAGCCCTACATTCAGTACAACGACGTCCCGACCAATCCGGCGATCGGTGTCACCCAGGGCGCGTCGGCCTGGGGAGGCGCCATTTTGGTAAGTCGCGCCTTCAAGAAGGGGTTCTCGATGGCGGGGCGCTTTGAATACATCTCGAGCTCGGGAGGCGTCCCTTCCAATTCGGTAAACCTGTTGTATGGGCCGGGCAGCGCGGCCTGGTCGATCACGGCGACGCCCACGTACCAGTACCAGAAGTTCTTCACCCGGGCGGAGTTTTCGTTTGTACAAGCGGTCAACTACACGCAGGGTTTTGCGTTCGGTTCCAGCGGGATCAGCGGAACCCAGCCCCGCGGCGCAGTCGAGATCGGCTTCCTGTTTTGAGGGAAGCAGTACGTGTTGTTGTTCGTCGGGGATTTTGCTTTGCGGAGGTGGTTATGCAGGACGTTGTATTCACCGTGGTGACGATTGCATTTTTTGTTATTTCGATTGGCTATGTGAGCTTCTGTGAGCGCATAAAGTAAAGGGGAATTATGCACATTCAATCAAGCATCATGCTGGCGATTTGCGCCCTCACCATGATCTACCTTTTCTACGCCTTGTTGCGTCCGGAGAAATTCTGACATGACCGCCAATGGTTGGTTTCAGATCGCCGTCTTCCTGCTGCTGGTCATTGCGGTGACCAAGCCTC
This sequence comes from uncultured Acidobacteriaceae bacterium, assembly GCA_963798275.1. Classification (GTDB taxonomy): domain Bacteria; phylum Acidobacteriota; class Terriglobia; order Terriglobales; family Acidobacteriaceae; genus CAWCTB01. The sequence continues at coordinate 116,746 of CAWCTB010000051.1, forward strand.
TGGGCGTCTTCATGGTCCGGGTGTTCAATCGTGAGCGCACCTTCCTCGATCCCGTAGCGCGGCCGCTGGAGCGGCTCATTTACAAAGCGTGCGGGGTGGATGAGAACCACGAAATGCCCTGGACCGAATACGCCTTCGCCATGTTGCTGTTCAGTGCGGTCTCCATGCTGCTGCTGTACCTCATGCAGCGCGCTCAGGTGTATTTGCCGCTCAATCCGCAAAAGTTTGCCGGAGTGCCGCAGGCCTTGGCCTTCAACACCGCCGCATCGTTCACCACCAACACCAACTGGCAGAACTACTCCGGCGAATCCACCATGAGCTATCTCACGCAGATGGCTGGTCTCGCCTACCACAACTTCACCTCCGCAGCCGTGGGCATGGCCCTGGCGATTGCCTTCATCCGCGGCATTGCGCGCCGGCAGATGAAGACCATCGGCAATTTCTGGGTTGACATGGTCCGGGCCTGCCTGTGGGTGCTGCTGCCCATCTGTATCATCGGGGCCCTGGCGCTCGTCTCGCAGGGAGTGGTGCAGAACTTCAGGCCCTACGACAACGTAAAGCTGGTCGAGCCGCAGCAGGTGCAGCACGTCAATGCTGACGGCAAGCCCGCCGTCGATGCCCAGGGTAAGCCGGTGATGGACACCGTGACCACCCAGACCATCGCGCAAGGGCCGGTGGCCTCGCAGGAAATCATCAAGGAACTGGGCACCAATGGCGGCGGCTTCTTCAACGCCAACAGCTCCCATCCTTTCGAGAATCCCACACCGCTCTCCAACTTGATCGAGCTTTTCTGCATTTTCGCCATAGGCTCCGGGCTCACCTACACCCTCGGGCGCATGACCGGCTCGCAGGCCCACGGATGGGCCGTGTGGGCAGCCATGGTCATTCTCTTTTTCGTGGGCGTGACGGTTGCGTACTGGGCTGAGGCCGGAGGGAATCCTCTGCTCCACGGTGTCGATCAGCGCGCCAGCGCGACTCAGCCCGGCGGAAACATGGAAGGAAAGGATGTCCGTTTCGGGATCGCTAACACCGCTCTCTGGGCCACCGTCACCACCGACACCAGTTGCGGCGCCATCAATGGCTGGCACGATTCGTTCATGCCACTAGGCGGTATGGTGCCTCTGGCTCAACATCATGCTGAGCGAGGTCATCTTTGGCGGCGTTGGCTCGGGGATGTACGGCATTTTGATCTACATCATCATCGCGGTGTTTATCGCCGGACTGATGGTAGGCCGCACGCCCGAGTACCTCGGCAAGAAGATTGAGGCCTACGACGTCAAGATGGCCATGCTGGTGGCGCTGGTGTTCCCGCTGGTGATCCTGGGGTTCGCCGGAATTTCGTCGGTCTATTCCTTCGGTACCTCCAGCATCCTTAATCCTGGGCCCCATGGCTTGAGTGAGGTTCTCTACATCTTCACCTCCTCGGCAGGGAATAACGGTTCGGCTTTTGGCGGAATCAACGGAAACACTCTCTGGTACAACACGACCGGCGGTTTCACCATGCTGATCGGCCGCTTCTTCATGATTATTCCCATGTTAGCCATCGCCGGTAACCTGGCGCGGAAGAAGTACGTTCCTCCGTCGCTCGGCACGTTCCCCGTTACCACCCCGCTGTTCACCGCGCTCTTGATCGGGGTCATCCTGATCGTCGGCGCATTGACCTTTTTCCCGGCGCTCAGCCTGGGACCAATTCTTGAGCACCTGCTGATGGGTGCGGGCAAGACCTTCTAAGGAGTTGGCAATGGCAGGTAAGAGCTCCAAAAAAGCTATCTGGGATGGGAAGATCGTCCGCCGGGCGATGGTGGATTCCCTGGTGAAGTTGGATCCCCGCCACATGATGGGCAATCCCGTCATGTTCGTTGTGGAAATCGGCAGCGTCATCACCACCGCGCTGCTGTTCCGCGGCGGGGCTGACTTCAAATTCAATCTGCAGATCACCCTCTGGCTCTGGTTCACCGTGCTCTTCGCCAACTTCGCCGAAGCCATGGCGGAAGGCCGCGGCAAGGCCCAGGCCGACACCTTGCGCAAGGCCCGCTCCGAGACCCTTGCCAATCGTCTCCTGGACAGTGGCGGAACCGAGCAGGTCCCCAGTTCGAAGTTGCGCACCGGCGACTTCGTGATCGTGTCGGCCGGAGAGATGGTCCCCTCGGACGGCGAAATCATCGAGGGCGTCGCCTCCGTCGACGAATCGGCGATTACCGGCGAGTCGGCGCCCGTGATTCGCGAGGCCGGTGGCGATCGCTCGGCCGTGACCGGCGGCACCCGCGTCCTTTCCGACGAGATCAGGGTCAAGATCACCTCCAACCCAGGCGAAACCTTCATGGATCGCATGATTGCGTTGGTCGAAGGCGCGGAACGCCAGAAGACGCCAAACGAGATCGCGCTCAACATCCTGCTGGCTGGCCTCACCATCATCTTCTTGTTGGCGGTGGTTACCTTGCAGCCCTTCGCCATCTACTCTGGCTCACCACAGACTGTCTTCGTACTGGTTTCGTTGCTGGTGTGCCTGATTCCCACCACCATCGGCGGCCTGCTATCCGCCATCGGCATCGCCGGTATGGATCGCCTGATCCAGCACAATGTGCTGGCTATGTCCGGACGCGCCGTGGAAGCCGCCGGTGATGTCGACACCTTGCTGCTCGACAAGACCGGAACTATTACCTTAGGCAATCGTCAGGCAGCCGAGTTTGTTCCAGCTTCAGGTGTCGGCGAGCGCGAGATGGCTGACGCGGCACAACTCTCTTCTCTGGCCGACGAAACTCCCGAAGGCCGCTCCATCGTCGTCCTGGCCAAAGAGCGCTATGGCCTGCGCGGACGCGAACTGGCGTCGCACGAAGCCGAGTTTGTTCCGTTCACCGCGCAGACTCGTATGTCGGGCGTGAATATGAACGGTCACCAGATCCGCAAGGGCGCTGTCGACGCTATCACTCGCTACCTGGCTGCCAATGGTGGCGCTATGCCTCCTGATGTACAATCCGTTGTCGAGCAGATCGCGCGTTCCGGGGGCACGCCGCTCGTGGTCGCCGACAAGAACCGCGCGCTAGGCGTTATCCACCTTAAGGACGTAGTTAAAGGTGGCATGCGCGATCGCTTCGACCAGTTGCGCGCCATGGGAATCAAGACCGTGATGATCACCGGCGACAATCCCTTGACCGCGGCTGCCATCGCGCGCGAGGCCGGTGTGGACGACTTCCTCGCCGAAGCTACGCCCAAAGAGAAGATGGACCTCATCCGCCGCGAGCAGTCACAAGGCAAGCTGGTGGCCATGACCGGTGATGGCACCAATGATGCTCCCGCGCTGGCCCAGGCCGATGTCGGCGTTGCCATGAATACCGGCACCCAGGCCGCCAAGGAAGCCGGCAACATGGTCGACCTCGACTCCAATCCGACCAAGCTCATAGAGGTTGTCGCTATCGGCAAGCAGTTGCTCATGACACGCGGCTCGCTTACCACCTTCTCCATCGCCAACGACGTGGCCAAATACTTCGCCATTATCCCGGCCATGTTTGCCGGAACCTTCCCGGTTCTGAATGCGTTGAACATCATGCACTTGAAGACGCCGGAGTCGGCCATCCTGTCCGCCGTGATCTTCAACGCGATCATCATCATCGCCCTGATTCCGCTGGCGCTGCGCGGGGTGAAGTATCGCGCCATGGGCGCGGCCGCCCTCCTCCGCCGGAACTTATGGGTCTACGGCGTGGGCGGAATCATTGTGCCGTTCATTGGAATCAAGGCCATCGACATGCTCATCACCCGCATAGGCTTGGCGTAAGGAGCGAATATGAAGCAGAACTTGAAGATCGCAATTCTTTTCACTCTGGTCACGACTGTGCTTTTTGGCTTCGTCTACCCCATGGTGATCACCGGGCTGTCGCAGGTTCTGTTCCGCGACAAGGCCAACGGTCAACTAATCGTCCGCAACGGCGAGGTTGTTGGCTCGCGCATCATCGGCCAGACCTTCGCCGGGCCCGGCTATCTCCACTCCCGTCCCTCAGCCGCTGGCAACGGATACGACGCCGCCAACTCCGGCGGCACTAACTTCGGTCCCACCAACCAGAAGCTGATCGATCGTGTTGCTGCCGACACCGCCCATCTGCAGGCCGAGAACCCTGGCGCACCGGTTCCCGTAGACCTGGTGACGACGTCCGCCTCCGGTCTCGATCCGGACATCACTCCCGCGGCCGCGGCTTTCCAGGTTCCTCGCATCGCACACGAGCGCGGCCTCCGAGCAGCAGGTCCGGGAGGTCATCGCCCGGGCTACGCAGAAGCGCCAGCTTGGTTTTCTAGGTGAAGCGCGAGTGAATGTACTGGCGGTGAACCTGGCGCTCGACAATTTGCAGCCCATGCCCGCCCGCTAGTCCTTGAAGTTTGCGGCGGCCCGGCAGTCTGTCTTAGCTTGCCGGGCGCCGCGCGGGAATTCACCGTCCTTTCACACAAAATCGTTCGCCTGCGTTGTTTCTGTTCGCCGGTCGCCAATACACTACAGGAGTCCAGCTTACAGAGAGAGGGAACGGTGCCCGAGGCCATCATCCAGGCGCGCGCGGTCGAGAAATACTATTCCCAGCCTGACGGCAACCGCATCCAGGTGATCGCGCCCACTGACCTCGACGTCAACCCGGGCAAGATCGTCGCGCTGTTGGGACCGTCCGGTTCCGGCAAGTCGACCCTGCTCCGCATGTTGACCGGCCTCTCCCAGCCTTCTTCCGGCGATGTGTTATGGCACGGCAAGCCCCTGGATGGGCAGATTCCCCACGTGGCCATCGTCTTTCAGAGCTTCGCACTGTTCCCCTGGCTGACCGTCCTGGAAAACGTCGAAGCTCCGCTGGTGGCTCGCGGCGTTGGCGCAATCGAGCGTCATAAGCGGGCCTTGCGCATGATCGACACCGTCGGCCTCGACGGCTTTGAGACCGCTTACCCGAAAGAACTCTCCGGCGGCATGAAACAGCGCGTGGGATTTGCCCGGGCGCTGGTGGTCGAGCCCGAAGTGCTCTTCATGGATGAGCCCTTCTCGGCGCTGGATGTGCTCACCGCCGAGAACCTGCGCTCGGAGCTGCTGGAACTCTGGCTCAACAAGAAGATGCCCACCACGTGCATTTTCATTGTCACCCACAACATTGAGGAAGCCGTGCTGCTGGCTGACCGCGTGATTGTGCTGGGACGCAATCCGGCTCGCATCCGCTCCGACTTCGAGATCGACATTCCTCAATACCGTGATCGCAAGTCGCCGCGCTTCCTCTCCTATGTCGATTTCATCTACAAGGCGCTGACTCGTCCTGACGAAGAGCTCTCGTCGTCGCCGATTGCGGCCGCGCGCGCCGGGTCCGACGGACAAGGCAAACCGCGCCCCAAGTTCCAGATGTTGCCCCATGCGCGTCCCGGCGGAATCGCCGGTTTTATGGAATTGCTGGCCGATCGCGGCGGCCGCGAGGATCTCTACAAGCTCGCCGATGAGCTGTCGATGGACGTTGACGATCTTTTGCCCATCGTCGATGCCTCAGTGATGCTGGAATTTGCTGTGGTCCACGAGGGCGATATCGAAATCACCCCCGAGGGCCGCCAGTTCGGCGAAGCCGATATTCAATCGCAGAAAACCATGTTTCGCGATGCGGCGTTGAAAAACATCGCCATCTTGCGGCTCATCGAGAACACCCTCCATGCCAAGCGCGACCACGCTATTGGCGAAGAGTTCTTCCGCGACATCCTCGACGAGCATTTCAGTTCCGACGAAGTCGAGCGCCAGTTCGACACCGCCCTGAACTGGGGCCGCTACGCCGAAATCTTCGACTACGATTCCGAAACTGGGCGCATCTTCCATCGTGAAGAAGCCGACGTCCTCCCCGCCGTGGAACAAGGCTGATGGCGCGCACCACCTGGCAGCCCATTCGCATCCTTGGTAAAGGACCATGGTCACTGCTCCCGGCGCAGACCTGGTCGGTACTTACCGACTTCTTCATCTTCGCGGCAGGGCTGTCGGTCTTCTACGCGGTCGTGGTTTTGGCCCGCACCTGGTTTGGACCATTCAATCCGCATGTCGAGATTTCGCAAAACCCCCGCATGCTTCCCGTGTACGCAGCGTATTCGCTGCTGCGCATCTCGGTGGCCTACGTCCTGTCGCTCGCCTTCACCTTGGTCTACGGATACATCGCGGCCTACAACGCGCGCGCCGAGCGCATCATGATCCCCCTGCTCGACATCCTGCAGTCGATCCCGGTGCTGAGCTTCCTGCCGGGGGTGATGCTGGCCATGGTGGCGCTTTTCCCCAATCACCAGATCGGCGTCGAACTAGGCGCGATCCTGCTGATCTTCACCGGCCAGGTCTGGAACATGGCTTTCAGTTTCTACTCGTCACTGAAGAGCATCCCCCGCGAGATGCGCGAGGCCGCGAAAATCTATCGCTTTAACTGGTACCAGCGTTTCACCCAGATCGAGGCTCCTTACGCCGCCATCGGACTGGTGTGGAACTCCATGATGTCGGTCGCCGGCGGCTGGTTCTTCCTCATGGCCTGCGAGATGTTCGTGCTCGGCTCGAAGGACTTCCGCCTCCCCGGCCTCGGTTCGTACCTGCAGACTGCCGCCAGCGCGGGCGATAGGCGCAGCATCCTCTGGGGCGTTGGCACCATGATCGCGGTTATCGTGCTGCTCGACCAGATTGTCTGGCGTCCGGTGATTGCCTGGGCCGAGAAATTCAAGATGGAGCAGGTCGAAAGCGCCGATGTGCCCCAGTCTTGGTTCCTCGAGTTGATTGAGCGTTCGCGCGGGCTGGTCAGCTTGCGCAAACGGACGCTGCGGCCCATGCAGGAATATCTGAGGCTGCACTTTGCCCGGCAGCACGCCGCGGAGGCCGAGGCGCCTCCCCAACCGTGGAAAGTCTGGCTTGGCCGGGCGATCGCGGCCGCGGCAGTCTTGGCGGTGCTCTACGCCGTATTTAAAGCAACCGGAATGATGGCTGGCCTCGATCGTAACGAATACCGGGAGATGTTGCTCGGCACCCTCGCCACATTTTCGCGGGTCGTTGTCGCTCTGGTACTGGGCACTCTGTGGACCATTCCCGTCGGCGTCGCCATCGGATTCAATCCCCGCCTGTCGCGCATCGCCCAGCCGCTGGCGCAAATCGCGGCTTCCGTGCCTGCCACCGCGCTCTTTCCCATCGTGCTGCTGCTGCTGATTCGCGTCGGCGGCGGCTTGGGAGTCGGATCGATCGTGCTCTTGCTCCTGGGCACGCAGTGGTACATCCTGTTTAACGTGATCGCGGGCGCGATGGCCATTCCCACCGACCTGAAAGAAGCCTCATCTCTCTTCCGGTTCTCCTCCGGGCAGCGTTGGCGCAGGCTCATTCTGCCCGGCATCTTCCCCTACTTGGTCACCGGATTGGTCACCGCATCCGGAGGAGCTTGGAACGCCAGCATTGTCGCTGAGTACTTTCGCCTGAAAGATCACACTTACACCACGCTCGGGTTAGGTGCGACCATCTCGCGTGCCACCGACGCGGGAAACTTCGATCTCTTGCTGGCCTCGACCGTGGTCATGGCGATCGTGGTGGTCACCATCAATCGCCTGGTCTGGCGCCGCATGTACCGGCTCGCCGCCGAGCGCTACACCCTGGAAGTGTGAGAACCAGTTTCAAGTTTCCAGTTTCCAGTTTCAAGCCTTGCGTCCTTGCGTTGCCGGTCAGACTCAGGAACGCTTATCGGGAGTTGCGTATTGGGAGTCGCACAATAGCTGTGACACTCATTAGGCTGACACTATTGTGGGATTTGTCATCACGAGCGCAGCCAGGGATCTGCTTCTACTTCTCCCGCAAAGGCGAATTCCTCGCGGCCGAAAACCGAGGACTCGTAATCCTTGACACCCGCTGGTTCATCTTTTCTTGAAACCTGAAACTGATTACTATCCACTATCCATGCGGTCGATGTCATCCCATCTTCATCCGCTGCTTCCACCATCGTTTCTCGAAATTCGAAACTGACAACCGACAACTGGACGTTGGCAACTCGAAACGCGAAACTTGAAACTTGAAACTCGAAACTGATCACTATCCACTATCCACTGCCTCTAACCACCAACTGCTCCGCCGGCGAGAACACCTGCGAGCGGATCATCAACGTGCTCAGCAGGGAAGTGAGCCCTGACGACGCCAGGATCATGGCAATCACCACAAACTGATAGATGGCTGCATACAACGGATCGGCGCCCGACAGCAGCATGCCGGTCATCAATCCCGGTATCCACACGATCCCCAGCGACCGCAGATTATCGATGGCGGGTATCAGCGACGCATGGATGCTCGACTCGGCATAGCTGCCCACCGTGACCTGCGGGGCGGCGCCCAACGCCAGCGCGGTTTCGATCTCGCCCGCGTGCGCCAGCACTTCCGAGCGAAAGCGGTTCAGCGCCAGCCCGTTGGTATTCATCGCGTTGGCAATAATCATGCTTCCCACCGGAATCAGCGAGGTAATCGCGGTGTCGATCACCCCCGCCCATGTCATGACCGCCGTGACCAGACCTGCCCCGGCGGCGATCGAATACGTCGATACTTTGCGCGCTCCGGGAATATTTTTTGCGCGCTTGGCCGAAATCGATCCCGCCGCCAGCACCATGCCGATCAGCAGAAAAACCGCCGACCATCGTGGCGCCTTCAACAGCAGCGTCAGGATCGAACCGACCACTACGATCTGCACCAACCCGCGCACCAGCGCGACCGCAGCGTCGCTCTCCAGATGAATGTTGCGCCGTCTTGCCGCCAGCACCACTGCCACTGCCAACAGCGACGCAATAGCGGCCTGCGCCAGCCCCAACGTCAATGGAGTATGAAACACATGCTTAAGCACGCAGTACCTCCGAGGGCGTTCCCATGCGTAGTAATCGGCCCTTTTCCATCATCGCAACCCGATCGCAGATTCGCATGGCCTGTTCGCGATCGTGCGTCACCAGCAGGCAAGTAAGGGAAGTCGCGCTGACCAGATTGCGAATGAGTTGCTCGATACCGCCCTTGGCGTCCTCATCCAGCGCCGAGGTTGGCTCGTCCAACAGCAGAATCTCGGGCCGGTTCGCCAGCGCGCGGGCCAGCGACACCCGCTGCTGCTCTCCACCGGAGAGATTGACAACATCTCGCCCCGCGAATCCCGGGAGCCCGACGCGCTGCAACAACTCGGCAACAGCCTCGTCGGAGAGCGACTCCCCCCGTTGCCGGGGCCCGAAGCGCAGGTTCGACGCTACATCGCCAGGAAAAAGAAATGGCCGTTGCGTCACCATCCCCAACTGCCGCCGCAACTCGCGGGGCGGGATGCTTCGGTAGTCGATGTTTTCCAGATACACGGTGCCGGTAGTCGGTTCGTCCAGACGGTTCAGAAGGCGTAGGAACGAACTCTTGCCCGAGCCGCTCGCTCCCACGATGCCCAGCAACTCGCCGCGCACCACTTCGATCGAGACGTCGCTGACCACGGCCACGCCCGTCGACCGACCGGCCTAGGTGCTCGGTCCGCAGGATCGCCGAATCCGACGTAGTGTTCACGCGTGCAGGCGTCCGTAGTAGATATTCGTGTCGTACTCCAGCGTTACCTGTCCGCCTTCAGCATGAGACGAAAACAAGGCGGGCAACTCACGCAGCATGGCCTCGGCGTTCTCTCCTTCTCGTGGCATGTACGACGACGACAGCAATCGGCCCCGTAGTCCCTCCAAGTCGAGATGTTGTGAGTTCTTCAGCCTGATGAGCTTGACTTCATGCGGCGCGAAAAACCTCCTTAGGACCTCGTAGCTCGCCACATAGCGGTGCGCCACCTTGTCATAGTCGGTCCCATGGCGCCGCAAAAAAGCCTCGTAGTCTCGCAGAAAGGGAGTAGCGTCCAGGTTGCGATCGTGCCAGATCAACGCAACCCACCCCTCGCGCCTTACGATCCGCGCGAACTCGGCCCCCGCCTCGCCTGGGCGGAACCAGTGAAACGCCTGCCCGGCCACCACGAAATCCACGCTGTCGCTGGCGAGGTTCGTATGCTCCGCCGAGCCGTCGACCATCGAAAAATTCGGGTAGTCCCTCAGGTACTCCTCACCCGCCCTGCGCATCTCGGCGTTCGGCTCAACTCCGAACACCCGGTTCCCGTTTCTTAGAAAAATCTCCGCCGAGAGTCCGGTGCCGCAGCCGACATCAGCCACCACATGCTCTGGCCGCAGTCCGCATGCTTCCCTCAGCCCCTCGATTACATCGTTCTGGTAGCGTGGCCGATACTTGACGTAGTCCTCGACCCGGTCGGAAAAGCGCGCCTTGGGATCGGCAGTTTCAGGATCACCCGTAAGTTGCGGCATGGATGCTATCTTACCGTGACGGAGCATGAACCGATCCCCCAGGCCGGCCGGCAAGCTGCCTCTCGCGACCGCAATCGCGGCAGCGATTCGCAAGATCCCGCGCGGCCGTGTCAGCACCTACGGAGCGGTCGCCCAGGCCGCCGGATACCCGCGCTGTGCCCGCCACGTGTCCCGTGTGCTGAACCGAACCGCCGGTCTGCCCTGGCAGAGGGTGCTCGGCTCGGGCGGACGCATCTCTCTGCGCGGGGAAGCCGCGATGGAGCAGCGTTTTCTGTTGCAAGCGGAGGGGGTCCGCTTCAAGGGCCGGTGCGTCGACTTGAAGATGTTCGAATTTAAGTTCCGCCAACTGCCACGCCGCAAGGCTCCCTGATTTGTTCCAATACCCGGAAAGTAGCAGGCCCGGGTTTCGTTTTGGCCCTCTCCTGAGCAGCAATTCGCATACAATCGACAGGGAGTTTCTTGCTGGTTATGTCTTCTCGGTCCCTGCGCCGGATTCTCTTTCTGGCGGCACTTGTCGCGACTACGACGTCGCTCTCCGCACAGCGTTACTCCGGGAGAGACCATCATGTTTTTCACCGGCCGCCACCGCCCGTAAAGGCGGCTCCGGCCTCCAACCTTCCCGCATCCAAGGCCACCAAGCAGACGAAGACCACTGCCGGGAACTCTGCAGCCACCGCTCCCAGGCTCCACTCCGATGCTGCCGGCGCGCTGGCTCCGTCACTCGATCACCTTCAGCCAAACGGCACCTCCGCGCAGCATACGTCGGAACCACCCCATTAAGCATCCGCGTGAGGGTGGCTGTCAGCCCCTGTCTCCCCCGTGCCGTCGTGGCTGGTAATCTGAAATTAACATTCGCTCTTTTGCCGAAGCGTGTAGAATCAGCCTCATGCAAGAGAAGCCTCTTGAAATTGAACGAGTTGCGGAATCCGAAGGAGCAAGCGTCCTACGGCTGCATGGCCCCCTGCTTCTGGGAAATTTCTTTAGCTTTCAATCGATGGTGCGTTCTGACGACTCCCCGCTGCTGATCGTGGACATCGCCGACGTCCCGTACATCGATTCGGCCGGGATCGGATGCCTGGTCGGAGCGCACGTTTCCCGCGAGAACTCGGGCCGAAAATTGATTATCGTGGGCGCCAATGAACGGCTACTGAACGCTCTCAAGGTCACCCGGGTCGATCAGATCTTCGACTTTGCGCCGACCGTCGAGCAGGCGCACGAGCGCGCCAAGTCCAAGTAGACGACTCGGCCTGTCTCGTCGGACCGTTTGCCTTCATTCTCCCACTCTGCTATCGTCCCGCATCGTCAGGACTATACGCTCGTGCGCGCACTGCGCCGATGTCACCGCCGGAAACGTTACGGTCCTGCCTGGGACGGGAAGGATTCAGGTGGCCTTTTGCTCCAACTGCGGCATGCCCCTTGGGGACGAAATGTCTTCCTGCCCCAGGTGCGGCAAAGCCCTCCAGTCGGCCGGACCAGCAGCCTCTTCGTCCACCCATCCAACCGAACTCCCCCTGGCTGAAAACCTTGCTGGAGCGCTCGCTTACCTGCTCGTTCCCGCGGTCGTGTTCCTTCTCGTCGAGCCCTACCGCCGGAATTTCTTCGTCCGTTTCCACTCCTTCCAATGCCTGTTGACTGTAGCCGCCCTGATCCTGGCACAGATCGCCTTCTGGATCGTCGGCGCAACCCTGCACTTCATCCCTTTCATGGGAGTGTTCTTCGTGTTCCTGTTGTGGCCCCTGCTCTGGCTGGCCTCCTTCGTGCTCTTGTTGCTGCTCGTCTACAAGGCGTATCTGCACGAGATTTTCAAGCTCCCGATCGTCGGAGACCTGGCCGAACAACAGGCCAGCGCTTCTTAGCGATACACTGCTGGAATCGGGGAATTAGGGCGTATTGGCGTGCTTCTCCGCCCTCGCCTTGACAGAAGCTTTCCAAGATGTCATTTCTATTTACTTTTCATCTTGCGTCGAATTTCACGTGTCTGCAGTCCAGCATTTCGGTCGCCTCCGGGCCGAAAGTAGCGGAAAGGGTCTGTGAGAGTTCGCGTCTTTTACCACGATAGGTGTTTTGACGGCGCCTGTTCGGCCGCGCTGTTCACCCGTTTTTACCGCGAGCGTATTCGCGAGCACGCTGAATTTGAGTACGTCGGTCTGGTTCACCGCGCCGGCGCTCTCTTTAACGAAGACGACTTCACCGGCGACGAGAACGCCATTGTCGACTTCAAGTACTCCGCGTCTCCCAAAATCACCTGGTGGTTCGACCATCATCAGAGCGCCTTCCTTACGCCGGAAGACGCCGAGCACTTCGAGCAGGACTTGAGCAACAACAAGTTCTACGATCCGGATTACCGCTCCTGCACCAAGTTCATCGCCGCCGTGACCGAGAACCGCTTCGGCTTCAATCCTGCTCCGGTAGCGGAGTTGATCGAGTGGGCCGACATCATCGACGGCGCTTTGTACCCTGATCCGCAGACCGCCGTCGAGATGAAAGAACCGGCGACAAAACTCACCATGGTGATTGAGTCGAACCAGGATTCCGGCTTCATTCCGCAGTTGATTCCCCTGCTGGCTTACCAGCCCTTGGCGACCATCGTCGCCGCGCCCACGATCGCCCAGCGGATCCCGCCGCTCATGGAACGCCATCAGCGCTCCATCGAAATCCTGCGCGAGCGCGCCCAATGTCATGACGGTACGATTTTCTTCGATGTTACCGACCACGAGCTGGAGGGCTACAACAAGTTCATTCCCTATTACCTCCATCCCCGCTGTACCTACAGCGTTGGCCTCAGCAAGAGCAGCTTCCGCACCAAAGTCTCCGTCGGATCCAATCCCTGGGCGCCGCTCGAGTCCATGGAAAATCTGGCCAGGATTTGCGAGCGTTACGGTGGCGGAGGTCACGCCCGGGTTGGTGCCATCTCGTTCCCTCCCGGAAAGTTCGAACTGGCCCGCGCCGCCGCCCATGAGATCGTGAATGAGCTGCGAGACAGCTATCGCAGGAACGCCGCGCCGTAGCGCTACCGAAAGGCTCCTGCGCCAAACAAAAAGCCCGCTTTCGCGGGCTTTCATTCCTGGAGTACGGTGAGTTCAGCGACTCGGCGTGGCTGCCGTCTGGGTGCTGTCCTGCTGCGCCGTCAAGCGGGCTGCGCTGCGCTGCGCGATCACTTTCTTGGCATTGTCCGCCAGCTCTTTGGCCTTGGGCAGCAGTTCCAACGCCTCCTGCACCGCAGGATCGGTCTCGGTGTGCACAATCATCCCTTCCTGCTGGCCGAACTCGTTGATGAACAATTCCGCCTTGATATTCGACTTGACCCACACGTTGTTTTGCGCCAGCTCGGCTTCGGTGAAGGGAATCTTCTGCTCATCGAGAAACTTGCGGAATTCCTGCATCACCACGTCATCCACTTCGAACTGCTTTGTGACCTTGTGGTTGATCACGTAGTGCTTGGCGAAGTTGAAGAACGCGTACTTCTGCAGCAACGCGTCCTGGAAGCTATTCGTTTTTATCGGAGGAATCGTCACATCCGGATTGATGCCGCCGCCGCCGTACACGGTGCGGCCGCTGTCGGTCATCTTGACCTCACGGTTTCCCGGAGCCGTTGCCACTTGAGCCGCTGTTATCGCGGTCGTTGTAGTAGTAATCGTAAAGCGAGACATTGCTGTAGTCGCGTTGAATCAGTCGCCCGCTCGGCGTGTAGTACTTTGCCGTGGTCAGCGCTAGTCCGGTGTTCTCCGACAGCGGGTACACCGTCTGCACCAGGCCCTTGCCGAAGGTCGTTTCGCCGACGATCAGTCCGCGATCATGGTCCTGGATCGCGCCCGCCACAATCTCGGCCGCCGATGCCGTGCCGCGGTTCACCAGTACCACCAGCGGGTAGTCCTTGCCGCCGTTCCCACGAGTCGCGCGATATATCTTTTCGGCCGAGGCCCGGCCATGGTGCGAAACGATCACCTGCCCCTTCTTCAGGAACTTGTCCGCCACGCCTACGCCTTCGCTCAGCAATCCGCCGGGGTTCTGCCGCAGATCGAGGATCAGCCCGTGAATGTCCCCCAGTTCGTCCAGCGCCTGCGGCGACTTCGTGCTCCGTCGTCTCCTGGAATCCTGAGATGTGGATGTAGCCGATGCCCGGGCGAATCAGGAAGTGCACATCGACGCTGTAGCGCGGAATCTCGTCGCGCACCACGTTGAAGTCCAGCGGCTTGTCGGTGCCTTCGCGCAGCACCGTGATCTTGACCGCCGTCCCCTTGGGTCCTTTCAGCAGTTCGGCAACGTCGCTGGTGCTCATGTTGTCGGTCGGCTTGCCATCCACCGCGATGATCACATCGCCCGGACGGATGCCCGCCCGATACGCCGGCGCGCCGGTAAACGGCGCGATCACGATGACCTTGTTATTCCGCGGACCGACCTGCATGCCCACGCCGTAGTACTTGCCGCGCTGCTCTTCGCGCAAGGCCGCGTACGCCTTGGGATCAAAGAAGTTGGAGTGCGGATCCAGCACCCGCAGCATCCCCGGGATGGCGCCGTTGTATATCGCCTTGTCCGGATTGACCGGCTCAGCATAGTTCTGCTGGACGACCTCATACACCTGCGTGAAGCTGCGCACGCTGTCGCGGATGTCCCCGTCGCTGGGGACCGCGGCGGAATTCAGCCGCTGCCCAAACAGCATGCCGGCACAACCGCAGGCGAGAATGATGGTGATGACGAGGACGGCGGAGCGGCGTGAACTACTTGCCATTATGTTTTCCTTCGGCGGGCAGGACTTCCATTTTCACAGGCTTGCGCATTCGCTGCGAGAGTTGCACTCAAGTATAACATGCAATATCCCAGCAGCTTACGAGGCTTCGAGCACATCAGCGAGCACCTAGCCTTGGATGCCATCGTCGACCGCAACGGTTCGAAATTTCCCGCCTTGTAACTGACGCTGGATCAAGCGCTTGGTAAGCCACAATCGAGTGGAACTTTGGTGCTGCGCGGATTTGCCGTCGTAATCCCTCCTGAATTGCCGCCCCCGCCCCCGCGCATTATGATGGACTCATGAATCTCGGCATGCCAGAGATGATCTTCATCTTCCTGCTGGCCCTCGTCATCTTCGGCCCCAAGAAGCTTCCCGAACTGGGCCGCCAGCTCGGCAAGGCCTTGGCCGAGTTCAAGAAAGCCAGCAACGAGTTCAAGAATCAACTCGAAGTCGAGATGATGAACATCGAGTTGGAGGAGCGGGCCAAGAAGCAGGAACAGGAACAAGCTTCCAGCCAGCCCAAGATCCTTCCGGCCGAGAAGCTTTTCGACGAGGTAAGTGCTCCGCCGCTGGGCTCGGTCAACCGCAACTACGAGCCGTTTGCCCAGCCCCAGGCTGAGCCTTCACTCCTCCCGGCGGAGACCGCAACGCCCGCCCCTGAAGCCTCCACCCTGAACCCCGTCCAGCCGAGTCACGATGCCTAGTCCCGTACTGGAGAAAGCTCAGAAGCGCGGCTCCGAAGAAATGACGGGCATGAGCTTCCTCGATCACCTGGAGGAGCTGCGCCGCCGCATCATCTACAGCTTCCTGTTCATCATCGGCGGTTTCTGCGCCTGCTGGTGGTATCACGAGCAGATCTTCGCCGTCATGCAGAAGCCCATCATGGCGGCCCTGGCCAACCACCAGATGGAGCAGAAGCTCGTCTACCTGAACCCCACCGACCCCTTCAACATGTATTTGAAGATCGCGTTCATCGCGGGCGTGTTCGTGGCTTCGCCCTTCGTGCTCTACCAGGTGTGGCTGTTCATCTCGCCCGGTTTGTACCGCCACGAGCGCCGCTACGTGCTGCCCTTCATGTTCAGCACCGTGGGCCTGTTCCTCGCCGGCGGCGTCTTCGGCTACAAGATGGTCTACCCGGCGGCCCTTGATTTCCTCATCGGCTGGAGCGCGCAGTTCAAGCCCATGATCACCATCAGCGAGTACACCGACCTGTTCATGACCATCATCGTTGGCCTCGGCATTGTCTTCGAGATGCCGATCCTGGTGTTCTTCCTCTCCCTGATGGGTATCCTCACCGCCGGCTGGATGTGGCGCAACCTCCGCTACTCCATCCTCGTGATCTTCATCATCGCCGCCGTCATCACCCCCACTACCGACATTATGAACATGTGCATCTTCGCCGCGCCCATGATTCTTCTGTATCTGGTCAGCATCGCCATCGCCTGGTTCGTGCATCCCGCCCAGCGCCGCAAGCGCGCCGCCCAGGCCGGCGAATAGCGAACGTCGTCGGCGAACCAGCCCCGAAGGGCCGGCTCAGTGTAGCCCATGTATGCAGCCGAAGGCGGAATGTTGGGTGCGGTAGGGAACTGACGCCAGTCCCGTAGGGACTCCGGTAGTTCCTACGCCCACATTTCAGCCCCCGAAGGATCTCCGTCTCCGCTTTCCGGGAAACTGTCGTAACAACCCGTAACGATTGCCCCATGCGCACCCTCGCCGACAAAAAAAGCCATGCCTTGCGGCATGGCTCTTTGCAATTGTACTGCGTTGACTGTAACTCAGTGCACGGTTACGCGAATCGAGTTCGAGGCGATGCCGTTCGCCACCGACACCATGTCGTACTGTCCCGCAGCGAGCGCCGGCAGATCGAAGTGGGTGGACCCAAACGTCCCCGGAGCGATCGAGTGGGTGCTGTCGTCGTGGGTGAAGGCGTAGTGTACGCTGCCATCGGCTACGCTGGTCAGGCGAACCAGCGGGTAGTTGGTCTCGCCCTGGTAGTCGTCGCCGTAAGCATTGTTTCCTGACAGGCCGTTCAACTGGTAGCCGTACAGAAGGTTGTTGGTGGAACCGCTATTGAGATTGGTGGAGGAGACCAGGATTGTTGCCGCCACGCCCGCGACAACTCCACCCGCCGGGTTGTAGACCTCAACCAATCCGCTGAAGTCGGTGAACATGATCTGCCCGGTCGGCAGGATCATCAGATGCCCTACGAACGACGAGTCCGCCGGGCAGTTTGTCGGATTTGGCGCATTGGCCAGGGTGCTGGTGGTGGGGTTGTACTCGAGCATCTGGCAGCCAGAGTTGAACAACCCCGGGCTGAGCATGGCCAGCACTTTCCCATTCGGTTCCAGCGCTGCCGGACCGTCGGCCTGGTTCAAGCCATCGGCGGGAGTCGGACCGGCCGCCCAGGTGTTGGAAGCCACGTCATACACCGCCGTAGCTACAACATTGCCGCCAAACTGGATGACCTTGTTGTTGTACATCATCACCGCGGCGCCCAACTCTTCGTCGCCGGCGTTGTAGAGTTGTACCGGAGTGTGCGCAGCGCACGACCACACGCCCGTGCCCTGATCGTAAAGCTCCGAACCCACGTTGGTGCTGCAAGCGCTATTGAACTTGGCATCCACAGTCAGGACTTTGTTGGTGGTGAGCAGGGTAAACCCTGATTCGTCGTTGCTGGACTGCAGCACCGAGCCGGTCGCCAGCCACGAGTTCGGGCCATTGTAGATCGCGTTCTGGGCCGTGCAGCAGTTCGACTGCATGTACTTTCCGTTGGCCAGCACAACGCTCTCCGCATCGCCGATCGTGCTCCATCCCGCAGGTGGGTTGTTAAGCACCCAGGACACCCCGCCGAAAGGTACGATGGTTCCGACCGCGCCCAGCGTCGTCCAGACTCCAACGCCCTGGTTGTATTCGCCACCCTCGATGACGACGTGCCTTGCCATCCAGCAGCACTTGCGACCCGAAGTAGATGGGCTGGTAGCCCGAAGGCAGATGTCCAGTCGTGCTCCAGGTGCCGGCGACGTAGCTGCCATTGGCGGCGGGGGTCAGGATGAACCACACACCGGTGTCAGGGCCCTGCGACTCATTCACCAGGATTCTGCCATCCCGTAGCTGCAGCATCGGACCGACGGCCGCGGGGGGCTGGCTTTGCAGTGGTGTCCAGGATTGTGCGCTGGCGAGCCCCAGCAACGCCAGTACCACTACGCTTATTGCAAGTATTCGAAGCAGCTTCATGTCTTCTCTTCTCCTCTGATTTCTCTGTCGGACTTGTAGTCTCGGCCGAAGGGATCCTCTGTTCACAGGCTCCGTGTCCTTCGCCACTGTCTTGGTGCTCTGCCATCTCGGGAGCACATGGCCAAGTCAAAGCGGCTTGCGCCAAACTACCCCAGAAGTTTGCGCCGCAACGAGCCCGCAAGCCCCAGCATCCCAGTTCCCAGCAGGATCAGGCTGCCCGGTTCGGGGGTCTGGCTCTGCTGCCCCACATACAGTGCGAACGACAGATCGTACGGGTTATTGCCGCACGCACCGAAGTAGCACTGGTAGTTGTTGCTGTCGCCCCCGACTCCGGTCTCCCACTGCCACTGCGGCGGGAAGTTGAGATTGGGAACGATCGACAGCCAGTACTCAGTACCGGCGGCAGCTGCGAAGTTCGAACCCAAGCCTAAGGTGTACAGGTAACTCGGATAGCCCAGGTTGTCGTTCTGTAGAAAGGTCTCAGCCGCATTTCCGCCTACGGAGTAGGTCGCAAGCAGGGTGTTCGGTGCGTTTCCTGCGTT
Organism: uncultured Acidobacteriaceae bacterium; assembly: GCA_963798275.1. Taxonomy (GTDB): domain Bacteria; phylum Acidobacteriota; class Terriglobia; order Terriglobales; family Acidobacteriaceae; genus CAWCTB01. The sequence goes on from CAWCTB010000051.1 coordinate 135,550, forward strand.
GCTCCAGAACTTGAGCGTGAAGCCGGTGATCCCACCGTTGCCGGTGAGGTACGACCCAATCCACTCAACCTGGTTAATGTTGGCCGCGCTGCCCAACGTGAAGTTGTCATACGCCGTGGCAAAGTTGCCAAGGGCGGCGTCATTTTGTGAAGCGTACCCGCCGTTGAAGTCGGGGTTCTGAAAGTAGACCAGCTGTTCAGCGGCCCAACCCGGTACGGCAAGAATGAACAGAAGCGCCACCAAGCCAATCAGTGACGCACCCTGGACGCTGCGATTCGACATTGTTTCCTCCGAAAGTGATTCTGCTTGTGCTTACTCATCAGGACCGGTCGAACAGATACGGCGGAGGACGCGACCGCCTTGACGAAGAGCGACGGCATGTTACCATCTTTTGCTCAGAATTCAGCAATAATATTTGCGCGCTATACCAGAAATTCTCGAAAACATGTAAGTTATGTTTTTTCAGCATGTTGAGTGCTCACCACCTCATTCCCGGAACGGTCCTATTTGCCCCGGATTGCCGGAACCTGTTACTTTTTGCGGTTATTGTCCATTGCGATGAAAATCACACTCTCTCTGGCATTTGTCGGCATCCTGCTCTGCGCCCCACTCGTAGCTCAAACTCCAACCGACAGCCCGGTTGACGTATTGCGTCACCCCGCATGGAATAAGGGCCTGTTTGTCGGCGGCAGCACCTCCTTCGCCAATACTCCCAGCGCGCAAACTTTTCTCTTCGGCGTTCGTATCGGTCGCGTGCTCACCCACGAACTCGGCCACAACGCGCTGCGCGGCTCGCTCGAGATGGCGGGCGACATCATCCCCCTCAACGAATTCTGGATCGGCGGCAATGCCCAGTATGCTGCCGCCATCGATCCCTTTATCTTGAAGTGGAACTTCACCGCCGGCCACACCGTTGCACCCTACGTCGCCGCGGTGGGCGGCATTGTATTCAGTACCAGCAACTTGCCGCCGGGAGACACCTCCACCGTCAACTTCACCAGCGGAGCCGAGCTGGGTATCCAGTGGTTCCGCCACACACCGCAACTCGCTCGATTTTTCCACCAAGGTTTATCACCTTTCCAACGCATCCATTGGCAACAAGAATCCCGGCATCAATGGCGCCGTCCAGTTCATGTTCGGCTACACGTGGCATTGAAGAAGGCTGTCAGCCTATCAGCCGTTAGCTATCAGCTACAGGCCAAGAAATCTACTGGCTGTCTGCTTGTGAGCCTGCGATGAGCTGAGAAGTGGCAGTTCCTCAATCCGTAGCTGACGGCTGATAGCTGACAGCTGATAGCTGACAGCTCTTCGCCAGTTGCTAGCTGCTAGCCGCTTCTTTATCCTGCTTGCTTATGCCCGCACTCGTCGAATGTGTACCCAACTTCTCCGAAGGCCGCGATAAGGCCAAGGTCGATGCCATCCTCGAGGCCATGAAGCTGGACGGCGTCTACCTCCTCGACCGCGAGATGGATGCCGACCACAACCGCTGCGTCATCACGCTGGTTGGCGATCCCGCGAAGGTGGAGGAGGCCGTGATTCGCGGCGTCGGCAAAGCTGCGGAACTCATCGACCTGACCAGGCACACCGGGGCGCATCCCCGGCTCGGAGCCGCCGATGTGGTGCCGTTCATTCCCATCGAAGGCATCGCTCTCGAGGACTGCGTGGCCATGGCCCGCCGCGTTGGCGAGCAGATCTGGAAGCGTTTTGGCTGTGCCGGTTTATCTCTACGAAGCTGCGGCACAGCGTCCCGAGCGGCAGAATCTCGAGAACGTTCGCCGCGGACAATTCGAGGGCATTCGCGAAGAGGTGAAGACCAACCCGGCGCGCCAGCCCGACTTCGGCAATGCCGAGCTTCATCCCACTGCGGGCGCGACCATCGTCGGCGCGCGCAAGTTCCTTGTCGCCTACAACGTCTATCTCAATACTCCTGATGTCGAGATCGCCAGGAAGATTGCCAAGGCCGTCCGCTTCTCCAATGGAGGCCTGCGCTACGTCAAAGGCATGGGCGTCGGCGTTCGCGGACTCGCCCAGGTTTCCATGAACCTGACCGACACCGATCAGACCCCCATCGCGCGCGTCTTCGAGTATGTGAAGCATGAAGCGGCTCGCTATGGCGTCTTGCCGCTCTCTAGCGAAATCGTGGGACTGATTCCGAAGAAAGCGTTGGAAGATGCGGCCGAGTGGTTTCTGCAGATCGAGAATTTCGATTCCTCGCTGATCCTCGAGAACCGCCTGGCCGCGGTGATGAGCGGCAAGATGGCTGTCGGTGGCATCCGCGCCGGCGTCGAACCGTTCATCGAGCAACTCGCCGCTCCCACCGCCGCACCTGGCGGAGGCAGCGCGTCAGCCGCAACGGCAGCGATGGCGGCTGCGTTGGGAAGCATGGTGGCCAGCATGTCGCGCGGCAAAAAGGCCTATCTTCAGCACGAACGCGAACTGAGCACCGCCATCGCACGGCTGGCCGCGGTGCGCGAGGAACTCAAAGCTTCCATCGACGCTGATGCTGAGGCGTTCAACCAGGTGATGGCCGCCTTCAGAGAAAGCCAAGGAACATCCCGAGGCCCAGGCCGAAGTCGAGGCCGCCCTCAAGTCTGCCACGAACATTCCGTTGCAAGTCGCCGAGCGGGCAAGCGAGGTGGGCAGCATTCTGAAGTCGCTTCGTCCCATCACCAATCCCAGGATGGCGTCGGACGTGAGCGTCGGTATCGGGCTCGCCCGGGCGGCAGCTGAGGGCGCGCTGGCCAATGTCGAGATCAACCTCGCTGACATCCAGGACGAATCGTTCACCGCCGACGTCCGGCAGCGAGTGCGTGCCGTCAGAAGCTGATTTTTAGCCTGCGCAAACAATCTCTGGCGACTAGTTACCAGTCACTAATTACTGGTCACCAGTTGCTTCTCCTTCACTTCCTCCTCCACCGCACCCCGTCCTTGGTGTTTTCCAGCAGGATGCCGTTCTCCGCGAGCCGATTCCGGATCGCATCCGACTTCGCAAAGTCGCGCGCCTTGCGCGCCGCCGAATGTTCCGCCACCAACTGCTCGACCTGCTCATCCGGCAACGCCGCCGACTTCGCGATCTCCGCGGTCACCGCGCTGATCTTGTCCGCGAAGCCTTCGGCCTTCGCCCACTCCACGGTCGTGCGGACTTTCGCCGCATCGTCGTCGGCCAGCACCGCGAAGATCTGCTCGAACTGCTCCACCGCCTTCAGTAACTGCGGAATATCGTCCTTACGAACCCCTCCCGCATCGGCCGCCGCATTCACGTCGCGCACCAGATCGAACATCGCGCCCAGCACCTGCGCTGTGTTCAGATCGTCGTCCAGCGCGGCCTTCATGTCCGTCGACGCCTTCTGCGCCATCTCGCAGATCTTCGGATTCGCGCCCTCCGGCCACTGCGCCGTTTCCAGCCGCAGCTTAAAGTTGCGCAACCGTTCAACCGAGTTCGCCGCCTGAGTCAGTCCGTCAAAGGTGAAGTTCAACTGCTTGCGATAGGGCACCGACATCAGCAGAAAGCGTATTGACGACGGCTTGTGGCCCATCAGCACCAGATCGCGCACGGTGTAGAAGTTGCCGGCGCTCTTGGCCATCTTCTCGCCCTCCACCAGCAAAAAGCGCGCGTGCACCCAGAAGTGCGCAAACGGCTTGCCGGTCATCGACTCCGACTGCGCGATTTCGTTCTCGTGGTGCGGAAAGATCAGGTCCTCGCCCCCGGCATGAATGTCGAAGCTCTCTCCCAGGTACTTCATCGACATGATCGAGCACTCGATGTGCCACCCCGGCCGGCCCGGTCCGATCGACGTCTCCCACATCGCCTCGCCCGGCTTGGGCGCCTTCCACAGCGCGAAGTCGCGCGCATTGTCCTTCTCGTACTCGTCCACGTCGACGCGCGCGCCGTCGTCCATGCCGCGGAAGTCCTTCTTCGACAGCTTGCCGTACTCCGGGAACTTGGCGATGCGGAAGTAATACGAGCCATCGTCGGTGCGATAGGCGTAGCCCTTGGCCTCCAGCCCGGCAATGAAGTCGGCCATCTCCTGGATGTGGTCGGTCGCGCTCACCATCAGTTCCGGATGCTCGATGTTCAGCGCATCGGCATCTTCCAGGAAAGCCTTCTTGTACTTCCGGGTGTAGTCCTGCACGGTCACGCCGTCGCGCGCGGCGTTGCGGATGATCTTGTCGTCCACGTCGGTGATGTTCATGACGTGCTTGAGTTGGTATCCGCTCTGCTTCAGGAAGCGGCGCAGCGTATCGACCACCACAAAGGTGCGAAAGTTGCCGATGTGCCCGTAGTCGTAGACCGTGGGCCCGCACGCATACATGCGCACCAGGTTGTCTTCCAGGGGACGAAACTCCTCGACCTTGCCCGACAGGGTATTAAAAAGGTGCAGCGCCATGAAGCCTTTCTAGCAGAAGAGAACTGGCACAATGAGAATCTTCGATTGTAGGGTTCCGGCGGAAACAGGGTCAACCAAACAAGCCGATGTTAGGGAAGGTCTGATTAAGTCAATGGACGGTCCCTCCGCGGCTAAAGCCGGGTACATTTTGCGGCCTTTACGGACGGCCTGAAGGCCGTCTCCTTCAAAAGCCTGGGCTTAATCAGAGATTCCTTAGTCCAGAAGCCTCCGACGTTTCGGCTAGTTTGAAGGTGATCCTTATCTGGGCGACCTCCTCTGCGGCGACCACCGCCGGCTGTTGCACGGTGGGCTCGACGCGGGTGGGGGGTTTGCGGGGGCCGAGGAAAATTTTCTGGCTGGAGGCGGGGTGCTGCGGGGTGAGAGCGCGGCCCCGGGGATTCGCGGGAGTGATGCGCCACAGGGCTTCGTATCCGAAGACGGCGTTTTTGGCCTGATGGTACTGCTTGGCGGTGAGCATGAAGGGAATGGAAAGGCTCGCGTCGTCCAGCGGTCGGTTCTCGTCATGGATGGCTGCGGCTTTTTCAGCGCCCGGGCTCGCGGCATGCGAGTGCAGGTCAATGATCTCGGTGTCGGGAGTTTCGCTGGACAGGGTTTCGGCGGCTGGACTTTCGGCGGACAGGGTTTCGGAGCACGCGGAGCACGGTGTCGTCGTCGAGTTCGTAGTCCTGCTCGAAGGCATCGTACTGATTGCAGATGGGGTCGTTGGCGCTGTCGACGGATTCTTTCGCCATGTGGCGCAGGTTGGAGCTGGCGGTCTGCAGGGCGTAGAGGACGAGGCCGGCGCGCTTGGGGTCGAGGGTACCGCGGAGCAGGGCGTCGGTGACCTGCATCAGGGCCAACTGAATGGAGGCGGCGTCTTCGAGCAGGGGCAATGCCAGCGGGTTTTGGTTGGGATTGGCGGCGTGTTGTTCGGCGCGCAATTGGCGTCCGATGTGGGTGAGGTGAAAGAAACAATAGTTGCGTCCGCGCAGGGCGGGCGAACCGCAGAAGTGTCCGTTGCTTTTGACGTGTTCACAGTGACGCATGAGTAAGGGCTCCAGTTTCAAGTTTCAAGTTTCAAGTTTCGAGTTTCAGCGGTTTCGAGTTCAGCTATCAGCTACCAGCCATCAGCTAAAAACAGTTCTACGAGTCTCCAGTTCCATGTAATTCCAGATCTCGAGAAAGTCCAAAGCCCCACCCTACCGGCCAGAGGAGGGCCGGTAGAATGGGGCACCCAATTCGTGATAATTCTCCAGGGTTCGTGCGGACCCCCTCCCCCCAGCGGCTTGCAAAATCTTGAAAACAATGGTTCCGATTTGGGAATGGCCGGCAAAATCTTGAGCGCGTGGGAGTTACAGGTAAAATCTTGAGTCGCAAGGGGATAGCAGCGGACGGGCGGGTGCAGCAGGGGAGGGTGTGATTAGATTTCGCGAGATTAAGGTGCTGTGGCCCCATCCTCAAAGAGTGTGTCCCGTCGTCGAGACACACTTCACCCGAATTTGGGAAGAGGTAATAGGACGAGGAGAGGTCTCGCTAGGACGTGGGTCACGTAGGCGTGTGATAAGGGGATCGCGGGTCAGATTTGGAGTTTCGGGTTTCGGGTTTCGAGTTGAAGAAAGAAATACCGACCCAACCGGAATCACCTCCTACGCCAACAAGGGCAAAGGCGGCGTTCGTTGGAGACCGGGGTTGGGAGGGGTGCCCTCGAATGTATTTCTCACTTGAGATGTTTGTGGGGGGCGCCCGCCGCTCGTCATTCGTACACATCGCGGCGGTGTGCAACGTGTGTCACCGTGACGATCCTGCTGGTGTTGTCGATTGTGTAGACAACCCGGTAATCGCCTATCCGAATGCGCCACTGATCTTTGTAGCCCCTCAGCTTCTTGCATCCCGCGGGCCGTGGGTTATCGGCCAGTGCCAGAATCTTGCGATCGATCCGGGTAAACAGCGTATCGCCCAGCGCATCCAATTCCTTTTGCGCCGAGTGCTTGATTTCGAGAGCGTATTTAAGCACGTGAGCGATTACGCTTCAGACGATTCGCGCGATATTGCTCGTACGGAATCCCTTTTTCCTTGCGGCGCGATTCCGAAATCAGCCCGTCCTCGATGTCCTCCCAGAGCGCCTTGTGTTTCTTGAGGTCGATTTGAACGGCCACCTTGCGGCCTTTCTCGTCGGTTACGAACTGAATGCCGGTCATGCGCTGTGTCTCCTTAGGTCGTGTGCAACCTGCTCCCACCCTAATTTCGATGCCGGGGGCTGTCAACCAGAGGTGCCACATAACCGCATTTATGTGCGGCTATCGTGCCCCCGTCCCCGTCTCTTCCCTTGCCCCAACCACCATTCCACCCCGCCGTCCGAGTTAGGATTTACCGGCCCTCTCGTGATTCAACGCGAGCAGTCTGGCGAGAATCTCGGAATCGGTGAGGTCGGGGGGCCAGCCGTAGGCGGCGAAGACGGCTTCGTCCAGCTTGCGATGGGCGTCGTCGAGCCACGCGGGGCGTTTGTTGTAAAGGTTGGTTAGAGTCCGGTCGGTTGGTTCCTGCTGCGAAGTCCCGGGGGGATTCAGCCAGGCGTCACGTTTCTCGACCAGCTCTGCGCGCGGCCGCTGGCGATGGCCCGTATGCGCGCGGTCCTCGACTGGTTCCTTGCCCGGAGGCCACGGGAAGGGGAAGGTCTCGCAAACGTGGAGGTGCGGTGTATAGCGAAAACCACTCTCAACTTCGCGAACCTGCGTTCCCTGGCGTAACGTGCCCACACCTCGTGGGCTCGGGAGTGTAGTACGCCGAAGAAGTAGTCATCGTCGCGAGCGAAAACGTAGTAGTTCCGTGGTTACAGAGAACGTCCGGCGGCATCCAAACGTAGACGCGATGCTTGGAGACTGCGGGCGTCGCGATATATCGGCGCTCGGCATCCTCGAATGCCTCGGCGCATCTCCACGGGCGATGGACGTCCGTGCAGCCACCAGTTTCTGCCCGTATTGCGAGCCTTCTCGCCGCTTGTGTCGCGCAGTAGGCTGAGCGTGAAGTTTCTAACGTACTCGAATGGCAATTCGTATAAGCGCGGCTTCGGCGGCGGTGCAACGTCCGCGAAATCAATTAGTCCAACCATTCTGCGTGAGCGCTGGACGACGATCGACGGCCACTCGAGACCGGCCGCAACCACGTCAGAGTTGGGACGATTGTTGAGATTTAGAGGCGCGTCAAGCATGGCTTAGAGCTGTCTCTTCATGCGAATGATCCAACGGCCGCTTTTGCTGATGGCGCCCATGAAAGCAGAGTCCCGGCATTCTCAGGCAAGAGCTCACTGCAGCGCGTTGTATTCGTGCCGGCTGGTCAGAGTCGGGATGAATCTCAGCGTACAGCCGTCAGGCCGTCAAGCGCGCTGCTCCGTCTTGCGAGCCGTCGTCGAAGCCGACCATGGAAACATGAACGGCGTGCGCCGTCCAAGTATCCAAGGTCCCGGTCGCTCCAGGCCATGAAGATGCCGCCCGGTTCCGAGGACTCGCTCCAACACGGGTCGATTGCACGCCACCGCGAATGGCCTTGGGTCGCGAGCAGTCCGGCCCGTTTAGCACCGTCCATGCCTCGATTTGCGCCCGTGCTCTCTCGAACCAGTAACGTGACCAAGTCGGCGAACCTTGGTACCCTCCCGGCACACGGCCTCGTAGAGTTGACGCAGCGCGTCAACGTACGCGTCGCCAAGTTCGCCTCGCATTTTCTTACCGCCCAGGAATGGCGGATTGCCGACGATGAATTCGCGTCGGGCCATTCCGGCTCGACGGGCTTGCCTTTGCTGTCGTAAGGCGAGAATCGCGTCGCGGTGCTGGATGTTGGTGAGGTGCTGCAGAATCGGCTCGGTGGGCGCGCCCATGCCGTTCTCCTTCAGCCACTGCAGGTAGCCGATCCACACGACAACCGAAGCCAGTTCATGGGCATAGACGTTGGTTTCAAGACCGTAGAGCTGCGATGGGCTGACGTGGCGGGTGCGCAAGGATTGGCAGATCGTGCTCGGCGCTGAAAACGTAGGCTTCCTTCCAGATATCGAGCATTCTTTTCAGGGCGAGATACAAAAAGTTCCCGCTGCCACAGGCCGGGTCCAAAACTCGCACGGTGCGAGAGCTCTTCCATCCACGCAGACAGCTTGTCTTTGGCCTGCTGACGAAGCTTGTTGTACGCAGGAGCCTTGGCATCTTTGGCTTCGTCCAACAGCTTAGTGGCTTCGGCTTTCATGTCCCGCCAGCGCTTCTTCAGCGGGTCAACCAGCACCGGCTCGATGATGAGGAGGATGTCTTGCTTGCTGGTGTAGTGGGCTCCGAGTTGAGAACGCTTGGTCGGGTCGAAGCTGCGTTCAAAGAGGGTGCCGAAGATGGCAGGCTCGACGTAAGACCAGTCGAGGGTGGCGCTGGCAGAAAGTATTGTGAGGTCGCTGTAGGAAAGTTCGATGATTTCGTCATCGGCAAACAGGCCGCCGTTGAACCAGGCGACATCATGCACGCCGAAGATGCCGCCTTTGGCCATGGCGGCAAAGAGCTGGCGCAGTTTCTGGTTGAAGTTGGCGGGGCGGCCCTTGCCGATGGCAAGCATCTGGCGAAACATGTGGTCGGGCAGAAGGCCGATGCTGTCGGCGAACAGGCAGAACAGCAGCCGCATGAGAAAGTGCGCGGCTTTTTCCGGATCGATTCTCCTGACTTCGAGATTGGTCGCGAGCTTGGCGAACTCGGCGGCGGCGGCCTCGGTGACGCGCGCCGAGGATTGTGCCGGGTGGAGCAGTTGAGGGTCATTGAACAGCGCGCGAAGGACTTCGAGGGGAGGCAGCGCGGAGTTCGGGGTGGGTACGTTGGAAACCAGGTCGTCGAGCGTAAAGCTGTATACCTGCTTTTGCGTGTCGGTAAAGTTGGTGTGGACCTCGAAGCGGTCCTGATCGCAGACGACTAAGAGCGGAGGGTTCTCCAAGTCCTCGCGATAGTCGAGCAGTTGCCCATAGGCTTCGTGGAGGTTCTTGTGCTTGCCTTTGTACTCCCAAGCGAAGAAGCCGCGCTTCCAAACGTCGGCGAAGCCCTTGCCTCCCATGGCTTTCGAGACGTGTTTCTCGAACGTGAAGAACTCGCCAGTGTGGTCGACTGCCGCCGGATGGGGATGCTCAAGAACCTCACAAAGGTCGATGAAGTGGGATTGGGCGGCTGAGCGCTCCGAGAGCGAACTGGCTTTCCACCGAGCAACGAATTCCGGAACGGAGAGGGGCATCAGTCAGAAGATCGGTCGAGTCGTGATTGTTGCAGAGCGCCGCCGTTTCGCCAAGTAGCAGAGGCGTGTCGCCCCTGGCCGGGGCTCAGGATTCTAGAGGTGAGCTTACCCAGCGTTCCGCTTCGCTCCACGCTGGGCTACAAGCAATGCCGCCCTCGCCACACGGCGATCGCAAAACCAGCGATCGCCGTAAACGTGGCAGCGGGCTCGGGAAGCGTTTTCTGAGCTGACCCAGCACTGACGTGCTGGGCTAGGATTGTGCCGCCCTACGGGCTTACGGAGGGCCGACGACTGGCGTTGCGGAGGACTTTGCGGTAGATTTTCTCCGGTAGCTCTGCTGAGTTCAGGAGCCGATCATGGCTTTCGAAAAGTACGTCAAACTGCCGGGCAGTGCGCGCACGCCGATGGCGGGGGCGACCCAGACGGGGTCGTTGGATCCGAATGAGCTGATGCAAGTGACCGTGTCTCTGCGGCCGCGAGCGTCAGGCGCAAAGCAGCCGTCGCTGGACAAGCTGATCGCCAGCGGCAAGCGTATCTCGCGCGACGAGTACGCAGCGCGCTATGGCGCCGATCCCGCCGACGCGCGGCAAGTAGCAGCGTTCGCCTCGGCTCACGGGCTGGCGGTAGCGGAAGTGAATCTGGCGGCGCGAAGCGTCATTCTGACCGGCCGATGCGCTGACTTTGCCCAGGCCTTTCAGGTGCAGTTGGAGCGATATGAATGTGAAGGCCGCGCCTATCGCGGGCGCACTGGGTCGGTCAACATTCCCACGGAGCTGAAAGGGCGTGGTTCGCAGCGTTCACGGACTCGACAACCGGCCGCAGGCAAAGGCCCACTTCCGCGTCGCAAATACCGGCTCCTCCGCGAGTCCCGGCCACTTCGTTTACGTCGCTGCAGATTGCCAAGGCCTACAACTTTCCGACGTCGGTGAACGGAAAGGGCGAGACCATCGGGATCATTGAACTCGGGGGCGGCTTCACAACTTCCGACCTGAGCACCTACTTCAGCGGGCTCAAGATTTCGCCCGCACCAACCGTGGTGGCGGTGTCGGTGGACGGCGCGCAGAACCAGCCTACAGGCGACACCAACGGTCCGGACACCGAGGTCATGCTCGACATTGAGGTGTCAGGCGCGGTCGCGCCGGGTGCGAACATCGTGGTGTATTTTGCGCCTAACACGGATGCCGGTTTCCTGGACGCCATCAACCAGGCAGCGACCGATAAAGTCAATCAGCCGTCAGTTATCTCCATCAGTTGGGGAGGACCGGAGTCGAGTTGGACAACGCAATCCTTGCAGTCCTATAACAGCGCACTGCAGGCGGCAGCCGCCGTAGGCGTGACGGTTTGCGTGGCGTGCGGAGACAACGGCTCGGATGATGGCGTGGGCGATGGCCGCGATCATGTAGATTTCCCGGCGTCCAGCCCCTACTCGCTGGCGTGCGGCGGGACCACCCTCACGCTGAGCGGTAGCACGATTTCCAGCGAAGTCGTGTGGAACGGACTGCCCAACAATGGCGCAACCGGTGGTGGAGTCAGCGATACCTTCGCAATCCCGACGTGGCAGGCCAATGCCAATGTTCCGCCATCCAACAATCCGGGCAGCTATAAAGGCCGCGGGCTGCCCGACGTTTGCGGGGATGCCGACCCGGCGACCGGCTACCAGGTCCAAGCCGACGGCTCTAGCTTTACCGTGGGGGGCACCAGCGCAGTCGCGCCGCTGTGGGCCGGCCTGCTTGCGCTCTTCAACCAGTCGCTGGGCAGCCCGGTGGGCTACTTGAATCCAAGCCTCTACCAGACGATCGCAGCCCAGGCGGGAACGTTCCGCGACATCACTTCCGGCAATAACGGCGATTATCAGGCCGGCAAGGGATGGGACCCATGCAGCGGTTGGGGCAGTCCCAACGGCACGACGCTCTTACAGACGCTGTCGGCGGCACCGCCGCCACGCCAACCCCAACTCCCACTCCTACTCCGACCCCAACTCCACCGCCCAAGCCTAAACCGAAGCCGAAACCAAAGCCAAAGCCAAAGCCAAAGCCAAACCCGAAACCGAAACCGAAGCGGCCCAAGCGCCGCGGCCGGCGGTAGGGCTGGGCTTCTGGTCAGCGCCCATGCGAGACAAGGTAGTGGGAGGTGGCAATGCAGCCGCCAAGGAGTCGGTCTTTCCACGACTCGGCCCTGTGGCCAGGGTTATGATGGCTTGGGTGCTGCATGATGCGTTGCTCTGCTGGGCTGTGGTGCGTTTTCGTTCTGTTGTGCAGCCCTGTGCTGAGCGGGCAAACGCCTGCAGCCAAGCCGGCAGCCAGTCCGGGGCCCGCTGCCACGATCAAGACGAGCACGCGACTCGTGCTGGTGGATGCGTTGGTCACCGATAGCGCAGGACACCCGGTACACGGACTCAAAGCGCAAGACTTCACGGTCCTGGAAGATGGCAAGCCACAGCAGATTCGCGGCTTCGAAGAGCGCGGCCCGCAGATACCGCCTGCAGGAACTCCGGTCTCACTGAACCTGCCTGCCAATACCTACACCAATTACGTGCCGGAGCAAGAGCCGGGAGCGGTCAATATCCTGTTATTCGACTCGCTGAACACGGACCGGCAAAGCCTGGTGAAGGCGCGCAAGGAGCTGTTGTTGTACCTCAGCAAGCTTCCCGCCGGCAGCAGGGTTGCACTGTACACGCTGGACTCGGAGTTGCACCTGGTACACGGCTTCACGGAAGATTCAGGCGAACTGATCGAAGCTGCGCAGCAACTGTCGTCGGCGCAGCACCTGATGTTCAGCAACGCGCGCGGCCTCTCCGAAGATCTGGCAATGACGAAGGAGGCAGGTCTTTTGAAGAGCCCGCAAATGTACCGGGCGGTGGCGACGTTTCTTTGGGCCGAGAAGGAAGCTAAGGAGGAGTCGCGCACCCTGATCACCATGGAAGCTTTGAACCAGTTGGCGCGGAACGTGGCGGTTTTTCCCGGCAGAAAGAACCTGATCTGGATTTCCGGAGGGCTGCCCTTCAATCCCACCAGCACCGCGCCACAGATGGAGAAAACGGCCAGTTTGCTGGCGGCAACCGAGATTGCGGTCTATCCGATCGACGTGCGCGGTGTCGCCTACATGGGAGCCGATGGTGCGGCTCGCGATTCGGAAATCTTCGGCCAGACCGAAAGCTATGACACCTCATCGGGCCAGAACGATGAGCTGCTCAGCGTGCGGGAGACCATGACGAAGATAGCCACGCTGACCGGTGGCCGCGCGTACTACAACCGGAACGACTTGGAGGGAGCCATCGGCGATAGCGTGGAGTCGGGATCGAATTACTACATCCTGGCCTATCGTCCGGAGAACGGAAACTGGAACGGCAAATTCCGTAAGATCACGCTCAAGACTTCGCGGCCGGATGTGAAAGTGCAGAGCCGTCCCGGGTACTATGCGGTGCCTGATCCGCTGGGCTCCGCGGACATCGACCGGACTTTCTCGCTGGCGATGCAGCCGGCAGCTCCACCGTCGACGACCCTGATTATGAAGGCGCGCGTGTTGCCTCCGGAGGAGCCGGAACGGGCGACGCAGATCGATTTCCTGCTGGACGTGCACGATCTTTCGTACACAGACTCGCCCGACCATCGTCAGACGCCGGACGTGATGTTTGTGGCCGCGGCGTGGGACGCGAAGGGCAAGCCGTGCGGCAGCGTGGTGGCAACCTATCGTCAGGCGCTGGAGCCGGCACAACTGCAGTCGCTTATGCGTACCGGGCTGCAGTTGCGCGAGGAGATGAAACTCAAACCCGGAGACTACCAGCTTCGACTGGGCGTGGTGGATCGGTTGTCGGGCAAGATAGGAACCCTCGACGTGCCGCTGAAGGTGCGGGAAAAGGTAGCAAAGAGCGAAGTGGGGAAGGACCCTTAGGGAACCTCTGAAGAAGTCATGGACGGTCCCTCCGCGGCTAAAGCCGGGTTCATTTTGCGGCCTTTACGGACGGCCTGAAGGCCGTCCTGCGCAGAGCTTCAGCCTAAAGGCCGTCCAGCCTGGTCCCTAGCCTAAGGGCCGTGCCCCTTGCAGCCTAAAGGCCGTCCCCTGCAAAATATTGGGCTTAATCAGAGATCACCTAAGTCCCAGCGCACGTGGCTCTTGAGTGGAAGATGAACACTCCCGCGCCGGGGTCGGAGTGATTCCGTTGTTCCTGTCGGCTGGCGGCATGGATTAAAATATCCGCATCGAGGGAACGAACCATAAGCACGGTCGATAACTCGAACGGACCCGGCGGCGAGGGGGCGCAACCGGGAGACAGCCACAGCTCTGCCCAACCGGTTCGCAAGCAGAGTGCCAGCCACGCGGGAGATCATCACTCCAGAGCGGACACGCCGTCATTTATGTCATCCGATGAATTTCTTACCCAGGCACGCCCCGCAGAAATTCTGCGCGAGGCGATTCTCCGCCATATTCGTTACACCCTCGTCCGTCCGACTTCTGAACTGAAGCCGGCCGATTACCTGAAGCCGCTGTCGCTGGCGGTGCGCGACCGCATTGTCGACAAGATGCTGGAGACCGAGACCCGGTACCGGCACAAGGACCAGAAGCGGCTGTATTACCTGTCGATGGAATTCCTGATGGGCCGGTCGCTGGCGGATAACCTGTCGAACCTGCGTCTGCAGGAGCTTTGCCGCGAGGTGCTGGCAAGTTTTGGCATTAGCTTCGACGAGGTGCTGGACAGCGAGTCAGACGCCGGACTGGGCAACGGAGGCCTGGGCCGCCTGGCCGCATGCTTCCTGGAGTCGATGGCGACGCTGGGCATGCCGGGGTTCGGCTACGGCATCGATTACGAGTTCGGCCTGTTCAAGCAGGAGATCGTGAATGGCTTTCAGCGCGAGAAACCCGATCGCTGGAAGGCGAACGGCACGCCGTTTCAAATCGAGCATCCCGAAGAGGCAGTCAACATTCCGCTGTACGGGCGCATGGAGACGCAGCGCGACTCCGAGGACACTTTCAAGCAGTCATGGATCGGGTACAAGAACGTGGTCGGTATTCCGACCGACATGCCTATCGTCGGCTATCTGGGACAGACGGTGAACTGGCTGCGGCTGTTCACGGCGCGCTCGTCGGAAGACTTCGATATCGAGATTTTTAACCGCGGCGATTATGTGCGCGCGGTCGAGCAGAAGATCCAGTCGGAAAACATCTCGCGCGTGCTGTACCCGTCGGACTCGATCATGAGCGGCAAGGAGTTGCGGCTGATCCAGGAGTACTTCCTGGTGGCCTGCGCCATCGGCGACATCATGCGCCGCTTCCAGCAGCAGCATGGCGACAAGTTCGACTTGTTCCCGTCGAAGGTCGCCATCCAGATGAATGACACCCATCCCAGCCTGGCGGTAGCGGAGCTGATGCGCGTGCTGGTGGACGTGCACGGCCTGGAATGGGAGCGCGCGTGGGGAATTACGGAACAGACACTGGCGTATACCAATCACACCCTGCTGCCCGAGGCGCTGGAGAAGTGGCCGGTGCCGTTGATGGAAAAGGTCCTGCCGCGGCACGTGCAGATCATCTTCAGCATCAACCATGCTTTCATGCGGCAGGCACAGCAGTACTCGTTCCTCGACGGCGAAGAGCTGCGGAAGATGTCGATCATCGAAGAAGGCTACGAGAAGCAGGTGCGCATGGCGCTGCTGTGCATTGTGGGCAGCCACTCGGTGAACGGTGTGTCGCAGCTGCACAGCGACCTGGTGAAGAGTTCGCTGGTGCCGGAGTTCGCCAAGATCTGGCCGGAAAAGTTCAATAACAAGACCAACGGGGTTGCGCCGCGGCGCTGGTTGATGGAAGCCAATCCCGGCTTGACTGACCTGATCAGCATCACTTTGGACGAGAACAAGTGGATCACCAACCTTGACAAGTTGCGCGACCTGGAGCCGTGGGCCGACGATGCCGACTTCCAGAGCGCCTTTAAGGAAGTGAAGCGCCAGAACAAGCTGAAGCTGGCGAGCGCAATCCAACTGCAGGCCGGCGTGACGGTCGATCCGGATTCGCTGTTCGACGTACAGATCAAGCGCATTCACGAGTACAAGCGGCAGTTGCTGAACGTCATGCGCATCATCCACGACTACCTGCGCGTGGTAGAGCATGGCGAGACCCTGCCGGTGGCGAGGACGTACATCTTTGCCGGCAAAGCCGCGCCGGGATATTGGGCCGCCAAGCAGATCATCAAGCTGATTCACAGCGTGGCGGAGACGGTGAACAACGATCCGCTGGTGAAGGACGCTATCAAGGTCGCTTTCCTCCCCGATTACCGCGTGTCGCTGGCGCAGCTCATCATTCCCGGCTCGGATTTGAGCGAGCAGATTTCCACCGCCGGCATGGAAGCCTCGGGCACCGGCAACATGAAGCTGGCGATGAACGGCGCGCTGACGATCGGTACCTGGGACGGAGCCAACATCGAGATCGCCGAAGAGGTGGGGCTGGACAACATCTATATCTTCGGCCTGCGCGCGGAAGAAATTCTGGCGATGCAGAAGAACGGCGGCTACAATCCGCGCGAGCGCTATGACGAAGATGCCACGATCAAGGAAGTGATGGACGCACTGGCGTCGGACCGCTTCTGTCCCAACGAGCACGGGCTCTTCCGCTGGATCTTCGACGAACTGGTGCACCGCGGCGACAAGTACTTCCACCTCGCCGATTTCCCCAGCTACGTGGAGACGCAGCGGCTGATCGACGAGGAGTATCTGCAGGAAGAAGTTTGGTGGCGAAAGTCGGTGCTGAATGTGGCGCGGATCGGCAAGTTTTCCAGCGACCGCACCGTTCTGGAATACGCCCGTGACATCTGGCATATCGGCCTTTTTGAGGGCGGGGCTCGCCCGCCGAAAGCTGGCGCGCGTGCCCATCCGAGCGAAAACAAGACCAACGGCGAAGCGGTGACGGTGGCCGAGGGGCCGCCGGAAAACGCCGCGGGATTGGCTCCAGCGGAGCCGTAGGGTAGGTCTGGATTACAGTCAGTGAACGGTCCCTCCGCGGCCAAAGCCGCGTTCATTTTGCGGCCTTTACGGACGGCCTGAAGGCCATCCCCTTCGAAGGATCTGGGCTTAATGCAGAGATTCGCTTGGGAACTCTCGGATCAAGTCGCGGCGATGTCCTGCAGCGGCTGAAGCCGCGGTGATTTTGGGACATTTACGGACGGCCTGAAGGCCGTCCCCTTCGAAACCAGACTTAAGTCAGAGCATCCCTGGCGGGTGTCCCGCAATTTCGGGCCATCACTCTAAACAGCGGCATTGCAGAGAACGTCGTCGACTTCAGGGGCTGAAGCCCGACTTGATCACGCGGCTGACGGCACGGCTGAAGCCGTTGCTGAAAAAGTTCGTTCAAGGTGCTACCGGGGTTTACAGCTCCAATGTAGCAACGTCTTCGACGCTGGCCTGAAGGCGCGGCTCTACCCGGGACCTCGTCTTTCAGCAGCCTCTCGAAGCCGTGCCCTTTCAAGACGATACGGCCACGGTAAGAATCTTCGAGGCTCTGATCTTCGTCAGGGGGAGATATCTGTCCCGAACAGAGCAAGCTGTTCTTCCTGCGGTTGATTGTGCTTCGAGACGGCGGCCCGGTCGGTGATCTCGCGGGTGATGCCGTGCTTCTTGCGCAGCGCTGACATCAACTCGGAGATGCGTTTCGCGTAGGCTTTGCCGACGAAGGCGCGGTCGGCGAAGCGCTTGCGGTAATCGTCCACCAAGTGAGGGAACTCCTTTGCGAGGAAGGGAAGGAAGACGCCCGCCGAACACGGCTTGAGGAAGAGCGGGTTGGCATAGATATACTTGCCGCCCACCTCCTTCGTCGCCTTCACCAGCTTGTCGAGTGCAGCGGGCGAGTCGGTAATGCCCGGCAGAACTGGGGCGCAGATCACGCCAGTTGGCACCCCCGCGAGGTTCAGTTGCTTCACGGCTTTCAGCCGCAGGTCCGGGCCGCGGAGCACGCGGCTCGAGAATTCGCGCGAGCCTGGCATTCAGCGTGGTGATGGTGAGATTGACGAACAGCTCGTTGTGCTGGGAGACGCGCCGCAGGAGTTCGACGTCGCGCAGGACGAGGTCGGACTTGGTGACGATGCCGATCAGCAGGCCGGAGTGTAACGCCATTTCTTCCAGGATTCCGCGCGTGACCTCGAAGCACTTCTCGGCAGGCTGATAGGGATCGGTTGCGGTGCCGATGGCGATCTCTTCACCGCGCTTCACCTTCTTCAGGTCGCGCCGCAGCAGGCAGGCGGCTTGCTGTTTCACGTAAATCTTGCGCTCGAAGTCGAGGCCGTCGCGCATCTCCATGAACTCGTGGGTGTAGCGCGCATAGCAATACTTGCAGGCGAACTCACAGCCGCGGTAGGGATTGATCGTCCAGGTGAACGGCATCTGCCGCTTGGAGACGCAGCGGTTCAGCAGCGCTCGCGAGGGCAGGGTAAAGTACTCGACGAAGTGTCCTTGGCGGAGGGACTCGCCTTGCGCGGCGAGTCTGGCGATTCCGACGAGTTCCGGCTTGGCGCCGGGGGTGGAATCGGGGTCTTCGATTTGGATCAGGGGGTACATGAGGCGGCCGGCATGTTCGCTTTTTGTTCGCTATAGAATAGTCCTAGACAGATGGCCGAGTCAAGAACCTGTGCGCTGGAAACGTCAGGCAACGGCACTATTCCCGAGAGTGAAGTTTTGTCTTAAGTCGCGCCGAGCAACCTACTGATTACAAATCTGTAGCATTTGTCCGAAACGGAAACGACGGAACTTATTCAAGCACCCCGGCGTATGCTCCGTGAGCACCTTTTGCTGCACCCTGGAGGACTCGTGAAAACCTCGTTTTGCCTCGTACATCGATTGCTGGCTGGCGCTCTGCTCACCATCCCATGCCTTTGCGCCGCTGCGCAGTCGCCGAAGGCCGCGCCGCTTCCGGAAGACACGCTGTACCGGACGATCGCGACTCTGGACACCGAACTCTTTGATGCGGTGAACCGGTGCGACATGCAGAAGGTCGACAGCTTCTGGGCGGACGACGCGGAGTTCTACCATGACAAGACTGGATTGATGGTCGGTCGCAAGAACATCACGGAAGCGATCAAGAACAACCTATGCGGCAAGGTGAATCGCCAACTGGTGCCGGGAACGCTGGAAGTGTATCCCCTGAACGGCTACGGCGCAGTAGAGATAGGCGTGCATCGTTTCTATCATCCTTACGAACAGGATCACGGCGAGGTGGGTGAAGCGAAGTTCATTCACATCTGGCAGAACAAAGATGGAGCGTGGAAGGTTACGCGCGTGATCAGCTATGACCACGGGTCCGCCAAGTGAGGGGAAGCCGATGCAGTTCCCAGGCAGAGGGGCGCCTCCGTACGCGACTGGGTGCTCCCAAAGGCATTACCGCCAGCGCTTTCACGTGGCCTGGTTGTGGACGGAAAGCCCTCCGCCAATCTCATTCAGGTCGGCCGCACCGAGAAAAACAGATTCAGCATCAGCCCAAGACCATTCACCTGCTGATTAGGAGCCCGGCCGGTGTTGTTCTCATGCTCATAGTAGGGATTGAATTCGAAGTGCTTGCGGACCGGCAACAGGCAACCCGCATAAAGCGCGGTTGTGCTCCACTTTTCATACTGACTGAGGTAGTAGAACTCGGCGCTTGCGTAAGGCGAAAAATGATACGAGCGAAGGGCCACCGTCCTTTCGATCTCGATGCGGTTTCGATAGCGCCAGACGAAGCGGCCGGCCTTCCAG
Source organism: uncultured Acidobacteriaceae bacterium (assembly GCA_963798275.1). Taxonomy (GTDB): domain Bacteria; phylum Acidobacteriota; class Terriglobia; order Terriglobales; family Acidobacteriaceae; genus CAWCTB01. Next base: position 154,886 of record CAWCTB010000051.1, read on the forward strand.
TCGAGATCGGCGCGATTGCGGTCCGTGACCAGGAGACGGCCAGTGATGGGGGCGTGAAAAGTCATAACCGGCTCGATCCGGTTGGTGGCTGGCGCATGATCGCCTTCCGGGAGGTAGCGGTATCCGATCGAAAGCACCATCAACCTTGTCTTACGATCGTCCAGATCGTAAGTCGTAATGTGTCTTAACCTGGCAAGGGGCTTGACGAAATAATCGATGCTCGGACCGATTTCCCATTGGGTTGGATCGCCGCCTTGCCGCGTTTCCTTTACCTGGCCGTAACCTCGGATCGCAGAAGTGAGCCTGACGTAAGTATCGATCTCAGGAAAGAACTGAACCGTCTGGGCAAACCCAGGCAGACATGCGCCGAGAAGAATGAGAGCACCTGCAAATTGCCGCTTGCCAACTCGCATCGTTAAGAACTATCGGTGTCGAAGAGGGGCAGGATATTACCTTTCTGCATCAGGCACAAGAATTAGTCGGGCACGACCCCACATTTACATTAAAGGCCGGATTGACGGCAGGCCGCGCACCACAAGCGAGAGGCGTCGCCGGAAGCAGTGCTGGAAACGGGGCACTCGCGCACCGCGGTTTTAGTCCTCGAAGTGTCCGAAGAGATTGTTGAGCGACTCGGCCAGGGTGGGGTGAGCGAAGACCGCTTCTTGCAAGACGGTGTAGGGCAGCTTACCCATCATGGCGATTTGAAGTTGCGCCATGATCTCACCGCCTTCGATGCCGAGGACGGCGGCTCCGAGAATCTCGCCCGAGGATGTATCGACGACAGCTTTCATGAAGCCGCGAGTTTCGTCGACTTCCAGGGCGCGGGCGACTGAGGTCATGGGCATCTTGGCCACTTTGATCTTGCGGCCCGTCGCGCGGGCTTCCTGCTCCGACATTCCGACGCGGCCAAGCTGGGGATCGATGAAGACAGTGTAGGGAACCAAGCGATTCCTGGTGGTGGCGTTGCCGTGCTCGATGAGGTTCGTCCGGATGATGCGGAAGTCGTCGTAGGAGATGTGCGTGAACGCCGGACCGCCGTTGATGTCACCGAGTGCATAGATGCCGGGGGCGTTGGTCTCGAGGCGCTCGTTGACGGGAATGAATCCGCGCTGGTTGGTGGCGATGCCGGCAGCAGCAAGGTTGAGGGCTTCAGAGTTGGGCACGCGTCCCGTGGCCACGAGCAGATGGCTGCCTTCTAAAGTGCGGGAGCCGTCAGCGAGGCGAACCTTGAGCCGGGTAGTGGAATCTGCACGCGAGACCGACTCGGCGTTCGCGTTTAAGCAAACTTCGATGCCGTCCTGGCGGAGGATGTCGGCGACGGCTTCGGCTACGTCTTTGTCTTCGCGGGCCAGCAAGAGCGGACCGTTCTGCACGATGGTGACGCGGGCGCCGAGACGCCGGAACAACTGGCCGAACTCGAGACCGACGTAGCCGCCTCCGAGGACGAGCAGGTGCCCGGGGACTTCGGCAAGTTCCATGATCGAGGTGCTGTCGAGGAAGGGAACGGTACTAAGGCCATCGAGTTTGGGAACAGCGGGGCGGCATCCGGCGTTGAGGAAGATGCGCTCGGCGGTCAGGGTTTGTTCGCCGCCGCTTTTCAGGCGAACGGTGAGCGCCTTTGGGCCGGTGAAGGCGGCCTCGCCGTAGATCAGGTCGAGGTTGGCAGTCTGCTCGATGCGCTGCTCGCTGCCACCGCGAAAACTGGCGACGATGTCGCGCTTGCGCTGCCGGACGCGAGCCATGTCGATTTGAATCGGACCGATCCCAACCCCGTAATCGGCGCCACGGCGAGCGAGGTACGCTACGCGGCCGCTGGCAATCATCGTTTTGGTAGGGGTGCAGCCTTCGTTGATGCAGGTGCCGCCAACATGGACGCGCTCAACCAGAGCGGTGCGCATTCCGGCAGCAGCGAGTGCCTGGCAGAGCGGCGTACCTCCCTGGCCGGAGCCGACGACTACCGCGTCATAGTGTTGGACAGAAGGCATATTGCGTCACGTATGCGGCGTGCAGCGAAGTTCGAAACAACGAAACTAGAAACGCGATACGATCCAGAGCGAACCGCCGATGGTGACCAGATCTTCCAGCACTGCGACGACGAAATCAGGCGTACCCAGCGCTTTGACCAGCCGGGTGCGCACCTGGTAGCCGCCGAACGCGCCCGCGACGCCGCCGACGGCTCCGAGAATGGCCCCCACAGCGTGGTTCTGATCACCGGCCATGGCGACGCAGGCGCCGGCCAATCCTCCGAAGAGGATGCGAGCGATGAGCCCGGGCGGCGCGGTACGGCTGGGCGTCTTGGGTAACTTGTCGGCAACGAGTTCGATGAGCGCCAGAATGCTGAAGAAGGCGACTGCGGCAGTGGAGCCCATCCAGGCCAGAGGACCGCGCAGCATGATCCATCCCAAGTGTGCCGCCCAAGTGGTGATGGCCGTCGGCGTAAGCGAGCGGAGGCCGGTAAGCACTCCGATGAGCAGGGCGAGAAAGAGCGTCATGACGTACCCCACATACCTTTCGTTGATTGCCTGAGGTCTTACTGCGTCGATGGCCCTGAAAGCCTGGAGCCTGGGACTGTGAGCTGCTTGATCACCCGGCCCCGCAGTCCGGATGGCAGTACCGTAATTTAGATTGGCGAGATTGTCTGTCCAAATCTAGCTCACGGATTTGCAGGGCGGGACAGGCGATATAATGACCGTTTGCGGCGCACTACTTTCATTCTTCTGGTGTTTATCGGTGTTGCTTGGATTTCCGGCGGTGCAGCCCATGCACAGACGCAGGTCGGGACCCGGACGCTGATGGTCATGCCCTTCGACAACCAGTCGAAGATGCCGGGGCTGGAGTGGATTAGCGAGGCATTCCCGGAGATATTGTCGCAGCGGATGGCATCGGCCAAGCTGTATGTCATCAGCCGGGAAGACCGCAGGTATGCCTTCGATCACACCGGCATCCCGGAGACGGTGCGGCCCTCGCGAGCGACCATCTACGGCATCGCCGAGCAAATGGATGCCGACTATGTTGTGCTGGGCAGCTATGACTTCGATGGCAATCGATTCAGGGCCAAGGCGCAGTTGCTCGACATGAAGAAGCTGCGGCTGTCGCAGAGCTATGAGAGCAGCGGCCCGCTGACCTCGCTGGTCGACATAGAGACGGCGCTGGCCTGGGACCTGCTGCAGCAGATGCCCAATCCTCCGACGATCAGCCGCGAGCAATTTCTGGAGACCTCGAAGCCGATACGGCTGGACGCGTTTGAGAGCTATATTCGTGGCCTGATGGACACCGACCGGCAGCAGAAGATACGGCATTTTCGCGAGGCCGCGCGGTTGAATCCGAATTACACGCTGGCCATGCTGCAGTTGGGCAAGACTTACTACAGCGGGCACGAATATGAGCTGGCCTCGTTGTGGCTGGGCCGCATACCCAAAACCGATCCGGTCGCCGGAGAAGCCAACTTCCTGATAGGGATGTCCGAGTACTATCTTGGCAATTACGACAAAGCATACGGCGCCTTCAACTTTCTGGCCAACCGCCTGCCGCTGACCGAGGTGTACAACAACCTGGGCGTGGTGGAGGAGCGGCGGGGGAGAAAGAACTCGGCGGTGGAGTATTTCAGCAAGGCGGTAAACCTCGACCCCAGCGCCGCGGACTACCATTTCAACCTGGCAGTCGCGCTCTTCAAGAACGGCGATAATGCAGGAGCCGCGCGCCAGCTTCGCGAAGAACTGCAGCGCAAGCCGAACGACGCAGAAGCGAAGTCGCTGTTGGAGATGATCGGCCGGGGAGTCACGGCATCCTCGTTAAGTCAAGGCCCGTCGAGTGTGGCGGTGAACGGCCTGGTAGGCGTGCCTCCGGGCGCGGCGGCCGCGGCTCAGGCGCACATTCCGCCAGAGCGCATCAAGCGGAATTACAACGAAGCTACCTATCGCCAGCTTGAACTGGAGATCGAAAATCTGCAGGAACAGCGGCTGGCCAAAAGCGATCCCAAGTCGCGCGCCGCTTATCACGTCCAGCACGGTACCCAGTTGCTGGCGCAAAACGCCATGCCCGAAGCGGAGAAGGAGTTCCGCGAGGCCATTGCCACCGACTCAAACAACCCTGCTGCCCACGCCGGTATGGCCCAGGTGCTGGAGCAGAAGGGCGATGCTTCTAATGCGCGGGCAGAAGCGCAGATGGCGATCCGTCTGCAACCGAATGTGGAGGCTTACCTGGTGCTGGCGCGGCTTGACCTGAAACAGAACCAGGTCGAGGCGGCAGCTGACGCGGTAACCCGGGCCTTGAAGCTGGACCCCTCCAACAGCAGCGCGCAAGCCTTGCAGCAAGAAGTCACTGCAAAACAGATCGCATCGCACTAAGATAGAGGAGTTCTCCGAAAGGAGGCCACATGACCCGCGCGCGTTGTTCCTTCCTTGGCCTGCTGTGGGTTCTTTTCCTGGTGACGGCCGGCTCGGCCACCATCATTAAAATCCGGGTTGACGACACCATCCAGCCGATCAGCGACGAATACATCGGCCGTGCCATCGAGCAGGCACGCCAGACGAACGCCGATGCCGTTCTGATCGAACTGCGCACGCCGGGCGGACTGGTCGATTCCACCCGGTCGATCGTGCAGAAGATTCTCACCTCGCCGTCTCCCGTGATCGTGTATGTGGCGCCCACGGGAGCCAGTGCGGCGTCGGCCGGGTTCTTCATTCTGGAATCAGCCGATGTGGCTGCGATGGCACCGGGTACGAATACTGGCGCGGCGCACCCGGTTTCGATTACCGGACAGAAGGTCGAAGACGTGATGAAGACCAAGCTGGAGAACGATGCCGCGGCCTTCATGCGTTCGTTTGTGGGACCGCGCGGGAGGAACGTCCAACTGGCGGAAAGTGCGGTGCGGGAGTCGAAGTCGTGGACCGATCAGGAAGCGCTGCAGCTCCACCTGATTGACGTGGTTGCCAAGGACCAGGATGACCTTTTCCGCCAGTTGGAAGGCCGGACCATCAAGCGGTTCGACGGTAAGGAAGTTACGTTGCACCTGGTGGGAAAACCGGTCGAAGATTTGCCGATGACGGTGCGGCAGCGCATTCTGGATTTTCTGGTCGATCCGAATATCGCGTTCCTGGTATTTGCCATCGGGGCGCTGGCGCTGTACGCGGAACTGAACCATCCCGGAGCGGTGGTGCCGGGTGTAGTGGGTGTGGTGTTTATTCTGCTGGCGCTGTTTGCCCTGAACCTGCTGCCGACGCGCTACGCCTCACTGGTTCTGATCGTGGGTGCATTCGTGTTGTTTGCCCTGGAGGCGAAGTTCGCGACGCATGGAGTGCTGGGCATAGGCGGTATCGCGCTGCTCACCCTGGGCGGCCTGCTGCTGGTCGATGGACCCATTCCCGAATTACGGGTGCGGTTGTGGACTTCGCTGGCCATCAGCGTTCCGCTGGGGCTGATCACGATCTTCCTGATGACGATTGCGCTGAAGGCACGACGAAGTAAGGTGGTGACGGGCGAACAGGGAATTCTGGGCGCCGTGGGCGAGGCGCGCACGGAAATCGATCCCGAAGGCAAGGTCTTCGTCCTGGGTGAGTTGTGGAACGCTCACGCACGCACGCGGGTGCGCCTGGGAGAGCAGGTGGTGGTGCGCAAAGTGGAAGGACTGGAACTGGAGGTCGAGAAGAAAGGCTGAAGCAGAGTAGAGAGTGTAGCCGCGGCAAGTAAGCGGGGCCGCCGGCTGAAGCCGGCTCAATGCAAGAAAAAGGCGCGATGACGCCGCGCTAAAGCGCGGCTCTACCTGTTGCCGAGTTGGGTTACGGCTTAACTTGCGCCTACAATCGGAAGTAGTACCCGTTCTAAACTCTAGCTATCCGGAGGTTTCCGGTGGATCTATTTGTCATTGTTCCGGTCGTAATCGTTCTGCTGTACCTGCTGAACTCGATCAAGATTCTGGCCGAGTACGAGCGGGGAGTGATTTTTCGCCTGGGCCGGTTGCTGGGAACCGCCAAGGGGCCGGGAATAATCCTGGTCTTCGTACCCATCGATCGCATGGTGAGGGTTTCGCTGCGGCAGGAGGCGCTGGAGGTGCCGCCGCAGGACATCATCACGCGCGATAACGTCACGCTGAAAGTGAACGCGGTCATTTTCCTGCGCGTGATCGATCCCAACAAGGCGGTGGTGGCGGTTTCGAACTACATGTACCAGACCTCGCAGTTTGCGCAGACCACGTTGCGCTCGGTGCTGGGCGAGGTCGACCTGGATGAACTGCTGGCCCACCGGGAGAAGATCAACTTGCGGTTGCAGACGATCCTCGACCAGCATACCGATCCCTGGGGCGTGAAGGTGACGGCCGTGGAAGTGAAGCAGGTGGACCTGCCCGAGACCATGACGCGAGCCATGGCCAAGCAGGCGGAGGCGGAGCGCGAGAAGCGGTCGAAGATCATCCACGCCGAGGGCGAGTTTGCGGCGGCGCAGCGGCTGATTGACGCGGCACATCTGCTGGCTTCGGAACCGGTCAGCATTCAGTTGCGATATTTGCAGACTTTGACCGAGATCGGGGTGGAGAAGAACACCACCATCATTTTCCCGGTTCCGGTCGACCTGCTGGCGGGATTGGAGAAGCTGGTGCAAGTCGACACGGCCAAGATCGCGTCCGAAGCCGGAGCGCAAGAAAAATAGGAGCGGAGCACAAAGGCGATGGCATCCGAGGACACCGAGATCACATTGGGCGCGGGCAAGCTGCTGGGCCTGTTTTTCATGCTGGTTGCCATTTGCGGGGTGTTTTTCGCCATCGGCTATTCGCTGGGAAAGAGTTCGGCGCGCGAACAGGCGCTGAATGACCGGCCGGCCGAGGCGGCGGAAGCTTCAGCCAGCACGGGCGCCGCTGCGACGGCGGAAAAGCCATCGGCGGCGGTACAGGGGAAGGCGGTTGACCAGCAGCAGAGTTCGGGCGATTCCGCCGACCATGCGTCGCCCGACCTGACGTTCTATCAGGCAGTGAAGCAAAAAGGCCCGGATGTTTCGACCCCGTCGCAGCCAGCATCGAAGACGGCGGCAGCGAACAATGATTCGGCTACAGTGGGCACGACGCCTGCTGCGAGCCCAGCGCCTGCGAAAGAGGCGGCCGGCACGGAGGCGGCGTCCCCGCCGGCCACGACGCCGATTGCGACGGCTCCGGCGGGGGACTACCTGGTACAGATAGCTGCGGTGTCGCACGAGGAAGACGCGGCGGCGCTGGCCGGCGCGCTACGCAAGAAGAGCTACAGCGCGTCGGTGGTGAATAATCCGGCGGCGAGAGACAAGCTGTATCACGTGGTGATTGGGCCCTACGCCAGCCTGCAGGACGCGGAAGCAATGAAGTTGAAGTTGAAGGCGGAAGGCTACAATCCGATCGTCAAGCGCTGAGCCGCGATCTCACCCATAGTTCAGGAAATAGGTTCCGTAGTGGTTGCCGTTGCGGTACAAGATGCGCGCCCGGTGAATGGACTGGATGTCGTCGGTGTTGCGGAACTCGAAATCGATGACGTCGCCCACGTGCAGCACGGCGTCGATGTCGAAGGCGGCTCCCGTCGTGCTTACATTGGTGCAGGTTCCCTCGTAGGAAGTTCGTCTGCCACTCACATAGACCACCCGCACCGGAACACAAACGGTCAGGCGGTCTTCGTAGCGCCGGTCAAAGAACGGTGAGGGATCGATCGGGGCGGAGTCGGGGCGCGGCGCCGGTAGGCTCATATCCACGTTATCGGCAAAGGCGATGCGAACCTTAGCCGGTCGCACGAGGTTACGTCGCGGCGGCGGTGGCGCTTATCCCGTATTGTGCAGGCCGGCGGCGATGCCGTTCATGGTGGCGCCCAGGGCATAGTTCAACTCGTCATTGTCCTCGCCGGCGCGCTTGCGCCGCAGCAGCTCAACCTGGATCAGGCTGAGCGGATCGACGTACGGATTGCGCAGCCGGATCGAACGCAGCAGCACCGGATTGCGCTCCAGCAACTCGGTTTGTCCGGTGAGCTGCAGAATGACCCGCCGGGTGCGATCGAACTCTTCCAGCAACATCTCATACACACCTCGGCGCACACCCTCATCGGCGACCAGCGTGGAGTAGAGCCGCGCAATAGAGAAGTCGGCTTTGGCCATGGCGATCTCAACGTTGCGGATGAGATCGGCGAAGAGGGGAAATTCGGTTGCCATCTTCCGTAACAGGCCGGACTCCTTCCCACCCTGGGCGACGTAACGCTCCAGCGCGTATCCCACGCCGAACCACGCGGGCACGGCATGGCGGCTCTGCATCCAGCCAAACACCCAAGGTATGGCGCGGAGTTGGTTGAGGGTGCGGCCGGCACTACGACGCGCGGGACGCGACCCAATGCGTGCGAGGTCGAGCTCATTGACCGGGGTGGCTTCGTCGAAGTACTGCAGCACCTCGGGATTTTCAGCGATATTGCGGCGGTAGTAAACAAACGCGTCACTCGACATCTGCTCCATCGCTTCGTGCCACATACGTTCGGAGCTACCTTCGCGATGGCCGGGGCGGACAAGCGCCTCCAGCGCGGCCGACACCATCACTTCCAGGTTCCACTCTGCCAATACCGGATCGGCGTACTTCCAGTTGAGGACCTCGCCCTGCTCGGTGATGCGAATGGCGCCGGAAAAGTCTCCGACGGGCTGAGCGAGGATGGCGGAATGGGTGGGGCCTCCGCCGCGGCCGACGGTGCCGCCGCGACCGTGGAAGATGCGCAGCCTGACACCGCACTCGCGGGCCGCCTGGTGCAGGGCGCGATGGGCCTGGTGCAGCTCCCAGGCGCTGGTGAGCATGCCGCCGTCCTTGTTGGAGTCAGAGTAGCCGAGCATTACCTCCTGCCAGCCGCCCCAGGATTGCAGCAGCGCGGCGTATTCGGAGTTGGTCCACACCCTGCGCATTACATCAGCCGCGCGGCGCAATGAATCGATGGACTCGAACAGGGGAACGGGCATCAGTCCGGGATCATCCTGCTCTCCGGCAATGCGGTTGCCGCCCAGGCTGGCCAGGCGAACGAGGGTGAAGATGTCCTGTTCCGACTCCGCGCCGCTGACGATGTAAGTTGCGGATGACACTGCCGCCGCGCGCGGATTTCTCTTCCGCGATGGCGCCGAGGGTGCTGAACAACTCGGTGGCCACCGGCGAAAGCCCGGTCGCGAGCCCGGCTGCAGTGGAAGAGGCCTTAGCGCCAACTTCCTGCATCGCCGAGGCATGCACTCGCGCATGCTGTCGAATATCGAGGGTATGCAGGTGCAGGCCGAAGGTACGCACCTTGATGAGCAACGGATCGAGCGTGTTCCGGGCCACGCGGCTGCCCTGGTTGCGGCAAAGGCTTTCGCGGATGGTGAGCAGGTCGCTCTCCAGTTCGCCGGCGCAGCGATAGGCGTTGGAATATCCAGCCTCGGCGCGCATGCCGGTAAGGCGCTCGGCCATCAGGAGCAGCAGGCGCCGATACCATTCCGCCGGCGTGCTGCGCTGAATGTCGAGGGAGGGCCTCCCAATCGACTGCTCGTAGGCAGCCAGCAGCGCCTGAACTTCCTCTGAGGCAGGAACCTGGTGGGTGGATACGCTGAGGCGGTGGGCGAGCAGCCGGATCTCGTCGATGTAGTGGTCGAGCAAAGCAGCGTGGGCGATGGCTAAAGCTTCGCGGGTACAATCGGCGGTTACGAAGGGATTGCCATCGCGATCGCCGCCTATCCAGGAGCCAAAGCGCAGGACGATGGGCAATTGCGTGGCGTCGAGTTCGACGCCAAAAACCGCGCGGAAGGAGGCCGCGAATTCGTCGTACAGCCGAGGTACGGTGTCGAACAAGGAGAGACGAAAGTAGCTGATCCCAGTGCGAATTTCGTCGGCGACGGTAGGCTTCTGCAGGCGGACTTCATCGGTCTGCCAGAGCGCCGTAATCTCGGCGAGGATGACGGCTTCGGCTTCTGCGGCAGCTGCGCCGGAGAGCGGCAATTCGTCGAGTTGTTCCAGTTGGCGGGCGATGCGGCGGCGCTTGAGCAACACGGTACGGCGGGCGATCTCGGTGGGATGAGCGGTGAACACCGGCTCAACCAGTATGTTTCTAAGTTGCGCAAGTGTCTGCTCGGCGGTCAGGCCTGCCTCCCGCAGGCGAAGCAAGGTACCTCGAAAGGTGCCGGGGAGCAAAGGCTGCTCGCGATGAAGCTGCGCAGCCCGGCGACGGCGCTTGCGATGGTTGGTCTCGGCCAGATTGGTCAGCTCAAAATAGGTGGCGAATGACTTGACCACGCGGTACGCGGTCGGAAGATCGAGCGAGCGAACCAGTTGTTTGGCCGCGTCGAGCAGGGAACTGCCGGGGGAATTGTCTAGTGCGAGAGCGAGCCGCTCGCGGTGTTCGATCAATAATCGGCGGAGGCGCTCGACCACTTCGAAGAGCGGCTCGCCGGATTGTTCGCGGATGGCCCGCCCCAGCAGGATGCCGAGCGAACGCACATCGCGACGCAGGGGCAGTTCCTTACGGCTGTCGGAGGTGGCCGCCGCGAGTTCGGCCAGACGCTCCTGCTGATTCTCCGCGGCCCAGAGTGGCTTGCCAGAGTTCATCTGTATGAATGTAACCTAAAGCTCGGAAGCGCTGATGAGGACGGCAGGCGGCCGCGGAGAAAGCAGGACGTTGCGAAGAGTGGCAGATTGCCAGGGATGAACCCCTAGGGACTTACAAAGATAAAGAGCTTAGACCCGACCTGCCTGTGTTGACATCCTCGGGGAGCCCTTCAGCAGACGACTGATACCCGGGAATCCACCCTTTTCCTGAGGTGAGGGGAGAGCAGATCTCTCGGTCGCCACGGCGACCTTGATTTCATAACGACGACGGCTCCTGACCAAGTCCGAGTAAGCTTGAGCTGGCAAAAGACCAAGACTCGGAAGAAAGGAGCCGCCATGAAGATTATAGGCTGTGATTTCCATCCGAGTTTCCAACAAATTGCCATGGTGGATACGGAAACGGGCGAGTACACGGAACGGAAGCTGACCCCGGAGGAGGCGCGGCAGTTTTATGCCGAGCTGCAGGGGCGGGTGCTGGTGGGCATGGAGGCCTGCGGCAACACGCTGTGGTTCGAGCGCTGGCTGGGCTTGCTGGGCATCGAGCTGCGGCTGGGGGATGCGGGCAAGATCCGGGCCCTGGAAGTGCGCAAGCAGAAGACGGACCGCCGCGATGCTGCACTGTTGCTGCGACTGCTGCTGGAGGATCGCTTTCCCGAGATATGGGTGCCGACGCTGGAGCAGCGCGATGTGCGGCAGTTGCTGTTGCATCGCCACAAACTGGTGGGGATGCAACAGCAGGTGAAGAACGAGTTGCAGCACCTGGCGCTGAATCAGGGAGTGCAGCAGAAGCGCAAACTGTGGAGCGAGTCGGGACGCCAGCGGCTGCAAGAGCTGCCGTTGGAGGGCTGGACGGCACAGCGGCGCGCGGATTCGCTGGAGCTGCTGGACGATCTGCACCGTCGCATTGCGAAGCTGGATGTCGCGGCCGAGCAAGAGGCGGAGCGCGATGCGATCGCGCGTTTGTTGCGGACGCATCCGGGCGTGGGCCCGATTACGGCGCTGGCGTTTTCGCTGACCTTGGGCACGATCGAGCGCTTCGCCCACAGCCGGCAGGTGGTCAGCTACCTGGGGCTGAATCCGGCGGAGCATTCCAGCGGAGGACGGCAGCAGTTGGGGGCGATCAGCAAGCAGGGCAATCCCTTGCTGCGCAGTTTGTTGGTGGAAGCGGGGCAGAGTGCCGCGCGTTCGGTTCCAGAGTTAAAGCGCGCCTATCAGCGGCTGAAGCACAGGAAACATTCTGGCGTAGCCAAGGTCATGGTAGCGCGCAAATTGGCGGTGCGGCTGTTTTGGATGTGGAAGACGCAGCAGCCTTACTCCGCCGCTCGCACGCAGGGCAGCCCGAGTCATCACGTGGTCGCGGTCTAAGACCGGGCGCTTGAGTGGGCACCCTGCCTCCCGGAAGAGTCTGGGAGTTCGAAGACAAGAATCATGGTCGCAGTGAGCGATCGAATAGATGGTTGGTGGAGTCGAAAGGCTGCCATCGGTGATTCCAGCAGAGTGTGAGTCTTGGTCTTTATGCAGAGCAGTTGTTCTCAATTAGAGCGAACTGGCGCATGGGAAAAAACCAAGGCGCCGACGCTGAAGTTTACCCTTGACAACGCCGTCGTTGTTATAGACGTGATGACAATTCCTAGGGTAGGGATGTCAACAGAGCCACCCGGCCTGAAGGCCAGGCCTACTCCAAAGCGCATTTTTCCGCCTGAGCGGGCCTGGCCGTCAGTGCTGGCGGCAGGACCAAAAAAGGGAGGCTGCTTAAGGCAGCCTCCCGAGGTTACGAATGCAGGAAGTGAGCTAGCTGTGGAGGCGACGGCGCAGCGTGCCGGCCAGGCCGATCACGCCAGTGCCGATCAACAGCAGGGAGCTCGGCTCGGGGACGACGGCCTGCTGATAGGACAATCCGGTGATTCCGCCATCCGTCCACGCGGCCGAACCGCCGCCAAGGGGAACCGTATTCTGCAGAACCAGGGTGATCTGGTAGCCGCCGTTCACGGGTCCGATGTCGGCAAAGTTCACGGTGCCGGTAACGGTTCCATAGTTGCCGCAGTAGTTGCAATCGGGCAGAACCACCTGCGCGACCGCAACGCCGTTGACCAAGGCGAACCAGGTTTCGGTATTGCCGCCTCCCAGGAAGTCCTGGAAGGTCCAATCGGCGGTAAGGTCGGTGACCGAGTTGGTGTTCAGCACGAAAATAGACGACTGCACAAAATCACCGGCTGTCCACTGGAAAGCGGTCTGGCCGCCGACAGGTATGGTGCCGCAGCCGTTGGTGGCGCTGCAGTAGGCGTCACCGGCCGTGGGGAATGGTACGTTGACAGTTACGTCGGCCGGGTCCATGTTGGGGCTGTTGAGCGCCGTCAGGAGAGTGGCATGGGCCACGCTGACGGTAGCGAAGCAGAGTGCAACAAGGAGAGCTACACTCCACAGGGATGTTTTCTTCATTCTCAAATCCTCCGATCAGGCCGAAGCGCGGTTACGGCCCGAAGTGGCGATAGAACCTAAACACAACCGTAGGCGCCATCAAGGTTAAAAGGTTACTAAAGTCACGTAAGCAATTTTACTGCCACGCCACGTGCTTGTAAACAAAAGCTCAGCAAGATTCAGCGTGTGCATAATGTTGCGCAATATGGGAACTGATTTTCCCTGCGACGACCCGACCGATCCCGTTCATTTCACAAGCAGTTCCAAACCCAGGCGAGCAAGCGGCACCGCCCTTGCGACGCCGCCGGTATCACTCTAGTGTAGGACTCTTGGCGTGCAACTGTTGAACTTCAACGAAGCAACTCGGGTACTCCAGTTAAACCTGACGGTTGTCGTGTAGTACTGGTTCACGTACCAGAACGTACAGCCATCGAGATCGATTGACATGCTGCTGTAATCGCCCCAGCGATGGCTGGTGTCGGGCTGCGAACCGGTAGCCACGGTCTGGTTAACGATGGCAGCCTCTCCCTGCATCGTGCCCAAAGCGTCGCTCGGCGGCCCGTCCGGTGAAATAGATGTCCGGATGGATCGTCGCACTGGAGCGGCTATAGCCCAACGCGATGTTGCCATCCTTGTCCATGGCGATGGAGCCCATGAAGCGATAGGTGGCATCCGGGGCGTAGGTGCCGCCCTGATAAGCCGCCAGCGCCGTCGGGTTGCTGGCTGGCGCACGGAACTCATACCAACGCTCGGCGCCAGTACCTCCGTTCGCAATGGCATGGTTGACCATGTAGGACGTTACCGGCACGTTGGCGATGTTGATGCCGCGGTGGAGAGCCAGACGGTACATCAGGCGATCACCCAGTGAGTCCAGACCACCGGTACCCAGGTTAACCCCGAGTTGCGGAATACAACCTGACGAACCGAAGTTGCACAGACCAACGAAGGCCGGCAATCCCGGTAGGAATTGGGGTGGCTCCGTTGACTCCGGTAAGCGTAGCGCCGGTCCAAGTGCCGTTGACTTTGTAGGTGTACTCGTAAATGTGGGTTTCCGAAGCGAAGTTGTCAATGCTGCCCACAAACACTTCGGGAGTGCCTGGCGGCATGGGAAGCTCAGGCGTATCCAGATCGGCGGGTAGCATGCTGTCGTCGAACAGGGTGCCGTTGGAGTTATCCAAGGTGCAAACCTGCTCGGCGGTCGGATCGCCTACCAGCATCTTGGCGCGGTTGTAAGCGCAGGGCTGGGCCCCGAGATAAGCCGTGCCGGCAGCGTTGAAGACGTTGTTCGACTGGTAGTATGCCTCCGGCTGAATACCCAGCTTGGGGTAGTCGGGGAAGCCGGCGTTCTGCGGGAAGGAATAACGGAAGTAGGTGCCCAGCGCGTCGGGTGAGGTGGAGATGGCGAAGCAGCTCGCAAATGGCGAACTGAAGACGGGCTGGAACAGGACCCAGCGATGCGCCGCCTTGTCAAATTGCGCGATGATGTCGCCGTCGTTGTCGGTCTGGCAGCTGCCGCCGAAACCGGCCCACAGAGCATTGCCCAGAATCGGGCCCGCCAGGTAAGCGCCATCGCTCTTTCTGAAGACTGCATAGGAAACGTTGACCCACTCGACGACTTGCGCGTTGGCCTGATTGCCCGGCCAGTCACCGGAAGCTCCATTCGAGTCTGTGGGCGCGTCAGGAACGCTGTAGCCGTGGAATCCGATTCCGACTCCGAGTACGTTGACACCGACGGTGGCGGCAACCGGAGCCAGGTTTTGCGGTGCAACAGCCTGGCCTGAGGCCGCCTGCCGGGCGGCAGCGAATGCAAGCTGCTTCTGCAACTTCGGTTTGAGAGCCGGACTGGCTACGTGGTAACCGAACGGAACTATGGGTTGGGAATTGATGAGGTCTCTGAGGGGCGGGGAAACATCGAAATGAGTCGCCCGGTTGAATTCCGATTTGGTGAGTACCCCAGCCTGAGCTGCATTGTTCTGAGCTGACGAAATAGCGCACGTGAGCAGCAGAGCAAGCAGACAGAAGGCGGGAAACGAGAGGTTACGCTTAATCTCCATTGATCCTCTCCTCCATCCTTTCGACATCTGGTTGAAACTGAATTTTCTTGGTGGCCGAAGCGCGAACGAAGAACCTCGGGTAGGTCTCACATCTTTATCACTGTTATATGGCGAGGTCAACTACTAAGTTAGTAGATGACCGGCGGTATGTAAGTTGTAGTGAGCAGCACTCCGATGCGTGAGTACTACCTAAGTAACGTCGAGCCGCTGACGAGACAGGTTATTCGTCGAAAAACAAACGACTTATTCGTTTTTCCCCGTTGCGTTCGAGCGCGCAGAAAAACGGCTTTCATGGAGGGAACAATAGGGCGGGAAAATGTTCACCGATCTCAGTAGTACGGGCGGGCCAATACGACGAGCGGCGTATGCGCAAAACCGCGTGCTAAACTCGACCCGCAAATCTAATTTTCATTCGAACCACCGTCAGGTGAAGAGCTTCGAAGGGCGTTGACGCGGGGCTCGTGGGGGATTTTTGTGCGGTCTTGTTCCAGGCGGGATTCGCGGTTTTTTCGAGCCGTTCCGGTGGCCGGCCTGCTTGTGCTGAGTTTCTCGATCGCGGCCGGGGCCCAGAATACAGTCGATACCCAGGACGCCGGCGCCGGCATGAAGCAGGAGTTCGTGCGCAACGCTGCGGGCCAGACCCTGGAAGCGCGCACCATAGGCGCGGACGGCAAACTGCAGACGCTAATTGTGTACGACTACAAGCCGGGTTATTCCATGCCGCAGCAGACCGGGACCAGCTATTTCCCGGATGGCAAGACGGTGCAAAGGATCAACCGGGTCGGCTACGATCCCAACTCGAACTTCGTCCTGGAAGAGATCTCCTTCTTCGACGAGAGCGGGAAGCACACGAGCGGGCACAAACTCACCAGGGACGCGTTGACCGGCATTTATACGTGCGCAAACTGGGACGGCGTGCAACAGAAATATGTGCGACTGGAATGTCCCGCCGGTGAAGAAGCTGGTGGAGGGCCCGAGCCCTTGCGGCGGATTTCCCGCGACGAAGCGCTGCGCCTGTTTGAGTCCGCCCGCGCGGCACAAAGCGCTCAGCGGAAGTCGCAGCCCGTTACTCGTAAGAAGCTGACGCCGGCTTCTGAGACAACAAAAGACGTCACGCTGGGCGTGGTGCTGCCTGCCGCGATGGCGCCGGGAGAGAAAGTTTCCGGCTCGGTGGTGACTGATCCGGAAACGTATGAGGGCAGGCCTGACCTACTGGTGGTGCGGATGACGGTTGCTGCTGCGTCAGGCGAGGACGTGAGGTTGCGCGATTGGGTGGTCGAAGCTCCGGGCGCGCCGGCGCAACCAGCCGATGACCCGTTCGGGTTTGCGGTGCCTGCCAGTGGGGCGGATTTCAAAATTACTTTGCGCGAGGCGGGCGATCCCAGCCACTCCGTATCGAAAACGGTGCCAATGCCGAAGAGTTCCTCGGCGGCAAGGCCTTTGCCGAAATACCAGACGCAGGTGGTTTGTGTGAAGGGCGATGCTTGCGTCATCACCGGAACTTTTACCGGAGACAGTGGGGAAGCGTTGGCGGCATTCGACGAACAACCGGCAGCAATTGTGGCGGAGACCCGGGACACCGTCTATGTTCGCGCGCCCGAGGAGTTGCTGATTGGCCAGCATCAATTGCTGTTCAGTGAAGGTTCGGCGCTGCTGGTCTTTCCTGTGATCGTTGTGGAGTTGAAGTTCCAGCCGCCATGGCACGAAATCAAGGTGGGCCCCGACGTGAACCTGCTGATCGCCGAACTGGAAGGAGCCGATCGTCTGCCGGATTCCGAGTGGGTGGCGGGGGACTTTCCCAAGAGCAGCCTGGAGCGAGCTCGCAATCTGGCGCCCGGCTTCCACCTGCCTCACGAAAGTCAGCGGGAGCGCGAGGAGCGGGAGCGGCTGGAAAAGGCCCAGAACAAGAACAATAAGGATGAGAAGAAAGAGGGCGACGGGATCATCGCTGTCTTCCTGCAGAACGCCACTCCCGACATCGTGCAGTGGTACGGTCCGAAGAGCCAGGCCTTGGTTCTGACCTTGTCGGCGGAATCGTTTTCCCAAGGTCCGTACCGCTACAACATAGCGCTCAATCCACTGAAGTCAGGCAGCTTCGCAGAGCGAACTGCAGTTATCCCGTTCCTGGCTCCAATCGAAGGCCAGAAGTTTGTGCTGCCGCCGAACACTGCGGGGCAGTAGTCGTTGCGAACGGCCCGCGCCGAGTGGATGTCGATCAACGTTCGTGTAAGCGATGTTGGCGCGAGGGTGCAGGCGGTATAACACCGTGTTATTCCCTGCATAAGAAGTATCAATTGGCTCGCGACCGAGGCAGCCGATACACTCGCAGAATCCAAAGGTGAAGCTGGCCTGCGCTGAGGGTTCGCTCTTCGAGGGAAGCTGAGGCCTGCCGGTTTCATAGGCGCAATGTGGGGTTGCTGGCCCCGAGGTTGCGCTTTCTGATCAAGTCCACCGTGTGCCGTGATTGGTCGGCCAGTCGCGTGGGAGTTCGCTCGTTCAGGCGGGGTATGGATTTCGATCAACTGACGACGTTTTTGGAAGTCGCGAAGCTGGGCAATTTCTCGCGCGCGGGTGAGAAGGTATTTCGCTCGCAGTCGGCGGTGAGCGCCCAGATCCGGCAACTGGAGCAGGACTACGGCACGAAACTGCTCGATCGTTCGGGTAAGCGCGTCCAGTTGACTCCGGCTGGCAAAGTCTTGTTCGAGTATGCGCATCGCCTGCTGGCGCTGCGGGGAGAATCGCTGCGAGCCGTCGCCGACCAGGACCGCACGCCGCGAGGCGTCCTGGCCATTGGCGCCAACGAAGCCACTTGTCTCTACGTGCTGCCCCAGAGCTTCAGCGAGTATCGCCGTCGCTATCCCGATGTACAGATCAGCATCTATCGCAACTTCAGCCACAAGATTCTTGAGCGCTTGCAGGACGGGTTGATCGACGTAGGCATCGTGACCATGCCGGTGAAGTCACCCAGCCTGGTGGTGCAGCGGATTTTCCATGACCGCCTCATGCTGATGACCAGCCCGCGGCATCCGCTGGCGCGACAAGATTCGGTGTCGGTGGAAGACATCATCGAGCATCCCATCATCCTGCCCAAAGCCGGGCACACCCGCAAGACGATGGACCGCCTCTTGCGGCCGCATCTGTCGCAGTTGCGGGTAGCCATGGAGCTTCCCAGCATCGCCATGATCAAGGCCTTCGTGGCTTCGGGGATGGGCGTGTCGCTCATCAGCGAAAGCTTCGCGCTGCATGAGCACCAGGCTGGCGAATTGAAACTCATACCGCTGTCCGATGCCGTGCTAGCGCGCGAGCTAGGACTGGTGTATCACCAGGACCGCACCCTGCCCCGTTCGGCGATGGCGTTTGTTGAGCTCTTGCGCGAAGGTCTGCTGCGGCCGCGTGCTGGAAACGGGTCTGCGACGGAAGAACAGCTCGATGTGTCGTTCTCCGATTTAGCTTCAGCAACCCTGTAATAAAGCTTCGATCATGCCAGGACATCTTTGGCACACGTTGCTTCGACAGCACGTACCTCTTCCAGTGCTGACGGTAAGGACCCCGCGAGCGGTCGCAATTCCTGCCTGCGCGAAGGCGACTCTGCCCGTGAGCCACGAACTCTTCCAGATGACCGCGATCCCTATTACACCCACGTTCTCATTTATTTGTTGATTACCGTCATTCGTGAAAAGCGAGCGCAGAATCGGGCGATCCCACAACCACACCCGTAAGTACTTTGTTCCAGCCGCGTGCGGCTTTAGGAAATAAGCGCGATTTATCGGCTTTATAAAGGCAAGTTGTCGCTGTTTTTCTGATGCGTGCTAGCGGAAGTATGCGTTGGACTCGCGTGCAAGCGTTCCCTTAGGTTCATAGTCGCTGGTGGAAAAATGCCGTGCGTCACCGGGGGTGAGCGCGGTTGGGGGAGACAGGGAGTTACAGCAATGAAGTTTTTCTCCCGGAATGGTGTGTCGCAGTTGAATACGCAGTCGAGCTTCAACCGCACTTCAGCGGCAATCGGCGGCTCGAAAAAGAGGGGCCAGCTGTCCGGCTTCGAACCAGGTGTTGGGGGACGCACAAGAACAACAATGCATTTTAATTGCCTCAAGAAGTTCGCAGTGGCTGCCGTGTGCCTTGGGCTGGCTTGTGTCAGTTATGCGCAGGCCGCACCGGATCCAAAGCCAACCGATCCCACGCAAGCCTCGACTCCAGCTGCGGTGCCCGCTGCTCCCGCCGAGGCCGCAGCTCCGACGGCACTCCCGACGCCTTCGATCACGGGCCCGCTGCAGGCGGCGCCGCCCATCAATTTGGGCGGTAGCGAAGGTGGCATTTTGAGCAAGCTCAGCCTGAACGGCATTGTCAGCGGGATGGGACTGTTTCAGGGAAACGTTGCCCCGGGTAACAACGGAGCAGAAGGCGCCCTGACCAATGGGCAGGTGTGGATCCAGAAGACGACGGGCTGGTGGCAGTTCTATGTGCAGGCGGGAGCCTATCAGATCAGTTCTCTGGGAACGCCGTTTATCTCTACCGAGAAAACCGTCAGTGATCTTTACGGTCCGGTTCCGGTGGGCTACCTGAAGCTGGTGCCGGGGAAGAACACCAACATTGAGATTGGTGCGCTGCCGACGTTGGTAGGCGCCGAGTACACCTTCGATTTCGAAAACATGAACGTCGAGCGTGGCTTGTTGTGGAACCAGGAGAATGCGGTGACGCGCGGGGTGCAGATCAATCAGACGATGGGCAAGTTCACGGCCTCGTTCAGCTGGAACGATGGCTATTATTCGAACCGCTATTCCGGGCTGAGCGGCTCGCTGACGTATACCAAAGGGCCGCACAGCGTGGCGTTCATCGGCAGTGGATACCTGGGGCAAACCAACTGGCAGAGCTTGGCCACGCCGGTGCAGAACAACGGCCAGATTTATGACCTGATCTACACCTACACCAAGGGAGCGTGGATCCTGCAGCCCTACATTCAATACAACGATGTCCCGACCAATCCGGCGATCGGAGTCACCCAGGGCGCGTCGGCCTGGGGAGGCGCCATTTTGGTAAGTCGCGCCTTCAAGAAGGGGTTCTCGATGGCGGGGCGCTTTGAATACATCTCGAGCTCGGGAGGGGTGCCTTCCAATTCGGTAAACCTGTTGTATGGGCCGGGCAGCGCGGCCTGGTCAATCACGGCGACGCCCACGTACCAGTACCAAAAGTTCTTCACCCGGGCGGAGTTTTCGTTTGTACAAGCGGTCAACTACACGCAGGGTTTTGCGTTCGGTTCCAGCGGGATCAGCGCAACCCAGCCCCGCGGCGCAGTCGAAATAGGCTTCCTGTTTTGAGCAGTAAGAGGGTTTGAGTTTGAGCAACGAACCGGTTGCTCATATGCGGAGAGGCGGGTGGATCCAATTCAACATACCCCTGAAACCAGCAATCCACCCGTCCCCGCGCCCAAGTTAGGAGCAGTTGCGAAGCAGCAGGGCACTGGATCGTGAAACGTTGCAATCGAGGAAGTAAAAGGAGAATTTATGGCAGAAAACACCCCAGTTGAGATGAAAGCAACTCTAGGACTTACAGGGTTGACGATGAACGCCATGGCGCTCATCGCGCCGGGCGCCTTTCTATGGCTCACCTTTTACATCCAGGCAACGACTGGAGTAACCGCGCCCTCGATGTGGCTCGGGATCATCGTTGCGCTGGCATTGTGTCTGGCAACCGCCGTTTGTTATGCGGAGCTGGCCAAGCTGTATCCAGGCACAGGCAGCTCCTATTACTTTGCCGAACAATCGTTCCTGAACCACGACAAAGCGTGGCGCTACGCCCGGCTTTCCAAGTTCATCGTAGGCTGGGCCTCACACCTTTACTACTGGATCTATCCCGGCGTGATGGTGGCTGTTATGGGCATCCTTTGCGGATACCTGGTCGGAACCATCTGGCCGAACTTCATGAACGCTTCGAATCCTGGTCCGGCGTTCATGATGCTGGTAGCAATCGTGTTTTCGTTCCTGGTGGCGTATATCGCTCACCGCGGCGTAACCGGGTCAACCGCGGTCAACATTGCGATCAACGTCATTCAGATCGCCGCGTTGGTCCTGTTCGCGGTGTTGGCGCTGGGCTATCGCATGAACCATCCGCCGGGAAGCATCGCCTACCAGTTCGATTCCGTATCGGGCGAAGCTTACACCTATGAATTCCTGACGACGAAGACCATGGTCGACGGCAAGGAGACCGAAACCATCGTTCGCGACTCGGCTGGTGTAGTGCCACAGCCCAAGTTGGATGCGTCAGGTAACCCGGTGCCCTATCGCATCAGCTACCCGGAAAAGGATGCCTCAGGGGCGTTCCTGACGCATCCCAATGCGAAGTCCGTTATTAGCCCCCACAATTGGGGTTGGGTGTTTATTCAAGCTACAGTCGCGATCCTGATCCTGGTCGGTTTCGAGTCGGTGACGGCCATGGGCGGCGAGGCCAAGAATGCCAAGCGCGATATTCCCATCGCGGTCATCGTTTCGCTTCTGGTGCAGGGCATGTTCTGTTACCTGTTCGAATATTTTGCCGCCAACTATTTCCTCAACAGCGGGTACTCGATGGCGAGTGCGTCCGGTTCGGCGGCACCGATCGGCGACATGATGGTCGTCGTGGGCGATGCTTTGCTCGGTCCCGGCCACGGACGGATCTTCATGCTGTGCGAGGCGTTCACCGTGTTCCTGGCGCTGATCGGTACCACGCTCTCGTGCATGAACACCGGAGCGCGTGTTACTTACGCGATGGGCAAGGACAAGGAGGCGCCTGAACACTTCGGCATGTTGCACTCCAATAACCTAACTCCACATCGCGCGATCTGGACTCTGGCGGCGATCTCGGCGGTGGTTGGCTGTATCGGCATCGTGTTTGTGTTCGGCGATGCCGGAGCGCCGGCTGATGCCGCGATCCAGGCCTTGCCGCACGGCTTCTGGTCCAGCTTCGGGTACGTCAGTCACGACCGTTTGGCGGCCATGCCCAACACCCTGCTGACGGTGACGCTGGCTTCCAACTTCGGGACCTTTCTGTTGTACGGTCTGAGTTGCGTTATCTGTCTGGTCGGTTACCACAATCATCCCAAGTTCAAGCCGATTCGCCACCTGATCGTTCCGTTGTTTGGATTGGTCGCAAATCTGGCCTGCATGGCGTTCTACCTGATCGGTCCATTTATGGGCTACGGCACCAAGAAGGAGCCATTGCTGGCGTTGGGGATCGCGCTCGTCTGGGCCATTTATGGTGGCATTTATTTCGTCCGCTCCAGTAAGACTACCGGGCGAACCACAATGGTAGAAAAGAGACATATCGAAGCGAGTGTGATTTAGAAGGCAGGGAATCAGTGGTGGGCCGTTGGGGGCGGGCACAGTCCCGCCCTTTGGCCTGAGCGGAGTACTTATTAAGATAGAACCTTCAGAAGCCGGGACGACAGGTCCCGGAACAGTGCAGTCTTCGTGAAACCTGGAGCTTGCAGGTTCTATGCTTGACGTTCAATTCACCCAACTTTCGGACCCGGGCCGCGTAAGGAAGCACAACGAAGACTATCTGGGCCACGTGCTGCCGCACAATCCTGCCCAACTGCGTTCCCACGGCTGTTTGTTCGTGCTGGCCGACGGAGTTGGCGGACAAGACAAGGGCGAAGTAGCTTCCCGCACGGCGGTGGAACGAGTGCTCGCTGGATTTGTCCGGGCGCGTGCCGGAGAGCCGCACAAGACGCTGCTGACTCGCCTGATACAGGCCGCCAACACCGAGGTGTATGAGAGCGGGGGCTCTTCCGGTTCGCGAACCCAAATGGCCACAACCGTCGTCGCCTGTGCGCTGCGCTTCGATCATGCCGTTATCGCGCATGTCGGCGACTCGCGATGTTATCTGATCCGTTCCGGCCGGCCGAAGCAGATCACCAATGACCACACGGTTCCCAGCGAACAGGCGCGGCTGGGAATACTTTCTGCCCGCGAAGCCGCCGAATCGTCCCACCGGCATTTGCTGAGCCGTTCTGTGGGCAACGACATCTTCGTTGCGGTGGAGATCAACGATTTCCAGGTACAGAAGGGCGATTTGCTGGTGCTGTGTTCCGACGGGCTTCACGGCCCGGTGCCCGCGTCTGACCTGGCGAGCGTCGTTATGCGGCATGACAATCTGCAGACGGCGGCGGAGAAACTGGTCGCTCTTGCCAACCAGCGCGATGGCAGCGACAACATCAGCGTGCAGTTGATTCGGGTTCACGACGTCGAGCGCACCGGCATGTACCGCGGCCGGCCGTACAAGCTGCTGTGAGCGGAAGTCTCGCCCACGGCAGATAGTTCCCAGTGCGGCCAGGCGTCCAGATTTCTTCCAGCAAAATCACAGGGACTTACGGAATCTTTACGCGTAGTGTGTTCCAATTGTCTGGCATTATTGAGTGGACACTCAATGACCAGTAATCCAATCCGAGCTTCGCATTTCGGGGGAATACCGCAGCCTGCACAACCATGACTTCCGTCCACGCCGGCGAACAACTCGATCACTACCAGATTGACAAGCTGATTGCCCGCAGTGGCATGGCGTCCATCTATCAAGGAACCGATCTGCGCAATGGGCGGAAGGTCGCCATCAAGATCCCTCACCCTGAAATGGAGAGTGACGCCAACCTGTTCGACCGCTTCCGCCGCGAGGAGGAGATCGGCAAGGACATGGACCATCCCGGCGTGATGAAAGTGTTCACTGACGATGACCGCAGTGAAGTCTACATGGTCAGTGAGTGGGTGGACGGCCGGCTGCTGCGTCAGATTCTCGATGAGCAGAAGAAACTTGACCCGGAGCGCGCCGTCAGGATTACCACGCGCATTCTGGACGCCTTGCAGTACATCCACGATCGCGGCATCATTCACCGCGACTTGAAGCCGGAAAACGTCATGGTCGACGATCAGGACAACATTAAGCTGATCGATTTTGGCATAGCGTCGAACCTTCGCGGCCGCCGGTTGACCTTCGCCAAGCTGTCACAGACCATGGGTACGCCGGATTACATCTCGCCCGAGCAGGTCAGGGGGAAACGCGGCGATGCGCGCAGCGACCTATACTCCGTCGGCGTCATGTTGTACGAGATGCTGACGGGCCAGGTGCCGTTCACCGGACCGAATCCCTTCGTTGTCATGAACGACCGGCTGTTGAATAATCCTGTTCCGCCGCGCGAAATCGATCCCGCCATCACGCCCCAGTTGCAGGAGATCATCTATCGCGCCCTGGAGCGCGATTGGAAGAACCGCTATGCCCGAGCCAGCGAATTCGCCTGGGACCTCGAGCACCAGGACCAGGTTGGGGTTGCGGAGCGCGCCGAGTTGCACGACTGGAGAACACGGCGCAGCCCGTGGCCCAGAAAAATCGCCTTCTACGTCGCCATGGCGCTGATCCCGGTGGTGGTCTTCGCCCTGCTGCTATGGGTTGCCCGCCATAGCTGAGCCGTCCTGCTGGGCTCCGCATAGGACTCCGGACATGAGCGCTATCGTTGGATGAACTCGTCGTTGTGAACCACGAATTCCGGATAGGCTCCCGCTCCCAGCTCGTGGAGGTCCATGCCTTGACGCTCGCCGTCGGGATCGACCCGCTGCGGATAGAAGCGATTCAGCAGCCAGTTCAGGCGATAGGTGAGGGGTAGGACGAAGCCGAGCAGGGTTGCGATTCCAACTATCTGCGCCAGCCACTGCCCATTGGCTGGGCTCTGCCCGGGAAATTTGGCGAACAGGCCGGCCGCAAGCAGACCCCACAAGCCAGCGACTGCGTGCACCGGAATCGCTCCTCCCGGGTCGTCCACTTTGAGCCACATCTCGAACCAGTCAACCGCGAACGTCACCAGGATGCCCGCAACGAAACCAATGAGCAGAGCCGCCGCTGGTTTCAGAGACGCCGCGGCCGCACTGCTCGCGACTAACCCACCGACCCAGCCATTGGCTGTGATAGAGGCATCGGGTCTGCCGAAACGAATGCGCGTTATCGTCAGTGCTATCAGCCCCGATGCCGCTGCCGACAGAGTTGTGTTGACGGCAACCAGTACTGCGCGCCCCGGCTGGGCATGGTTGAAGAGAATCGCTCCTGCGGAGTTCAAACCCAACCAGCCAAGCCACGCCAGAAGACAGCCAAACACGACGTAGACGACGTTGTGTCCCGGGATGCCGGCGGGGATGCCTTCCGCAGAGTATTTATCGAGGCGTGGACCAAGAATCCAGACCAGGGCCAAGGCAGTCAGGCCGCCGACCACCTGAATCGATCCTGCACCGCCGACATCGAGGAATCCACGTCCCAGTCCGTAGTTGGCGCCGAGCTGCGCCAGCCAGCCTCCATCCCACGCCCAGTGCGCGAAAATCGGATACGTGCACCCGGCAAGGATCGCCGTGGAGGCGCAACACGCGCCAAGCCGCCAGCGGTCGGCTGCGGCGCTGAGTGGAATCAAGGCGACGAATCCGGCTCCGAACATTTGCAGCAGGGTCACCAGCGAAGCAGGCGATCCATCAAGTTCGACGCCGCGAAGAAAGAACGGTTCCGCGGCTATCCAGTCCCACGGCTTACCACCGATGGTCCAAACGTGGGCTGGCGCGCCGGCAAAGCCAGCCCAGGCGAATCCGCAGACGACATAGACAATCGAAGCCACTGAGATCGCGCAGAGCGAGGCCAGCATGGCGTGCGCGGCGCTGCGTGATCGGCCGAGCCCATTATTGATCAGGGCCAGACCGGCCATCGCCAGCGGGACGATAAGAATAGAGAAGAGACAAACCGCCCAAGCCGGAGTGTCGGAAAATGCCGGCACGGCCCCAGGAATCACTGAGGTTCCTCACTCACCTGCATATGGGAATGAAACAGGAGGACTAGTCCCATCAATTCCACGGCAATACCTGCCACCACAAAAGCAGTTAGTGCGGTGGTGGACCGAAGAAGATCCAGCGCGGACAGGACAATCGTCCACCCCGCCAGCAACAGTAAAATGCCCGCAAGCCTCATGGATTGTGTCGAACAACAGAACTACATTTGGGAAGGACCGCGCCCGCAACCGACGCCAGCGTCCGATCCAACGAACCCCGCCAATTTACAAGGGTATGGTTCGCCCGGACGTGCGTCCAATCGATTTTTTTGATGGAGGTTAGAAGCGGGAGCCTGTGGAAACTGTGGAAACCGGTTGTTACTATAGAGTCCAGATTCGCCGTACCATCCTGACCATCCTCATGAGAGACATCCTGAACCAGATAGTCGCCAATCGCGCAGGTACGCTCACCGTGCTGCTGTTTGCCGCTTTCCTGGAAGCCTTTGGAGATTCCTGCTTCCAGGCTGGCCTCTACCGCTCATCGGGGGCGGCGCGCTACGTTTCTTTTGCCGGAGGAGCCATCGCTTTGGCGTTCTACGGATTGCTCGTGAACACCCCTCCCTGGGATTTCGGCAGGCTGTTGGGGCTGTATGTGGTGCTGTTTTTCCTGGTGGCGCAAATTCTGGCAAAGGTGCGATTCAACCAGACTCCGACGCCGCCGATTTTGCTGGGCGGCTCGCTCATCGTGGCCGGAGGCATGATCATCTCGTTTTGGCGGAAGTGAGCAGCCAGCAATCGCGTTTCGGCAAGAGACGCTGAATGGTTTTCCCGATAGGATAAGTAGATTGACAGACAGATCAGGGGCAACGACTCATGGCAACGCCAAAACTTGACCAGCCCGCGCTGTCCGGGGGCGAGGCAACGGTGGCTTTAATGGGCTCAGGCGACGGCCGTCGCCGGGTGGCACAAGCTCGCCGCATCGTGATCAAGCTGGGCACGAATGTCATCATGCGCGACGACGGCAAGATTGCGCTCGGCCGCCTGTACGGCATCGTCGAGTCGGTAGCGAAGTTGCGCGATGAAGGCCGGGAAGTGCTGCTGGTTTCTTCCGGCGCCGTCGGCCTGGGCATGGAACGCATCGGAGTCGCGAAGCGCCCGGTTGAACTGTCGGAGATCCAGGCCTGTGCCGCTATCGGGCAGAGCCGGCTCATGTCGATCTACGACGACGCCTTCGAGAAGCTCGGCTGTCGCATTGCGCAAATATTGCTGACGGAAGACGATTTCCGCGATCCGGTTCGCTATGGCAACCTGCGGGCGACGCTGTCTTCGCTGTTGAGTCTTGGCGTAATCCCTGTGATCAATGAGAACGACACCGTATCGACGATGGAGCTCGACCGCCCGTCCGATTCTCCGGAACGGGAACGTGTCTTCGGAGACAACGACAAGCTGTCGGCCCTGGTCATGACGCATGTCGATGCTGACCTGTTGGTCTTGCTGTCTGACGTCGACGGGCTGTACTCCGGCGATCCCGAGAACGAGGGCGCGCAGATCGTCAGTGAGGTAAAGGAAGTCACCGACGCTGTGCGGCGTCTGGCGCAAGGCAAGAACGGCCGAGGCCGCGGCGGCATGTCGACGAAACTGGAAGCAGCCCGCATCGTCTCCGAGTCGCAGCGTTTGGCGGTGATCGCGAATGGGCGAACTCCGCATGTGATCGAGCGTGTCTGCGCAGGCGAGCGCATTGGCACGCTGTTTCTCTCACGGAGTGCGGACTGATGTCCTCCGTCCGCGAGATCGCAGAAGGCAGTAAGCGTGCCTCGCGAGCGCTGGCGAGAGTGCCCGGGCGAACCCGGGATGAGGCGATTTGCGCGGTAGCGACTGCGATCGAAGCCAATCGGTCGCACCTGCTCGAGGTCAACCGCTGTGATGTAGCCGACGGCGAGAAGCTAGTCGCGCGCGGAGAGATGTCTTCCGCCACCTTGGACCGGCTGCGGCTGAGCGACTCCAAGATTGCGGAGATGGTGCACTCTGTGCGGGCAGTGGCCGATCTGGCAGACCCGATCGGAATCATTCTCGACCGCACCGAACTCGATGCCGGCCTCGTGCTGGACCGCGTGAGCTGTCCGCTGGGTGTGCTGGCAGTTATCTTCGAAGCGCGGCCTGACGCCGTAACCCAGATCAGCGCGCTCGCGCTGAAGTCGGGCAATGCCGTCATCCTGAAAGCTGGCAGGGAAGTCGAGCGCACGGCCTCATTGCTGGTCGAGATCATTCGCGAAACGATCGAGCACCACGACGTTCCGGCAGACGCCGTCAGCTTGGTCACCGGCAGGGAAGCGGTTCACGAACTACTCGGCATGTCCGATTTGGTGGACCTGGTCATTCCGCGAGGATCGAAGCAGCTTGTCGAGTTCGTGCAGTCTTCGACGCGCATTCCGGTGCTGGGCCATGCCGAGGGCGTTTGTCATGTGTACGTCGACTCCGCTGCCGATGTGGCGATGGCACTCGCCATCGTCGACGACGCCAAGACCGACTATCCCGCCGCCTGCAACGCTGCCGAAACGGTGCTGGTGCATGAGGCGATTGCCGCCTTGTTCCTTCCGGTGCTGGTACAACGCTTGCAATCCCGTGGTGTTCGTTTGCGCGGATGCGCGAAGACGCTCCGCATCTTGAATGACCCCAGGATCGAACCCGTCTCCGACAGCGAATGGCACTGCGAATATGGCGACCTGACGCTGGCAGTGCGGGTGGTCAGCGGAATCGACGAAGCCATCGATCACATTCACCGCTACGGTTCTTCACATACCGAGACCATTGTTACGTCAGACGAAGCCGCGGCAGAGCGCTTCCTGCTGGAGGTCGATGCGGCGGGGGTCTATCACAACGCTTCCACGCGGTTCGCCGATGGATACCGCTACGGCTTTGGCGCGGAGGTGGGCGTCAGCACGAGCAAGCTGCATGCCCGCGGGCCGGTCGGGCTGAGCGGGCTCACGACCTATAAATACATTCTGCGCGGCCACGGGCAGATCGGCCGCGACTATCATGGACCGAATGCGCGGAGATTCCGGCATACGCGGCTTTCGCTCCAGCAGGAAGGCAGCGATTCGTAACCGTTATAGGCCAGGTTCGTGAAGCACAGCGACACCCTCATTCGCAATGTCCAGATCATCGATGGCAGCGGCGGCGAGCCTCGCGTGGGGGACGTGGCGATCGAGGGCGGACGAATGCTGGAAATTGGCTGCCTCTCTGATGTCAGAGCGGATCACGTCGTAGACGGGGGCGGGCTGGCTCTCGCACCTGGCTTCATCGATACCCACACCCACGACGACCTATACCTGCTGCGCGCTCCGGAGGTCCTGCCCAAGCTTTCGCAGGGCGTGACCACGGTCATCGTGGGAAACTGCGGCATCAGCGCCGCCCCGGTGCATTTGCAGAACGGGCTGCCCGAGCCGATGAACCTGCTGGGCGAAGCGAGCGCGTTTCGCTATCCGGCCTTTCGCGATTACGTCAGTGCAGTCGAGGCAGCACAGCCCGCGGTCAATGTCGCCGCGCTGGTGGGGCACACCGCGCTGCGCAACAATCACCTGGATCGCCTTGACCGTCCAGCGACGTCAGACGAGATTACCGCCATGCGCCGCCAACTGGCCGAGGCGCTGGAATGCGGTGCTCTTGGCTTGAGCACCGGGCTCGCCTATGGATCGGCAATCGCGGCGACCACGGAAGAAGTGGTTGCGTTGTGCGAGCCGCTGGCCAGCCAGGGGGGAATTTACGCCACGCACGTGCGCAACGAACGCGATCGCGTGCTGGAGGCAGTCGCGGAAGCCCTGCACATCGGTGAGGAATCCCGTGCGCGCGTCATCGTTTCTCACCTGAAGTGTGCCGGCGTCGACAACTGGGGTAAGAGCGGAGATCTCCTCAACTCGCTGGAAGCTTCGCAGCAGGAAAACGCGGTTGGCTGGGACTGTTATCCCTACGCCGCCAGTTCGACCACACTCGACCTGTACCAGGTTGACGAGCGCATCGCCATTCGAATTACCCGTTCCGATCCGCATCCTGAAATGGCTGGCCAGACACTCGCCCAGATCGCCGCGTTGTGGGGCGTCACCCAGATTGAAGCTGCGCGCCGCCTGCAACCGGCAGGGGCGATTTACCACAGCATGGCGGAGGACGATGTGCGCCGCATCCTGCGGCATCCCGGCACCATGATCGGCTCCGATGGCCTGCCCAACGACCCTCTGCCCCATCCCCGGCTGTGGGGGACGTTTCCGCGCGTGCTCGGTCATTACAGCCGCGAGCAGAAGCTGTTTTCGCTGAGCGAAGCAGTGCGTAAGATGACCAGTCTGCCGGCCGAGCGTTTCGGCTTGACCAATCGTGGCCGGGTGCGAGAAGGTTACGCGGCAGACCTGGTGCTGTTCGATCCAGTGCAGGTGCGCGACAATGCTGACTTCACCGACCCGGTGCGGCCTTCTACCGGCATTGAGGCTGTCTGGGTAAATGGTGTGCTCTCGTATTCCAATGGGGATTCAACCGGCCAGCGCGCCGGGCGCTTTCTGCGGCGCGCGGCAGCGTAAGCGAAGCAGCAATCGCCAGTGAGCGGTTTGTCTCATCCAACCTATGATCAACAGCCGCGACACCTTCCTGCTGCTCTCCGCTCTGGCCTCCATCCTGGCAGTGGTCATCCTGATCGCGCGCTTCAAGGTCAATCCTTTTATTGTGCTGATGACCGCTTCGCTGGGACTGGCTCTGGTCACCGGCATGCCCGCGCAGGCGATCGTCAAGTCGTTCGAAGTCGGTGTCGGCGGCACGCTCGGGCACATCGCTATCATCGTGGCGCTCGGAACCATGCTGGGCAAGATGATGGCGGAATCGGGTGGCGCCGACCGTATTGCCTACACGCTCATCCACCTCTTTGGTGAGCGGAACGTATCGTGGGCGATGGTGGTGATCGGCTTTCTGGTTGGCCTGCCGGTTTTCTTCGAAGTCGGTTTCGTGCTGCTGATACCGATCGCGTTTACCGTCGCGCGGCGCACCGGGACGTCGCTGATCCTTGTCGGCCTCCCCATGGTCGCTGGACTGTCGGTAGTGCACGGGCTGGTGCCCCCTCATCCAGCGGCCATGTTGGCGGTCACGGCCTATAACGCGGACATCGGGCGCACCGTCCTGTTCGCCTTGCTAGTAGGGATACCTACGGCGATTATCGCCGGTCCTCTCTATGCGCGTTTCATCGCGCCCCATGTCCAGGTCGATCCCCACAATCCCATCGCCGAGGAATTCATCGACGATAACCCGCATCGCGACTTGCCCAGCTTCGGGCTGACGCTGGCCACGATTCTGTTGCCGATTGCTCTCATGCTGCTGGGAAGTTGGGCCGATTTCTTCGCCGCGCCCCAGAGTCGCGCCAACGAACTGCTGCGCATGCTCGGCAGCGCGGATCTCGCTCTGCTGATTGGCGCCGCAGTGAGCTTCGTTACGCTAGGCACCATGCGCGGTTTCAGCCGCGAGACGATCCTGAAGTACTCGGTGGAGTGCCTGGCCCCGACCGCCATGATTACCCTGCTGGTCGGCGCCGGCGGAGGCTTTGGCCGCATCCTGCAGGACAGCGGCACCTCGCAGGCCATCGTCAATCTGGCGCTACATGCGCACTTGTCCGTTCTGTTTTCCGCATGGCTGGTGGCGGCACTGGTGCGGCTGGCTACGGGATCGTCGACGGTTGCCATGACCATGGCCGCAGGAATCATCGCGCCCATTGCGGCGCACACCACCGTTCGACCTGAGTTGCTGACGATTGCTACCGGCGCCGGTTCGCTCATCTTCTCGCATTTCAACGACGGCGGCTTCTGGCTGGTGAAGGAGTACTTCGGCATAAGCGTGGCGGATACGCTGAAGAGCTGGTCGATTTGCGAGACCATCATTTCCGTGGTGGCGCTGCTGCTGACCCTGGCGCTGTCGGTGGTGGTCTGAGCCGGGGGGCGGGTCCGCTTGCGCTGTCCGGGCGAATGCGTTCTTATGAGGGAGTCATGAAGCGATTGTTTCTGGCCTGCTCTGCCCTGTTGCTCTCGATGCCTTCTCAATCGCTCGCCGCGAACAGCTCGGCGAACCAGTACCTGCTCTACGTGGGCACCTACACCACGGGCGAGAGCAAGGGAATCTACGCCTATCGTTACGACAGTGCTTCCGGCAAAACGGAATCGCTTGGGCTTGCCGCCGCCACCGTGAATCCGTCGTTCGTGGCCGCCGATCCCACCGGCCGATTTTTGTACGCAGTCAACGAAACAGGCGACTACCACGGGGCCAGCAGCGGCGCGATCAGCGCCTTTGCCATCGATCGCCAGACCGGCAAGTTGACTCTGTTGAATGAGCTGGCATCGCGCGGAGCCGACCCCTGCTATATCTCCCTCGACAAAACAGGGAAGTACTTGCTGGTGGCGAACTACACTGGCGGAAACATTGCCGTGTTCCCGGTGGCCAAGGACGGGAAGCTCGAGGGAGCTTTCCGCTTTCGTGCAACACACCGGCTCCAGCGTGAACCCGAAGCGCCAGGAAGCGGCGCACGCACACTGGATCGAGACTACGGCTGACAACCGTTTCGTCATCGTCGCCGATCTTGGGCTCGACAAGCTGATGGTGTATCGCTTCGAGCCGAAGATCAGCTTTTCCTTGACTCCCAGCGATCCTCCCTTCACCGCGATTGAGCCGGGGTCGGGTCCGCGTCACGTCGCATTCCGCCCCGACAACAAGTTTGCCTACGTAATCAGCGAGCTCGCTTCGACCGTCACGGTGCTTTCCTACGACAGCACCAAGGGTGTACTCACCCCGGTGCAGACCATCTCGACGCTGCCGAAAGATTTCTCCGGCCACAACGATGCAGCCGAGATCCACGTGCATCCCAATGGCAAATTTCTTTATGCTTCGAACCGGGGGGCCGACAGCATTGTCGTCTACTCGATCGATCAGAAGTCCGGGCGGCTGAGCCTGGTCGAGGACGTCCCCACCCAGGGAAAGACGCCGCGCAACTTCGAAATCGATCCCAGCGGCTCGCGCCTGCTGGTGGCTAACCAGGAAAGCGGCAACATCGTGGTCTTCAACCTTGACACCAAAACCGGGCGGCTCTCGGCAACCGGAGAAATTCTGCCCGTGGCCGCGCCCGTGTCCTTGCGGTTCGTGCCCGCCGAGTGAAGTGCACCGCCAGCATAGCGGTTCAGGGAGCCGGTTTAAACAGGTCGGTAAATTGCTTGACGTTTTCCGGCGCGGCCACGGTCCAGGCGGTCAGGTTGGAAAGCAGGTTGACCTGGAGCGGAGAGAGTTCGGTCTCAAGCGTGTCGTAGTGCGGGAAACCAAGGAGCAGGACTTCACCGTCCATGGCCAACCTCACCAAAGGGTCTGTGAAAGAGTTGTACCAATCCGAAGCAATATTCAAATGGACCCACAACACAGTGACAGTCTTGCCGGCCACAACACCGAACCATTGGTTCTCCACCGTGGTGAGCGGCTGCGCAAAGATGGGGGCGGTCCGATGAGTTCCAGCCCCACTGGCCTGCCATAGCCCGTTCAACAGGTCCTGGAAGGCATCCGAGGGGAAGACCTGATTGTTCTGGTAGAGAGGGTACACCGGGTCGGTTGAGTTCGCATACAGAACATAGCCGGCGCTGCCGTTGTAAGGCTGGTAACCGAACAGCGGAGGGATGCTGTCGTCCACAATAACAACGTGATTATCGTCCTTGGATAGATTCGCCTCGGAATTGACAAAAGCAATGAGGTTGTCGATATCGGAATAGGCCAGCATGGACGCGACCCCGGCGTTTTCCAGGAGTCCACCATCGGCAAATTGCGTGACCTGGACGGGCTCGTTGCAGGGGACGTTCGCCACCGGCCAATACAGGTAAGCGGGGATGATTGAATCCAGAATACTCACCTGAGTTGCCATCGTAGCCAGGTCGCCACTGTCGGCGCTGTCGATGAGCGATTGCAAAAAAGCTTCCACCTTCGCCGGGTCGGAACCCGCCCGCGTCAGCCGGGTAATGCCCTTTGCCCGGTATAGCCGGACAGCGGCGGCGAGCAGCGCAGGAGATTTCGACAATATTCCCAACTGGTCTTTGACCGCGGCCGAGAATGCCGCGCTGCTGGTACCGATGATGTCGGTCAGAGACCATTGCCGGCTTTGATGAACGGTTATCGTTCCATCTTTGGTAGAACCTGGGGCAGAGTTAAAGGCAAATGATGTGACGCCACCTCCGCCCACTTGCCGCTGATTCGCATCGAATGCGTCCGGCGGTTGGGACATCACTCCGGTCATAAACGGCGTCGCCTGTACCGGGACGAGCAGGTTCTGGCCCGATGGCGTCGTCACCCACATGCTGGAATTGCTGACGAGGTAGGGACGCTGCTGTCCAGAAACCTCGGCTACCAGGTTCGCCGGCTCCGCGTTGAGACTGGGGTTGGGGCCGGTTACGAATTGCGACAGCGCGGCGGCATCGTAGGAGAACAGCGATGCCGGCGTGTAGTGCGCCGCAGTATCGAACAGCCCGTACGGCTGCAGCATGTGCATTCCGATAAGGGTCTGCCACAGCATGTCGGCGGGGACGCCTTCGACGGTGTGAAGGTATAAGGCTTCTACTGCCAGGTCGACAATGCAGAATCCGCTGTTGATTTGAGCGCCGATACAGGATGGCTGGATCGAATTAAGCGAGTCGATGGTCAGACTTCCCGGGTCGACATAGCTGCCCAGATAGGCGGAATCGGAGGTGTTCGCCGGCAGGTAGATGAACGGGATTCCGACCCACCCGCCTCCCGATACCGTGGAGAGTGCGCGTACTTGGCTGAGCAGGCTGGCGCCGTTTGCCTGAATGGCCTCCAGCGCTTGCAGTTGTCCCATACCAGCCGAGAGCGCGCGGGACCCACCGCCACTAAGGCAGACCGCAACGTTTCCCGGCGTGGTCCGCGGAACAAATTGACCGGTGCTGAGGGGCTTCGGCGAGGGCCCTTCAGGAGCGACTAGGAACAGATTGGTGACGAAGTCACCAAAGATTTCTGGGGATGGCATGGATTTGTTCCTTTCTCAGCTTAGAGCGCAACTTCGGCGCGCAGTATGGCGAGGCGTTTTCCGGTGGTGTTGTGAGTGCCGGTACGAAGCGCGGTACCAACAAGCCTCGCGGCACTACGTTTTCTTTTCCTTCTTCACCTTGGCCCGCCGCTCCGCCGCCCAGCCTTCCTTGTTGGCTTGCCGTCCACGCGCCACCGCCAGAGCATCGGCCGGGACATCTTCCGTAATGCAGGAGGCCGCGCCGATATACGCGCCGCGTCCCACGCGAACCGGCGCGACCAGGGTCGAGTCACTGCCGATAAACACGCCGTCCTCGATCACCGTAGGAAACTTGTTTACCCCATCGTAGTTGCAGGTGATCGTGCCCGCGCCGACGTTCACACCCTCGCCGATCTCCGCGTCTCCGAGATAGCTCAGGTGGTTGGCCTTCGATCCCTTACCCAGGCGAGTCTTCTTGATTTCCACGAAGTTGCCGACGTGCGCCCCTTCGCCGATGTCGCAATTGGGACGCAGCCGCGAATACGGTCCCAGAATCGCTCCAGCGCGCACCACCGAGTTTTCCATGATGCAGCCGGGGTGAATCAGCACCTTGTCGCCAATTTCACAGTTGGTGATCACCGAATACGACCGTATACGGCAGTCCGACCCGATCTTCGTCCTCCCGATGATCTGCACGAAGGGTTCGATCACGGTGTCGAGTCCGATCTCCACATCGGCGTCGATATCGCAGGTCTCCGGACGAAATATCGTCGTCCCTGCTTCCATCAGGGCGCGGGCCTTCTTGGCGCGCAGCCTGGCGTCGAGTTCCGCAAGTTCCATGCGCGTGTTCACGCCCAGAACTTCGCTGGAGTCCTCCGCCGGTAGCGCCATCACCTTCTCGCCAGCCTGGCTGAGGATCGCTGCCATGTCCGTGAGGTACAACTCGCGCGCTGCGTTGTTGTCCGTGAGCTTGTCGATATGTTCGAACAGCGGCGCCGTAGCAAAGGCGTAAATGCCCGAATTGATCTCCCGCTGTTCGCCTTCGTTGCCGCGCAGCGATTTCTGCTCGACAATCCGCTCCACCTCGTCCGTCGGATTCCCCCGCAGGTTCTTGCGGAATACCCGCCCGTACCCAGTCGGGTCGTCGGGGACCGCCGTCAACAAAGTCATCGCCGCCACTTGCTCCAAGTGGAAATCTCGCAAACGCTCGATGGTCTCTGGGCGTATCAGCGGGACATCGCCCGACAGCACCAGCACATGGGTAAAGCCGCGTAACGCTGCGCGCGCTTCAATCAGGGCATGACCCGTTCCGCGTTGTTCCGCCTGCACGAAGAAATTGATGCCGCTTGCCTCCACGGCTGCACGTACCCGGTCCGCCTCGTGCCCGATGATGGCCAGGATCTGGGCTGGCGGCACCACCTGGCTGGCCGCCGCCACTACGTGACCCAGCAAGGGTTTCCCGCCAATCTCGTGCAGTACTTTGGGATGCCGCGACTTCAGCCGCGTGCCTTTTCCCGCCGCCAGGATCGCAATGGCAAAAACAAGTTGGCCGGAGTTCGCCGCATCGGCAGGGAGGGAGGTCTGGTTCGGCATGAGATCTCAATCTCGCAGGATGATCAGGATTGGTGGCGCGAAGCCACGACCGGCAATTCGCGCACTTCCATCATAAGCTGGAGCAGGTCATGCGCGACATGGGCGGTGTTATGGCGGGCGACCAGGCCGTCGCTGCGCATCTCTTCCAGCAGGTAATCCCCCAGCAGCGGCGTCACACCCAGCTCCTCGATGCGGTCCAGGTCGGCTTCGATCTGGCACTGCTGCTGTTCCGCATATTTCTGCGCCAGCGCGGGCGATGCCGGGGTCTGATTCACCAGCGCATATTCGAAGAACTCGTGCCGCGCGTGCGTGTAGAGGGCGCGAATGTGGTCCGCGGCGCTGAGCCCCAGGCTTTCATTTGCCTGCGTCATCAGGTTGCAGACGAATACCTTCGTCGCTCGTGCCTTCTTGATCGCCTTGGATACCTCGCGCACCAGCAGATTCGGTACCAGGCTGGTGAACAGCGATCCCGGCCCGACGGTGATCAGATCGGCGCACTCGATCGCTTCCAGCACCGCCGGCAGCGGCTTCGCATTCGCCGGAGCCATGCGCAATTCCACAATGCGCTTCTGACTGGCCGTGATATTGGTTTCGCCGCGCACGAACGAGCCATCGTCCATGATCGCGTATAGCCCCGCATTGCTTGTGGTTGCGGGATAGATGTGTCCCCGCGTGGCCAGAATCTCCGACGATTGCCGCACCGCTTGGCTGAAGTCACCCGTGATCGCCGTCAGCGCCGTCAGGAAGAGATTGCCGAAGCTGTGTCCGCCCAGGCCTGCGCCCGACGTGAAACGATACTGGAATAGCCGCGACAACAGCGCTTCTTCTTCCGACAGGGCAACAATGCAGTTGCGGATGTCGCCCGGCGCCGGAACATTCATCTCCTTGCGCAGACGTCCGCTGGAGCCGCCGTCGTCGCTGACCGTCACAATCGCCGAGAGGTCGGCAATGTGTGGTAGTTCGGGGTCGTGAATCGCTTCGCCCGCGAGCCTGACATAGGGCTTTAGCCCGTGCAGCAGCGTCGACAAGCCAGTGCCTCCGCCCAGGGCGACCACCCGTATCGGGCGCAGGTCTGCGGCATTGCTTTGGGAGCCTCCGGCCATACGCAGTCCAGCTAGAAATGCCACTTCTGCGAGTCAGAAGGTACATCGGCACTGGTGTCAGGATACAAGAGTTCGGTGAACCGCGGATCATCGGCCAGGTTCCGGAAGTCGGAGTCGTTTCGTGCCTGGAACCGGTTCGCCGGGTTTAGCCGTATGGCCTCGTTCAGGCTGGAGAGCGCGTCAGGGAAGTGGCCCATCAGGCAATTCAGCGCCGCCATGCCATACCACACGTAGTCCAACTTTCCGTGTTTCCCCACCAGCACGTCAAAATGCTCGCGGGCCGTCACGTAGTCGCCCATGTTCATCAGCGAAACGGCATAATCGTATTGCTCTTCCGGCGTCTTGAACTGCTGGGCGACACGGTTCAGTTGCTGGTTGCAACTATTCAGATGCACCGCCGCGCGATCCGCCAGCTCGGGGCTCGGTCCCACCACAACCTTCTCGAAATGCGCCTTGGCTCGGTCATATTTATGCGACTGCAGGGCCTTCAGGCCGGCCTCATAGTTTTGCACAGCCTGTGCAAAACGTGGGTCATCGGGGATCTTCATTGGACTGCTCCCGCGTAACCTGGCGTCATAAACCTTTCGGGATGAAGATAAGTCTCCTGTCGTGTTTGACTTGACAGGATTTCCTTTAACCTTTTCTGGTTCTTTTTTCTTCATCCAGTTGCTTCCTTTGGGCTCTCTCGGCAGGCAGCCTTTGCCGGGCTGTGGAAAACCCCTAGTTCTCGCAGGCTATTTGAAGGTTGAGTTATATCCCCATCCGAGCCCTGCGGTCAACTCGCCGCGCACCCCATCCCCACTCGTCTTCAATTCATTGTTGCCGCTGACTCCAAGTCAATCGACTTCCAATCGCCCTTGATAATGCCCGCCCGAATCTGTTCTGGCGTCTTTTTCAGCATCGTCTGTTGGTACGCGTAGTAGGCCTCTTTCATGCAGATGCCGCAATGGGCTCCGTGCGCGCTCTCGAAGCAGGTGTGCAGGCTCTTGTGTCCAATCCGTTCGCAATAACAGTAGCAGGGGAGTTGGTTGAGCACGCCCGGAATCTTCGCTGCCAGCTCATAGGCGTGCACCTGGTATGGGTACTTGAACACGTCCCCCACGAGTTGGTCTTTGGGCAGTATCGGCGCGACCTCTCCCGGCTTCGGAGGCATGTGTGTTATAGGCAGGCACATGATCGCCCTGCGCGAAGGCCAGTGCGGTCAGTGTTGCCGCGGCGGCCAGTACAAGAAGCTTTTTCATCGCGGGGAACCTCGCGGGATATTCTAGCCGAGAGTTGCCGATTGCCCCAAACCGCCTCCTTCCGAAAGCGCCACATGTTCCAAACCTGCTGTGACAAGATGCTGGGAACATAAGTCCAATTAAGGTAAGCACTATAATGATGTTTGCGTCGTCTAAATAACAAAACAATGACCTTTCCCGAGCCGGCATCAAATTCCACCAACCTCACAGACCCCGACCAGTCGCCCGCTGCACCGGCCACTCTTCCAGGCCGTCCGCCGGACCGCGCACCCGGTATGCTGGCAGGATGGATGCGCGATGTTGTCATCTCGCTCGCCGTCTCGGCGTTCTTTATCGTCTTCCTCTACCAGCCGGTGAAGGTCGAGGGCACCAGCATGATGCCGACGCTCGCCGACCAGGAGCGCGTCTTCATCAACAAGTTCGTCTACCGCATCGAGCCCATCGAGCGCGGCGACGTGATCGTGTTCCACTACCCGCGCGATGTCTCCAAGAGCTACATCAAGCGTGTCGTCGGCGTCCCCGGCGACCGCGTCCGCATCGACGATGGCGTCGTCTTCGTCAACGGCCGCCGCCTTCCCGAATCGTATGTTCCCGAGCAGTACGAAGACGTGCGTTCCTACCCGGAGCGTGTGGTGCCCGCCGCGCTCCTACTTTGTCCTGGGCGACCACCGCAATCTCTCCAACGACAGCCGCGACTTCGGCCCGGTGGACGAAAGCTATATCTACGGTAAGGCCGTCTTCGGTTATTGGCCCTTCGCCAAGATGGGGAAACTGCGCTAGCCGGCTGCGTCAAGAGGGAATTGTCACTGCTCCGATATCCGCTGAACGGGGCGCGGCTTCCACCATGGCGAAGTACGCCTTCAGGCGTACAGTAAATCCAGATTAGGAATGGCTGGGGCTTCAGCCCCCGAGGTTACGCCTTGATCGCACGAAATCCCTGCGCCCTGTTGCTCTTTGCACTCTGCCTTTCATCGGTATTAGCGTATGCTTCCGGCCCCGACTCCGCGGCCTTGATGCAGGCCGACCGCGACTTCGCTAAGGCGACTACCGACCGCGGTCTCGACGGCTGGATGGAATACATGGCCATCAATGCTGTCCTGCTGCGCGACGAGCCTCTGGTGGGTGTCGATAACATCCGCCTCGGCATGAACAAGTCCTTCCAGACTCCCGGATTCAAACTGACATGGGATCCCACCAAGGCCGAGTTCGTGGGGAGCGGCGGTGACCTGGGATACACCATCGGGCGTTACGAGGTGAAGTTCACCGGAAATGACGGCAAACCGCAAAGCGATCACGGCACCTACCTGACCACGTGGAAGAAGCAGAAGGATGGCTCCTGGAAGGTGGTTAGCGACATCGGTACTCCCGACCCCAAACCGCAGTAGGAGTGTCGTCAACCTGCCCGCGTGAGGCGTGACCGCCAACTCCCGACTGTCATCGACGCGACCAGCGCAGCGAGGAATCCAGGGCCCCTATTTCATCCACAAACATCCGCCCAACTCGCGGCGCACTTCTGCTAAAATCGGTAAAATCCACTCCCCGGAGAAGCGATGCAGGCAATCCTTGCGCTGGAAGACGGACGCATCTTCCACGGCAAAGGCTACGGCGCCAAAGGCGAATGTTACGGCGAAGTCGTTTTTAATACTTCCATCACCGGCTACCAGGAAATTTTCACCGATCCCTCCTACGCCGGCCAGATCGTCGTTCTCACCAACCCCGAAATCGGCAATTACGGCACCAACTCCGACGATAACGAGGCCACCCGTCCGTACATCGAAGGCCTGATCGTGCGCGAGTTCTCGCGCGTCAGCTCCAACTGGCGTTCGCAGGAGGTCGCGGAAGAGTACCTCGAGCGCTACAAGATCCCCGTGCTCGCCGAGATCGACACCCGCGCTCTGGTGCGCCACCTGCGCACTCATGGCGTGATGCGCGGCGTCATCTCGAACCTCGAATCCGACACCGACAAGCTCGTCGCCAAAGCGCGCTCCATTCCCAAGATGGACGGCACCGACCTGGCCAAAGAAGTCACTACCCCGCGCGTGTACGAGTGGGACCAGGGTGTCCGCTCCCACGAGCCGACGGAAGTCGTCGGGGTGAAGGACGCGCCACCGAAACACCACGTCGTCGCCTACGACTACGGCATCAAGCACAACATCATGCGGCGCCTGGTTGGCGAGTGCTGCCGGGTGACCGTCGTGCCCGCAACTACCAGCGCCGAAGACGTTCTCGCCATGAAACCCGACGGCGTATTCCTCTCCAACGGCCCGGGCGATCCCGAGCCCGTGACTTATGCGCAGGAGAGCATTCGCCGCATGATGGGCAAAGTCCCCATCTTCGGCATTTGTCTCGGCCACCAGTTGATCGGTCTCGCCCTCGGCGGCAAGACCTACAAGCTGCGCTTCGGACATCATGGCGGCAATCATCCGGTGAAGCAGATGGCCACCGGCAGGATCGAAATCACGGCGCACAATCATAACTTTGCCGTCGATCCCGACTCGTTGCGGCAGAGCGAGGTTGACCTGACGCACATCGACCTGAACGACAACACGCTCGAAGGCCTGCGCCATCGCTCGCTGCCGCTGTTCAGCGTGCAATACCACCCCGAAGCCGCCCCCGGCCCCCACGACTCGCACTACCTGTTTAAGGATTTCGTGAAGATGATGGAGGAGTGGAAGAGGAGCTTAAACGCAATCGCACAAGAAAGCGGCAGTTGAAGGGGCGCGCCTTAAGGCGCGCCGAAAAGGTCAGCTGAAACTGCGGCTTTAGCCGCTGAGGAAACTCGAACTTGAGACCGACGCGACAACAAACACAAATCGGTTATACCTACTTCGTCACCTCGCAGACATGGCAGCGACGGGCCTTGTTCAAGAACCCGCGTTGGGCCGAGTTATTCATGGAAACGGTGCAAAGCTACCGTGGACGCGCCTATCTGCTGCACGAATACGTCTTGATGCCCGAGCACTTTCACGTCCTCATCACGCCCCTCGGTGCCTCTGGAACGCGCGGTGCAATTCATCAAAGGCGGGTTTTCTTTCCGAGCTAAGAAGGAGTTGCAGTCCAATATGGAAATCTGGCAGACCGGTTTTTCCGACCATCGCATCAGAGATGCTGCCGATTGCAAGAATCATGTTGGGTACATCTACCGCAATCCAGTTGGCAGACGACTGGTGGAGCATGCCGAAGAATACCGCTACTGTTCGGCTTTCCCGGGCAGCGAAAAAGACGCGATCCCTCAGTGGCTAAAGCCACTGACGTCAGAGCCATTCTATTGGCGCGCCTGAAGGCGCGCCCCTTCAAAACACAGACGAAGAAGTAACTGTGAAGAGCTAAATGCCACGCCGCAACGACATCGCGAAAATTCTGATCATCGGCTCGGGGCCCATCGTCATCGGGCAATCCGCCGAGTTCGATTACTCCGGCGCGCAGGCTTGCAAAGCCCTCAAGTCCGAGGGCTATGAGGTCGTGCTGGTCAACTCGAATCCGGCCACCATCATGACCGACCCCGAGATGGCCGACCGCACTTACATCGAGCCGCTCACCCGCACCTATCTCGAAGAGATCATCCGCGTCGAAGCCGACATGCTAGCCGCCAGCGGCCGCCACGGCATCTTCGCCGTGCTGCCCACGGTCGGCGGACAGACCGCGCTC
This sequence comes from uncultured Acidobacteriaceae bacterium, assembly GCA_963798275.1. Lineage (GTDB taxonomy): Bacteria > Acidobacteriota > Terriglobia > Terriglobales > Acidobacteriaceae > CAWCTB01. Next base: position 197,261 of record CAWCTB010000051.1, read on the forward strand.
AACCTCGCCGTCGAATTGGCCGACACCGGCATTCTCGAGAAGTACGGCGCGCAGCTCATCGGCGCGCAGCTTGACGCCATCAAGAAGGGCGAAGACCGCCTGCTGTTCAAAGACGCCATGACCCGCATTGGCCTCGAAGTGCCCAAGTCGAGCTTGGTCAACAATCTTAAAGACGGCATCGACTTCAGCAGCAAGATCGGCTTCCCGGTCATCCTCCGCCCCTCCTTCACGCTTGGTGGTACCGGCGGCGGCATCGCCTACAACCGCGAAGAGTTGCTCGAGCTCCTCGCCCGCGGCCTCGACCTCTCGCCCGTCCACGAAGTGCTGCTCGAGGAATCCGTCCTTGGCTGGAAAGAGTACGAACTCGAGCTGATGCGCGATCTTGCCGACAACGTCATCGTTATCTGCTCGATCGAGAACTTCGATCCTATGGGCGTGCACACCGGCGACTCGATTACGGTTGCTCCCGCGCAAACGCTCACCGACCGCGAATACCAGCGTATGCGCGATGCAGCAATCGCCGTCATCCGCGAGATCGGCGTCGAGACCGGCGGATCGAACATCCAATTCGCCGTCAATCCGCACAACGGCCGCATGGTCGTCATCGAAATGAACCCGCGCGTGTCGCGTTCTTCAGCTCTGGCGTCGAAAGCCACCGGGTTTCCTATCGCCAAGATCGCCGCCAAGCTCGCTGTCGGCTACACCCTCGACGAGATCAACAACGACATCACGCGCAAAACGCCCGCCTGCTTCGAGCCCACGCTCGACTACGTCGTCGTCAAGATTCCCAAGTGGCAGTTCGAAAAGTTCTCCGGCGCCGACGAGTCGCTCGGTCCGCAGATGAAGTCGGTCGGCGAAGTCATGGCCATTGGCCGCACCTTCAAGCAAGCTCTGTTGAAGGGCGTGCGTGCGCTCGAAACCGGCAAACGTCTCGGCTCCGAAAACATCGAACCGCGCATTCTCACCCAACGCCTGGTCACGCCCCACCCCGAGCGCTTGCAGTACATCCGCTATGCACTGGCGCAAGGCATGACGGTGCGCGAGATCGCGCAGATGACCAACATCGATCCCTGGTTCCTGCACCAGCTCAAGGAAATCGCCGACGAGCAAGCCAAGCTGAACAGTATTCCGCTGGACACGATGGGCACCGCTGCGCTGCGCAACTTCAAGCGCATAGGCTTCTCGGATGCGCGGCTGGCCAACTCGCTGCAGGTCAACGAAGGCAAAGCCTCCTCTGAGAAAATTCACCAGCTCCGCAAGCAGCACGAGGTTCAGCCGGTCTACAAACGCGTCGATACCTGCGCCGCCGAGTTCGAAAGCTACACCCCGTATTTGTACTCGACCTACGAGGAAGAAGACGAAGCCACGCCAACTGAGCGCAAGAAGGTCATCATTCTGGGCAGCGGGCCCAACCGCATCGGGCAGGGAATTGAGTTCGACTACTGCTGCTGTCACGCTGCCTTCGCCCTGCGCGATGATGGTTACGAGACGATCATGGTGAACTGCAATCCCGAGACCGTCTCCACCGACTACGACACCAGCGACCGCCTCTACTTCGAACCGCTCACCTACGAAGACGTGATGGCGGTCTACGAGCACGAAGCCGCGGGCGGCGCTCCCATCGGCGTCATCGTGCAGTTCGGTGGGCAGACGCCGCTGAACCTCGCGCTGCCGCTGAAAGCCGCGGGCGTGCCTATCATCGGGACTTCTCCCGAGAGCATCGATCTCGCCGAAGACCGCAGGCGCTTCGGCAAGCTGCTTGAGGAATTGGCGATTCCGCAACCGCGAGGAGCTACCGCCGCTAGCGTTCAGGACGCCGTCGCCAACGCCAACCGCGTCGGTTATCCCGTCCTGGTTCGCCCCTCGTACGTGCTCGGTGGACGCGCCATGATGATCGCTTACGACGATGCCTCGGTCGAGCAGTACATGCGCGCAGCCGTCGAGTACTCGCACGAACGTCCCGTCCTCATCGACCACTTCCTCGAGTCGGCGACCGAGGTCGACGTGGACGCGCTCAGCGACGGCGAAGACGTCGTCATCGGCGGCATCATGCAGCATATCGAAGAAGCCGGCATCCACTCCGGCGACTCGTCCTGCGTGCTGCCGGCAGTCGACATTCCGCGCCACTTGCTCAATACCATGCGCGAGTACACCTTCCAGTTGGCGCGCGCCCTCAAGGTCGTCGGCCTGATGAACGTTCAGTTTGCAATTCAGCGAAACCGTGTCTATGTAATCGAGGTCAACCCGCGCGCCTCGCGCACCGTCCCATACGTTTCGAAAGCCACCGGCGTACCGCTCGCCAAAATCGCTGCCCGCCTCATGACCGGCCGCAAGCTGCGCGAGTTCCTGCCTACGAACGTCGAGCGCGGCACCGACCTCGACACGGGCGAGTTCTACTTCGTCAAGTCGCCGGTGTTCCCCTGGGGCAAGTTCCCCGGCGTCGACACCGTGCTTGGACCGGAGATGAAGTCCACCGGCGAAGTCATGGGCGTGGCCGACAACTTCGGCGAAGCCTTTGCCAAAGCGCAGGCCGCTGCCGGACAACTGCTGCCGACCTCAGGCCGCGTTTTCATCAGCGCTAACGACCGCGACAAGCCCTTCATCGCCGACGTCGCGCAGCGCTTTGTCGAACTCGGCTTCAGCCTGGTCGCAACCCACGGCACCGCAAAAATCCTTGAAGACGCCGGCCTGCAGGTCGAGCGCGTCTACAAAGTCAAGGAAGGCCGTCCCAACGTGGTTGACCTGATCAAGGGCGAGCGCATCAAGCTCATCATCAACACGCCGCACGGCATCGAGCCCTGGTTCGACGAAAAGGCGATCCGTCGCGCTGCCGTCACTGGCCGCATTCCGACCATCACCACGCTTTCGGCCGCGCGCGCCGCCTGCGAAGGCATCGCCGCCATGCAACGCGGCGAGTCCAAGGTCTACGCCTTCCAGCAGCTGCACGCCGAAAGGGAAGCGGCGGCGCGATAACTGGCTGGATTCCCCCGCGACACGCTCGCCGCACGACACTCGCTGAGCAGCACTCCTACTGGGGTACACTGACCTGTGATTTTCGAATGGAATACGGCGAAGGCGAGGACCAACTGCCGTAAGCACGGTGTATCCTTCGAAGAAGCGGCGACGGTCTTCCTCGACCCTCTGGCAGTGACCTTCCCCGATCCCGATCATTCTGCTACAGAGGAGCGAGAGATCACGATCGGTTATACCATCAAGCAGCGGGTTGTGTTGGTGTCGCATTGCCAGCGTGGGGACCGCACGCGAATCATCAGTACCCGAAAGGCGACCAGGAAAGAGCGCGAGTCACTATGAAGAAGGCACCGACCAAGAAACGAAGTAACGAATTGCGTCCTGAGTACGATCTGACTCTGCTCAAGGGTGGCATTCGCGGCAAGTACTATCGCAAGGCCATCGCTGGAACCAATCTGGTACTGCTGGACCCGGAGCTCGTTCATGTATTTCACGACTCGGAGTCGGTGAACCGCGCATTGCGACTTCTGGTGGATGCGGCAGAAGCTGCCGCATCCCGTGCCGATAGCGTCCGCCGCACGCCGAACCACACCACGCTGCCAGCTGCGCGCGCCGCCTGCGAAGGCATCGCCGCCTGCAACGCGGCGAGCCAAGGTCGATGCCCTGCAGCAACTGCACGCCGAAAGGGAAGCGGCGGCAAAGTAGATAAGTGCTCGGGAGTCAGGCGAATGTGTTGCGGAGCGATGAACTCATTTATGATTTGTCATCGCGAGCGCAGGAGCGGTATCTGATTAACCTTAAGGCGGCCATCGTAGGACCTGATGCGACCCCAACTGGTTTTTTTCTGGGCCGGTACGCTGACGAGGGCAACAGCGAATCTGCACTGACCTACGAAATAGCTCTGTTTCTTACGGGCGACATCGGTGGACCGGTGCCCATTATCTCGTCGCGGCGCGAGCATTTTGAGATGGTGAGCGCGCTGGAAGCGTCCAGTCAGTTCCTGTTTGCGTATGGTCTCTTCTTACAATCTGCCGTCGCACCGTTACTCTACGGACTATCACTCCTTCAAATCGCGATCAGCTTCGAAGATCGACGAGAAAGCGAACGCATCAGAGCAGCAATGGCGGATCGGGCGCTCATCGCCACCGCTCCACGCGGGTCTGGGTGAAGTGGTCTGGTGCAGTCCTATAATTGATCCATGTTCTTACACGGAATCTTTCCTCCCATCACCACGCCGTTCTACCCTGACGGCCGCATCTACCACCGCAAGCTCGAGCAGAATGTCGAGCACTATTCGCGCACGCCCACCGCGGGCATCGTCGCGTTGGGCTCCACCGGTGAAGCCATCTCTGCTCAGCGACGACGAGCGCCGCGATGCCCTGAAGACCGTGCGCGACGCCGCTGCCCACGACAAGGTCCTCATCGCCGGAACCGGCGTCGAATCGGCCATCGAGACCCTGCGCCTCACCGAGTACGCCTACGACCTCGGCTACGACGTCGCCATGGTCCGCACCCCGCACTACTACAAGGGACAGATGGCCGATCCGCGCAATATGCTGGCCTTCTACCGCTTCGTATGCGACCGCTCGCCGCTGCCCGTCATCATTTACAACTTCCCCCAGGCCACCGGCTACGACATCCCCGCCGAGCTCGTCATCGAGTTGGCCGAGCATCCCAACCTCATCGGCATCAAGGAATCCTCCGGCTCCATCGAGAAGGTGCAGAAGATGGTCGCGGGCACGCGCCATATCCAGCGCAAGGCCACCGTCAACGAAACCTTCGCGGCCGTTACCGGACGTATGCTGAAAGCCGCGGCCGCCCCGGCATCCAGCGAACCCGCCGGATCGCTGGTGTCGATCGCCGCGCCCACCGAGAACGCCTCCGCGGTATCGGGCTCAAAATCGGCTCAAGACGGCGGAGGGCTCGTTTCCGCCGGAGGCCCGGCCTCGAACGCCACGAGCAAACCCTCCTCCTCCGCCGTTAAGGTCATCGGCGGCCTCAAGACCCGCGAGAAGGAAGTCGGCTTCCAGGTCCTGGTCGGGGCCGCGCAGAAGCTGGCGCCCTCCCTCGACGCGGGAGCGGTAGGCGCCATCCTCGCCTTTGCCGATTGCGCTCCCACCGCCTGCTACGAGATCTACGCTGCCTGGAAAGAAGGCGATGCCGCGCTCGCCCACGAGAAGCAGGAGCGCATCGCCCAAGCCGCCGTTCGCATCGTCAGCGAGCTCAGCATCCCCGGCGTCAAGTACGCCATGGACTTCAACGGCCTCTACGGCGGCCCTCCGCGACTCCCGCTGCTCTCCCTCACCGCCGACAAGAAGGCCGAGGTCGAACAGTTACTTGCTGACATTCGCAACTGATTACGCACAGGCTTGGTGGATTTACCTGCCTGCAGGAACCCGAGAACGGGGGTGCCCGGTGGTCCTCAACATGAGGGCGGGCACCCCTCACAACCCCTGGCAGGTTGCGGGAAAACTCCCGCAGGTCAGCATTGGAAGGGGCGCGGCTTCAGCCGCGCCGCGGCGGTAAGCCTTTTATTTTTGTCATCCCATGCAGACTTTAGTCCGCGCGGGATCTGCTTTTCTGTTTTTTTCAGCAGCCTACTCCCTAGAAACTGATCTTCAAAATCGTCCCGTTGACTCCTACTAGCCATCCGGCTTTCGGACTGGCAAACGCCACCGCCCAATATCCGTTCACGCCCGGCAGCGTGAACCATGTGTTTCCTTCATCGGGAGTCCAGGCCGCTCCTCCGGTATTGGCAGTAATCACCACGTTGCGGCTGCCTTGGGCGCCTCCGTTCTGCCCGCCGTCGTTGCCGGCCCCTTGCGCGTAGGCCAGTCCGAAAATGGCTCCGGTCACCGGGGGCGGGTTCGTCAGCGCCCAGGTGACGCCGCCATCGCTCGAAGTTGCCGTCCTCGCGTTATTAGGGTCGTTCGGGTCCAAATCGCCGCCGCCCACGATGCCATTCCACGGATTGCGGAATGCCACTGTGAATCCGCCTGCGCTGGGCGAGCTCACCAGCGGAGTGTCGTACGCGTTCCACGTGTCGCCGCCGTCTCTTGTAGTCAGGACCCTCGCAATCGTCGAGCCTCCGGTTGCAATCCAGGCGTTCTGCCCGCCCTGCGTCGCAACGCAAGTCCCGCTGGCTGCGAATGACGCTTCGCCCGGCAACGCCGGCGGCATGTTAGCGCTGATGTCCTGCCATGTCGTTCCATCGGTGGTCCGCAGGTCCGGGAACACTCCGTTCACCGAGTCGCTGTGCGCAATGCCCCGCTTCGGCGTCCAGAACGCAAAGCAATCGTAGAATGCACTTGGATTCTGGTTCTGGAACTGCATCGTCCACGTGTCGCCGCCATTGACCGTTTTGTAGATTCGGAAATCCGTAGGGTTATCACCGATGGACATCAGATACGCAACCTTCTCACTCACCCCTTGCACGTCGCGGAATTGCAGTGTTTCGGCTCCCGGCACCACACCCGCCTTCCAGGTCTCTCCGCCATCGGTCGTGACAACAAATGTGCCGGCGCGCCCCGATGCCCAGACCACGCGCGGGTTCACCGGACTGACCGCAATCAGCCCGTTGGTTGTTCCGCTGTTTTGCGGAGTCAGTGTGGGTTGACTACTCTTCGCGCGCTCTTGCGCGCTCAGGGTCGCCAAGGCAGCAATCAGAAAAACCACCAGCCAACGTTTCAACACGGCACTTCCTCCTGCGAAGCTTTCGGAGGCGGAGTATAGGCCTCCCGGCGAATGGTATCAAACTCGCCTCTTGCTTCATACGCCACTCTGCGTCGCCTGGGTCGCTCAGTTTCTCGGTGTCGGCATGTTTGGGTGGAAGAAATCCACCAAGCCGTCTCGGTAGTCAATCTTGATTTCCAGCAGGCGCAGCACGTTGAAGCCCAGGATGCCGGAAACCTCCGTGCCGGTATGGCGGCATAAGGTGGAGAGATCGATGGTCACGATCTCCTGATTGTCCTGGCGGAAGTGGCTGAATGTCAGGTTCGCCTTCTGGCCGGTGTATACCTTCGCCACCGAGCCGCTCAGTCCGCGTACCTGCATGCTGGAATCGTTGAGCTTGGTCGTTTGGCGGGCCGCGCGCACCGAAAGAATGTTGGCGAACGAGCCGGTGTCGATCAGGAATAACATTGCCTTGTTGTCATTCACAAAGGTGGGGATCAGCAACTCGTGACCGAAGCGGAAGACCTTCGTCCAATTCTCCATCCCGGGAGCGACATAGCGGTCGTGGGGCAAGCGAGCAGAAGACGTGGCATCTTTCGCCGCAGCACCGGACGGTTTAGCGCTCGCCGCGTCGGTCTTATCCTCCGCAGCGCCTCCCTCCGTCTGGCCCCCACTTTTTTCTTCAGGACTCGCGCCGGCCTCGGCTTCGGTATTGAGCGATGTGTTGGGGGAAGTCTCGTCCGGCCGTTTGGGCAACGGCGCCAGCTTCAATCGCGCCCCCGGGATGTCAATGTCAATGAGATAGGAACCGAACACGTCCGCGCCAATTAATCCATCTTCGTCGGGAAAGGAAGCCTTATCGGCGACCCGGACAACGCAGTCTTGAAACTCCAGTTCGCCCACCTTGATGTGGTCGGCCACCGCCGTGTAACCACTCTGCAAACCCTTGTCGCCGATGCCGGCCATGCGTTCGCTGGAGATCCGCGTCAGCCCCGCCTTTTCCGCTGCTTTCCGGCTAACCAGGATGCCGCTGGCTCCGGTGTCGAGCAGCAGATGGTAGTTATGATCGTTCAATTTCACCGGCAGGCCGTAGCCCCGCAGGCGGTGCGCATCGGCAAACATCATCTCCAGCTTAGTGTCGGTCTGCTCGATCTTGCTGACCAGCTTGCAGGCGTGCGGCGGCTTGTCGGCCGTGGCCTTCAGGAATTCGAGATAGTTTTCCAGGGCCTCGGTGTCTTCCGGGTCGTCGGGATGCGGACCCGCCAGATACGCCTCGATGGCGGCCATGCGCTGCTTGCGCGAAAGCTGGCCGAAGTAGGCGCGCTGCACTTCCGGATCGTCCGGTGCAATTTCCCGCGCCTTCTTGAGTGCATCGTAGTTATGTCGGTACAAGGAATAGGCCCGATAAATCCTGGCCAGGCCGAGGTAGGCGTACACCTCTTTGGGATCGAGCCTCAGCGCTTTCAGGTAGGCAATTTCAGCTTCGGCCATTTCGCCGCGCCGGAAGCGCACGTCCCCCATAACGGTCAGCAGCACGGGGGAGTCGGGCGCTCCGGCCAGCGCGCTGGTGGCGACCTCGTACGCGTCGTCCACCTTTTCGTCGCGCAACAGCGTGCGAATGAGCCCCGCCTGGGCCGGTATCAATTTAGGGCTGGCTTTCAGGATCGTCTGGTAAGCGGCCTCGGCGTCGGCGAACTTGCCCGCCCGGTAGAGTTGTTCCGCGCCGGCTAGCTCGGAGCTGTCACCCGGTTTCGCTTGCCCAGCGAAGAGACAGCCGCCATAGCCCAGGAAAACAACCATCGCAAGAGCGAAGTTGCGTAGAGACATGTAGTAGCCCTAGTACCAGCAGGGTAGCACTTTTCCACTGGATTAGGAACGATTCCATAGCATCGCGGCGAAACCGAAACGCTTATCGCGTCACGCTTGATGGCCAGCATGATCGCTGGGTGCCCCACTCATTCGCGATTTTCGACGGAGTGGGAATCCTGCTATCCCACCCTCACTCTTCACTAGGCGGTTACCTCTCCCCCGGCCCCTCCGCTCCGCCCATCATCCCCGCCGGTGGCGGTGGGATGGAGATGTCGAGAGTCTGGACCTGTCCCAACGTCGAGAGCGGTTTGCCGAACTCACTGTCATTGCCCACCACCAGCACCGCCAGCGTGTCTTTGTGTAGGTACTTCTTGGCGACGCGGGTCACGTCCTCGGTTGTGACTTTTTCGATGCCGTCGCGATAGCGTTCCAGGAAGTCGAGCGGATAGCCATAGAACTCGTACAGCATCTTTTCGCGCAGCACCTTGTCCGGAGTATCGAAGCGGAAGATAAATGAGTTGAGGATCTGGTCCTTGGCGCGCTTCAGCTCGTCAGGGCCGGCGGGATTCTTCTGCATGTCGTCGATTTCCTTGTACAGCGCCTGGATGCCCTCGACGGTGCTTGCGCTCTTGGTCTGCATCCCGATTTCGGTGAGGCCGGGATGGCTAAAGCTGGTGCCCACCCCGCCGCCAACGTTGTAGGCGAGACCCTGGGCCGCGCGGATGTTGTTGAACAGCCGCGAGGAGAATCCGCCGCCGAAGATTTCGTTCATCACCGAAACCGCGAAGTAGTCGGGATTATCGCGGCGAATGCCCAGATCGAGCATGTTGATGCTGCTCTGGTTGACGTCGGTTTTTTGCGCGAAATAGTAGCCCGGCTTGGGTTCGGAGAACTTGATGTCGGGCGACTTGGCCGCCGGTCCCTTCGGCCATGAGCCGAAGGCCTGTCGCAGCTTGGCTTCCATGGCCTTGGGATCGAAGTCGCCGCTGATGCCGAAGATGATGTTGTTGGGCTGCACATACTGCTGGTGCCAGTTAAGCAGGTCCTGGCGCGTGACCGCCGCCACCGTGGCGTATTCAGCCACGCGAGCGTAAGGATTGTCTTTGCCGTAGCCGATGATCGCCGACTCGCGGCTGACGATGGAACTGACGCTGTCGTTGCGCCGCGCGATGCTGGTGTACATCTGCTCCTTGGTGAGTTCGATCTTGTCGGGCCGGAACTCGGGATTGCGCAGCAGATCGAGGTAGAGGTCGAAGACCGCGTCGAAGTCACCCTTCAGGCAGTCGAGGGCGATGGTGGTCGAATCGGCGCCGCCATCGGTTTCGATCTTGGCGGCCCGGGCTTCGAGGAAGTCGTCCATCTGGTCGCCAGTCTTGGTCTTCGTGCCTCCGGTGCGCCAGACATCGCCGTAAATGTCGACCAGGCCGGTCTTGGCCGCGGGCTCAGAGATCGAGCCGCCGCGAATGGTTGCGACCGCCGTGATCAGGGGGAGTTCGTGGTCCGCTTGCAGAAAGATCACCATGCCGTTGGGCAGCTCGATGCGGACCGGCTGCTGCGGATGAAATGCGGGCAGCGGCGGAGCCTGAATCTGGTTCCACGGCTTCACCTGGGCCGATGCGCAGAGCGTGGCGAGCAACAGGCAAAGCACAACGGGAGCGAAACGCAACTTGCGAGCGCGCATTAGTTCGCTCCTTTCGGCGAGCCGCCCGGCCTGGGGCGGCTGGACCGCTTCGGGGCGCGCGCTGTTGCGCCGTCTGGATCTCGCCGGTGGTGCGGTTGGTCTCCGTGAAGACCTGGTTGGCGACGCGGCGAATGTCGGCCTTGGTGACCTTGTCGACGCGATCGAGGTAGCGGAAGAGTTCGCGCCAGTCGCCGTAGCGCGTCTGGTAGGTCGCGAGCTGCTGCGCCAGCCCTGGATTGCTGGCCAGTCCGCGAATCAGGTCGGCCTTGGAACGCGTCTTGAACATCTGCAGTTCTTCGTCGGTCACGTCGGTGGTCTTCAGCTTGTCGATCTCCTCGTGAATCTGCTTGCGCATTTCGTCGTTGGTGTGGCCGGGGAGCGGGCACGCCGTAGAACGCGAACAGGTGGGCGTACTTGGTGCCGGGGAATCCGGTGAAGCCGGCAGCAGACAGCGGCGATCTGTTTGTCGCGCACCAGCGAGCGATACAGGCGCGAGGTGCGGCCGTTGGACATGATGTCGGCGATGGCGTCGTACACCGCGTCGTCGGGATCGAGGTAGCTGGGCCGGTGATAGCCCTCAATGTAGAACGGCTGCGACGGGTCTTGCAGCACCACCTCGCGCAACGAGTTCTGCGGCGGCTCGGTGGTGGTCATCTCCAGCGGCTTGGGCGCGGCAGGCAGGCGGCCAAAATACTCTTCGATAATAGGCATCACCTTGGCGGGATCGAGATCGCCCGACAAGCCAATCACCATGTTGCTGGGCACATATTTCTTGTCGAAGAATTCGGTCGCATCGGTGGCGGAGAACGACTGCAGGTCCGAGGCATACCCGATCGTCGGCCGATGATATGGGTTTGCCGCAAAGGCCGTGCCCAGGAATTGCTCGACCAGGCGCCCGGTGGGCCGGCTGTCGGTGCGCATGCGCCGTTCTTCCATCACCACGTCGCGCTCCTTGTAGAACTCGCGCATCACGGGATGCAGGAAGCGGTCAGACTCCAGCGCGGCCCAAAGTTCAAACTCGTTCGCCGGCATGGAGTACATGTAGCCGGTCTCGTCGTAGCTGGTGAAGGCGTTCATGCCGACTCCGCCGTGGCTCTCCACAATTTCGCCGAACTGGTTCTTGACCACGTACTGGTCGGCGTCCTTGATCGCCGCCTGCCATGCCTCCTGCAACTGCTTCAGCTTCTGCGGATCGCGCCCCACGCGCTTGATGCGCTCGGCATCATACGCGGCATAGGTCTGCTCGACCTTCTGCAGCGCGACCTTTTCCGCGGCGTAGTTCGTGGTTCCGATGGTGGGCGTGCCCTTGAAGGCCATGTGCTCCATCATGTGGGCCAGCCCGGTTTCGTGCAGCGGGTCTTGCGCGGAGCCCGCGTCCACCAGGGTGAAGAACGAAAAAACCGGAGCTTCGGGCCGGCGGTACAGCACGACGGTGAGCCCGTTGGACAGAGTCTTGACCGTGACCTGCTTCTCGAAAGAGGCCAGGTCTTGTGCCAAGGCGGGCAGGGAAACAGCAAGCAAGAAAAGGGCCGCAAGCTTGGCGGACCAGCGTTTCATCGAACCTCCAGCATAAGACAACGTAAGTAGTCCGAGTTCAAAGGTACGGAGAGTAGGACGGGTAAGTCAAACCAAGGGAAGCCGGAGGGCAAGGGTCCGGGTGCGGATTGGCGTGGGCCTTCACTGGTTCGTTCGCCGGCCAAAGTGCGTTTGGTGTCTGGCCTCTCTGGGCTGTACGTTGTGACAGCCGCCGCAAAAATCGATGGGAGTATCAAGCTCGGACTCAACGGCTGCACCTATTAAGATGCATACTTACAGCGCGAACATGCATCCCTTCGTCGGAGGGAGAGGAGATAGATGGCCAGCGAAACCGTGGTGGAAGTCCAGGGCAAGCGGCTCAAGCTGTCGAATCTTGACAAGGTGCTATATCCCGCAGTGGGCTTCACCAAGGGGCAGGTCGTGGACTACTACGTGCGCATTGCCCCCGTGCTGCTGCCCCATACCCAGGGACGGCCCCTGACCATGAAGCGCTATCCCAACGGCGTGAATGGCATGTTCTTTTATGAGAAGAACTGTCCCGAGCATCGTCCGGAGTGGGTGCAGGTTGCTCCGGTGTGGAGTGAGGGCAACAAGAAGTGGATGAACTATTGCCTGGCGCAGGACCTGCCCACGCTGGTGTGGGCGGCGAACCTCGCCGACCTCGAACTGCATACCAGCTTGTCGCTGGCGAAGGAGATACTCAGGCCGACATTCATCGTGTTCGATCTTGATCCGGGAGAGCCGGCCAACATCGTGCAGTGCTGCCAGGTCGGACTGTGGGTGCGCGATACCTTTGCGCGGCTCGGCCTGAAGAGCTTCGCCAAGACCTCGGGATCGAAAGGGCTGCAGGTGTACGTCCCACTGAACACCCCGGTCTCCTACGACCAGACGAAGGCGTTTGCGCACGAGCTGGCACGACAACTGGAGCGGGAGCACCGCGACCTGGTCGTGTCGGACATGAAGAAGTCGCTGCGCGTGGGCAAGGTCTTGGTGGACTGGAGCCAGAACGACGACCACAAAACCACCATCTGTGTGTACTCGCTGCGGGCGAAAGAACGTCCGACCGTTTCGACTCCGGTGACGTGGGAGGAAGTTGACGAACTGCCTGAAGAAGCGCGATGCGAAGCTGCTGGTGTTCGAATCGTCACAGGTTCTGGAACGGGTACGCCAACATGGCGACCTGTTCGCGCCGGTGCTGAAGCTCAAGCAGAAGCTGCCGCCGGTGGAGGCACTTGCCCTAGCAGAGACGGGCGCGGCGGGTAGTGGCAAAGCTGGCAGTCCACCGAAGCCTGAGCGGCCGAACTCGCTCGAAGAAAGCTATCGTGACGAAGCCGGCGGGGGCGAAGGCAGGTTCACCGTCGCCCAAGCGGCCCGTGGCGAAACGTGCGAAGCAGAAACAGGCCTGATATGGTTTGGGCACTCGCGCTTCAAACGACTCTAAGGAGGATATGTGCTGCACCACGCGCACGGAACATTTCAAGTCAAGATGCAACCGCTCCCATCGCCTCCAGCCGAGGGGCTGATGCGCATGTCGATTGACAAAGAGATCCACGGCGACCTGGAAGCGACGTCGCGGGGCGAAATGCTGTCCGCGGGAAATCCCGAAGGCAGGTGAGGCGGGGTACGTCGCCATGGAAATGGTGACGGGAACGCTGGGCGGCAAGCGCGGCGGCTTCGCGCTGCAGCACACGGCAACCATGGATGCTGGCGGCCAGAACATGCAGATCAAGGTGACACCGGGCTCCGGCACCGGCGAGCTCAAGGGAATTGCCGGGACCTTCACGATTACCATTGCGGACGGGCTGCACTCCTACGACTTCGAGTACACGCTGTCTGGCAGTATCTAGAAGTAGTCAATGGTCCCATCATCGGTTTTGCAAGGGCCCGGCTTTCAGACGTACCGTGATGCCGGCGAAAAACATTGCGCTTTAGCTGTGGTGTGTCAATAGGTTGTTGGATTTTGGTTGAGCGCGGTATGAGGTCGACGCCAGACGTACGATGGATCCAGGTGCAACTGGGAAAACCGCTCTACCCGAGCTCTCGTCCGCGAGTTTCCGGTAGAGGCAGAACCGACGCCGCCGCCAGCAGAAATGCCAGGGCGCAAAGATAGAACGCTGAGTCGAGGCCGTGCTTCTGCCCGAACCATCCAATGATCAAGGGCGAAACGGCGCTCAACATGCGCGCGCCATTGTAGGTGACGCCGAGGGCGCGAGCCCGAATGGGAGTAGGGAAGAGTTCGCTGGCGATTAATCCCGAGCCGGAAAAGAAACCCGTTCCGAAGAAGGCCACGACGATCCCAAGGACCATGATGGTCCACGCACCGCGCGCGTTGGCATAGAGCGGAACCAGCAAGCCCGCGGCTGTCAGATAGAGAACGAATGCGCCTTTGCGGCCCAACTTGTCGGCAAACGGGCCGAAGCAGAGGTAGCCGGGAAGCATGCCGAGCAGGTTTAACGTCAGCAGGAGGCCGGTGGTGGAGAGTACGCCAAAGCCGCGCCCTCCCTGACTAACCGGTATGGACAGATACGGTGGTATCCAGCTGAACAATCCCCACCAGCCGAACAGGCCGAAGAAGTTCAACAGAGTGAGCGCGATGGTATTGCGGAGCAGCGGCGGGCGGAAGAGACTTCCCAGTTTGCGGTTTTCTGGTTCCGACCCTCGGCGCGAAGGCCGCGCAGAGGACGGTGCAGCCACACTTTCCTGTGGTTCCGGCAAGGCAGATCGAGTGGAGTGCGACTCGCGCCATAGTTCGGACTCGGGCACGCGACGGCGAATCCACCAGGTGACCAGCGCGGGCAGGACCCCGACGAAGAAAACATAGCGCCAGTTGGCCAGGCGCAGCATGATGCCGGCGACCAGGGCGGCGAGCGCGTAGCCGATTGCCCAGGAACTTTGCACCATCGCCATAGCCCGGGCGCGCAAATGCGATGGCCAGGTTTCGGCTACCAGAGTTGCGCCCGTATTCCATTCGCCGCCCATCCCCAAGCCGAGCAGCGTCCGAAAGAGCGCCAGTTGTAACACGGTTTGTGAGAGGCCGGAGGCGAAGGAGCAGATCGAGTAAGTCAAGATGCTGAGCGCCAGGGCGCGGGTGCGGCCGATGCGATCGGCGATGAAGCCGAAAAGAATTCCGCCGGCGCCGGAGGCGAGCAGCATCAGGGTGTTGAGCAGTCCCACCGTCGCCTTGGTCATCTGCAGGTCGCGCATGATGTGGGCGACGACCAAGGCGTAAAGCATCACGTCGAAGGCGTCGAGCATCCATCCGAGAGCGGCGGCGAGCAGGGTGCGACGCTGAGCCGGGGTGACGTCAGCGCGGAATAGGAGGCTCCAGGGCATTGCGCGAGATTCTAGCAGGCGGGGTCACTAACCAGGGTTTTTCCCGCGGCTCTTTGTGCTTTGGTGAGAACCTAGCGCTTGCCGACGGGTGCGGCTTCGGGGCGGCGTTCGGTTTCGCTGTAGAGGGCGTCGATCTCGTCGCGATACCGCTCTTCCAGCTTGCGCCGGCGCAACTTCATGCTTGGGGTCAGGGTGCCGTCGGCCACGCTGAGCTCGGTGGGAATCAACAGCACTTTCTTGACCTTCTCGTACTGGGCAAGGTTCCGGTTCAGCTCATCGATGATGGACTGATACAGCGCTCGAACCTTTTCTGACTTGACCAGTTCCTCATGCGACAACAGGCGCATACCGTGACCGCGGGCCCAATCTTCCAGCACGGTAAAGTTGGGGACGATGAGCACGGCGGGGAAGCGGCGGCGTTCCCCGAGGAGCGCGGCTTCGCCGACAAACATGTTCGCCTTAAGCGCATTTTCGATGGGCTGAGGGGCGATGAATTTGCCCCCGGAGGTCTTGATGAGATCTTTTTTGCGATCGATGATGGAGAGGAATCCGGCTTCGTCGAGGCTGCCGATGTCTCCCGTCTTGAACCAGTCATCTTCAAAGGCAGCAGTGGTTTCTGACGGCATGTTCCAGTATCCCTTGAAGATCGAGGAGCCGCGCACCAGTAACTCGCCGTCGTCCGCAAGCTTGATTTCCACATTGCGCAGGGGTTTGCCGACGGTGCCGAGTTTGTGCTGGCTGGGTAAGTTGAAGGCGATGACCGGCGAAGTCTCGGTGAGTCCATAGCCTTCGTGGATGCGGATGCCAATGTCGGCATACCAGCAAGCAAGGTCGATGCCCAAGGGTGCGCCGCCGGAGAGAAAGAGCTGTACCCGGCCGCCGAGCTTCTCGCGGACCTTGGAGAAGACAAGCCGGTTGGCGATCTTCCAATCCAGCGACTTGGGCTGCAAGCCTTGGAGGGTGGTGTCGCGGTGCTTGCGCCCGACGTCGAGCGCCCACTGGAGGATCTTGTGCTTGACGCCCTTGGCGTTGAGTTGCACGGTATTGGAAATTTTCTCGTAGACGCGGGGCACGGCGATGAACAAGGTGGGCCGGGTTTCAGCCATGACAGCGGCCAGCTCGTCGAAGAACGGACAGTACGCGATGGTCACGCCCTGGTAGAAGAGGAGGTAATCGACGTGGCGCGCGGTGATATGGGAAAGCGGCAGGAAAGAGATGCAAACGTCCTGGGTTCCGATGTCGACCAGCTCCTGCGTCATGCTGAGGTTAGACGCGATGTTGCCGTGGGTGAGGATGACGCCTTTGGGGGTTCCGGTGGTGCCGGAGGTGTAGATCAGGGTGGCGACGTCGTCGGGCTGAATCTGGCCGGCGAGCGACTCGAGTTCAGGATCGGGGCCGGGCTTGGCATCGTATATGAACTCGGCCATGGGGATAACGTCGTGTAGCCGGGAGCCGTCGTCCATGATGATGATGCGTTCGATATTGGTGAGCGGCCGGATAGCAGCGACCTTGTCGAACTGGGCCTGGCTGGAGACAAACAGGACGCGCGCCTCCGAGTGTTGCAACAGGTAGAGACACTGCTCGGCAGTCTGGGTGGCGTAGATGGGCACAACGATGCCACCGATCAGCAGGGTGGCGAAATCGGCAATGGCCCACTCCGGGCGGTTCTCGCTCAGGATGGCGACGCGGTCGCCCTTGCCGAGGCCCCAGCTTCGCAGGTGGCGTGCCGTTGCATAAACCTTCGCCTGCAACTGGGAAGAGGAAATCGGCTGCCACACTCCGGTGAGCTTGCTGAGCATGGCGCGGTCGAGGTTGTGCTCGACGACCTTGAAGAAAACGTCGTTAAGGGTTCGGATACTCATGGTCGCAGCGCGTCCGGCGCTTCGCGCATGCCGCTCAGGAGTATGTCGACAATCGAGTCGGCCGCGTGGGAAAGGGGGAAGTCATGTTCGCTAAGCACCCACGAGGTGACCATCTCGTCGAGTGCTCCGAAAAAACAGTTGGCCGCGATCTTTTCCGGCAGGCTCCTGCGGAACAGGCCGCGTTCCTGGCCGTCGCGAATCGCAGCTCGTACCAGGCTGAAGTATTCGATCATGTGCTCGTGCGAGAACTTAGACAGGAAGCGAGTGCTCTGCCGCAACTCCATTTGGAACACCTTGGCCAGATTCCGGTTGGCTCCCAGTGATTGCAGGTGGAGAAAGGCGAGGCGGCGCAGGCGCTGCGCAGGATCGGTAATGGTCTCCAGCTCGGTCCGCGCGTGGCGCATGAAGGCGTCGAAAGCGGAATTGATGGCGGTGGCGAGAATCTCGTCCTTGTTCTTGAAGTACAAGTAAACCGTTCCGTCGGCCACGTCGGCGCGATCGGCGATGTCAGAGACCCGGGAGACGAAGTAGCCCTTCTCGGCGAAGACGGCAATGGCAGCGTCAAGGATGCGCTGGTACTTGTCGGCATTGCGAGCCGGCGTCGCGGGTTCGGGCGAAGTTGCTTCAGGCCTGGGCACTGGGAGCTGTCTCTGAACTGCGCGTTCAATCGCTGTGCAACGTATTAGGGCTTACTACTCGTCGGCGGAAGGCCACCGAATGAATACTCATTCACTTTAATTCCGCGATGGGAAATCCGCAATTCATTGCGGTATCAATCGGTTGGGGATGTCCCGAAATGGCCCTGGTAGTGGGTGAAATGACGCAGGTTAGACTTTGCGTCGCGGGGACACAGCTGCGCAAACGTTGACGGTGTGTCACAATGACGCGCAGTCTTCTCAACCGGGGACGCACTTTCGACGAGGAGAGTTCCATGAAACGAACATTGCTGGCGCTTCTGCTGGCGGGCAGCATTCTGCCCAGCGGATTTGCCGCCGATAAACCGAGCGACACCCCGCCTCCGACAGTCAAAGTGGGCGATATGGCTCCTGACTTCACTTTGACCGATCAGAACGGCAACAAAGTTTCGCTGCACGACTACAAGGGGAAGAAGAACGTCGCGCTGGCGTTTTACATCTTCGCCTTCACCGGCGGTTGAACCAAACAGATGCAGAACTTCCAGCAAAACCTGGCGAAGCTGGAAGCTGCCGATACCCAGGTACTGGGTGTGAGCATGGACTCTTCGTTCTCGAACAAGGCGTGGGCGCAACAAATTGGGGTGACGTTTCCCCTGCTGAGCGATTGGGGCGGGGACGTAACCAAGGAATACGGACTGTACAACCCGAAGTACAAGGCGGCACGGCGGGTGGATTACCTGATCGACAAGAATGGGAAAGTGGTGGAGATGCAACTGGACAGCGACGCGATTGATCCGAGCAAGGTCGTGGAGGCCTGCCAGGCGCGGAAGTTGAACCGGCAATAGGCGGGGGATAGTGGATCGAGCTTCAGTTCGGCTATCCCACATTTCGCTCAGAATGACAAACGACGGCGCGGCTCAAGCTGCGACTTCAAGGAGAAAGAGCTGGCTGATCAGGCACAACCATTCGTGGATGAGACGCCGGGGGAGGCTCCGGTACGCGGGTACTTGCATCGCGCCGGAAAGTCGCGTGGCGATTTTCTTGTGCTCACGCACGGGGCGAGCGGGAATTCGAACACACCGCTGCTGATGGCGCTGGCCGACGAGTTCGCCGGGGCTGGGGTGAATGTACTGCGCTGCGATCTTCCGTACCGGCAGCGCAAGCCGAATGGTCCGCCATCGCGCGGGGATGCGGAACGCGATCAAGCGGGGCTGGCGCGAGCCGTGGCGATGATGCGTGAGCATTTCAAGGGGCGTGCCTTTCTCGGCGGATCTTCTTATGGCGGGCGGCAGGCCAGTCTGCTGGTCGCAGCGGAGCCCGAGATTGTCGACGGACTGTTGTTGCTTTCGTATCCTCTGCATCCGCCGGGGAAGCCCGAGCAAATGCGGACGGCACACTTCTCGAAGCTGCAAACACCGGCACTGTTTATCAGCGGTACGCGGGATTCCTTCGCGACGATCCCGGAGCTGCAGCGCGCGATGCAGTCAATTCCGGGGAGGAAGAAGCTGGTGGCGGTGGAAGGCGTGGCGCATGGGCTGAGTGACAAGAAGCGGGCGCCCACGGCGCCGAAGTTGGTGGTGAGTAATTTTCGGGAGTTCTTGGGGAGCAGTGAGTAGTGGAGAGTGAGTAGACGAAGGGGCCGCGTGAAACCCTTTCCCATCTTCGGCCAGAGAGGGTGGCAGGCGGAACGTTGGCGGCAGTATAGGGGTCCTTCGACTCCTTTCGGTCGCCCAGGCGACCTCACCCCGCTCCGGAGGACAAGTGGCAGGTCTTCACTTCGTTTGTGGAGACGCCGGTAGTACGAACTTCTTCCCATTCGCGTCGTAGGCGATTTTCTCGCGCGGGGTGGGATTGGGCGCGAAGATGTTGCGGCCGTCGACAGGCCAGGGGATCGACACTCTGGCAACGGCCGCGATGGTTGGGGTGAGATCGATCGATTGAACGTCGAGTTCTGAAATATTCGCGGCGGTGTTTCCCGACGAACCTTGTACTGGGGATGGTTGTCCCGGCGATTCTCGCGTCAACGGAGGGTTGGTGGCGGGCATAGAGGTCCCTCGATTCGTCGCTGCGCTCCTCGCTCGGGATGACAATGGTTGTTCTCCCGGCAACTTAATGAACAGCGGAATAGGCAGGATCATGCCCGCGTTGGCGTTGGTCAGCGTGCGCCCCGGGGCGTCGGGCAGCCAGCTCACGCCATGATCGGTGGTGACGACGATCAGCGCCGGGTCGTAGAGTCCGGCGACTCTCAGCCTGGCGACGAACTGCCCGAGCAGCAAATCGACGTACTGCACCTGGTTAAGGTAGTCGGAGCGTAATTGGCCGAGCGCGACTTCGTCGCCCGCGAGTCGCGCCTCGAACGAGTTGGGAACGGTCTCGTGCAAGCTGCCGTCGGGATTCAGCATGTAGGGCGCGTGAGGCAGCTCCAGGTGCATGTACTCGAACACAGGTCTGGCGTTCGCGGTGGCGGGATGGATCTCCCCGAGGAATTGCCGGAAGCGCTGCTGCTCAGTTTCTAATGCTGCGGCCTGCACGCGAACGACAACGCTGGTCGGCGCCACCCGCCAGACGTAGAGCTCAAACGCCGACCGCAGGAGCCGGCCTGGCTTCTCGACCCGGGCGGCGTCGGGACAGTGATATTCCGGACGGGCGCAGAAGCGGGTGAAGGCCTCGTGGATGGTGATGTCGTATTCGGGCGACAGCAGGCGAAACAGGTTGTTGGGGTACGCGGCAGCGGAGGCGTCATTGCCATGCGGGAAGTTGCCGGTGACGATGACGGGGACGGCACGGGTGGTGTACTCGGCGTTGGCTGTGGCGTTGGCGAACCAGGTGCCGTTGCGGGCGAGTTCGGCGAAGTTGGGGAATCGTGCTGCGTCGATGTGGCCGTCGGGATCGAGCAAGGCGAAGCGGGTGAATTCGTCGAACACAATAAGGAAGATCGGCGGCCGCTGCCCGGTTTCGGCTGCCACGGGCGTCTGCGCGAGCGCGGGCCCGTCCGGTTCTTCGGGGGCGACCATGTGCCAGGCGCGCCACAGGAACAGAGCAGGGAAGAGCACGATGAGCGGCGACACCACCAGCAGAAAGCGTTCGACGACGGAGCGATAGCGAAAGATCAAGAAGGCGGCCAGCGCCAGCGGCAACACGATCAGCAGGGTGTTGTGCCGGAAGTGCAGGAAGGGCACAGCGAATCGTTTGTGCAACTCAAACAAAAAAGGTACGAACAGCAGCCACAACGCGAAGGAGAAAAAGGTGCCGGCGGTGGACGGCTTGACTCTGCGGATGAGTAGCCACACCAGCGCCAACAGAAGTGCGGGCAGTAGCTCGAAGACCAGCACGAAGAGAAACAGGTCGGCGTGGGTGACGCGATTGAGCACGAGGAACTCAGGATTACCAACGAGCGCCTGATAGAGCGATTGGGCGAAGGCGAAGGTATTCAGCGCGAGAAGAAGAAGGAGCACGCGCCGGAAGCTGTGAGGGTGATCCATCAGGGAAGCAGCAATTGCCTTCTTGTGGCGATCGCGGCGAGTCTAAGCATTCGACACGGCATGATACAGGAAGCGCGTTCCCCCATGGATCTCCGCCGCGTGCACAACGCGGAAATGACGATGCAACGCGCCCTCGAAGGACTCGCGGTTGTAATCGGTGTAGGTGTCGTCCTTGTTGAGCAGCAGGCGGCGCACCATCGGGTCGTCTTTGCTGACGAACTCGACGATCAGTTCGCGGGTGACGGTGGAGAGCCATTGCAGGAGTGCCGGCACGGGCACGTTGGCGGCGATGACGAGATGATGGACCAGGGCCAGAGCTAGCGTCAGATCGGGGTTTCCGCGATCGCTCAGGGAGGCGCGCTCCGTGCCTGCCCAGCCCTGCGCGGGCGAGGGATTGGCGACGTTGACCAGCAGGGGCAGAATGTTCGCAACTTTGCCCTCGCGCAACGTCCGGAACAGGCCGTCGACGGCTGCAACATCTGAATCCATGGCCACCACCGTCTGCGCGCTCTCGGCGGCGATGCGGCTGAAACGGCCATCGTTCGAGCCGAGGTCCCAAACTAACTCCAGAGGACGGCCAGCCATGGCATGGCGAACGAAATTTTCTTTCTGCTGCAGCGCTTCCTGCAGATAGTGGGTGCGCGAGTAATCTCCCCAGGTGGTGGAGTAGCGCGGAGCGGCCAGGCCTTCGATGAGGGTGCGCAGGCCCCGGACGTTGCGGCGAATCATGTCGCTAGTCATGCCGGCGGACTTGATCTGCTGGCGCACGCTGTGCTGCGTCGAGGAAAGCTTGCGCTGCAGGTAGGCCTGCGCGGTGACGTGGGTGAGGACGCCTTTACGCAGCCGGGTGGCGCCCTTCAACATTTGATCGAAGACCGCCGGGTCGATGCCTTCGAGATCGCTGCGCAGCCAAGGTTGAAAAGGAATGTGCTTGTAGGCCTCGAGCATGAGCGGGTACAGCATCATGCGGCAGAACTGGTTGTAGCCCGCCCAGGGCTCGCCTTCCGACAACGGAGAGAACGAGAGCAGATCGATAAAAACCGGCCGGGTTCCGCGAAACTGAACGTTATAAGCGGAGGCGTCCTTGAGGATCCAGCCGCGGCGTAGGCACCGTTCCATGATCTCGAGCTGCAGAAGCGCGGCGGCGCGCAGCATCTCGAAGGTCCACTCGAGGGATAGCTGACAAACGGAATGCGCTCATGTTCGACAACGACTGAGCCTCGCGGAACTACGCCCTCCAGTATCTCGGCAGCATGCGGCCTTTCCGAAGTCGACACCAGGAGTCCGGCGGCCTCCAGTTCGTCGGGCAATCCGGAAGAGGCGAACCGCTTCCAGAGCGGCACGGCAGCCGGGAGGACTACCCGGAAGACCCTCGCGCCATGGTGGAGTATGAAGCCGCCAGGATCGCGGAAGGAACCCGAATCGCGCCGCACTTTCTGAGCGAACTGCAGCAGTTTCATTCGATCGAGGTGATGGCTTTGCTTGGATCCTTGGTATTGTGGGTATTGTGGCCGGAGCCGGGCGCAGTGTCGGGAGATTGGGCTTCCGCCGGGCGGATGCCGAACAGGCGCTGAATCCGCTCCTTGAACAGCCGCAGGAGGACATAGAGGCCTCCGACGCCGCCCAGAAGGAGTTGCAGGACCATGCTGCCGGATCCGGGATCAACGTAAAACGCCACCAGGGAAGTATAGAGATTCAAGCGTGCTCCTAAAGTAAGTTGGCTCTCCCAAAGTGGGTGCAATGCCAGATTACCACTTGGAAAGGAAGCACATCAAAGCCCGACGAAATACGTAACCCAATCAAGCGACAAGAGTTGCGCACTGAACCAGGTATTGCAACAACGCGCGAGTCTGGGATGACAAGAATGCCGACCTCTGGTCTTCCATTCCAAGCCGCTTCAATTCTCAGCAAAGGATGATAGGAAATGATGTCCGCTGGCAGCTAAGGGCAGCCAGCGGAGAAATTTATAAGGAAGTTGTAAAGATCCGAGGATTCCGGCACGGTGGTTGTTATTCTGAACACCCCGCTCCCCGGGGTATGAAACCGATAATTCATGTATCCGAGCCTGGAAAAACCGGCAGTAAAGGTATTCGTCGCCACCACGGTGATGCTGACGTGTTATCTCGTTCTGGCGGGCGGCGGCGATCGTGCTTTCGGACCTGGCCTCGTCCGCGTACTACGTGGGCGGCGACGCGGAGAAGGTCATCGGCAAGAGCGCGCCCTGGTTCGTGCTGGCGGTAATGCTGTTTAGCTACGCGGTGCGAGCGATCTATATCGAAAGTCGAGCAGCATGTTCGTGCGCGGCGGCGTGTACCGGGTCGTCAAGGAGGCGATGGGCGGCATTCTGGCCAAGCTGTCGGTGTCGGCGCTGCTGTTCGACTACGTCCTGACCGGTCCGATCAGTGCGGTGTCTGCCGGGCAGTACTTCGGCGGGTTCCTGCTGGACATGTCGGTTCGGCGGGGTCACCCGTGCATTGGACTGGCGCCGAGGTCGAACTACCTCGCGGCGGGGTTCGGCGTGCTGGTCACGGTTTACTTCTGGTGGAAGAATATCCAGGGAATCCACGAGTCCAGCGACAAGGCGCTGCGCATCATGCAGATCACCACGGTGATGGTGGGTGCTGCTCATCGTGTGGTGCCTGGTTACACTCATCCTGCATCCACAGCACCTGCCGCCTTGGCCAACGCGGGCGAACCTGAAGATGGACCATGAGTCGCCGGGCTGGCTGTATCACTCGTGGGCGGCGAACCTGACGTGGGTGCTCCTGCTGGTGGGTTTCGGGCATTCGGTGCTGGCCATGAGCGGCGAGGGAGTCGCTGGCCCAGGTCAATCGCGAGATCGAATCGCCGAAGCTGAAGAACCTGGAGAAGACCGGGCTGGTGATCTTCCTGTACAGCCTGTTGTTCACTTCGCTGGTATCGTTCTTCGCGGTCATGATCATTCCCGACAACGTCCGGCCGGATTATTTCGCCAACCTGATCAGCGGGCTGGCGATGAACGTGGTGGGCCCCCTTCACCCTGAAGCTGTTCTTTCAGGGATTTGTTGTGCTGGTGGGTGCGCTCATCCTGTCGGGGGCGGTGAATACCGCCATCGTCGGCGCCAATGGCGTGCTGAACCGCATCAGTGAAGACGGCGTGCTGACGCCCTGGTTCCGGCATCCGCAGGCGCGCTACGGGACGACGCACCGGTTTATCAATCTGATCGCGGGACTGCAGATTTTCACCATCATTGCCAGCCGAGGTAATGTTTACCTGTTGGCGTCGCTTTACGCTTTCGGCGTGATTTGGAGCTTCGCCTTTAAGTCGCTGGCGGTACTGGTGCTGCGCTTTACCGAGCCGGAAAACCGGCAGTGGAAGGTTCCCGGCAACATTCATATCGGCAAGGTTGAGATACCGATTGGCCTGGGACTGATTTCCCTGCTGCTGTTTGCAACTGCCATCGTCAACCTTTTCACCAAGCAGTTGGCGACCATCTCGGGCATAGCGTTCAGCGGATTCCTGTTCCTGGTGTTCACCGTGACCGAACACATCAATAAGAAGACGGTCGCGGGCCAGCAGCATGAGCTGGAGCAATTCCGGGTGAATGCTCAGGAGGAGCTGACCGCGGAGGCAATGGAGGTGCGTCCAGGCGGCGTGCTGGTGGCGGTTCGGATCCCAGAAACCTGGCATATCTGCGCGACGTGCTGGTGCACACCGACACGGCGAAACAGGATGTGGTGGTGAGATGACGGCGCGGGTCTGACCACCGGGAACATTCCTTCAGCGGCAATACCCGGATGGACACCTCGGAGATATTCGAGCAGTACGAAGAGGAACTGTTTACCGCGGTGGTGAATACCGCCGAAAAAGAGGGCAAACATGTGTCACTGCTGGTGGCCCCGACCAACGACGTCTTCGAGAGCATCGTGGCAACCGCCCAGACGTTGAACGTCGTCGCGGGTGGTGTGTGGTTTGTCCCAAGCAGAGCTCTCGCCGGCGGAACAGGGTGGCTTACGGGGGATGCTTGGGAGCGGTTGCCGGAGCCCAAACCGCGCATGCGGCTGGAGGTAGTGGCGGCCGACGGACGAAAGTGGGCAGTACGTGGTCGGGGCCGCACGCGCCACGAATGCGCGCCCAGGACTTGAAGCTGATGCACGACATCTGGCTGAACGTCACGCGCGATCTGGATTACAGCCATCTCCACCACTATCACGGGGTATCGGTTGCGTTGCGTGAGTTGAACGACCGGTTAGATGGACAGGACGGGGAGACGCGCTCGCCGATCTGCGGGAAGAGATTGACCGGGACGACGACACGTAGCGAAA
>CAWCTB010000052.1:0-120460 GCA_963798275.1 uncultured Acidobacteriaceae bacterium
AACGCAACCGAATCAGAAGGAGGCGGCGACTTCCCAAAAGCCAAAAAGCGAAACCCTGGAGCTTGGCAAATCCTATGCCGCGTTGCGCCCTGAGCAAAAACGGCTGATAGACGACTTCATTCGCAACTACAACTCAACCACCGGAAGCGACCTTGTCGCCGAACAGGCCTACGACAACGCTCGACTGTCCACCCGTACCACGTACGACGCTGTGACCCATGCGCTGCTGAACGCTAAGATGACCGATGCGCAAGGCAAGAGCCTGGGTCGCGCGATTGACCTGGTGGATGCCGTTGACCAGGTGATGGGCGAGGAATCCGGTGTAGGCGGCGACCTCCAGTTCCGCCTGTATGTGTACCTGAAGCCCGACGCATTGGACATCCTGAGCCGCAGTCAGGAGTTCTTTCACGATAAAGACAACAGCGTGTATCACAAGGGCTTTCCCATTTGTTACAGGCTGAAGAAGGGACCTCCCTCGATTCAGTTCTCCATTTCGCGCGACCAGAAATTGTCCGACGTTGATGTCGACTATCGCTCTTCCGGCTTCCCCAAAGCGCTCGTCAATGGGCACTTGAGCGCTTCCAACTCGGACGTCCGCGCGGGCAACAACCTGGACCGCCATGACCGCCGCTGGTCGGGTCTCAATGGCTGGTGGCGCGACGTCTTTGGACAACTCGGAAGTGGCGGAAAGCCGCCAAAGGAGAACGCCACTGAGCGCCTCGGGAACATTCCCTTGAATCCCGGCGTGAAAGCCGATCAGGGCGTCGATAAGAGCGCACACGATTTCCTGCAAAGCTGGGTAGTGAGGAAAGAACCAAATAAGTCAGTCGCCTATTTTTCGCGCCTCAGCTATCCGTGTTTGGAGGTGGTGGCGCAGAAGAGCGGACAACCCGTGCCGCCAGGCATGATTCGGCTGCGCACCATGATGGCGATGCAGAAATTTAGCGATAGTCTTGGCACGGTGAATTCCGTTGCCGAAGTGTTCGAGCCTGCAGACAAATGGTCGCAATTGAAACCGGCAAAGAACGCGTATGCATCGGAATTCCTGCTAGTGAGCGTGCCGGCGGACATGGCACCAGACGAGGAATGCGTTGCCACACCGAACAACGATACGAGTAAGGGCTCTAGTGGAAAATACTTCGCCACTGCGTTTCGCGGAAAACAGGGAGACAGCCGGAACAAGGTTATGTCCCTGCTGTGGGCTCAGGAGCGCGACTACTGGAAAATCGTTGCCATCCGCATCGAAGATAGCAGTGATGCGGGCATCGTCCCAAGGAATGCTGCAGCTCAGGCTGTACCGTCAGTGGAAGAACCGCGGAGCATTGCCGGTGATCCCGCCGCCGTAAAAGAGATCACGGAGTTTTACCAGACTTGGATCGTGAAACGGAATGTCGCCCAGGCTTCAACCTTTGCTTCGACACGCTCTTACCAGTGTCTCGCGGCGCCCTCCGAAGACCAGAAGAAATTGACGCCCATCGCCAGAATCCAGTCTGGGCTGCAAGCGGCCGCTCGCGAGAATCCCATCCGGCACCAGTCTCTCCGACATGATGTCGGGTGTTGCAGCCCGTCAATGATCTGCTGCGCCCAGTCCAGCAGGAAAACTCCAATGCTTTCGCGATCATGGCCGTGCCAGACCAGAAGGCCGATAGCTTTCTGTGCCAACATCGTCAGATGCCCGAGGGTTCTCCGGACTTGCAGCCTGCTGATGCAAAATACGGAGCGTATTATTTGAGCGCCAGCCGACTGAACTATGGGGAGGAACAATCACCCGCTCTTCTGCTGTTGTGGACCAAGGAGAAAGAGGATTGGAAGGTTGTTGCCTGGGCTGTAGAGCTTCCGTAGTCGTTCTCGGGCAGGACGCTTCTAAAGGAACGCGCACACGCAATGTTTGAACTGGTGCAAGAGATCGGCCGGCGCAGTATGTTGACTAACCTGTATTTCTCCATTTTCCGAAACTGTAAAGCCTCCAGCACTGGGCTTCGAGGAGAACTGAGATGAGTGACAGGGAGGAAAGACCAGATCTCCCCGACCCGGCAGCAACTTCGTGTGGATCTTCGTCGGCTCGAATGGGCAGTGGGACTCAGCGAGGAAACGTTGACGGCGATCACGAACACGGCTGAGTGGGTCGAGTTTCACACCGGGGAAGTGATCCTTGAGGTCGAATCAGAAATTACCCATATGTACTTCCTGATCACAGGCCGGGTGCAGTCAACGCTCCATGATTCGCTGGGCAAGGAGGTTCAGAGAGACACTATCGTTCCCGGGCGTGCCATTGCATTGGTTGCCATCGGTTCATCGGACCGCTCTCTCTTGCACATCGAGGCTATTGAGCCTTCGACAGCAATAAGATTGACGCCAAAAGACCTGCTGCAGCTGGCAGCGAATCATCCGGACCTTCAACTTGCTTTATTTCGCCTGACGGTGAACGCGTTCAAGCGATACGTGATGGTCGATCGTTCCCTTCCGAAGCCATCCATCGTGGGCATTATTCATCACAGCGAGGCGAGCCGTTCACTGGTGTCTCGATTGGCACGTCGACTTAGAGACTTGGACGAGTCTCCTGGCATTATCGGCGATGACGAGCAATGGAAGCCAGACGGAGATATCCCCTTTAAGTTTCTCGCTGCAGAAGGCCAGATTCGGCAAGACACTGCTTAAGGATTTGGCGGTGAATAGACGACTGCTGATCGATGTTCGTGCGGACCATTCAGCTGAGGCAATGACGCGGCTCTTGAGTTACGTCGACGTGGTGCTTTGGTGTATTCGGCCACAAGATGCGCGCGCAGCAGTTGTTCTGCTCCAAGGACTGGTGAAGAGCGTACCCAGGTGGCGAGACAAGATCCGGATCGTGTGGATTCTCGACAGCAACGAGCCAATCGCTCCCTATGTGCCGGAGTTGGATCAACTCGCTGGACGAGACTTTAAACTTACTTTTGACGCTCCGGGAGCAAACCAAAACACTTTATTGCAGCAGGGATTCGAACGGATCGTTCATCACTTGCGAGGCATCCAGATCGGTTTGGCACTCGGAGGTGGCGCAGCTCGAGGCATGGCTCATCTCGGGGTACTCAAAGCACTAGAGCGGCATGGCATCTACATCGACATGCTGGCGGGCACGAGCGCTGGTGCGATGGTTGGCACAATTTACACGGCTGGCTTCGATCCCGAGTACATTGCTCAACGCTTCAAGACCGAATTGCAGCCATCGTGGTTCTTTCGACAGCTGCCCGGCGCCGGCTACTGGTATTTGCTCTACAAGTACAGATGGCGCCAATTCGATTCCATGCTGCGGAAATACCTGGGTCAAGCCAGGATGGAGCAATTGATGCTTCCAACGTTTACGGTTTCCGTCGATCTCGTCCAAGGAGAAGCGGTAGTGCGTGAGGCTGACGATGCGACCATCGGCGTCATGGAAAGTATCAATCTTCCTCCCCTGTCGCTCCCTATCATTGAGTCAGGCCAGGCGTTGGTGGACGGTGGGTTGCTCAACAATGTTCCCGCCAATGTGCTGGTAGCCAGGGGATGCAACTTTGTCATTGCATCAACTGTGACGGCAAAGCTAGAAAAAGATTTTGAGGGAATTAGTTCCAGGTTCACCGGCCGGTTCCTGGCAACCATTCAAGTGATCATGCGACAGACCATGGTCCAGAACTACAACATGAACTCCGTCGGGGTTCAGCCGGCAGACTTTGTGGTCGCGCCCGACGTGACGTCCTTTGATATATCGGAATTCACTCGGGCCGACGAAATGGCGCATATCGGGGAAGCGACAACCGAATGCATCCGTCGCAGAGCTGCGCAAGATGCTTAGCAGGCTTGATTTCAAACTCTTCGAGACAGGAGCAACCCGATGCAATTGAACAAACGTACTTTGAAGATCGCTGGAATTGTTGTCGCGGCAGTGGTGGTGATCCTCATCGCACTTCCGCTCTTCATCAATGTCAACAGCTTCCGTCCGAAAATCGAGTCGGAAGTGACGAACGCATTGGGTCGGCCAGTAACCTTGGGAGATCTAAGTCTTTCGCTGCTAAGCGGCAAAGTCGGCGTGGAGAATGTCAGCATCGCCGACGATCCGGCCTTTAGCAAGTCGCCGTTCATCACGGCGAAGTCGTTGGAAGTTGGCGTCGAGTTGATGCCGCTCATCTTCTCCAAGCAACTAAACGTGACGGGGATCGTGCTGGACGAGCCTCAGATCACGTTGCTCAAAGGCTCCAACGGAACCTGGAACTTTTCCAGCCTCGGCGGGGCCAGTAAAAACAAATCCGCTGAACCAGCGAAAGTCGGGCGCGCCCCAGAGCCTCTCGATCGCCAGGCTGGAGATCAAAGATGGAAAGCTGGCAGTCGGCAACGCCAACTCCACTGCGAAGCCGCAGGTTTACGACAAGTTGAACGCGGAAGTTAAGGACTTCTCGTTCACCTCTCAGTTCCCGTTCGAGCTGACCGTCAACTTGCCTGGCGGCGGCAACGCAAACCTCACCGGCAAAGCGGGACCGATCAATCCGCAGGATTCGGCCAAGACCCCTTTCGACGCCTCAATAAAGGTGAAGAACTTGGACCTCGCGGCTTCGGGCTTCATCGATCCGGCGAGCGGCATTGGCGGCTCCGCCGATCTTGAGGGAACGTTGAACTCGACTGGCACTCAGGCCAAGGCGGTGGGTGTAATTACCTGCGAAAAACTCAAGCTTTCACCCAAGGGGTCACCGGCCCCGAAAGCCGTGACCATCAAATACGCACTCGACGAGGACCTCGACCGAGAGGCCGGCACCATCACCCAAGGGGACATAGGATTCGGCAAAGCTGTTGCCCACCTCACGGGCGGGTTTCAGGCCCAGGGTGAAACCCAGGTGATGAACCTGAAGCTCAGCGCCCCGGATATGTCGGTCGATGAACTGGAAGCGATGCTCCCAGCTCTTGGCGTGGTGCTTCCTTCAGGATCGAAGTTGAATGGAGGAACGCTGTCTGCCGACTTGGCAATCAGCGGTCCGCTCGACAAACTGGTGATCTCCGGCCCTGTGCGGATGTCGAACACGAAATTGGCCGGTTTCGATATGGGTGCGAAGTTGGGAGCTTTGTCAGCCTTCAGTGGAAAGGCTCCCTCGAGTCCCGACACGACCATTCAGAATGCCAGCTTGAATGCGCGCATCGCTCCTGAGATGACGAGGGCCGACGCTATCAACGTGACGATACCATCCCTCGGCGTGGTAACCGGCGCCGGCACGGTCAGCCCCAACGGGGCGCTCGATTTCCAGATGGTTGCCGACCTGCAAACCGGCAGGTCTGAAGCACGTTCGGAGAGAACGGGCCGGGGCGGCGATAGGGGAGGCGTGCCCTTCAGAATTCAAGGGACGACATCCAACCCAAGCTTTGTTCCCGACGTAGGGGGTATGGCTGCCAGCGCCGCAAAGGGGGCGATACAGCAATCTGTCTCTGGCAAGACCGGCACTGGGGCAGCGGGGATTTTACCGAGAAAGAAGCCGAAATAATGCGGCGCACATCCCTCTTCTCGGCTTTAGCCTGTGGCTAGACGTAGAAGGCCAATCGCTTTTTGTACACCGCTGAACCTGAGGTGAATGACTTGCTGTTTTCAGGTCTGACGATCACATTTCTCAAAGAGTTCGCCTTCGGGCTGTGGCTAGCGTTGCCTTTGTTCCTAAGTTTGGCCGCGGCCATAGTTGGATTGGGACTTCTAGCGGGAAAGAAGGAAGGGTGGTCGCGATTCGATAGCTTCTATTGGTCCTTCGTCACCGCAACCACCGTAGGTTACGGCGATTTCCGACCGGTACGCAGGGTCTCAAGGGTGATTGCCATCGCAATAGCCCTGCTAGGGCTAACGATGACGGGCATTCTGATTGCGGTGGCAGTCCACGCAGGCGCCGTCGCTCTGGCCGTGCATGATGCCGCAGCGAAAGTCCGATAGTTCCCAGGTGTGCGCGGTTTCCAATTTGCTTGTTCTGTTAGTGCGCGCGCAACGCTCGATTCTTCGGGAGGACTCAGACAATGACGACCGAAACATCCGCAACGGAAAATGCCTACATCGCCCGGGCGGTCGAGGCGTCCATTAACATCGGCTTGGTTGCCTTACTCGCGGCCGTATGTCTCCTGATATTGGCCCCCTTTGTTCCTATCGTTGCTTGGGGCATCATCATCGCTGTGGCTTCTTATCCTGTCTTTCTAAAGCTACAGCACGCAACGGGGCGTGGAGGCTGGGCAGTCGCTATCTGGACCATTCTTCTGCTGGCGGTACTGATTGTTCCTGTCGTTCTGTTGGCAAAGAGTACGGTTGAGGGCGTCCAAAGTTTAATGGACCACCTGGACGCAGGAACGTTTGTCGTTCCGCCTCCCCCGCCCAACCTCGAGAGTTGGCCTCTTGTCGGTGCTCCTTTGAACCGAATCTGGAGCATGGCCTCGAACAACTTGACGGAGGCTGTGAAACTCCTCGCGCCTCAGATCAAGACTTTCCTCCCAAAACTACTTTCTGCGACTGCCGGCATCGGCCTAACCGTGCTGCAATTCTTCTTTTCGATTCTCATTTCGGGAGCATTGCTAGCGAAGGCCCAGAGCGCCGCAGAAGTAACGCGCGCATTTGCCAATCGGCTGTTTGGCGAGCGCGGCGCTGAGTTCCAGAACCTGGTTGGTTCGACCATCCGCAGCGTGACCTCCGGCATTCTCGGGGTAGCACTCATTCAAACCGTTCTGGCTGCAATTGGGTTTCTCGTCGTGGGATTGCCGGGAGCGGGCTTGTGGGCAGTGATCTTTCTCATCGCTGCTGTCCTGCAGATCGGGATCCTTGTACTCATCCCCGCAGTCATCTTCGTCTTCGCTACCACCACAACCACCGTGTCCGTTGTCTTCCTGATATGGTGCGCGTTCGTCGGTTTGTTGGACAACGTGCTGAAGCCCATGCTGCTGGGCCGTGGAGCTTCGGTTCCGACCGCCGTGGTTTTCCTCGGTGCCATCGGAGGGTTCGTTGTGATGGGGATCATCGGCCTGTTCGTCGGCGCGATCGTTTTATCGGTAGGTTACAAACTAATTCTCGCTTGGATCGAGCCCAACAACGCCAAATCAACCAATACCGCGGGAGCGTAGAAGGCAAAGGCTGGTGACTCCGTTTCGGGTTGTCCCTGAGTTTCGATACCTTCTTGCAACACCTTTGGCGCTGGAATTTCGAGCGATCGCAAGATATGGCCGGGGCGGTCTAGCCGTGACTGAGCTTCTTGTGCCGTTAAGCTCCTGCGTTACGCATCGCAGTTTCCGGGACAGGTGACGCAACAGGTTTTGCAGGGCGGCCGCTGCCTTCATAATTGCACAACAAACGGTGCAAAAACACCCCTTGGATCGACCTGCTCAAGGGGCCAGATGGCGCATCAATGTAGTGTGTCGTAAACGTGTCGTTGCGTTTCTAACTTATTCAAAACAAACAAGCGCAATAAACGCATCTGTGCGAACCGAGGCTGAATTAAGTTATTTGTTTACAGTAGCTTAGTGGAAATCCGGCATCATTTCGTAATCGACAGGTCATCGGTTCAAGTCCGATCGTCGGCTCCAGTAAGTTTCTGTGTATCATTGACTTGACCGCCGCTCTGGCGGTCGGTTTTGTTTGTGTCGTACTTTGGGTCGCTGCCGCTCTTAGAGTTTATAGTGTAGGGCCGGAGACCCCGCGCTGCTCCATGGAACTCTATCGCTCATTGCCGCCCGAAGCCGTCAAGATCGTGCTGGTGCTCTTCCTGTCTTTTCTGATTGGACTGGAACGCGAGGAGCACAAGGCCGCCCCGGCCGCCAGCTATGGATTCGGGGGCGTACGAACCTTCCCGTTGATTGGCCTGATTGGCTACGCAGCCGCGCTTCTCTCCGGGCCACAACTGATCCCTCTGACCATGGGATTCTTCATCGTCGCAGTATTCCTCTGGCTGTCCTACTGGCACAAATTGTCTGCGTCCGGTTCGGCCGGGGTTACGTCGGAGATGTCGGGCCTGGCGACCTATTTGATTGGAGCGCTGGTCTATGAGGGCCACTTCTGGATTGCTACGGCATTAAGCATCGCCAGTCTGCTGTTGCTGGAGCTCAAAGCCGTCCTCGAAGAACTGGCAACCCGGATCCCGGCCGACGAGATCCTCTCGTTCGCGAAGTTTCTACTGTTGGCCGCAGTCATTCTCCCGGCGCTACCCAACCGGGAGTTCAGCTCCTTCCAAATCAATCCATTCAAGACATGGCTGGTGGTGGTCGCCGTAAGCGCGATTTCCTATGGCAGCTATGTCATTCAGAAGTTGACGAAAGACCGGGGCGGGTTACTGCTCACTTCTGTACTCGGAGGGGCCTATTCCTCGACGGTGACGACTGTGGCCCTGGCCCGCAGGGCTGCCCACGACGAGCGCCCCTATCTCTACGCCGGCAGTATCTTGGTGGCATCGGGGGTCATGTATGTGCGTTTGACGGCCCTGTTGTGGCTGTTTAATCGACAGTTATTGCTGCTGTTGGCTCCCGGATTTTTAGTCCTCGCTGGCCTGGCCATCGTGATTGGCTGGCTATGGTCCCGAAGGTCCGAAGCGACGGGGAAAGTTGCCAGCCAATTCGAGCCCGCCAATCCGCTGGAGTTGCGAGTGGCCCTTCTCTTCGCGGTTTTATTCCTGGCAATGCTCGTGGGCACACACCTGGCGCTGGCCTACCTGGGCCGGACAGGATTGGATACGCTGGCGGCCATCATGGGCGTTACCGATGTGGATCCGTTCATCCTGGGGATAACCCAGTCTGCGGGTACCCTGGCAACGCTCCGCCTGGGGGCATCGGCGATCGTAATCGCAGCCGCCAGCAACAATGCTATGAAGGGCGTCTACGCCTATTCGCTGGCCCGCCGAAAGACCGGGCTCCAGAGCTTTTGTCTGCTGGCCGGTCTCGCGTTGCTGGGCCTCGTTCCTTTGTTTTGGCTGTGAGCGATCCGCCGAAGTCGCCATTCCCGAAAAAAGAAGTAAGGCAAGATGGCAGCGCTGCGGCGTGGACAAGTCAAACGATCGTCGATGTTTCTGGTGCCTCCCGTATCTTGGCCCGGCTAGTTGGCGAGAACCAAGTCACAGGAGGGGGTGACCTCTCTCACGGCGTAAACTGTGGCTTGCGGTTCACATTGAATCGCATCGCAGTAGGAGCCGAGTCAAAGTCAAGTCCACAGAGGACAGCCATTTCTCTCGAATTGCTGCATGGCGATCCGCTGCATGACAAAATCCTAAGCCGAGGGCATTGGGGGCAATCATGAGTTCATTCGAAGACAAAGTGCGAGAGGTAAGCGAGTGGTTTTCCAGTCCGCGATTCAAGGGGATTGTTCGCCTCTACTCGCCTCGTCAAGTAGTGGAACAGAGGGGCACGATTGGAACCGACTATCCGGTTACGCGAGCCGCTGCTGAGGGTTTTTATGCCCGGCTCAGAGAGCTGTTTCACGCCGGCAAGTCGATTACGACGTTCGGCCCGTACTCGCCGGGGCAGGCGGTGACCATCAAGCGCCTGGGAATCGAAGGCATCTACCTCGGCGGTTGGGCGACATCGGCTAAAGGCAGCATCACCGAAGACCCGGGCGCCGATCTTGCCAGCTACCCGCTGAGCCAGGTGCCGGATGAGGCCGCGGCCATCGTGCGCGCCTTGATCACGGCTGACAGGAACCAGCTTTTCTTTCGTTCCCGCATGAAGCCGGAACAGCGGGCGGCCACCCCCGAATTCGATTTTCGGCCGTTCATCATCGCCGACGCTGACACCGGGCACGGAGGCGACGCTCACGTCAGGAACCTGATCCGCCGATTCGTGGAAGTCGGGGTGCCGGGCTACCACATCGAAGACCAGAAGCCGGGCGTGAAGAAGTGCGGCCACCAGGGCGGCAAGGTGCTGGTGTCGGAAAACGACCAGATTCTGCGGCTCAATGCTGCGCGCTTCCAGCTCGACGTGATGCGGGTGCCCGGAATCATCGTGGCCCGCACCGACGCGGAAGCGGCGAACCTGCTGGAAGGATGTGCGGATGAGCGCGACCAGCCCTTCATCCTGGGCGCTACCAACCTGGATGTGCCGAGCTACAAGGCGGTGTTTCTCGCGCTGCAGAGAAAATTCTACGAAGCCGGAGTCGATGAGGTCAGGGGTCACATGATGTTCGCCATGCCGGAGTCCGAGTACGCCGCGGCCACCGCATGGCTGGAGACCACCGAACTGCTGCCGCTCGTCGAAGTGAGCGCCAAGGCATACAAGCAAGGTTCCGATGGCCTGGTCGATAACATGCTCGACAAGGTGATTCCGCAATTCCTCGATGCATGGCAGGAGGCGGCCGATCTCAAGACCTATCGGCAAGCGGTCGCTGATGCCATCAAGTTCCGCGTCAGCCAGGGCGAGACATTTGAGTTGGGGGCTGAGCAATGGCTGGCTTTCTCCAAGCGTGCGTCGTGGTACGCGGCCCGCGAAAAAGCCCGGTCGATGGAAGTCAACATCGACTGGGATTGCGAACTGGCCAAAACGCCAGAGGGCTACTACCAGGTGCAGGGAGGGCTCGACTACGCCATCGCCAAGTCTCTCGCGGTCGCGCCCTTCGCCGACATTTTGTGGATGGAGACGGCCACTGCGAATCTGGAGGAGGCCAAAGCCTTCGCGGATGCGATTCACGCCGAATTTCCCGACAAGATGCTGGCGTATAACCTGTCGCCCTCGTTCAACTGGGACACCACCGGCATGAGCGACGAGCAGATGAAGAACTTTCCCGAAGAACTGGGCAAACTGGGCTTCGTCTTCAACTTCATTACCTATGGCGGACATCAGATCGATGGTCTCGCTGCCGAGGAATTTGCCACCGCGCTGCGACAGGACGGGATGTTGTCGCTGGCCCGTTTGCAGCGAAAGCTAAGGCTGATCGAATCGCCCTATCGCACTCCGCAGACACTGGTCGGCGGTCCACGGCTCGACGCCGCGCTGATGGCGTCCTCCGGTCGCACCGCAACCACCAAGGCCATGGGCAAGGGTTCGACTCAGCACCAGCACCTGGTGCAGACGGAGCTTCCTCCCAAGGTTCTGGAAGACTGGCTGCAGATATGGGCGGAGCATAACGGCTTGCCCCCAGTATTACCGCGTCAAGTTGCGTCCGGTGGCGGCGGGTGCGGACTTCCTGGAACTCAGCTTGTGGAACGATTCCAAGGACCGGGTCGGCAACATCATCTTTGCCGATGTACACGATCGGCATGGTTATAAGCTGCTTTCGATCCGTGACATGAACACGTTTGATCCCACCCTGCGCAAGAAGCGGCTGATGACGCTGGCCCACCTCTTCCTGCTGCAACGCTATAAGGCTGGGTTGGTACACTACTTGAGCCCGACCGCCGACAATCAGCACCAGGCACAGAAGATGGAGAGATTGGGCCTCTTCAGCAACGTCAATGACCAGGCGGGGCTGATCATCGTCGCCAGCGTCAACACAGGACGGGTCGTAGAGCTGCTTAACCCGGACCGAGTGGCCCTGCGGAAATTGATTACCAAGACGGGGTAAAGGTTGGTTTGCCCTGGGTCATCGGATTTGGCGAGGTCCTCAGGCGCTTCGCGCTTGCAGGACCTCGTCGCGTCATGGCCGCATCCGGCCCGCTGATTTATCGGAACCCCGCCGCGATTCCCGGCAAAGAAAAGGCGGGTACTGACAATGCCCTCCAGTCCCGCCTTCGGATTACGCCTAACTACTTCTTCTCGTTGATCTTCACGCTTGCGGTGGTGTTCTCCCAGTCCAGCTTGAGAACTGCGGAAGCTGGCGCCGGTCTTGTCCAACGAGATGGTGAAGATTTCCAGACCGGACGGAAGCTGGCCGACCTTCATGGGGATGCGCGCCAGATCCTGCTCCTGGTGATACTCGGTACCCCACTGGCCGGTCTGCTTGTTGACGATGAGTTGCCACGCGCTTTCGCCGGGCAGGGTGTAGAGCGTGTAGCTCCCCTTGGGGACCGTGGTGCCACCGATATCGAGATCGACGTCCGTGGTGAGGCTGGTGGCCGAGTTCGCTCCGGTGCGCCAGACTACTCCGTAGGGAACCAGGCCGCCGTAAATTTTACGGCCGCGCATGGAGGGACGGCTGTACTTGATGCTGACCGTCTTGCCATCAGCGAACGACACCGAAGCCTCGCCCGGAGGGCTTAGCACCTTCTGCTGTGCGACAGCGACGGTTGCCAGCGCAAACAGGGCGACGATAATCAGGAAACCGGAACGGCTCTTCTGCATTGCATTCTCCTTGTCCAATTTCATAACAAACTCATGATGCCAGACCGCGGCTTTATTATTCACGCTGCGGCGAAACGATACAATCGAGCCCATGAGTGTATTGGACGAAAAGCGCGAAGAGCTGGATCACTACGAGTTTATGATGGGCAAGCCGCGAGGCCGCCTGGCGGTAGCGCTGGACACTTTGACCGACGCGCTAACCATGGTGGGCCAGCATGGCGTCTACTGCCAAAGCGCGCGGCAGATTGGCAAGCCCGCGATGGATATCCAGATTGTGATGAAGGGGATCACGGACGCTAAAGAGCTGATCTCGTCGGTGATGGAAGAGTTGCGCAAAGAAAAGGACGCTAATCCCGCTTAATCGTTAGAGCGCCTTTTATTCTTCGAGGTAGAGTTCGGTGGCCTCACGGAGATTCGCGACAGCCTCTTCGAGAGAACGTCCCTGGCTGACGACTCCAACCTCGGGACATTCGGCGACATACCAGTCTTCCTCTCGATGAACGACTGCGGTATAGGTCTGGGTCTGCATACCGACTGCCATCACTATAACTCAGATCCAAACCCAGGTGCGTGCGCAGGCTCAGAGCTACAGCCAGATGGAAGACCGGCGGCCTTCAACTGAGCCCTTCGGCTGCCACAGGCAAATCTCGTTGCCATCCGGATCGTGCAGTCGCGAGAGCAGGCCCTGGCCTTCATCTTTTGCGGGAGTGGTTGCGACCCCGCGCTGCTGTAATTCAGCCTGCGCCTGCGCTATGTCGTCGACGCGCAGGCAGAGCCTCGCGTTCCCGTGACCTCCGAGAGGCTCGCCATGGCTGGTGGGAACCAGCTCGAGCCGCACCCCATCCACCTCAAAACGTGCCACGTGGCCTCGCGATACAAGCTTGAGGCCGAGCGAGTCGCGATAGAAGGCGATCGACCGCTCCAGATCGGAAACGTAATAAAACACGCAATCGAAATCGAGGGTCATGATATTGAAGCCTAGAACGGCTGCGGGGAGGCGCGCGGTGATAAGCAGGCGAGTTTTTTACAGGGCATGCCTGTTTCGGAACTGTGCGACTGTGGGAACAAGGAAAGTGAGCGGAGCCCTTGCAGACTCCGCCCCTGCTAAAGTTCCGCGCGAGTTATGCCGTTACGTACTTGCCGGTTTCGAGAACGCGTGCTGCGACCTGCTCCTGCAGCGCGATCACGTTGACCGGTTCATGCTTCACCAGGCGGCGGACGATCGCCATCTGGGTGCGCAGCATGTCGCCTTCGGCGACGGCTGCGAGCACCTTCTTGGCCGCCGCTTCCAGCCGCGACATGGCGCCCGCGATGTAGACCTGGGTCATCGCGGTTACTAGTGCGCTCTTGGACTCGCCGCTGGCCGCGACGTGCTTGCGCGCCCGCAGCAGGCAGGAATCCATGGCAAAGGTCTCGATCACCATGTCGGCAATCGCGCCCATGATCTCCTGCTGATCGGCCAGCTTCTGCATGTACTTCTGCGAGGCCGCGCCGGCCACCAGCATGGAAAGCTTCTTGGCGTTGGAGACGATCTTCTGCTCCGCCGCCAGCACGCCCTCTTCCTCGTCGCCGAAGGAAGGCCCGGCCATGACCTCGTCCATGGTCTTCTTGATGGCGGGCAGCAGCGCAAGCTGTCCGCTCATGGCGCGCTTCAGGAGCCAGCCGGTGATGATGAGCCGGTTGATTTCGTTGGTGCCCTCGAAGATGCGGTTGACGCGCGAGTCGCGATAGGCGCGCTCCGCCGGATACTCCTCGACGAAGCCGTAGCCGCCGTAGATCTGCACCGTTTCGTCGACCACGAAGTCGAGCATCTCCGAGCCCCATACCTTGATGATGGAACATTCGACCGCGTACTCCTCGATCGCCTTGCGGATGACTTCGCTGCTCTTCTCGCCTTCGGGCATGGCGTTTTCCATCATGCCGACGGTGCGATAGACCATGGCTTCACCGGCGTAGATCCCGATGGCCATCTGGGCCAGCTTCTCGCGGATGAGGCCGAAGTCGGAGATGCTCTTGCCGAACGCCTTGCGCTCCTTGGCGTAGGCCGTGGCGTTCTGCAGGGCAGTACGCGCGCCACCGACGCATCCTGCGCCCAGCTTGAAGCGGCCGACGTTCAGAATGTTGAAGGCGATGATGTGCCCCTTGCCGATCTCGCCGAGCACGTTCTCGACCGGCACCTGGCAGTCGTTGAGGATGAGCGGCGCGGTGGACGAGCCGCGGATGCCCAGCTTCTTCTCCTCGTTGCCGACGGAGAAGCCGGGGAAGTCTTTCTCGATTAGGAAAGCGGTGAACTTTTCGCCGTCGACTTTGGCGAATACGGTGAACAGGTCGGCGAAGTGGGCGTTGGTGATCCACATCTTCTCGCCGTTGAGGACGTAGTGCTTGCCATCGGGGCTGAGCACGGCGCGAGTGCGGCTGTTCATGGCATCGGAGCCGCTGGTGCTCTCCGAGAGCGCGTAGGCGCCGATCATCTCGCCCGAGGCCAGCTTGGGCAGGTACTTCTTCTTCTGGGCTTCGTTGCCGAAGAAGACGAGGGGCAGGGTGCCGATGCCGGCGTGCGCGCCCATCGAGACCACGAAGCTGCCGCACTTGGCCATGCGGTCGGCGATGATGGCGGAGGAGATCTTGTCCATCTCGG
This sequence comes from uncultured Acidobacteriaceae bacterium, assembly GCA_963798275.1. Lineage (GTDB taxonomy): Bacteria > Acidobacteriota > Terriglobia > Terriglobales > Acidobacteriaceae > CAWCTB01. The sequence goes on from CAWCTB010000052.1 coordinate 14,855, forward strand.
AGCCACCGTATTCGGCGGGCACGTCGGCGTTGGTCAGGCCCATTTCGCCGGCCTTCTTCAGCAGGTCGCGGGTGATCTGCCAGTCCTTGTGCTCAATCTTTTCGATGTTGGGAACGATTTCGTTGAGCGCAAACTCGTCAGCGAGCTTGGCAATCATCTGCTGGTCTTCGTTGAAGTCTTCCGGAGTGAAGACGTTGTCCAGGTTGTGGTCTTCGAGCAGAAAACTTCCGCCCGTAATTTTGGTTTTGGGAGCTACCGTGGTGGTTGCCATGTGATCCTCGCTCGTGAAATTTCAAAAACCATCTGTCGCCCCTACGGGGCCCGGAATCGTTTAGCGTGGGCCTACCCAGCGTTCCGCTTCGCTCCACGCTGGGCTACACTGAGCGCCCCTGCGGGCTGGCCGTGGCCACGTCGAGCTGCTCGCCAGCATCGCTGGCCGCCAGCGAACAGCGGCCTTACTGCAAATTCTCGAAGACGCCGGCCGCGCCCATGCCGCCGCCGACGCACATCGTTACCATGCCGTAGCGTCCGCCGCGGCGCTTCAGTTCGCGCGACGATGGTGGCCGTCAATTTGGCCCCGGTGCAGCCCAGGGGATGGCCGAGCGCGATCGCTCCGCCATTGGGGTTGATGCGCGCCGGGTCGAGCTCGCCCTGCTGGATCACAGCCAGCGACTGCGCGGCAAACGCTTCGTTCAGTTCGATCACGTCGATGTCGCTCAGCTTCAGTCCAGCGCGTTTCAGGACTTTGGGAATGGCGAACACCGGGCCCGAGTCCCATCTCTTCCGGCAGGTAACCAGCGGTGGCAAAGCCGACGTAACGCACCAGCGGCTTCAGCCCGAGGGCCTTGGCCCGTTCGGCGGACATGACGACTGCCGCGGCAGCGCCATCGGACATCTGCGACGAGTTGCCGGCGGTCACCGTTCCTTTCATGTGGAACGCAGGCTTGAGCGCGCCGAGGGCTTCGAGTGAGGTGTCGGCGCGCGGGCCTTCGTCCATCTTGAAGACGATTTCATGCCGCTTGGGCTTGCTGCCGTTCGGGGTGGTGAAGCTGACGGGGACGGGGACGATCTCGTCGTCGAAGCGGCCGGCTTCGATGGCGGCGATGGCCTTCTTGTGGCTGTCGACCGAGAACTGGTCGGACTGCTCGCGGGTGATGCCGTAGCGCGAGGCCAGCCGTTCCGCGGTGAGACCCATCGACAGGTAGGAGTCGGGATAGTTGTCGATCAGCCACGGGTTGGCCGAGACCTTGTGGCCGCCCATGGGGATCATGGTCATGGACTCGACGCCGCCGGCGACCACGATGTCGGCTGCGCCTGCCATGATCTTCTCGGCGGCCATGGCGATGGCCTGCAACCCGGAGGAGCAGAAGCGGTTGATGGTCATGGCCGAGATCTCGACGGGCAGGCCGGCACGCAGGGAGGCGATGCGGGCGACGTTCATGCCCTGCTCGGCCTCGGGCATGGCGCAGCCGAGGATCACGTCTTCAATCTCCCGGAGATCGACCTGGGGCACGCGTTCGAGGGCGCCCTTGATGGCCACGGCGGCGAGATCGTCGGGACGGGTGGCGCGCAGGGTTCCTTTGTTGGCCTTGCCGACCGGGGTGCGGACGGCGCTGACGAGTACGACTTCAGGCATGGGAAGCTCCGGGGAAGCTGTCAGCTATCAGCCGCCAGCTCCCAGCTAATTACCAATTGTTAAATCTGGTTTTGTAAAGTTTGCATCGTGTTTGCTTTACAAAACTCTTTCATCGAATCCTTAGAATCAGTCGGTTAGACGGATTTTTGTCTCCAAATTCTTCAAAGCAAATGGTTTATATGTATATTCTTGAGCTGTAACGAGTTAGAGTGCGTTGCCGGAACGGTTGCGGCGTCCGGTTTCGGTTGTGCTAGGTACGAGTTGGTTACGCCGTCTCTTCGTCCTGCCGTCCGCTCCGCGGACTCTGGGATCGCTTTCCTTCATGCCTTAACCCAGTGCTCAAGCGCTGAGGCTAACGATCTCGACTCGACGCATCCTGCGGTTTCAGCCCGCCGCTAACACCGTGATGCTCGGTTTATGTGCTGGATCCGCGAACCGAGTCGCCGTGTCGTCGCAGACCTTCCGATGAAACTCGTGCTCGTCCGCTTAGTCTGTTCGACCGCTCGACAGCACGCGCTCCGGAAGATTCCGCGGATGCGCGCAACGGTATCCCAGCGATCCGACATGCCTCAATCCTGCCTGTTCAATGCAACGTCGAGCGGGATCGCTGAGGACCCCGACTCACGTTCCGGGCTTCACGTGCGGAGTCGACCGCTGCAGGCATCCAAGCAGATCTCTCGAGCCGCGACATCGCCTCAATATTTGCAGCCCGTTCGTCGCTACTCGTCCGATTCAATCCGTCATTGACTTCGCTCGTCTCGCTCTCGTGCCAATCTGATCCGTCGTCGACTGCCATTCTTGCACTAATTCCTCAGCGTCTTGCCGGTTTTCAGCGTGAACTGGATACGCTCCTGGGTTTTGCGTTCGCCGGCGAGCGACTTGAAGGCCTCGCGCTCCAGGTCGAGCAGGTACTGTTCGCTGACCAGCGTGCCCGGGGTGACGTTGCCGCCGCAGAGCACTTCGGCCACTTTGCCGGCGATTTTCAACTCATGATCGCTGATGAACTCGCCCTGGCGCATGATGTGCGCGCCCAGCTTCAGCGTCGCCAGGATGCTCTCGCCCGGCGCTGGAATGTCGTGTGCGAGGCGTCAGCGGACGCTAGCCCTCGTGCGCCAGCTCCAAGCGCGCGCTCCTTGGCGTCGCTCAGCACACGCTCGCGATTCATGGTGACGTTGTCGCCCGGGGAGAGGAATCCGAGATTGCGGGCCTCGATCGCCGAGGTCGAGACCTTGGCCATGGCAACGGTCTCGAAGGCCTGCTTCATGGCTTCCATCAGCTCGACGCTTTCGCCGCGACCCTGCCGGACGGATGTGCGTAGCCTTATGGATGGCGCGAATCGTCATCTCCTTGCAGCCACCGCCGCCGGGCAGGAGGCCGACGCCGACTTCCACCAGTCCGGCGTACAGTTCGGCGTGCGGCTGACGGGCCGCGGCGTGCAGCGTGATTTCCGTACCGCCGCCAAGCGTCATGCCGAACGGCGCGACCACCACCGGCTTGGGCGAGAACTTGATGGCCTGGGTCATGTTCTGGAACTGGCGGATGGCCATGTCGACTTCGTCCCACTCTTCTTCCTGGACGGCCATCAGCAGCATCATGATGTTGGCGCCGACGGAGAAGTTGGGGGCGTCGTTGGTGATGACGAAGGCGTCGAAGTTGTCGCCCGCGCCGCCGGGCTTCAGCGTCTGGGTGATCATCTGCACGATGTCGCCGCCCAGCGAATTCATCTTGGAGTGGAACTCGATGCAGGCGACACCGTCGCCGAGATCGACCAGCGATGCGCCGGAGTTCTTCTTCACCACACCGTTCGACTTTTTCGCAACTGTGACCGACCACACGCCCTCGGGGACATCTACGGCGCGTGTAGCCGGCGCTGGCCAGGTCGAAGTAGTCGCGTCCGCTGGCGGTCCTGGGATCGTCGGCGTACCAACTGGTCTTGCCGGAGGCGAGCAGCTTCTCGACGCTGGCAGCAACCGGCTTGCCTTCCTTCTTCATGCGCTCGACGGTGCGAGGAACGCCGGCGACGTCCCACAACTCGAACGGACCGAGCTCCCAGTTGAAACCGAGCTTCATGGCGCGATCGATTTCGACGATGGAGTCGGAAATTTCGCCGATGCGGTTGGCGGAATAGGTCCACAGGTCGGAGAGGACGCTCCACAGGAAGGTGTTGGCTTTGTCTTTGGAGGGCGCGAGCAGCATGGCGAGCCGTTCGTTCAGGTCGTCGACGTTCTTCGCCATCTCCAGCGCGGGCAGCTTGGCCTTCTGCAGAGCACGGTACTCCAGCGTCTTCCAGTCGAGCGCCAGGCGCTGGTCGCCCTCGGGGGCTTTCTGCTTCTTGTAGAAGCCGCCCTTGGTCTTGTCGCCCAGCCATTTGCGGTTGAGCATCTCGAGGAAGAACGGCGGCAGCTTGAGGTCGCTGCGCTCGTCGTGGATGTTGGTGGTGGCGTTGCGCACGACGTGGCCGAGGATGTCGAGTCCGACGAGATCGCCGAGGCGGAAGGTGGCGGTCTTGGGCCAGCCGACGGCAGTGCCGGTGAGGGCGTCAACTTCTTCGACGCTGAGGTCCATCTCCTGCATGATGCGCATGACGTTCAGCATGGAGAAGGTGCCGATGCGATTGGCGATGAAGTTGGGCGTGTCCTTGGCGTGCACGACACCCTTGCCGAGGTGCAGATCGCAGAAGTGCGCGATCGCGTCTGCATCAGCGCGGGATCGGCGTCGGGGGTGGGGATCAGCTCCAGCAGGCGCATGTAGCGCGGCGGATTGAAGAAGTGCGTGCCGAACCAGGAGCGGCGGAAGTCCTCGGGAAAGCCTTCGGCGATTTTGGCTACCGGCAGGCCGCTGGTGTTGGTGGTGATGATCGTTCCCGGCTTGCGGACGGCATCGACCTCGCGCAGCAGCGTCGCGCTTGATGTCGAGGTCTTCGACGACGGCTTCGATGATCCAGTCGACTTCGGCCAGTTTGGGCAGGTCGTCTTCGAAGTTGCCGACGGTGACCAGACACTCCAGCGAGGGCTTGAAGAAGGCGGCGGGCTTGGATTTGACCGCAGCTTCGAGTCCGGCAGCGGCAATGCGATTGCGCGCCGGGCCGTCGGCGTCGGGCGGAACGATGTCGAACAAGTAGGACGGAACACCGGCATTGGCCAGGTGCGCGGAGATGCGGGCGCCCATGGTGCCCGCGCCCAGGACGGCGACTTTGTGGATCTGTTTGTGCATGGATGTCTGATCGCTCCAACTACGCGCCAGCCGAGATTGAGCCGGACTAACGGGTTAATACCTGGACATTCTTTTAGATGAGTGCAAGGGATGCGTTCAGGAACTTCGATTCTGGGAAAGAGGGGGAAGAGAATAAGAATTTCGCAGGTCTGAGCGAGCGTGATGGAAGGAAAGTCTGGCTCTTCACGGTGTCTCTCCTCTACAACTAAACGGCCCCAAAATACAAGCAGCGCGCGTCGCAAGATGTGGGGTGAGGATGGCAACGACGCGCGCCGTATTAAGTTGAGATAAGAGTACTGAATGAATGCTCATTCAGTCAAGGGAAATCGGCGTAAATTCTTTTCCCATTTTGGGTTAGGAGATCAGCTTGGCTAGCAGGAAGGCGGCCCCGGCGGCAAGTCCGCCGATCACAACGGTTTGTGAGGCCGAACGGGCGGGGCGGGCGCCGGTAAAACGCCCCTTGATGAAGCCGAAAACGCCCAATGCCAGCAGGGTTACCAGGACCGACCAGAGCAGCGCGGTCCTGGAGCTGTGCAAAAGCATATAAGGCGCGAGGGGAATGATGCCTCCGGCGATGTAGGAGGCGGCGATGGTGGCAGCGCTCTGCAGGGCGCGCTTCGGGTCGGGTTCCTCCAGTCCGAGTTCAAAGCGCATCATGAAGTCGACCCACTGCTGCGGCCGTTTGGTCAGGGACTTTACGACAGGCTCGCTCTCTTCCGAGGAGAGGCCGTAGTCGGTGAAGACCTTCTGGACCTCGCGGGCTTCTTCGTCGGGGATCTCCTGCACTTCGCGCCACTCGCGCTGGCGCTCGCTCTCGTAGTGCTCGGCGTCACCGCGGGCGGCGAGGTATCCACCGAGACCCATGGCGATGGAGCCGGCGGCGATTTCGGCGAGGCCGGCGACCACGACGATGTGACTGTTGTCGACGGCGCCGGACAATCCCGCGGCCAGGGCAAAGGGAACGGTGAGTCCGTCGGACATGCCGATGACGACGTCGCGGACGACTTCTCCGGAGGTGAAGTGGCGTTCAATGTGGGGTGTTTGCGGCATGGTCTCCCAATTCCGGATGGGCTTTCAGGTACTGCAAAGCGAGGTCGGCAACTTCGCGCTCTCCCTTGTAGCTGAGGGTGCGCCGGGCTTCCTCCAGGGGCAGCCAGAAGGCGTGCTGCACTTCGACGCGCATCTCGGGCGAGATGTTTCCCAGGCGTCCGCCGCGATAGAGCAAGAGGTAGAAGCTGACGATTTTGAAGACGCGGGAGCGGTCGCCCCAGTTGCGCACGTAAAAGTACTTGATGTCGGTGAGCTTGGAAACGACTTCGGCGCGCACGCCGGTCTCTTCCCGCACCTCGCGCAGGGCAGTCTGTTCGGGCTTCTCGCCGGCGTCGATGGCGCCTTTGGGAAGCGCAACCAGTTCGGACAGGCGCTGCCTGTCTTTGGAGCGAAGGGGGTGGATGGGCTTTTTAGGGCGGTCCATGTGGGGCTCGATGACGGCCAGGTACCAGCGGCTGTGCATCTTCCGCAGTACTACGCCGCCGGCCGAGAACTCGCGCACCATAGGTAGAGGGGGAAAGGGATCGAGCAGTTTCAGTGAAGGTGTAGACCGAGATCCCTCAGGGGCTTAAAGCCCGAGTTCACTGCTGCCGTGTACGGCACGGCTGAAGAGGCTGCTGAAAAAAGACTCAAGCGAGTAAACTCGGGATTTTGTGCAACGGCGATTCAACAACTTACGAGCTACTCTTGAGTCAAAAAACGGCCGAAATTACTACTTTGGTTCTTTTTTCAGCAGCCTCTGAAGCCGTGCCCTTTCAAGACGACGCGCGGTCCACAGCATCTATGAAACGGCTCTAGTTTGGCAGAGATGGAGCCCGGTTACAACCTTTTCGGGGCGCCAGGGTTTATGCGCTGTCACAGGTGATGCAGAGTTTATTAAGGGAGTATGATTTTTGGTCCGAGTCGCGGGGAAGGTACTCCCCGGGGCCGAGAGAGATACGGCATCATTTGTGGGCAAGGCGGCAGGCGAGGAAGCAGACTGCCGACTCGCAAGTGAAGGTTTATGGCTGTGACAAATCTACAAAGGCTGGTCCGTTCGGTACGGGCTTTCTCGCACGAGCTGGTTCGTCCCGTGTCGCCTCAATCTCCACCAATTCAGCCGTCGTTGTGCAGGCCCCGGTTCGGGCTGGCGCTGGGCGGAGGGTTCGCTCGTGGCATGGCGCACGTGGGTGTGCTGAAGGTGCTCGAGCAGGAGAAGATCCCGATCGACTTCATCGCGGGCACCAGTGTGGGAGCGATGGCCGGGGCATTTTATTGCTCCGGCATGAGCGCGGGGGAACTGGAAGAGATGGCGCGTGCGGTACGGTTCCGCGACTTCGCGCGCTGGACGCTGTCGCGCTATGGGTTCTGCAGCAATGATCGCATGGTGCGTTTCTTCGCGCGCATTCTGAAGCCGAAGACCTTCGCCGAGTTGAAAATTCCACTGGCCATCGTCGCGACTGACTTTCGCACAGGCGAAGCGATGGTGTTTACCGAAGGGGCGCTGGTCGATCCAATTCGCGCCAGTTGCGCTTATCCCGGAATGTTTCTTCCGGTGGAGATCGAGGGGCGGCAGTACATCGACGGGATGCTGGCGTATGCGGTGCCGACGACGCCGCTGCGCCAGATGGGAGCGGAACGCGTGCTGGGAGTTCACCTCAGCGCGTACTGGGCGAACGGGCCCGCGCCGCGGCATGTGTTTGAAGTGATCGGACAGTGTTTGTCGATCGCACAGGCGAAGCTGTACGACACCTGGAAGAAAGATGCCGATATTATTCTCGAGCCCGACGTGAGCGCGTACAGCTACGATTGCTTCGATCGGGTGCAAGAACTGATCGAGTGCGGCGAGCAGGCGATGCGCAAGCGAATTGCCGCGGCTGCGGGCGCTGCTGAATTTGCCGGCGCAGATGGATACGATAGGTATGCCGCTGCCCGGGGCCCCGGTGCTGACGATGGTGCAGGCGAGCAGTCCGTCGAGCCCGGCGGCGTGAGGAAAGGACCCGCGCTGGGCGTCAGCTCGTGGCGATTCAAGATGAAAAGACCCACTCAAGCAACAGCGGCTTGGGGGGGCCGAGTGGGGCACCCCGCGCTTGAGTGGGACACCCGAGCGGCTAAGTGGGGCACCCGAGCGTGAGGGGGAGCCCGCGCGTTCAGTCGAACTTTGAACTACCGGACGAGTTCCAGGAGGATCGTTTCGCTGGCGGGATCGAGCCTGGCGATTCGGAAGCTGCGAACTTGTCCGACGCGAATGGCCTCGAGTTTGGCTTCGCCGCCTGTAGTAGTTCCCTTCCAGCGGGCCTGCAGCATGGAACCGAGCGAGGATAGATCCACCTTGCCGGCGGTGCTGCGCTCGTCTCCAGTTCCCTGGGTAGAAGGTAGCTGGCCGGTGCCGTAGATTCCTTCTCCCAACTCCACGCGAATGCGATCGCCGGACTGCTCCACCACGCGGCCACTGACCAGATCGCCGGGCTTATGCTCGGCGACGTATTCGGCGAAACTGGTGGGTATCAACTGCTTCATGCTGAGCCGCAACTGGCGCTTTTCTTTGTCGACGGCGACGACCTGGGCCTTCACGATCTGTCCGAGTTTCAGCACGTCCTGGGGGTGATTGATTCGCTTTTCGGCAGTGATCTCGCTGATGTGGACCATGCCCTCGACGCCTTCGGACACCTGCACGAATGCGCCAAACCTGGTGATGCTGGTGATGGGCCCTTCGACCACGGTACCGGGGGCAAAGCGCTGCGGCGCATCGGCCCAGGGATCGCCTAATGCCTGCTTTAGTCCGAGAGAGAGGCGGCGTTCGGGCACGTTCACCGCCAGAATCATGGCTTCGACGACGTCGCCGGGCTTCACCAGATCGCTGGGCTTGCGAACCTTCTTGACCCACGACATTTCGGAAACGTGGATCAGTCCTTCAATCCCCGGCTCCAATTCGACGAAGGCCCCGAAATCGGTGACGCGGGTGACGGCGCCGCGAACGCGCTCGCCGGTGCGATACTTGTCGGCGACGGAATCCCAGGGATGGGGTTGGAGTTGCTTGATGCCCAGCGAAATGCGATTTCTTTCCGGCTCGATCTTGAGGATGCGAGCTTCGATCTGCTGGCCAACCGAGAGCACGTCCGCGGGAGTGCTGACCCGGCTCCAACTGATGTCGCTGACATGCAACAGGCCATCGACTCCGCCGATATCGACAAAAGCGCCATAGTCGGCCAGGCTGCGGACTGTACCGTGAACCGTGTCGCCCTCTTTGAGATCGGAAAGCCGCTGTTCCTTGGCGGAGCGTTCCTCTTCTTCCGTGATGATGCGGCGGTCAACGACCACGTTTTCGTCGGTGACCTCGAGCTTGGTGATGCGACAGCGGATCTCCTGGCCAACGAGCTTTTCCAGTTCGGCGGCGTCGCGGGTTCCGCTGCGCGAGGCCGGCATGAAAGCACGCACGCCGACATCCACGCTGAGGCCACCTTTCACCACGGCCGTTACCATGCCGCTGATGGTGGCTTTGTCGGCAAAAGCCTTCTCCAGCGAATCCCAGTCGGTTGGCTGCCGAACCTGTAAGCGGGAGAGTTCGTAGTAGCCCTCAGGATCGCGACCCTTCACGGTGACGAGCAGCTTGTCGCCGGGGTTGGGAGGGGCGGCGGCGAACGCGGACAGCGGCAGAATGCCTTCGGTCTTGTAGCCGATGTCGAGAAGGACGGCATCGGGGGTGACGGTAATTACGGTTCCTTCGAGTTGTTTGTTGCCGCCCTCAAAGCTGGGCGCGTGGCTGCGTTCGTACTGCGACAGCAACTGATCGAAGGATTCAGTGGAGTCGTCGTTGGCAGGGGTTTCCGGAATGCTGGGGTCAGGCATGAGGTTGAAATCTTCTTTGGCTGGGTTACAAGGGCCAGTCTCATAAACGCCTCAGCGACGAAAACGGAAGTCCCTCAGGGGCTAAAGCCCAGTCTTAAGTGGTACGTTACGGCACAGCTGAAGCTGTGCCCTTTCAAAACTGATTTATGAGATGGCTCTAGTTAGGATAACACCGCGTCAGCGCGCAGCGCAGAGTCTGTCGTCCCAACGGGACTCGGGGGTCGAGAGAGGAAGCCTACCCAGCACTTCGCTACGCTGCCTGCTGGTCTATCATTCCGCCGCCCTCGCCACACGCCGCTCGCAAAACCAGCGAGCGGCGTAAGCGTGGCAGTGGGCTCGGCGCGCTGAGGGACGCGGCGTAGTGGACCGCAAATTGGTAGACAAGCTACGGAGCCGCAATCTGGAAGCGCAGCACGGCCTGCGCAATGCGGTACTGATACTTGGCGGCCGCGAACTGAATCTGGGCCTCGGTCTGCTGCAATTGCGCCTGGCTCAGCTCGACGATCGACCCCAGCCCCAGGTTGTAGCGGGTTTGTGACAGGTCGACGGCGAGGTTGGTCTGATCGACAAACTGCTGGGTCACCGAGATGCGGCTGTAGGCGGTCTGGGTGTTGAGCCAACTGGTGCGCACGTCGTTGGCGATGCGGTCTTTCAGGTCGCGCAGCCGTTCCTGGCTCGGCCTGCGCGCGCAAAGCGGCTTCCTTGCGAGCGCGCGGGATACAGAAAGCCGTTGAAGATCGGGAATGTTGACGTTGACGCCGACTGCGCCGTACCAGCTTTCGAGTTGCGGGAGCGCCGGTGGGCACCTGACCGACGGTGCCCAGCGCGCGCACGTCGGGCAGCAGCAGGTCGCGCTCCGCCTTCTGAAAACGCTGCGAGGCCTGATACTCGTAGTCCTGGGCGGCAATTTCGGGCCGGTTGCTGAATGCCTGATCGACCAGCTGGCAACCGCGTCGGGCGGCGGAGTCAGTTGCGCCCTCGGTCTCGACCAGATCGAATTGCTGTTGCGCGGAATAGCCAAGCATTTCAGAAAGGGCAGACAGCGCGGCCTGATAGTTGTTCTGGGCATCGAGCAACAGCAGCTTCGCCTGCGCCAGGTTGGCGTTGGCAAAGCTCACGTCGAGTTGCGACTTGAGCTTGTTGTTGAACAGCGTGGTGATCTGGTCGCTCACCAGCTGGCGAGCGCTGACCGTCTGCTCCGCGACTTTCAGTTCGGCGTTGGCCTGCAGCGCGTTGTAGAAGGCCTGGTCGACGGCCAGCTTGATCTGCGCCGCGGTCGCCTGGGCATTCATGTTGGCGGCCTTGGCGCGCAAGCGCGGCGGTCGCCACCAGGTTGTTGGTGCGTCCGAAGTCGGTGATCAGCTGCGCCAGCGTGACTCCTACGGCAACGCGCTCATAGATGATCGGGTTGTTGAGGTGCCCGGCGGCGATGCGGCTGCCGTCGTGCGGCTCGACCGCGGTCAGGCTGCCGTAGACGTTGTGGGATAGTAGTTGGACTTCTCCTGGCGCGTGACCTGCTGCGAAGCCATGGCCAGCAACCGGTAGACGGAGATCTGCGGATTGTTGCGCAGCGCCAGCGCCTCCGCGTCCTGCACCGTCAGTCGCACCGGAGGGCCGGAGGGCGGAAGCTGCGGGGCGCGGAACAGGTTGAGTCGGAGGTGAGGCCGGCGGGGCAGTCTGCGGCGCAGGCACACTCGTTTGCGGAGCAGGCATGCAGTCTGCGGCGCGGGACTCGTTTGCGGCGCAGGCACGCCCGTCTGCGCTGCATCGAACTCGCCAGAACTGACAGAAGAGGCAAGCAAGAGAGTCTTGCTTCTCACGCCTGCACCTCCGGTTGCGCCGGTTGCTCTTCTTTGCGGTGGATCAGCAGGTACGCCGCGGGAACCAGGAAGACGGTGACGACCACCGAGACCGTCAGGCCGCCGATGATGGAGCGCGCCAGCGGCGCGTACTGCTCGCTGCCCGCTTCCAGCGCCAGCGCCATCGGAATCAGGCCCAGAATGGTCGCCAGCGAGGTCATCAGGACGGGGCGCAGACGTACCCGGCAGGCCAGCGCCACCGCTTCGCGAATCGCCATGCCTTGCCGCCGGTAGACGCGCGTGACATCGACGATCAGGATGCTGTTCGAGACCACGATGCCGGTCATCATGATGACGCCCATCAGCGACATGACGTTCAGCGTGGTGCCGGTGAGCAGCAGGAAGATCAGCACGCCGGTGATGCCCGGAGGAATCGCCAGCAGGATGATGAACGGATCGATGAACGACGCGAACTGCGCCATCAGGATCAGGTAGACCAGCACGATCGAGAGCAGCAGGCCAATGCCAAAGCTCTTGAACGACTGGCGCATGCCTTCCACCGAACCGCGCATGGTGACGCGCACGTCGTCCGGTATCTTGGTGTCGCCGATGACCTTGTCCACGCGGTTGGCGACGCCGCCCAGGTCCTGCGACGACGGCGCCACGTAGACATCGATCACGCGCCGCAGTTGGTAGTGATCGACCTCGGTCGGCGTGTTGATGATCTTGGCGCTGGTCACCGCTTCCAGGTCGGTAGGGTTCAAGTTGTTGCTGGCGTCGCATCGGAATCTGCTTGAGGTCGAGCAGCGACTTCACCTGCGTCTCGGGATACTGCACCGTCAGCATGTAGTTGTTGCCGTTCTTGGGATCGACCCAGTAGCTGGGCGCGATCATGCCGTTGGAGGTCAAGCGCGGTGATCACGTTGTCCACGACTTCCTGCGACGACACGCCCAAGCCTTGCCGCCATCTCGCGATTGACATCGAGGTCGATGCCGGGATAGTCGAGGTCTTGCGGAATCAGCACGTCGCTGACGCCCTTCACGCGCGCGAATCTTGCGCGCCAGATCCTGCGCGGTTGCGTACGCCGACTTCATGTCGTTGCTGCTGACCTGAAGATCGATCGGCGCCGGCAGTCCGAGGTTCACCACGGCATCGACCAGTCCTCCGGCCTGGAAGTAGGTCGAGAGTTCCGGCAGATCGTCGGCCAGCTTTCGCCGCACGCGGTCCATGTACTCGTAGCTGCCAACCTTGTGGTCTTCCTTCAGGCTGACCTGGACAAACGCCGTGTGCTGTCCGGAGTTGGTGGTGTAGATCGCGGAGAAATCGGGCGTGATGCCGATGTTGGAGACGATCATGCCCAGGTCGCTGCGGCGGAACCACCTGCGCGGATGTCCTCTTCCACGTGCTTGATGTACTCGTTGGTCAGCTCGATGCGCGTTCCCGTCGGGCGCCTTGATGTTGATCACGAACTGTCCGGGATCGGTGCGCGGGAAGAAGGAGACTCCGAGGAAGGGATACAGGCCAAGGCTGAAGACAAATACGCCGAGGATGGCGATGCACCGTGGCCGCTGGGCGCAGCAGCGTTTTGCCGACCGCGATGTCGTACTGCATCAGCATCTGGTCGTACTGGTGGTTGAAGCCGTTCACGAAGCGCGCGAAGACCGTCTTGCTGCCGTGATGCGCGACCTGAACCGTGGCCCTTGATGAAGCGGGCGCAGAACAGCGGCACCACGGTCATGGCCACCATGTAGGACGCGAACAGCGAGAACACGACCGAAGCCGCCAGCGCCATGAACAGGAACCGGCTGACTCCGTACAGGAAACACGACCGGGAAGAAGACGATGGCGGTGGTGAAGGTCGCTGCCAGCACCGGCAAGTGCTACTTCCTGGCCGCCCCGCTCGGCTGCGACTTCGGGGCTCTCGCCTTCTTCCAGATGGCGGAAGATGTTTTCCAGCACCACGACGGAGTTGTCGATCAGTCGGGAGAAGGCCAGGGCCAGTCCGCCCAGCACCATGGAGTTGATCGAGCCGCCGCCGGCGTTGATGGCGAGAAACGCGGCCAGCGCCGACAGCGGAATCGACAGCATCACCGCCAGGGTGGCGCGGAAGCTTGCCGAGGAAGATCAGGATCATCAACGCGGTGAGCACCAGCCCGATGCCGCCTTCGTTGCCCAGGTTCGCGATCGCGGTCTTCACGAAGACCGACTGATCGAACACCACCCGCGTCACCAGCGTCTTGGGAACATCGAGCAGGTCCTTCAGCGAGTCGCGGATTCCGTTGACGATCGAGATGGTGTTGCTGTTGCCGCCCTGCTTCAGGATCGGCAGATAGACCGAGCGCTGGCCGTCGACGCGCACGATGTTGGTCTGGATGGCGTTGGCGTCCTTGGCATAGCCAACATCGGCGACCATGAACCTGGCCGTTGCCCTCGACTCTTCAGCGGCAGGCGGTTGATCTCTTCCGTCGTCGGCAGCTGGCTGTTGGTGTAGATGTTGTAGTCCTTCGGACCAATGCGCACATCGCCGGCGGGCAGAATTGCATTGGCCTGGTTCACGGTCCGCACCACGTCCATCAGGCTCAACTGGTGGGCTTCCAGCTTTACCGGATCGACATAGACCTGGATCTGGCGGTACTTGCCGCCGAACGGTTGCGGAACAGACGCTCCGGGCACATTGGCGATCTGGTTGCGCACCGTGAACTGCCCAAGGTCGTGCAATTCGGTCTCGTTCAGCCCCGCGCCCTTCAAGCGTGATCAGGCAGACCGGCAGGCTGGAGGCATCGAACTTCAGCACGACCGGGCGGCAGCGTTCCCGGAGGCAGTCGCCGCAACTGCGCCATGGCCAGGTTGGAGATGCTGCTCACCGCGGCGTCGGCGTTGGTGCCCGGCTGGAAGTAGACCTTGATCAGGCTGACGCCGGTCAGCGAGCGCGACTCGATGTGATCGATGCCGCTGCCGAGGGTGAAGAAGCGCTCGAAGGGATTGGTGATGTTGGCTTCGATCTGCTCCGGCGGCATGCCGTTATAGAACGTCGCCACCACCACCACGGGAATATTGATGTCGGGAAACAGATCGACCGGCATGCGCACCATCGTCGCCACGCCGACCACGGCGATGATCAGGCACATCATGATGATGAAAAAGGGATAGCGGATCGCGAAGCCGGACATACCTTAGTCTGTTCCTCCCTGGCTTCGCCGGTCTGGAGGCGAACTTGCTCAGCTTGGGTTCGACCACTTGTCCCGGCTGATACGATCCGAAGTTGCCGACGATTACTCGATCGCCTTCTTTCAGTCCCGCCAATACTTCGACCTGGTTGGGATCTTCGAGGCCGGTCTGGATTTCGCGCGGTTGCACGCGGTTCTGCTGATCGACGATCAGGACGCTGGACTTTGCCGTCGTGGTGCTGCACCGCCTGGATCGGGAATGGTCAGCGCATCGGGGTGATTCTGCACGTCGCAGCGCGACGTTGGCATACATGCCGGGCTGCAGTTTGTACGTTGTCATTGGGCACGTCAATTTCCACCTGCATGGTGCGGGTGGTGCGGTCGAGCGAGTCGGTAAAGCGGGTAACCGTGTCCGGTGAAATGCTCGCCGGTGGCTTGGCACCGTGACGTCGGCAGGCTGACCGATGCGGACCGACGGCGGCCAGCGATTCGGGCACTGGTATTCGCAGCCGCAAAATGTTGATCTGCGCCAGCTTCACCACCGGAGCCGAATTGTTGTTGGAGGTGCCGGCCTGTACCAGCGCGCCGGTGTCGGCGTAGCGCCAGGTCACCACTCCATCAAAGGGCGCGACGATGCGGGTGTAGTCCGACATGGCGGAGATCTGGCTATTGTTAGCCTGCGACATCTCCAGCTGTTGCCGCGCAGCCGACAGCGCGGACTTGGCGGATTCGACCTGCGCTTCGGACGACGCGGTCCTTGGCCTGCGGCATCGTCCAGCTCCTGCTGGGCGATCAGACCGGGACGCGCCTTCGGAAGCCTGTTCCAGCCGGCAGCCAGTTGGCGTGCAGCGCGTCGTGCTGCGCCTCGTCGCGCGCGACTTCATTCTGCGCGCGCTGCATTTCCTGCTGGCTGTGCCGCACTCCGGCGCCTGCGCCTTGCAATTGCGCCACCAGTTCCGGGACCTCGAGGACGGCCAGCACCTGGCCGGTCTTCACCCGGTCGCCAATATCGACATTGATCTTGCGGATGTAGCCCGCGACTTTGGCGTGGACTTCAATTTCCTGATAGGGGTCGAACTCTCCCGCTACCGATAAGGTATTACCAATGGGAGCGCGCGTGGCAACCGCGATCGCGACGGGTACGACATCCTGACCGTTGTGGGTATGAGCCGGCGCTCCTGCGCGTACCCGCTGCGCAACCAGAAATGCGATTAGCAGACAAAGCACCGCTCCGCCTAACACAAGAAACTTGTGCCGAGGGCGAACCTGCATGGACTTTCCTCTTCCTCTTAAGAAAAAGCTTCAGAAACCAATGGGATCAGTGCCGGGGCAATTCTAGCCGAATTGAGCACTGATAATTCAGCGCAGACAAGAAAGTACTACCGCGGGGGAGGGGGACGAAGCGAGCGGTGGATGTCCTGCAACGACTCATGGGCGGGCGCCGAGGTCCGCACGGGGACCGGAAGGCTAAGCTCGCGACGAATGCTGAACCAGTGCAGGAACAGAATTGCGCACCACAATTCCACACTCACCAGTTGAGTCGACGGCTCAAGTTCCAGCTTTTCTCCATTCAGCCAGAGCTTGTTGGCAGTGGAGGGGGTAACTCTGGGACCAGTACCGCCTTTGTAAACCGCAGTTTTAGCGTGCAAAACGAACAGGAACACGACAAGGCAAAGGACAACCTCCAGCCCCCGCGCCAATGTCTTCCCTCGTGCTGTACGAAAGATCATGAACCTATTCGCCCCAATTTGCTTCGTCAGACACTACAACATATACGTATTAACCCCGAAATGGTAAGCGAGTTGCTCGGTAGTGGGTCAGGATGCCAGGAATGGCTCTCTGCCCCAAACTGCTCACAATATTCTAACCGACTGATATTAATTTGGTGTTGCAGTCATCAAATATAGCTGGCAAGTGCAGGAGAACGTGGCAGGCTGCGGGAAAAGTCCGAAAGCCAGATCCGTCGCCGAATAAAGCCGGCTCGGATGGCAAAACCAAACAGCTTATGCAGCATACTCTTCGGCAAGCTCCGGGCAGGCTTTGCCGGTGTGCCTTTTCAAAACGCGCCAATATCCGGCTGTTTTCCGCAGCCTGCTAGGGTGGCGCCCGCAATTTCGTGCCATAACCCTAAACAGCGGCATGGCGGAGAACGTCGTCACCTCAGCGGCTAAAGCCGCGCCTATGAATGCGCTTTTGCGGCACGGCTGAAGAGGCTGCTGAAAAAGCTTGGGGAGGCGAAGGAGGAGCAGATCCCCGGCGGGCGTGAAGCGCCTCCCAATGACAACAACGCAGACAAAGGACCAGCCGACGCGGGTGCAGGCGGGTCATCGCTGTTTCAACCTGCCCCAGCAGGTCCGTTGCTCGGCATGACTAACATAAAGGGCTTGTCCGGCGACCTGAAGGTGCGCCCCTTCAAAACGCTGCGACAGGCGCTTTTTTCAGCAGCCTCTGAAGCCGTGCCCTTTCAAAACAACGTCGAGTTAGTCTGCAAACTTTCCGGGACACTACTCCGGTCGACGGCCTCGCATCCCGCAGCTCGCGGCGAAAATGAGCAGGGTCCAGCGAATCCCGGGGCTACATTTCGCGGTAATTCAGCAGGCCAGCACCGATCAGCACAAAACACACCGGCCAGACCCAGGAAGGGATTTTGCGATCTGCGGGCGGCAGGCGAAGCTCCAGCCAGCGGGCCCACCCAGCAAACACGGCAAACAGTCCGATGGGAACGTGGCTCAACTCAACCAGCAGGCTTTCCTTGACGTTGGTAATGGCATGGGAGTGGGTCAGCAGCACCGCTCCACCGGCGGCGCACATGAGCGGGAAGACCAGCGCGAGGCGATCGTTCTCGAGCTGGCGCCGACGAACCCGCAACTCGAACACAGCAAAGGCCACGCACACCAGCGCCGCGATGCGGTGCTGAAATACCTCCGGATCGGCCCAGCATGCCCCAAAGCTCTTCCATCCCACCGGCCAACACTCGGTATCGGCCTGCAGGAAGATGAAGACCGCGATGCCGATGAGCAGCAGCGGCCAGTATTCGGCCCAGGGAACCTTTCCGGTGCGTGCCAGCAGGGCCAGCAATCCCATGGCGAGAACCACCAGGCCCATCCAGTGATGATTCGACTCGGACTCGATTGAATCGTTGATGAGCTTGGTGGTCAGCGGAACACCATCAACATTAACCGCGGTGGGATTGCCCGAAGGGGCGTCACTGGCGGCAGCGCTCTGGGCGGGCGGAGTTCCGGCTTCGGCCACCTGGGTGTACGCCAGCCGAGGCCAAACCGGCCGGAAGCGTTGCACGATCTGATGCCAGGTAACGACATCGTTGGGCAGGTCTACCGCCGGCGGCTGCGAGGTTAACGACGCGGCCGTGAGGATGACCGTGATCCCGATGCCAACTTCGGCTTCGATGAGCCGCCGCAAGCGGGGCATGACTTGAGCTTTGTCGGCGCTACGCAACAGCAGAAAGTTGATGCCGCCCAGGATCATCAACACTCCGAGCATCAGCGCCTTGGCGCTGACCATCACGCCATAGGCAGTGCCAATCACCGCGCGCCACGAGCCGATATATTCCAGGCTCAGGCTGAGGCCGCTGATGGCAATGAGCGCAACGCTGAACAGCGCCAGGCGCGAGAAGCGCTCGGTCAGGTGAAGGCGGGGGAGAGGCTCTTTGATACGCCACAATCCGAGGACGAGGAAGGGCAGGCCGCCAATCCAGAATCCGGTGGCCGCTTCATGCACCAGCGAGAGCGCGATCAGCAAGGGGCGGCCTTCCATGCGCGACGCGGCATGGTTGGTCATCACCGAGGCTCCCAACACAATGGCTACGCCAACGGGCAGCAACCAGCGGGAGACTCGCGAGCCCTCACGTGCCAGCACGCCTATGATCGCTGTGGCCGCCAGGACGATGCTGCCCGAAATGAAGAAATTCGCGCCAATCACTTCCCGGAAGGGAATTTCAGCGGTTGCCATCAGCACGGCGGAGTTCACGTACAGGTAGAGCACCTGGGCGATAGCCAGGCCGATCACGCTGGCGCGGAACAACCGCCAGGCGCTGGAGCGCAGCTTCGCCATCTGCTGTGCTGTTCCCGGAGTATCCCGCGCCACCCAAAGCAGGAAGACGACTCCGCCCAGCAGCAGCGACTGAAAGACAAGCGTTGCCGCCCGCAGGACAACCGACAGGAAACCGAAGAGATCGACAAGTTGCTGCATGGAGCGGCTAATTCACCGTAAATGGCACTAAGCCGCTGCTCATGTGCCCATCGGAGGCGAGCACTTGCCATTTGAGCTGGTATGCGCCCGGCTTCACCCCGGAAACGCTGGATTGCAACACGTCGAGAGTGGTCTGCTTGGCCAGCTTCAGCACGGTTACCGAACCGTCGGGTCCCAGCAGTTGCACCCGCGAACGGCTGCCATCAATGCGCACGTTAAAGCGTAAGGTGACTGCAAAATCCGGCCCTTTCACGGTGGAATTCTGTTGCGGGGTTGAGTCCATCAAGATGGCGTGGGCCCAGACAGTGAGAGACAGGCTCAGCACGCAAAGCCCAAGCGCCAGGGCGGAAGCCAGGCGATTTCGTGCAGCGGAGAACAAGACATTCCTCCCAATCATGAATAGCGCAAAAGTTCCTTCAGAAGTTGTTGTACCAAGGATACGCGGGCAAGCCAGCACGCTCAAGGCAAGCGGCCATAACAGTCTACGAAAGTGGCAGCGAGTTTTCGTAAGACTAGAGCTTGTTACCTTGCCTCAAGAATCAATCTGCCTCGAACGGGCGATTCCCTCAGGGGCGAAAACAGGCTGCGGAAAAACCGGAAAAGCAGGTCCCACGCGGACTAAAGTCCGCGTGGGATGACAAAAATAAAGGCCTTAGGACGCTGGCCTGAAGGCCAGCTCTACCCCGGAATCAATTTTTCCGCAACCTGTAAAGCCCAGTCTTGAAGGCCGGTGACGGCGCGGCTGAAGCCGCGCCCCTTCCCACAACTATTTATGAAACACGCTCTACTCAGGCTTCCACTGGTAGGCGTCGGCTTGCGGCAGCCCGATGTGAGCCAGCACGCGGTTGGCGAACTCGCGGGCGATTTCGTCGGTCGAGTTGGGGCGAAAGTAGAACGCTGGGATGACAGGGAAAATGGTCGCGCCAGCTTCTGCGGCCAGGGTCATGTTGCGCAGATGAATGCGGTTGAACGGCGTCTCGCGCACGCAAAGCACCAATGGCCGCTGCTCCTTCAGGCAAACGTCAGCAGCGCGTTCGATCAACTGGATCGCCATGCCGTTGGCGATGCGTGCCAGGGTTCCCATGCTGCACGGTAGAACGATCATGGCGTCCGCCGGATACGAGCCGCTGGCGACGTTGGCTCCGATATCGGAGTTGTTCTGCTGGCGAATCTTGGTGGACGCGCGGCCCAGCAGCTTGGCGACGACCTCGTTGCGGCCGGAAACGTCCAACTCCTCAGCCATCACGCGCAGGCCGCCGTCGGAGAGGATCAGGTTGATCGTCCCCACCCGCTGGTCGCGCTCCAGTAAATCCAGCAGATGTTTGGGGAAAATCGAGCCGCTGGCGCCGGTGATGGCGACGGTCAGAGTTCCGGGTGGTGCGCTGAAGTTTCGAAGCATTGCAGCAAAGGCGTGACTCGCGCGATTCGCCTTCATCGTATCATTCTGACTGGCCCATGAACTCCGACTCCATCAAGAAGCTTTTCCAGCAGGTGAAAAGCGGCAAGCTCTCGCCCGACGAAGCGGTGCAGCAGTTGCGCCATCTGCCCTTTGAAGACCTGGGCTTCGCCAACGTCGATCACCACCGTTCGCTGCGGGTAGGCGTGCCGGAGGTCATCTTCGGTCCGGGGAAAGAGCCAGTGCACCTGGCCGAGATCTTCGCCAGGCTGGCGAAGCACGGCAACAACGTACTGGCTACGCGGGCCACGGCCGAGCAGTTCCGCGCAGTCAAGCGCAAGTTTCGCAAAGCCGAGTTTCATCCGCTGGCGCGCGCCATCACGCTGGTGCGGGATGAAACCATTCACGGCAAGGGCCGCATCGTCGTCGTCTCCGCAGGTACCAGCGATATTCCGGTTGCCGAGGAAGCCGTCGTAACCGCTCAGGTCATGGGCAACGAAGTGCAGCACGTCTATGACGTTGGCGTCGCCGGCATCCATCGGCTGCTGGCGCGCCATGCTTTGCTGACGCAGGCGCGGGTTGTGATCGTCTGTGCAGGAATGGAAGGAGCGTTGCCCAGCGTTGTGGGTGGACTGGTCGGCGTACCCGTAATTGCCGTGCCAACCAGCGTTGGGTACGGCGCATCGTTCAAGGGACTGACTGCCTTGCTCGGGATGCTGAATTCCTGCGCCTCGAACGTCACCGTGGTCAATATCGATAACGGCTTCGGCGCGGGATATGTGGCCTCGATCATCAACCGGCTGGAGTAGGGGCTCATCGCTATTCGCGGTTCGCCTTTCGTTCAGGATTCTTGAACCCGCGCGAAAGTATCCTCAGGCATTGAAGCCTCGTGGGCATGGGAGATTCTTCGGATAGCGCGTGTAGCGGGCTGTTCACGACAGTTATCTTAATCTTCTCGTTTGAATCGTATGTCGCTGTGCGAAGTTATGAGATGAAGGCAGCTCAGGAAACCGAAATGTGGCCGGGGTTACTGCGGCACGACAACCTTGGCCGATGCTCGATAGCGCTGATAGCCGGTATAGTGGTGCTCATTCTCGAAGTTATGGCCGTGCACTCTGGTGTAAACCTTAACAGCGCTCGGTAGCCACAAGGGAGCCGCGATGTCCCGAAGCCGCACTTCGCTGAAAGCCACATCTGTTGTCTGCCGATCAAGTCCAATCTCGGGACGGGGCATGAGAAGATCGGCCCGCAGTCGAACGATCCGGAAACTGTTCTTGTCCACCCACGCAATTCCCTGCATAAGTATGTGTACGGTTCTACCTTGTTGTACTTTCGTCGCTCCAGTGGGATTGGTCTCACTTGGCCGCTGGGCAAAGGCCACGACATAGGTATTATGTTTGTCAACCCGTTGATCCCCCAGATAGCGGAATGCCGTGTGCGCTTGCATGACAGTTGCGAAATAAATACAGCTCATCGCAAAGCCAGAGGTGATCATGTAGCCCTCGTCCAGACCCACTTGCTCCAGATGGTTCCCTTTAGAGTCCATGCGGTATTCATCGAGGCGTCGCCTGCCTTCATCGCTGCGAAGAACGACCAAATAGTTGTCGCGAGTATCCTGACTCGAGGTGACGGCGCCTCGGTTATCCACCCTCGCCTGTCTAATTTTTTCGTGAGCAATGAGATCGACAACGTTGCTGAAGAAATCGTCCACTCGGAGACCCGTCTTCTGCAGGATCACGGGCAGGGCTTGCTGATCTGGTGCAGGCTGAAGGTGCTTCAGTTCCGGAATCAGTTTGACGAGTTGTTGCAAGGGCTGTTCCAAGTAGGGATGCGCATTCGCATAGTAACTTTGAGTGCTTGTATCCTCGGATTGCTGTATACCATTCGGCGTTTCGCTTGTCTGAGAAGAACCCCATGATCCTGTTAGTACGGCGCAGACGAATACAAAGTTGATTGAAGCCGTTTGCCAACGAGCGCTACGACACGCATGCGATCCGTTGGTCGTTCTACCGAGGTCGAAAGTCACGATGCCTGCCTGGTGCGAACTGTTGGGCGCGCCAACCCTGAACCCGGAAGTTCAAATTCATGACTGAACAGAGCATAAGAGGTAAGTCCTGATTAGCGCTAGCTTTACCTGAAGCGCGTTCACGTGGAGCAAAGAAACTTTGGCAGGGGTCTTCACAAGTGTGATTGTCGTCCGTATTGCACGTGGTTACCGACAAGTCCAGAGTGCCGTACCGGCAGTACCCCTCAGTACTCCTCAGGCAGGCGTTGGGTAGTGGCGATGGCGGCGAGGGACTGCTTGAACACTTGGGGCCACGAATGACAAGGAACGGCGCACCAGACGTCGCCGTGGCGAGGCGGGATCTCATTGGAATTTGATGTATTACTCCCGCGAAATCGCCATATCATTCGCAACGCTGACGTGACCCGCTACCCACTCCCGAACACTCGTTGGAAGATCTTGTCGACGTTGCGCAGCGGCCGCCGCAGGTCGAAAGCGTGCTCCAGGGTTTCGCGCTTTACCTTCGAGGTAATTTCGAGATCGTTCAGGATCAGCTCGCGGAAGTTCAGGTCTTCTTTCCACGCTTTCATGGCGTTGGCCTGGACCAACCGATAAGCGTCTTCGCGCAGCACGCCGGCTTCGACCAGGTCGAGCAGCAGTTGTCCGCTAAAGACTAATCCGCCCGTCGATTCCAGGTTCTTCAGCATGCGCTGGGGATACACGAACATGGTGTCGATGAGGTTGGTTGTTTTGCTCAGCAGGTAGTCCACCAGAATGGTTGAGTCCGGAAGAATCACGCGCTCCACCGACGAGTGCGAGATGTCGCGCTCATGCCACAGCGCCACGTTTTCCAGGGCCGCCTGCGAGTTCGCGCGCACCACGCGCGCCAGCCCGCTGATCTGTTCGCAGGTCACCGGATTGCGCTTGTGCGGCATCGCCGATGAGCCCTTTTGCTTCTCGCTGAAGAATTCTTCCGCCTCGCGAACCTCAGTACGCTGCAGGTGGCGAATCTCGGTCGCAATCTTGTCCAGCGTGGAGGCGATCACCGCCAGTGTCGCCACGTAGAACGCGTGCCGGTCGCGCTGGATCACCTGGCTTGAGACCGCTGCCACGTTCAGTCCGAGGCGCTGGCAGATTTGCTCTTCGTACTCCGGTTCCAGGTGCGCTCCATTGCCGACGGCGCCTGAGAGCTTGCCGACACGCATCTGCTCGGCCGCCATGGCGAAGCGCTCGATGTCGCGCTGCACCTCGGAGTACCAGTTCGCCAGCTTCAATCCGAAGGTGATGGGCTCGGCGTGAATGCCGTGGGTGCGCCCGATCTGAGGCGTGTCCTTGAACTCGAAGGCCCGCCGCCGCAGCACTTCGGCGAGCTTCTGCAAGTCCTCCCGAATGATCGCCGATGCTTGCTTCACCAGCAGCGCTTGCGCGGTATCGACTACATCGTTCGAGGTCAAGCCATAGTGCAGCCAGCGCGATTCCGGCCCGACCTTCTCGGCGACCGCAGTGGTGAAGGCGATGACATCGTGCTTCACCTCGGCTTCGATCTGGTTGATGCGCGCGACTTCGAAGCCGCCCTTTTCGCGAATGGCCTTGGCCGCCGACTGCGGCACGATGCCGGCCTCGGCGAGGGTTTCGGTCGCAGCAATCTCCACATCGAGCCAGGTCCTAAAGCGGTTTTCGTCACTCCAGATGCGGCCCATTTCCGGCCGGGTATAACGTGCGATCAAGAACAGACTCCTTCAGCTGGCGATTTGAACGGGAAGGAAACTCTTCATTGTACAAGTTGGCAAGATGGGCCGATCCGGCGGCGGGAGCGCTGGACCCATTTCGGGGGAAGCATGCGAGCGTTTGCAACGGCTCAGATGCCGGCCCTTCGGCGTCTCGGGGGAAGCTCGGAAGAAAGCCGGCTCTACCTGAGACTCGACTTGTTCCGAGCTTCCCCTAAGTTACGCAGCTCTCATCGCCGCGCTCTAGTTGGTGACGACGGTGACATCATCCAGATACATGGCGGTTTCCGCACCGTACGGGTCGCCATCCTCGTGCACATTGAAGTAAATCCGTATGGTTTGTCCTTTATACGGAAGCAAGTTGTAGGTCACCTGGGTCCACTCGACGAGTGTTGGAGCAGACCTTCATGATCTGCGCCAGCATTACGCCAGAAGCGTTCTGTACCTGGGCCTCCTGCCAGTCGTATCGGATGACGTCGGCGCTGACCGGCAAGTACCAGTACGTCAGGGTGGCACTGGTAGCAGTGCTGGGAATGGTGACGGTCTGGTACAGCGATGAGTTTCCGTTTGGTTCCGGCAGCACAGTTGCACCCAATTGCGAACTGTAATTGCCGCCGTGCTTCTGGGCGGTGGTCACGAAGGGCAGGTAAACGCCGGTGGCGCTCCAGCCAGTCAGGGTCCCGGTTTCAAAGCCGCCATTGGTGATGAGCTGGTTTGAGGAATTATTCACGGTCACGGTAACGGTCGTCGACGTGCCGAAGTTTCCGGCGGCATCATAGGCCTTGGAGCAGATGGTGTGCGAGCCATTGGCGTAAGTGGTGGTGTTCCAGGAGTAGGTGTACGGTGAGGTGGCGTCGGAGCCGGCGAGCGTGCCGTCGATGTAGATCTGTACCGAGGTCACACCAACATTGTCGGAGGCCGTCGCGGTCACGGTGACCGTGTTGGAGACGGTGGCGTCGTTGGCCGGAGCGGTGACATGCGTGGTTGGCGGAATGATGTCAGTACCGGTACCGGTGAGGGCGACGGTCTGGGCGCCGGCGGAATCGGTCACGGTGAGGGTAGCGGATCGGGCGCCGTAACCAGCCGGCTTGAAGGTTACGTTGATGGTGCAGCTGGCGTTAGCTGCCAACGAGGTGGTGCAGTTGTTGTTCTGCGCGAAGTCGGCGGGGTTGGCCCCGGTGAAGGAGAGAGCGATGCCGGTTAGAGAGCCCGACTGATTATTGGTTAGGGTCGCCCCTCTCAGGGTGCTCGTGGTATTGAGGCCCTGATTGCCGAAGGCCAGGGCTGCCGGGTTGAGCGACACGCCCGAAATGCCGGTGCCGGTCAGGTTGGCAGATTGCGACCCGGCACTGTCGGTCACTGTGAGCGTGCCCGCGCGCGCGCCGCATTGCGTGGGGGTGAACGTTACATTGATGGTGCAGGAGCTATTGGCTGCCAGCGAGGCGCCGCAATTGTTAGTCTGGCCAAAATCGCCAGTGGTGGCGATGCTGATTCCGGTAAGCGCCGTAGCCTGAAGGTTGCTTAACGTGATGGTTTGCGGCGCACTGGCGGTGCCGGCGACCTGGCTGGGAAAGGCGAGGCTGGTAGGCGCCAGGGTGACGAGAGCGCCGCAGTTGGGGAACTTGAAATTCGCGATGCGGGTGTTCCAGTTGAAGGCCCAACTGGTCTGCAGGTATTCGGTGGTGAACCAGAAGGTGCAGTCGTCCACCGGATCGACGGTCATGGCGCTGTAATCGCCCCAGCGGGTCAGTCCGTTGGTCTGCGAACCGGCCCCGGAGACAATGGTCGTCTCTGCCTGCAAGGTACTGAGCGGGTCCGTCGCCAGACGGCCGGCGAAGGCGATGGAGGGATAGATCGAGCTGCTGGAAAAGCTGTAACCGACGGCAAGATCGCCGAGCTGATCCATGGCGACGCTGCCCATCCAGCGATAGGTGCTGTCGGGAGCAAAGGTTGACTGCTGAGCCACGACCGGCGTGCCACTGGGATTCTGGATTTCATACCAGCGAATGCCGCCACTGCTACCGGCAGCCACGGAGTGGTTGACCACCAGCGACTCGTAAGCGCCGAAGTTGCGGTAGGCCAAGCGGTACATGAGGCGGTCGGCCAGGGAGTCGAGCTGGTTGCTGGTGCCGGGTTGCGGAACGCACGTATCTCCGCCGCAGAGCGGGCTGAAGGCGGCGACGTTGATGACGGTTGGTCCGGTGAAGGTGGAGTTGGACGGGGTGACGAAGTCGACGTGAAACTTGTACAAATTGAGGGCATTACTGCCGATGTACAGCATGTAGTTGGGCGAGCCATCAGGAGGAGGCGTGGTGCCGTCCAGGTCAGCGGGCAACAGGCCACCGACGGAAGAATTCTGCTGGAAGCAGACCTGGGTTGCCGCCTGTCCAGCGAGCATCGCGTCGCGGTCGTAGGCACAGGCGTCGGAACCGACGAACAATTCGTCGTTATCGAACATGTTGAAGGTTTCGTAGTAAGCGTCGGGCCATACTCCCATCTTGGGGTAATCGTCGAAGTTGGAGTACTGGAACGAGTAGCGGTACCAGGCTCCCGTGGCATCGGAGGTCTGCGAAACTGCGATGCATTGCAGGTAGGGAGTGCTCGAGACCGAGAACTGGCTCATCACCCAGCGGTTCGCCAGTTTGTCGTAGAGCACGACGGGATCGCCATTGTTATTTATCTGGCAGCCGCCTCCGAAACCGGACCACAGAGTGTTGCCGGCAATCGGCCCCAGCAGCAAATTGCCGGTCGCCTTATCGAAGACAGCAAAAGACTGGTTGACCCACTGCACATACTGAGTTGCGCCCACGGCCCCGTTGGTGTCGGGTGGAGCGCTGGTGACGGTGAATCCGTACTGACCTTTACCGAGACCTTCGAAACTCTGTAAGACGACGGGACTATTGCCGGTTACGGGCATGAAACTCTGGCGCAGAGGATCGTCTTGCAGGGACACCAGCCCTTGAGGAAGCGGGATATGCCGCATGGGCTCAGCTTCCTGGATGGTCAGGCTGGCGGCGGGGGCATTGCTTGCCATGTCGCGCAGGGATGGCGAGATATCGTGGTTCACATTCTGACGAATGGTTGTGGGCCCTTGGTTGGTCTGGGCCGTGAGTGTCGGGGTGAAAGTAATGGTGAAAGTAATCAGGATCGCCGCCAGTACCCAAATGGACTGTGACGAACGGGGGATAGAGGAAGACATGAAGTGCTCTCCTTTAAAGGGGGCTTGGCCAGATGAAACTATGAAGAAGTGGCAGAATACTACTTGAGAGCTAGTGTTTTGTGCAACTTAAGTGGGTACGGTCGCGACATTTCGCGCCAACTACCCTTCTTAGTGGAGTAACACGGTACTGGCCGGCCCTCTGGAGACGAAGGATGCAAGGTAACCTGCCAGCAATAACTCTAGTAAGCGTTTTTTCGCAGCGCTCTCCCCATCAACGTGCCGGTGTTTTGCATGACAAGATAACAGACGCGGGGGAGAATGCAAGAGGGAGTTCCCTTGGGGTGTGGCTAGACGAGGGTGATCTCGATGCCGGCCCGCTTCAGAGCGCGCAGGTCGGGCTTGCCAATCTGCTTGTCAGTGATGACGTGGTGAATGCTGGAGATGGGAACAATGGAGGAGAGGCTGGAGCGGCCGAACTTGGTGGAATCGCAGACCGCCACCACCCGCGAGGCCATCTGCACCATGAGGCGATTGAGTTGCGCCTCCAGCAGGTTAGGGGTGGAGACACCGGATGCGGTATCGAAGCCGTCAACGCCCAGGAAGAGGATGTCGGCCTTGAGATGGCGGAGGCTCTCCTCGGCGATGGGGCCGACGAGCGAGTAGGAGTGCTTGCGCAGCATGCCGCCGGTGAGGATGACGTCGACTTTGCTGCCGGCGAGTTCGTTGGCGATGTTGACCGCGTTGGTAATGACGGTCAACTGCTGAAACTCGCGCAGGGCGCGGGCGATGGCGGTGGTGGTACTGCCGGAGTCGAGCACGATGGACTGGCCTTCGTGCACCATCTTGGCGGCAGCCTCGGCGATCTTCATCTTCTCGCGGGGATGCTGCAATTCGCGTTCGGTGAGATTGCGGTCGCTTTCGGCGCCGGCGCGAATGGGCAGGGCCCCTCCGTGAGTGCGGTAGAGGAGACCGCGGCTGTGCAGGAGTTCGAGATCGCGCCGGATGGTAATTTCGGAGATGCCGAACTTCCTGGCCAGATCGCGCACCAGGGCGCGGCCATTCTGGTTTATGTAGTCGACGATGGCGCGCCGGCGCTCTTCGTTCAGCACAGAGACGCGTTTGTTTGGCATCGACAGCTCCCGCACGCTGCTGGATCAGACGATCATATTCGATCAATAGCGAAGAGGGGAGAAAAATCCTGCACCGGCTGCTTCAAGGCGCGGAATGGCGCATAGCATCCGTCGCCTCAAACTGGCCACACCAGGGTCTTCGTAATTCACCCCGCCCGGGTTCAGTCCACGGTGACCGATTTGACCAGGTTGCGTGGACGATCCACATCCAGGTGATTGAGTATGGCGATGTGATAGGCCAGCAACTGCAGGGGAACGATCTCGAGGATGGGCTGCAGAAGTTCGTCCATGGCGGGTAGCAGGAAGCACGGGAGGCCAAGCTTCTGGAGGGCATGGTCATCGTCGGAAGCGACGAGGATTTGCCGCCTGGAGAGCTGGCGTATGTCATGCAACAGTGAAACCGACTTTTCGTAGCGCACCATGGATTCGGGATCGTGGGTGTCGCGAGTGAGGATGGCCACGACCGGCAAGTTCTCATCGATGAGCGCGGTTGGGCCGTGACGAAACTCCCCAGTGGGGTAGCCTTCGGCGTGCACGTAGGAGATTTCCTTCAGCTTCAGAGCGCCTTCGAGCGCGATGGGGTAGTGAACCCCGCGTCCAAGGAAGACGAAGGTCTGGTCGGTGTGAAAGTCGCGAGCGATGACTTCGGCCTGGCGATCGAAGTGGTCGAGCAAGTTGCTGAGGATGCCGGGAAGCTGCGCCAGGGACTTGACCCGGGAGGCAACCTGGGTTGCGCTAAGGGTGCCACGCTTCTCCGCGAGGAAGAGCGCGAGAAGATAGAGTGCCGTGAGCTGCGTGGTGAAGCTCTTGGTGGCGGGGATGGCCACTTCTTTTCCCGCCCAGGTGAAGAGGTTGGCGTCGGCTTCGCGGGCGATGGTGGAGTCGACGACGTTGGAGATGGAGAGCGTCTTGAAGCCGTATTCCGTGGCGATGCGCTGGGCGGCGGTGGTGTCGGCGGTTTCGCCGGACTGGGTGATGGCGACGACGAGCCCGCCGCCGCCATTGAGCGGCTTGCGGTAGCCGTATTCGCTGGCGTGTTCGACTTCGACGGGAATGCCGGCGAGTTCCTCAATCATGAGCTTGCCGCAAAGCCCGGCGTGGCGGCTAGCTCCGCTGGCGACGATGGTGACGCGATGCAGTTCGGCGACGTCTTCGGCGGAAAAGGGAAAGCGGTCGAGGCGGACGGTACCGGTCGCCGGGTCAATGTGCTGCTCGATGGTTTGCCGGATGGCTTCGGGCTGCTCATAGACTTCCTTCAACATAAGGTAGGGGAACTTGCCCGAATAGCGATTTGACACTTGCAAGTGCGACATAGAACGCATGCGCCTCCAGCCAACGATTGTATTTGCGGGCAGACTCCCTGGATTCCACAACATTTCTGCAATGCCGGGGAAAATTCCGTCCCCGCAAAGCCAGGGGGGTCGCTGCAACCGGCTGTTAGTATTATGCATCAGATTCGAGCAAAAACGATCATAAAAATAATCATATTCGATCATTGCTCAATTTGGCCCCAGAGCGGCTACACTGGCAGTACGGCGAGGCGAACAGGCTGCGGAAAAAATTGGAAAGGCCGGTCCCACGCGGACTAAAGTCCGCCGGGGATGACAAGGATACAAGACGTAACGGCGCGGCTGAAGCCGCGCCCCTTCGAGAAACTGAGCGGACAATGTTTTTGCGTAGCCGGCGAAGCCCTTGTGTCTTCCTCAAACTTATGCGAATCCTGATTGCGCTCCTGTTCCTGCCACTGCTTTCTCTCTCGGCCCAGCAGACAACAACCAGCACTCCCCTGCTGAACCTGATGCCCTTCCCCGCCTCGGTGCAGACGCAGCCGGGCCGGCTGTCACTGGATGCTTCGTTCACAGTTGGCATGGCGGGCAAATCGGACGCGCGGCTCGAAGCCGCGGTGCAGCGGATGCAGCAACGCATTGCCGGACGCACCGGGATAGTGCTGATTCCGGGCGTGGCGAAAGCAGGTCAGCCAGCGAAGTTGACGGTGCAGGTGGAGTCGCTGGGCGAGCGCTATCCCAAGCTGGGTGAGGACGAATCGTACTCGCTGGCGATCACCGCAACCGGCGCGACTCTGAGGGCGAATACGTCACTGGGCGCGCTGCGCGGGTTGGAGACGGTGTTGCAGTTGGTGTCCGCCGACAAGGATGGATATTACCTGCCGCTGGTCACGATTGAAGATGAGCCACGCTTTGCCTGGCGTGGGCTGATGATCGACGTGGGCCGGCATTTCCAGCCAGTCGAGGTCATCAAGCGCAACATCGACGGGCTGGCCGCGGTGAAGATGAACGTGCTGCACTGGCACCTGTCGGATGACCAGGGCTTTCGGGTAGAGAGCAAGAAGTATCCCAGGCTGCAGGAGATGGGATCGGACGGGCTGTACTACACGCAGGAACAGGTGCGCGAAGTGGTGGATTACGCGGCGGCGCGCGGCGTGCGGGTGGTGCCCGAGTTCGATATGCCGGGGCACACGACGGCGTGGTTTGTAGGCTATCCGGAGCTGGCGAGCGCGCCCGGGCCGTACCAGATCGAGCGCAAGTTCGGGGTGTTCGATCCGACGATGGACCCGACGCGCGACGAAATCTACAAATTTCTCGACGGATTTCTGGGCGAGATGGCGCAGTTGTTTCCCGACGAATTCATGCACATCGGTGGCGACGAGAACAACGGCAAGCAGTGGAAGGCCAATCCGAAGATCCAGGAGTTCATGCAGAAGCATGGATTCACTACGACTGCGCAACTGCAAACGTACTTCAGCCAGCGGGTGCGGGAGATCGTGCAGAAGCACGGCAAGCGGGTGATCGGCTGGGACGAGATCCTGACCCCCGAGCTTCCGAAGGACGCGGTGGTACAGGGTTGGCACGGCAGGCAATCGCTGGCGGACGCGGCGCAGCAGGGACACCTGGCGATCTGGTCAACCGCGTACTACCTGGATCACATGGCGCCGGCGGACTATGTCTATTTGGCTGACCCGGTGCCGCTCGGACACCACTCTCAGTCCGGAGGAGGCCAAGCGGATTCTGGGTGGCGAGGCGTGCGCCTGGGGCGAGTATCTTTCGCCGGAGATCATCGACAGCCGGGTGTGGCCACGCACGGCGGCGATCGCGGAGCGGTTCTGGTCGCCGCGCGATGTGCGCGATGTGGCGGACATGTACCGGCGGCTGGACGTGATCAATGTGGGACTGGAGCAGGATGGCCTGGAGAATCTCGCCGGCACCGGGAAGTTGCTGCGGCAAGCCACGGGGACGCGCGAATTAGGCCCGCTGGGCATGCTGGCGCAAGTGGCCGCACCCGAGAGCGTGGCGGTACGGCAAGAGATTCGCGAAGGCACGGTGTTCGATCCGCTGGTGCACGTGACGGATGCGGCGGTGCCCGATCCGCAGTTTCGGCGGACGTTCAATGCGACGGTGGAGCAGTTGTTGAGTGACGCGCCGAAGTTCGCGGCGGGAAGAGATTCGCTGGCGCAGCTCTTCGTGCAGTGGCGGCAGATGCCGCAAGCGTACGCCGGAGATGGTGGCCAACGGCCCCGCTACTGGCGGATTCGCAAGCCCGAGTAACGCAGTTGTCGCAACTGGGCGCAACGGGCTTGGAGGCATTGCAGTATTTGCAGCAGGGCAGCGCTCCTGCGGCGGAGTGGAAGGCCCAGGCCATCGCGCTGGTGAATGCGGCGGAGAAGCCGGATGCGTCGATCCTGAAGCTGCCGTGGATGGGAGCGTACCGGGCGCTGATCCTGGCGGCGGCGAATGTGGATGGACTGAAGACGGCGAGCCCACAGCAATGGAAACAACAAGTGACGGGCGAAGCTGCCAGCCAGGAGCCGGAGCAGAAGTACACATGGTAGAAGCTGTCAGCTATCAGCTGCCAGCTACCGGCCGCCAGCTAAGACAATGCGCCAGGATGCAGGGAGGCCGGTCAAGGGCATCAGCAGAATAGTCGGGCCGCTAGGTCTGGTGGTGTCACCGCGAATTCATGCCATCACCTCGTAAGTTTGCGGAGAACGTCGTCACCTCAGTGGCTAAAGCCACGCCTATGCATGTGTTTTTGCGGCACGGCTGAAGCCGTGCCCTTTCAAAACAGCGTCGAGTTAGTCCGCGAACTTCCAGAGCCTC
Source organism: uncultured Acidobacteriaceae bacterium (assembly GCA_963798275.1). GTDB lineage: Bacteria > Acidobacteriota > Terriglobia > Terriglobales > Acidobacteriaceae > CAWCTB01. The sequence goes on from CAWCTB010000052.1 coordinate 47,291, forward strand.
AAGCTAAGGCGCGTGCTCCAACCATCGCCCATATCCTGGGGGAGTGGCGCTAGCGAGGTGGACACGGTTTGCACACTTCGCCACGCTGCTTTATCGTTATCGGTTTCCCCAGCACCGTAAAGAGTCAGGATGAGCGACCACACCCCCAACGCGCGTTTCGAAAGCAAAATTAAGACCGACTCGCCAGGCTTCGAGCGAAACCTCCACACCATGGCTGAGCTGGTCACCCGTGTCCGCAACGAGGAGCAGGTCATCCGCGAAGGCGGCGGCGACAAGGCCATCGAATCGCAACATAAAAAGGGGCGTCTGACCGCGCGGGAACGCATCGCGCTGCTGATCGATGAAGGCACGGAGTTCTTCGAACTTGGCGCCTACGCCGCCTGGGGCATGTACGAAGAGTGGGGGGGTGCGCCGTCAGCGGGAGTGGTGACGGGACTGGCGCGGGTGCAGGGACGGCTGGTGATGCTCATCGTGAACGACGCCACGGTAAAGGCCGGCGCGTTCTTTCCCGATGACGGCGAAGAAGGTCATTCGGGCGCAGAACATCGCCATCGACAACCACGTCCCGACGATCTACCTGGTCGATTCCGCGGGCGTTTTCCTGCCGCTGCAGGAGGACGTCTTCCCGGACACCGACGATTTCGGCCGCGTCTTCCGCAACAACGCCGTTATGTCGGCCATGGGCATTCCGCAAATCGCCGCCATCATGGGGATGTGCGTGGCAGGCGGCGGATACCTGCCCGTCATGTGCGACCACGTGCTGATGACCGAAGGCAGCGGGCTGTTTCTGGCCGGGCCGGCACTGGTACAGGCCGCCATCGGGGCCAAGTATTCCGCCGAGGAGCTGGGCGGCGCCGCCATGCACGCCCAGATCAGCGGGACGGTCGACTACCGGGAGCCCACCGACCAAGCTTGCATCGCACGTATCCGCTCGCTGGTGGACAAGATGGGCAACCGCCAGACTTGGCGTCTTCGATCGCAAGGCCTCGCAGGAGCCGCTGTATCCGGCGGAGGAAATCTACGGCATCTTCGATAGCGACCCGGCCAGGCAATACGACATGAAGGAAATCATCGCCCGCATCGTCGATGGCAGCCGCTTCGACGAGTACCGGCCGGAGTACGGCGAAACGGTGCTGTGCGGCTTCGCCCGCATTGGTGGCTTTGCGGTGGGCATCGTGGCCAATCAGAAGACGCACGTGCAGCAGGTCGATCGCTCCGGCAACAAGCGCATCGAGTTCGGCGGGGTCATTTACACCGAGTCGGCGGAAAAGGCGGCGCGCTTCATCATGGACTGCAACCAGAACCTGGTGCCGCTCGTCTTCCTGCACGACGTGAACGGCTTTATGGTGGGCCGCGATGCAGAGTGGAGCGGCATCATTCGCGCCGGGGCAAAGATGGTGAACGCGGTGTCGAATTCGGTGGTGCCGAAGATCGCAGTGATTGTGGGCGGCTCGTTCGGCGCTGGTCATTACGCCATGTGCGGAAAGGCCTACGATCCGCGTTTCTTGTTTGCCTGGCCGACCGCAAAATATGCGGTGATGAGCGGCGCGTCGGCGGCCGGAACGCTGGTGGAGATCAAGATCAAACAGTTGGAGCGCGGCGGCAAGAAGCTGAGCGAGGAAGACGAAAAGAAGCTGTACGACGAAGTGAAGGCAACCTACGACCAGCAGATGGACCCGCGTTACGGCGCGGCGCGGCTATGGATCGACAAGATTATCGACCCGGCGGAGACGCGCGATGCGATCATCACCGCGCTGGAAGCGGCATCGCTGAATCCCGAGGTTCCCAAGTTTAGCGTGGGGGTTTTGCAGACCTAAGCTATGCCTGAATCCATCAAACTGATTGAGTGCCCGCGCGACGCCTGGCAGGGTTTGCCTGGACAGATTCCCACTGCGATCAAAGTCGAGTACCTGCAGGCGCTCATCAATTCGGGGTTCAAGCATATCGACGCGGTATCGTTCGTCTCGCCCAAAGCCGTGCCGCAGATGGCCGACTCCGAAACCGTGTTGAGCGAACTCGATCCGCCCGACGACGTCGAGATTATCGGCATCGTGGTGAATGAACGGGGCGCCGAACGGGCCATCTCCACCGACGCGGTTCGCACCCTGGGCTTCCCCTACTCGCTCTCGCCAACCTTCCTCAAGAACAACCAGAACCAGAGCCTGGAAGAGAACCTCGACATCCTGGAAAAAATCAAGCAGAAGGCCGACGAGAGTGGACTCGACACCATCGCGTACGTGTCCATGGCGTTCGGCAATCCTTACGGCGACCTGTGGAACCCGGAGGAGGTACTGGAAGGCATCAGCCTGCTGGCCGACATGGACTTGCAAGCCATCTCGCTGGCCGACACTGTCGGGCTCGCCTCGCCGCAGCAGATCTCCGACCTGATGGGCCTGGTGATGGAAAAGTACGACGGCATCGAAATCGGGGTCCACCTGCACAGCCGGCCGGACGAAGCGGTGGCCAAGGTCCTGGCGGCGTATGACGAGGGCTGCCGCCGGTTCGATTCCGCCATCGGCGGCATGGGCGGATGCCCCTTTGCCCAGGATGTGCTGGTAGGTAATGTTCCAACCGAAAAGCTGCTCGAGGCCCTGCGCTTGCGGGACGTCGAGTCGCCCTTGAAGCGGTCGATTGAGGCGCCCTTCCGGCAGGCGGTGGAGATCGCTAACCGATTCAGTGGACCTAAGATGTAACTGGGGTAGTGACGCTCTGCTCAATTCCCTTTCCGTTTTGCCGCTTTCGCACTAAGCTGGTGGCTCGCAAGACGCAATCAAGACCTTAGCACCTGCTGATATGAGCCTTTCTCCCCATGGCCCGTACGCGACGCTGACCGTCAGCCACGACGGTCCGCTGACCACGATCACGCTCAACCGCCCCGAAAAGCGCAACGCCATCAGCTACGAACTGATCGAGGACCTGTTGCGAGCTCTCGAGGAAGTTGAACAGTCCGCAGCCCAGATTCTCATCCTTACCGGGAATGGCAAGTCGTTCTGCTCGGGAATGGACCTGGACAACCTGCGATCCATCACCGGGCGCACTGCGGACGAAAACCTGGCCGATTCGCGCACCATGGCGGGCCTGTTTCGCTCGATCTACGAATTTCCCAGAGTGACCATCGCCGCGGTGAACGGGCCGGCGATTGCGGGTGGCTGCGGGCTGGCCACATTGTGTGACTTCACCCTGGCCTCGACGGAGGCGAAGTTCGGCTACACCGAGGTGCGCATCGGATTTCTTCCGGCGATCGTGTCGACATTTTTGTTAAGGCAGGTGGGTGAGAAGCGCGCTCGTGACTTGCTGCTCAGCGGGCGCGTTGTGGCCGCCGACGAAGCCTTCCGCATGGGATTGGTGAGCGAGGTGGTCGCGCCGGAAGAGCTGATGAACCGTGCCCGGGAACTGGCGCAGACGTTGCTGGAAAACAGTCCTGCTTCACTTTTGGCGACCAAGCGCCTGCTGCGGACCTTTTCGTCCGCTCAACTCGACGACCAAATCGGGAAGGCGGTGGAGGAGAACTCTCACATTCGTACCACCGCAGATTTCAAAGAAGGCATAAGCTCATTCCTGGAAAAGCGTAAGCCGCAGTGGAAAGGGTGAACCGTGAAGAGTCACTTGAAACTCATCGTTGCGATTTTGTTGTATCCGTTTCTGCTGCTGGCGCAGACGCAGTCGACCGCTCCCGCACCCAGCGAGGCAAAACCCGCTCCCCCGGCAGTGGCGAAGCCGTCGGCCCCCAAACCATATCCGGTGATGAGCGCGGCGGCCAAGCAGAGAGCGCGAGAGGTCTGCGACTACCTGATCCATGCCAAGACCAGCCTGTTGTATGCAACGTTTTCTCCGGAGATGAAGAAGAGCAGCAGCACGGAGAAGATGGCTGCCTTTTCCCGGCAGTTATCCACCACCCTGGGCACCGAGACCAAGCTCGTTGCGGAGGCGTTCGAGCCGAATATGCTGCGGCCTACGACCGTCTACACGCGCCTGTCTCAGTTCAGCAAATCCAAGGCCCCGGTCATAACCGCCGTCTCCATCGACGAGCAGGGGCAGGTCGACTCGCCGCCACGGTTTGCATCCGCGCCCGATGTTCCACCCGACACTTATGCCACCTACAAAGACAAGGCTCCAGCTCCGACTTCCCTTCCAGGGCGAACTGGATGGTGTACCAGGGAGGGCGCACCCTGTTCGACAATGGGTTCGCGGCCTCGGAAGACAGCCGCTACGCCAGCGTATTCGTGCTGTTGAAAGATGGCAGCCCCTTCGCCGAGGACGCCACCAAGAATGAAAACTTCTATTGCTTCGGCCAGCCGGTTCTCGCGCCGGGAGAAGGTACCGTCGTGCGGGTGCAGGACGGATATCCCGACGGTCAGCCGGGCAAGCCGATGATGGAAACGGGCAAGGGCAATTACGTTGTCATCGCCCACGGCAATAGTGAGTTCTCGGTGCTGTCGGCACTGAAGAACGGCAGCACGAAGGTGAAGAGAGGCGACAAAGTGAAGGCGGGAGACGTTCTGGGGCAGTGCGGCAACAGCGGAAGCTCTTCGGTGCCGCATGTCGAATACCGGCTGCAGAACACGCGAGGCCTTCCCTTCCCGAATAGTTTGCCCGCGCAGTTCTCCAATTACACCGCGGACGGCAAAGTGGTCGAATTGGGCGAGCCGACGCGAGGGCAGATGGTCGCCAACAAGGAGTGACCGAGCGACGACTGGCCGCGTGATAAGTTGGTAAATTGGTAAATATGCCGGGCAAGACCGCGAACGTTCCTGCCAAGTGGCCACAGGTGTACGAAACCAGCCTCCGAGTGCGTTACGCCGAAACCGATCAGATGGGGGTTGTCTATCACTCGAACTACATCATATGGTTCGAGGTGGGACGCGTCGAAATGTTGCGCCAGCTCGGCTTCACCTATCGGGAAATGGAAGCCGAAGACCACGTTCACATCGCCGTGGTGGACATCCGCTGCCGCTTCAAGGCTCCCGCCCGCTACGACGATCTGATTGCGATTCACACCCGCCTGCTGAATGTTCGCGAGTCCCTGCTTCATTTCGGATATCAGATCATTCGTGCGGAAGACGGCACGTTGCTGGCTGAGGGTGAAACCATCCACATCGTGGTTGATTCGGAGCTGAACCGCATGTCGCTGCCGCCGAAGTACCTGCCCTCCTTCCTGCAGGCGGCGGGCAAGAGCTGAGAGTTTACTAGGAACCGCCGTGAAAGCACTCCATATCAACGGAAACGATCTGACGCTGCGTGACGTGCGCGAAGTGGTCTACGAACGCCGTCCTGTGCTGCTCGATCCCGAGGCGCGGACCGCGGTTGCCCGGGCGCGTGCCGTGGTCGAAGACCTGGTGCAAAACAACCGGGTCGGATACGCGGTCACCACCGGCGTCGGCAAGCTCAGCGACGTTCGCATCGAGCGCGACGATATCCGCAAGCTGCAGGTCAACCTGATGCGCTCGCATGCGGTCGGGGTCGGCGAGCCCCTGTCGGAAGAAGTCAGCCGCGCCATGATGCTGCTGCGCGCCAACTCCCTGGCCAAGGGCTTCTCCGGGGTGCGCGAGATGGTCATCGACCGGCTTTGCGACATGCTCAATCGCGGCGTGCATCCCGTGATTCCGTCGCAAGGCAGCGTGGGCGCCAGCGGCGATCTGGCCCCGCTGGCTCATCTTGGGCTGGTGCTGATCGGCGAAGGTGAGGCCGTCTACCAGGGCAAGCGCCTGGATGCGGCGGCGGCGCTGAAGCAGGCCGATATCCGGCCGCTTGCGCTCGAAGCCAAGGAAACGATTTCGCTGATCAACGGCACCCAGGGCATGCTGGCGGTCGGCCTGCTCGCCACCCTGCAGGCCGAGGTCCTGGCCGACACCGCCGACGTCATCGGAGCCATGAGTGTCGATGCCTTGCGCGGCACCGACGTGGCCTTCGACGATCGCATTCACGCGGCCCGTCCGCATCCCGGACAGAAGCTGGTCGCACAAAACCTGCGGCGCATGCTGGAGGGCAGCCAGATTCGCGAGTCTCATCGCCAGTGTGGCAAGGTGCAGGATGCCTACTCGCTGCGCTGCATCCCGCAGGTGCACGGCGCGGTGCGCGATACCATCGCCCATTGCCGCGAGGTCTTCGAGATCGAGATGAACTCGGCGGTGGATAATCCACTGGTGTTTCCGCAGGAAAAGAGAGTGGGCGCACCCCAGGCGAAGATCGGCGATCCGGTGCTCGGTGACATCATCTCTGGCGGCAACTTCCATGGCGAACCCATCGCCTTTGCGCTCGACTTCCTGGCCATCGCACTCAGTGCCCTGGCCGGCATTTCCGAGCGCCGCCTGGAGCGCCTGGTAAACCCCTCGCTCAATGAAAACCTGCCGCCGTTTCTCGCCCCCGGGGCTGGTCTGAATTCCGGGTTCATGATGCCGCAAGTTACGGCAGCAGCGCTCGTCAGCGAGAACAAGGTCTGGGCACACCCGGCCTCGGTGGACTCCATCACCACCTCCGGCAACAAGGAAGACTACGTCTCGATGGGAATGACGGCGGCGAACAAGCTGCTGCGCATTGTGGGCAACACGCGCAACGTTCTTGCCATCGAAGCCCTGGCGGTGGCGCAGGCGATCGACTTCCTGGCTCCGCTGAAGCCGAGCAAGCGGGAAGAAGCGGCCCATGCCTCCATCCGCGCGGTTTCAGCCCCCATCACCGAAGACCGGATTCTGACGAAGGACTTTGCCAAGGTTGCGGAGTTGATCGCCAGCGGCAGGCTCGCCGAGACCCTGTACTGAGCCGGGAAAAGCTGGTCCGTAATGGTTTACAATAAAAGACTGCTCTGGTTTGTCTCGCCTCCCGGTTCGCCGGCAGCAAGTCTCGCAATTGCGGGCGCTGCAATCACTTACGAACCGCGGAAAGGTTGGAAAACGGCCGCTGAAAATCGGCGTTTCAGATAACGAAATACGGCGGTTTGCCGTCTTATCTGGGGCGGCCTCTCTGCGCATTCATTAAACGTGGCAATCAAGATCAAAGTACCCGGTGGGAGGTCGAGCGCTTCATCGCGTGCCGCCGCAGTCTCCCGCAAGCCTGCGGCGAAAAGCCATCATTTCTCGCTCTCCGATCCCGTCGTCAAAATGTTCGTTTCCGGCTTTCTCATTGCCGGAGTGCTGTTCGTGGTGGTGTTCGCCTACTTCTACGTGAAGTACGAGCGCATTGTAGACCGCCGCATGGCCGGTCCGATCTTCAGCAACGCGGCCCGGATTTATGCCCGCCCGAAGACGGTGGAAGTGGGAGACAAAGCCACTCCTCAGGAAATTGCCGGGCGAGTTGCGCCGCGCGGGCTACAGCGATGCGGGGCGAGACGACTCACCGGTCGGGCGCTTCCGGTTGGTCGCCAACGCGGATCGACATCTCACCCGGCCCGCAATCGTTTCACGCTTCGGAAGACGCCGCAATTCGCTTCTCCGGGGGCAAAGTCAGCGAGATCAGCAGTGGCGGCAAATCGCTCAACGGCTATGAGCTCGAGCCGCAACTGGTGACGGCACTCTTCGAGGCACAGGATCGCTCCAAGCGGCAGCTCATCACGTTCGACGAGCTGCCGAAAGACCTGGTCAACGCGGTCGTCGCCATCGAAGACCGCCGCTTCTTTCAGCACAGCGGGGTGAACTACTACCGGCTGGTCGAGGCGGGCATGACCGACGTCCTGCATGGTCATCGCGGACAGGGCGGATCGACGCTCACCATGCAACTGGCACGCGGGTTTTTCCTGACTCCGGAAAAGACCTTCAAGCGCAAGCTGACGGAGATGATGATCGCGCTCGACCTGGAGCAGAAATTCTCCAAGCAGCGCATCTTTCAGATGTATGCCAACCAGGTTCCCATGGGCCAGCGGGGCTCGTTCAGCATCATGGGCTTTGGCGAAGCCTCTCATGCTTACTTCAACAAGGACATCCGGAATCTTAGCTTGTCGGAATGTGCCCTGCTGGCGGGCATCATCCAGCGGCCCAGTTTCCTGTCGCCCTACCGGCATCCCGAGCGCGCCTTGGAGCGCCGCAACGTGGTGCTCGACGCCATGGTGGAAACAGGCGCGATCACTCGCGATCAGGCCGACCGGGCCAAGGCCACTCCCCTGAAGCTCGCCCCTCCCAATGTGGAAGCCAGCGACGCACCTTATTTCGTCGACCTGGTGAAAGACCAGCTCTCCTCCCAGTACAGCGAGAGCGACTTGAACGAAAATGCCTTGAAGGTCTACACCACGATCGATCCCGATCTGCAGAAGGCTGCCGCCGAGGCGGTGGACGAGGGCATGAAGCAGGTGGATGAGCTGATCGTTAAGCGCCGCACCAAGAAGGTGAAGGTGGGCACCGGCAAGACCGCGAAGACAGAAGTGACAGTGGAGAACGGTCCTATGCCGCAGGTGGCGCTGGTGGCGCTCGACCCGCACACGGGCGAGGTCCTGGCGCTGGTCGGCGGACGCAATTACGGCATGAGCCAGCTCGACCACGCCATCGCCAAGCGTCCCACCGGATCGATCTTTAAGCCGTTCGTCTACGCAGCCGCAGTCAGCACGGCCCTGAACGGCGGAACCATGCACATGGTTTCCCAGACCAGTGACGGAAGCACCACCACGACGGATGCGGTGTTTACCCCGGCCACGATTCTGGACGATTCCCCGGTCAGCATTGCCTACGGCGACCAGGTTTACGAGCCGCACAATTATCACGACAGCTACAACGGCGAAGTCACCGCCCGGTACGCGCTGACGCTGTCCTTGAACAACGCAACCGTGCGGCTGGCGCAGGAGGTCGGCTTCGACAGGGTGGCGGCGCTGGCCCGGGCGGCGGGAATAACCAGCGCTCGCGGCACACCGGCGGTGGCGCTCGGCGCCTACGATGCGACTCCGCTCGAGATGGCCGGCGCTTACACGGTGTTTTCCAACGGCGGCACCCGCATTTCTCCCCGCATGCTCAAGTCGGTGCGGGATGCCGGCGGCAAGGTGCTCAATGACTACGACGCCGAGGCCGAGGCCAAGTCGGTGCTCGATCCCCGGGTGGCGTACGTCCTGACCAGCATGATGGAGAACGTTATCAACAATGGCACCGGTTACCCGGTGCGTGCCCGCGGATTTGCCGCCCCCGCCGCCGGCAAGACCGGGACCTCGCACGATGCCTGGTTCGCTGGCTACACCACCAATCTGCTGTGCATCGTCTGGGTCGGCAATGACGACTACACCGATATCAAGCTCGCGGGCGGCACCGCCGCAGCCCCCATCTGGGCCGAATTCATGAAGCGGGCCGTCCAGATTCCCGAATATTCCGCTCCCAAAGCCTTTCCCCCGCCGGCGGGAGTTGTGGTGGAACAACTCGACAAGGTCACCAACCGGCTGGCTACGCCTACTTGTCCGCAGACGTACACCGTCGCCTTCCTCGAGGGTACGGAGCCCAAGGAAACCTGCGATCAGGCATTTACCGACCACCGCGGCATCTTCTCCAAGATCCTCGGCATCGGGGCGGCTCCGCCGCTTCCGCCACCGCCGAACACCAACGGAACAGTGCAAGCCACTGCGGCCGGCGTCCCCGCGACCACCCCACAGGCGGGGCAGCCCGTGCAACAGGCTCCAGCCAGGAAAAAGAAAGGCTTCTTCAGCCGAATCTTTGGCGGGAAGGACGATAACGGTGACCAGCCGCCGGCAAATCCTGAGGGAAGCGAAGATAAAGGGAACAACTCTCCCCCAAAATAGGTCTAATATGGTGCTATACGGGGCTCGGGGAGGGTAGCCATGGGTCGTCTCCTATCGTCACGCAGGTTCGAGCTTGCGGGTGTATTGCTGCTGAGCGCCTGTGCCTTGGTGGTGTCAGCTAGAGCCGGTGATCAGCACACGGCAGCGCAGCCTCCTTTGCCAACGGCACAAGATTTACCATCAGGGTTGATTTCCCTCACCGCTTCGACGCCGCAAGAGTTGGAGAGACAGGGCGACCAGTTGCGCGCGCAGAAGCGCTACCTCGACGCCGTCGACTATTACCAAGCCGCCATCGGTAAACAACCCACCACCATGCTTTGGAACAAACTCGGCATGGCAAACCTGTTCCTGCAGCGCGACAAGCAAGCGCAGAAATGTTTCGATCGCGCGCTGAAGCTCGACAAGAACTCACCCGAGGCGCTGAATAATCGCGGCTTCATCGAGCAGTTGAATAAGAACTACGGCAAGGCGATTAAGTACTACCAGAAGGCGCTGGCCGTCCGTCCCAGCTCGCCGACCTTCCACTACAACCTGGCGTCGGTTTATTTCGCCAAGCACGACTTCAGCCAGGCCGCCGCGGAATTCCGCACCGCTTACATGCTCGATCCCGATATCTTCAACCGGGTATCGCGTGTCGGCATCATGGCGCAGACCAGCTCGCCGGAAGACCGGGCAGCGTTTCTCGTTCATGGTGGCCAAGATGTACGCCCAGGCGGGCGACTTCGATAATTCATTGCAGTACCTGCGCAAGGCGATGGAAGAAGGCTACAAGGGGATCGACAAGGTCTACACCGACTCCGAGTTCGCGACCTTGCGAACCGACAAACGCTTCGCCGAATTGATGCTGCAGAAGCCGCAGCCCATCCAGTAAACACTCTGCGCGCAGCAATAGCAAAGCCCCTCCGGATCGCTCCAGAGGGGCTGGTTACGTATGGGATTTAGATCTCGCCCCGCTTGCGGAGGAACGCCGGTATCTCCAGATCGTCGGCGTCATATTGGATGTGGACGCTGTTGCGGACTGTCTCAATTGCAGGCAGTTCCTCCCGCTCACCGGCGCCGTGATCTGCTCCCGCATGTTGGGCCACCGGCTCCGGCATCGGTTCGGCGTGCCGGACCACCTCCGATTCCAACTCAGCGTCATCGGTCGTTCCGGGGGCATAGGAGATCGGGAACGCGGCTTCCGGTTCGGTGACAGGCTCCATCACTGTGGAACTTGCGACGGCACGCTCCGGGGCGTGCACCGATGCTACCTGGTAGGTTGCCCCGGCAGCCGCCGCACGGGCGCTATGCAGAACAGAGCCGGCCTCATTGGCGTGTTGCCGGGGCCGCAGGGTTTCCTTGAATCCGGTGGCGATCACCGTGATCTTCACCTCGTCCTTCATCTTCTCGTCGAGCACCGCGCCAAAGATGATGTTGGCGTCTTCGTGCGCTGCGCTTTGAATGATGGTGGACGCCTCGTTCACCTCGGCCAGCCGCAATGAACTCGATCCCGTCACGTTGATCAGGATGCCGCGCGCGCCGTCGATCGCTCCCGCCTCGAGCAGCGGGGAGGCAATCGCCGCCTGTGCCGCCTTGGTGGCGCGATCTTCGCCGCGGGCCGTGGCCGTGCCCATCACCGCATAGCCCATGCCGGCCATGATGGTCTTCACGTCGGCGAAATCGCGGTTGATGATGCCCGGAATGGTGATGATGTCGGAGATGCCCTGCACCGCCTGGCGCAGAATGTCATCCGCCACGCGGAAGGACTCAAAGAAGCCCGCGTCTTTGGCCACTGCCAGCAGCTTCTCGTTCGGAATCACGATGGTGGTATCGACCGAGTCGATCAGCTCCTGCAGCCCGCGCTCCGACTGGTTCTGGCGGCGCTTGCCTTCGAACGCAAAGGGCTTGGTGACCACGGCGACGGTCAACGCACCCATCTCGCTGGCCAGCGAAGCGATGATCGGGGCCGCGCCGGTGCCCGTGCCTCCGCCGAGGCCGGTGGTGACGAACACCATATCGGCGCCTTCCAGCGCTTCGATGATCTTGTCGGCATCCTCCAGCGCCGCCTTGCGTCCGACATCGGGGTTCGCACCCGCGCCCAGTCCGTTGGTGAGCTTCACGCCCAACTGGATCTTCACCGCCGCTTGCGAGAGCTTGAGCGCCTGCAGATCGGTGTTCGCCACTACGAACTCCACGCCCTCGAGGCGCGATTCGATCATGCGATTGACCGCGTTCCCGCCGCCGCCCCCCACGCCGATGACCTTGATCCTGGCGCTGTTCAGCGCCTCTTCGTTGAAGTGAATGCGAATGTCGTTCTCCGGCTGCTTCTGGTTGAAATCCTCAATCATGGTTACCTCTAAGCGGCGCCACTCGCGGCGCCGGTGAATGTTTGGACACGATGTTTACGCGTTCGGACGAGCGAACAGCGCCTTCAGCTTTGCCCCAATGCTGCGATCGATGTTCATGCGCGCCTGGCGGGCACGATGTCCGTAGAGCACCATGCCAATGGCGGTGGAAAATTCCGGCTCCAGCAGGTTTGAGGGCAGCTTTGCAATCGGCACGGGATAGCCCAATCGCACCGGCCGCCGCAGAATGTCCTCCGCGGTTTCCAGCAGCGAACTCAGCCGCGAGCCGCCTCCGGTGAAAACCACGCCCGCTCCCAGCAGTTCAAAAACTCCAGCCTGCCGCAGGTGATCGCGAACCAGTTCCATCAGTTCGCGCGAGCGCGGCTCCAGAATCTCGCCCAGCATGCGTTGCCGCAGCAGGCGTGAGGGACGGTCGCCCACCGAAGGCACCTCGATCTCGTTGCCCTCCGGTATCCGGGTAACGATGGCGCAACCGAACATCTTCTTGATGTCTTCCGCGTCGGGCAGTGGGGTGCGGAAGCCCACGGCCACGTCGTTGGTGAAATGGTCTCCCCCGACCGGAATGACGCCGCTGTGAATCACCACGCCCTCGTAGTAGACGATGAGGTCGGTCGATCCCGCACCCACATCGGCCAGGCAAACGCCCAGTTCGCGCTCGTCGGTCTGCAGCACGGAGTCGGCGCAGGCCAGCGCTTCAAACACGGTATCGTCAACGTGAATGCCGGCCCGGTTCACCGCCGTGACTACGTTCTGCGTTGCCATGGTGCCGGCGGTCACCACATGGACGCGCACTTCGATTTTCTTGCCCATCAGTCCGGCAGGATCGTGCACTCCAGCCTGGCCGTCGAGAATGAACTCCTGCGGCAGCAGGTGCAACGGCTCGCGATCTTCGGGCAGCGGAATGGTGCGCGCCTTCTCCACCGCCGCGCGCACATCGTCGCGGCTGATCTCGCGCGAGCGCGAGCCCAGCGAAATGCCGCCGTGGCTGTTGACCCCGCGAATATGCAAGCCTGCAACGCCCACCACGGCGTGTTCGACCGGGGCCTGCGCGACGTTCTCCGCTTCCTCGACCGCCTTCCGGATCGTGTCCACCGCCTTGTCGAGATCGGCGATCACGCCTTTGCGCATGCCGCGCGAGTCGGAGATGCCATGGCCACGGTAACGCAGCGCGAAGTCATTGACCTCGGCCACGATCACGCACGTCTTGGCGCTTCCCACGTCGATTACGGTCAGCAGGTTTTCTGTCTGGCTTCCCATGGTTTACTTTTTCTTCGCCTTATTCTTGTGATCCGCGCCGGTGTCCATATCCGTTGTAGCCTGCTTGGCGGTAGTCTGGCCCGACGGGTTGGCCTTTGGCACCGGCGCACTGTTCTGCTTCTCTTCCGCCGAGTCTGGATTCACGATTACCTGGTGTTCGTAGCGCAAGTCCACCGAGGTGAGCTTCAAGAATTGCGCCCGCCACTCCTGCACATGTGTGATGTAAATCCGGAAGCGTTCCAGAAAATTGCCGGAACCGAGATGCACCAGCACCGCGCCCTGCGGATCAGCCACTGTGGCTTTCACATCTTCGGGGTCGGAAAGGTCCACATCGCTCAAGTTCTTCGAGTACTGGCTACCACCCGAGTCGAGTTCCTTCATGAGCTGGCGGTAGATTTTCATGCGCGCCGCCCGGGTCGAGAGCGGCTCGGCGTCCGACATGCCGACGATCACGGGAAAGGAATAGCTGGCCTGCTGCCCGGCAGGTAAATCCATGATCACGCCGTTCGCGTCGATCAGCGCAATATGAGAATTCACCTCGACAAAGGCCACCGGCGTGCGCTCCTGCAGGACGACCCGCAGGCGGTTGGGGTAGAGCCGCATCACCGCCGCCGACTCCACCCACGGAATCTCTTCCAATTGCTTCTTGCGCTCGCTCAGGGGAACGAAAAAGATGTTGCGGTCGATGTCGCTGCCGAAAACTTCCATCACCTGCCAGCGCGCGCACGTGTCCTGTTCCCACCACCTCGATGTTGTCTCCCGAATCGATGCGGAAGCGCCACGACTGCGTGCCGTAGCGATAAAGCGTGACTGCGACCAGCCCCACCAGCCCCACCCCCAGCAGCACGATCAGCAGCAGTTTGATGCGATCGGCAGCTTTGCGCGGCAGCGCTCCCCGGCGAACCGGTACCCGCTTCTGCCCGCGCAGAAAAGGGGACTCGGCCTCGTCATCAAGATCGAGAAACCGGGAATCGATGTCGTCATAACCACGGCCGGAAGCAGGCGCATCTTTCGCGCGTACTTCGACTTCGTCGTCCGGGAGTGTGGATACGTTCTTCCGCGCCATGAAAACCGGGTGAAACGCCTAAAACTTCAGCTGTCGGCCTCACTATATCTGTTTTCCTGCGGCTTTCGGACAGGCAAATCCATGGCGGAACGCGTGGATCGGAATATGTATCGAGATAGTAAATGTATTGCTGATGGTGACGCGCTTCGCGGTGTCAACGAGCCGCTGTGGAGCGGCTTGAAAGCTGTTCCAGCAGCAGCGGCCCAAGTTGTGAAACATTGCCCGCGCCGAGGGTGAGAATCATATCTCCCGGAGCCGCCAGCTCGACCACTCGCTCGGCGGCCTCGGCGAACGAACCGGCATAGCTTGCATTGCGCTTGCCCGAGGCATTGATCCGCTCTACCAGCACCCGGCTATTGATGCCGAGAATGGCCGCCTCGCTCGCGGCATAGATGTCCACCACCGTGACTGAATCGGCGTCCCCAAATGCGGTCGCAAACTCGTCCAACAGCAACTGCGTTCGCGTATACCGATGGGGCTGGAAGATGACATGCACTTTGCCAAAGCCGCATTGCTGCGCTGCGGCCAGCGTGGCGCGAATCTCCGTGGGATGGTGTCCGTAGTCATCGATCACCGTGACTCCGTTTGCCCGTCCCTTGATCTGAAACCGGCGATCGACGCCGGTGTAGCGCTCCAGCGCTTCACGAATGGTGGCTACCGGCAAATCGAACCCGATTCCCACTGCAATGGCAGCCGTGGCGTTGCGCACGTTATGTTCGCCCGGCACGTGCAATTGAAACTCGCCCAGCGCCTTGCCGCGATAGTGCACGTCAAACCGGCTCAGTGCCAGCGCGTCCTGTCGCCCGGCTTCCCGGCGTAAGTTCGCGATGTGGAAATCCGAACCTTCCCGCGTTCCGTAGGTCAGCACCCGGCGGCGAACCGAGGGCAACAGCCGCCGCAGATCGTCGTTGTCGTTGCAGGCCACCACCAGCCCGTAGAACGGCACCCGGTCCATGAACTCGACAAACGTCCGCTCCACGTCGTCCATGTCGCGATAGCAGTCCATATGCTCGCGGTCGATGTTCGTGACCACGGCGAGGATCGGCGAGAGCTTCAGGAATGAGCGATCGCTCTCGTCGGCTTCGGCGACGAGGTACTCCGACTTGCCCACGCGGGCGTTCGACCCCATCGCGTCGACGCGGCCGCCAACCACCACCGTCGGATCGAGCCCTCCGGCCGCCAGCACTCCGGCAATCATCGAAGTTGTGGTGGTCTTGCCATGCATACCGCCGACCGCAATGCCGTATTTCAGCCGCATCAACTCGGCCAGCATCTCGGCCCGCGGAATCACCGGCACGTGCTGCGCCCGCGCAGCCTGCACCTCTGGATTCTCGTTGCTCACCGCCGAGCTGATCACAACCACTTCGGCTCCGGCGATCTGTTCGGTCCGATGGCCCTCGAACACCATCGCGCCCATCTCCCGCCAGCCGCTGGGTGATGGCGGAACTCCGGGCATCGGATCCGGAGACCTGATAGCCGAGGTTCAGCAAGACTTCGGCAATGCCGCTCATGCCGATGCCGCCGATGCCTACGAAATGAATGCGCTGAATCTTCGCGAACATGGAAACGATCGAGTCCTACAGCCCGGTTGCAATTGCACTAGGCTACAGCGTGACGCGCGCCTACGCCAGCGGCGCGGGCCGCAATGGCCGCAATTTCGGCTGCCGCATTGGGATGGGCGAACCGGCGGGCGGCCTGCGACATCTGCTCCAGCCGCGGCCGATGGTTGAGCAGCGACGCCACCTCGGCGGTCAGCCGATCGCCGCTGAGTTCCGCCTGCGGCAGCAGCCGGGCTGCGTTTACCGCGGCCAGCGCGGCCGCGTTCTTGCTCTGATGATCGTCCGCCGCCGTCGGCAGGGGAATGAAAATCGCTGCCTTGCCGGCGGCGGTGATCTCCGCAACCGTACTTGCCCCAGAGCGGCAAAGCAGCAGATCGGCCCGCGCAAACGCTCCCGGCATGTCGTCGATGAACGGTGACACCTCGGCTGGGATCATCGTGTTCAGATATGCAGTCTGCGCCTCAAGATAGTCCTTCTCCCCGGTCTGATGGATGATGTGAATGCCGGGAACCGCCTCCGCCAGCTTCGGGAGCGCCTCGAGGACAGCCGTATTGATGGCGTGCGCGCCCTGGCTGCCGCCGAAGACCAGCAGCGTAGGGTCGCTGTCTCTTTGCCGTGGAACGACGTTGAAAAACTCGCGCCGCACCGGAACACCCGTTACCTGGCAGTCGCGAAAATAGCGGCAGGTCGCTTCGAAATGCACTGCCGCAGCCTTCATCATGGGAGCAACCAGGCGATTGGTAAATCCGGGGACGAGGTTCGGCTCGAACGCCACCATGGGCACGCCGAGCAGGCCCCCCGCCAGCATCGCCGGGCCCGATGCATATCCGCCAACGCCGATCATGACGTCGGGATTGAACCTCCGCACGATCCGTGCCGAGTCGATTACCGCTCTTGGCAAGTCAAAAACTGTCTTTAAGCGCGTGGCCAGGTCGACCCGGTTCAGTCCTCCCACCCTCACCAAATGCAGCGGAAACCCAGCGGCCGGAACCAGGCGGTTCTCGATGCCGCGTGCCGTCCCGATGAAGATCACGTCCGCGCCATAGCGCGAACGCAGCTCCCGCGCGATCGCCAGCGCCGGGATCACGTGCCCCCCGGTCCCCCCGCCTGCCAGAATCACGCGCATGTCAATCCGTTTGCTGGGTGATGTTCAGCAGGACTCCCACGCTGGCCAGGGTGATGAACAGCGACGAGCCGCCGTACGAAATGAACGGAAGTGGGATGCCCTTGGTCGGCATGATGCCGAGCACCACGCTGATGTTGATGAAGGCCTGCACCACGATCATCGAGGTGATGCCGATGGCGAGGAAGCGAGCGAACGAATCTTCGGTACGCAACGCGGTGCGCACTCCGCGATAGAGAAAAATGCTGAACAGCCCCACAATCAGCAGCGACCCCCACAGGCCCAGCTCTTCGGCGATGTTGGCAAAGATGAAGTCGGTATGCGGCTCCGGCAGATAGAAGAGTTTTTGCTTGCCCTCCATGAAGCCCGCCCCGGTCAACCCCCCGGTGCCCACCGCAATCATCGACTGGATGATGTGAAAGCCGTGTCCCTGCGGATCTTTATAGGGATCGAGAAACGCCATGATGCGATGCCAGCGCCAGGGCGTCCGTACGATCAGGAAATACAGCGGCAACAGCGAGGCCAACAGCGCATAGCCAAAGTAGCGCAGGCTCATGCCCGCCACGTACAACACCGCCCCGGTAATTGCCAGGCACACCACCGCCGTGCCCAGGTCGGGCTCTTTCACGATCAGCAGCGCAAATAGCAGAGTCGGCGCGGCAGCCGGGATCAGCACATGCTTCCAGTCCTTGATCTGCTGCCAGCGGGTCTCGAGAAAATAGGCCAGGTACAAAATGATCGCCGGCTTGGCCAGCTCCGACGGCTGGAAGGAGAAGACGCCGAACTTGATCCAGCGGTGCGTATTGTGGGAATCGCGGAAGAGATACACCGCAATCAGCAGCAGGCAGGTAACGCCGAGGCAGGTGAACACCACCGCCGGCTTGCGATAATGGCGGTAGTCGACGTTCATCAAGATGACCATCGCTGCGATCCCCGCCCCAGCCCACGCCAACTGCTTCAGCAGAAAACTGTAGGACGACCCATAGCGCGCCTGCGCCATCACCGCCGAAGCGCTAAACACCATCATCAGGCCCAGGCAGACCAGCAGCAGCGTGACTCCGAACAGCCACTTGTCGACATTGACGCGCTTGGCCATTACCGCGTGCCTCCCCGCGCGCCGCTGCCCACCTGCTCACGATCGCGTGCCGCCAACTGTTGCACCAGTTGCTTGAAGGTCCTGCCGCGGTGTTCGTAACTGTCGAACTGATCGAAGCTGGCACAGGCCGGCGCCAGCAGGACGACATCGCCGGAACTGGCAACTTCACTGGCTTTTTTCACTGCGGCTTCCAGCGTACCGGCGCTGATTACTTCCGCTCCCTGAATTTGCGACTCGATCTTGGGCGCGGCCGCGCCAATGGTGTATACGCGCCGGACGCGCTGCTTGATCAAGTCGTTCAGAACGTCGGTAGTCGCTGCCTTTGTCCTTGCCGCCGAGAATCAGGTGAACCCGTCCCGGGAACGACTCCAGCGCCTTGATGGTGGCGTCGACGTTGGTGGCCTTGGAATCGTTGTAATAGTCCACCCCGCGCACCTTGGCCACGAACTCCAGCCGGTGCTCGACGGCGCGGAAGTCACCAACCGCGCGGCGAATGTCCGCCGGATCCACCCCTGCCAGCATGCCCACGCAAACCGCCGCCAGCACATTTTCGACGTTATGCGCGCCCTTCAGCGCGATTTCACTCAGCGGCAGGATCGTCTGCTCCTGGTCAGCATGGCGCCAGAGAATCGCGTCGCCACGAACGAACGCGCCGTGTTCGACTTCCCGCAGGCGGCTGAACCAGTACACCTGCGCCTTGCAGTCCCGCGGCCATCGCGACGCACGGCTCATTGTCGGCATTCAGCACCGCGAAATCGTTGGCCGTCTGGTTCTCAAATATGCGCACCTTTGCCGCGACATAGTTCTCGAAGGTGTAGTGCCGGTCAAGGTGGTCGGGAGTGACGTTCAGCACCACCGCAATCTCGGAATGGAAGCTCTCGATGGTCTCCAGTTGAAAGCTGCTGATCTCCAGAACGATCCATGTATCAGCGTCCGCTGCCTCGACGAAGGTGATCGCCGGCGTTCCAATGTTGCCGCCCACCAGCGTCTTCCGTCCTCCCGCCGCCAGGACCGCGCCCGCCAGGGTGGTCGTCGTGGTCTTGCCGTTCGAGCCGGTAATCGCCGCTACGTGACCCTTCAAAAACCGTGCTGCCAGCTCGACTTCGCCGATGACCGGAATTCCCCGCTCGCGCGCATGTACCAGGTGGGGAACGTCGAAGGGCACGCCCGGACTGATGACGATCAGGTCCTGATCGCGGAAGGTTCGCTCACCGTGCTGTCCGGTCTCGACCCGGATGCCGTGGTCCAGCAACAGGGGAATCTCATAGCGGAGCTGATCTTCCGACTTCGCGTCCGAGACCGAAACCCGCGCGCCATGCTTTCGCAGGAAAAGCGCGCTGGCTATGCCCGATTTCCCCAGACCCACCACGAGCACGCGCTTGCCGGTTAGTTCCATGTCCTGTTTTGCCCGAACCGCCATTGTGCCACTTTCCCGGCTGGCTAGCGCAACTTCAACGTGGTGAGAGCAAAGAGTGCAAACACCAGCGAAGCGATCCAGAAGCGCACGATCACCTTCGACTCGCTCCAGCCCAGCAGTTCGAAGTGATGATGGATCGGAGCCATCTTGAAGATGCGTTTCCTGCGCAGCTTGTAGGAGCCCACCTGCAGAATGACCGAAATCGCCTCAATCACGAAAACCCCGCCGATAAAGGGCAGCAACAGCTCCTGCTTGATCAGCACGGCGACCGTCCCAATCGCCCCGCCAAGCGCCAGCGAACCCACATCGCCCATGAACACCTCGGCCGGATGCGCGTTATACCACAGGAAGCCGATCGCCGATCCCACCATCGATCCGCAGAAGATGGTCAGCTCCGAAACCTGCGGCATCTTCTGCAGCTCGAGGTAGTCGGCGAAAACCGCGTGTCCGCTGACGTAGGTCAGGACAGTCAACGCCCCCGCGGCGATCACGGTGCAGCCGATGGCAAGCCCGTCGAGGCCGTCGGTAAGATTCACCGCGTTGCTCGAGCCGACAATGACGATTGCCACGAAAATGAAGAACGGCAGAAAGGCCAGCGGCCACCAGTGCGTGTGTTGCAGGCTGCCGATGACGAGGTCCGGCCGGAATCGCTTCAAGAACGGCACGATGAGGCGGGTGGAATATAGCTGGTAGCGCTGCAGGCCAATCAAGGTTGCGGCCACGGCGAACGCCGCCAGAAACTGGAGCCCCAGCTTGGCACGTCCGGTCAGGCCCAGGTTGCGGCGGTGCACCACCTTCAAGTAATCGTCGGCAAAACCAATCGCGCCGAAGGCCAGCGTCGCCACCACCGCGATCCACACGAAGCGGTTGCTCAGGTCCGCCCACAACAGCGTGGGTACCACCATGGCCACCACGATCAGCACGCCACCCATGGTCGGAGTGCCGGCCTTGGCCTGGTGCGCCTTGGGCCCTTCCTCGCGAATGTACTGTGCGATCTGGAACTCGCGCAGCCGCCGCACCACTGCCGGACCCACCACCAGACCCATGAACAGGGCCGTCAGACTGGCGAACGCAGTACGGAACGTAAGATAGCGGAAGATGCGGAACGGACCGATATGGAGGACCAGGTACCCCTTCTGGTACAGAAGCCAATAGAGCAAATTTTTCCCCGCAACTTAGGAATTGACGAGACCCGCAATCACCGGGCAGCGATGGGCTGACCGTCCAACCATATCGCCAGGGCACGCTCCAGCCGCACCCCGCGCGAAGCCTTCAGCAGTACCGCGTCCCCGGAGCGTACCTCGCTTTTCAGCCATGCTCCCGCCTGCTCCGGCGTCTCCACAAATTCGGCATCCACGCCCGCCTCGTGGGCCGCTTCGACCATGGCCTTGGCCAGTCCGCGCACCCCCAGCAACTTGTCGATGCCGTAATGTCCCATGTGCCGCCCACAGTCGCGATGCAGGGCTACTCCCGCGGGACCCAACTCAAGCATCTCTCCCGCAACCACAACGCGGCGCTGTGCCGGCATCGCCGCCAACGATCGCACCATGCTGTCCAGGGCCTTTGGATTGGAATTGTAGCAATCGTTGATGATGGTAACGCCCTCGTGGCTGAGGATTTCTCCCCGTTTGTCTCCCGGCGAAACCGTAGCCAGCGAATCCGCCGCAGCTTTCAGGGTCACGCCGAACTGCAAACCGGCAGCGACCCCGGCGAGTGCGTTGTAGACACTGTGCTCGCCCAGCAGCGGCAACGTCGCCCGAACCTGCTCCCCGCCCGCGACCAGCTCGAATGCCGATCCCTGTGCCCCCCGCGGCTCGATCTGTTTCGCCGAAACATCGGCCGGCCTTTGCAGCCCGAAGGTCACGACCTTGCCGGGAAAATTCCGCCCAAACTCCGACACATACGCATCGTCGGCGTTGATCACCGCCACTCCATCCGCGGGCAACGCCTCGATCAACTCGTGCTTGGCCTTGGCAATCCCGGCGATCGAGTCGAAAAACTCCAGGTGCACCGGCGCGACCATGGTGACCACACCGCAATTCGGCCCCGCCAGCCGGGCCAATTCGCGAATCTCGCCGGCGTGCGACATGCCCATCTCCATCACCGCAATCTCGTGCTCCGGCTCCAGCTTCAGCAACTGCAGGGGCATGCCAAAGTGATTGTTCAAGTTGCCATGCGACTTCAGCACGCGGTACCGCGTCCCCAGCACGTGGGCGATGATTTCTTTCGTGGTCGTCTTTCCCGCTGAGCCGGTCACGCCAACGACCGGCTTGCCCCAAATGCGGCGCACGGCATACGCCAATTGCTGCAGCGCCAGCAGCGGTTCCTCCACCGCGAGCAGCTTGTTCTTCTGGGAAAAGCGTTGAACTTGCTCTCCTCTGACGACTGCTGCCACCGCACCATTGGCCAATGCGGCTTCGACGTAGTCATGCCCGTCGAGGCGTTCGCCCCGAACCGCAAAAAACAGGTCGCCCACACATAGGCTGCGGGAATCGATGGAATAGCCCGAGGCGGTGGCGTTCGCATCGAACTCACCGCTGGCATGCATGATTTCGGCGGCACGCGACAGCGTCAACTTCATAGTTTGGCCGCGTGCGCCGGCTTGCCCTCGCCATATCCGTCGGCCAGCAAGACGTGCCGTGCTACCTCGATGTCGTCGAAAGGAACCACGCCGTCCCGCGTCACCTGCACTTTTTCGTGGCCCTTGCCGGCGATCAGCACGATGTCCCCGGCCTGCGCCTCGTGAATGGCCTGCTCAATCGCCTTCTTGCGGCTGGGCTCCAGGGTGTAACGGACGCTGCTGCGCTGCAGTCCCGGCACCACGTCATTCATAATGTCCAGCGGGTTCTCGCTGCGCGGATTGTCGCTGGTCAGCACTACAAAATCGCTGCTCGCGCCCGCCGCTTCGCCCATCAGCGGACGCTTGCTGCGGTCGCGGTCCCCGCCACAGCCGAAGACGGTGATGACTCTCCCCGCTCCGCCTCGCTGTTGCAGGAAATCTTTCGCTACCGCCGTCAGGTTCAGCAAGGCATCGGGCGTGTGCGCGTAGTCCACGATGACCGTGAACGGCTGGCCGACGTCGACGCGCTCGAAGCGGCCCGCAATCCTTGCGATCTGGTCCGCGGCCTCTGCGATTGCCGAAGGCTCAACGTCGCGCGCGTAGGCGGCCGCCGCCGCTGCGATCAGATTGTAGACGTTCACCTTCCCCAGCAACGGGCTGTAAATCGGCAATTCGCCTTGCGGCGTCACCAGCTTGAAGTTCACGCCGTTGCGCTCGATGTTCAGATCGCGCGCGTGAAAGTCGCCGCGTTCGATGCCGTAGGTGATCAACTCCTCCCGCTTGCTGCACAGCTTCAGCAACTGCTGCCCATACGGATCGTCGATATTGATCACTGCCGAGTGCGGCGGCTCCACTCCCGATCCCTGGAAAAGGACCCCCTTCGCCGCGAAATAGTCTTCCATCGTCTGGTGGTAATCGAGATGATCGCGCGTGAGGTTGGTGAACAAAGCGACGTCGAAGGGAATCCCGAAAACGCGCCCCTGTTCAAGAGCGTGCGAGGAAACCTCCATCACCGCTTCCACGCAACCCTCGTGCACCGCCCGCGCAAATATCTGGTTCAGCTCCAGGGCTTCTGGAGTAGTGTGCGGCGCGGGAAAGACCTCGCTGCCGATGCGGTACTCCACCGTACCCAGCAGGCAGCTCTTCCGCCCCGCCACCTGCAACATGCGGTGCAGGATGAACGACGTTGTCGTCTTGCCGTTCGTCCCGGTGATCCCGGTGATCTTCAGCTTCTCCGCCGGACGCCGGTAGAAATTCGCGCTCAGCCGGGCCAGCGCCCTTCTTCCGTGCGTGACCTGCGCCCACGAGACGCCTTCGCGCGGCGGCAGCGAATCGCTGACGATCGCCACCGCTCCGGCAGCCAGCGCATCGTCGATATACCGATTGCCGTCGGTGGTGCCGCCCCGCATGGCAACGAAGCACCATCCCGGCTTCACCCGCCGGCTGTCGTAGTCCAGCCCGGCAATCGGCGGATTGCCCTGTTGCGCGAGATACTCCGCACCATCCAGCAGTTGAAGAAAATTCATTGTAAGAAAATTATAGTCTCGGTTTGGTTTAGCCGAGCCGTGCGCAAGCCCTATACGCCAGAACGGGAATCGCTCCCATCCTTCCCTAATGACTAAAGCGCACCGTCACCCTTTGTCCCGAAGGCAAATGGCTGCCCGGCGCAGGCGACTGCTCGCGCGCGATGCCGCTGCCAATGGCGCTGATCTCCAGTCCCGACTGCTGCGCCTCTTCCACGGCGGAGCGCAGCGTCTTCCCCACAAACGACGGCACGATAACCCCGCTGTCCACATCGAGGACGACCGTTCCCTTACCCGAGGCCGGATCGGCGGCCATAGCCGGCGTGGCAGTGGCCGCAGACGACGGAGGGCTTATCGCTAGCAGGCGTTCCCAACGGAGCCGGAGCCCTGAGTGATGCGTCCAGTACCTTGCCGTCCGCGCCAACCGCAGGAACCGCACCGCCTGTTGGCGGCACATTCTTTTGCCCGCTTGCATTCTGCGCCGGCGCAGCGTCGTTGTCCGCATTGTTCATCACCATCGGCGCGCCCAGGTGGTCCTCCGGCTCTTCGGTGTCGCCGTCCTTGGCCGAGGCCAGCAGGGTCTGGCGCCTGGCGTCGTTCTTGATCTCGAGATCATGCGGAACGTGCATGTACTCCAGCACCTGCTGCGCGATGCGGCGGAACACCGGCGCGCATACCTGACCACCCTGGTGCAGTCCTTCGGCCGAGTCGAGGATGACCGCGATGGTGAGCGCCGGAGTGTTAACCGGTGCGAAGCCGACGAACGACGCAATGTACTTGGTCTTGGAATAGGTGCCGGTCTTGGGATCGACCTTCTGCGCCGTGCCCGTCTTGCCCGCACACTGAGTACCCTTCGAGTATGGCGCGCCTCGCCGTCCCAAACAGGACGACGCCTTCCATCATCTTCTTCATCTGCACCGCGGTCTCGGGCGAGACGACCCGCCGCTGCTGCGCCGGATGGAACATCACCGGTTGGGGCGCTCCATTCGGCGGCAACTCCCCCGCTACGATGCGCGGCGGGGTGTAGATGCCGTCATTGGCGATGGTCGAAATCATCGACACGACTTGCACCGGCGTCACCCCAATTTCCTGCCCCATGGAGATCGCGCCAATCGACACCTTCGACCAGCGGTTCCACGGCTTGGCCAGCCCGCGCGTCTCTCCCGGCAGCTCAATGCCGGTCTGTCGCGCCAAAGCCGTAGGCCCGGATGTAATGATCGAAGTCTTTCTTCGCCCAGCCGCATGCCAACCTTGATCGCGGCCACGTCGCTGGAGTGCGCCAACGCCTGCGCTATGGTGATGGTTCCCAGCCGCTCGTGATCGTGGATGCGCATTCCGAAGACGTTGATCGAGCCGTTCTGGCAGTCGATCAGATCGTCCGGGCTAACAAGATGCTGCTCAATCGCCGCCGAGTAGGTCACAATCTTGAACACCGACCCCGGCTCGTAAATATCGCTGACCGCCCGGTTCTTCAGCGCCTCTTTCGGCACCTGATTAAAGACATTCGGATTGAAGGTTGGGAAGTTCGCCAGCGCCAGGATTTCTCCCGTGCGTGGGTTCTGCACCACCACGGTTCCCGCGATCGCCTTGGTGTCCTGGATGCCCTGCGCCAGCTCCCGCTCCGCGATGTACTGGATGGTCTGGTCGATGGTCAGCACCAGGTTCTGCCCCGGATACGGCTCCCGCTCCACCCGCCCGAACCACTTGCGGCGCGCATCGATCGAGATCAGCTCTTTGCCCGGGATGCCGTGCAGATCGTCGTCGAACATCTGCTCGATGCCGCCCAGCCCTTCCCCATCCAGGCCGACGTAGCCGAGCACCTGCGCCGCCATCTCGCGCTTGGGATAAAAGCGTTTCGGTTCCTTGCGGAAGTAGATGCCGCTGAGGTTCAAGGCGCGAATGCGATTGCTGGTGGCAGCGTCCACCTTGCGCGCAACCCAGATAAAGTGCCCCGGCTTCATGCGCGCCAGCGAGTTCCCGCGGATCCTGGTTCAGCACGTTGCCCAGCAGCGCCGCCGTCGTCTCCTGGTCCGGTATCTCGCCCGGCATGGCGAACATCGAATCGACATCGATCGACATCGCCAGCTCGACGCCGTTGCGGTCGTAGATCACGCCCCGCCGCGGCTCCACCGTAATCGAGCGGAACTGCTGGCGCATCGCCCGCTGCGCGTATTCTCCGTAGCGGAAGACCTGCATCTGCACCAGCCGCGCGCACACGATCGCCGCCCACACCGCCAGCAGAGCCGTGAACAGCAGCAACCGCCGGTTGGTGGTATTGGGCACTGGGTTCGCTCGCATGGCCAGATCGACTCCGTCTCATTTCCCCGGCCGGGTGCCGGTCCTTGCTCGGGAAGCTGCCTGCGAAAGGCCGCAGCCCGTCCGTAATTCGGCAGCGCCGCTGAGCAGCGAAAGCGGTCCGCTGTTCACGGACCGCCACAACCACTTACCGGAGGGAACGCACCGCTACTGGATCGCAACCACCGTGATCCCGTTGGCTCTTGCCATGACCGGAGCATTCGAGTCTGCCGCGCTCGTCTCCATCACCTCGACCTGTCCGACCGTCGGCGGCTGCATCCCCATCGCTCGCGCCATGCGTGTCGATGCGGCTCAGGTCCTTCAGCGAAGCTTCTTCCAGTTTCAATACACGGTTCGTTTCCATGATGGCATCGCGCTCGCTCTTCAACTGCTCGATCTTGTATCCGTACTCGATGGCGCTGAAGTGCTGCCAGCCATACACCATCATCAAGGTGAACAGGAGTCCCAGGGTAACTGCGAAACTGACCAGTTCGCGCCGCCGCTTGGGATCGGCCACCCGCACCACCCGCGTGTTGTCGATCCGCTTGGCGAAGTAAATCTCCGGCGTGCCGAGGAACATGCCGACCGGCTGGTTTGCCGATTGCGCCGTGGTCGGGCTGTTCCACTCGCCAGCATCCATCATTGTGGGATAAAGAACTCCGGCTGCCATCTCATTCCCCCCGCCGGAACTCTCTCCGGCTGCAATCTCTGAAATACACGGGCCGAATCCTGGGCCCCACTGCTCATTCAGCGTTCGCAGCCCTGTGAATATGTCTGCGGATAATGTGCAAAAGTTTCGAAACTATCTGATTCTATTACTCTGCAGCAAACCTAAACTTCTCCGCCGCCCGCAGCTTCGCGCTGCGCGACCGCGGATTGCGATCGATCTCTTCCTCATCCGCCGTCACCGGCTTCCGGGTCAGCACCCGGTACACGCCGTCGCGCGCTCCGTCCCGCAACGCGTCTTTCACAATGCGGTCTTCCAGCGAATGAAAGCTGATGATCACCAGCCGCCCGCCCGCCTTCAGGACCCTCGGCGCCGCGTCTTTGCTCAGCAGCGTTCGCAGGTCCTCGAGTTCACGGTTCACCAGAATTCGGAGAGCCTGAAAGGTGCGTGTCGCCGGATGAATGCGCCGTTCTGCCTGGTTCATTGGCCGGGCCGCGGCCGAGATGACTTGCGCAAGTTGTGCGGTTGTCGTAATCGGCCGCGCCCGAACAATGGCTCTGGCGATTCTCCGCGACCTCCTTTCCTCACCGAATTCGTAAATCGCATCGGCCAGCTCGCGCTCGTCGAAGCGGTTTACCACTTGTTCGGCCGTCAGCCCCGCTTGCGGATTCATCCGCATGTCCAGGGGCCCTTCGGCCTGAAAACTGAATCCTCGCGCCGCATCCTCCAACTGCATCGAGCTGACGCCCAGGTCCGCCAGCAGTCCGTCTGCCGACGCCGGCGCCACATGCTCGCGCCACCTCCGCAAACGACGCATGCACCAACTCGATCGCCGGCCAGTCCGACTGCCAGCTCCTGCGGGAGGGCTCGTCAGCCGCTCGCGCGCCCGTTCCAGCGCTGCCGGGTCCTTATCGAAGCCAATCAAACGACCCGCTGCGCCGAGGCGTTTTGCGATTTCCCAACTGTGCCCGCCCAGGCCCAGGGTTGCGTCGATATAGGTCCCGCCGCGCCGTACGGCCAGGAATTCGATCGCCGCTTGTAAAAGAACCGGGACATGGCCATATTCCCTTCCGCCATGTCTGCCCCTAGGGGCGCTGTCCGTTTCTCGAGACTCGCTTGTCCATTCACTCCCCGCCCGAGATCGCGAATGGAACCCGAAACCGCTCCGCTAGATCCCAACCCGCCCAGGATTTCTTCATCCTCAGTGGTAAACGGCTCCTGCACTTCCTTACGGAGTGCTTCCGCGTTTGCTACTTCCAGATGAGTCAACCGCCCGCCGACCGCCACTTCCCCTCTCAAGTCCGCCGACTCGCGAATGATCTGCGGCAGCAGCAGACGACCTTGTCCGTCGAACTCCACCGTCTGGCCGTAATAGCTGGTACGCTTCAACAACTTCTGCTTTGGTTGGGTTGAAGCTGGACAGAGTCGCCAGCT
The DNA here is from genome assembly GCA_963798275.1 of uncultured Acidobacteriaceae bacterium. GTDB lineage: Bacteria > Acidobacteriota > Terriglobia > Terriglobales > Acidobacteriaceae > CAWCTB01. Next base: position 75,333 of record CAWCTB010000052.1, read on the forward strand.
TGCGCTCGATCGCCTCCCACTCTTCCATGGGATACAACTTGGCACTCTTGCCGTCCCAGCTTGTGATGTAGAATTGGCTCCGTAGCGCTCGTCGATCAGGCGCTTGAACTCCGCCGGCACCTTGAGGCGCCCTTTGTCGTCGAGCCGGGTTAAATGGGTTCCGCGAAACATTGCTTTCGACCCTTCGCTGGGTCCCGATTTCAAGAATGGTTAAGGAGGTCAGCCCTACGTACTCATTGCTGCGGCAGCTGCGATCCTTCATCTCGAATGGGGTGAATGGAATCATGTACCGCAATCAGCTCCCATGAGAGTCTCCCACTGCTTACCACTTTTGACCACTCTTGGGACGTAATCCTATACCTAAATGGTTCTCTGTCAAGAGGAAATCTGCGTTTCTAAGTGGAAATTAATCCCCGGTCAGCCGACTACGATCTGTTGTGTCCCGCGCCTTCGTCCTATACAGCCGATTGCGTTTACTCATAAGGTGCCACTTCCGGCAACGCGTGCGATATCAGGTGGAAAACCTGAATTCGCCCCCAAACGAAGGCAATGGAGCTTTGTCCGCGAGCGGAACATGCACTGGCAGTCGGCTTCGAAACCTGCCGATTTACGGCCTTGGCGGCCCGCGGTGGGAGATCGTGTGCGCAATCGGTCTGCGCGTGTATTTCACCGCTTTTTTGCGTGATTTCAGACCTTAAAAGGGCTGAAGTTGCAGTTTTCCCGCCGCTCTGTTATCTGTTCAACCGCACCCGGCAACGCCAACATGAGTCGCCGCTTCGAGTCCGAGCAGTGGATTGCCGCACCTCTGCCGCAGGTCTTCGCCTTCTTTTCCGATCCCCACAACCTGCCGCGCATCATGCCGCCCGGCCTCGGGACCAAGCTGGTGAAACTCAACCTGGTTCCGCCCCGCTTCCCGGAAGGAGTGGTGCCCCCCGGTTCGCAACGCATGGCCGGAGCCGGCACCGAGATGACCGTCGCTTTCCGCGTCATCCCGCATGTCCCGATTCACGAACGCTGGGTTGTGCTCATTACCGAGTTCTCCCTGAACGAATACTTCCACGATGTGCAGAAGCAGGGCCCATTCCACCGCTGGGAACATACCCACAGTTTCGAAACCATGATGCAGGGTGGCCGCGAGGGCACGCTGGTCCGCGACGAAGTCGATTACGAGGTGGGCTTTGGCGTGGTGGGCACCACCCTGGAGAAGCTGCTCTTCCAGCGCATGTTCCGCTCCACCTTCGCCTACCGCAGGAAAGCGCTGGAAAGGATCTTCGCGGCGCCTGCCTGAACCACCAGGGACCAGAGTTCTTTCCGTTTGTCGTCCTGAGCGTAGAGAGGCGTTCCGCCGAACAGGGTCGAAGGACCTCTGTGCTCAGACGATCTTCACGCTGCCGTTCTGAGCGACGGAGCCCCCTCACCAGTGGCATGCGCTATTCTGAACCTTATGGATCTCTTCGCCCTGACCCGCCAGCTCATCGACATCGAATCGATCACCGGAAACGAAGTTGCGGTTGGCGAAGCGCTCGCCGGGGAACTCGCGCGTCTCGGCTACACCGTCGAGCGCATGAGGGTCGAAGGCGATCGCTTCAACGTCTGGGCGACCCATCCCCGGGAGCCGCATCCCGCTGTGGTGTTCTCCACCCACATGGACGTGGTTCCCCCCTTCATCGCTTCCTCCGAAACGCCCGACCGCGTTTACGGCCGCGGCTCCTGTGACGCCAAGGGCATCATCGTGGCCCAGATCGCCGCCGCGCAGAAGCTCGAGGCCGAAGGCATTCCGGTTGGCCTCCTGTTCCTGGTCGGCGAAGAACGCGACAGCCAGGGTGCGCTAGCCGCCAACCAGCAACCTCGCGGATCGCGTTTCCTCATCAACGGCGAGCCGACGGAAAACAAGCTCGCCATCGCATCCAAGGGGACGCTGCGCGTCGAGCTAGTTGCCGAAGGCAAGATGGCCCACTCGGCTTACCCCGAGTTGGGCGAGTCCGCGATTGAAAAATTGCTCGATGCGCTGGCGAGGGTTCGCGCCATCCAGCTGCCGAGCAATCCGGTAGCCGGGCCTTGCACTCTGAATATCGGCCTCATCGAAGGCGGACGCGCGCCCAACGTCATTCCCGATCACGCCACCGCTAACCTGCTCTTCCGCCTCGTCGGCCCAGCCGATGACGTACGCGCCCAAATCACCAGTGCAGTCGCAGGTAAAGCCGAAGCCCGCTTCATCCTCGAGATCCCTTACATGGAGCTCGGCACCGTCCCCGGCATCGACACCATGATCGCCGCCTTCACCACGGACATACCCGCGCTGAAGGCGTGGGGCAAGCCGGTGTTAATCGGCCCCGGCTCGATTCATGTCGCCCACACCGAAGGCGAGTACATCGAAAAGAACCAATTGCTGGAGGCCGTGGACCTCTACGCCAACATCGCGCGGCAGCTTTTGCACCACGGATCGCAAGCCTGACATCCTCCACCTGCAGCGACTTCGCTGCGCCAGCGAACCGCACAACCCAGCCTCACTTGGCGGGCGCCGCACCCAGCATCTCGAACTCACTTGTGCCGGGCAATGCCTGCCCGATCGAGCCCGTTCCAATGTCATAAATCCAGCCCAGGATCTGCAGATCTCCCGCGCTCAGCCGCTCGCGGACGCTGGGATGAGTCCTGACGTGCTCCATTTGCAGCAGAACGTTGTACCCGGTGATCCACTTGATCTTCGCGTCTTCGGGTTCATCGGCATGGTCCCGTAGCACGCGTTCCCGCGCTTCGTTGCCGTGCCGCATCCACTGGCGTACGCCGGGCAGCCCCTCCGTTGTCTCAGGATGCAGCAACGCCTTCATCACGCCGCAATCGGTGTGTCCGCAGATTACGATCAATGGCACCTTGAGCACCCGGGTGGCAAACTCCACGCCCGCCGTGACTCCACCCACAAAGTCGACATAAGGCGGTACCATGTTGCCCGGATTCCGTTCCGTGAAAACCTCACCTGGCTCGGTTTGCGTTATCAGGTTGGGCACGATCCTGGAATCCGCGCAGGTTATGAACATGGCCAGCGGCTCCTGCCCGCTCTGCAGCCGCTGAAACAATGCGCGCTGCTGCGGGAAGATCTCTTGCTGAAACTTCTCGACCCCAGCCTTCAGTCTTGCCATCGCCTGCTGCGTGCGCATGCGTCCTCCACGAAAATTGAATCGCTGTCTGTCGCCTTACATCAGTTCCAGGTGGGCCTCATCGTTTCTTGTTGGAACCCTATTTGTCAAAAGACAGCACCAGCCGCCAGCGACAACAACGGCGGCACCCGAATTAATTCAGCACAACCGCCCTGCGTGGCGCCCGTTTACAGGAGGCACATTATGGCTACTGCTACTGCAACATCGCATGTTCGTTTTTCCAGCAGTGTCGACCTCGCGGAAGACACTAAGTCCAAAGTCATCGATATTTGCAACGCCCGTCTGGCCGACACCCTTGATCTGTTTTCGCAGGTGAAGCACGCTCACTGGAACGTCAAGGGGCCCACGTTCATACAACTGCACGAACTGTTCGACTCCGTTGCCGAACACGTCGAGGATTTCTCCGATCTCATTGCCGAGCGCATCACCCAGCTTGGTGGCGTAGCTCACGGAACCATCCGGCAGGCTGCCGCCAGCTCCTCGCTTGAGGAATACAACCTCAAAGCCGTGAAGGGCGATGAGCATGTGCGCGCCCTGGTCGAGCGCCTCTCCGCGGTGGCCAATGCCGCCCGCAAAGCCATCGACCAGACCGACAAGCTGGGCGACAAGGCCACTGCCGATCTCTTCACCGAGGTCACCCGCGGCGCCGACAAGGACCTCTGGTTCCTCGAGGCCCATCTGCAAGGCTGAGCACTCGCACCTTCTTCTGAGGCGAGGGACACTCGACCCTCGCCTTTTTCCTTTGGCACATTCCATGGCATGGTTGTGTGCATGACAACGCGCCCTCCGCCTCCCTGCTAGACTCAAGGTTCATGACTGAAGCGACGAACTCTCTGGCGCGCGCCTCGTCGGCTTATCTGCGCTCCGCAATGCATCAGCCCATCCAGTGGCACGAGTGGGGCGAAGAGGCATTCGCTACCGCTCAACGCGAGAACAAGCCCGTCCTCCTCGACATCGGCGCGGTCTGGTGCCATTGGTGCCACGTCATGGATCGCGAGTCTTATGAGAGCGCCGAAGTCGCCGCCATCATCAATCAGAATTTCATCGCCGTCAAAGTCGATCGCGACGAACGCCCCGACGTTGACAGCCGCTACCAGCTCGCAGTCTCGGCCATCGCCGGCACCGGCGGCTGGCCCCTGACGGTTTTCCTCACTCCCGAGGGCAAGCCCTTTTACGGCGGAACCTACTTCCCTCCCGTGGATCAGTGGGGGCGTCCCAGTTTCAGGAAGATCCTGCTGGCGATCTCCGAGGCCTACCGCGAGCGTCGCGACGAGGTTCTCGAATCGGCCAACCAGACCATGCAGATGCTCTCGACTGCCGAGGGTTTTGCCGGACGCCATGCCGATTTCTCTCCCCGCCTGATTGGCGTGATGGTGCAATCGGCGCTGCCCATCTTCGACGAGAAACACGGCGGCTTCGGGGGCGCACCCAAGTTCCCTCACTCCTCCGCCATCGATCTTCTGATCGACTGGTACACCCGCACTCGCGAAGAGCGCGTTCTAACCGTCATTACCACAACGCTCACCAAGATGGCGCAGGGCGGGGTCTACGATCAGCTCGCCGGCGGATTTCATCGCTACTCGGTCGACGAACGCTGGATCGTTCCCCACTTCGAGAAGATGGCCTATGACAATTCCGAGCTGTTGAAAAACTACGTGCACGGCTACCAGTTGCTCGGCCACGAATTCTACGCCCATGTTGCGCGCGACATTGTTCGCTGGATGGACGAGTGGCTCAGCGACCGCGAGCACGGAGGCTTCTACGCCTCGCAGGACGCCGACATCAGCCTCGACGACGACGGCGACTACTTCACGTGGACCGTCGGCGAGGCCAAAGCCGTCCTCACGGGGCCCGAATTCGAGGCTGCCTCGCTCCACTTCGACATCAACGAAGTCGGCGAGATGCACCACAATACCGCCAAGAACGTGCTGTGGGTTGCGGCCCTGCCCGAAGACATCGCGGCGCGCACCGGGCGTCCGGTTGCCGAGGTGCTCGACCTGCTGGCTTCGGCCAAAACCAGGATGTATGCCGCGCGCCTGCAGCGTCCCACACCATTCGTCGACAAGACGGTCTATGTGAACTGGAACGCCATGTGCGTCTCGGCCTACCTGCAAGCCGCCCAGGCCCTCGATCTCGATGAGTGCGCGCAAGTTCGCCTTGCGCTCGCTCGATCGCATTCTGGCCGAGGCCTGGCAGGAAGACCGCGGACTCTCTCACGTTATCGCCTACGCCGATCCGAAGGCCGGGAAACGCTTCGTGCGCGGCCTGCTCGACGATTACGCCTTCACGGTCATTGCCTGCCTCGATGCCTACGAGGTCACGGGCGCGATGAGCTACTTCCGCTTCGCCCAGAAGATTGCCGACGCGATGATGGCGCGCTTCGCCGACAATACCTCCGGCGGATTCTTCGACACCGAGGCTAGCCTCGAAGAGAAGCTGCAGATCGGCGCGCTATCGGCGCGGCGCAAGCCGTTCCAGGATGCACCCACGCCCGCCGGCAATCCTGCTGCCGCGATCGCCTTGCTGCGTCTGCACGCCTACACCAATGATGCCAGATACCGCGATAAGGCGGAGGACACGCTGGAGGTCTTCGCGGGAGTCGCCGAGCAGTTCGGCATTTACGCCGGCACCTACGGCATCGCCGCCACCTGGCTCTCGCGCCCTCACACGCAGATCGTCGTCATCGGCGAGGACGAGCACGCGAACGCATTGTTGCGAGCCGCCCGCGCTCCTTTCCTGGTCAACAAGTCGGTCGTGCATCTGACCGACAGCGAAGCGGTGGCACAGAACTTGCCGCCCGTACTGGCCGAAACCATTCCAAACCTGCCGGCTTTGCGGGAGAAGAACTCCATCGCCGTCGTGTGTACCAATTTCTCTTGCATGCCGCCCATCACCGATCCCGAGCAACTATCGGCGCTGTTGCGCGACGCAATCAAGGCCCAGTGAACTGCCCCGAGCTATACGTCGAGATCAATGAAGGGAACCAATGATGCCCGCTTCTCCCCGCAAAGCCATCTCAGCAAAACCTAAACTGGCCGCGTCGTCCAAACAAACGGGAGCCGCCAAGCCTCGCGTGCGAAAACCCGCCGCGGCCAAGCCCATGGCAGCGAAGACCGCTCCCAAAGCTTCGCGCGCCCGCAAGCTTGCAGCCAAAAAGCAATCTACCCGCTCCCCAGCCGCTGCCTTTCACGGCGGCAGCTACACCACTCCCAAGGGCAATGTCACTCTGGGGCTGCCGGCCTTCTGGACCCTGCGTCAGACCAACGACGATCTCGAACTCGAGAGTCCCTCCGGAGCGACTTCGGTCCTCGTCACCGCGTTCCATCGCGAAGAAGGCTATAGCAAGCTCGACGCCCGCGAATACCTTGAGCAATTCCTCAAGACCGCTCCCATGAAGGGGCGCCCCCAAACCGAGAAGAACGGTCACTCACGCGCCATCTCGCGCTTTCGTGATCAGGACGGCGATTGCTGGCAGGTTGAGTTCTTCACCGACGGCGACACCCTGCTCCTGGTCACCATGCACACCAGCCTGAAGCCGCGCTCGGAAGAAGCGCGCACCGCCACGCAGGTGCTGGGCACGCTTCGCCTGCAATAGGAGAAGATGCAACCATTGTGCGACTGTTGCGTTGTCATCCTGAGCGGAGTGAGGCGGCGCCGAACGCAGTCGAAGGACCCCTATGGCAACACTAATTTGTTCGTCCTAAGCGGGCCCGGCTAATACACTTCGTCCAGCAGCTCCATGACGTGCGCCACCCGCGCTTTTATCCCGGAGCGTTGCACTCCGGCGCGGAATTGCAGCATGCATCCCACATTGGCGGTCGCGATGATCTCAGGCTTCACGCTCCCAACAAATCCCATCTTCTCGTCGAGGATCTTCATCGAGATTTCGTTCTGCGCCACGTTGTAGACCCCGGCGCTGCCGCAGCACGTGTCCGGACGCGGCGACTCGACAAGTTCCGCTCCCACCCGCTTCAGCAACTGACGCGGCGCGCTGCGCACTCCCTGCGCATGCGCCAGGTGACACGGATCCTGATACGTCACCCGCGCGTTGAGTTTCCGTCGCGGCTCGCGCAAACCAATCTCCGCCAGGTATTCGTTCACATCGCGAACTCGTGCCGTAAACTCGCCGGCGCGATTGGCGTAATCGGCGTCTTCGCTCAGCAGCCCGGCATACTCTTTCATGGTCGAGCCGCAACCCGCCGCATTGGTCACAATCTCGTTATATTCGTGACTCAGCATGGCGTCGATGTTGCGCCGCGCCTGCCGGCGCGCATCTTCCAGATATCCGGCATGCAGATGCAGCGCTCCACAGCAGCTCTGACGCTGTGGGATATGCACTTCGATGCCGTTCTTGGTAAGTACCCGCACCGTCGCCCGGTTCAACTCGGAGAACGCCACGCTCCCGATGCAGCCGATCAGCAGCGCCACTTTGCCGCGCGTCTCGCCCTCGGCCGGATAAACTCGGCCCAAGTCGCTGAACGAGAACTCCGTCTCAATTCTGGGTGACAGCGCGTCCAGTTCCGCCACCCCCAGCAATTTCAGCAGTCCGGTGGCGCGCGCCAACTTCTGCAAGCCCGAGCGCTGATAGAAGCGCAGCAGTCGCGCCTGCGTCGCCAGGCGCTCAAACGATGGCAGTACCCGGCCGTAGAAATAAGCGCGGAGCCTCCGTTGCAGCCCGGGACGCTGATAGTTCTCTTCAATCTGCAACCGCGCCCGTTCGAGAAGGCTGCCGTATTGGACACCCGACGGGCAGGCGGTCTGGCAGTTCAGGCACCCCAGGCAGCGATCGATGTGCGTGACAAACGAGTCACTCAGTGCGAGTTTCCCATCGTCCACCTGCACCATCTGGTAAATGCGCCCGCGCGGCGAGTCCATCTCCGTGCCCAGCGCCCGGTACGTCGGACACTGGTCGAGGCACAGCCCGCAGTGCACACACTTCGAGTACAGCTCCCACGTCGGCTTCTCGTGCGGCGAGAAGTTCGAGTGGTGCGTCTCCGACGTTGTGGGAGCAGTGCTCAGAACAGCGCCCTCCCTCGCAGAACATTCTTCGCATCGAGCGCCTGCTTCACCGCCCGCATGCTGTCGAGGTAGGGCGGCGCGATTGGCCAGGGATTCATCCCCGAAGACACCGTGACATTCGCCTCTGAACCCAACCGTTCGTGCAATGCCTGCACCAGCCTCATCGTCTGCGAATGTGCGGCATCGGGCGAAGTCACAACCTGTAGGTGTCCCACGCCAACGCGGCCCACCATGCCAAGCTCGATCCCTAGATTCGACGCCGCTTCCGTGATCGCGCTGATCGCTGTCCCAACCTCCCTTGGAGGCGTCATCACATCGATCTGACTCGCCACGCTCCGGGACGATAGCACCCCTTCGCCTTCCGTTGCATGCGCAAAGTTTTCGATCGCGCGCCACATCCCGGTCTCGTCAGCACCTTCCACTTCGCGCGTCACCGCCGACCCCAGTTCCTTGCGATACCGCGCCAACACGGCGTCGCTTCCCGCGGCTCGCACGCAAATCACCCATGCGTCGGAAGTCATCTGCGGCCGCATCAACTTGCGCGCGCCCGGCGACACCAGTTCCAGGCACATCGGCGCCAGCGGCGAGCGCACAATCGAGATCGCGAAACTGCAAAGCCTCGTCCGCGGCGGCGAACTCCGCTAGAAATGTCCGCGTCTGCCGCGGTGCAGGAAACAGTTTGAAGCTGGCCGACGTGATCACCGCCAGCGTCCCGTAGCTGCCGATCAGCAGCTTCATCAGGTCGTATCCCGCAACATTCTTGACGACGCGCCCGCCGCCTTTCGCCTTGCGGCCATCGCCGGTAACAAAGCGTATCCCGATGCAGAAGTCGCGTAGCCCGCCGTACCCATGACGCAACGGGCCTTGGCTGGCCACCGCGAGCACGCCGCCGATATTCGCCCGCTCCGGCAGCGCCGGATCGGCAGCCAACAACAGGCGATCGGCTCCCACCATCGCGCTCAACTGCGCAACCGTTGTTCCCGCACCCACGCCCACCGTCAGATCGGCAGGATCGTAGTGCTCGACCTCCGTCAGCCGGCTCGTACTGAGCACAACATCGCATTCCCGCGCGGCAGCAGTCGGGAGGTTCGTGCCTCCGCCAATCGACAGCACGCGCAGGCCGTTCGCGTTCGCCAGCCGCAGAATCGCCACGACTTCATCGGCCGACCCCGGCTTTACTATTACCGGCTGGCCCTCCTCACCCTTTGAGGCGGAAGGCAACTCCGCCCCGTCAGTCACGAAGTCGCTGCCGCAAATCGCCCGCAGCTCGCGCGCGACATCGAGCGAGACTGCCGGTCGCGCTCACATGCCCTCCTGCACCAGCACGGGATGGCTGGCCGGGCCGCGGGTTTCGGCGCAGACTCGTGCCGTGGGAAAGATCTTTGCCGGATTGAGCAGCGCGTTCGGATTAAATGCGTTGTGCAGGCTCAGCATCACGTCGAGATCGTCGTTGCTGAACAGCAGTGGCATCAGGTCGCGCTTCTCCAGCCCGACGCCATGCTCGCCCGTGATCGTCCCGCCCACCGAAATGCAATACTGCAGGATCTCTCGGCTGGCATCCATCACCATTTGCAGCTGCTTCGGGTCGCGATTGTCAAACAGGATCAACGGATGCAAATTGCCGTCGCCGGCATGAAAAACGTTGCCGATCCGCAAGCCGTATTTCTCCGAAACCTTGCCAATGAATTGCAGCACCACCGGGACCTTGGTGCGCGGCACCACACCATCCTGCGAATAGTACGAAGGACTGACACGCCCCAGCGCCCCGAAGGCGTTCTTGCGGCCCTTCCACAGCAGCGCCCGTTCGGTTTCGTCCTTGGCGCGCCGCACCTCGCGCGCCCGCTGCTGCAAGCAAACTTCCCGCACCACCTCGGCCTGTTCCTCCACCTGCTCCGCCAGCCCATCCAGCTCAATCAGCAGCACCGCCCCCGCATCCAGGGGATACCCCGCATGGCAAAACGCTTCTACCGTCTGCAGCGTCCATCCATCCAGCATCTCCAGCGCCGCGGGAGTAATCCCCGCCGCCGTGATCGCCGACACGGTTCGTGCGCCGTCGTCAATCGTTTCGAAAATCCCCAGCAGCGTGGCCACGCGTTCCGGCCTGCGCAGCAGCTTTACCGTGATCGCCGTCGTAATGGCCAGCGTGCCTTCGGAGCCCACAAAGAAGCCGGTCAGGTCATAGCCGGCGCTCTCCGCCGCCTTGCCGCCGAAGTGGACGATCTGGCCGCTCGGCAGCACCACCTCCAGCCCGGTGACGTGGTTCACCGTGACCCCATACATCAGGGTGTGCGGGCCGCCGGAGTTCTCGGCCACATTGCCGCCGATGGTGCAGGCCTTCTGGCTGGAAGGATCGGGTGCGAAGTACAAACCCAGATGTGCCACGCTGTCAGACAGTGTCTGGTTCACCACGCCGGGCTGCACCACCGCCCGCATGTTTGCCACATCCACTTCCAGAATGCGGTTCATGCGCGAGAACGCCAGCATGATGCCGCCTTCGATGGCGATCGCCCCGCCGCTCAGCCCCGTCCCCGCCCCACGCGGCACGATCGGCACTCCTTCGGAGCCAGCCAGCTTTACGATGCGCGAGACTTGTTCTGTGCTCTGGGGAAACACGACAGCAGTCGGCGTGCTCTTGCGCACACCCCCGTCGTATTCGTACAGCATGAGGTCTTCAGGAGAGTCAAGGACGGCGTCACGTCCGGCGATGTGCCGGAGTTGGTCGGTCAGCGCGGACAGCCGCATAGAACCCATGGTAGATACGCAGTTTAGCACCCCCAGTGAGTCGCGCGCGGCACTTGCTCGATTAGACCGAGGTCTGGATGTACGCCCGCATCATGTCAGCTTCACCTGACTTCTCTTCCAGGTTGTACCGCAGCAGGTCACGCAGCGAGAGAAAGCCCACCAGCGTGGGCCCGTCGCACACCGGCAAGTGGCGAATGCTGTGGGCCTGCATCATCACCATGGCATCGTGGCAACTGGAGGCCGGACTCACCGTGCGCAGCTCGGTGCTCATCACCTCCACAACCCTCGTGGCAGTTGGATTTCGCCCCTCGGTGACGACCTTCTTCATGATGTCGCGCTCCGAGAAGATGCCGACCAGCTTGGTTCCGTCGAGCACTGGCACGGCGCCCACGTTGCACTGTGCCATGTAATTGGCCGCCTCGAACACTGTCTGCTCAGGCTGTACGTAGTGGATGGTTCGATTGCTCAGGAGATCCTGAATGGTTGCCATACCGCCTCCGATCTTGGTCGTGGCCGGGCACGCGCCGCCAGACAGGGCGACGCCGGAACGATGGCCCGTGCTGTGCTCCAGCGCGGCTCCCATAACGTGCCAGGTGCGCGGAAATTGCGCTTCAGCCCCACCGCCCACTGGAATGGTCGCAAGTATATGCCCAAGTTTCGGGCGGTGAAAAGCGGAATCGCAGCCTCATGCAGCCCTAATTTTCGCCGGAAATCCATGCTGCGCAACTCCGGAACACCCCCGGTATCCCCGGCCCAGACGGTGGCAGTGGCGAGACACACCCGCTCCCCCGCTGGTATCCTCTACGTTCGCACCCCGTCGCCAGGAGGTACCGTAGGTATGTACGAACAGCTTGCAGGGACGCAATGTTGTGGTCTTTGGCGTCGCCAACAAACGCAGCATCGCCTGGGCCATCGCGCAGCACATGCAGCAGGCCGGAGCCCAGCTCGCCATCACCTACCAGAACGAGCGCCTCAAGCAGGAGGCCGACGACCTCATCGCCGCTCTGCCCAACGCCCAGGCCTTTCAGTGCGATGTCTCGCGCGACGAAGAAATCACCCAGCTCTTCGAGCAGCTCAAACAGCGCTATGGCAAGCTCGACGCCCTCGTCCACAGCATCGCCTACGCTCCCGCCGAGGCGCTCAAGGACGAGTTCGTCCAGACCAGCCGCGAAGCCTTCCGCATCGCCCTCGATACCAGCGCCTACTCGCTGGTCGCACTCTCGCGCGCCGCCGCGCCGCTCATGACCGACGGCGGCAGCATCCTGACTCTCACCTATTACGGCGCGGAGAAAGTCGTCCCCAAGTACAACGTGATGGGCGTGGCCAAGGCCGCACTCGAAGCCTGCGTGCGCTACCTGGCCTACGACCTGGGCAAGCACAAGATTCGCGTCAATGCCATCTCCGCCGGACCGATCAAGACTCTGGCCGCGCGCGGCATCGGCAGCCTGGGCGAGATGATGAAGACCCAGGCCGAAAAGGCTCCCCTGCAACGCAATATCGATGTGAACGAAGTCGCCGCAACCGCCGTCTTCCTCGCCGGCGACGGCGCCACCGGCATCACCGGCGAAACCCTCTACGTCGATTGCGGCTACAACATCATGGGGTTCTGAGACGCCAGTTCAGCGAACCTCCTGCGGCCCTTGTTTACGGACGGAATGATCCTGGCGTCCCCGGCAGGAAGTAAAGCCGCGCTCTCTGCTCCTGATAACCACGGTCTGACTGGCGGAACATCGTTGACTACGATTCCGTACTGTTTGTCATGGCGAACGCAAATCGAGGACTCGGCGCGCCCGAATGGTTGATCGTGATCGGCGGGAGTGTCTTCATATTCATGTTAGGCCTGTCGGCCTATTGGCAACCGGACATCCGCTGGCTTCACTTCTTTCAAGCTTGGATGTACGTCGCAACCATGATTCTGAGTCTCCGCGGAAGCCGGTGGGGGTATTTTATTGGCTTCTCTGCGGCTGGCCTGTGGGACTACATAAACATTTTCGCTACGACGTTTTTCTTCAACGGCCTCCAACAGATCACCCTCTGGCTCCATACAGGGCACCTTGCCAGGCCGGACCTGCTGATCGCGGTACCCGCATGGTTCTCCAATTTGATGGTCGTGATGGGATGTGTCTGGGCGTATTCAAGCCAATCGGAAAAGTCACTTGGCGATATTGGCAAACTTGTCACGACGTTTGTCGTCACCACCGCATTTTTTGCGGCCGACATGGCACTATTCCAGCCACGCTATCTCGCGATCTTTCCCCGCCTTTTGCATCCGCACTGGCCTTAGTCGTCTACCCTGATGCTCAGTCTGACTCGATCATGAAGTAGGTGTCCCCTCCTTTCGCCGGTCTTGCGAAAGAGTGGGAGCGGACGCCATCGACCTTCGTCTGGACTTGGCTCGCGCGGAATTAGACTTGCGAGCGAATCGCTCTTGTGATTACAATGTAATTACATTGAGGGCGTTATAACTATGAAGACCGAACTTGTTCGTATCGGCAATTCACGCGGGATTCGCCTTCCGAAGCCCCTGATTGAGCAGTGTGGCTTGGAAAGTACTGTCGAACTGTCGGTTGAGAATGATCGCCTGGTAATCTCTCCGGGGCGCAGGTTGCGAAGCGGATGGGCCGAGGCATTTGCGAAGGCTGGGTCCTCCAAGAAGGATGAGCTTTTGTTGGGTTCTGTCGATGCCAATGAGTTCGACCGGAGCGACTGGAAGTGGTAAGCCGTCTGCCGCAGCGTGATGAAGTCTGGCTGGTATCTCTCGACCCCACGCGCGGCTCCGAAATCAAGAAGACCCGCCCTTGTGTTGTCGTCTCCCCCGATGAGATGAATCAGCACCTAAGGACGGTGATTGTGGCCCCAATGACTACAGTTCATCGGGCGTACCCCACGCGGGTCGGCTTGCGTTTTCAAGGTAAGTCTGGAGAGGTGGCGTTGGACCAGATTCGCGCCGTCGATCGCGAGCGTCTGCTGCGAAAACTCGGAACCATCTCGTCCAAAACGGCCCAACTCGTGTCTGCGGTTCTCGTGGAGATGTATGGGCGCGAGAGCTAACGCTGGCTCCCGGGCGAGAGTCTGTGCGGGCAGTCAACTCCCTCGTCGTTGGCTATTCGACCCAACGCGCCACTCTACGTCGTAACACCTCAAAGGCCCATAGGCGCGTGGCAAGCATGTGAGCCTGTTCTGTGGACCGCTGCCCTTCCGCTTGGCAGAGCAGCGATCCCCGATCATTCAGAACGGCGCGCATGGTACCGGGCGCCCACCGAAAGCGCCGGACAGGGCGCTTCGCAGGCGACCCTGTACGCCACACCCTCGCCCAGGTGTTTGGTCAAAGCCGCTGGCCGCTTCACACCCAACACGATCATGTCTGCCGTCTGCTCGGCAATTTGCACGATCATCTCGGCCGCGGAACCAAATTGCACCATGTACTCGGGCTCATGCCAGAGCTGCGTTTCTTCGGGAATCAAGGCGCGGAGTTGCTTCTCCGTAGAAGCCTCCACCTCGCTCCGGTCGACTACCGGCAATGTTCCGGGTTCAGGCTCCGGCAGTACGACAACAGGCTCCGGCGCCACATGCAGCAGCGTCAGACGAGCCCGATTCTCCTCCGCCAAAGAGATGGCGTAGGGCAGCCCGTGCAACGACTCCGGCCCGAAGTCGGTGGCAAACAGAATGTGCCGCAGGTTGCCATCGATGTTCCAGCGGGTGGCGTGTGGCCCTATGGTAAGCACCGGGCACTCGGCATTGCGGTAGACCTCCTCCGCCACCGAGCCGAGCAGCAGCTTGCCCAGTCCCTTGCGGCCACCGGTGCCAAGCACGATAAGGTCAATGCCATAATTCCGGACCAGTTTCGAGATCACTTCCGGAATTTCGCCCTGCTCAATCAGTTCTTTGTGTTCGACACCCTTCAACGACGCGGAGCTCATCAAGGTAGTCAGTTGTTGATTGGCTACTGACTTGATTTGCTCGGGATCGGGCACCTCGGCTTCGACAAACGGCGTGTGAGGAAGCACGTGGACGGTATACAGCACTGCACCGTAGCGCCGAGCCAGGTCGACGCCATGAGACAGAACCGCCTGCGCCGACGGCGAGAAGTCAGTGGCGAACAGAATGTTTTGCAATTTAATGCGGGTTGGAACAGTTACGGTCGGCATCACAAACCTCCCTGCCGAGATGCTTGCGCGTCAGGCAATGGTTTGTCAGTGAAGTATGCCGCAGCGGGCGGTGATAACCGGGCATAGCAAACGAAACCTCTCGCAGGCGGCATCTCGCTTGTTCGCTGAGACTTCTGCCCTATTTCTTCGTCACCACAATCTTCCGTTCCTGCTCGCCCTGGCGCTCGATCGCAATCTCCACGTCCCGCTCTTGCACCAGCCGCGGAAACTTCTCGCCCCACTCCAGCAGCACCAGGTTGCCTTCCTCGGCGAAGAGTTCGTCGAGGCCGAGCGTCTCCAGCTCGCGCGGCGTTTCGATACGGTACAGGTCGACGTGATACAGGTTCATCTCGGGTCCGCGAAATTCATGGATCAGGGTGAACGTTGGGCTGGTCACGTCGTCCTGCGAGGCTGCCTGCAAGCCTTCGGCGATACCCTTCACCAGCGTCGTCTTGCCCGCCCCCAGATCGCCACGCAGGATGACGACGCGCACATCCTTGAGCGTCGCCGCCAGCTCGCGCCCCAATGCAATCGTCTCTTCGGTGGAATGGGTGATGTATTCGCGGGCGCTCATCCCCTGATCCGCACCACGCTCTCTTGGGCCCACTGCGTGGCCCGGCGGAACGCCTCCGGCAACGCGGCCAGCAGATCGGTGGCCACTAGCGAATGTTCACCCATCTCCTCCGCCGCAACATCGCCGGCCAGCCCATGCAGGTAAACTGCGGCCACGGCCGCGTGTCCCACATCGTCAGACATCTGTCCGATAATCCCCGCTGTCATGCCGGTCAGAATGTCTCCCGTCCCTCCGGTCGCCATTCCCGGATTACCGGTCGGATTCACCCACGCCATTCCATCCGGCAGCGCGACGATGGTGTTGTAGCCCTTCAGCACCAGCACCAGGTGATGCTCGCGCGCAAAGCTGCGAGCCACGTTCAGCCGATCGGCCTGCACCGCCTTGATCGGAATGCCCGCCAGCCGCGACATCTCCCCGGGATGCGGGGTCAGCACCAGCGGGCGCTGTCTGCCATCCAGATATTCGGTCTTGCCTTGAAAGGCGTTCAGGCCGTCGGCATCGATCACCAGCGGACACTTGATGCGCCGCGCCGCCTCCTGCACGAACTCCACCGTCTCCGGATGCCGCCCGATACCCGGCCCGAGCCCCACCACCGTCATGGGACTCACGAGCTGATCGAAGTTGCCGCCCTTCAGCACTGAGGCGGCGATGCTGCCGGCGCTGGTCTCCGGCAGTGCCTCGGTCATGAGCTCCGCCGCAAACGCAGCGACATTCGGCAGCGCGCTCTTCGGCGTTGCCACCGTGCTCAGCCCCGCTCCCGCGCGCAACGCGGCCATGCCCGCCATCGCCGCCGCGCCCGACTTCCCCAGCGAGCCGCCCACGATCAGCACGTGGCCGTATATCCCCTTGTTAGCGTCCATCGGCCGGGGCGCAAGCAGTCGCTTGAGATCGCGCGCCGTCGTCACTTCCAGGTTGAGTGACGAAACAATAGCTTCGTCCGGCGATCCGATCGGAAC
This sequence comes from uncultured Acidobacteriaceae bacterium, assembly GCA_963798275.1. Taxonomy (GTDB): domain Bacteria; phylum Acidobacteriota; class Terriglobia; order Terriglobales; family Acidobacteriaceae; genus CAWCTB01. The sequence continues at coordinate 91,927 of CAWCTB010000052.1, forward strand.
CACCAGCACCGGCCCGCGTGTGAGGTTCCCCAACACATGTGCCGGTCGTGGCGCGGTAAACGTCACGATGGCATCGGCGCGAACCATCCCTTCCCCGCTTTGCGGCGCCATCGAATCCGATTCCGCGCCTGAGGGAATGTCTACCGCGACTATTGGCTTACCGCTGCGATTGATCGCTGCAATCGCGTCGGCGTACAAGCCCTTCACCGGAGGCTGAAATCCCGTGCCCAGTATCGCGTCCACCACTAATTCACAGTTCGCCAGGCTGCGCGACGATTCCGCCGCCAGCTCCTGCACGCTTCGAATCACGATCGGCCGCACCGGCTGGCGCTCAAACATCGCTGCCGCATCGCCACGCAGCTCTGCAGGCTCGGCCAGCAGCAACACTTCCACCACACGTCCCGCATGATGCAGCTTGCGCGCCACCACGAATCCATCGCCACCGTTGTTGCCCTTGCCGCAAACCACGGCCACGCGCTCGGCGTGCGGGTAGTGCTCCAGCACAAACTGCGCCACGCCGCTGCCGGCGTTCTCCATCAGGGTCAGCGACGGCACGCCGTATTTTTCGGTGGTGATGCGGTCGATCTCGCGCATCTCGGCCGCGGTGGTGATCTTCATGCGCGCTCCGAGGCCCACTTCTCCAGGTGCTGCAGTCCATGGAGGTCGCCCATCGCGATCAGGTGATCTCTGGCGTGGATCAGGGCGTCCGGCGCAGGATTGAAGCGCATGTCCGAGCCTTCTCCCTTGATGGCCAGTACGATGACTCCCAGCTCCTGCCGGATACGCGAGCCCTCCAGCGTCTTCCCCACCACCCGCGAGCCCGGCTGTACGTTGACCTCTTCGATTTCCAGCGGTCTCTGCCGGTTCATGGCCGTATCGAAGAAGTCCACCACATGCGGACGCATGAAGGTCTGCGCGATGCGATAGCCGGCGAAGGTGTAGGGCAGGACTACGGAATCGGCGCCCGCCGTCAGCAGGTGTTTCTCCGCATCTTCCTCGCTGGCGCGGGCGATGATTTTCAACTTCGGATTGAGGCTGCGCGCAGCGAGGATGACATAGATGTTGATGGCGTCGGTGGTAGTGGCCGCCACCAGGCCTTTGGCGTATTCGATACGGGCCTGCCCCAGGACGCTCCCGTGCGTGGCGTCGCCCACCATCAACAGCCATCCCTCTTCGGAGTAGCGCTTCAGCTTGGCTTCGTCGGTGTCGACGATGACGAACGGCTCAGGTTTGCGCGCCAGTTCGCGCGCCACGCTGCGGCCCACGCGCCCGGCACCGCAGATGATGTAATGGCCCGACAAGCGGCTGATCTCGCGCTCCATGCGTCTCCTGCCGAAGACCGTCTGCAACTCGAATTCTAGCAAGGCCTGGGACGCACCTCCGATGAACAGCAGCACCAGACCCACGCCGGTGATGATGATGAACGTATTGAACAGCCGCCCGGCGTGCGACAGGGGATGAATCTCCCCATAGCCGATCGACGTAATCGTCGTCAGCACCATGTAGAAGCCGTCGAACCACGGCCAGCCTTCGATGAAATGAAACCCTGCTGTGCCAATGATCACCAGCGTGATCAGCGCCAGGAAGACGATGCGCAGATTGGGCAGCAGTCTCATCGCAGCCATTCTGCGGCTTCAGTCCGGGCTTGCGCAATGACATCCGCAGTACGCCTGAAAAACAAAACGCCCTTCCCACGGAAGAGCGTCTTGATCCAGAAGGGATATTGCTTAGTCGCCTGCGACCTTTACCCCGTCACGCTCCATGCGCTGTACCCGGCTGTGGTGGCGTCCATAACCAAAGTAAATGACCATGCCGATCACCAGCCAGACGAACAGCCGCGTCCAAGTTGCCAGGGGAAGGGCCGCCATCAGGGCGAACGATATGACGATTCCGAGAATCGGCACCAGCGGCACCAGCGGAGTCTTGAACGGACGATGCAGATCGGGTCGCCGCACCCGCAGAATCCAGACACCTGCGCACACGATGACGAAGGCCAGCAGCGTGCCGATGCTCACCAGTTCGCCCAGAATGCCAATCGGCACCAGCGACGCGAAAATCGCCACAAAGATTCCGACCGTAATGGACGAGATCCAGGGGGTACGGAATTTGGGATGCACCGCGCCCGCCCATGCCGGCAGCAGACCGTCCCGCGACATCGAGAAGAACACGCGCGACTGGCCCAGCAACATCACCAGCATCACGCTGCCCAGGCCGGCGATCGCGCCCAGCTTCACCAGGATCGATCCCCAGCGCACGCCGGTTGCGTCGATGCCGACCGCTACCGGATCGGCCACGTTCAGCGCCGAGTAGGGAACGATGCCGGTCAGCAGACCGGAAACCAGGATGTACAGAATGGTGCAGATGACCAGCGATCCCAGGATGCCGAGCGGCATGTCTTTCTGCGGATTCTTGGCCTCCTGCGCGGCGGTGGAGACCGCATCGAATCCGATGTACGCGAAGAAGATCACTCCCGCGGCGCGCGCGATCCCCGACCAGCCATACTCCCCGAACGAACCCTGGTTCGGCGGGATAAATGGATGCCAGTTCGCGACCGCCACGGACGGGTGCTTGACGACGAATGCGCCGGCCATGGCGATGAAGATCAGCACGATCGTGACCTTCACGATCACGATCGCCGAATTGAAGTTGGCCGATTCCTGAATGCCGATGACCAGGATCGTGGTGATGAAGCAGATGGCCAGGAAGGCGACGAGGTTGAACACGCCCGTCACGTGCGGAAGCGTGGAGGCGTCGATCCCATTCTGCTTCAGGATTGGCGCCATCGTCGTCAGCAGTTCCCAGCGGCCCTGGTACTGCACCAGCACGTTGGGTATCCACTGGTGGCCGGTATGGGTGTAGGGAGTAGCGATGAACTGCGGCGGAAGGTGAATGCCAAAGTCCTGCAGGAAACTGACGAAATATCCGCTCCAGCCGGAAGCCACCGTGGCCGCGCCAAAGGCATATTCCAGAACCAGGTCCCAGCCGATGATCCAGGCGAAGATCTCGCCCAGGGTTGCGTAGCCGTAGGTGTAGGCCGAGCCCGCAATCGGAATGAGCGAGGCAAACTCGGAGTAGCACAGGCCGGCGAACACGCAGCCGACTCCCGCCAGAATGAAGGAAAGCACGATCGCGGGGCCGGCATACTGCGCCGCCGCCGATCCGGTCAGCACAAATATTCCGGCGCCAATGATGGCCCCGATGCCAAGCGTAATCAGGTTCAACGGCCCCAGGGCCCGTTTCAGGCTATGTTCGCCCGTGTCCGACGCCTCGTCCATCAGCATGTCCAGGGGCTTGCACTTCAAGAGATTAGCCATTCATGCTCCTTCGAGATCAAACCTGCGCAATCGCTTGGCGATTGCATCTTGACCACAGGAAATACACGGGAATGCCGAGCAGGACGATGATCAGTCCGGGCCACGTGTACTGCGGCTTGTATCGCAACAAGACTACATCAATGAACACGGCCATCAAAATGTAGACCGCCGGCAGCACCGGATAGCCAATCGCCTGGTAGGGACGCGGCTCATCCGGCCGCTTCCAGCGCAACACGAACAAGCCCGCGATGGTCAGGATGTAGAACATCAGCACCGCAAAGATGATGTAGTCGAGCAGTTGGCCGTAGCTGCCCGAAATGCAAAGGATGCAGGTCCAGATGCACTGCATGCCCAGCGAGTGCGCCGGGGTGCGGTATTTGGGATGCAACTCCGCTGCGCCGCGGAAGAACAGGCCATCCTTGGCCATCGCGTAGTAGACGCGCGCGCCCGCCAGGATCAGTCCGTTGTCGCAGCCGAAACAGGAGATCAGGATCGCCACCGCCATGATTCCCGCGCCGGCAGATCCGAAGATCTGTTGCATCACCGCCGTCGCCACCCGGTCTTCCGAAGCGTGCTGAATGCCGCGCGCCAGCAGTGTCGCGCCGTTCGCGTCGCCCTGCAGCGGCAGCACATACAGGTAGACCAGGTTGGCCAGTACATAGAGAAGGATGACCGCGCCCGTACCCAGTGCCAGCGACAGCGGCAGGTTGCGCTGCGGATTGCGCACTTCGCCCGCGGTGAAGGTCACGTTGTTCCAGGCATCGGCCGAGAACAGCGACCCCACCTGCGCCACCGCGAGAATCGTCAGCGTGCCCACCAGCGCGATCGGACCGCCGATCCCGACCTGCACCGGGTGCAGCACGCTCAGCCCGGCGTTGCGCCAGAAGTTCGGACCAAAGTTCGCGGCGAGCGCTTGCGCATTTCGCCCGACGAACAAACCCAGCAGCACCAGACCCAACAGCGCCGCGGTCTTCGCGAAGGTGAAGACGTTCTGGACGACCGCTCCGGTGCGCACTCCGAAGATGTTCAGCACCGACAGAAAAACTACCACTAGCACTGCCGACCAGGTTCTGCGTGTTCAGGCCCGACATCCATGTTGCCCAGCACCATGGGGCCAAGGGGAATGGGCGGCACCTTCCAAAGGTGCAGGATCCAGTGGCTGGCGGAGACCGAAGGAAAGAAGACGCCGAGAAACTTGCCGAAGGCCACGCCGACGGCAGCGATCGTGCCCGTCTGAATGACCAGGAACAGCGTCCAGCCGTAGAGAAATCCCCAGAGCGGCCCCAGCGATTCGCGCAGGTAAACGTACTGTCCACCGGCGTGCGGCATCATCGCGGCCAGCTCGCCGTAGGCCAGCGCGCCGGTGATGGTCATGAAGCCGGTAACCAGCCAGGCGGCAATCAGCAGCGCCGGCGAATCGATCAGGCGGGCGATGTCGGCCGAGACGATGAAGATGCCCGAGCCGATCATCGAGCCCATGACCAGCGTGGTGGCGCTGGTCAGGCCCAACCCTTTTACGAATTCGTTGTCGCCTGCGCCGGAGTTGATGGGAAGACCTCGTGTGAAGCTGCTTCGCTTCGCGTGTCATCCTAGCGAAGCGAGGCGCCTGGCTTCCGCAGTCGAGGACTGTCGCAGCTGAACTCGCTCACCCGCAAACTTCGCAGTTACACCAACAGCCGCAGGAATTCCTCTGCCACTTTCCTGGGCGAGCTCAGCAGGTCCGAGATCACGGCCACGCGAATCGGCGCCCGCATCCAGCACCGACTTCGCATTCGCCCGCGTGATGCCGCCGATGGCCACCAGCGGCTTCTTCGTCGCCGCGCGCGCCGCGCGCACTCCGTCAAGCCCGACGATCTGGTCCGGATTCTTCTTCCCTGTGGTCGGGAACACCGGACCGAAGGCGATGTAGTCGGCCGGACCGGCATCCGCCTCTTTCACCTGCTCGAGGTTGTGCGTCGAGACGCCGACGCAGCGCTCCGCCCACCACCAGCCGCGCGCCTTCGGCGGAAAGGTCGTCCTGGCCGACGTGAACGCCGTCGAATCCGGCAGCGAGGCAAAGGTCCGCGCGATCGTTCATGATGAGCTTGACCTTGCCTTCCAGCACCCGCTTGATCTCGCGCGCATGGCTCAACATCTGCCGCGTGTCGCCATCCTTGTTGCGGTATTGCATCAGGGTCACGCCGCCACTGCCAGGTCGCGCGCAAACTCCACGATGGCCGATGGTGGTGCGCAAGTTGCGGCGAAAGACAGGACACATCGACAATGGCGTACAGCTGCGGAAGCACGATTCGGCTCTGACATAGATGCTCCTACTTCGCGCCTCTTCGCGCCTGGCGCCAGGAAGCGCTCCATGAACTTGGTGTCGATGTTGCCCGCGCGGAAATCAGGATCGGCCATGATGCGCTTGTGCAGCGGAATGGTAGTGTAGATGCCCTCAACCACGAACATGTCCAGCGCGCGCGCCATGCGGGAGATGGCCTCGTCGCGGTCGCGCCCGCGCGCCACCAGCTTGGCGATCAGCGAATCGTAGTAAGGAGGAATGACGCCCTCGGCATACGCCGCCGTATCCACGCGAATGCCGGTACCGCCCGGCAGATTGAACGCCGTGATCTTTCCCGCCGAGGGCGTGAACTTCTCCGGATGCTCGGCGTTGATGCGGCACTCGATGGCGTGCCCGCGGAAGATAGACCTTGTGCAGGATGACGTCGTCGAGCTTCTCGCCCGCCGCAATGCGAATCTGCGACTTCACCAGGTCCACGTCGGTCGTCATCTCGGTCACCGGATGCTCGACCTGGATGCGGGTGTTCATCTCGATGAAGTGCAGGCTCGCCGTCTTCGTCCATCAGGAACTCGATGGTGCCGGCGTTCATGTAGCCGATGTCGGCTGAGCGACTTCACCAGGATGCCGCCGATGCGGTCGCGCAGCTCCTGCGTGACCACCACCGAGGGCGCTTCTTCGACCAGCTTCTGATGGCGCCGCTGGATGCTGCACTCGCGCTCGCCCAGGCTGATCACGTTGCCGTGCTCGTCGGCCAGCACCTGGAACTCGATGTGGCGCGGGCGCTCGATGAACTTCTCCATGTAGAGATCGCCGTTGCCGAAGGCCGCCGCCGCTTCCGACTGCGCGCCGTGGATACAGGTTGGGCAGCTCTTCCTCCGAGCGGATGATGCGCATGCCGCGTCCGCCGCCGCCTGCCGAAGCTTTCACGATCACCGGATAGCCGATGCTGCGCGCCCACTCCAGCGCCTCGTCCGCCGAGTCGATGATTCCGTCCGAGCCCGGCAGAATCGGCACGCCAACCTTCTTCATGGCGGCGCGGGCTTTTTCCTTCTCGCCCATCAGCGCGTCACTTCCGGCGGCGGCCCGATGAACTTGATGCCGCACGCCTGGCACACTTCGGCGAAGTTCGCGTTTTCGCTCAGCAGTCCGTAGCCGGGATGGATGGCATCGACGTTGGCGATCTCGGCCGCGCTGATGACGGCGGGAACGTTCAGGTAGCTGTCGCTCAGGCGCGGCGGCCCGATGCAGATGGCCTCATCGGCAAAGCGCACGTGCAGCGAGTTGCGGTCGGCCTCGCTGTAGATGGCGACGGCCTTGATGCCCAGCTCCTTGCAGGCGCAGATGACGCGCAGGGCAATTTCGCCGCGATTCGCAATCAGGATCTTCTTGAACATGGATGGGAGAGTCTTAGCTCTTGCGAATGCCGAACAGCGGCATGCCGTACTCCACCGGCGCGCCGTTGCTGACGAACATCTTCACGATCTCGCCCGAGGCGTCGGCCTCGATTTCGTTCATCAGCTTCATCGCCTCGATGATGCACAGCACCTGGCCCTCTTTCACCGCGTCGCCAACTGCCAACGAATGGCGGCGCACCGGGCGATGGCGCTTCGTAAAACGTGCCCACCATGGGCGACTTCACGATGTGCAGGTTGGCTTCCTCCGCAGCCTGCGGCTGGAGCCGCAGCCGTCGCCGCAGTCGCTGGCTCGGCGCGACTGCAGGCGCCGCCGGCGCTGACATCGGAACCGCAGCTGGCGCGACCGGCACCGCCTGGGCCGCGATCGGCGGGCGCACTTGCACGATCGTGGGGCCGCGCTGCGCCCGCTTGACGTGCAGCTTCAGGTCGCCGCGTTCCATCTCGAACTCGGCGATGTCCTTCTCCACCAAAAACTCGATGAGTTCTCGCAGTTCTTTCTGATTCATCCGATTCCATTCGACCGCAGGGAATTCTTTATCTGTACGGCAGAGTAACGGCAGCGTTGACTTCGTCGTGCGATTTGAAACGGCACGGCTTCAGCCGTGGCGCAGGCCTTCTAGTTCGTCACTCCTCGCGGGCTTCAGCGCGCGAGGAATCTGCTTCTGCGAGCTCCAGCTAGATTTCGATCAGTTCCTTGGTGACCGGGGTCAGCACTTCGGCTCCGCCGCCCGTGACCACCACCATATCTTCGATACGAATGCCGCCCTTACCGGGCACATAAATGCCGGGCTCAATGGTGATGACCATGCCCGGTTCCAACCGCTCCGTCTGCGCCTTGCCCAGCCGCGGCGGCTCGTGAATCTCCAGACCTACGCCGTGCCCGGTGGAATGTGTGAAGTACCGGTCGAGCTTGGCCTTGCGCAACACCTGGCGCGCCGCCTCATCGACCTCGCCGGCCGTCGCCCCGGGCCGCACGGCAGCAGATCCCGGCCAGCTGCGCCTCCAGTACCGCCTGGTACCAGCTGCGCTCCAGCGCGGCTGACACGACCCACGTGCACGGTGCGGGTCATGTCGGAACAATAGCCCCGCAGTATAACACCCGAATCGATGACCACGTATCCGCGCCGCGGGATGGGCGCAGCGGTTGCTCGCCCATGCGGCAGCGCTCCACGCTTGCCTGCCGGCGACGATCGTCTCGAACGACATTCCGTCCGCGCCCGCCTGCCGCGCCGCGATACTCCAGCTTGGCCTGCGACCTCGGTCTCGCGCGACTCCCGGACGGATCGCCTTGCAGCGCCTCTTCGTAGACCTGCGCGCCCAACTTCACCGCCGCGCGAATCAGCTTCAGCTCCTCGGCATCTTTGATCATGCGCTGCCGCATCACCAGCCCGAGTCGTCGCCTTCCACTCGATGCGCTTCGGTGCACCAGCTCGCGCATCTGAGCTGCAGCCGTCACCGTCGTCAGGTCCGCCTCGAACCCGATGGCCGCCGCGCTTAGCTTGCCGATCGACTTCGCTGCATCCTTGATCAGCGCGCCTTTCGCAATGAGCACTCGCGCGCCTTTGACCTCTTCGCGCGCCTGCAAGGTGTAGCGCCCGTCGGTGAAGAAGATCTTGCGTCCCGCTAGAAACAGCAGCAGCCCGTTGCTGCCGGTATAGCCGCACAGGTACCGCAAGTTCGCCGGATGCGTCACCACGAATCCATCGAGGTCCTGCTCGTCGAGCGTCTGCTGCAGCTTCTTCTGCCGGCCGGAGTAGTCCATCCGTTGCATTGTATGCGCCAATGGGAAACCCCGTACGTAGTTCACGGAAATGTGCTTCCGGGTGGGCGGCCGCCAGCGGCGGGGCGGCAACCAGCGCAAAAAAAGGGAGCACCTCGTTCTAGGGGTGCTCCAGGCACGAATGGATGGCATGAATTTATGCGATCGCCGGGTCGATCTTCTCCGGGTTGACGCCTAGTTCCTCCATGGCTTCTTGAGCGCGCTGCGCGTCGAACTTGCCCTCGCGCGACAGGCGCGACAAGGCCGCGGCCACGATGGATTCGGCGTTCACCTCGAAGTGCCGGCGCAGGTATTCGCGATTGTCGCTGCGGCCGAAGCCGTCGGTGCCCAGCGAAACCAGCCGGCCCATCAGCCAGGGTGCAAGCTGGTCGGGCACGACCTTCATGAAGTCGGTGGCCGCGACGATGGGACCTTCCGCGCCGTCCAGGGCCTGCAGGATGTACGGGCGTTTCTCCGGTTCTGCCGGATGCAAGCGGTTCCAGCGCTCGATCGCCAGGGCTTCGCGACGCAATTCGTTGTAGCTGGTCACGCTCCAGACGTCAGCCGCCACACCGTATTTCTCCGCAAGGATGTCCTGCGCCCTCAGGGCTTCATTCAGCATGGGGCCGCTACCAAAGAGCTGAATCCCAGCTTCCCGCTCGGCGGCCTTGTATTTGTATATGCCGCGCAGAATGCCTTCTTCGCAACCCTTCGGCATCTCCGGCATGGCATAGTCTTCGTTGTAAGCGGTGATGTAGTAGAAGCGGTCCTCGCCCTGCTCGTACATGCGGCGGATGCCGTCGTGCACGATGACCGCGATCTCGTATACGTAGGCCGGATCGTAGGCATGGCAGGTCGGCACGGTGCTGGCCAGCACAAGGCTGTGGCCGTCCTGGTGTTGCAGCCCTTCGCCGGCGAGTGTCGTCCTCCCCGCGGTACCGCCCACCAGGAAGCCCTTGCCCCGCGCGTCCGCAAAAGCCCAGATCATGTCGCCGATGCGCTGGAAGCCGAACATCGAGTAATAGGTGAAGAACGGAATCATCGGCACCCGGTAATTCGAGTACGCCGTGCCCGCCGCGGTGAAGGATGCCATCGAGCCGGCTTCGGTGATGCCCTCTTCCAGAATCTGGCCGTTCTTCTCTTCGCGGTAATAGAGCAGCATGTCCACATCGTGGGGACGATAAAGCTGCCCCTGGCTGGCGTAGATGCCCACTTGCCGGATGATCGACTCCATGCCGAAGGTGCGGCCTTCGTCGGGAATGATGGGGACGATCAGTTTGCCGATCTTCGGGTCCTTCAGCAATTGCCGAAGCATGCTGACGTAGCCCATCGTGGTGGAGACGGCGCGGCCTTTCGATCCGGCGAGCGATTCTTCGAACTCGGCCATCGGCGGTGCGTCGAATGTCGTCTTCGGCACGTCGCGCCCGGGCATGTAGCCGCCGAGCAAGCGGCGGCGCTCGCGCATGTACACCAGCTCCGGACTATCGTCGGCCGGCCGGTAGAGCGAACCATCCTTGGCGGCTTCCTCGGGAATAGGAATGTCGAAGCGCGAGCGGAAGGCGGTGAGCGCCTTGTCCGCCAGCTTCTTCTCCTGGTGGGTCGCGTTGCGCGCCTCGGCTGAACCGAGGCCGTACCCCTTTACCGTTTGCGCCAGGATGACGGTCGGCGATCCGGTGTGCTCCACCGCACGCTTGTAGGCGTTGTAGACCTTTTGCGGATCGTGCCCGCCGCGCGTCAAGCGATGGATTTCTTCATCGCTCATATCTGCGACGAGCTCAGCCAACTCGGGATACTTACCGAAAAACTCCTTGCGGATGTAGGCCCCGCCCCGCGCCTTGAAGGCCTGCAGCTCGCCGTCAACACACTCTTCCATGCGCTTGAGCAGCAAGCCCGATTTGTCTTTTTGGAAGAGCTTGTCCCAGTCGGAGCCCCACAGCACCTTGATCACGTTCCAGCCCGCGCCACGGAAGGCCGCCTCCAGTTCGTTGACGATCTTGCCGTTACCCCGCACCGGACCATCGAGGCGCTGCAGGTTGCAGTTGATCACGAAGATCAGGTTGTCGAGCTTCTCGCGCGCGCCCAGGGTAAGCGAGCCCATGGACTCCGGCTCGTCCGACTCGCCGTCACCAATGAAGGCCCAGACTTTGCGCGGCGTTTGGGCGATGAGTTCGCGGTGTTCCAGGTAACGCATGAAGCGTGCCTGGTAAATCGCATTGAGCGGACCAATGCCCATCGAGACCGTTGGGAAGCGCCAGAAATCGGGCATCAACCAGGGATGGGGATAGGAAGACAAGCCCGGGGTGTCGCGCAATTCGTGACGAAAATTCTGTACCTGCTCCAGGCTCAAACGTCCTTCGAGAAAAGCGCGGGCGTAAACCCCCGGCGACGCGTGTCCCTGGAAGTAAATGAGATCGCCGGGCTCGTCGCCGTAGCTGGCGTGGAAGAAATGATTGAATCCGACTTCCAGCAACGTTGCCAGCGAGGAGTAGGTGGAGATGTGGCCGCCGATGCCGGCATCTTTCTTGTTCTGGCGATGCACCATGGCCATGGCGTTCCAGCGGATGAGGCTCTTGATGCGGCGCTCCAGCGGCCGATCTCCGGGATAAGGAACCTCTTCCGCCGCCGGAATGGTATTCATGTACGGAGTGTTGAGCTGGACAGGAATTTCAACGCGGTTGGCGCGGGCGTGCTGGATCAAGGCATCGATGAGTTCGTGACCACGGTCGGCGCCCTCTTCCTCGATCACCTGGTCGAATGCTTCCATCCACTCCGAGATTTCTTCTTCGTGGTCAGCTTCGGGCTGCGCCGGAAATTCCAAAATCGGATTAACAGACTTATGTAGTGCCACGGTTACCTCAGTATCTGGCTGTTGACGTTCCAGCCGGGCCGGTGAGTTCGTTGCAAGCGACTGAATCGATTTTGTAGCTGTGCGTGAATCATTGGCTCAGGCTCACTGAATAGTCCAAATTTAGCAGCGGACTCTAGCGGTTTGCGCCTTGCTCGCTTTAACCTGCAAGGCCGTCGACGAAGCTTCCGGTGAAGCAAGAAAGTTGCCGCCGCCCGGACTCGTTCCAGTTGCGCCCGGCAGCCCGGCTCAAACCTCAGGAGTGATTCCCCACTAGTAAGTGCCACATCGTAAGAATGGCTTTATTTTAGCAGAGCGAACTGTGAGCAGAAATGGAAAGTGCCACGCGCGAGCAAGCTCTCGCGGTGGGTAACCCTGCGAACGTCAGCGGTTTGGGTCGATGGCGGCGGGTATGGAGCGAACCCGAGCCCCTATCGGCGGCGAGGGCAGGGCGATCGCCACCCCGATCGGGATCAGGATCCATGTGAAACGATGCCTTGCCTCGCCTTGGAGCCGGAGAGACGTTTTGTCGGAGGCACTAACCGAAAGAGAACATTGTTGGCGGGCATCCTTAGGTAGGTTGGGGCCCGCCAAGCAACATCATATCGCCAGATATCGCCAGGCGGCGCGCGATTCGAGCAACGAGCTTAAAACGTCTGGGTGTGCATCCAGTTGATGACCCACAGGGCGGCAACCGCGATGATGAGAACTACGGAGAGCACTCCACAAATGCGCACCCACGGGGTGACCTTCTTCATTCGCGCAAGTAATTGTTCCTGCTCAATGCGCAGGCTGGCACTGTTATCGTCGAGGAAGAGCTGATCGTCTTCATGCATGCTGAGCGTTCCTCGATAGATCAGGAGAATCACCAGCGCTGCCGTCAGTACAGCCCAAGCGGCGACTAGGATTGTCATCAGAGACATATGCCACCTCGGTCCAAGAGAACCGGGCCCTCACTCGAACGGGACATGCTGCCCACCGGGCGCCGGGGCCCTCACGCTCATTGATTATAGCTCCGCTTCCAACCTGTCAAGCCCTAATATTAACGTCCTGGTAACTGCGCCGTGTACCACGCCGGGAATCGACCGTAAGGCCCCCTGGGAAAGGGGTGCGACCCACAACGGGTTCGGCGCATCTAATTAAAACGTGGGAAAGCATTTCGGCGGAGAAAGCCGGCGCGATTTGTTATAATCCCGCAAGTTCTCAAGGAGAGAGGCATGGCAACCACCACAACGACACCTACGACCACCACCCCATCAGTTGAACCGAAGCCTGTGGACTTCACCGCGACGGCGGTGGCCAAGGTCAAAGAGATCATGGCCCAGCAAAACCCCGTTCCGGCCGGGTTGCGCGTGGGCGTAGTCGGCGGCGGATGCTCCGGCTTCTCATACTCGATGTCGTTCGAGAACGGCGCCGGGATGATGGACAAAACATTCGATTTTAACGGCCTCAAGGTGTTCGTCGACGCGACCTCGCTCATGTATCTGAAGGGCGCGATTGTCGATTACGTCGAGACGCTCGAGGGCGCGGGCTTCAAGTTCGAGAATCCAAACGTCAAGAGCACCTGCGGCTGCGGCTCGTCGTTCAGCGTTTAAACGCAGGTCACGCATTGATCGGAAGGCCCTGTCCCGCCGACGGGGCCTTTTGTATGCTGTCTGCCGTTCTGCTTCCTGGCTCACCCCTGCGCAACCCTTGCATTCAAGTTGTGTTAGGACTCACGGGCGAATTCTTCCCCTGTACCGCAACGGCTAGTGCCCTATAAAATGAGGTTTTCTGCTTCCATCATGAAGCCCGGCCGAAGGTGGCCGGGAGAACGGACGAAGTTGTTGCGTAAAACCGGAATCCTTGTTTTCACCCTTCTCCTGCTGTTACTGAATCTTGGATGTGGTGACCAGTACCGCCCGGTCGCGAATCCCCTCATCGGGAACGGCGGCCAACCGCAGGCCACGCACTTCGCCTTTGTGCTGAATTCCAATCCTGCCGGTAACAGCTCGACCTTTCGAATTGACGTGTCGGGCGACACTAACTCCGAAACCCAGACGGTCGGGGCGGCGGCGATGGGGGAATCGTTCCTGGGCGCTAATCTGGGAGCCCTGTTCACAGCCAACAGTGGCAGTGACAGCGTGAGCGAGTTCTCGACCGTATCGACCAACAATCCGGTGACGACAATAAACCTGCCGGTGGGCTCGAAGCCCGTGGCCATCGACTCGGTGCAGTCGAACGCCGTCTACGTGGCGAATGCTGGGTCCAATGCAATTTGCCCGAACAGTGGGTCGCTTAGCGTCATCAATACCGCATCCCTGGTGGTGACGACCACAGTCTGCGTTGGGCCGAACCCGACGGCGCTCACCATCCTGCCGAACGGGACCAAGACCTACGTTCTCAACCAGGGCAACAACACGATTTCCATCTTCGACCAGAACGGCAATTCCATCATCGGCGCAATTGACGCCTCCCGCGGCCTGTCGCCGAACGCGGTGGCGCTGGTGGCCAGTTCGGATGGCTCCTACCTGTTCGTGGTCACCAAAGGGAATGGAACGTCTAACGGCCTGCTCGACATCGTGGTGACGGCAAACGATACCGTGGCGGCCACCGCCCCACTCGGAATGTCGCCGGCTTCGATTTACCTTGATCCCTACTTCAACCGCCTCTATGTGCCGAACACCGGCAGCAACACGGTCACCGTGTTCGACGCCGCCAGCGTGAACGTTAACAACAATCCCGCCATTCCGACACTGGGTACTTCAAACGTGGGCAGCGCACCGGTCGCGGTGACGGCGCTACCCGATGGATCGAGGTTTTACGCTGCGAACTCAGCATCGAACGATGTTACTGTGGTCAGCGCCACCAGCTTCCTCGCGCTCAAGACCGTGCCAGTCGGAACGGGCCCGGTGTGGATCGCGTCGGAGCCGGGCTCGACCAAGGTCTACACGGCTAACTTTTCGGCTGGTACGGTCAGCATCATTCAGACCTCGAACGACACGGTTACGAGCACGATCCCGGCTCCGCCACAGAACCCAAGCTGCACGGGTTCTTGCCCGTTGCAGCAGCCCATCATGATACTGACCGAATAGGGCCCTCGACTCTGCTTGAGGAAGCCGGTGGTTTGCTTTGCTTCGGGAATGGCGACGTCCCACTCCTGCGATTCTTTTGAGCCGCGGGATAGTTCGCCACTCCAGCTACAGCAGTTTCAGAGAAGGTGTAGACCGAGGTCCCTCAGGGGCTGAAGCCCGAGTTGGCTACGGTCGCTTACGGCACGGCTGAAGCCGTGCCCTTTCAAGACGGGGCGTGGTCTACAGCAACTATGAAACCGCTCTAGCCCAGCATGACCTCCCGGGTGCGAAGGTCGCGCACCCGGTCGCGCAGCTTCGCCGCCTGTTCGAACTCGAAGCGCTTGGCGGCCTCGCGCATGTCGCTTTCCAGCTTGGCGATGAACTTGTCGCGCTCCTCCGGCGACTGGAAGTCGGGCGTGCCTTCGGCCTCGCTGGTCAGGTCGGTATAGTCGGCGTCCGCCACAGCGACCAGCGTCATGTCGAGCGGCCGAACGATGCTCTCCGGGGTAATGCCGTGTTCTTCGTTATAGGCATGCTGGATGGCGCGGCGGCGGTTGGTCTCGTCCATGGCTTTGCGCATCGAGTCCGTCATGTTGTCGGCATACAGAATCGCGCGTCCGCTCAGGTGGCGGGCGCAACGGCCAATGGTCTGGATTAGCGATCCGGCCGAGCGCAGAAAGCCCTCTTTGTCGGCGTCGAGGATGGCAACCAGCGAGACTTCCGGCAAATCGAGCCCCTCGCGCAGCAGGTTGATGCCGATCAGCACGTCGAACTCGCCCTTGCGCAGGTCGCGCAAGATCTTGATCCGCTCCAGGGTCTCGATCTCCGAGTGCATGTAGCGGCAACGCACACCGACTTCGCTGTAATATTCGGCCAGATCTTCCGCCATGCGCTTGGTCAGCGTCGTCACCAGGACTCGCTCTCCTTGGAAACCCGGTCGCGGATCTCGTGCAAGAGATCGTCAATCTGCCCCTTCACCGGACGCACTTCCACTTCGGGGTCGACCAATCCAGTGGGGCGAATGATCTGCTCGACCACGACTCCGGCCGCCTTGGTCAGCTCATACGGGCCGGGGGTGGCCGAGACGTAAATCGCCTGATTCACCCGATGTTCAAACTCCTCGAAGGTCAGGGGACGATTGTCCAACGCGCTGGGAAGGCGGAAACCGTACTCGATCAGGTTCTGCTTGCGGGAGCGGTCGCCGTGCCACATGCCGTGCAATTGCGGAACCGTCTGGTGCGACTCGTCGACGAACAGCAGGTAATCGCGAGGGACGTAGTCGAGCAGCGTGGGCGGCGGCTCGCCGGGCAGCCGTCCGGTGAAGTGCCGCGAGTAATTCTCGATGCCGTGGCAATAGCCCATTTCCTTGATCATCTCGAGATCGAAGCGGGTGCGCTGATGAATGCGCTGCGCCTCGACGATCCTTCCCTGCTTCTCCAGTTCGGCCTCCCACCAGGCCAGCTCTTCCAGGATCGAATCGACCGCCGAGTTCTTGCGCTCGGGCTTCATCACATAGTGCGTCTTGGGATAAATCGGCAGCCGCGCAAACTTCTGCTTGACGGTCCCGAACAGAGGATCGATCTGGGCCAGGGACTCGACCTCATCGCCCCAGAGCTCGATGCGGTAGGCATTGTCGTCGTAGGTGGGAAAGATCTCGATGATGTCGCCGCGAACCCGGAATGTGCCGCGACGGAAATCGCCTTCGGTCCGCTCGTAGAGGATTTCGACCAGCTTGCGGACGATGTCGTCGCGCTTGATCTTCTGCCCCTTTTCGAGGAAGAGCAACATGCCGTAGTAGGCTTCGGGCGATCCCAGGCCGTAGATGCAGCTTACGGAGGCAACGATGATGCAGTCGCGGCGCTCGAACAGGGACTTGGTGGCGGAGAGCCGCAGCTTGTCGAGTTCATCGTTGATGGTTGCTTCCTTCTCGATATAGACGTCGCCGGCGGGAATGTAGGCTTCCGGCTGGTAGTAGTCGTAATAGGAAACGAAGTACTCGACGGCATTGTGAGGAAAGAACGACTTGAACTCGTGATAGAGCTGCGCCGCCAGCGTTTTGTTATGGGCGAGAATCAGCGCCGGACGGTTGACCTCCTCAATGACCTTGGCCATCGAGAATGTCTTGCCCGATCCGGTGACGCCCAGCAGCACCTGCGCCTTCTCGCCCTCGTAAATGCCTTTGGTCAGCGAGGCGATGGCGGTGCCCTGGTCTCCTTGCGGCTTGTACGAGCTGACCAGCTTGAATTCCATAGAAGTTGGCCCACAAGCTCACAGAATGCGATTTCGGCGGGTGGGTATCTGGTCATTATAGCCGCTGTTTTGCGCTTTTTTATGGCTCACCTGGAGGTGACTTTTAGCAAGCGAGTCAGCAAGGCCAACCGGGAGGCTGGCCTACTTTGGCTGTAAGTTATTCATTATAAATAACAAATCGAAGGTTCCCGAAGTGGTTATGGTGTAAACATAGTTTGCCTTATTGCTATCTAAATATCTGGATGTATAGATGTACAACTGTACGATACATTTTTATAGAGCTGCTACCAACACAGAAAAAACAGCTTTCCTGGGGCCGCTGGCGGTCGGCTGAAACCGGCTTGCGGAAGAAGTCCGGAAGCCAGATCCGTCGCCGGCAACGGTCGATTCGGGTGGTAAGAACAACGGGAGGATCACCAAACTGCTCAATCGACGCGCACGAAATATCTGTGCAGAACATACCCTCCCTTCCGGGGCTGGTTGTTCGCGGGTTGTTAGCAGCTTCGCGATCAAAGGATGGTACTCACCCGCACCGTTAACTGGCTGCAATTTGCTTGGCGCGCTGGAAAACGGCCTCAAACATGGCGGCGGTGAGCTTTCCGGTGGCCGTGTTCTGGTTGGAGGGATGGTAGGAGGCGAGCAGGGTGACGCCATGGCTCAATGGGTATTCCGCGGCGTGTCGGAAACGATAGCCGGCTTTGTTGGCGAGGATGCCCATGCGCTTGAGGTAGTTAAGGTAGGCATCGAAGGCGATCTTGCCCAGCGCCACCACGACTCTGACGCTCTTCAGGAGCGCGAACTCGCGGTCGAGGTAAGAAGCGCAATTGGCCATCTCGGAGGGCAGGGGCTTGTTGTCGGGCGGAGCGCAGCGGATGGTGGCGGTGATGTAGCAGTCGTGGAGTCTGAGTCCGTCGTTGCGTTGCTCGGCGTTGGGCTGGGAAGCGAATCCGACTTTGTGCAGGATGGGGTACATGAATTTGCCGGACTGGTCTCCGGTAAAGGGGCGGCCGGTGCGGTTGGAGCCGTGGGCTCCGGGCGCCAGGCCGAGAATGAGGACGCGGGCGTGGGGATCGCCAAAGCCGGGGACGGGACGCGCCCAGTAGTCGTGATCGCGATAAGCGCGGCGCTTTTCGCGGCCGACCTGCTGGCGATAGATGACGAGGCGGGGACATTTGGTGCAGTGGATGACTGCGTGGTTGAGGACAGCAAGAGGGGAAGGCATGGGAGTTTATTGTAGCGGGGGTAGGTTCCGGGGCCGATTTGCGTTTGACGATGAGATCGCCCTAAACTGCCGGGCAGTCAGCCGTTCATTTCATGGAAGCGGAGAAGAGACTTGGTCGTGGTGAAGTGGATCGGCGTCGTTATTCTGGTCATCCTTGGCCTACTGGCGGCAATCGCGGCGATCGGCGCATCGCTTCCTGAGAAGCATACGGCCACGCGCAGCGCGACGTTCCCAGCGCCGCCCGAGCGGGTGTGGGCAGTGATCGCGGGGCCGCCGACGTGGCGTCCAGGCGTGATGCGCTACCAGGAGTTGCCGCCGCAGGATGGCCATCGCGTATGGGTGGAGTTCGGCAAGGGCGGCAGCAAGATGGCCTACGAGGTGGTCGAGTCAGAGCCTCCCCGCAAGCTGGTGACGCGCATTGCCGATCCGCATCTGCCATTTGGCGGGACGTGGACTTACGTCATTGAGCCGGCGGATGGAGGCTCGCGGCTGACCATCACCGAGAATGGTGAGGTGTACAACCCGATCTTTCGATTCATCTCGCGCTACGTGATGGGGTACAACGCCACCATGGATCGCTATCTGCAGGCGCTGGGAAAGAAGCTCGAGTCGTCCGGGAGTTGAGGCGGTGTAAGCGTGGTCTGTAGCAAACGTAGTGGCCGCCAGTCTAGTGTGGCGTCCCGCGAGTTCGTGCCATAACTCTAAACAGCGGCATGGGGGGAGAACGTCGTCACCTCAGCGGCTAAAGCCGCGTTCATTTCGCGGCCTTTACGGACGGCCTGAAGGCCGTCTCCTTCAAGAGATTGGGCTTAATCAGAGATTCCCGAGGAAACCTGATCGGTAAAAATGCCAACTTTCACCTCTTCTTCGGTAAGCGATTCACAGTCGCAATCGAGGGCCAAGTACTCGGCGGCGAATTCCTGCTTGAAGTTGTCAAAGGCCTGCTGCGATGTCCAGCGATCGATGGTGAGAAATGAGGGCGGGTCGGCGACATCCTGCAACAGTTGGGTGCCGCGATAGTCGGGCGAGCGGGCGAAGAGAGTGGCCCAGGCACCGTTTGCGTTGTAGCGTGCGACGAAGTCGTTGAGCCGGTCGTGCCGTACGCGGAAGCGCCAGATGATGTGGAGCACGGGAGTCCTGAGTGATATTACGCGAGCGGTCGGCTCGGAAGCGGCTGACCAGGCTTGCCGGGCTTACTCCATTGCCACCCCTGCGCGGCTGGAATTCGTGTCTACAGCTTCTCGCAGACCACGCTGTTCGGGAGAGAACCGCCGGTTTGACCGCCCCGCATAGCTCTCATACACTGGAATTTGGTGGACGAGCGCTGAAACAGCCCTGGCGCGGGCCGCGGACCTGAAGCCCGGAACCATCTACTGTGTCAGAGTCCGGACTGGCCCCCTGGGCTGCGCAGCAAATTCTTTCTGAAGGCAATCCTTTGACGACTGAGACCAACACTACTGACACCAGCACCACCGAAACCACCACTCCCGAAACATCCAATCCGTGCAAGCGTGAACTCACCATCGAGATTCCGGCCGAGGTGGTCAAGACGGAAACGGACCAAATGGTGACGCGCTATACGAAGGTCGCGAGAATTCCCGGCTTTCGCAAGGGCAAGGTCCCGCCCGGCGTCATCCGGCAACGCTTCGCCAGCGACATCAAGAACGAGATTGTCGAACAACTGGTACCGCGCTACTTCCGGGAAGAGGCGCAGAAGCAAGGGCTGTCGCCGGTGTCGCAGCCGCGGGTCACCGATCTGCACATGCACGACGGCGAACCGCTGACGTTCAAGGCCGAGTTTGAGATTTTCCCAGAGTTCAAGGTGGCTCCGTACGACGACATCAAGGCGGAGACCCTCGACACCAGCGTCAGTGAAGAAGACGTGGAGAACGCGCTGAAAAATCTGCAGCAGCAGCACGCGACCTACACTCCGGTGGAAGAAGAGCGTCTGTTGGTGGACGGCGACTTCGCGGTGGTGAGCTTCAAGGGCACGCCGAAGGACGGCGAGGCCGACGCCAAGCCGGTGGAAGTGGACGAAGTGATGGTGGAAATCGGCGGCAAGAACACGATTCCGGAATTCAGCGAGCACCTGCGGGGGGCCAAGGCAGGCGAGCAGCGCAACTTCGAAGTGAAGTATGCCGATGACTTTTCGGACAAGCGGCTGGCGGGCAAGACGATGACCTACGAGGTCGACGTGAAAGGCGTCAAGACCAAGAGTGTGCCTGAGCTAAACGACGACTTCGCCAAGGAACTGGGCGCCGACTTCAACTCGATCGAAGAACTGCGCAACCGGCTACGCGACAACATGAAGGCGGAGAAGCAACACGAAGCGGAGCATCAGGGCAAGGACAAGGTAGTAGAAGAGTTGGTGAACCGCAACGACTTCCCGATTCCGGAGACGATGCTCGATCAGCAGATCGATCTGCGGCTGGAGCGCGGACTGCGGGCGCTGGCGGCGCAGGGCATGAAGACGGAAGACATGAAGCGCATGGATTTCGCAAGGCTGCGGGCCGGCCAGCGCGAGGCTGCGTTACGCGAGGTAAAGGCGTCGCTGATCCTGGAGCAAATCGCCGATCAGGAGAAGATCGAGGTCAGCGACGAGGAACTGGACCGCGAGGTTGAGAGCATGGCGCTGCAGGCCAAGCAACCGCTGGAACAGGTCCGGGCGCGTTTGACGGAGGATGGGGGGCTGGATAGAATTCGGCATCGCATCCGCAACGAAAAGACCTTAGACTTTTTGTATCGCAAGTCCGCATAGGGCGGACTGCGTTCCGCCTCCCCTGCTTCTTGAGCCGTTTGGGGAAGAAGTGTGGTGGGCAAGGGAAGGAGCCGCAAACGATGCTTGTGCCCATGGTAGTGGAGCAGACGAGCAGGGGCGAGCGGGCGTACGACATTTATTCCCGCCTGTTGCGGGACAACATCATCTTTCTCGGCACTCCTATCGATGACAACGTTGCGAACCTGATCATCGCCCAGATGCTGTTTCTGGAAGCGGAAGATCCGGAGAAAGACATCTCGCTGTACATCAATTCGCCGGGGGGATCGATCACCGCGGGCATGGCGATTTATGACACGATGCAGTTCATCCGTCCGGATGTGACGACGATTTGCATTGGGCAGGCGGCCAGTATGGCGGCCTTGCTGCTGGCGGCGGGCGCGCCGAAGAAGCGTTTCTCGCTGCCCACTTCGCGCATCCTGATCCACCAGCCGCTGATGTCAGGGCTATCGGGACAGGCAACGGAAATCGATATACACGCGCGCGAGATTTTGCGCATGCGCGAGATCACCAGCCAGTTGATCGCGAAGCATAGCGGCCAGCGGTTGGAGAAAGTGGAGCGCGACGTGGAGCGCGACTTCATCATGAATGCGCAGCAGAGCAAGGAGTACGGAATCATCGACGACATCATCTTCAAGCACAAGTGAGGGACGGGCCGTGTGCTTCGTGCTCACTCGGCCGCGCACTCCAGTGCGAAAAATTTGCCTGCCGCTGGTTCCAAAGTTGTACCGGATATTGCACCATCGGTCCGTTTTACGGACTGAAACTGTGCTTCAATAGCACATAGGAAGTACAAGAGCATTACGGATTCGCGGGGGCATCCGTAAATAGGGTTACGGGGTTCTCACAGGGGAGGCACGACCCCTGCCCGGGGACGAGCGCCGGGGAAGAGCGGAACAGGGTCACAGAGTCCTGCCGGGCGCGTGCTAAAGGAGCAAATTGTCCGTGAGAACCAGGACTGGAAGTGATGAAGTTCTTCGCTGCTCGTTCTGCCACAAGTCGCAAGACGCCGTGGCCAAATTAATCTCGTCTCCGACCGACTACCCTCGCGCGTACATCTGCGATGAATGCGTTGCGGTATGCAACAGCATCCTCGAAGATGACCGAACGGAGGCACATGCCGCGTCGACTCCCACCCAACTGCCCAAGCCGCACGAAGTGAAAAGCTTCCTCGACGAGTACGTGATTGGGCAACAGCAGACCAAGAAGAAGCTGGCGGTAGCGGTCTACAACCACTACAAGCGGGTCTACATGAACCGGCAGCGCGGCGGCGAGGTGGAACTGGCCAAGTCGAACATCATGCTGATTGGCCCGACCGGTACCGGCAAGACACTGCTGGCGCAAACGCTGGCCAAAATGCTGGACGTACCGTTCGCCATCGTGGACGCGACGACGCTGACCGAGGCCGGCTATGTCGGCGAGGATGTCGAGAACATCATTCTGAAACTACTGCAGGCCGCCGAGGGCGACGTGGCGCGGGCTCAGACCGGCATCATCTACATCGACGAAATTGACAAGATCGGCCGCAAGGACGAGAACCCGTCCATCACCCGTGATGTCTCGGGCGAAGGCGTACAGCAGGCGCTGCTGAAGATTCTCGAGGGCACGGTCGCCAATGTGCCTCCGCAAGGCGGACGCAAGCATCCGCACCAGGAGTTCACGCCGGTGGATACCACGAACATCCTGTTCATTTGCGGTGGGGCATTCGTCGGCCTGGAGCGGACGATCGGGCGGCGCCTGGGCAAGCGGTCAATGGGCTTTCGTACCGATGAGAGCAAAGAAGCGGCGTTCAACGAAGCGCACAAGCGCGATACCGAGTTGCTGGCGCAAGTCGAGCCGCAGGACCTAATCAAGTTCGGCCTGATACCCGAGTTCGTTGGCCGGCTGCCGGTGGTCGGCGTGCTGAATGACCTCGACGAAGATGCGCTCATCGAAATCCTGACCAAGCCAAAGAACGCCATCGTCAAGCAGTACCAGCGGCTGTTCGAGTTTGAGAACGTGAAACTGCGTTTCACCGATGACGCGCTGCGGTGCATCTCGCGCGAGGCCATGCTGCGCAAGGTGGGCGCCCGCGGACTGCGGATGATCCTGGAAGAGTTGATGCTGGACCTGATGTATACCCTGCCCAGCCAGAAACGGGTGAAGGAGTTCGAGGTCACGGCGGAGATGGTGCAGCAGCGGAACGTGAACCTGCCGTTCATGGAAAAGGCGGGGTAGGGACCGCGGTTTAAGGGGATCTTGGGATGGCGCGGCGCGGCTTTGGTCGCGCCGTTGCTTTCACCGGCGTCGCAGCCTGCGAGGAAAGCGAGGAAGCCGATTTTTGCGCTCCGAGGTGGCGTTCCGCATCCAAGCGGTCGCAAGGGCATGCATATGAGGGTAATCATACGTTCAGTGCCTGTAACCCCGGGGAAGCCAGGACGCAGATTCGATAGCTCGCCAAAGTCGCTGATGGCAAAGGGAGTTCGTTGCTTCTAGAGCTCTCTTCCGCGTGTTATCCTTAAACCCAAATCAAGGGGTGGTCGCAACGGCACCCGGCAAGCGCCACACTGAAGGGCGAGGTGTACTTCCATCTTTTTCCCAGGGCGCAGAGGCGCTCTGAATGACAAGGCGGTTTTCGTGACCCAGCGCGAGAAGTTTGAAACCAAGAAGCTCCCCATGATGCCCATCCGCGACGTTGTCATCTTTCCGTACATGATGACGCCGTTTGTGGTGGGCCGTGAGTCGAGCGTGCGGGCATTGGAAGAGGCGCTGGCTGGCGACAAGAAGATTTTCCTGGCCACGCAGCACGACGCGAGCATCGACGAACCCAAGGCCAACGAGATCTACCAGGTGGGCACGATCGTCAACATCGTGCAGAGCCTCAAGCTGCCGGACGGCAACATCAAGGTGCTGGTCGAGGGCCTGGAGCGCGGCAAGATCCTGCAGGTCGTGGATACCGACGGCTACTTCGAAGCGACGGTGCGCACCGCCAAGTACGGCGCCGAGCTGACGCCGCAGGTGGAAGCGGCGATGCAGCGGGCGACGGGCCTGTTCGAGCAGTACGTGAAGCTCTGCCAGTCGCTCAACTACGAGACGATGATCGCGGCAGTGCGCAATGAGGACCCCGCGAAGCTGACCGACACCATCGCGGCCAACCTGCAGCTCTCCATCGAAGAGAAACAGGAGTTGCTGGAGATCTTCGATCCGGCAGAACGGTTGAACCGCATCGCCGACGTGCTCGATGTGGAGATCGAAAAGCTGAACATGGACCGCACCATCCAGTCGCGGGTAAAGCGGCAGATGGAGCGGGCGCAGAAAGAGTATTACCTCAACGAGAAGATCAAGGCCATCCAGAAGGAACTGGGGCGCGGCGAGAAGAGCGAGTTCGACGATCTGAAGAAGAAGATCGACTCCGCCGGGATGCCGCGCGAGGTGCACGAGAAGGCACTGCAGGAACTGAAGAAGCTGGAAGCGATGCCGCCCATGTCGGCGGAATCGACAGTGTCGCGCAACTACCTCGACTGGCTGCTGGCCGTGCCGTGGAAGAAGCGGTCGAAGGAAATCCGCAACATCGAAGTGGCCGAAAAGGTGCTGAACGAAGATCACTATGGGCTGGAGAAGATCAAGGAGCGCATCCTTGAGTTTCTTGCCGTCAGGCAGTTGGTGAAGAACCCGAAGGGTTCGATTCTGTGCTTCGTCGGGCCTCCGGGCGTGGGCAAGACTTCGCTGGGCATGAGCATTGCCAAGGCGACGGGACGCAAGTTCGTCCGGATGTCGCTGGGCGGGGTGCGTGACGAGGCCGAGGTCCGCGGTCATCGGCGCACCTACATCGGCGCGCTGCCCGGGCAGATCATCCAGATGATGAAGAAGGCCGGCACCAAGAACCCGGTGTTCATGCTGGACGAAGTCGACAAGATGTCGATGGATTTCCGCGGGGATCCGTCGGCGGCGTTGCTGGAGGTGCTCGATCCGGAACAGAACTTCATGTTCGTCGACCACTACCTGGACGTGGAATACGACTTGTCGCAGGTGTTCTTCATCGCCACCGCCAACGTGATGCACACCATTCCACCGGCGCTGCAGGACCGCATGGAAGTTCTGCGGCTGCACGGTTACACCGAACCGGAGAAGGTTGAAATCGCGAAGCAATACCTGGTGCGCAAGCAGCGGCTGCAGACGGGGCTGACGGAAGGAAACATCGTCTTCACCGATGAGGCGCTGCAAACGGTCATTCGCAACTACACGCGCGAGGCCGGGGTGCGCAACCTGGAACGGGAGATTGGCAATATCTGCCGCAAGGTAGCGCGCAAGGTGGTGAAAGAGGGCGATAAGTACACAGTTGCGCTCACTGCTGACAACGTCGGCGAGTACCTGGGAGTCGCCAAGTTCCGCGACAGCGCCATGCACGAGCGCAGCGAGGTGGGACTGGTCACCGGACTGGCGTGGACCGAGGTGGGCGGTTCGATCCTGACGACCGAAGTGGCGACGGTGGATGGCAAGGGCAAACTCACGCTCACCGGCAAGCTGGGAGACGTGATGCAGGAGTCGGCGCAAGCGGCGATGTCGTACGTTCGCTCGCGGGCGCACCGGCTGGGACTGGCGCGCGACTTCTACCGCAACCTCGACATTCACGTGCACGTGCCGGAGGGCGCGATTCCGAAGGACGGCCCATCGGCCGGCATCACCATGGCAACGGCGATCGCCAGCGCGCTGAGCCGGATTCCGGTGCGTCGCGATATTGCGATGACCGGCGAAATCACGCTGCGGGGCAAGGTACTGCCAATCGGCGGACTCAAGGAGAAGTTGTTGGCAGCGCATCGCGCGGGCATCATGGAAGTGATCCTGCCCGCGGAAAACGAAAAGGACGTAGCCGAAGTGCCGGAGAATCTCCGCACGGTCATGAAGCTGCATTTCGTCAACACCATGGACGAGGTGCTGGCCCATGCCCTGGAGCATCCTCTGCCGGAAGTGGCGGACGAGGCACCGGGACTCGCCGCGCTGCCGCCGCCTCCGGGAGAAGCGCCGGCTGCCCATCAGTAAGGGTTGCGGGCTCGACCAAGGTTGCGAAGGCCCGCCGGGAGCGGGCCGTTCGATTTTAGCGCTCTAATCTTTTGTGTGACTTGCACTTTCGCCACCTCGCCGCCATAGTGAAGCCATGAAGGTCTTGACGCGCTTTGTGACATCGGCCGTGGACCCGCGGCGCTTCCCCCCGCCGGGCGCGCCCGAGATCGCTTTCCTTGGGCGCTCGAATGTGGGCAAGTCGAGCCTGATCAATTCGCTGGTCGGCACCAAGATTGCCAAGACGAGCAATACGCCGGGACGGACGCAAACCATCAACTTTTTTGAAGTACGCCGCCCCGGAAAACCGAAGCCGGAGTTCTTCTTTGCCGACTTGCCGGGCTACGGGTATGCGCGGGTTCCCCGGGAAATTACCGCGACGTGGAGCGAGTTCGTCAACCCGTATCTGGAGAAACGGCCGACGCTGGTACTCTGCCTGTCGCTGGTGGACGTGACGATTCCTCCACAGCAGATCGACATGCAACTTCTGGAGTGGTTGCGCCACGCCAACCGGCACTTCGTTGTGGTGGCTACCAAGGCTGACCGAATCTCGAAGAACCAACTGCGGACATCCCTGGCCAAGCTCGCGAACTTCAGGTATCGCCGGACCAGATCGTTCCGTTCTCGGCGAAAGCGCGAATCGGCTATGACGAGTTGTGGCGGGTGATTCGCGGCACGGCACACCAGGGCGAGCCGGAGAGCGAAGGCAGCCATAGGACGGGCACAGCGGGGTAGGCGCCGTTTCGTTGAAGGTGCAGACGGCGATCCCTCGAGGGGCTCGAGCCCGAGTTCGCTGGTGACGCTAACGGCGCGGCTGAAGCCGAGCCCCTTCAAAACCTAATCGGCACGAGTTCTTCCGCAGCCTGTGAGGCTGCGCCCCTTCACGACAATGCGAGATCTGCAGGAACTATGAGACCGCGGTAGCCATAAACCTTTGGGCGGCTCCGGCTCGCTAATCGGGCGAGAGATCCAGGGCAGTCCGGCTCAGGATCTGTTGCTTCACCGTTTCGGGCAGGGGAAGTTCGCGGAAAGCGGTCAGGTTCTTTTCGACGTTGGGAACGCCCGGGCCGGGCCAGTCGGTGCCGAACAGGGTCTTGGCCGCGATTTCCTCCAGTCGCGGAAAATATTCGAGCAGCGTTTTTGGCGGGATGCCACTGATGTCGAGGTAGACGTTGGGATGGCGGCGCACGAGGAAGAAAGCTGTGTCCATCCATAAGGGGCGGCCGCCGTGCGCCAGCAGGATCTTCAGCTTAGGAAAATCTACGGCCACATCGTCCACGTGCATTGGGTCGCCGAACTTGTTGCGGGCACCGGGGAAGATGGACGTTCCAGTGTGGACCATGATCGGAATGCCATTGGCTTCGGCAGCGCGGTAGATGATCTCCAGCTCCTTGACGCCGTTGACGTAGTCATTGGGATAGAGCAGTTGGTGCGGGGGATGAATCTTGATGAGCCGAATGCCCAGGCGCACAATCTGCTCCATATCGGCCAGTACGTTGCGGGTGTGCCGCGGGTGTACGCTGCCGCAGGGGATGAGCCGCCGCGGATTCTCCTTCACGTAGCCGGCAATGAATTCATTGACGGCGGCCGTGAACCCGATCACCTCGGGCGCCACATAGTTGATGAGCACGGCCCGATCGATGCCGACGCGATCGAGATAGTTCAGAAATGCCTTGGGAGAGCGGCAGTATTCCTCGATCTGCTCGAAGTCGGGGCGTGATTTCACTAATGCGAGCGCCTCTGGCTTGAACAGCTCCAGCGGCTGGATGTGAATGTGACAGTCGGTAATCATAAGAAGCTATCAGCTATCAGCCGTCAGCTGTCAGCTAAACCAGCACCATGAAGAAGCTATCAGGCGTCAGCCGCCAGCTAAGAATGGCACTCATCCCTTCTTGTCATTATGCGAGCGATTCGCGCAAAGCGGCGGACACCTTTTCCCAGAACTAACCTGCACGTGCATCCTAATTGGCCGCGCTCGCGGCAGCCAAGACCGCCCGTTTCGTGAAAACCCTTACCATTTCTCTGCGATACTCCGGAGTGAGCGCCGACGTGGTTAGCGGCTTGGCGGTGCGGGCGGCGAGGTCACCAATTCGCCCGGCGAGGTCGTCGCCCGGCTCCGCTCCGACTAGTTGCAGGTCCGCGTCCTTCAGCAAGACCGGCATGGGATTCACGGCGGTAATCGCCACGCGAGCGTCGTCCACGCGACCGGAGTGCATCTTCAAAGCGACGGCGACACCCGCAAGCGGGTAGTCGATGCTGCCGCGAACCCGCAGCTTCTGATAGCTGCCGCGCCATCCGGCAGACGACTCCGGCAGAAACACGCGGGTAACGATCTCGCCGGCTGCAAGATGAAGGCGGACGATGCCGTCGTTCACGTAGAAGTCGCTGAGCGGAATACGGCGAGTTCCAGACGGCGAGGCGATTTCAATTTCGGCATTCAGGCACAGCAGAGCCGGAGGGGTGTCGCCGGAGAATGCTGCCCAGCAGAACTTGCCTCCGGGCGCAACGTGGCAGAGATCGCCATCTTTCTTCAGGCAAAAGCCACAGCTCTTGCGCCACAGCAGCGACTGGTTGTACCAAAG
>CAWCTB010000053.1:0-129218 GCA_963798275.1 uncultured Acidobacteriaceae bacterium
TTGCCCTGAGGGTCGAGCACACTTCTCTTCAGCGAAACATACACATAGGCTTTCATGGAGGCGACCATTATAACGGCTGGCGGAATGGTTGCGCGGCGAAATCCGACGGTGTCACAGCGAGCTGTGCGATGCAAGTTTCAACGATGGAACTGGCGCGGTGGCGAGTCACGCTCTGGCGGAGAACGCCGTGACCGCGGCGGCTACAGCAGTTTCAGTGAAGGCGTAGACCGAGATCCCGCAGGGGCTAAAGCCCGAGTTCATTTGCGTCGATAACGGCACGGCTGAAAGCCGTGCCCCTTCAAGGCGGTTGGCAGTCTAGAGCAACTATGAAATCGCTATCAACAGGCTGCTGAAATCCCGCGCGGACTAAAGTCCGGGCGGGAGGGCAAAAATAGGGGACTTAACGGCGCGGCTGAAGCCGCGCCCCTTCAAAGCCCTGAGTAAAAGCTTATTTCCCGAAGCCGGTGAAGGCGCACCCTTCAAAGCGCACAACGAAAACTCAAGAGCAGCCGGTGAAGCCGCGCCCTTCAAGCCCTGAGTAAAAGCTTATTTTCCCGAAGCCGGTGAAGCTGCGCCCCTTCACAAAAAAGCCGGCAGAGTTGTTGCCCTGCCGGCGGCACGAATCGCTTGCACTCTATTGAACGGTCAGTACCGTTGACCCGCTCACCCCGTTCAGGGTCGCAGTGATGGTGGTCGTCCCCGCGGCCACGCCGGTGGCCAGCGCCGTTGGCAGCGATCACCGCCTTGGTCGTGTCGGAAGAAGTCCACGCCACCTGGGGCGATCATGACGGTTGAGCCGTCGCTGAAGTGAAGTCGCCGCGAAGAACTGCAGGTTGAACCCACTCCGATCGTGGGGTTCGCCGGCGTGATCGTGATCGACGTAGAGTCGCATTGGTTACGTTGAGGGAGGCGGTACCGACCACACCCGCAAACACCGCGGTGATCGTCGCGGTGCCGGGCGATACTCCGGTAGCCAGACCGATGTTGCTGATGGTCGCCACCGAAGGCGGCGACGACGCCCAGGTGACGAACGAAGTGAGATTCGGTGGCTACCGTCGGCAAAGGTGCCGGTAGCCGTAAAACTGGTCGAGATCGTCTCCGGGATGGTGGCGGAAGAAGGAGTCACAGCAATCGACTGCAACGCGCTCGCCGTCACAATGACGTTGGCGTTGTTGCTGGTGATCGCGTTATACGTCGCAGTGATAATTGCGGTGCCGCCTTGTTGTCCTGTCGCCACGCCGCTGGAGTTGATCGAGACCACATTAGGGTCGGACGAATTCCAGGTGACCAGGTTATTTACGTTCTGCGTGGTGAGATCGCTGAAGGTCCCCTTGGCCGAGAAAGACATCGTTGTCGAGGGAGCGAGCAGGCACGACACCGGCGTGATCGCGATTGACGTTAGAGTGGCGTTGGTCACGTTCAGTACGGTCGAGCCGCTTTGTGTCTGGCTCATTGCACTAAAGGTTGCGCTGATGTTTGCTGTACCCTGGGCCACTCCCGTGGCGGTCGCGCCGGCCATCGTAGCGACAGACGGATTGTCCGAGGCCCAGGTGCAGTCGTTGGTGATGTTCTGGTTCGAGCCGTCACTGAACGCGCCGGTCGCGGAGAAACTTTGCCTGATCAGGGGGGCAATCGTCGGATTCAAAGGCGTGACCGTCACGGTTTGAATGGTGGCGCCGCTTACCGTCAGGGGAAGCGTGCCGGTTACCCCATTGAGGGTCGCGGTGATGCTGGTCGAACCGGTCAGCAGCGCTCTGGCCAGGCCGCTGTGCAGGCCCACGGTCGCCACCGTAGCGTCGGAGGAACTCCAGGTAGCCTGGCCCGTGATGTTCAGCCTATTCCCGTTGTCGAAGGTGCCGGTCGCGGTCAAAGATCGGCTGGTTCCCGGGCGCCAGGGTCAAGGGACTGGGCGTGATGGCAATCGAGACCAGGTTGGCAGCATTGACGGTTAAGTTGGTGCTGCTGCTCTTGCCGTCCTTGGCGGCGCCGATCGTGGTTGAACCGACCCCCACTCCGGTTGCCAGTCCGCTACTTACGATGTTGGCCACCAAGGGCGCCGACGAAGACCAGGTCACGGTATTGGTGATGTCCTGCGTGGTGCTGTCGGAGTAGTGGCCGGTTGCCGTGTATTGCAGTTGGTTGCCCAGCGACAGGCTTGCGTTCTGCGGCGCAATGTCAATGCTCACCAACGTTGCATTGGTTACGGTGAGGGTGGTGCTGCCGTTGACTCCTCCCGAGGAAGCCTGAATCGTCGTAGTACCCGGCGCGATCGATCGTGCCTGACCCTTGGTTGGTATCTGATCGCTCACCGTGGCGACGCTCGGATTGGACGAAGTCCAGGTTGCAGTAGACGTGATATCGGCCGTCGTGTTGTCAAAGAATTTCGCGGTGGCCGTGAATTGAAGCGTAATCGCGACTGGGATGGATGGATTCGCCGGCGTGACCACGATGCTGACGATCGGGTTCGTGACCGTAAGCGTCGCCGATCCCGTGATGCCGCTCAGCGCAGCGGTGATGGTGGCGGTCCCAGGCGCGAGGCCTGTCGCCAGGCCGCCGGTCACCGTGGCCACGGCGGCGTTGGAAGTGGACCAAGTCGCAGTGGCAGTCAGGTCCTTGGTTGAATTGTCGCTGTAGGTGCCGGTCGCGGTGAACTGCTGGGTACCGTTCGGCGGAGCTACCGATGCTGTCGGCGGTGTGACTGCGATGGAGACCAGGGTGGCTGTTGGCACCGTCAATGTCGTAGTGCCGCTGACCGTACCGAACGTTGCCGTGATGGTTGATGTTCCGGCCGCCACGGCCGTGGCCAGTCCACTGGTTGAGATCGTGGCCACGCTGGTGTTGGAGGAAAGCCAGTTGGCCGACGACGTAAGACTTTTCGTACTGCCATCGCTATAGGTGCCGGTGGCCGTGAACTGCTGGGTTTGCCCAACGGTCAGGTTCGGATTGGCCGGGGTGACCTGAATGCTTTGCAACGTGGGAGTCGTGTTGCCGCCCCCACCCCCGCTGGAGTTACTACTTCCGCCACAGGCGATGAATTGGAGACAAACCGTCAGCGCGATGCAGCGCGGGTACAGCCGTTCTTAGCGCTTTTCATACTCGGCACCTGAGATGTTCTTAAAGTTCGATACTAGTGAAGTGCGCCCGCATCTGAGGCGCGCCGCTCGGCCAAAACTTTTGAGCCCAGAATGTTGCCGGGGCGTTTACTATCATGCGCTGCAGTCTGTCCTTGAGTTCGTAACGTTAGTACTATCACATTAGTGAACAATCGTGGAACTCTGAGTATTCAAGCCAGGCAACACTCCTCGAGGCAAGACATATCGGCGCCGCTTGAGATCAGGTGGCCATCGCCACCAAGCTGCGCATCGCCTGAGATCGATCGAACCCCACGATCTACCAGAAAACCACCTTGGTGGTGCCTTTATCGGGAATTTCCAGCTTCCGATCGCCCCCCATATCTTATTTTGCTTGACCGCAGCCTCCCAATAGCTTTATGTTGTCGCTACTTCGACAGCAAACAATGCCGTCATTCTGAATGCAATCAGGCTTGCAGTGCGATTTCTGCAAGTGAACATGGTAACCCAGGTCTAGTTTGGTTTTGCAGGTTGCGGTACTCCCTACTCCCTGTGGAAAACACCTTGCTAAGCGAGGGCGGCGAAGCTCTGTTCGGGTGAGCTTGACTGCGTCCCCCGCGGTTCTCCGCGGCCACTTCTGGGATCGGTCCCCGTGTTCTCGCCCGCTGGTACAGAAGCCTCTCTGAGCGCCGTTGGCGCATTCGTACCCAAGTCGGCTCGGGTGTTCTGCCGGTGCTCCCGGGTTATGAACTCTTCCTGACGTACTTCGTAGACCATGGCACATCCCACAAATAGCCTCGATCCTCGGCTCCCGGACGGCATGTACGGGGGGCCGGAAATGCGCGCGTTCTGGCGTTGAGATAATCATGCGCTCCCCCAAAAGCCTCGGTCGCAGCGTTACCGAAGTGCGGATTGTTGAAGCTGCGGTTCAGCTATTCTCCCGGCAGGGTTTCAAAGGTACGTCTACGCGAGACATCGCACAGCTCGCGGATGTAAACGAAGCCACTCTGTTCCGTTACTTCCCCCGTAAGCGAGACTTGTTTTGGGCGGCAGCCGACTCCAGGTTGCAGCGTGTGAAGTTGAGCCGCGACCTGCAAAGCGTACTGGCAAACGATGCCGATCCCCAGCAAACCATTCCTCTCATCATCTCGTTCATGTGCGACAGCCTGCTGGCGCACCCTGAAACGGTGCGGTTGCTCTATGTTGCGGGGTTCGAGTTGGCGGGAGCGGATCGGGTGTTGCGGGAGCATCTGGGCCCGATCTTCGATGCCATTAGTTCGTACTTCAGCCGGTGTGCCGCCAAAGGCATCATCGCCGATTTCGATCCCACGATTGCAACCCTCGGCGTTGCCGGCACGGTGGGTGCGCATCACGCCTTGCGCAGCCTCTTCACCGAGCACCCAACCGTCGGCGACGTGCAGAACAACGCTCCGGAGTACGCGCAATTCCTGCTCAAGGCGCTGGCAAAAGGGGATTCTCGCCGGCCTGATCCTGTGTAGGCAAGACGCAGGGTTGTTGGTCGCTCCGATTTCTGGAAGGTCGCACCATAGATGGCTTTCTCTCTCACGTATATTGATCAGATTTCAATTGTTAGCATGCTAAATCGGCTTCCAAAACGCTCGTTGATCTGGTTGTGCCTGGTGGTTTCCCTGCAGAATCTGCCCGCTTCGGCTCAAACCCGGCAAGCGGTTGGGGGAACTGGTGCAGCCACCTCCACTTCCACTTCCACTTCTGGTGCTTCCACCCAAATCCCAATGCAATCCGGCACGGCCCAGGGCATCTCGTCCGAGCAGATGAGTCAGTTGCAAGACTTTCTCGACAGCCATCCCGAGGTCATGCAGGCGTTGAAAACGCTACTCGCCCAGCAACTGGCAGAACAGGGAAGCGCGGTCGACGAGCAGTCGATCACCGACCAGATGCTGTATGCGCGCTTACAGTCGGATCCACAATTCAGGGCGGACGCGCTGCGCCTTATGGTTAACAGTGGCTATATCACCGACGAGCAGGCGAAGAAGTTCGCTATACAGAGCGGCATGGGCGCGGGCGCCCAGGAACAGGGCAGGAACAAGGCATGGGCAAGGGGCTGACCGCTCCGTCGACCCCGGAGGAGCAGCAAGTTACCACCCCAACCGAGCCGGGCATAACCGCACCTACGAAACGCCCCAGCATTGCGCCAGTCGCTCCCGAGGAGGAACTGGCCCCGTTGTTCCCCAAAACCATTCTGCGCAACAATCCGTATCCGAATCTTCCCTCGACGCAAGACCTGTACCAGAAATATCTCGCCGAGAGCAAGCCGCTGAAGCGGTTCGGGGCTGACATTTTTCGGCCCGATGTGGTGGGTATGAGCACCTTCCCCATGGACATGCCCGCGGGTCCGGACTACGTTCTGGGCCCCGGTGATGTTCTGTCCATCGATATATGGGGTGGGGTCTCGCAGCGCCTGGCCCGTATCGTGGATCGGGAAGGCCGCATCTCGCTGCCCGAAGCCGGGCCACTCGCGGTGGCGGGCCTCACCCTCGCGGACGCCCAGAAGCGGGTGCAGAGTCTGTTACAGCCTCTGTTCCGGGATACCAAGGTCGATCTCTCGGTAACGCGGCTTCGTACTGTCCGCGTCTACGTGGTTGGCGATGTGCAGCGTCCCGGCGCTTACGACATCAGCTCGCTTTCGACTCCACTGAATGCGCTCTATGCCGCCGGCGGCCCGACGGCCGCCGGATCGATGCGCATCGTGAAGCACTATCGCGGCTCAGCAACTCATCAGTGAGCAGGACTTGTACGATCTGCTGATCTTCGGCGTGCGCAAAGCGATCGAGCACTTGCAACCCGGCGACACCATCCTGGTTCCACCCGTGGGAGCGCAGGTCGGCGTCGCCGGCGCGGTGCGGCGGCCGGCGATCTACGAGCTGAAAGACAAGACCGACCAACTGGTAGACATCATCGACTTGGCCGGCGGCGTCACGGTTTCGGCGTCGCTGGACAAGATCAAGGTCGAACGCGTCGAAGCGCACGACAAACGAGTGACGATCGACGTGAAGCTGCCCGCCGATGCTGCCCGGCTTCCCTTGCAACAGGCGGTGGGTCCCTTCTCGGTACAGGACGGCGATCGGGTGTTCGTGTTGCCTATCAATCCCTACATGGAGCGCACGGTCTATCTCGAAGGGCATGTCTACAGTCCGGGCTCTTATCCTTATCGCGACGGCATGACCGTGGGGAACCTCATTCACTCCTACCAGGATGTCTTGCCCGAGCCAGCCAACCAGTGGAGAGATCGTGCGACTGCAACCGCCCGATTTTCGTCCCCAGACGATCCCGTTTGACCTGGCGGACGTCCTCGGCGGGAGCGAAAGCATTCTGTTGCAGCAGTTCGACACCGTCCGCGTCTTCGGTCGCTACGAGACCGATCCGCCCCGGGTTTCGATTTACGGGGAGGTGCTTCGCCCTGGTATTTATCCCATGAGTAAGGGCATGACCGCTGCCGGCCTGGTAAAAATGGCGGGAGGATTCAAGCGCAGCGCGTATACCGAGTCGGCGAGCCTGGCTAGCTACATGGTTCAGAATGGTTCGAGGGTGGTCACCGACCAGAAGACGGTGAGGATCGGCGCCGCCGTCGCGGGAGACCCGCAACAGGACGCACCTTTGATGCCGGGCGACGTGCTGACCATCCTGCAGATTCCCGGATGGAGCGACATCGGACGCTCCGTCACCATCAAGGGCGAGGTCACGTATCCTGGCAACTACGGCATTAACGAAGGCGAGAGGCTCAGCTCGTTCCTCCGGCGCGTGGGAGGTTTTCGCAGCATCGGCCTATCCCGCCGGACTCGTGCTCGAGCGTGTCGATGTGCGCAAAATGGAAGAGGAGGGTCGCCAGGAACTGATCCATCGCCTGGAAACGACCTCCGCTACCGTGAATGTGTCGCCCAACGCCACCGGCCAGGACCAGGCGGCGTTACTGCAGGCCATGCAGCAACAGCAGCAGCAGGTATTGGCCCACTTGCGCACCCAGCCGGTCACCGGACGCCTGGTCGTGAACATCACCAGCAACATCGCCGAATGGGAGAATACGCCGGACGACATCACGCTGCGCGCGGGCGACGTCATTACCGTGCCCAAGCGGCCAAACTTTGTCCTCGCCTATGGGCAGGTTTACAACGCCAATGCCATCACCTACAGCCCGGGCAAGACAGCGGACTGGTACTTGAGACAGGCGGGCGGACCAACCGAGTTGGCCAACAAAAAGGACATCTATATCATTCGGGCCAATGGTTCGGTCGTTTCCTACGAGCGGAGCCGATGGCTGGTTCACTGGCGGCGTGCTGAGCACCAAGATGCAGCCCGGGGATGTGCTGGTGGTTCCGGAGAAGTTCGTCACCGGCTCTACGGCTTGGAAGACCACGCTGCAAGTGGCGCAATTAATGGCGTCGCTGGCTCTGGCCGCAGCCGTCGTTGCTAACAACCTGTAGCGTGATCTGCGATCACCCCTAAGGAAGCTCTGATTAAGTCAATGGGCGGCCCCTCCGCGGCTAAAGCCGCGTTCATTTTGCGGCCTTTACGGACGGCCTGAAGGCCGTCCCCTTCAAACGATTGGGCTTAATCAGAGATTCCCAACCTCCCCGCCTGTGCCCCGAGTGCGAAAAATTCAGCGTGCAGTCCGGCGTTCCAGTTCGAGGCGGTTTCTTTCCTTCATCTTTGCCGCGATCCTGGTGTTCGCCGGCCCTTACGGTTGGGCACAGAGCAGCCAGGCGCCGGGACAAGCTGCAGCCACTCCCTCGCAACCCGGTGCTGGTCTGAGCCCTGACAGCGCCCGGCTCATGCAACTGTTGCGTACCCGGCCCGAGATGACTGGGCTGCTGAAAGGCTACCTCGTCCAAAGAATGCGGATGGCAGGATCGACCATCGACGAGAAGTCGGTAACCGATCGAGATGCTGTATTCCCGAATCCAGAACGATCCCGCTTTCGCCAAGGATGCGACAAGCTGGCTGGTCAGCCTCGCCCAGGAGGCCGCTCAGGTGTTGCAGGCGCCGCCTCCCGCCATCGTCGCGCAGACTCCCGCGCCCGTGCTTGCTCCTCCGGAATCAGTGCCGAATGCTCCGGCTACAACCATGGCTTCCGTCCCGGCCGAAACTGCTTCGGAGACAGCTTTCGCAGCCACCGGGAACGGGAGCGGAATTGCCGGTTCCTCGAGTTCGTCCGCACCGTCCTCGATTGCGCCTCCAGCCGTCGCGCCAAACACTGCGTACGCGGAGCCATCGCCGGTGACGCTGAGTTCTCTGCCGAAGAATTTACTGCAGGATCAGGAGGCATTCTGGACGCTGCCGTTTCACCTGAACACTTCGGATCTTTCCTTCGTCGTGCCAGCCGCGTTCGGAACAGCGCTGCTGATTGGCAGCGATACGTTCGTCGAATCGCGCCTGCCGCAGAGCCCCAGCAAGATTAGCCGGGCCGTCATCCGCTTCTACCGCAGGCATGGTGGCGCTGCTCGGGACCGGCGGCGGACTCTTCCTCTGGGGGCAGGCGACGCACGACGAGCGCAAGCGCGAGACCGGCTTCCTCAGCGGCGAAGCCGCCATCGACGCTTATGCCATCACGACGGCGCTTAAATATATGACGCAGCGCGAGCGGCCCAATACCGGCAACGACAAAGGCAGCTTCTTTTATGGTGGCGACTCTTTCCCGTCCGACACCGCCGCGGTCAGTTGGGCTACCGCCAGCGTAATTGCCCACGAATATCCCGGGTTCATGACGAAACTTCTCGCCTACGGCGTCGCCAGCGGCGTCACCGCTGGCCGCATCATCGGACAAAAGCACTGGACTTCGGATGCCGTGTTCGGCAGCGCGCTAGGCTGGTACCTCGGCCGGCAGGTTTACCGTGCGCGTACCACCGGGTCTGAGATTAACGCCTCCACCTGGGGTACCTTTGAGAAGGCACCAGACGCAGGCGATCACGATCCTGCCTACATGGGAACGACCTACATCCCTCTGGATAGCTGGATCTATCCCGCCTTTGACCGGCTCGCCGCACTGGGATACCTGCCCGAGCGAGATACTGGCGATCCGTCCTTGGCCCCGCTTGGAGGGCGCAAGGTTGGTGCTCGAAGCGCGAGAACAAATTCGTCAACGAATTGCCGACTATGAAGGAGAGCCCGCCGAGGTCACTCGACAGATCCTGGATGCTCTGCAGGACGAGTTTGCGATCGAACTGGCCAACCTCGAAGGTCGCAAAAATACCGGGGCGCAACTGGAGTCGGCCTATGTGCGGCTGAATCCGATCGCCGGTACGCCCCTGCGCGACGGCTTTAACTTTGCCCAAACCATCTTCGATGACTACGGACGGCCCTACGGCCAGGGGCTGAACGCAATTGTCGGCGCCTCGGGCCGGGCTGAGCTGGGGCCGCTGGCTTTCTATTACCGCGGAGAGTATCAACACTCCAGCGGAATGGCGCCCTATTCGCTGCCCGTCAGCCAGCAGATCGCCGACTTCAATGTTCTGCCGCTCGCTTCCGTGCCCCGCTTCCCGGAGCAGGATCAGTTCCGCACCATCGAAGCTTATGTGGCGCTGAATGTCCACAACTGGGAACTTTCCTTCGGACAGCAAAGCCTCCTCTGGTCTCCCGACTTCGGCGGCTCGCTGCTGTTGTCGAATAACGCCCAGCCGATGCCCATGTTGCGAATGGCAAGAGTCGTACCCTACCAGACTCCCCGGCGCACTCGCCTGGTTGGGCAAGATCCGGAACACGATCTTCATCGGCAGGCTAGGCGGTTACAACTACATCCGCGGTCCTTATCCGACGTTCCAGCCGCTCTTTGGCAACGCGTTTCAGAACATCAATCCGCTGCCGTACACCTGGGGAGACAAGC
The DNA here is from genome assembly GCA_963798275.1 of uncultured Acidobacteriaceae bacterium. Lineage (GTDB taxonomy): Bacteria > Acidobacteriota > Terriglobia > Terriglobales > Acidobacteriaceae > CAWCTB01. The sequence goes on from CAWCTB010000053.1 coordinate 9,928, forward strand.
TCGCGCTCAAGATGACTCCAAACCTGGAGATTGGCGTCGGGCTCTCGGTCGTCTGGGCCGGATACAGTCGCCCCGCAACCATGACATCCTGGTGGCACACCTTCTCGACCCAGGGGAACGCCCAGCCCCTGGACCCCGGAAAGCGCTACACCGGATTTAACTTTTCCTACCGGTTGCCAAAGCTTAGAGATTGGGCGGTTCTTTATGCCGATGGCATGGCCAATGACGAACCGAACCCTATTCGCTATCCTCGCCAGTCTGCCTGGAATCCCGGTCTCTATTTTCCGAAGTTGCCGATGCTGCCTAACCTTGACCTTCGCTTGGAGGCCGTCTATACCAACATCCCGTCCTACCCGGGAACGGCGCCCTATTACTCTAATAACCACTATGCTCAGGGCTACACCAACTATGGGCAGTTGATGGGCGACTGGGTAGGCCGCCAGGGAGATGGCTGGCAGGCTACCTCGACCTATTGGTTCTCGGCGCAAAAGAAGATCCAGCTCGGCTATCGCCGCCAATATAATGATCCGGTGTTGCTTGGCGGCGGCGGATTGACCGACTTCTCGGGGACTGTCGATTGGGCCTTCCGCAAGGAATTCCTGCTGTCCAGCGTGGTTCAGTACGAGCGGTGGAATTTTCCGCTACTGGCTGACGGTCCCACTTCAAACGTGAGCGTCCAGTTGCAGCTAACACTTTGGCCGGCGCATGTGCCTCAGCCAAGAAACGATGCCAGGGCTGGACAAGGAAAGCAAGTTATACCTTGAGCCGATCCTGGTGCGCTAACGAACTCCGGCATTACCTATGAATTGCTGAACATGAACAAGAAAGCACTGATTACCGGTATCACGGGCCAGGACGGTTCTTTTCTTGCCGAACTGCTCGTATCGAAGGGATACGAGGTGCACGGCATCATGCGACGCTCCTCCAGCTTCAACACTGGTCGCCTGGATTCTCTCTATACGGATCCCCACGAATCGAAAGCGTCGTTGTTTCTGCATTACGGCGATTTGGCTGACGCCACGGGTCTACGCCGCATCTTGGAGCGAATTCAGCCCCAGGAGGTTTACAACCTCGGCGCACAATCTCACGTCCGCGTTAGCTTCGAGCAGGCGGAGTATACGGCTGACGTTGTAGCGACGGGCACACTACGCCTTCTGGATGCAATCCGAGACTTTGTGGAAGTCAGCGGCCGGCCAGTTCGAACCTATCAAGCAGGTTCTTCCGAGATGTTTGGGGCTGCCCCACCTCCCCAAAATGAGATGACACCCTTTCATCCGCGCAGCCCTTACGGAGTCAGCAAGGTCGCGGCACACTGGTATGCACGTAACTACCGGGAAGCTTATGGCCTTTTTATCTGCAACGGAATTTTGTTTAATCATGAGTCTCCCCGTAGGGGCGAAACGTTCGTCACTCGTAAGATCACACGCGCACTTACTCGAATAAAGCTTGGGTTGCAGCCAAAGCTCTTCCTGGGCAACCTGGACGCGAGGAGAGACTGGGGTTACGCGGGCGACTATGTTGAAGCCATGTGGCTCATGTTGCAACAAGAAACACCCTCCGATTACGTTATCGCGACGGGTGAGTCCCACTCCATCCGTGAGTTCCTCGATATTGCCGCGGAGTACTGCGGGCTCGATTGGAAGCGGTACGTTGAGTTGGATCCGCGCTATCTGCGGCCGACCGAGGTCGACCATCTGATGGGCGATGCATCAGCGGCCCGCCGCGAACTAGGCTGGCAGCCGAAGATTAACTTCGAGCAGTTGGTGAAGATGATGGTGGCTCACGATATGGAACTGGCCCGCCAGGAGCAGACGCTCAACCGGGCCGGACATCGGGTCCCCACGCGGGGCGCAGCCCATGGATAAGAGCCAGAAGATTTATGTCGCGGGTCACAATGGCCTGGTCGGGTCTGCCATCCTGCGCTCTCTTAGACTTGCCGGATATACCAATTTGGCGACCCGGTCACGTAAGGAATTGGATCTCCTCGACCGCAAAGCGGTTGATCACTTCTTCGCCGACGAGCGTCCGGCCTACGTCTTCGTGGCTGCCGCCAAGGTCGGCGGAATTCTTGCTAACAGCTCGCAGCCAGCTGAGTTCATCTACGACAACCTCGTAATCGAATGTAACTTGGTTGATTCGGCATGGCGGCATGGAGTCACCAAACTGGAGTTCCTTGGCTCCTCTTGCATCTATCCGAAACTCGCCCCACAGCCGATGAAAGAAGAGTATCTGCTGACGGGACCTCTGGAGGCAACGAACGAGTGGTACGCCGTCGCCAAGATTGCCGGCATCAAGTTGTGCCAGGCTTATCGGAAGCAATACTCCTTTGGTGCGATAAGCCTGATGCCCACCAACTTGTACGGGCCCGGAGACAACTTCGACCTCGAGTCCTCTCACGTTCTACCGGCGCTGCTTCGCAAGTTCCATGAGGCCAAGGTCGCCGGCGCCTCTCGGGTGGTGGTATGGGGCAGTGGGTCCCCCCGCAGGGAATTCTTGCATGTGGACGACCTGGCGGATGCTGCGGTTATGCTGATGCATCGGTACGACGAGGGTGAAATTATCAATGTAGGCTCGGGAGAAGACGTGAGCATCGGCGAGCTGGCGTACATGATCGCCGACACGGTCGGGTATCGCGGCGAGATCGAGTTTGACGCCAGCAAGCCCGACGGCACGCCTAGGAAGCTGCTCGACGTCTCTCGTTTGCGGTCTATGGGGTGGGTGCCCCGAATCCCGCTTCCAGAAGGAATCCAACAGACTTACCGGTGGTACACCGGGCATAGCGCGAATGCCCGGCAGTCCCGCCTTCTGGCCTAGCCTTTGGACAGTACGATAGACAAGAGTCATCTATGGTAACTACGTCGCGGCAAGAGTCGCACCTCTCCGAATTGGACAAGACCCAGGCAGATAGTACCGGGCTGGAACCGGTCGAGCTCTTATGGCACCGTCGCAACCTGCTCTGGAAGAGTGCTGCCGTGGGTTTCCTGGTAGTGCTTTTGATCGCCTTTTTGATTCCCAAGCAGTACGAGTCCACCACCAGATTGATGCCGCCTGACCCGCAAGCGGCTCCCGGTGCAGGTTTGGCGGCGGTCATGATGGGAACGCTTCCTACTGCCGCGGCGGGCTTGGCCAGCACCTTGACTGGATTGAAGTCGCCGGGCGCGTTGTATGTTGGCGTCTTACAGAGCCGCACCGTGCAGGACGACTTGATCGCTAATTTTGACCTAAGGAGCGTCTATTCTAAGAAGTACTATTACGATGCGCGCAAGAAGCTGACTGATCGCACGAATATTTTGGAAGATACCAAGAGCGGCATCATAAGGATTACCGTGACCGACAATGATCCCGGCCGCGCCCGCGCCCTGGCTGCCGGCTACGTCACCGAACTCAACAACCTGCTTACGCAAGTGAGCACCTCGTCTGCCCGGCGGGAACGTATATTTCTGGAAGACCGGCTGAAACAGGTCAAACAGGAGCTCGACGAGGCGACCCTCCGACTCAGCAAGTTCTCCAGCAAGAACATGACTTTTGAGCCCGAAATTCAGGGCAAGGCTATGCTGGATGCTGCAGCCACGTTGCAGGGCGATCTCATCGCGGCGGAAAGTGAATTGCAGGGTCTGGAACAGATCTACGGCCCGGAGAATGCCCGCGTCAAGGCAGGCAGAGCCCGTATCGCCGAGTTGCAGTCCAAACTGCGCGGAATGAGCAGAAGCGGCGGGCTGGGCAAGCAAGACGACGAATCGCTAAACAGCAGCGAATTGTATCCCTCGCTGGAGCAACTGCCGCTGCTCGGAAATACCTACATTGACCTGGAACGCAGGGCGAAGATCGACGAGGCAGTCTACGAAGTATTAACCAAGCAGTACGAACTCGCCAGAGTGGAAGAAGCCAAGGAGATTGCGACCGCCAAGGTCCTGGATCAGGCCGACCTCCCGGAGAAGAAGGCTTTTCCACCGCGCCTCTTGCTCGGCATTCTAGGATGCTTCCTCGGACTTGCTGGATCGGCGTCGTACTTATTGTTGCGCAGGCAATGGCAGCGGCTGGACCCTGAAGATCCAAGGAAGGGGTTGCTGCAGGAAGTTCGACACAGTTTCCGCTGGCCCCGCTGGTGGCGATCCCGCGTTTGATAGTGAGCTTGCAAGCGCGTCTCCGTTCACCGGTTGAGTTGCGGAGTTGAATGCTTAAAGAGAACCCAACCCAACCTCACCATGAACGACCTTGGCGGTTTTGGCGGGTCCTCGACTTCAGCCAGTCGCCGCAACTGGTTCGTCGCGGAGCAGGACTCAACGGCTGGTGAGCGTCAACAAACTGGATCCCGGGATCAGAAGTGCTAACGGCAGATAGAGCGGACGTAGTCAGGAGTTCCGATTGGCTCTTGTGGACCTCCCTTGCGACCACAATTCTCCTGACATTGCTTTTAGTATGGGTGCTGTCGGCCGACGCAGCCAAGATCCTGGCCGTAATAGCAGCTGTTGTGGGACTAGCGATGATCCGCTGGTCTTACACAAAGCTGGTAGTTTTGTTGTTGCTCATTCTTTCTGAAATCGGCCTTCCCAACAAGGTATTTGCAATTACCCTTCCCAACGGCGATAACTTGATTGGGATTCGCGACGTCGTAATCCTGCTGGTAATCGCGGCTGGTCTGATCAAGGGCAGGCACAACCTTCGCGTGATTGCCCGCCACCCGCTCATCCGTCCTGGTCTTTGGTTAACGATTCTGCTTCCCCTCGCCGCTGCCGTGGGCGTGTTGAATAAAGGTAATGGGCTGATCATCCTTCGCGAGATGTTCGCCCTGGGCTGCGGATGGTTGATCGCCTTGGTGGTGGCCGCGAACATAAGGGAGTGGGCGACGATAAGGAGGTTGCTTAACCTTAGCGTGGTGCTCGGAGTATTGGTAGCGATCGGCGGCAGTATTGAGATCATTAGCGGTAATCGCCTGCAAATTGTGAGTGTGATCCAAGACATGATGTTGGATTCAGTGCCCAGAAACTGGCCTGACGGTTTCATCTTCATGTGCTTTGCTTGGTCCATGGCCGCAGCGGTTCTCTTCTCCAAAGACTCTAAGTTTAGTTACAAGATATACGGATGCGTAACTATAGTCATCGGTACAGGATTTCTTCTCGCTGGAATGCGGAGCCACTTCTATTCGTTCATCGTCACAATTCTGGCTTTCCTCGCGCTTTCCAAACTGGCCAGGAACCAGTGGGTTCAGGGTAAAGCGCTGCTTCTTGTGGCAGCGGTGCTGGTTAGTTCAGCGGGGATTGCCCTATATACGATCAGCAAGACCGCCGGTGCTGAGTTCGTGATGCGAACCATCGAGCGATATCAAAGCATGGTTGCCGATGCGGGCGGGAGACTCTATGAATTGGACATGGTCTCAGAGGCGATACGTAGCCATCCGTTATTCGGCACGGGCCTGGGTGTGCGCTACCGGGAGACTCTGGATCTCAGAGAAGACGAGAAGTTCCACGACACGGGAACACTGGTGCACAACATTTCGGCATATTATCTGCTAAAATACGGTCCTGTTGGGTTGCTGTTGTTTGCGACGTTCGGGGTTCGCCTCGTAGGCTCCACCTATCGGTTGCTGAAAACCAGCAAGGTAAGTGAGCCGGTGATTTACTCTTTGGGGTTACTTATTTTCTTCAATTATTGTTTGTTGGAGGGGCAGGCCGGCAACATATTCGGTGATATTCGCCAGATGCCGATAGTCTCTATCCTTCTTGGATTATTGGTTGCTTTGTCACAAGACGAAGTACGACAAACATATGCCCTGGCGGGTGCGGAGGCTGTGGCCTGATGCAGCAGGTGTCCGTTCTATGTTTAGATCATTGATTACTACCCGACCGCTACCATGAGTAATCTGTGGCTTGCTAAGTATGCGGTTCAGCGGGTGCTTTCCGTGCTGCCCAATAGCATTGGCACGAACGCGGTGTTGCAGAAGACCATGGGCGGTCTACGAAAGCCCATTATCTACGGTTACCCTCGCACTCTTACGATGTTGTGGTTGCTGAAACAAGCTAGCGTTACGGTGGATGGCGCCGTCTGCGTAGAGCTTGGGACTGGGTGGGACATGTCCAGCGCCATGACACTAGTGCGGACCGGAGTGAGCCGCGTGCACACCTATGATCACGTACGTCATGCTCTGCCTGATTTAAAAGCGATGGCCCAGGGCCTCATAGACGCAAAGGCAAAGCCTGCAGATACGGATCTACCCTTCGATGTTCCGTTCGACGAAATGAAGCAACTGGTCGGGGAGCCGCGTGGGGAAGTGGAATATCACGCCCCGTTTGATGCCCGGTCGACAAACCTGGCCGCCGAAAGCATCGATTTCTACTATTCGCTCGCTACCCTGGAACACATTCCAGTAGATATACTTAAGGATTTGCTCCAGGAGTCCTACCGGATTCTCAAGCCGGGAGCCTATTGCTATCACTACATTCAGCCCGCAATGCACTCCTGGCGGGGCAGCGAATCCAGTGTGGACTACCTGATCTTCTCGCAGCGCACCTGGGACCGGTGGATTTCAAATCAAATCGCGTATGAAAATCGTCTTCGTGCCATCGAGCACCTGGAGCTGCTGAAGACGGTTGGATTTAAGATCGTCAAGACGTGGTTTAGCCTCGACAAAAAGGCTCTCGAGAAGATCCCTCGTATGAAACTCGCTCCGGATTTCCGGCAGTTCACCCCCGAAGAACTCGCCCAAAACTACGTTTGGGTGATTGCCCGCAAGCCTAATTAGTTTTTGTTCTTCGCTAATATCGCAGTAGATCGACTCATCTCGCATCCTTCGGAGACTCAATTTGAATGTACTGATTACAGGAGGCGCCGGGTATCTCGGTTCAATAATGGCTGACCACCTGCTCGCCGCTGGTTTGCAAGTCACTGTCGTCGACAATCTCATGTACGGCCAGAGCGGGCCCTTTCATCTCGCAGCGCATCCCTGTTTCAACTTTATCTTTGGGGACGCGCGCGACGAAAGGATCATGGCCGGGTTGGTCAGCGCTGCTGATGTAATTATTCCACTGGCGGCGGTTGTAGGCGCCCCGAGTTGCGAACGCGATCCCGTATATGCCCGCAGCCTTAACCTGGAGGCGGTGCAGCTCCTCAACCGGTTGCGCAGCCCCAGCCAGAGGCTGGTGTTTCCCACGACCAACAGCGGCTACGGCACCAAGAGCGGCCACGTGTTCTGCACCGAAGAGACCCCGTTGGAACCGATCAGCTTGTACGGGAAGCTGAAGGTACTGGCTGAGTCAGAAGTTTTGGGCACCCCGAACTCCATAACGCTTCGCCTGGCAACCGTTTTCGGAATGGCTCCGCGCATGCGGATCGACCTCCTGGTCAATACCTTTGTGTATGAAGCGGTAAGGTGCGGCTACCTCGTTATCTTCGAGAAAGACTTCAAGCGCAACTACGTACATATCCGCGACGTTGCTGATTGCTTCCTTTATTGCATAGAGCACGGGGATGGCATGCTCGGACAGGCTTACAACGTCGGGCTGGACGCGGCCAATCTCTCCAAGGAAGAATTGGCATTGAAAATTAAGACCTATGTCCCCAACCTCTACATTGACTTTGCCCAGATTGGTTCCGATCCCGACAAGCGGAACTATATTGTCTCCAACGAAAAGCTTAGCAAGGCTGGCTTCGAGGCCAGGCGTACTCTGGATGAAGGAATCGTCGAGCTGATCAAAGGCTATCGTATGATGGCTCGTAGCCCGCTTGGCAACGTGTGACGAGGTAACTATGCCTACCGCTTCGTTTACCAGCCGCTCCGTCGACGGACGCCTCGGCACCGTCGGTGGCACCCTGATACGTGCCAAGGCTCCTCTCCGCATCAGCTTTGCCGGGGGCGGTACGGACCTCCCACACTATTACGAGAAGTATCAGGGAGCGGTTTTATCTAGCACCATCAATCGTTACGCTCATGTGACCATCTATCCCCGGGTGGATCAGCACATCGAAATACGCTCCCTCGATCTCGGCCACACGGTGCGCTACACCGTGCACGAGCAGCCAGTCTATGACGGGGTCATGGATCTTGCCAAGGCTGCCATCCATCGCGTGGGAGTCCAGGATGGACTTGACCTGGATGTGCGCTTGGAAGCTCCGCGCGGCAGTGGCTTGGGCGGCTCCTCGGCATTGACGGCGGCTGTCCTGGGCGCTGTTGCCTCCATGACTCCTCGAGGCTACAGCCTCTATGATCTGGCGGAGATCAATTACACCATCGAGCGCACCGACCTACAGATTGCTGGAGGTAAGCAGGACCAGTACGCCACCACCTTTGGCGGCTTCAATCTGTTGGAATTTCGCAAGGATCGGGTTCTGGTTACCCCCCTGCGGATCGATCGCGCGGTGCTCAACGACCTTGAAGCGCACCTTCTCCTTTGCTATACCGGTAAGGTACGTCCCAATCTTGGCCTGGTCAGCGAGCAGATTAAGTATTTCGAAGAAGGACGAAGCGACACTGTCCGTGGCATGCAGCGCCTCTACGAGATGGTGTTCGAGATGAAGGAGGCGCTGTTGACCGGTGCGCTGGATCGCTTCGGCGAGATGCTCCACGAAGCGTTCCTCAATAAGAAGTTGATGAATCCCAAGGTCGCGGACGGCACCCCGGCCGACGCTCTCTACGAGGCGGCCCGCAAACATGGAGCGATCGGTGGAAAGCTGCTGGGCGCAGGCGGCGGCGGCTATCTCTTGTTATATTGCGAAACTGGTAAACAGTTGGCGGTGAGACGAACGCTGGAGGAATTGGGCGGCCAGTTCACCGACTTTTCGTTCGACGGCCTTGGCCTGCAGGTTTGGCGGAGTTGCGCCCGATGATGACTGCGGCCGTGCTGGCGGGAGGTCTGGGAACACGCTTACGCACGGTGCTCAGCGATCGCCCCAAAGTTCTCGCGCCCGTTGCCGGCCGTCATTTCCTCGCGTATTTGCTTGATCAGTTGGCGGACGCCGGCTTCGCGGAAGTAGTTTTGTGCACCGGGTATCTCGGGGAACAGGTTAAGGACCGCCTTTGGAGCGCACTGGCGCAAACTTCACTTGCGCTACTCGCAGGAACCGCAGCCCATGGGAACGGCGGGTGCCTTGCGGCACGCTCTCGAATTGTTACCGTCCGACGACGTGCTTGTTCTGAACGGCGACTCCTACTGTGACGTCGACTTGGGTAGTTTGATCGACTTTCATGTAAGCTCACAAGGCGAAGGCTCAACCCTAGCATTGACCGAAGTACCTGACATAACGCCGTTATGGCGCAGTTAGATTGCGACCCTGACGGCGCCATTCGAGGCTTTCGCAGAAAAGGGAAGTGTCGGTCCAGGCCTGATTAATGCCGGAATCTATGTTCTCTCCCAGCGAGTGCTCGAGTCGATCCCGGCCGGCTTTCCGGTCTCGCTGGAACGTGATTGCTTTCCACACTGGATTGGCAAGGGACTTACGCGGGTATCGCGGGGGTAAGCGTTTCCTGGACATCGGAATTCCCGAGTCCTTCCAGGAAGCGCAGGTCTTCTTCGCTCCAGCCGGTGGATTTCCCCATCGACGACAGCGACGCCCATACGTACTATTAGACCGCGACGGCACCATCAATGTGGAGCGGAATTATCTCTCTCATCCCGATCAACTGGAACTGCTGCCAGGAACGACTGCCGAGGTCTAAAGAAACTGCGCCAATTGGGATTCGGTCTGGCAATTATCTCCAACCAGTCCGCTCTGGGACGTGGATACTTCGACTCCGGTCAACTGGAGCGAATACATGATCGTCTGCGTGCCATGTTAGGAGCAGCCGACGTAGCGGTCGACGGCATTTACTACTGTCCCCATGTACCGGAAGCAGACTGCGATTGTCGCAAACCGAAGACGGGAATGGTCGAGCGGGCTGCCTCGGACCTGGGCTTCGATCCGCAGGATAGCTTTGTCATCGGCGATAAGCTCTGCGACGTAGAACTCGGGATGCGAATAAATGCGACTACATTTCTGGTACGCACAGGCTATGGGGCAACTTCGGAAGCGGCCGGAGTGAAGGCGGAGTACACTGTCGACGATATTGCTGCCGCAGCTGACCTTATTGCAGCATATGGTTGCCGATAGCTTCCTCGTCCACGCGCCCGCCTCTTGGTGTGCGTCCCGGCTTGGGCGCACCTTGATCCTAACTCGGCCCTCATAGAGTGGCCGCAATCTCCGACTCGATTGTAGCGAGGAAAGCTATGCAGACTGAAACTGCAATGAAACAAGTTACGAAAAGTGCTCGGGCCCTGGAGGTCGCTCGCGCCTACTGGGCAAACAGCGCCGAAGTCAAAAGCCGTACCGGCGAACGGTGTCTGGGGAACGTGGTGCAGGCGGCTGAGGTGATTGCCGCGAGCTTGCGCGGGGGAGGGAAGTTGTTGATCTGCGGAAATGGCGGTAGCGCCGCCGATAGTCAACATCTCGCCGGCGAATTCGTCAGCGTGCTCGACCGGCGCTTCCGGCGGCCCGCGCTGGCAGCCATCGCCCTGACTACCGATACCTCTATCATCACTGCCGTGGCTAACGACTTCGGCTATGGTGGCATCTTTGAGCGTCAGGTTGAGGCGCTGGGCCGGCAGGGTGACGCCCTGCTGGGCATTAGCACTAGCGGCAATTCAGAATGTGTGGTTCGAGCCATGGAAGTCGCCCGCCGCAAGCAGATCTCGACGATTGCGTTGACCGGTGCGACGGGTGGCGAGCTGCTTGCTATTGCAGATATTTCTATCTGTATTCCTAGTGACAGTGTCCAGCACATCCAGGAGATGCATCTGACTGTCGAGCATTTGATAACGTTGCTGGTGGAGCAGGAACTTTTTGGAGACGGCTCGAATGGCCATTAACTGGAGTAAGAAGCGAGTACTGGTAACCGGTGGCGCCGGCTTCCTGGGGAGCCATGTTGTCGCTAAATTGCGCGCTCTCGGCTGCGACGATCCGTTCGTGGTCCGCAGCCGAGACTACGACCTCACCAGGGAAGATGCTGTAGAGCGGCTCTATTCCGAGCATCCAGCAGACATCGTGATCCATTTGGCAGGACTGGTCGGCGGTATAGGACCCAATGCGAAATGGCCGGCAGACTACTTCTACCAGAACATCATGATGGGTGTGCTGATCCTGCATCATGCATGGAAGAGCGGAGCGGAGAAGTTCGTTTGTGCCGGAGCCGGCTGTGGCTATCCTGAACATGCTCCTCTCCCCCTGAAGGAAGAGTATTTCTGGAATGGCTTTCCCCAGGAGCCGAGCTTCGCCTACTCGTTGGCCAAGAGAATGCTTCACGTGCAGTCCCGAGCTTATTGGAAGCAGCACAAGTTCCCGTCGGTGGTGACTATACCGGGCAACATCTATGGCCCATACGACAATTTTGATCTCGAGAATGCGCACGTCATCCCGGCGCTGGTGCGCAAGTTTGTCGAAGCTACGGCCGATGGCAATGGGAGTCACGGCAAGGTGGAGGTATGGGGATCCGGCAAACCGACCCGCGACTTTGTATATGCTGGCGATGTCGCCGACGGAATGCTGCGCGCCGCCGAGGTCTATGACTCAGCCGAGTTGGTAAACCTGTCTTCCGGACGCGAGCATAGTATCCGCGAGGTGGTAGAAGCATTGATCGAGGTCACCGGATTCAACGGAGAAGTGGTCTGGCAAACATCCCGCCCCGAGGGCCAGAGCCGCCGTATGTTCGATATTAGCAAAGCCCAGGAAGAACTTGGCTATCAGGCTAAAACAGACCTTCGCGAAGGATTGAAGACTACCGTCGACTGGTATCGCGCTTATCGGGATATAGCGCGTAATTGATCTCGCTTACCGAGGAGCCGGATCAGTCAAGAGTCCGAGAGCAGTTGTGCGCGCCGCGTTGTTTTGTGGGATGCGCGGTGTAGCTGGCGGTACTGATGCAAGAAGGTCGAGACGTAACAGCAAAGTCATCGGCAGAGACTTTCGCCTCAGGCGATGGTCACTCCAAAGTGACGCTTGCCCCGGAGAAGAATGTTCAAGACGGAATGCGGGGTGCTCCGGACGGGCCCGAACTGCAGCGAATCTACAGCGCCCGTTTTGCCGGTAAACTTGATTACCGCGGCGAAGTCTGGAAGATTCTCGCAAAGTACTTCCGCCCATGGTGCCCCAGCGGCTCAATCGTGCTCGACCTCGGCGCCGGATATTGCGAATTTATCAACAATGTTGAGGCCAACGTTAAGTATGCCATGGACTTGAATCCGGATGTCCATAGGCGAGCAGCGGCAGATGTCCTCGTCCTGCAGCAAGACTGTTCACACACTTGGCTGCTGCCTGACAAAAATCTAGATGTCGTCTTCACCAGTAACTTCCTGGAACACTTGCCGAATAAGGCCGCCGTCCTGGCCGTGTTGTCTAATGCACATCGGTGCCTGAAGCCTGGCGGACGCTTCATTGCTTTGGGGCCGAACATAAAATATATCCGGGGCTCTTACTGGGACTTCTTCGATCACCATGTCGAACTGACCGAGACGTCGCTGGCGGAGGCCCTTTCTCATTGCGGATTCGAGATTGAAAAACGGGTGGGTCGGTTTCTACCCTATACGATGTCATTAGGCCGGCAATATCCGTTGTGGATGTTGCGATTCTATCTAGCTACGCCTTTTGCCTGGCCGATGTTTGGTAAGCAATTCTTGGTGATCGGGAAGAAACACTAGGCCGTCGCTTTCCGGAGAATCGGATCCCTCCTTCTCCGAAGCAAGTATCCTCATGACCAGGAACAGCTTTCTTGCCGGTCCGCGCAGACAGCATTGCCTGCTGATAATAATGGGCATTGCCGCAGTTGCTCGAATCGCGACCTTGCTCGTGATGCACAACTTCAGCAATCCCGAGATATGGGAATGGGGCGTAATAACACGCAACATGCTGGCCGGCAAGGGATTCTCCTATCACGAGGTCGGGGCAGCGGTTGTGCCGTCGGCGTATATGCCGCCCGCATATTCCTATTTTCTTCTAGTGATGTTCAGGATATTTGGCGACAACAGTACGGCGTATATCCTGACACAGTTTCTTCAGGCGGCGTTTGGCGTCATTCTCGTTTATTTGGTCTACAAAGTGACATTAGTCGGTTGGGATGAAAGAATGGCGCTGGTAGCCGCGGCGATCACAGCAATATATCCCCCGTTTGTGTATATGCCGGCCGAAATGCATAGCATCAGCTTTTATATTGTGATCACGGTCGCGGCAACATATTTCATCTACTTGTATTGCACGCGCGAGCCGCTTTTGCACAACGTAGTATATGCCGCCTTGTTGCTCGGCGTGCTCATGTACTTCCGCGCGGAAGCGTTGGCGCTTCCGTTTCTGTTTGCCGCCGTTATAGTCCTGACCAAAAAGGCGAATTGGCGCCGTGCCACGGTGTTGCTGGTTGTGCCGATGTTTTGCCTAGCACCCTGGATAATCCGCAACTACGGGACATTTGGCAGGCTGATTCCGACCACGACCGCAGGTGGCATTAGCTTGTGGTTTGGCCATAACTCGCAAGCAACTGGCTCGCAGCGCGAGCCGTGGCCTTCCGGCAGGATTGTGATGCCCGATGCCGCTCTGATGCAGAGATTTGACCGCTTGCCCGCCGACTCGCAGTATGAGATCCGGATGAGCGACATCTACCGCCAGGAAGCGTTGCGGTTCGCCCGTACTCATCCCGGACGGGAAGTTGTGCTGGCGGGAAAGAAAATGTTTTACTTCTGGACGATCGATTGGAACCACCCAAAGGCCCGCCATGTTGTGTACTGGTTGCCGACCCTCACGTTTGTTGGCCTGTTTTTTGTCGGCGCTTTTCGGGAGAGGCGATGTTTGCTCCACAAGCACTTGCTCCTCACCGTCACGATACTCTTCACCAACCTGCTGGCGGTGGTGTTCTTTGTGTTGCCCCGCTATAGGCTGGCGGTCGAACCGCTTATGGTCCCGTTCGCCGCTGCTGCTTTCCTATGGGCCCGGGAAAAGTGGACGGCCAGAGTCGAGGATAGAGAATTGTCCCGGCATGCGGCATAACCGTCCACCCTGCGACCGTTGGTGGATGAGATCGACTTTAGTCAATCCATACCGTGTTGTGAGGTGAACTAAGTGGGGGCTGCTTGGAACAAGATAGCACTATGAGCATGGTTATCGTCGGCGGGGCGGGGCATGTTGGGCTTCCGCTGGGAATCGTATTTGCAGACCGTGGATTGCCCGTAACCCTGCTGGATGTCGATCAGGTGAAAGTGGGAATGATCAATGCGGGGAAAATGCCCTTTCGCGAGAACGATGCTGAGCCTGTCCTTCGGCGAGTTCTCGGCCGTACATTGCGTGCGACCAGCGATCCCGGATGCTTGAGGAGCGCAACAATTGTCATCACGATAGTGGGCACTCCTGTCGATCCCCATCTCAATCCGACCATCCACGAACTATATAAGAACCTCGACGGACTGCTGACCTATCTGCAGGATGGCACCCTGCTCGTGCTTCGCAGTACGGTTAGCCCCGGTGTGACCAAACTCGTGCAGCAGCGAATCAAGTCCCTGGGCCGCGACATCGATATTGCCTTTTGTCCGGAACGCATTGCCGAAGGCAACGGTATGGAGGAGCTGGTGCGCCTTCCCCAGATCGTTGCTGCGTTTGAACCAAGGGCCCTGGATCGTGCCCGGGAGCTATTCCGCATCATGACTCCCACCATCATTGAGCTGGACCCACTCGAAGCGGAGCTCGCCAAACTCTTCACCAATAGCTGGCGGTATCTTAATTTTGCGGTATCTAACCAGTTCTATATGCTGGCCACCAGCTACGGCCTGGATTTCTACCGCATTCACGATGCCGTCACCCGGGAATACCCCCGCATGCGCAGCTTTGCACGTGCTGGGTTTGCGGCTGGCCCCTGCCTGCTGAAAGATACGTTGCAACTAGCGTCGTTTGCCAGCAACAACTTTTTTCTCGGTCATGCCGCCATGCTCATCAATGAGGGCTTGCCGAATTTTATGGTGTCTCAACTCCGCTCCCAAGATCTGTCCGACAAGACGGTGGGCATCCTGGGTATGGCCTTCAAGGGCGAGTCTGACGACATACGCGACAGCTTGTCTTATAAACTAAAGAAATTACTGACTGTCGAAGCGAAAGAAGTCTTGTGCTCTGATCCGTTTGTCGATGATCCGAGACTGGTGCCACAGGACGAGCTGTTACGACGTGCCGATATCGTAATCATTGGCGCTCCTCATGCAGCCTATCGGCGCCTGGCGATTGCGCAAGGGAAGAAGGTCATTGATATATGGAATCACTGGGACGGGGCGCGTGAGCATACTGATGCGCCTAAGGCTGTCGCGTCGGCCGAGGCAGGAGTCCACGGATGAAAATTCTGGTAACTGGCTCCTCCGGCTTTATCTGCGGATACTTAATTGAGGAGTTGCTGCACGCCGGCCACACGGTCGTAGGGGTTGATAACTTCAGCAAGTACGGGCCAGTAAAAAAGTCCTATGACGGACATCCGCAATACATTTTCGTCGAGGGCGATTGCAAGAATACGGAATTGTTGAAAGAGCTGCTGGGCGACTGCGACCAGCTCGTCGCGGCTGCTGCCATGATTGGTGGAATCAGTTATTTTCACGAATATGCCTACGACCTGCTGGCGGAGAACGAGCGCATCACGGCTGCAACATTTGACGCCGCGCTTTATGCTCATAACAATAAACAACTTCAAAAAATCACGGTACTATCATCCAGCATGGTGTTTGAAAGCACGACACAGTATCCTACTCCCGAAGCCGCTGCGCGTACCTCTCCTCCACCGCGGTCGACGTACGGTTTTCAGAAACTCGCCACGGAATATTTTGCCCAGGGCGCGTGGGAGCAGTACCAACTGCCCTTTACCATTGCCCGGCCGTTTAACTGCGTGGGGATAGGCGAACGGCGAGCTTTGCATGATCGCGATATCTACAGCGGCAATGTGAGGCTGGCCATGTCGCATGTGGTCCCTGATCTGGTTCAGAAGGTGCTCAAAGGGCAGGACCCGCTCCATATACTGGGCTCCGGGGAGCAGGTTCGCCACTACACCTACGGTGGCGATCTGGCGAAGGGTATTCGGGCATGTATGGAGCACCCGGCTGCGATTAACCAAGACTTCAATCTCTCTACCCCCACGCGGACCACCGTTCTGGAACTGGCCGAGGCAGTCTGGCAAAAGGTTCACAAAGGCAGCAAACCTTTGCGGACAGTGTCCGATGCCCCCTTTGAATATGATGTCCAGGAGAGGTCGCCTGACACGCAAAAGGCTCGGCAGATGCTGGGCTTTGAGTCCACAACTTCGCTAGACGCGATTCTTGACGAAGTTATTCCATGGGTCACGGAACAAATCGAGTTGGGCCAAATGTGAAGGACAGAACTCGGAAGATGCCAGATATCTCTTCGATCCAGCGCCCTGCCAGGAGGAAACCAGCGATCGCATGCACCCTCACGATTGTGGTCCCGGTATTCAACGAAGCCGCCAATTTTCCGCGCCTCTGGGGCGCGATAACCCAAAGCATCCAAGGGGAATTTGACGCGTTAGTCGTGTACGACTTCGATGCCGACAATACCGTTCCTGCCGTCCAGGAGTTAATCAACGCTGGAGAGCATCGGCTGCGGCTCGTCAAGAATAATGTCGGGAAGGGCGTCGTTGGCGCCATCTGCACGGGTTTTGAGCAGGTCCACGATGGTCCCGTACTGGTGGTCATGGCGGACTTGTCGGATGATTTGACTGTTGTGGGCGAGATGCTGGAACTATACCACCAGGGATACGACGTAGTCGCCGGAAGCCGATATATGCCGGGCGGCCGCATCGAGGGGGGACCTTTCGTGAAGAAGACTCTCTCTCGCATGGCGGGAGTGAGCCTTCACTATCTGCGTGGTATGCCAACCCATGACGCCACCAACGCATTCAAGCTCTATGACGCTGCAATGCTGCGGGGAATGCGAATCGAAAGCAAGTGGGGCTTCGAACTGAATCTGGAGTTGACCGTGAAGGCCTTTCTCACAGGCCATCGCATTGCTGAGATTCCTTGTGTGTGGAAAGACCGCGTGGCAGGGAAATCAAGATTTCGCCTATGGCGCTGGCTGCCTCATTATTTGCGCTGGTACTGCTTTGCTTTCCGGCCAGCGCGACAGCCGGCTGTACCCTTAACCATTTCATCCCGGCCCGAGGTGGAGAAGTAACTCCGGCAAACGACAGTGAGCCCGCACGCAGAGAAATAAGTTCGTGAAAACGGAGTAGCCCGCTGGAGTGGCGACGGACTCGAAGTGGCAGGATGGCTAATCAGGTGGCTTTGCTAGTACAGGTCGAGAGCGCCGAGACGGAAAATCACCTCCGCCGGTTCTTGCATGGATCTGGCTTCGCGGCGGCGGGCGTTGTAATTGGCGGCATCCTCACCCTGCTTACCGGCGTCGTGTTTGCCAGGTGGCTGAAGCCGGAGGCCTTTGGGAGCTATTCCCTCGCGCTGGTGGCTATCACGCTCGTGGGTGGGCTTGGGGCGGCGGGGATGGACACTGCGGTTGCGCGTTTTGTATCGTTCTACTCAGGCACTGGCGCACGGCAGCTCATTGTTCCTGTTATTCGCTTCGGACTGAGATGGGCCGCGGTGACGTCGATCGCGTTGGCCTTGTTGTTTTATGGTTTGCTCAACTTTTTCGGCGTACTTCCTGTCAAACTGGGTGTGCTCCGTCCGATAGCCCTTTATATTAGCCTCGCTATACCGTTTCTAGCCGTGCTACTGGTAGTGCAGCAGGCTATCCTCGGTCTCGGCGGCATAAAGACGCGAATCCTCATGGAGAAGATCGCGCTGCCCTTCTTCCGGTTGCTCCTCCCCTTCGGACTGGTACTCGTTCTGCATGACCGTCTGTCGTCGGCGGTCGCAGGCGGGCTACTGGCTTTGGTTCTTCTGGCCGTCATCGGGTCGTTAGCTCTAAGGAATTTCACGGTCGATTTGCCCCCGCCGGAGAGACCGGCGAAACAGGATCGGCGAGACTGGTCAGGCTATGCTTTGCCCTTTGCATTTCAATCCGTGCAGAATGTTGTCTCTTCCGGCCTCGGTCTGGACATTTTTCTCGTCGGGCTGTTAGCTTCCGTAAGCGCTTCCGGTATCTATGCCGCGGCGTTCCGGTTCGCCCCCTTGTTGACACTGGTGCGAGTTGCCATGGACTACGCCTTCGGTCCTAGGGTGTCCACTCTATTTGGACGGTCTGATCTGGCAGCGATTGATGAGCTTTACAAAGCTTCGTCCACCATGGGGTTGGCCTTTACTCTGCCCTTCGCCATCATTTTGATCGTCTTCGGCCGCCTTCTCATGACTACTTTTTTTGGTGCTCCCTACGCTGATGGCGCTACGGCCCTTTCCTGGCTCGTGTTCGGTTTCGTCGCCGACAGCGCCACTGGGTGCAATACCACGTTGCTGGCGATGATCGGCAAATCACGACTTGTATTCTTCAATGGTCTGGTGGGTGGACTGGTCACACTCTGCTGCTGCGTTCTTCTGATTCCGCATTTTGGGATTGGCGGCGCGGCGTTTTCGGTGGCATTTGCGCGCTTCTGTGTAAATGGTCTTGCCACTACGGAACTCTGGAAGTTGCAGCATCTTCAGCCCTTCACGCGAACCGTCTGGAAACTCGCTTTGCCGGCATTAGTCACCGCAGTCGTTGGAGTGGCCTGGAAAAGCCGCTTCGACGCGATGTCTGCAAATATCTTTATGTTAGGCTTTCTCGATCGCTGCTTATTGTTGGTTTATGTGCTTGCTCTTCGTTTAGTGGTGTCGCGTGGCCTAAGTGGTCTTAGTAAGACGGCCCTCAAAACAGACTTCGGCAGGAACCATGCTCAGCAGAGTCGTATTCCTGGCGTCGGATTTCGTTCTCAAGGTTGGCACTCGTCTCATTCGTGGGTCGACCGGACTGATGCGAGTGGTTTCGCGACGACATCTCCGCGGAGTGCGACTGCCACAAGGGTATGGATCGATGTTGGCGCGCATCGCGGCGAAACCACCTTTGACCATGCTCGCAAGCATCCAGACCTTCTGATTTATGCATTTGAGCCGGATGTATCTGTGGCGTCACATCGCTACTCTGTCTTAAGTAACTTCCTTGTATTACCTATGGCGGTTTCTGAGGTCGACGGCTTTCGCCAGTTTCATATCAATTCGAACGACCGTACCAGTTCGCTACTGCCTCTCGACGAGACTGCCCGGAAGGCGTGGCAAGGCACTGAAGGTCTACGGACGGTGCGAAGGGCGATTGTACCTACCGTCCGGCTCGATACATTCATGGACGCCCTCGGGATTCGCTCGGTCGAATATCTCAAGATTGATGCTCAAGGCCACGATTTGGAGGTCGTCCGTTCTCTCGGGCGGCGAATCAAGGACGTAGCGAAGATCAGGCTGGAGGCTTACGCCGCCGACAGCCCTCTGTACGCAGGTGCTCATAATAGAGTAGCCGAGGTTGTTGAGTTCATGGCAAGCCGGGGTTTTGAGCTGGTCGAGGATTATCCCGAGAGCTTAGGACAAGAGCGCAATCTTGTGTTTCTCCCATCTAAGAGCACCGCTGCTCAGGGGATTGCAGTTGGGCCGCGCTAGTAGGCCGCAAAGCCGCTAACGCGGCCCTCTACGGCGAACATGAAAAGTACGCCCGCCAGGCCGCTGGTCACCGTGGTCACGCCATCGTTCAACCAGGCGCGATTCATCGAAGAGACCTTGGCCTCGGTTTTGCGCCAGGACTACCGGCCGCTGGAGCACATCGTGGTGGACGCAGCCTCAACCGACGGTACCGTTGAAATTCTGCAGCGCTGGTCGGCCCGGCACAATAGTTCCGAATACCAGTTGAAATGGATCTCGGAACCTGACCGCGGCATGGGAGAAGGGGTCAACAAAGGATTTGATCGCGCATCTGGCGAGTTTGTCGGTTGGCTGAATTCGGATGATGTCTATTTCGACCGTTTTGCCATTGGCTGTGCCGTGAAAGCGCTTGAGGCAGACCCTGAGATTGATGTAGTGTACGGAGACGTTGCGCTGATATCCGAAGATAGCGGACTTTGGATGATTTGGTGTTTTCCCAGGTTCCGCTATAAGAGAGCGCTCCGTGGCTATACCATTTCTCAGCCAACCGTCCTTCTTCGCCGGCGAGTGACCGACGATACCCGCATCGATCCGGAGCTGCCGGTAGCGCACGATACCTATTTCTGGCTGGCGGTTGGAAAAAAATACAAGTTTCAACACTTGAACCGCGTGCAGGCCGGGGACCGTGACCATGCCACCCGTAAGACCTATGAGGTTGCGGACAAATGGGCAGGACGCCGTCGGGAGATGTACCGCTCCTTCGGTGGATCGGAACACGCCACCTTCGTGGTTACGATCCTTTGATCAACTAACCAGGCTCGCTATGCGAATTAAGGGTGCGTTTTATCTAGCCGCCCTATTCGCCAGACCGGGATGGCAAAAAGACTTGGCATTTCCCATGTGGGTGGATAGTCGAGGCCAGGTACTTCGTCGGCAAGCGACCATGCGCATCCTGCGGCGGCCCCAACTCGTGCGGCCCGACGGGGGCCACGCCGAACCCATTGAGAATTGAGGGAAGGGAATCGAATAGTCTCCCCTCCAGACGGGTCGGGACCTTACCGCGTTCCCCACAGTCTGATCGCCACCCGCTTCGATACACTCCAACATGCGCATTGGCATAGTGACCCAGTTTCCATTTCCTCAGAGCCATGACCAGCGGGCCAGACAGTTGGCCAAGACCCTTGCCCTGGGCGGCCACAACGTGACTGTCTTCACGCCTCTGGCCACGGATTCCGATCTGGATGGGCATGGCATTGCCGTCCGCATGCCTGATGGCCCCAAGCTACTTCGCAAGCCTCTTCCCTTCAACGAATATTGGCGAAGGTGGCTGACCAGCCAAGGCAATCAACTGCAAATCGATTGTTTTATTTCAAAGCAACTGCGGCTGGCTACTTCAACCTGGATGGCGGCTCGGCGGCTCGGCGCACGGTTCTGCGTCGATCTGTCGGAGAACTATCCGGCCATGGTGCAAGTTGAGCGAGAAGGGCAGATCCTATTGCCGGCATTCAAGCACATGGCCAGATTCTTGGAGGTCTTTTGCGCCCGCCGCGCCGACATGGTGATCGTGGTTACCGAGTCCAACCGCCAGCGCCTTATCGGCCTGGGAGTGCCACCGGAACGTCTCACCGTCGTTGCCACCACTCCAGATCTGGGGCAGCATCCCCAGCGAAAGCCGGCGGATACAAAACCTCTCGGCCTCGTATTTGTTGGCCTGATTTCAAAGGTGCGTGGCCTGGATCGGCTCCTGACGGCTATTTCGCAGGTCAGGGATCGCGAAGCTCTCCACTTGCATATCTTCGGGACTGGCCCTGAGAAAGACCGGATGGAGGCGATCCGCGATCAGTTAGGGCTGGGCTCGTGCGTCACCTTTCACGGATGGATTTCCCGTTCCCGGATGGGAGAGATTTTGAGCAAGTACGATGTCGGCGTCATACCCCACATCATCAGCGAGCATACAAATACTACGATCCCGGGCAAGCTCTTCGACTACATGGCCTCCGGCTTGCCAGTCCTTGCTACGGCCATGCTCCCATGCAAGGAGGTTATCGATCACGCCAGGTGCGGCTGGCTGGCATTGGACGATCCCGAATCGCTGCGGAAGGCGCTCGAGGACATTCTTGCGACAACCCCTGAATTTCGCTTTGAAGTCGGTGAGCGGGGCCGGCGGGCATTCGAAGGCGAATATAACTGGAACATCGATGGCGGGCGTTTTCTGAATGCCATCGACGCATTAGGCCACAACGGCGCGACTTTTTCCGAGCAGGAGAGTTTATGACAATGACCGTGCGCCAAAGCAAAACATGTCAGTCAGGATTCTCACTGTCTTTGGTACCCGCCCCGAGGCCATCAAGCTTGCGCCGGTTATTCGCGCGGCTGCGGCCCGTGCCGGCGAGCTGGTCTGTCGCACCTGCGTTACCGGCCAGCAGCGGCAGATGCTGGATCAGGTGCTCGCAGCTTTTGACATCAATATTGACTATGACCTTGACGTCATGCGGCATAACCAGCCGCTGGCTGGCCTGACGGTTCGCCTGCTTGAGAAGATCGACCTTGTTATCGAACGGGAGCAGCCGGCCTGGGTAATCGTTCAGGGCGATACCACAACTGCCATGGTGGCCAGCCTGGCCGCATACTACCGCCGGGTTCCGGTGGCTCATGTTGAGGCGGGGCTGCGTAGTGGCAATCCTTGGCATCCGTTTCCGGAGGAGGTCAATCGGAGGCTGGCCGATGCTGTCGCCAGCATTCACTTTGCTCCTACCAATGCCGCCCGCGTAAACCTGATCGCTGAAGGCATTCCGGAGTGGCGAATTCACGTAACCGGAAATACTGGCATTGATGCCCTCTTACAGGTTGCAGCTGAACCTCACGAGTTCGGTCCCGCAATGTCATCCCGGATCCTGCCGGGACGCCAGATTCTGCTGGTGACCTCTCATCGCCGCGAGAATTTTGGTGAACCGCTGCGAAACATTTGTTCGGCGATTCGTCGGCTGGCTAAGCAGTATCCGGAGACCATTCAGATTATTTACCCGGTCCATCTCAATCCCAATGTCAGAGGGCCGGTCGAAGGCATGTTGTCGGACTGTTCCAACGTTCTCCTTGCCGAACCCCTCGGCTACCAGGACTTCGTGCACTTGATGAAGCAGGCCGTGCTGATCATTACCGACTCAGGCGGAGTGCAGGAGGAGGCTCCTGCGCTGGGACTGCCCGTCCTGGTGATTCGCGAAGTCACCGAACGTCCCGAAGGCGTGGCCGCCGGGGCCGCCCGAGTGGTTGGCAGCCAGGTCGATGCGATATGCGCTGCCGCGACGGAGTTGCTGGAGAATCGGGTAGTTCGGGAACAGATGGCTCAGACGCGCGCTATTTACGGTGATGGGCGGGCCAGCGAGCGGATCATATCTCTATTGCTGAGCTATAAGGATTTGGGGCCGGACGGCATGGGTGTTCCACCGCAAGACTTTCGTCCGCTCACCTTCATGCAGGGAATGTCACCACAAAAACCGTGAGAATACTCCGTGTCTGTTTGAAAATCCCCTATCCCCCCAGCGATGGTATTCGGATCGATCCGTTTCACACTACAAAAGTCATGGCTGATCTTGGCCATGAGATCACGCTGGTCGGATTTCAGCATGACAAAAGTGACATCTCCCCATTAACGCAATGGTGCGAAGTACACTCCCTGCCATTCACCGGACGTAATACGGCGATCAATCTTGCCCTGGGCTTTCTGCAGCAATTTCCCATTAACTATGTGAAGTACCGCGATAGGAACCTGCTGTCGCGGGTAATGAAACTGCTTCAATCCAGATCATATGATGTTATCATCGTCGACTATTCCGCAATGGGATGGTTTGCTCTACAAATAAGAAAGCGCTATCCCTCAATTCCGATCATCACGCGTTGGCACAATCTCGATACTCTGATCTGGGAACGATGGACCGATCGACAGCATCATGCGATCAAGCGAATGCTTGGACGGCTTCAGACTGGGTACGTCAGGAAGTTCGAGCGGCAATTGGCCCTGATCAGCGATGTATGCGTGCTGGCGGGAGCTCACGATACGGAAATGCTGCGATGCTTGGCGCCGGCTGCCTGTATCGAGCACATACCGGCGGGGATTGATGTGGATCACTATGCGCCTCGGTCTGGCGCGACGGCCAAAGATATCCTCTTCATGGCCAGCAGCTACAAGTGGCACGCAAATTGGGATGCGGTTAAGTGGCTGTATGACGACATCATGCCTCGCATCTGGCGTACTCAACCCGACGTTACGCTGTATGTCACGGGAGCGGATCTTCGCCCGGAAATGCGGCAGTGGGCATCGCGCAGTCGCGTCGTGCTTACCGGCTTCGTGCCCGATGAACGCAATGTCCTCGCGAAGTGTGCCCTGATGGTTGTTCCTATGCGCCTCGGCGCTGGAATCAAGTTAAAGATTCTCACCGCGTTGGCCATGGGGAAAGCAGTGGTGACCACAGCGAAAGGGGCGGAAGGCATTGTGGGCCTGCGCGACGGAATGCAGTGCCTGATCCGCGATTCGCCAGGGGACTTCGCGGCTGCCGTCACCGAGTTGATCGACAACGCCCAGTTGCGCGAACAGCTGGGAGCCGCCGGCAGACGTCTGGTGTCCGATATCTATGACTGGCGCATTCTCGCCACCCGATGGGAACAGTTGCTGCTCGCCATCGCTGCCCCGCAGATGCATGACCCAGTGGGCGCCTCGGCTTCCATTCTTGCACCATGAATATTCTGCTGATCTCCCAGTACTACTGGCCTGAATCGTTCGGCGCCGGGGTATGGACGGCCGAGCTTGCCGAGTGGCTCCACCGTCGCGGCCATGCGGTAACCGTGATCACAGGATTTCCCAACCATCCTGATGGGGTTATCTTTCCCGAGTATCGCGGGCGCTTCCTTCAGCGGGAAGAGCACAATGGTGTGCGGATCATCCGTACCTGGCTCTATGCAACGCCCAGGACCAGGAAGCTCTGGCAAAGGGTCCTGAGCCAGGGCTCATTCAGTGTGAGCCTCTTGCTCGGCATCTTTCTTGCTCCTCGCGCCGACGTTGTCTGGTATGCGAGCCCGCCCTTGCCGGGAACCATCCCAGCTTGGATGCTTGCCCGCGTAAAAGGGGCCGGCTACACCGTCAACATTTCCGACTTGGAGCCGGAGCGCTCCGTAGCGCTCGGGTTGTTCAAGAACCGCTTCCTGATAAGCGTCTTGCAGGCCATTGAGCGGTTTGCTTATCGTCATGCCGATCGACTTTGCGTTTTGTCGCAAGGTACCAAGGATTGGCTCATCAGTAAGGGAGTCGCTGCTTCCAGAATATCGATTACTCCGAATTGGGCCGATGGAGACCTCATCCAGCCGCTGCCACGGAGCGCGTCCCTACGTTCCGAGCTGGGACTTGCGGATGAGTTTGTCGTCCTCTACTCCGGTAACATGGGCTATACCATGGGGGACCTGGAGGCAGTCGTCGATGCTGCCCGCCTGCTCTCGGGAGAGAAGGACATTCGATTCTTGCTGGCCGGTGATGGCGTTCGCCGGAAGGACATCGAAAAGCGGGCGGAAGGCTTGCCGAATGTAACCTTCCTGCCCATTCAGTCTCGTACTCGCTATCCTCGTCTGCTGGCAGCGGCCGATATTTGTCTGGTCGTGCTCTGCCGGGAAGGTACACAGGCCTCGGTTCCCAGCAAGACCTACAGCATAATGGCTGCCGGCCGCCCCATTCTCGCCATCTGTGAGGCCGAAAACGATACCGCTCGCGTCGTACGGGATGCGGATTGTGGCGAGCACATCGCCCCCGGGGAGGTGCGCTCCCTGGCCGAGGTCATTCGACGATACCGCGACCGCCGAATCATCTCCGAAATACAGGGTCAGAGGGCGCGCTCCTATTTCGAGCGGCATTACACCCCTGACGCTGGCATGGCAGCCTATGAGAGACTATTCGCCGATCTCAATCCCCGGCATGTGCAAAAGAAAGTGGTCTCCGCGCTCGAATAGACACTGTAGGGTATTTCCTGAATCGTTGCTGGACGGCAGGGCTTCAGTCGCGCCATTCATGGTCCTATTAAATCTGGGCTTTGGACCCCGAGGGAGTGACCCAGCTCGAGGCAGGTTGATTGTTGAAACAATCTCGAGCTACTCCATACGTCGCAATAGCCTTCCCCTGATTCAATACTTCTACCTCTAAGGTCGGCTTAAGAGCTTGGCTTCCGGGGTGAATTCGCTCCTTGCCGCTCCGGCATTTATGAGTTTGCCACGCTTGTGCACCACTGCCCAGGCCTTCGCTTCAACGCCAACGATGCTCTGCCGAGGGTATGTTCGGAAGCATATTTCCACGTGCCGGTATGACACGGATATAGAAGGAAAAACGTCATGAGCCTCCGACTCAGTTCGTATCGTTTTTACTTTCGCGTTTGGATTTATGCCCTGCCGCTGTTGTCCTTCGCGGCTTCTGCATACTTGCGCTTCTTCAGCGGCGACTTCAAGGGGTTGTCGCTCGTCCTACGATCCTCGCTTCTACGTCGCCGTTTCCATATTTACATCGCTCGTCTGGACAATCGTTGCGGAAAATAACCGTCTTTGCCACGTCGATGACTTGTTTCAGGAGTATACCGGCATCAGGAAGACCTTCTCGGCCTGTGTCACGACCTACCTGGTTCTGATCTTTACTCTTTTCTTCTATCGCCAGGAAAATATTTCTCGCATTTTCTTCGGCCTGAGCGCTCTCCTGTTGTTTGTCCTCACTCTCCTCAGCCGCTTGTTGTTCCGCATGTCGTTGCGTGGCCGCTTCGGTTCCCAGCGCCGGGTGCGAGTCCTTATGGTGGGTGCGGATGACTATGCTTGGCGAATCGCATCGCGCTTGCGGCGGGTTCCCTTCGCTACACTGGAGGTCGTTGGCCATGTTCGATTGCCCGGCCAGGAGGTGGCGGTTAAGGAATTGTCCCGTCTATGAAATGAGTGATATCAAGAAGGGAATACCTTCCGCCTTTGAGGACGTAATCATTGCTGTGCCTCACGAGCAACTCGGTTCGCTCGCCGATTTGGTGTGCCAGCTCGAGCCTTTACGCGCCCCCATCCGTACTGTCTTGGATTTGGGCGACATACCCATTGTCAGGGAGCGGCTCTTCCGGCTCGGCGATTTGCAGATGCTCGATCTCGCTTCCACCCCGGCTGAGTCACCTTACTATTTCGTGTTCAAAAGGGCCTTCGATATCGTGTTTTCACTCGCCGCGGTGGTCTTCACCGGGCCTCTGATGTTGCTGATCGCCGTGCTCATCAAGGCTACCTCGCGCGGGCCGGTGCTGTTTCGGCAGGAGAGGGTCGGGCTGAATGGCAGACCGTTTTCGATGTACAAGTTTCGAACCATGCGCGAGACGGCGAAAGTGGAAAGCGACACTCGTTGGACGACCGCCGATGACGATCGTCGGACGCCGCTTGGCGCATTCCTGCGTAAGTCGAGTCTCGATGAACTGCCGCAATTCTTCAATGTGTTGAAAGGTGAGATGAGCGTTGTCGGTCCGCGCCCCGAACGCCCTTACTTTGTCGGCAAATTCCTCGAGGAAATCTCCCACTACGATGCTCGTCATCGCCTTAAAGTCGGCATAACCGGGTGGGCGCAGGTCAATGGCTTGCGGGGAGATACTTCGATCGCGAAGCGTTTCGAGTACGACTTGTACTATATGCAGAATTGGTCGTTCTGGTTCGATCTTCGTATCGTGCTGCTCACCATCTGGTCCGGACTTTTTGGTAAAAACGCCTACTAGGACTGATTGCCGACTGGCGGCCCTGGGGCTCGTGCGTAAAGGCCGCAAAATGAACCGGCTTTAGCCGCGGAGGACCGTCCATTGGCTTAATCAGACCTCTCAGAACTGGTGTCAGAGACCGGTTTTGAAGAGGCACGGCTTTCAGCCATTCCGCAACCAGGGCCCAAAACATTGGGCTTTTAACCCCTGAGGGAAACCGATTTAAGAGGTCTTCCGGAATTCTGAGCCCGGCCCCAGGACTCACCGCCACGAAACGGTAGTTAGCCTTCAAACTTCGTAGAGGAGTTTCTCCCCCCTTGCTAAGCGAGGGGCTTTTGCTGCCACAGAACGGAATTACCGGCGCGGCTTACCTCTTGAGTTCGTGTGCTACCCTTGTTTTTTCCGGTCTCTGGGGCAATGTCCTTCCACCTGCGTCCGCTAGCCGTCGTCGTGGTTTCCTACAACAGTGCACAAGACATTCGCGCTTGCCTGGACAGCATTCTTGCTAGTGGATGCCGGGCGCTCGTGGTGGATAACGGCTCAAGCGACGCTACCTTGCACATCCTGGCGACCGAATATCCGCCTGTCAACGTGTTCACGAATCCGGCAAACGGTTATGCCCGCGCCGCAAACCTGGGCTTCGCGCACAGCGACAGCGAACTCGTGATTGTTTGCAACGCCGACATCGTATTCCCCGATGGTTCGATGCGCCGGCTCTTCGAGTACCTTGCTTCCCATGAAGATATAGGCGTGCTGGGCCCGCAGCAGGTCTATCCGGATGGCAGCTGGCAACGTAGTTGGGGAGTGACCACCGGACTCGGCGAAGCTGTTCTGGAATTGCTCGGCTTCACGACCTTGTACAACGCGGTGCGAACCGTGCTGTGGCCATTCCGGCTTAATCAAAGGGCGGTCAATGTGGGTTACGTGGATGGCGCGGTCATGATCATCCGCCGTTCCGCCTTCAATGCAGTAGAAGGTTTCGATGCAACCTTTCCGTTCTCCGCAGAAGAAACTGACTTCTGCATTCGTGTGCGGCGGGCTGGCTGGAAGATCGTGTCACTGCCTTCGGTTCGTGTCACTCACCGTCGTGGCGGCAGTTCAGCCCTGTTAGGCTGGTCGACCGGCCGTCAGGCGGCTGCCATGCTCGACGGAACGGATCGGCTGCTGCGCAAATATCACGGCCCGCTGTACTCCGCAACATACTTTGCCATTAAGTATGTGTTTAACGCTTATATGACGTTGCTGTGCCGGGTCTGCTCCCGCATGATCCCCGGCTCTCTAAGGGCGAGGCTTCAACAGAAGAGCCGACTGCATCATAGTTATTGTCTCCAACTGTGCGCGCTGGCGGAATTGCGTCGAAATGGATATGCTATGTTATGGCCCGGCTAGGCGTTGGTCAGTCCTCCAATCCTGACCGGCTGTCACAATCGACCAGGGGCCGAACACCAACCTAGGCTACGACCTGAAATGTCTGCCTGCTGTCTTGAGTGGGGTACCACGCTACGCGAGAGCCAGGAAGCACCGATGGCCCTCGGGTGACTAGCGGCTTCCCTGAGGATCACTGTTGTCTAGCACGAGATACCCGCGTCGCTGTGAGATACGCTGGAGTTGATTGACATGGTTAAGCTCAACTTACTGCTTCTTATTTGCCTTTTGCCCCTGAATCTTCTGGCCCAACTGGCACAGACAGATACCGTACTTGCTAATCTGAATGATCGAGGCGGAGATGCCGGTGAAACGGCTGGCCCGCTTGAACAACCTGCCGATGCGGGCCCAATGAATAAGTACGCAACCCCTTATGATGTAAAAGCTTGGGGTGTGGCTATGGATGCACAGCTCGGAACCACTGGCGTCACTACGAGGGGCCTCACTTCATTCAATTGTCTTGATTGCGAATTTTCGGCAAAGGATGTAGGAAAGACGATTCAAATCCAGCAAGGCGCCGCTCCCAATGAGCCTTTCCTTACGACCATTGCAGCTTATGGCGGCACCCATCAGATAACCTTGGGATCGCCTGCAGCAAACTCGGCAAGCGGGCAGATGGTGATTTGGGGTACAGATGACAGCGCAGCGCTACAGGCGATCCTCGACTATGGCAAAAGGTCGAAGCTTGGCGGAACAATCTTATTCCCACCGGGCAACACAATTTTGTCTAACATCAGGTTTGACGCGTCTTACCCGTCTTTTGACATCAAGGGATCGTGCGGTCCATGGGGAGCCAGAGTGCTTGCGGTCTCTTCGGCCTTTCCTGCGCCGCAGTGCACTACCATCTTAGACGGTGCGAAGACTACAACGTTCGTTCTTCAGTGGGCGGAAAACGCCATTATTCACGGCTTTAACTTTATCGGCTTTGGGAACAGCGCTTCGGATGCCGGGGCATTCATTGATTTGTCTGGACGACCTGATAACGGTGCAGAAACCCTAAATGTGTTAGTAGAGGACAACAGCTTTTGGGGTAAGTTCCAGCATGTCGTCGCCTCGCACATACTGGAAAATGTGCAGGTTCGTCGTAATGCTTCAGGTTGTGCCGGCTACAGCTTCGTGGCGTTCGACTTTTCTCACAGTGGGTGGGGTTCTAATAAGATCGCGACAGACGACAACTATGTCGACTTTCACAATACTCATTGTCCCCAAACCGCTGTTGCTGGCATCTGGATTAAGGGCAACACCTATTCTGCCAGGATTAAGACCGTGGCCATAGCGAACAAGGTGTTGAGCCTGGGATACACTTCGAGCCCGCCGTTTATCGTCGGGGAGCGAATAGCCCAAAGCGGATTGTCGGCAGCGTCGTTTCTTAACGGACAGACAGTCACGGTCCTGACCGTAGGAGGATCGGCGATTACCGCGGCTTTTGGACACGCGGATTACTCTGCTGCCGATGATGGTACATCAACATCCCTGGCAGCTGGAGTCGCCAATCTGACAGCCAACCGCAACGAAGTCCAGAACCTGTCATCTGGCACGGCTGATGGTATCCGGGTTGAGACGTGTTTGTCCTGCACATTTCAAGACAACGACTTCGAGGGGTTCGCTTATTCGACAACGATGGTCAATAACCTTCATGTCGGGGGTATCAGCGTTCACATCGGCTCTAACAAGTATTTTCGAGGGCAGTATGGCATTTTCTTGGATGGCTGCGCTTATTGCACCGTTGATCCGCAGTATATCGGCAGCGATCAGGCGATGAGTGGTATCAAGTATGCTAACTCGCACAACACCGTCATCTACACGCCGAACTTCTACTCGGCTAGTGGAAAGATGTACGTTGATGCCGGGGGCAATATCAATATTATGAAGCTCGGTCAGGGGATTGTAGACGCCAACAGCTTAACGATAAAGGGTTCCGGCGTCGGTTTG
This sequence comes from uncultured Acidobacteriaceae bacterium, assembly GCA_963798275.1. Classification (GTDB taxonomy): domain Bacteria; phylum Acidobacteriota; class Terriglobia; order Terriglobales; family Acidobacteriaceae; genus CAWCTB01. Next base: position 40,562 of record CAWCTB010000053.1, read on the forward strand.
ACCCACACGGTGACTATGCCGTGCGGTACTCTGATATTCAGCGGCGGCCTTCTCACTGGTGTAACAGGGACGTGCTAAAACATGTAGAGCTACTGATAGCAAGAGTGGGCTACCGACGAGTGTGGATCTTGTAACCTTTGGCGGGCAGTCTGGGTGTTGATGCAGGAACAAGAGGTCGGGTTGCTCATCGGTGTTGATGGCCCTCAGCGATTGTCGCGGCGCCGGTGCAGTCGTGTTCGTCTTGACGTAGGGCGTAATACACTGCGTCGGCGTAAAGCAAGAGTTCTTGGAGTCGCTGGTCGTAACAATTACTTACAAATCGATCACGTCGCAAGAATCGGGGCGGGCTACGCTCAATCGGCGGTCATTGGGCAACAGATTGGAAACTGATTCGTAATACACGCAATGCATTGAGTCGTGCCACAACTTCGTCGTAAGTGTCCAAGACGATTCAATCGGGCGAGTCGACCCAATGCATTGCCACGGAGACCGGTACGGGAATTTCAACCCTGCTGTGAGTTGGACGGCCGGAGCCGGCACGATTACCCAATTAGGCGTGTTTACCGCTTTTGCAATCATGGTTAGTCCGGCAGTAACCATAACCGCCACTTCCACCCAGGACTCGACCAAGTTTGGAGTGGTAGCGCTCCCGGTAACTCTTGCGTCCAACGTGCAACCCATCGCTGTGGATGTGGGACGTACGCAGAATTATGTGAACGGCGCCTTTGTGACCGTGACTGTCGTTCGAGAGTCTAACAGGCAGAGTGAGTCAGAAGACATGAGCAGAGACGCTTCTAGTTCTGCGGTTTCGGCGAAGTGGTCTGGGCCTCTTTCTTCAGAAGATTGTCCAAGGGTGATTTGATTCTCTGCGTGGCCGGATGATCTGGACCCAAAGTCTTTTCGTCAATCGCCAGAGCTCGCTGCAAAAGCGGTTCGGCCGCTGCGTAGTCGCCCTTGGCAGCGAGCAGAGTAGCGAGGTTGTCGAGGTCAGTCGCTACATCGGGGTGATCCGCTCCGAACTGTTTCTCGTCAATCCCCAGTGCCCGACGTAAGAGCGGCTTGGCTTGTCCATAATCCTTCTTTACATAAAGCAGTGCAGCAAGGTTGTTTAGGTCTTTTGCAACGCCAATATGGTCCGGCCCCAACGCTTCTTCATCAATCCCCAGAGCTCGCCGGTAGAGCGACTCCGCGCCGGAGTACCTGCTTTCCTTCCGAAGGAGGTCCGCCAGGTTGTTTAGGGTCATTGCTAGGTGGAGATTATCCAGTGGCAGTCCTTTCTCGTTGACCGCCAGAGCCCGCCAGTAGAGCAGTTCGGCTGCCCCGTAGTCTCCCTTTTCATAAAGCAGTCCCCCGAGGTTGTTGAGATCGGCTGCAACGTTGGGATGATCAGGCCCCAAAGCTTTCTCGTCAATCGCGAGCGCTCGCCGGAAGAGCGCTTCGGCTTCCGTGTGGTCGCCCTTTGCATCTAGAAGGGAGGCCAGATTATTGAGCTCTGTCCCCACGCTGGCGTTATCCTGTCCGAATGCTTTTTCGTCAATCGCGAGAGCTCGTCGGTAGAGCGGCTCGGCACCGAGGTCGTCGCCTTTCGCCCGGAGAACCTCGGCGAGGTTGTTGAGACTCGTTGCGACACTGGGATGATCTTGCCCCAATGACTTCTCTTTGACCGTGAGCGCATGCCGAAACAGCGGCTCGGCGCCTGCGTAGTTGCCGGCCTGTGCAAGACTCAGCGCGGTATTGCTGAGTACGATCAGGCATCTGCTGAACTCCTCCGAGCCGGTGGAAGCGATCGCGGAACGGCTCGGCTACATGGACACGTCGAACTTCAGCCGGACGTTTCGCCGCTGGTTCGGGGTTTCGCCTGCAAAATTTCGGCAGGCTGGAACCGACGCTGCCAAATAGCCATGAACCAGTTGCGGAATCGCTCGCGACGCGCTCGGTCATGATGAAGTTTGCTTGTTCACTCGGACAGCCCGGCGCTCTGCGTCCGGATAACCAACTATTCGGAAGTTGTCGAGCTGCGAGCGCATCGTGCAGGCACCTGCGCCGAGTCGTCCCATCGAGCACGGTCTGGCAGGACAGGGTCTGCTGGCTCATGTGCAGGTGGCGAAGTATTGCATTCCTCTATTGGAGCTTGACTTTTCGCATGTTTCTTTTCAAACTGTGTTGTTCTACGGGTAGAGCGATGTGTCTCCGCTCTCCACGATGGGTTAACGCGAGGGCAGCCGCGCTAAGAGACGCGATCCTCCTGGTGGCGGGATTATGTGTCTAAGCTTGAGCTCAAGCAGAAGCGTTGGACCGGGCACCCACCTGAAACAGAAAAAAGATGGACTCGCGTAGTTAAGGCGAATGAGGGCTTGCAATGATGGCGACGTCCACCACCGGAAGTGCCGCTGTCCTTCCGAAAGGAGAGAGGGAAGAATTCTCGACGAAACTTGGACGCTGAACAGTGTTGTATGCTACATACTTGTTCTTAGCGGGGTGGAGCTACTTTAAGTTTTATTTTACGGCCTTCGGAATTGATTCCGGTTGGTTAGATCTTGGATTTAATGACACGGTAGCCAAAGGATTTTCTGTTCTATTTGGGCCAGCTGTCGGGCTTTCCATTGTCTACGGCATAGCTTTGCTGACTTCTGTCATAATCGATATTGTATCCACTCGACGCAGGCGGTTTGGAGAGATGTTTGCGGCTGTAGTATTAGTTGGCTTGTTTCCTGCGATATATTGGCTTGCTCGAAATGCGGGAATTAACCACGCCAACGTGGATCGAGGCGAGTATACGTCTTTACCTACGGTTTGTTTTACTGCTGGCACTTGCGACTATCGTGGGAAGATGCTTTATCTTAAAGGCGGGTTGCTGTACGTCTACCACCTTGTCTATGCAAGAATACCTGCAAAGGACTCATCCTGCCCCATTGATGTCTCCGAGCCTTCAGAATCCGTACCCCAACTCTCCCTAGTTCGACTAGCGACATAAAAGATGTCTCGGTGGTTCACTATCAGAAGGAGGTTAGCCGATGATCTTGCCCCGCAAAGCAATAACTGTGTTCGCGAGCGGCTGTTGGATAATACTGGGCCTTGTAACAGTCTCTGGAGCTGACACTCTGTTCAAATATGAGAAGCCTGTTAAGATCGGTCGGGGAGCGCCGAACGGATCCAAAATAGCCTGGACGGACTGTCATGGCAAGAACCCCGAGAGCTTCGAAGCCCCTCCATACGCTCTGGATCCAGCAGATAACTGTGATCTGGGACCAAGTAGGTTCGGGCTGCGGTGTGCAGGCGAGGATTGCGTCGTGGACGATACCACGAAGTTGGAGAAGTACTTGCCTAGCATCCATGTCTACAAGGGCGAGCGTGTACGTCTTCGGATAGATAGTCAATCTGTAGACATCGAGTACAAACCAGGAGCGACGGCGGTAGAATCTCAGACGCTGCACATCGAACGCTAAGGAGGGCGCTTGTCCCTACCAAAAACTCGTTCTCGCTGACTGGTTGCACTCAGCGCGACGTGGCAATAGCCTCTGGTAATGCTGGCTGTCTTGGCTTTTTCCCTCGCCACTTTTCCAACCCTACCCCCGTTTCTTTCCAGACTCACTGGGACTGTTACAAGCGGTGCAAAGGCGTGGCTCTCGTGCAGACATCAACGATGCGTAGCGACGATGCAACAGAATGCCTGAAATTGAGGAGACGATTGCGATTGGTCAGATCAAGTAGGCGAGTACGAATCTTCTGAAGCCCAACCTCAGTATTACCCTCAAGAAACCCCGGGCTCAGAGACGGATGGGATACGGCCTGCTGTGTTTCATGCGGTGATTCTTTACCCATACGCTCACAGGGCCTCAAGCGAACCAAGCTCAGTTGGCGGCGGCAAGTGCCTGTCGCGCACGTCTGTGATGCTGGACCGATTACTCCATCACGGGCAGGTGCTCAAAGCGGCAGGGTGGAAAAACCTAGTCCTGGGCCAACTCCGCTGATTCCATAACAATGTCGGCTCCCTCAACCTGAGTACACTCGGTGAATACCAAACCAACCAAGGCTCGGAAGAAGGAGCCGAATATATTGATTATAGGACTGGATTATCACCCCAGCTTTCAGCAAATCGCGTTTGTAGATAACGAGACCGGAGAATGCGGAGAACGACGACTCCTGCACAAGGACGGAGAAGCCGAAAGGTTTTATGGCGAACTGGAGCAGCGAGGAGTCAAGGTGCGGATAGGGATGGAAGCAACGGGGCATGCCCGCTGGTTCGAGCGCTTAGTAGCCGAACTGGATTTCGAGCTGTGGATTGGAGACCCGGCCCGGATTCGAGCCAAGCGCGTGCGGAAGCAGAAGACCGATCGCCAGGACGCTGAGCTCATACTCACGCTGCTCATCGAAAATCGTTTTCCACGGGTCTGGGTACCGAGCCCGGAAAATCGGGATCTCCGCCAACTACTGTGGCACCGGCATCGCCTAGTGCAAATGCGGACCCGGATCATGAGCCTTGCGGGCGTGGTCCGCCGCAAGCTCAGCCTCTAGGTTCTCAATTTTTCTGCTAACTCAGCCGGAGCCGTATTGGCTCCGGCTTTCGTTGTACGCCGTGCATGTTAGACAGCTTGGAGGTGGAAGTCCTCTTCACAACCTGATGGAGGTGAAGTGATAGCGAAGCGCAAGGGCGTCACCGCGAGGTGGGGTCTGAAGCAAACGTGGAGCAACACGCGGGCCGATGAACAAAAAACCGGATGAAGAGGCCTACGGTGCCGGGCGAGCGGGCAACAAACCGCGAAGCCCATATCCATCAAGGGCACTGGTGGTAAATCCGGCGATCGTGCGTGGAGAGTGGTCGAACTTATCACGGGAGATCTGCTGTGTGTCACGCATTTGTGACTGAGACATCGCGAGGTGTTCTGACCGCAGAGCAGAAGTCAGCCGAGGGCGTAGTAGTCGCGCGAGCGGCGAAGGCCCGAACGACAGGAAGGATTAGTAGTGCTTGGGTCTCGATGAGGGTATGGCACGAGCCATCCCGTTTCGGCGGGCCTCGGGCAGGCACGGCGCGGCGAAGCCGCAAAGGATGCTAGCCCGAGAAGTGAAACCCACACGGCGTCCCCGACCGCGAATCCCCAGCCCATCCTTTATGGGTGGGATTAACCTATCGAACCGCCGTATGCGGACCCGCATGTACAGTGTGTGGCAGGGAGAGTGGGTGACCACTCCCCCTATGCCGATTGGTCGCATGCACTGGCTACTGATTCTGACCTCCCCCCCATCTTCAGTCCAAGGATAATGAGACTTTCTCCGGTTTTACCCAATCGCTGATCGCCGTGCTTGCGGGCCTACGAGTACCCTTCATCTGCGCTGATACCCACGAAATGGGTGAAGAAATTCTCGCCCCATACTTGCATCAGGTGCACCTGTATTGCTGGCTGGAAAGAAACGGATTTGGCCCTGCCCTGATCGACGGCGATCTATGATCAGCGCATCGATTCAATTGCCAAAGGTGTCCGCACTTGGCCCGATGCAATTTCTGCGCACCACAGGCCCCATTCACCTGAAGACGATCACAGCGTCAGTTTGCGGCGCAGTATGCCAGCTAAGCCGAGAACGCCGGAGCCAAACAATGCGATACTGCCAGGCTCAGGTACCGAAGGAGCCGTATTGTAAAGCATGAGATCCGAAACGAGAGTTGCCGTTTGAGTCGTGTAGGCAAATTCATTTACCGAGTGAATGCCGAAGTTGAGTGGGTCGCTCTCTGACTGCGGGGGAAGTCCAAACTGCGAAAAATCATACAGACTATAAGGCTGATTATAAAAGCCAAGTTGATTGTAGCTGATGGTGCCGTTGGTGACGGCACTGAAAATCGGAGCGAAGTAGTTTTGGATGTCAATCCCCTCGATCGCGCCAACGTCTGACCTGTTTTCTATCGATCCCACGATGAGCTCGCTCTCGCTGTAAATAAGTGCTCCATTGAGACCCACTACAGAGTAGGTGAAGTTCGCGTAGTGGCTGGCATCGAACAGCGCCTGCGTGCTTGGGCTGTCACGGAAGTCTGGAGTCAGTAGTTGGAATCCTCGTTGGCTGCCAAGATTAACCGGAATGAGTTGAATGCTGTTCGGGTCGATGGCAGTGACTACGACGTTATTGTTGAGATCTACCGTAACGGCTTCGCCGGCGAATGTCCCGAACGAAAACAAGATGTCTCCGATGCTGCAGGTCGTCCCCATTAATCCTCCAACGGGGCCTGCTTGGCATGCGGAAGCAGAGGCACTACTCGCCCAAGCGAGTAATAAACAGCAAAGGAACATAAGACGTTCTAGACGCTTCATTGCTGCCCCTTTAGTCGGACCACTCTTGACCCAGCAGCCCCGATCCGAGCAGCAGCAGGCCGCTTGGTTCGGGAGTTACCGCGCATCTGTCTTTCCCATCCACGGCCTGGCTGGCACCAGGAGACGTGATTCTCTAGCCGGAATTTCCGTTTTAGCTCCTAACAGCCTCACACTATATACCCACCAAGGAATTCCATCGCATGTTTATTTTCTTACGCGCTCAAGTTGTTGAGCGAGTAGGCATAAAGAACGGGACATAGTGGAACGGTCCTCAAATCAATGCGGCTGTCTCGCCCGCACCGGTCAGCACTCGATGAACTGAGCGATACTCATCCTGCCCGCCTCACACGCTCCAGTCAGGATGTCATTCTGGTGGGGCCGCTTCTGGGGACAGGTGGCCCTTTTCCGTGTTCTAGCCAAGCTGGATCATGATATGCTCTGACCACCAACATCCATTTAATTCTACGCCTTCAACGCATTCGCAGTCGTTGGGGGCAATTTTTCATGCCACGATTTCAAACTGCACCACCACCCTTATTCCCTTAGAGATGTTCTCAACGCGGTTTCGAGGTAGGCAAACTGGAAAGTGTAAATCTGGTAGTCGTCACAGAACTTGTCGCAGACGCCGCCACGGAGAACTTTGTAGCCGTTTTCGTCGATGTAATTGAAGGAACGGAAACGAATGGTAGTGGTCTCTAAACCGTCAAAGCAGTAGGTGCGGCCGTCAGCGAAGCGTGCGACAGGAACAAATGGTGAGGCATCGGTGTAACTGAATTTGTCGATCTCGAAATCTTCTCGCGTGTTCAGCTTCTGCACCAACTTTGCCATAGTTGGGCCTCCTACTCCTTCGCTCGTCTCTCCCGCCGCTCTTGCGCCGTCAGTGCCTTGCTGGCACAATTCCTTTACTCGCTCTGCTTCGTCTGTTTCCTATCTTCTCAGTCTGTCTTCAGGCGCGAATTTTGCGGTATGTCATTAGTCATCGTTCAGCGGCCTCCACAGCTAAACGCTACTCGCGCTGAGGGCCATCCAAGTGGGACATGACAACTGGGTCGCTGCCGAACCATTAGAACCTTGCGTGGGCCAGCCGCGCTCGTGAGAGGAATTCAGGCATCCAAATCAATCCGCACAGTAAGCAAGTGCGTGCCGAAGAGTCGCACAACCGTCGCGTTCATGGCGCTGCTCGGCAAGTGACTCGCGAGCCACCGTTGACGTTCGCGCGGATCATCGTCGGAGAGCAAACGCGCCGTGCCCGTGTGCCAGCGAGCCCGTAGCCCGTCCGGCAATTTCAGCCGCACGCGCGGGTTTCGCGCCAGGTTGAGGACATATCCGGCTTTCATGCCGTGCTCTGCCACCAGCCAGAACTGCTCCCCAACGCGTCCGTTGCCCACGGGCGTGCGACGTGGCTTTCCGGTCTTGCAGCCGGTCGTCTCTAAGAGCGCATACCCCGGCGGCGCCACGCCCATGGCGAACAAAAGCTTAATTGGAGGGTTGAGTAAGTATTTCTGAACCGCGTGAACAATGCGATGTTTCATTTTCGCGCGCTCACCTAACCGCCAGGGATACCCCCGGCAGCTTCGATCGGTGTCATTGTTGGCACTGTCAGGGAACCGCCCGGCGGCCCTGGCAGAATCGAAGGATCCGAAGTTCTCGCTTCATGCTGCCCGATTTTGCGATTCGGAAGTGGCAATTCGACATCATCACCCTACCTACGGTACTCGTGTCCTCTGCCTCCCATCCCCACCCAACGCATAAGAACGGTGAGAGGTAAAGTTCTAAAACGCCCAAGTGGCACCCGAGTCATACTGAACACCAGGCGGTTCGGCCAGCTGGCAACTTGTTCCATCTGCGAAACGAGCGTAACTCAGTCTGCCAGACACCTCCTTAAACCCGAATTCGGCGTCTGCCGCAAGATGCAACTTATCAAATGCGTTCGATTCACCAGGCAGGATCGTGCCGAACGGCTTTGGCACATGCACCGCGGTGAGTCTTGCGGCTTTTTTGCCAACCCGGTACACGGTCCACTCAATCTGATAGGAAAGCAGATCCGAATGTGAGTTATTCGTAACCTCGATGCCGGATACTTCCAAGGAATAAGGCCCCTGGGAGCCTCCGTTGACGCTGTTGGCAGCCAAAACCAGTAATGGACATTTACTGGGTATCGCAATATTACTGAGTTCGTAAGACACCCGCTCCAGCGTTAAGGCTTGGCTCAGGAGACGCTCCCTTCGCGCCGCCTCACGCTTGCCGTTGACAAATCCCACAATCCAAACGGCAATGCTAAGACATGCCACTATGACGAGGAGTCTTTTCATGATCTCGCCTGCCTGACGGCAGGGTCGAAAACCCGTGCTAAGTGGTTGGAAAACATTAGTCGGTCAGTCTGGTTTTCATGCACTTTCGCGGGCCGCAGGCCCACTTGGACACGATTGTAAATCAAGATGTGCCGACCCTGCCCGTTTCCCTCCTCGGTGATCACTTCAAAAGCGGCCATCTCTAACAATGTCGGCTCTGTCAAGTGCCATTGTGGGCACACCACTGCGCACGCTCTGAAATGAGCGCCACTTCGCTCTAGTTGAAAGAATGCCGACACCAATCAACAAGGCTCGCGTGTAATCAATCGGGGCGGAATTTCAGTCCGACCCAACCATCTCTCCGGTCGCAACGTCGATCATGATTACTACTTCGAACTCCCTCAAGAGGGAGCGGGCCGCCCAATCAACGGGGCAGTGATCTACTTCACACCATGGCCGGTTTCGAGCCGACCCGCGTGCGAACCGAACTTTAACAGTTGCTGGTGATCCCATTGCTTGCGCCACAACGCACTACACTCCAAGCATGGAAGTTGGCTGAACCAGGCGGAGATGGAGGTTAGTTTGCTTTCCCGGCAATGCTTAGGCAAACGCCGAATCGGAGACATCGCTTGCTTGCGGCAGCAAACTCGGGCCTGGACTCGTCGCATGAACCGCGACCGGGTTACCATCCAGTGGAAGTTCACACGTAAGCAGGCCCGACACAAGTTTCGTTACATAATCAAGCGGTCGAAGCACCCAGTCTTCCACCGGTCGGTTCGAGGTCAACATGGTGCCCGCTCGTAGCGTCGCATGATGATCTCCAGCAGTTCCTCGGCAGCGGTGAGGGGCAGCTTGCGCATTCCAAGATCATCGATGATGAGCAGGGGCACGGTCACCAGAAACTCCATGTGCTCTTTGTGGGTGCCGTCGAGCGTGGCTTCGGCCAACTCATCGAGCAAGCTGTGGGTCTCGCGGTAGAGTACGCGGTACCCCTGTTGGATGGCGGCGTGTCCGATGGCTTGAGCCAAGTGGCTCTTGCCAGTGCCGGAAAGCCGGAGAGATGGCCGAGTGGCTGAAGGCGGCGGTTTGCTAAGCCTCCCACGATCTTACCGCTTCTCCCCGACAAATCCTAGATCTTCTACATACTCAACTGGTCTACTTTTACTCCGCCCTTGACAGGACTATCGATGAGAGGGGGAATTTGGACTGGGAGTACAAGTTCCATGTTCCGGGATACCCTGCGCGCGATGAATCCGGACAAATTGATCTAAGGCCGTATGCTGATGGCCAACCGAAGCGCCGCACAAACGCCGAGAAAAAGGTCGCCCCTGCCGGGCCGCACGTTGTACATGTCGGCGCTGACGGCGGCCTATCAAGAGCCGTATCTGCGGGCCTTTTACCAGCGCCTGGTGGCCGCCGGGAAACAGAAAATGCAGGCCCTGGTGGCGGTGATGCGTAAGCTGCTGCACGCCATCGTGGGCATGTTTCGTCACGACCAGCCCTACGACGGGGCCCGGCTGTGTCCGCCGGTCGGAGCGGCGGTTCGCTGAAAAAAGAAGAGAGGTTCTCCGCCACCTCTCCAGAGAAGAAAAAAGCTTGCGTTTTAACAGAGAATCTCATGGCTTCCGGTGACGGCACACCCAACAAGGCGGCAATCACGCAGTCGCGCGCGCGCAATTCGATTTCGCGACTGGTCAGTCTGTCGAGAAGTTTCCATTCGCCTGATAGTGCAGTTTGAAATCGGCCAGGAAAAGGAAAGGGCCGCTGCTCTCCTAGGCGCGGCCCTTTTCAAAACCCGCGGGGCCGCTCAGACGTCTGGCCGTAATGTGCTACATCCGTCTGGCGGCCACCTGCGGGTAAGAGCAGTGACAGGTGGTCATAAGTCGAGCCAAGTATCATGCCATCGCGGATCAATGTCAGTGACAGCGATCACCGGGGTTACGTGCAATTTGAAACTCAACAGCTACGTAAGAGTGGCGGAGAAGACCTGCAAGCGGCAGTCAGGGAAATGAGGGGTAAGCGGAAACCCATCCAAAATATTGCCGGGGAAGAGTTATGCTTGCGGGGAGAATTGAGTGGTCAGTATTCCTGCTGGCGGTCATCGCCAGCATTGTCGTCGCGCAGCAGCCCGGAGGCTGCAGGTTCGTGCCGCCGAGAAGGGGTAACGTGACGATGCTAATCTGGCTCGGAAAGCAGCTCTTAGAACAGAGCGACAAGCCAGCAGCTGCTCATCCCCAAAATGGCGGGCTTGGGTTGTCGCTTGATATTCTCGATAGAATTGTTCACGGCGAGAATTGAAACTGCCACCGTCGGGGCTTGGTGTAGTCCGGTGACGGTCTGTTGCGGTCGGACAGTCGCGAATCAGTCACGGAAGCCAGCAAGTGACCGCGTGAAAGCGCGCACCGTCTTCGCTCTTATCCAGGGCCACGCATTATAAAAGGGCGCCCCTTTCGAAGTAGGCTGTGGTTGCTGTCTCGAACAGTAATCCACAGCTCACGAAAGGAACACCCGATGAATAGCATCAAGTATGTTGGCCTCCGATGTCCACCGCGACACGATTTCGGTGGCGGTGTTGAACGCTGACGGCAAGTTGGTGATGCAGTCGGTGATCGCCACCCACACCAGCACGATCCTGGATTTTCTTCACGGCGTACGCGGGACTTTGCATGTCACCTTTGAAGAAGGCACGCACTCGGCCTGGCTGTACGACTTGCTGGTGAGACGAGTGGCGCATTCTGGTGGTGTGCAATCCGCGGAAGAACGCGCTGTTGACGGCGGGCAACAAGAGCGACGCGATCGACGCGCGCAAGTTGGCCGAGTTGCTGCGGGCGCGGCTGTTGTCGCCGGTCTACCATGGCCAGAACAGCCCGGCGGCGGTCCAGCATCTGGGGTGCAGTTATAGTGCGCTGACCGAAGATACCACCCGCACCATGGGGCGGCTGAAGGCGCTGTATCGCAGTCAGGCGATTGCCTGCGCCGGGACCAAGGTTTTCGGATCACGGCATCGCGACGAGTGGTTGGCGCAGTTGGCCGACAGCGGGTTGCAGCGGCGGGCGCGACGGCTCTATCAGGAGCTCGATGTGCTGCAGCCGTTGCGGCGGGAAGCTCGCCAGGATCTGATTCAGGAGTGTCGCCAGCATAACCAGACGAAGTGGCTGCGCACGATTCCGTGGCTGGGACCGATACGGGTGGCGCTGCTGCTGGGGCGGGTGCAGACGCCGCATCGCTTCCGCACCAAGCGGCAGTTCTGGGCCTACTGCGGGCTGGCGCTGGAGACGCGCGACAGCGGCGAGTATCGCGTGGTCAAGGGACAGATCGAGCGCAAGAAGAAGCCGGTGTTCATCCGTGGACTGAACCGCAACCACAATCACGATCTGAAGAACCTGTTTAAGAGCGCGGCCACCACCGCCAGCGGCAGTGAGGGAGCGTTTGGCGAGTTCTACGCAAACCTTCTGAAAAAGGGGATGAGAGCGGAGATGGCCAGACTCACGCTGGCGCGCAAGATCGCCGCCATTACGTTGCATGTGTGGAAGAAAGGAGAGGCGTTCGACGCTGAGTATGTGAACTCACAAGCCGCTTGAGCGCGCGGCACCGCAGGGAAAGGCAGGGTTTCACTCCGCGTTTTTCTGTTCGAGCTGCGAGCTCGGGTTCGAGGGTAAGTATCCTGGGCGGGTTAGGCTGCGTCTCCGCCGTTGGCGGAGCAAGTCTCACGGGCCACCGTATGCTCCCTCGGATAACCCCAAAAAGCCATACGGCCGCGGACAAGGGCCGCGAGTCTCAGATTGAACCATGGTTGGCCCGTTTGGCGGGACCACCGGTAGGCTTGCGGAGCTTCAGCTAGCGAAGGACGTCGTAACGCGAAGTGAACACGACCAAAGAACTGCGGATCGACGCTACTCAGGCGAACGAAAGGGGCTGGATGCCAGAGAACTACCTCGTGCTCCCGCGCAGGGAGAAGTGTTTTCTCTTGACATCCCCTTTTATAGAACCCGCCACCGGGCATACTGTATTCAGTGATTAGTGAAGCAGCTTGCAACGCAATTTTACAGCTACTCCGATAAGGCCAGCGCCGAACAGTACCATGCTCGTCGGCTCCGGTATTGGTGCCATCACCCAAAAGGTAAATTTACTCGTCACGGTCAGTGACATCGGATCTGGACCGGAAAAATCAACGGTCGACAGCAGATCAACTCCGTCGGTAGTGTAGTTGACGATTCCCAAGCTATTGGCGGTTAGACTTGCGTCACCTCGCCAGTTCTGTGAGTCGTCTCCGCAGTTCAGAAATTCAACGCAATCCGCTGTGACCCATCGGTGACGTAACTTCGATTGTGTAAAGAGCGAGAGGGTGTAAGTTGGCTTTGGCCTGACAAGCTGAAGCCGTTCTCGAAAGGAGACTTACACCCATGGCGAAGGTAACACCCATCACCGAGCAGTTCCAACATTTCGTCAGTGAGCTGAAAGAGAGTTTTTGGGGAGACCTGCAGGGGCAGGTGCAGCAGAGCATGCGCCGGCTGTTCGAGCTGCTGTCGGAGCGGCAACGCGATCTGTACATGGTCGGTCCGCGCCATAGTCGGCAGAAGCCGCGGCGGGATTATCGCAACGGCTACTACGAGCGCGATTTCGTGACTCGCTTTGGGACGTTGCGTTTGCGTATTGCCCGCACCCGCAAGCGCGGGTTTCTGCCCGAGGTGTTGAACAAGTTTCAGCGCCGGGCGGAGGAGGTATCGCTGTTAATCCGCGAGGCCTTCCTGCGGGGGATCTCGACCCGGCAGGTGGGGCGGGTGGTGAGTATCCTGACCGGCGAAGTGGTCAGTGCGCAGACGGTATCCCGGCTGAGCCCGCGATCTGGACGAGGCGGTGCGGCAGTTTCATCAGGCGCCGCTTAGAGGACGACTGGGCCTACCTGTTTCTGGACGGCGTCAGCCTGCGGGTGCGGCGGCCCTGTGGGCGGCAGCGGGTGCAGATGCTGGTGGCTTACGGAGTGCGCGGCGACGGCACCCGGCAACTGCTGGGTTTTCTGCGCAGCAAGGGCGAAAGTCAAAGCGCCTGGGAAGGCCTGCTGCTGGATCTGTATCGCCGTGGGCTGCGGGGCGAGAAGCTATTGCTGATCGTCACCGACGGATGCCCGGGGCTGGCAGCCGCCATCGAGACCGTCTATCCCCGGGCGCTGCATCAGCGCTGCTGGGTGCACAAGATGCGTAATATCCTGGAGAAGGTGCGTCGCCGCGACTATGACGAAGTGAAGCGGGGTGCGCAGGCGATTTACGGGGCCGACAGCCGGCGCCAGGCCGAAGCCGCCTTTCGCGCCTTTCGTCGCCGCTGGCAGGCGGTGTACGGGCGATGGTGCGACAACTGGAGCGCGACTTGCCGGAGCTGCTGTCGTTTTTCAGCTTCCCGCGGCATCTCTGGAAGAAGCTGCGCACCACCAATATCATCGAGCGCTGCTTCGTGGAGGTCCGCCGCCGCACCCGGCCCATGGTGTGCTTTGTGAACGTCAAGAGTGTGGATCGTATCATCTACTCCATCTTCCAGCGCTTCAACCTGGAATGGAAAACCCGCACCCTCCGCGTTTTTACACAAGCAGCTTGACGTCACCTGACCCATCCGGAAACTGGATGGGCGCCCAGAGGGAGTGTTAAACTAACTGTCTTCCACTCCGGAACCCTTCTTTCTCCAGCCGAATGGCGCTGACCACTCGGTCGAAGTGCTGCTGATCAAACTTCGCATCCGCTGCTACTTGGGTATACCCCTTTTAAAAAACCTACATCATGCTCCCCAGTCAGGAGATCGTAGGCAAACGTAGCTCTCACAGCGAGAGCAGCACCTGTGATCGGAGGAAAATTGGATCCGGCACCCTCCGCTCGCTGAAACCAGCAGCGACTGGCAATCCAAATACGGCCCACGGGTTTCTTACCAAGCTGCCAAGAGTGAGATCTGCCTTGCTCAGTACCACGAGAACGAGGCCAAAGGCCGCTCCCGAGCAAAGCCGAGTCTCGACGGGAACTGTGGTGAGCGTGACCGCATCTCTCATGCGCCTGTTCGCCCAGTGGTGGCCGAGAAAATGCGATTCTCCCCGGGCGTCCGTGCCGGCTCAAACTGACCTACAGGTTCGCCGCAAAGTGCAGCATACCCTTGCGCAAAAGGGTCCTGCGCACCACAACCTTCCCCGCAGATTAAGCCCGGCGGCTAAAATGGGAAAGGGCATCTGTGTTTCCCGTGCACTAGGTGGTGGAGGCGTTCGATGTGCAAAACGGGTGTGGGTCCGTGTTTCGCGGTATCGCATTTGTGGCCGAGGAGCGGGCGGCACGGGAGCAGCGGGCTGGGGATTGGCGGCAGGTGCGGCGGTTTCAGCAGCGGGCATTGGTGCCGGAACAGGGCGAAGGAACGGGGACGGAGTTGGCAGTGGCGCAACCCGAGGTTATGGAGCAACACCATGCGCTGAGAGGTACCCAAGGCGGGACGCCGTCAGGTGTCAAGCACTGATCCGCAGAGAGGTTTTTTGCGCATGCGCGATGGCTGGGTGTTGAGTCATACGACCGATCTTGCGGTCGGAGACGATCACTTCATGGTGGCCGCGCGGGTGACGCAGCAGGCGAGCGACAACACCTCTTTGCTGCCGATGGTAGACGAAGTAGAGCGACAATGCCGGCAGCTTCCCCAGCAGATGACCGTCGACGCGGGGCTTTTCGGTGGAGCGGCTTTACGGGAGCGTTGTCGGCGTGACATCGATCTGTATGTGCCGGACAACAATCTGCGCCATGAGATGACGAGTGGCAAACCGCCGGCGGGATCGGGCGGAGGGCGATCCGCGACCCGGAACACCTACGGCAGAAGTTACGCAGCGCGGCGGGCCGAAAGATGTATCAACTCAGACAAGCGGTGGTGGTACCGGTTTGTGGGTTGCTGAAGGAACAACGCGGGATGCAGCGATTTCTGCGGCGGGGTCTGGAAGCGGGGAACACCGAATGGTTGCTAGTCGCCATCGCCTACAATATCGCACGTCTGGCCAGGGCCTGAGCGCAAACTCGGTATAGTCTCAACCCCTAAGACTGCAGAAATAACGATCGCCTGTCGCGCTAAACCGTGCGGCGCAGCTATGACACAGAGACCATCGGGCACCAGGTCAACGGAGGGTGGAGCGGTCAGCTTTTCGATGTGTCCAGGCGTGACATTCAGCGCACAGTGTGATCAAGTTCTCTTCATCATCGGCACCCGAATGGCTGCGGAGCTCGAGGTGGTGCACCTGTAGGTGCTGCATGCTGCCGCAAGTTTGGCATCGCCAGCCGTCGCGCTCCAGAATTCGACGATGGAGGTCGCGGTAGCTCTTCTCATCGAGGCTGAGTCGGGAGCTCCTGAAGCGCACCTCCTTCATGAAGCCTTCCGGTTGACCTCTGACAGAAAGACCTCCTGTTGTGATCCGGGCAGCAATTTGTAATAGCGCGAGATGGATTGCAGTAGGATCTCCGGATTGCTGCCGTCTATCGAGGCCCCGGCGAGGAAGTCCGCACAGATCATCTCCAGGCAGTAGCCGCGGGACTTGTCGGACCCCAGCATTAAGGCTGCGGTCCCAATTGCTTGTTCGATAACCGGGATCTGGCTGCTATAGACCTTGAAATAGATCAGCTCCGAAGGCTCAGTGTCGTTGCCCGTCAATTCCTTCGCCACTTCCCGCTGGAATTCCGCCTTGGGCATCTGTCGCGCTCTGTGCAGCCAGGTTGCACTTTCGAAGCGCTCCCCCTGCTGGCGTGCCAGCTTGGCCAACTCCACTCCCTTGGTCCATCCCACCTGTTTCAGCTCCCGCCTCACCTGCGGTGGTAGGTGTTCGTGAATCGACATCAGGTAATAACCTTCCTTCTTGATTCCGGAAACCGCCGCTCCAGAAACTCATCGAAGGACTTCAGCTTCTCCAGCCGCCAGTATTGGCCTGCCCTTACTTCGCACAGGTACTTGCCCAGTTCCACGAACCTGGTATCACGCTCGTTTCGTGCCGTGCTTCCCAGGCCAGGATCTGGTCGATCCTGCTCAGGACCTCCTGCGCCCGGCGGCGATTCAACTGGGCAGCATGGGCGGACACCTAGTAAACAAGTTCGTCAAACAGACCAAGATCGACTCCCGGCTTGTGCACTAGCGTTGTCTCAACGAGACCGCGCTGTCGAGGCAGAGCCCCAGAAAGGGACAGGTGGTACACGGGTTCTGGGGGAAACGGATGCCGCTATGCGGCAGGAACAGTCCCGACTGGATCCGGCGGACGGTGTCGTCGACCAGAGCTTCGAACTCGGTGTGCTGTGCCGCCGTGATTGTGGCCCGCAGGTACTGGACTACAACCGTACGCTTGCGCACGAAGACCACCTGGGCGACGTCATTGATTCCGGTCATCCAGGAATAGCAAACCAGCTGCGGGTCTAGGGCTGCGATGCCGTCTGGCTCCACTGGATAGCGGGCAGCGCTGGTCTTCCACTCCAGCACACAGGGGATGGTGTCCAGTTTTCCGACCGCATCGACGAAGGCGACAAAGCTGTCCCCGCAACTCAGCGTGCGCGTGAATCGAACCTGTTGATGGTTGAGTGGCTGGCGAATCTGGACGCGCCCGTCCTGAGTGAACCTCTCCAGCAACTGAATGCCTTGCTGAAGCATGTGGTCCCAGGTGTCATTTCCTGAGTAGACCAGCTCGAGGTTCTTACAAGGCGCCCAATGCTCGAGCAGGGCTGCTGCCGGGTCCTCATGGCGGAACAGAGCCGCCACTGCCTGTTCGAAGCAGCGTCCGAAGAGCATGGCAGCCCGAATATCTTTCCTGCCAATCATCGAGATAGCGATGGCGATAACGGCGAGGGCAGGTCAGGTACTGAGAGATCTGGGTATAGCTGTAGGTCATCGCAGTACCCTTTCCTTCCGCGAGTCCTTGCCACTGCCAGCCGGCGGAATGGGGATGCCCGTGGTCAGCTCTTCCCACTGGCTGGCGGGGGCGAAGCCGTCGCAGTTTACCAGCGAAATGCCGTTGACCACGGTGTGGCTGATCTTCACGACTCCGACCAAGCCGCGCAAGGCGTGCTCGTCGATCTGGTCCTGGCTGAACAATTCGGGGTCATAGAGGAAATCCCGCAGGAACCAGCCGAGCTTCCACATCGCCTTCGGTGTGCAGTAGAGACGGCTGACGAGGGAGTGCCCGGCAAACGCCTTCGGCTCCACGACCGAGAGGCGAAGCACATAGAAGGGCTTCTGAGCCTGCCAGCGGTGTTGGGCATGATCCAGCCGGACGAGAAAAATACCGTCAGGAATCTTAGGTCGCGAGTCACATGCCGTCTCGGAGAGTCCGGGAAGATGACGTTTCATCCCGCCACCTCCTGGCTGGGCGTGCGTAGCTGTTGAGCTGGCAGAGCAGGGCATCGCGGTCCTTCTTGGCTGCCTCGGCCAGCTGCTGGACGAAGGTTCGACCTGCTCACGAGTGGCTTCTTTGAGGACCTTGGTGCCACAGAAGTCGACGGCGTAGGCCTTCACCAACTCGGGGTCGAGCTTGTGCTGACGGATGACTGGCAGAGCCGGTCGCGGACCTTGTGACCGGAGCCGTTACCGTTCTCGCGGGTACTTTTGGGCGAACGCTGATGCAAATCGGCAGTCGCCGCAGTCGGACCTGGATTCGATCCGATTTCCTCGACCGAGCAGACTCCGATGCCGTACGCCTTGCGGAGGGCGCGATTGACTGCTCGGGTTTCGGCTACGCGCATCTCGGCACCGCGGACAAAGAGTGAGACGTTGGAGGGGTCGGCATCGCCATAGCCGACGAACCCGGCGGAGTCTTTGGACGGATACACCGTCGCCTTGAGCACGAAACGATTCACGGCGGAATCACACAGCGAATCGACGGCCTCGACGTGGATACCGCGGCATCTCTTGCGACGCGCTAGCCGAAGCAGACCGCCGTGCGTGACGAACCAGCCTTTTTCAAGCAGAATCACATCTCCATTTGCGAGAGAAAGGCTGAATTGTCTGGTCAGTACTTTTAGCGTCTGGAGGTGGGCGCGATTGATATTCGGGTATACCTTCTTGACTAGGGAAGCCTTGAGGCGTATCAGGTGGAAGATACTACTGTTGGGACTATTGGAAGGCATAGAGCACCTCGTCGATATCAATATGATATCAACATGATATCGATTGATCAAGAGAAATTCTTGGGTAACTTGAAAATGAACGAATCCCGAGTTCCCGTACTCATTCGAATACGAGCCAATCTAAAAGCAAGCGTCGAAGAACTAGCGAAGGCGGAGCACCGCTCAACGAATCAACAAATCGAATTCCTTCTCGAGAGAGCGTTGGCACAAATGAACGAAGAGAGCGATCTCTTGCGCACAACAAATGACAAGCGAAAGAAGAGAAGAGAAGGGGCTTAACCAGGTTGACGGGGGCGCCGAGCTCGTTCAACGCCTGTTCACCCAGGAGGAGCTGAAGGCAAATTAAGAATCCTTCCAGGACTCTCTGCGCACCGCCAACGTTCCCAGTCTTATTGGCGAAATAAAAGCGAAAATGGTAAACTCCGGTTGACTCTGAATCGGAGGTATGACTTTGTGGAGAATGGATAACAACGACGATGTCGCCTCATCGACCAGAAGGGTCGCAGCGAACCGTCGCAACGCCCAACTGTCGACGGGTCCCAGAACCGAAGAGGGCAAGAGTTGGTCGCGATGCAATGCCATCAAGCATGGCATCCTCGCTTCTTCCCTCCTAGTCACCCAGGGAGAAGGGGCGGAAGTTGAAGCCGAGTTTAATGAGTTTCTGGATGGGCTTAAGACAAGCCTTGCTCCCGTCGGCATGCTCGAAGAGACCCTTGTCGAGCAGATAGCGGTGTGTTGGTGGCGTCAGAAGCGCGCCCTAAGATGCGAGGCCGGGCTGGTCAAACTGGCGTTTGCTGGTCCCGCACGTCTAGTAGATGATCACATCCTCGACAGAGAGCGCGACACAGATTCAAAACAGGCAACAATCAAGGATCATCTCAGTTTGCCCTTGGGTTTTGACCTCGACCGGATCCTCCGCTACGAAACAACAATCCAGCGCCAGCTAGCCTACGCCATCAATCAGCTGGAGCGTTTGCAACGGACACGCAAAGGTGAACACGTACCGGCGCCGGTGAACGTTCAGCTCTCGAGCGATCAGTAGGTTGGTACATGCCGTACGGGCCTTTCGATTCGGACCCAGTCTTCTAAAGCGCCTGTCGCTCGCACCGTCAGCCGCCACGCTAGTGGAAATCTTGAGTATCTCTTTGAATCTACGTATGTCCCCCTCGATCTAGAATTCTCGTGTTTCTTCCCACGGAATTTGTGGAAGACATTGATTCAGCGAAACGAAGCCAATAAGTGCTTTCTTATCAATGCCGCGTCACAGATTGGCGACGCGGCGACGCGACAGCTCGGCAGAAAAACCATCAGCATGTTGGGGCTCGCCTGTGTGTTGGTCTGCAGCGAGCGCCTCCCGTTCAACCGCTGCGGAAAATTGCTCTTCAGCCCCTTCCAGGACTTGCCAGACAGCGGGTCATGGATCGGGTTCCCCGGTGGCGGCAAAGCGCACTCCCGCGAGTTGCCTGCCCGAAGCCAGCACCTCCCGGACCTTGATCCGGTTTACGCCAGCCTGTCGCAACGCCGCTGCGAAGACATCCAGCGCCGCCTCGCAACTTGTATTTGCTGGCATGCGAAAGATCCAGGGGACATTGGTGGACGTCAACGTCTTGTCCGATGCCGCCGCGATGACCGGCACAAACGCCTTCACCCCGATCTGTTCCGACAGATGGCTGGCCGCGCGGTCCAGCGCAAGGATGCCGACCACGTTCTCATCGTAGACAGCATGCACCAACTGGCTCGACGCTTTTCCCCAGGGCAAATCGGAAGAGACTGGTACCAGCGAGATCTTCAGCCCGTTCTTCTGCAGTTCGGCCAGTTCGCTCATCACTCGCTCGGAATGTACCAATTGCTCCGCCTGCGGGCCGAACACCGCAATCTTCGCATCAGCTATCTTCGCATCGGGGAGCGCTGGTCCGTTGTAGGGAACCCCATCTTCACCCACCCGCGCGTATTCCTTCTGCATGCTCATGCGCCGGTACTCGATGTGCCCGTTGTGAACTGTGCCCAGGTACATCGGACGTATTGCTTTGGCATTCGGATCGAACGTCATCTCACCGGTCACGCCCTTGTAGGTGACCGTGCTGTACAGAGAGTCGCGAATGACCGCCCGGTTCAGTCCCGCCTGGCAGATGGCCTGCAGCAGGATCTCCATCTGGTCGTAGGCCAGCGCCGCGAAGTGGTCCGGCTTTTCGTGATAGCGCGCTTCGTAGCGCGTCACAAACCCGCGCCACGCCGGATCGCTGCTGTTCGGGTCATACGGATACACCGCCTCGAACCCCTCGGCGTCCCCGCCTGCCAGCGTGATCAGTTCGTCGTCCAGCGTGCGATGGCTGCCAAACACGCGTTGCGTCATCCCCATGGCCCGCATCTGCTTCAGGATCGCCGCCGCCTTGGGCACGTCCGTCCACAGCACAACCGCATCCACCCGCGAGTCGTTGATCACCCGCAGTTGCCGGCTGTAGTCCGTGTCGTACGGCATGAATTTCTGCTCGATCACGATCGGATGTCCTAACCGTCGCGACGCGTCCTTGAACTTGCCCACGCCGAAGCGACCGTAACGGTCGTTGACTCGCAGAATAGCGACCCTCTTCAGGCCGAGGTCGGTGTAGATGTGCCTCGCCAGCGTATAGCCCTGCACCCGGTCATCCTGCAGGTCGGTGAAGTACCACGGGATGATCGTCTCCGGAATCGTCGGATCGGTGGCGGCGCTGTTCACGATCGGAACCTCTGCCCGCAACGCCACCCGCAGCGCGATGTGCGTCGTGTCTCCGCTGATGGAGCCGAAGATCGCCCACACCTGGTCGTCGTACACCATCTTGACGACCTCGTTGCTCGACGCTCCCCAGATCGCCGAATCGTTGTGCAGCATCAGCTTGAACGGCTTTCCGCCATAGCCGCCCGCAGCGTTCGCCTCGTCGATCGCCAGGCTCGCGCCGTTCAGCATGCGCTTGCCCTGCGCCGCCTCCGGATGGTTCTCCAGCGGCCCAATGAAGCCGATGCGTACTTCCGATACATCTTGTGGGAAGGGCAGATCGCGCGCCGCCCCGTTGTACTCCACCACGTCGGTGTAATTCTCGAAGTACGGCACCGTGAACTTCGAGAACGGACGCATGTCCTCGGGCTCCTGCGCGTATGGTTTCATGGACCGCGGCGCAGGCCGGCCCGGCGCATTACTTCCGCACGAACAGCCCTTGAAGGTCTGCGCCCAGCTTGCACCTGCGCAGACGCACGCCAGCAACAGCGACAGCCACAATCGCGAAGCACGAGGCATTTCCCTACTCCTGGGGTGACGGACGGCGGAACATGGCGATGGCCTCAATCTCCACCAGCAGTTCGGGACGGCACAACTTCGCCTGGATCCCCGTCGAAGCCGGCAGCGGATCGAGCCCCTGCAAGCGGTAAAACGCGGTGCGCTCTTCGTTGAACGCCGCGTAATCGCGATCGATGTCACGCAGGTAGCACGTCGTCCGCACGATGTCCTTCCATGTAGCGCCTTCCGACGCCAGCAGCGCCGTAATGTTTTGGAAGGTCCGCCGCGTCTGTGCCCGGAAGTCGCCCACGAACAGCGTCTCTCCGTTGCCATCGATGCTGGCCGTGCCCGAGATCAGCAGGATCACCAGCCCGTTCAGGTCGAGGCGCATGCCGCGTGAGAACGAACTCGGCTTCTGGTAGTCGTAGGCCTCGTTCAGCACATCCAGATTGGTGATGGCGCGCTTCTCCACCGGCGCGTTGGTAACTTCCTGCAGCAGTTCTTGAACTGTCATCGCTATCTCCTTGAGCTGTCTCTATGTAGCCTTACTTTTGTCGAATGCCATGGCCCAGCCCTTTGGCCGTCGCCACCCAGATATCGTCGCCCTGAAAATCCACCGCCAGCGTGTAGTTATGCGGCGGCGCCGTGTCTACCTCAACTTTTGTTGTGTTGCCCTCGGCATCCCGCACCACCATCTCCGGCTTCCCCGTATCCAGCGCCGGACGGTACACCGCCCAGTTGGTGCCGTCGAAATACGCCAGTCCCTTGTCCGTCGAGAACCACGCGCGGTTCGCATCCAACGCCTTCACCTGGTTGGTGAAGTTGCTGGGCAGCCCGCTGTCCTTGCTCATGAAGTTGTGCCAGTTGCGCCCGTCATAGCGGCTGTCCCCGAAATACGTCGCCACCCACAGGATCTTGTCCACGTAGCTAACGGAAGTCGTGATCTCGTGGATGAGCCCCTGGTCCTTGAACAACACGATCTCGGTCTCGCCATCCGGATCGTTGTAATCTTTCCAGCGTTCCGTCGCGACGTCGTACTCCAGCACGCCGCCGCCCCAAACCGCGTAGTACACCTTCTCCGGAGTCGCCGTCACCGCGTACGTCCAGATCTCGTACATGGGCGTGTTGCGCTCGTTGAATAAGGCCCACTGCCCGGTGCGCGTATTGAGACGGCTCGCGCCCGCGGCGGTGGCCGTCCACACGTAGTCGCCTTGCACCGCGACGCCGTACACCACGTCGTTGCTCAGCCCGGAGTTGAGCTGGTTGTACGTGTCGATTCGTCCGGCCGACACCCGGCTCAAGCCGCCCATGGTGCCCACCCAAAGATCACCTGTGCGTTTGTCGAGCGCCATTGACAGCACCGCCCGATGCGCCAGTCCGTCGGCCGGACGAAACACCTTCCACTTGCCGTCTTCGTACAGCCCCAATCCGTTCTCGGTCGCAACCCACACGCGGGCGCCATCCACCAGCACCGAATACACGTGGTTATCGGGGAGCCCGTTCGCCACCGTGAAATTTTCAAACCGGTAGCGCGGCATGTCTGGTGTGGCCGCCAGAACCGGCAAGGCCGTGACGACGAAGACAAGTAGAATGCAGGCCCTTTTCATAATGTCCTCAAGTACTCGATCAGATCGTTCAGTTCGTCTTTGGTCAGATCGTTGGTGACGCCGTGCGTGTCGTTGGGATTGAAGACCGTCCAGATTTCTTCCATCGACCGCGCCGACCCGTCATGCAGGTAGGGCGCCGAATACGCCACGTCGGTCAGGTGCGGCACGTCGATCAGCGGCGACCGGTCCGTCTTCTTTCCGCTGCCCACGTCCGCCAGCTTCTGATTGGTGTATTTCGGACCGCTATGGCAATAGGCGCATTGGTTGGCTTGCGGTATCGGACGCCCATCTTTATAAGTAGTGCGCTCGAAAATCGCCTGGCCGCGCTCCTGCTGCGGCGATAATTCCCCAGTGGGCAGGCGATATCGGTTCGGCCGCAGCGGCAGCGCCTGCACGAACGACACCAGGTCCGCCAGCTCCGCGCTGTTGTAACTCTGTGAGCGATAAAAATATTTTTCGGTGCGCGGGCCGCACTCGGTCGGCATATTGGGATTGCCGCCATTCCACTTGAACGGCTCCGTACCATTCAGGTCCTCGATCGAACGATTGTCGACGATGTCCTTGCCGAAGCCGTCCGGCTCCAGGTCCCATTGCAGGCCGTCAAACGTCGCGTCAAGATGGCAATTCGCGCAACTGAACTCTCCCTGGAACGCGTACCGCGCCGTATAGAAGATGCGTTCGCCTCGCCGCAGCGAGTTCAGGTCCTTGCGCCCGCCCAGGTCGATCGACGACACCACCTGGTCGCTCGCCGTGTCGATCACGCTGATGCTGTCGTCCATGCGGTTCGCCACGAACAGCCGCTTGCCATCGCCCGACAGCACCAGTCCTCGCGGATTCATGCCCACCGCGATGCGCCCCGTCACGTAGTTCGCCGACGCCGACAGATCGTTCGCCGCCGTGCTCGGCGCTGTCCGCGCGAACGCCAGCAGCCTGGGAATGTCGATCACCGTCACCGACTCCGAGCCCGCCGTGCTCACATACAACTTCGACTTATCGGGAGCGATCGCCACCGCGAACGGCATCGCAAAGTAGCGCTCCAGTTCGTCAATCGGCACCTGCACCACGCCGCCTCCCACGTCATCGCCGAACAGCGCCAGCGAGTCGCCGAAGACCCATCCGTGCTCCACGTGCGCCAGCGGCACCAGGTTCTTCGGCCGAAGTTGCGGAGCCACGCCCAGCTTCCCGTCGGACGAAATCGCGAGCTGAAACACTCCCGCCACGTTGTGCAGCGGCAGGCGATCGATCACCGTCTGCCGCGCCGTGTCGATTACCGTGATCTCCGACTCCGGCGCGGTGCGATGCACCTTATTGATCTTCGGATAGATGTGCGTGCAGTACAGCCTCGTGCCGTCCGCTGACAACGCCAGATAGCTTGCACCCCGTCCCGCCAGCAACCGCTTCGTCTCCTGCCCGCTCCCCAGGTCGATCACCGAAATGTCGTTGCTCAGCCGGTTCGCCACGTAGAGCGTCTTGCCCGCTTTGTCGACGGCGACGCCGGTTGGCTCGAAGCCCGTCGGCAACGTCCGCGTGACCTTGAGCGCAGTCGCATCGATCACCGAGACCGTGTCGTCCCAGGTATTGGTCACGTAGATCTGCTGGCCGTCAGCCGACACCGCGATCCCGCGCGGCACCCGTCCCACCGCCACGCTCTTCACCAACTTGCCCGAATTCGCATCGACCACGCGCAACTCGTTGCCGCGCTCGCACACCACGTACAGCCAGCGCCCATCGGGAGATGCCGCCATCAGGTAAGGCGAGAGATATCGCGGCTCATCGCTCTCCGGCTTCGCCCTCGCTCCCACGGCAAACGCAAGAACCACAAACGCGACCGCCGCTGCAGCCCAGACAGCCAGCGCCGGGGGCCCCATCCAACCCGTATTTGGTTGGGTGGGGTTTCTTAGAGCTCGGACGAGGCCCTTCACTTCGGCTCCTCCACCGTCACGAATGCGATCCACGGCCACGTTCTCCAGCACCTGCTCGCGTCCGCTCGGCCACTTCACCACCAACTTCTCCACCTTCGCGCTGCTGCCCAGTCCGAAGTGCACCCGGCCGTCGTCCTGCGACAGATAGCCCGACCCCGCCACGCGCTCCGCAATCTGCGTCCTTCCCCCCGCCGTTACCGCCAGCTGCGCGCCAATGCCATCTCGATTGCTCTTCGTGCCCTTCAGCTTGACGGTCAGCCAGTGCCCGGTATTCGCCGACGTGTTGTGAAACAGCGTTGCCTTTCGCTCCCAGGTTCACCAGGAACGCGTCGACCTTCCCATCGTTGTCGTAGTCGCCGAAGCACGCCCCGCGCGCCACCGTCTTCACATCGAACACCGGCCCAGCCTGCCGCGACACATCCACGAACTGGCCCTTACCCACGCCCTTGAACACCGAATGTTCTTCCGGTATCAGGTGGATCAGTCCGCCATGAAATGTCAGGATGTCGAGGATGCCGTCGTTATCGAAGTCGTAGATGCCCGACCCCCAGCTCACATACTGTCCGGTCACGGGAGAAATGCCTGACGCCGCGCCGATGTCATCGAACTGCATCTTCCCCGTGTTACGCATCAGCCGGTTGTATTTCGAGTCGGTCACCCACAAGGTCGACTTTCCCGTCGTTATCCACGTCCGCGAACACCGGCCCCATCGCCGAAGTCGACTCGCCGTTCTGCCCATACGCCACCCCGGCATCCACCGCGATCTCTTCGAACGTCCCATCGTGCTTGTTGTGGAAGAGGAAGTTCTCGGTCTTGTCGTTCGCCACGTAAATATCGGGATATCCGTCGCCGTCGAAGTCGGCCGCGGTCACGCCCATGGTGCGGCCCTTGTACGCGGCGATGCCTGACTTCTCGCTCACGTCCGTGAACGTGCCGTCGCAATTGTTGTGGTAGAGAACGTTGGTGTCGCCCTCGTAGTCGAGCGGCCCCGGGTAGTTGTCCGCCGCGTAATAGTTGCGATACTTGGGATCGAACTTCACGTACCGCCCGACGAACAGATCGACGCATCCGTCGCGGTCATAGTCAAGCCATGTCGAGCTGATCGACCACCCCTCCACCTTGATCCCCGCCTTCGCCGTCACGTC
The DNA here is from genome assembly GCA_963798275.1 of uncultured Acidobacteriaceae bacterium. Lineage (GTDB taxonomy): Bacteria > Acidobacteriota > Terriglobia > Terriglobales > Acidobacteriaceae > CAWCTB01. The sequence continues at coordinate 67,182 of CAWCTB010000053.1, forward strand.
CTCGAACGTGCCATCGCCCTTGTTGCGATAGAGAATCGCGCGGCCATATCCGGTGACGAACAAATCGGTGAAGCCATCGTTGTCGAAGTCGGCGGCAATCGCGGCCATGCCGTAAAGGTTCGCCGCCACTCCCGCCTGTTCGGTGACATCGGTGAACGTTCCGTTGCCGTTGTTGCGATACAGATGGTTATGTGGCGCGGTCTCGGGCGCCTTCTTCAGCGGATATGGGTGCATGCCCGCTTCCAGAGGCTTCCCGCTTGCCACGTAGAGGTCCGGCAGACCGTCGTTGTTGTAGTCGAACCACACGCAGCCGCTGCCCGTGCCCTCCAGCAGGGAACCGAGCTTCTCCGCGCCGAAGCTGTGGGTGAACGCGATGCCCGACGCCGCGGTCGCATCGTCGAAGTGGATCGTGCTTTCATCGCCGGTAGAGCTGGCCTTCAGGCCGGCGTTCGGGCCGCTTCCTGCAAGGGGCTTTAGCCCCGGCGCGCTCTGCGCCATCACCACCGCCGCCGCCAACATCAAAATGAAGAAGCCTGCGCGTCGTAACACCTCAACGCCCTCCCTTCTGGCTGGTATGGCTCGCTTCCGCCGTTCCCAGCAGCGCCACTGGTTCGGTGGACTTCAGCAGCACCGCGGGTACCGCGTTCTCCGGAGCCCGCTCCGGCCCCGCATGGCAGCCGACGCAGATGCGCTGCTCGCCCCGCCGCGCCCAATACCATCCTTGCTCCCGCTGCACCGTCTTGCCCGCGCTGTCCACCAGCTCAAATTGCAGTGGCCGGTCGCCGGGCACCTGCACAAAGAACGATCCATCCCGCTCCACCTGTCGCCGACCCCAGCAGCATCGCCTTGCCGTCGTTGCTCGCGCCGTACAGCCGCACCGTAGCGACCGATCCCTCGGCAATCTTGAATTTCGACGTGTAAACGTTCAGCGCCAGCAGGTTTGCGTTCGGCCAATCGTGCAGCCCCGAAGGATGCCGGTTGGGCACCGCATGCGGTCGTACCACCACCGGCTGCACTACGTCGGCTGCCGGATCGCTCACCATCGCACCCAACACCGCGCCTGAGGGGCTCATCCGTTGCAGCGCAAACTTGCTGTTTGCATCCGGACGCCACACCGCCAGCCACTCGCTCTCCGATACCTCCGCCACGTCGCCGGCGAACTCGCCGCCAGCCGCCGGCTGCATCGCCACCTCATGCGCCAGCGCCGACGTAAATCGCGCCGCCCTGCCCTGGCTCGCCAACACGATGTCGCCCGATGCCACTTGCCTGCCCGCATAACGCGAAGCTCCGTGATCGCAGCGATACGCTTCCACCCCGCTGCCATCGCTGTACACCGTGTACAGTTCGCTGCTCGCGCCAGCGCCCAGCGGATACTGCGCCTCAAACAGCACGCGCCCATCGCGCAGCACATCCGTCGGCAGCGCGTTACCAGGTGTGTACGAAAGCTCGAGCGGAGCGCTCCCGTCGGGGCCGGCGCTCTCCACAACAAAGCGGCCATGGCTCAGCCGCGCATACACCAGCCGGTCCTCCGGCAGATACAGCGGACGAACACATCCCTCCGCACACGACGTAACCTGACTCGGTTTCCCGCCGTCCGCCGCCGCCTCGAAGATCTGCCACTGGTCGCCTGCCGTTCGCTTGCCGGCAAACAGCACGTGCGTCCCGTCGAACGACACCGCCGCATCCGCCGTCGCCGCGAATCCCGCAACCCATGGCCGCGACTTCGTGCCGTCGAATAAAACCAGGCTGCTGCCGGAAGGAAAGCGCTCTCCGCCCTTGAGCCATGCCAGCGCCTGCATACTGCGGTGCTGCGGTGTAGAGGAAAATCGGCCGCGCATCCAATTTCGGCGACTCGGCTCCCAGCCGCAGCCAGATGCCGCACCCCGCCACCATGACAAGAAGGGCGGTGAGAATTCGCCACCGCATCTATGCCAATCCTCCAACCGCCAGGGCGGAGGTCGATTGCGACACGGCGCGCAGCGCGACGTAGGAATCCAGGTCGCGCATCATCATTTCGAATTGTTCGAAATCGAGCGACTGATCGCCGTCGCTCATCGCCTTTTCCGGTTGCGGATGCACTTCCACCAGCAGCCCATCGGCGCCTACTACCACCCCGGCCCGCGCCAGGATCGGCACCAGTGTCCGGACTCCCGCGGCATGGCTTGGATCGACGATCACCGGCAGATGGCTCACCGTCTTCAGCACCGGCACCGCCGCCACGTCGAAGGTGTTGCGCGTCGCCGTCTCAAACGTGCGAATGCCGCGCTCGCACAGGATGACGTCGGGATTCCCGTGCTCCACAATGCACTGTGCCGAGCGCAGCAGATCTTCCAGAGTGGCCGTCATGCCCCGCTTCAGCAGCACCGGTCGGCCGCAACTCCCCAGCCGCTCCAGCAGCGAGAAGTTCTCCATGCTGCGCGTCCCCACCTGCATGATGTCGGCATACTCGGCGACGACGTCGACGTCGGTCTCCGACATCACCTCGGTGATAATCGCCAGGCCAGTCTCCTGCCGCGCCTTCGCCATGATTTTCAGGCCTTCCACTCCCATGCCTTGAAACGAGTAGGGCGAGGAGCGCGGCTTGTAGGCCCCGCCGCGCAGGATGCGGGCACCCGCCAGTGCGACCGAAACCGCAGTACGCAGCACCTGCCGCTCCGATTCCACGGCACACGGCCCCGCCATCACCACGAATTCGCTGCCGCCAATCGCGATGTCGCCTACCCACACCACCGTTTGCGGGCGTGCGGCCGTCTTCGACACCAGGTTGTAACAGGAGAACTGCCCATTCCAGCGTGCATTCACAAGATCAGCACCCCACCCCATTTGTTCCGACGCTGTACCGTAGCCTCCGCCATCCACTCCAGTCGGTGATGTATGACCATTCGGGTTGTGACAAGCGTGGTAAGATCGGCGACTAGTATTTTTCAACTATTGCCATGGCGGAAGAGGCTGGACCTTAGTGTTTATGCGGCTCCGGCAGTACCCGGTAAAAACAGCTCCTCCGGCGGCGTCTCGCATTAGTCGCAGAAGCGTGCAACTGATATGGCGATTGCTATGTACACGACTCGCGTGACGAGTGTCACAGACTGCCACTAGGTTGCGGCCCGGGGCAGAGCCGGCCTTTCAGGCGGCGTTACGGAATCTCGCTTAAGCCCAATGCTTTGAAGGGGAAAGCACTGCCCGTCCTGCAGGGACAGCATATCTGAGCCCAGCGATTCATCGCTGGGAAGGCGCGTGGAAAACTGAACGCGCTTTAGCGGACGGCACGAGTTCGTCCATGGATCTCCAGGCCGGCGTCTAAAAGCTCCTCATTATTTTCTTTCCGAGGGGCTTTATCAGCCCCGAGGAATCTGCTGTTTCTTGGCCGTCACCTGCTTTTTCGGCAGCCTGCTATCCGCTCCGACCGGGGAACCGGCTCCATACCACCCATGCCATCGCCAGCAGCAGCAACGCCGCAATAATCCCCTGCGAGATCGCGCAGTACAGGCACCACACCCCCAGTAAGTGGGCTTCGATGTTGGTGAGATACAGCGCAAAGCTCATGCCCAGCAAGCTTGCCACGAGCAGCAGAAAACGTTGACGCGCCAATCCCAGCGCGCCCAGCAGGGCGTAGCCCGCAATGCCCACGGCAGCGACCGGAACCCCGTGAAAAACGGCATACGGGCTGTGATTCACAATGCCGCAGTCCCATTTCTCGTTGATGCTGCAGGGCTGCGTCTCGGTGCTGTAGTGCACCCGCAGTGCGAGGTAGGAAACCACCATGCCCGCCAGGGCCAGGACGAGAATGAGATAGCGCACGCTGATTGCTCCGCAAAACAATAAGGTCTTTCATTCGGAAGTATACGTTGCCCGCCCGATCACCGAGGCATCACAAGTCCTTGTGACATGTTAAAATGCGCCTGTTCATGCGACGCTGCCTCTCCACCCTCCTGTTGCTCGCCTTCTGCGCGGGTTTGGCTCTCCCGTTTATGTTGGCCCAGCCTTCGCTGCTGCCTGCGTGCTGCGCCCGGGGAGGCAAGCATCACTGCAACATGGCCGCCATGGGGGCGATTCCCGGCCGCGACGGTTTCAAGTCGGCTCCCGAGGCATGTCCCTATCGTCATTGTGCCGTCCTGGCGTCCGTACTCTCCGCGCTGACTGTCCCGCGTCACCGTACCGCAATCCTCGTTTTGCTCAGCCAGTCCCTCCAGCCAAACGCCGTTGCCTTCGACTCGATCCATCACCGTGATGCGCACAAGCGCGGGCCTCCAACCGCCTGATCTCCAGCTCGCTCTTACTCTCGTACTGATCTGGCGATAACGCCGGACGGCGCCGTTACGTGTGCACCGGCCCCCGCGATATCCGGGTGTTTGGAGACTCTTGAGATGCGGCACTCTATTTCACGATGGATCCGTTTGCTTGCAGCGCCTCTGATTCTTGCCATGGCGCTGCCCTGTTCCGCCACCGTCTTTGGCAATGTACGCGGTGTCGTGCACGACCCGCAGCATCGCCCCATCAGCGGTGCACACGCCACCCTTCAGGCCCAGGATTCGGCGTACACGCTTGCCATGGAGACCGATGCTGATGGTGCGTTTCACTTCGATGCAGTGCCCTTGGGCGCTTACATCGTCACCGCTGACGCCCCCGGATTCGCGCCCCAGTCGCAGGTGCTGGTCGTGGTTTCCGGCTCGGCGCCGGTACTGCATTTCCAGCTTGCTGTCGCCACCGCGAATCAAGAGGTCACCGTCACTGCTTCTCCAGAGGACCTGAACCCCGATTCGCCCCGGCGCGACATTCTCATCAGCCAGCAGCAGATCTCCCGCTATGCCGGCGTGGACGCCAGCAACAGCTTCAAGATCATCACCGAATTTGTTCCCGGCTCCTACATGGTGCACGACCAGTTGCACGTTCGCGGTGGCCATCAGGTGACCTGGGCAATCGACGGCGTCCCCATCCCCAACACCAACATCGCCTCCAACGTGGGGCCCCAGTTCAACCCCAAAGACGTCTCCTACCTTCAGGCGGAAACCGGTAGCTTTGCTGCCGAATACGGCGACCGCACCTACGGCGTCTTTAACGTTGCTCCCAATACAGGTTTTGAACGTGATCGGCAGGCAGAACTCATCGCCAGCTATGGCAACTACAACCAAACCGACGACTGGCTGAGTTTTGGCGACCACACTTCCAACTTTGCTTACTACGTCAGCGCCGGCGGCAATAACACCGATTGGGGTCTTGAGCCGCCTACCAGCGTCAACCTTCACAATCAGGCATCCGGCGGTGGCGGATTCACCTCGCTGATTTACAATCGCGATCCCAAGGATCAGTTTCGCTTCGATGCCGGCTTCAGGCTCGACTATTACCAGGTACCCAACGATCCGGATATGCAAGCGGCCGCGGTCAACGATCGCCAGCGCGAGCAGGACATCTTCGCTACCGCCACCTGGGTCCATACCTACTCGCCGGGTCTCATGCTCATCGCCTCGCCCTTCTATCACTTCAACCGCGCCGCCTACGAGGGGGGACCGAGCGACGTCCCCATCACCACCGACAATCGTGCCTCCAACTACGAAGGCGGCCAGGTCACCCTGGCGGCGCTCAACTCCCGCAACAATGCTCGCGCCGGGATCTATGCTTTCGCCCAGCAGGACAACACCTACTTCTCACTGATTGCCAATGACGGCTCCGGCCAGCAATTCAGCCAGCGGGTTTATCCCGGCGGTTCTGTCTTTGCCGGCTTTCTCGAGGACCAGTTCAAGGCAGCATCATGGCTGACCTTCACCGGCGGACTTCGCATGACCCACTTTTCCGGCAGCATCACCGAAAACGCCTTCGATCCGCGGGCGGGAGTGGCTATCCAAGTACCTAAACTGAACTGGGTCTTGCGCGCCGCTTATTCGTATTACTACCAGCCGCCGCCGCTCGACACCGTTTCTGGTTCGCTGCTTGATTTCACCCAGAGCCAGGGACTGGGATTTCTCCCTCTGCAAGGTGAGCGCGACATCCAGCAGGAGTACGGCATCACCATTCCCATGCATAACTGGGTTTCCACCATCACCTATTTCCACACCAGCGTCCGCAACTTCTTTGACCACGACGTGATTGGCAATTCCAACATCTTCCTGCCCCTCACCATTCAGGGTGCCATCATTGAGGGCGAGGAAGCCACCATCCGCTCGCCGCTGCTGCTCCATCGCTATCACGCTCACCTGGTTTACTCCCACCAACTGGCCCAGGGTGTCGGCGCCGTCACCGGTGGTCTTACCGATTTTTCCCCGCCGGAAGGAGGGTCGTTCTATCTTGACCACGACCAGCGCAACACGCTTTCCGCCGGCTGCGATGGCGATCTGCCATGGCACAGTTTCGCCGCGCTCACGCTGAACTATGGTTCCGGCTTCCTCAACGGCGACGGTCCCGCTCATCTGCCCAGCTACTACACCCTCGATCTGTCCGTGGGAAAGTCGTTTGGCGAGAACTGGACGGTGCGCTTCATCGGCACCAACATCACCAACCAGCGCTATATGCTCGACACCAGCAATACTTTTGGCGGTACCCATTGGGCCGATCCCGCCATGCTGGCCGGGCAGATAAAATTCCGCTTCCACTACTAGAAACTGTCTAGTGTTCTCATGGTCCGTATTGAAAGGGCACGGCTTCAGCCGCGCCGGAAATACAATCCAACGCCGCCGTATGACCAATTCGTCCGGTTTCACAGTTAATGTAGTCCACGTCTCGCCTTGAAAGGGCACGGCTTCAGCCGTGCCGCATCTGGCATGAACGGAGTGGGGCTTTAGCCCCTGAGGGGACTCGGTCTACACCATCTCTGAAAATGCTTTAGTTGCCGGAACTGCGTACTTGGAAGCCCCGTATCGGCGGCGTGCCTCATGTTCGCGCGTGGACACCACTGCCCGGCTACGGACGGCGGAACTGCATTATCATTCCGAACAACTCCACCATATCGAAGTGCTGCCGGGCTGGCTTTCGGCGCCGCGTGGTCTCCAACGTGCTCCAAAAAAGATTAGATCGACTATCCTTGCCAAACGATCTGCACACTTGGGGTTTGCGCGCCTGGAGGCATGAGCCATGGAACCCCGGCGCACAAGCTATCGGGCATGGGGAGCAGGATGCGAAATCTAGTGCCAAACCTTCGCCACAGCCTGCGCAGGATGCGCAAGAATCCCGGCATGACCGCCACTGTTCTGCTGACCTTGGCGCTGGGTATTGGCGCCACCACCGCGATCTTCACTGTGGATTACGCGACCCTGCTTGCGCCGTTGCCCTACGACAAGCCCCAGCAGCTTGTCATCGTGTGGTCGAAGATCGGCGGCAATCGCAACGCGGTCTCCGCCGGAGATTTTACCGATTGGAAGCAGCAGGCAACGGCATTTGCGGACATGCAAGCCTGGACCGCCGGCTCGTTCAACGTCGCTACTCACGAGCAGCCTGAATACGTCGAAGGACGGGTCAACACTCCCGGGCTCTATCGCATGTTGGGTTACCGATTCGCGCTGGGTCGCGATTTCCTTCCTGCGGAAGGACAGCCCGGACACGACCACGTGGTGATTCTGACTCACAAGTATTGGATGCAGCGGGGCAGCGACTCCAACGCCCTCGGCACCACCGTGCCCATCAATGGCGAACCCTACACCGTGGTTGGAGTGCTCGCTCCCGGCCTCACCGATCGCGGCCAGGGACAAATCACCGTGCCGCTTTCCTTCAAGCCCGAGCAGATGAATCATGCCTTTCACTGGTTGGACGTAATGGGAAGGCTGAAACCAGGCGTGACCCGGAAACAGGCGCAGGACAACATGGATGCGGTCACCGCCCACCTCGCTCAGGCCTATCCGCAGACCAACAAGGGCTGGGGTGCTTTGGTCGAGCCGCTCAAAAACGACTTCATCCCGCCCGAGCGCATTCAGATGCTCTGGCTGCTGTTGGGCGCCGTGGGATTCCTCCTGCTGATCGCCTGCGTAAATGTGGCCAATCTGCTGCTGGCCAGGGGCGTCACCCGTCAGAAAGAAATCGCGGTTCGCAGTGCATTAGGCGGTGCCCGCGCCGATATATTCCGGCAGTTATTGACTGAGAGCTTCCTGCTTTCCGTCCTGGGAGGAGCGCTGGGTGTGGGCGTAGGCTACATTGTGCTCCGCGCGATCGTGGCCGTGTTGCCTCCCAATACCCTGCCGAGCGAAGCTGACCTTACCCTGAATCTTCCCATTTTGTCGGTTACCCTTCTGACCACCACTCTTGCCGGCATGCTTGCTGGCTGGGCTCCTGCCTGGTATGCCGCGCGCATCGATCCGGCAGAAGCGCTCAAGGAGGGTGGACGTTCGGGAACCAGCGGCGGGCATCATCGGCTGCGCAAAGCGCTCGTCGTCGGTGAGTTTGCCCTGGCGCTTACGCTGCTCACCGGAGCAGGCTTGGCGATTCACAGCTTGGTGAAACTTTTGCATGTGGACCTCGGCGTCCGCACTGACCACATCCTCACCTTCTATCTTCCGGTACCAGACACACGCTCCAGGCAACCGGACGACATCTGGGCCTACTACCGCCAGATTCTTGCCGAGATCAGCGCCGTTCCCGGCGTTTCGCATGCCGCAGTCTCGACCGGGCTCCCCTTACGCGGGGCCGGTTGGGGAACGCAATTCACCGTGGTGGGACGACCGGCGTATGCCGACCCGTCCCAGCGTCCGGGAACGGGATTTGGCATGGTCACCCCAGACTACTTCGACACCTTTGGCATTCGTGTGGTGAAAGGACGCGCCCTCAACGCTCAAGACACGTCTTCGAACCTCAAGGTAGTGATGGTGAATGACGAGTTCGTTACCCGCTATCTGAAAGGAACGGATCCGCTGCTGCAGCGCCTGTCCATCGAGCAATTGATTCCCGGAGTCACGCGACTGGGACCGCCGGCCGAGTGGCAAATTGTCGGTGTCTACCCCACCGTCCGAAGCGGCGGAATGCGCCGCGATAGCCCGGAGGTCCTGGTCTCCTTCTGGCAGTTACCCTGGCCCGACGCGTACATTGGCGTTCGCACCGCGCAGGATCCGGCCCGGATGCTTTCGAGTATCGCTGCAGCCGTGCATCGTGTCGATCCGCAGATTGCTCTCGCCGTACCGCGCACCATGGAACAGGTGCGGGACAGTGTGCTCGCCAATGACCGGTTCACGGCTATTTTGTTTACCAGCTTTGCTGCGGTAGCGCTGCTGTTGTGCGCTTTGGGTGTCTATGGCGTGATGGCGTTCTCCGTCGCACAACGCTCGCGCGAGATTGGTTTGCGGATGGCGCTCGGCGCTGGCCGCAATCGCGTGCTGGCGCAGTTGCTCAAAGAGGGCATGATGCTCGCCTGCACCGGGCTGATACTCGGGTTGGTTGGCGCCTGCTTTGTGGGCCGGGCCATGCAAAGCATGTTGTTTGGTGTGGGCGCAATCGATCTGTCTGCATTTCTTGCCGTGGACTTCGTACTTCTGGCTACAGCCTTGGCGGCCTGCTACCTGCCCGCGCGCCGGGCCGCATCGATCGAGCCCATGGAGGCGTTACGGCTGGAGTAAGCACTAGTGCTCATGGTCCCCATGCGAATGACGATGCGGGTGCGAGTGGGTGATGCCTCCGTGCGAGTGACGATGAGCGTGCACCAGATTGGCTCGCAACAGCAGGTCGGCGTTGGAAAGAATCTCCGCCGTGCTGCCCTCCGCTGCCACCTTGCCCTCTTCCAGCACGAACACCCGGTCGGCAATGTCTTCCACGATCTCCAGTTGCTGGGTGGCGGTGATGACCGTCTTTGAACCGCTCTTCCAGCTCTGAATCAGGTCGATGAGATGGCTCTGCGTCCGCGGATCGAGCGCCGAGGTCGGTTCGTCAAGCAGCAGCACGTCAGGATCGAGGACGATAGCCGAAGCCAGCGCTACTCTCTTCTTCTCCCCGCCCGAGAGGCGGTAGGGCGCGCGGTCGCGCAGGCCGGCGATGTCCATCAGCTCGAGCGCCGCCTGCACTCGTTCGACGATTTCGTCGCGAGGCCAGCCTAGCTGCAGCGGACCGAAGGCAACTTCGTCGAAGACCGTGGGATTGAACAACTGCACGTCGGGGTTCTGAAAGACCAGGCCTACTCGTCGCCGGAACGCCACCGCGTTGCCGTCACTCTCGAAAAGCTTCGGCGTAAGTTCCTGCCCGTCGAAGCTCACCGCTCCCCGGGAAGGGAAGTAGAGCGCATCAAGGACACGCAGCAGCGTGGACTTCCCTGATCCGTTCGGCCCCAAAAGAGCGACCGACGATCCGGCGGCAATGCTCAGCGACAGACCCTGCAGCGCCGGAACCCGCTCGTATGCGTAGTGCACATCGCGACATTGAAAGAGCGGATTCATGCGACGTCGATCTTGCTTATCTCCTGCCGAACCATACCAGAATCGCCGCGCCCGCCAGGAACGCGATCAGCGCACCGTAATCGCCCGTACCCATGGCGAACTCCGGCAAGGTGCGCACCTCGCCGCGATAGCCGCGTGATTGCATGGCGAGAAACACTTCCTGGCTCAAGTCCATGCTCTTGCTCATCAGCACGCCGGCCGTGCGCGCTACCATGCGGCGCTGCTCCGGGCCGGGTAGCACGCCCACGCTTCTGCTCTGCCGCGCTTCGAACATCTGGCTCGCTGTCTCCACCAGCAGAAAGATGTAGCGATGCGCCATACCCAGCATCATCACCGCTTCTTTCGGGACATGAAAGGCGCGCAGCGCCTTCAGCAACTGCGCCCACGGCGTACACAGCACCAGCGTGGTAGTGAGCGTCACGGCCGTCTCGACCCGCAGCAGTAGCAGGCCCGCCGTATTCAGCCCTTGCGACGTGATGCGCAGGGTTTCTCCGGCATAGCCGGGCAGCAGATCGCCCGGCGTCAGAAACAGCGCCGGAAAAGCGATCACGCCGGTGAACCCCAAAACAACCAGCCACACGCGCTTCACTAAAGTTGCCAGACTCACGCGCGAGGCAACCGCCACAAGACATGCCCCGCAGAACGCGATCGCCAGCGCATCCATGCGGTGCACCAGCGTCACCGCTATCACCAGGGCAAACACGCCCGCCACGCGCACTCGCGGATCGAGCGACTGCAGCAATCCGGCTTCGCGTGCGGTTTGCTCGGCGGTCAGCGCGTGACTCAGGGCGCGACTGAAACCGACCAGCGTGCGGGCCACATAGCCGTTGCCGGTCATGAGCTGCCAACGGCTGGCCGCCGCGCCCGCAGCAACCCTTGCACCAGTAGTGAAATCAGCAATACAGAAGCCCACACCAAACATGGCGGACAGCAGGTACCCCAGCGACGGACTGCGGATGATTGCCGGCGCGTACGACGGGAACGGTGCAGTCCACAAGCTCGAAAGCCGCCGCAGACCCACAGGCGCAACCTTCGGCACTGGATGGTCGCCTGAGGCCGCCGCAATTTGTGCCCGCGCTTCCGGGCTGGCGAAGTCGGCCGGAAGCCACTCTCCCCACGCCTTGCCGGCGGCGAGCACGCCGATGGGAGTCAGTACAAGCAGCAGCGCAACCGTTGTCCAAAGCCGGCGCAGCGATCGCGCCGCGACGTAGTCAGCCGAGCTGCCGCTAAGCGACGCCATTCCCGCCGTAGCTTGCAGCAGCGCAGGATCCGCTGACTGCAGGTAGGCCACCAGTCCAGCCGTAATGGCCGCTTCCGCCAGTCCGGCAAAGGTCAGGTGCCCGAGCATCATCGCCGGAACCGCTATCGCCAGCGGATACGGCGCGTACAGCGGTGTGCCGTTAGCGGAGTGGAACAGCGCGGGCTGAATGCCGAATTCGACAGCAGCCGCCAGGGCCGCGGCATTCACCGCCAGATAGCCCGCTACTCCGGCTGCGATTACGCGGCGCCGCGACTGGATGGCCGCGCTGCCCGCGAGCAGCCGATAGCTGCCATACGCCACCAGCGAGCCGATGATCGCCATGTTCAGGCAGTTGGCGCCCAGCGTGCTGATGCCGCCATCACCGAAGAACAGCGCCTGGATCGCAATCGCCAGCGACAATGCCAGCACCGCTCCCGCGGGCCCCAGAACAATCGCGGCGATGGTCACTCCCAGCGCGTGGCCGGTGGTGCCGCCGGGCAGCGGCAGGTTGAACATCATCACCACGAACGAGAATGCCGCGAAGACGGAGATGAGCGGCACAACCCGCGTCAACAGAACCCGCTTCAGCCGGCGCAGCGCAACGTACCAGCCCGCTATCGCTCCTCCGTAGAGGACGGCGCAGGTGGACGGGCTCAGATATCCGTCGGGAATGTGCATCGAGGCTCTAGGGCGCTACCGCCTCTGATTATAGCCAGCAAAACCAAAAGCTCCCCGCCTACTACCACTATCCACTATCCACTACCCACTAATCGGTCCGCCATCGGCTCCAGGTGCGCGGTGAAGTGCCGCAGGAACGGCGCCTCATACGTCAGCCGCATGCCCTTGATCTGCTCGCGCCGCTCCCACACCCGCAGAATGATCTCCACCACATAATCGATGTGGCTCTGGGTGTACACCCGTCGCGGAATCGCCAGCCGCACCAACTCCATCTTTGCGGCCCCGGCAAACATCAGGCTGCCAATCTCCACCGACCGGATGCCGCCTTCCAGATACAGCTCCGTGGCCAGCGCCACGCCCGGAAACTGCTCCACCGGTACGTGCGGCAGAAACGCCTTCGCATCGAGATAAATCGCGTGCCCGCCCGGCGGCTGCACGATCGGCACACCATGCTCGGCAATGTGATTGCCCAGGTACGCTGTCGACGCGATGCGGTAGCGCAGGTAATCTTCTTCCAGCGACTCCTGTATGCCCACCGCCACTGCCTCCAGATCGCGCCCCGCCATTCCGCCGTACGTGGGATACCCCTCGGTAAGGATCAGCAGGTCCTGCTCCTGCCGCGCCAGCAGATCGTCATTCGTACACAGGAAGCCCCCAATGTTGGCCATGCCATCTTTCTTGGCCGACATGGTGCAGCCATCGCCCAGCGCAAACATCTCCTGCGCAATCTGCTTGGGTGTCTTCGCCGCGTAGCCCGGCTCGCGCAGCTTGATGAAGTAGGCGTTCTCGGCAAAGCGGCAGGCATCGAAGTACAGCGGAATGCCATGCTTGCGGCACACTGCGGCCACTGCCTTGGCGTTTTCCATCGACACCGGCTGCCCGCCGCCGGAATTATTCGTCACCGTCAGCATCACCAGCGGAATGCGTTCGCGCCCCACACGCGCGATCAACTCCTCCAGCGCCGCAACATCCATATTGCCCTTGAAGGGAAGACGGGTCTCCGGATGCCGTGCCTCGGGAATCGGCAGGTCGACCGCCTCCGCGCCGACAAACTCGACGTTGGCGCGCGTGGTATCGAAGTGCGTGTTGTTGGGCACCACGTCGCCCTTCTTGCACATCACGCTGAACAGGATTCGCTCCGCCGCCCGTCCCTGGTGCGTGGGGATCACGTGGGTGTAGCCGAAAATGTCCTGCACCGAGTGCTTGAAGTGGTCGAAGCTCTTGCTGCCGGCGTAGCTCTCGTCGCCCTCCATCATCGCCGCCCACTGGTGCGTCGACATCGCGCCCGTGCCCGAGTCGGTCAGCAGGTCGATCAGCACATCGTCGGCGGGCAACAGAAACAGGTTGTAATGCGCGGCGCGCAACAGTTCTTCGCGCTGCTCGCGGGTGGTCCAGCGGATGGGTTCCACGCTCTTAATGCGGAATGGCTCGATGATGGTCTTCGTCTTGGTCGGCATAAGAAGTTCCCCGACGATTGTAGCCGGAAGTGGAGCGAGCTTTCAGCTTCAGTCGTCAGCCACCAGCCACCAGCCGTCATTGCAAGCCGGGCCTCGCGGACGTCTCTTCCTCCTTCCGCCATCGTACGAGAACCAATCTCCCAAATCCCAAGGAGGATCCTTTTCGCGAGCACGCATCGAGCCGTGCTTTTCTTCGCCATCGGCGCCTTCCAGCTTTCTTTCAGAAAAATTCAAGTTCGGTTCAAGGACTCTCAGGGATGTCCGACCGTATTCTCGCTCCAGATCGCGAGGGCAACAATGCTCCTCGCCGAGGAGGAGAGAAATGCTGAAGAGAGTTGCCGTTTTCGTATACGGGGTCGCCTGCTACGGGGCGTTTTTTGCCACCTTTCTTTATGCCGTTGGTTTTATCGGAAACCTGGTGGTTCCCAAATCGATTGATTCACCCGCACGAACGCCTTTCCTGTATGCACTGGGCATCGATGTGCTGCTGCTCGGAATCTTCGCCGTGCAACACAGTGTGATGGCAAGGCCGTGGTTCAAGCGTGCCTGGACGCGTGTTGTCCCTGAACCGGCCGAGCGCAGCACCTATGTGCTGCTGTCGAGCCTGGCTTTGATCGCCCTTTTTGCCTACTGGCAGCCCCTGGGCGGCATTGCCTGGGATATCCAGAATCCGACGGCCCGGATGGTGATGTACCAGTTGTTCGGGCTGGGGTTCGGAATGGTGCTGATAGCCACGTTCCTCATCAACCATTTCGACTTGTTCGGGTTGCGGCAGGTGTGGCTGTACCTGATTGGAAAACCGTACACGCAACTGACCTTCCGCACGCCTCTGTTCTACAAGTACATTCGGCATCCGCTTTACGTGGGATGGTTCATGGCGTTCTGGTTCACTCCCACGATGACGGGCGCACACCTGCTGTTCGCTGTAATGACGACGGTGTATATCCTGATGGCGATCCGATGGGAAGAGAATGACCTGATCGAGTCGCACGGTGAGCAATACATTCAGTATCGCGAGAGCGTGCCGATGTTCATACCCACCGGTTCCACCAAGCGGAGAGCGAGCACTGAAGCGAATCAACCCGCTGCAGAGAAAGCAGCATAGGAGGATTACCATGTCGCAGATCTCGACGACAGCTCGCGAAAGGATACAGGCGCAGGGGTTTTGTGGCTTGAGCGATGCCACATACGCGCAGATCAATTACCCATTGCGCCTGTCTCCCGCAATCGTCATGGTGTGGGTAGCAGTGGGGACGGTGCTTGCCTCGGCTCAGATATTGTGGGCCTTGGTGCCGTTTGCAGCGCTGGGTGCAATTTTGACCGGGCATCCGTTTGATGTTCTGTACAACCATGGCCTGCGGTATCTGCTCGGTTCACCCGTATTGCCCCGTTACGGAGCACGACGACGCTTCGGCTTTGCGATGGCGACGACCATGATCGTGGCGGCCGCATGGGGATTCCAAGCAGGCGTGCCCTTGCTCGGCTACATCGTCGGGTCGTCAATCGTAGCCTCTGCTTGCGTGCAGGTGATGACGGGGTTTTGTGTACCCGCATTCCTGGTTCGCGTGTTCGTTGGGAAGGCGGTCTGTGCGGAGTGCGACGGATTGACACGGCTTGGATCGCGCCCGCGTTCCGGCAACAGCGAGCGCGTGCCGATGCCGGCGCGGTCGATCAAGGGCTATACAGTCATAAGACCGAAGGATGGAGTGCGCGCTGCTTAGTGCCGAGACCACGGGCGTCTTGACGTTGGGTGGAGAAGGGCGCACCATCCACCCGAAACCTAGCCCTCGGAAGATGCGATTTGCACCGTCCGGCGGCGATCGGAAGGAGGTTGTTATGGCTGTCAAGCAGGGAGACCTCGCACTTCTGGAGCATCCGGTGGCGAGAGAACTTCTGGCGTCGAAAATTCCGGCGCGGTTGGCATATGTGTGGACGGACGGGACACCCCGAGTGACTCCGATCTGGTTCCATTGGGACGGTCGGGAATTGGTGCTGGGGACTCCGCCAAACGCGCCGAAGGTGAAAGCCCTGGCAGGGAATCCGAAAGTGGCGCTCACGATTGATGACAATCATTTTCCGCACAAGGTGCTGTTAATTCGCGGCACGGCGTGCCTGCAAACTGTGGAGGGTGTAGCGCCTGAGTATGCGCAGGCGGCAGAGCGGTACTTTGGACCCGAGCAAGGGAGAGCGTGGGTGGGGCAGTTGCGCGGGATAAGTCCAAAGATGGTGCGCATTGCCATCACTCCAGAGTGGGTCGGCGTGCTGGATTTTGAGACACGGTTGCCGAGCGCGTTGGCGGGATGAAGACGGCCGGTGCTGGGGCGATAGTGAGATTCCGTCCGACGGGTCACGCCGCGTAGGACTTACACCGGGGCGGTCGAACGCGCCGCCCCGTTACGTTGCTGCTGCGGGTGGCTGGACTTCGGCCTGCCGGTCGCCCCAGCCCAGGAACTTGGAGAACTCCTGCACGAAGTCTTGCCAAGCCGGTTCGCCGGGGACAACCTCGTGACTGCGGCTGGGGAGCTCGACGTAGCGGGCACCGCGGATTCGCGAGGCGATAAGGCGTCCTTCGCTGGCGGGAACGACGGCCTCGTCGCGCGAGTGAATCACGAGAGTGGGGCAGCAGACCTTGGGTAAGAGGTCGGTGATGTCGATCTTGGGGAACTCGGCCATCATCAGCGCGGCGTTGTCGGGAGATGAAGTGATGCGCTGGAATTCGTTCATCCATGCCGTCTCCTCGGGGCTGGCGTCTGGGCGGAAGAGCGTGGTCCAGAGTTGGCGGAAGGCGGGGTTGTCACGGCCCCAACCGAGGCGTATGAGCGTCAGCATGGCATTGAACTGCTCTGTGATCATGCTGCCGGGAGGAGGCCAGCCTCGGGCAAACGCTCCAACGAGGATGAGCTTCGTTACCCGCTCTGGATGGCGGGCCGCATAGGCCGCGCCTATAGCGCCGCCCTGGCAACTCCCCACCAGCGCAAACTTGTTCCAGCCAACGGCAGAGATCAGCTCTTCGAAGTCGGCCAGTGAGCGCTCGAAAGAAAAGTCATCGATGTTCCAGTTAGAGAGACCGCTGCCGCGCTGGTCATAACGAAGGAATGTGTGGTGGCGCATGATCTCCGAAAACCAATGACGGCGAAACGGGTTCTTCCATTCGAAGTCAAGATGATTCAGCCAATCTATGGCACGCACCAGGGGAGGCCCGCTACCACCTGTGGTGTAAGCCAACCGTACACCGTCGCTGGTAGTGAAGAATTGAATTTCTTGTTCGGGGGCCGGTTCAGTTTCCGGTAAAGCCTCCACCCTGTGCACCGTGGAGCTGGTGGGTATCTGCCGCACCTCGGCAACAAAGCGGTATCCCTGGCGCGGTATGGTCTCGATGAACCTCGGGCCGTTAGTGCCGTCGTTTAGAGCGCGGCGAAGCTTCGAAATGTTATGGTCCAGATTGTTTTCTTCGACGACGCTGTCGGGCCAGAGCCGCTGCATCAGCTCGTCCTTGCGGATGAGGCGGCCATGGTTTTCAACGAGAATGCAGAGCGTATCGAAGACCTTGGCGCGAAGCGGAATCGGCTCACCCGAACGCAACAGGCGGCGTTCCGCGACATCCAGTTGGAACGATTCGAAACGAAAAACCACAGCCCACCTTCACAAAACGGATGACCGACCCCCAGGCTGCGGCCACAATGAGCCGCTTCCCCACGAGCAGATTATATCTCGTTGTCACTTCACTCGCGGAACCCTTCGCTGCGGCTCCTACGTTCCAACTTGCGACTAATCCGGCTCTGGAACAGCAACCCGACCGGAAGCTGGCTCCGGAAGTTGTCCCAGAGGACGGGTGGCCCGGCCAACGAACTAACTCATCTGGGTGCCCCGTTCTACCGCCGTCTTTGGCGGTAGGGCGAGGCCTTTTGCGCTTCACCGGATTAGGGATGCTCTGATTAAGTCTGGTTTCGAAGGGGACGGCCTTCAGGCCGTCCGTAAAATGTCCCAAAATCACCGCGGCTTCAGCCGCTGCGGGACTTCGCCGCGACTTGATCAGAGAATCCTTAGGGTGCCGTCAAAGTACACCCCGACGGCACCGGCGCGTTAAAAAAAACGGACCGCAAGCCATTGGTAAATCGCGCGGCGGATGGACCACCAAGATTCATATGGTTGCCGCAGATGCTCGCACGGCTATAACTTTTGCCCTCTCGCCGGGACAAGCCTCCGACGCCGTCGAAGGCCGCAAGCTGCTAGGCGGCATCGGGCCCCTGCCGGCACCGCTCCACCTGCTTATGGACGGCGGCTACGAGGACAACCAAACCCTGCAACTGGCTCTGGACTTTGGTTTTATCCCTGTGATTCCGCCCCGAGCGAACCGTTTGGAGCCGTGGCAGTATGACAAGGCCATGTACCGCCGGCGCAACGAAATCGAGCGGCTGTTCCGTAGGCTGAAAGGGTTTCGCCGCATTTTCTCCCGCTTCGACAAACTCGACGTGGTCTTTCTCGCCTTCCTCCACTTCGCTCTCATCGTCGAAGCCCTCAGATATCTAAATAGTGTTAACACGCCCTAGACCAGCGCCTCGGGCGCATTATAAGAAAGCCCAGCGCTTCAGCGCTGGGAAGGCGTCCATTCGCAGCCCGGTCCCCCGGGGACGGCACAATGCTCCGTGCCCGTCATCCAACCTGGTTTTGCTTGGGTGGGGAGTTTGACTTTCTTCCGTCTGTCATCCCGAGCGGAGTGAGGCGCAGCCGAACGCAGTCGAGGAGCCTGCCCTGACCCGCGTCTTCCTTATCACACGGCTACGTGACCCATGTCCTAGCGCTCCCTCTCCTGCCTGGTGCCCCAGGTTCGCGTCCGGCTGTTGGACGCGAACCTGGGCGGAGGCCAACTTGACTCGATACCGCCAACCATCGCTCTTTCTATCTACGATCCGTCACCCCGATACCCACACCAAAGTACATGTACTTTCGTAACTTGACAGCCCCCCACACCGGCGTATCCTCAACCTGTATCTGGAGGATGCGATGCCCCCTTTGGCGCCGCGCCCTCCATTTGTGTTTTAGGGAACAATATGCCTATGCCCTTGCGGCTCAATATTTTACCTGTAACTCCCACGCACTCAAGATTTTGCCGGCCATTCCCAAATCGGAACCATTGTTTTCAATATTTTGCAAGCCGGTGGGGGGAGGGGGTTCGCACCAACCCTGGAGAAATATCACGAATTGGGTGTGCCCCATTCTACCGGCCCTCCTCTGGCCGGTAGGGTGGGGCTTTGGACTTTACTCAGATCTGGAATTGACATTAGGAACTGGAGACTCGTCGAAGAACTGTTTTTAGCTGATGGCTGATAGCTGATAGCTGATAGCTGAACTCGAAACCCGAAACTCGAAACTCGAAACTTGAAACTGGAGCCTTACTCATGCGTCACTGTGAACACGTCAAAAGCAACGGACACTTCTGCGGTTCGCCCGCCCTGCGCGGACGCAACTATTGTTTCTTTCACCTCACCCACATCGGACGCCAAATGCGCGCCGAACAACTCGCCGCCAATCCCAACCAAGACCCGCTGGCGTTACCTCTGCTCGAAGACGCCGCCTCCATTCAGTTGGCGCTCATGCAGGTCACCGACGCCCTGCTCCGCGGTACCCTCGACCCCAAGCGCGCCGGCCTCGTCCTCTACGCCCTGCAGACCGCCAGTTCCAACCTGCGCCACATGGCCAAAGAATCCGCCGACAACGCCAACGACCCCATCGCAATCAGTACGATGCCTTCGAGCAGGACTACGAGCTCGACGACGACACCGCACTCCGCGCGCCCGAAACCCTGTCCGCCGAAACTCTGTCCAGCGAAACTCTGTCCGGCGAAACTCCAACCACCGAGGTCACCGGCCTGCACTCCCAGACCGTTAGCCCGGGCGCTGAAAAAGCCGCAGCCATCCATGCCGAGGACCGACCGGTCGACGACCCGAGCCTTTCCATTCCCCTCATGCTCACGGCCAGGCAGTACCATCAAGCCAAGAACGCCGTCTTCGGATACGAAGCCCTGCACGACATCACTCGCGAGAATCCCCAGGGCCGCGCTCTCACCCCGCAGCACCCCGCCCCCAGCCAGAAAATCTTCCTCGGTCCGCGCAAACCACCCGCCCCCGCCACAGCACGGAAAGAGAAAAGGTCGGTTCAGCAACCGGTCTGATGGACCAGTCATGAAAGGGCACGGCTTCACAGGCCGCGGAAAGAATGGTCCTGCCACCGCCGAAGCGGATGCCTTCACGGGCCGCGGGAATCACGACCATCCGGTAGCGCCGGCCTTCGAGCTGCTCGACCAGCAGGAGTGAAAGTGCCAGCACCAAAGCTCGTTAATGATCTCGATGTTCATTATTATTCTGTTCTCCAATTTGCTTGCTGCGGCCCCCCAGCGGCTCAGTGTGCCGCAGTGAGCTACAGGGATGCGAGTTCAGACAACAATCCCATAATTGTATTCGATCCCTGGAATGGAAAACCCGCACATTACGCGTCGTCGCGCAAGCGGCCGACGCCGCCTTGTCATACGGCATCACCCTGCTATACGAAGGGCCGCGGCTCCGTCGATCGAGTCGTTTTTTACCGCCAGCAGAGCTTCGTTGGCTTGATCGAGCGGGAAGGCGGTCACCTTCGGGCGGAGGCCGATGTCGCTGGCGATTTGCAGAAAATCGCGGGCGTCCTGGCGGGTCATGTTGGCGACACTACGAAGCTGGCGCTCGCCCCAGAGGAGCCGGTCATAGTCAAACGCAGGAATACGATCCAGGTGAATGGCATTGATGGCAACCACTCCCCCTTTGCGCAGACTAGCCAGAGCGGCCAGCACCACGTCGCCACTGGGGGCAAAGGTGACGGCGCGGTCGAGCGCGACGGGTGGCTTGTCGGTCTCACTGCCTACCCAGGCGGCTCCCAGGGACGCGGCCAATTCGCGATGCTTGGCTCCCCGGGTGGAGACGTACACCTCGCAATTCCAGGCCTGGAGGACGGCGATGGCGAGATGGGCGGATGCGCCGAAACCGAATAGTCCCACACGGTCGCCGGGTTCAACGCCTGCCACCCGCAAGCTACGAAAACCGATGATGCCGGCGCAGAGCAAGGGCGCGGCGTGCAGATCGTCAAGGGCTGCGGGAAGGGGAAAAACGAAATCGGCGCGAGCCACGGCGTATTCCGCATAACCGCCGTCAACGGAATAGCCGGTGAAGGTGGGTGAATCGCAGAGGTTTTCCAGACCGCGTTGACAGTAGGGGCAAGAGCCGTCGATTCCGCCAATCCAGGAGACGCCCACGCGGGTTCCGACGGGGTGTTCCAGCGTGGCTCCGGCTACGACTTCGCCCACGATCTGATGGCCGGGGACCACGTTTTTGCGAAGCGGCGGAAGGTCTCCTTCGACGATATGCAGATCGGTGCGGCAAACGCCGCAGACCCGCACACGAAGGAGCACTTCGCCCGGCTTCGGCTCAGGATCGGGAACCTGGCCAATGCGCAGAGGGCGCTTCTGAATTTGCTGCGGCGAGGTCAAGACGGCAGCTTTCATCGGAGTCCCGGATTGATTCACAAAAAAAAATGCGTTTGCAGTTATGTGGATGAAAGGCACATTCGGTTGGTTGCACTGGTCATTCGCAGGCACCGGTTTTTTCCCGTACCGAGGACAGCGCGCGTGCGGGTTGCGGCTTCGCGACAGGCGATTTGCAGCAGTGGCCGCAACTTCTCCAGCGCCGCTTCCACGCTGATGCCGTACTTCTTGCGCAGATCGTCGGGCTTGCCGTGCTCGATGAACTGGTCGGGCCAGCCGATGCGCACCACCGGCGTGGTGAGCCCGAGGTTGCTCAGCTCTTCCAGCACCGCGCTGCCGAAGCCGCCCGCAGCACGTGATCTTCCAGCGTGAGGATCACATCGACGCTGCGCGCATAAAACTCCAGCATCTCGATGTCGATCGGCTTGGCGAAGCGCGCATTGATCACCGCCGCGGAAATGCCCTCGGCTTCCAGCTTGCCGGCGATCTCCAGCGCCATCGGCACCATCGCGCCCAGAGCGAAGATCGCGACGCGATCTTGCTCGCCGTGCTGCAACACCTCGGCCTTGCCGATCGGGATGCGCCCTGGGTACATCTTTCACCGGCGTGCCGGGCCCGACTGCCGCGCGGATAGCGCATCGCGATCGGCCCGTCGTGCTGCATCGCGGTGAACAGCATGTCGGCCAGCTCGTCTTCGTCCTTCGGCACCATGTGGACGATGTTCGGGATGCCGCGCAGGTAGCTGATGTCGAACAGCCCGTGATGCGTCGGCCCGTCGTCGCCCGACAGGCCGCCGCGATCCATGCAGAAGACCACCGGCAGATTCTGCAGGCAGACGTCGTGCACGATGGGATCGAAGGCGCGCTGCAGGAAGGTCGAGTAGATCGCGCAGAACGGCTTGAAGCCCTTGGTCGCCATGCCCGCGGCGAAGAGCACCGCGTGCTCCTCGGCAATGCCCACATCGAAGTACTTGTCCGGATGATGCGGCCGGAAGCGGTCGAGCGCGGTGCCATTCGGCATCGCCGCCGTAATCGCCACAACCTTGTCGTTCACGATTCGCCAGCTTGACCAGCGTGTCGGCAAAGACCTCGGAATAGGTGCGCTGGCCCAGCGGCTTGGTCTCGCCCGTCTCCGGATCGTACGGCCCCAGGCCGTGAAATTTCTTCTGCTTCTGCAGCGCCGGCTCGAAGCCCTTGCCCTTCTGCGTGAGCACGTGCAGCAGAACGGGACGTTCCTGCGTCTTCAGAAACTCGAACGTCTCAATCAGCGTGGCGATGTCGTGGCCATCGATCGGCCCGTAATACTTCAGGCCAAACTCCTCGAAGATCACGCTGGGCCACAGCATGCTCTTGGCAGCCTCTTCCGCCTTGCGCGCCATGCGCAGGGCCCGCTTGCCGCCCACGCTCTCAACGAATTTCCCGGCACGCTCGTGCAGGTAATCGTAGCTTGGGATTGGTGACGATCTTGTTCAGATAGCTGGCGATCGCGCCGACGTTCTTGTCGATCGACCACTCGTTGTCGTTCAGCACCACGATCAGGCGCTTGGTCTGGCTACGCGATGTTGTTCAGCGCCTCGTAGGTGATGCCGCAGGTGAACGCCGCGTCGCCGGCGACGCGCGACCACGTGCTCCTTGCCGCCGGCCTTGTCGCGCGCCACCGCCATGCCCAGCGCCGCCGAAAGCGCCGTGCCGGCGTGCCCCGCGCCGTAGCAGTCGTGCTCGCTCTCGGTGCGCAGCATGAAGCCGTTCAGCCCGCCCGGCGTGCGGATGGTGTGAAACTGCTCCCGCCGTCCGGTCAGCAGCTTGTGCACGTACGCCTGGTGGCTGACGTCGAAGAGGAAGTGGTCCTCGGGGGTGTCGAAGACGTAGTGCATGGCGATGGTCAGTTCCACCACGCCGAGATTCGGGCCAAGGTGGCCGCCGGTCTTGGAGAGCACGGAAATCAGCTCTTCGCGAATCTCCGCGGCCAAGGCCTCGAGTTCCGCCAGGGAGAGTTGTTTTACGTCGGCGGGCGAGTCGATGCGATCGAGTATTTGGGCCATAGAAAGAGGGACAAGGGCAAGTTACACCATTGCGCTGCCAGATGAAAACCCCGGTGCGGCGATTGGGTTGCGAAAGGCGTGCCTTGAACGCTGCGAGAAAAGGTCGAGAAGCGGGTGCCGCGCGGACTAAAGTCCGCGCGGGATGGGGAAAGTAAAGCTTAACGGCGCGGCTGAAGAAGTTGCTGAAAAAGTCCGTTCATCGTGCAACCGGGGCTAAAGCCCCTATGTATTTGCATCGGCTTAGACGCTGGCCTGAAGGCCAGCTCTACCCTGGAACCTCTTTTTTCAGCAGCCTCTGAAGCCGCGCCCCTTCAAAACGTGGCGGCCGCGCCGCTACTGGCCCAGCTTCTGGTAGTCCGAGTTCGTCGTGGTCACCACCAGTTGCTTCGCAGTCGCATTCAGCACTGACTGCTGCACGTAGTTGGTCCCATCCGGCAGACTGGCGAAGTTCAGGGCCAGGGTGACCGTGTCCCCGGGCTTGTCCATGTAGGTGTTGACGTCCACGTGCGAAACCTTCTTGGCCGCAGGATCGAAGGTCACCGTCATCTGGTCTCCGGCCTGAGCGTAGTTCTTGAACACCAGGTTGACTGCGCCGCTCGCCGGAGCGATCGAGGCGTTGCCCGCCTTGAACGCCGCCTGCATTTTTTGCGGATTCGGCGGAACGTACATGCCCAGCAAGGTCTTCACCTGCCCCATGTACTGTTGCATCTCTTCCGTCTTCTTTTCGACGACGTGTTCTTTCACTCGTCCCCGCCGGCCACTCTCCTGCTGTTGTTGCTGCGGTTGCCCGATGGGCGTCTTCACCACCTGGCCATTCGGACCGTACTGGCACTGGTTCTGTTTGGGCGGCTTCGGATCGCCCTTCAGGGTAAGCTGAGTCGTCTCGATCCACGAGTATTGATGCAGCCTCTGCTGGTTCGCCTGGATCGACTGCTTCAGCAGCGGCCAGCTTTTGCTGTAGCTCAGGGCTCTGCGCGAACGCAGCCGCCGTGCTTAGCAGGGTCAGGGTTATTAGTGCGGCCATGGTCCACAGCGCGCCATTGCGTTTGATGCCACGTGCCATCTTCATTGCGTTCGTCGTCATTGAATATTCCTCTTTTCGCTCGTTTGACTGACAGAATGACTTTACTCGGCGTGGGCGCTTTGCGCCATCGCCGTTCCTGCTTCTTGCACCGTCTGCGCCGGTTTGTCCCAGGTCAAAATCTTCAGATCCAGCACCATGATCGAGTACAGCACCGGCACCATCAGCAGCGTGATGAACGTCGCCACCGTCAGTCCGCCGATCTGCGCGTAACACAGCGGCTGCCACAGCGGCCCACCGTGCATGGCCAGCGGAAACAGCGCCAGCACTGTGGCGCCCACCGTGATCAGCACTGGCCGCAACCGTATAATACCTGCGTCGATCACCGCCTGCTCGAAGGGCTCTCCTTTGGCGTGCATCTCCTCGATAAAATCGAACAACACAATCACGTGGCTCACGATCACCCCGACCAGGCTGGCAATGCCAAGGAACGCCATGAACCCAAACGAGGTGTTCATCACCCACAAACCCAGGATCGCTCCCATCACGCCATACGGCGCGGCCGCAAACACCAGAAAGGGCTTGATGGCGTTGTTGAACTGGAACAGCAGCGCCAGGTAGATCGCTGCTACCGAGATGGCCAGCACCACCGCGAGGTTCTTGAATCCGGTGGTCTGTTTATCGTACTCGCCGCCAATGCGCAGCACGTATCCCGGCGGCATCCTAGTTTGCAAATCGCGTAACTTGGGCAGCGCCACGGTCAATATCTCTGACGCCAGCCGTCCCGGAGCCGGGAAGGCGAAGACCGAGATGGACCGGAAGTGGTCGATGCGAATGATGCGCTGGTTCTGCAGGCTGTTCTCCAGTTGCGAGATCTGTATCAGCGGAATCTTGGTCGAGGTCTGCGACGAATAGACGTACAGGTTTTGAATGTCCGACAATTGCGCCCGCTCATCCCCGCGCAAGCGCGCCACCACCGGGATGTTCTTGTCGCCCTCCTGCAGGGCTGTCACGGGGACGCCGCTCAACGCTCCCGTGGCCGAGTTGGCAACATCGTAGTTCGTGATCCCCGCCAGGTTGGCGCGGTCCGGGTCGATTTTCAGCGTCACCTGCGAGCTCTCGCTCTGCCATTCGTTGCGCACCCGCCGGGCCGCATCCGATGAGTTCAAAATGTCCTCGACCTGCCGGGCAATCGCGCGCAGCGTGCGAATGTCCTGGGCGCTCGCGGCCGTGCTGACGTCAGCCTGGTTGGCGATCCGTATCTCGACCGGGTAGTTCACCGGATTGGTCTGCAACTGCCGGAAGTCGGCGCGTACCCCGGGCAGGGAAGCGGTGATGATGGGCTGCACCTGGTTCGACAAAGTCCGGCGTAATCTCCTTATCGTTCAGTTCCACCAGCACCTGCGCATAGTTC
Source organism: uncultured Acidobacteriaceae bacterium (assembly GCA_963798275.1). Taxonomy (GTDB): domain Bacteria; phylum Acidobacteriota; class Terriglobia; order Terriglobales; family Acidobacteriaceae; genus CAWCTB01. Next base: position 92,880 of record CAWCTB010000053.1, read on the forward strand.
AACTGCCGCGCCTGCGGCGACAGCGAAAACCAGAAGCGCGGGCTTCCGCCTCCCACCCACGTGGTGACGTAGCGCAGGATCTCGCTGGGCTTGCCGTCCTTGCCCGGATGCTTCTTGCCCCACTCCTCCGCCTGCTGACGGATGATGTTTTCCACCTGCGTGGCCGCCTTGCTGGGTGGCCTCCAGGTTCACATCGTTGGGCAGCCAGACATCGATGTACGACCAGTACTGCACGTCGTCGGGGAAGAACGACGACTTGAGCTGCTTGAACAGCACGCCGCCCAGCAACAGGAATCCCAGCGACGCGACCGCGACCTTCCAGCGATGTTCGATGGCAAACTTGGCGACGCGCGCGTAGCCCCCGGTGAATCCCTGGGTCCGCCGCTCCTCGATCGGCTTCTCCGGCTTTTTGTCCGGCCGCAGGATGTAATATCCCAGCAGCGGAATGAACGTCATCGATGCCAGCCGCGAGGCCACCAGGGCGCACGTCATCACCACCGGCAGGCTGTAGATGAACTCTCCGGTGGTGCCGGTCACCAGCAGGAACGGCAGGTAGGCCACCACGTTGGTCACGGTCGCGTACATGATGGCGGTGGCCAGCTTGGTCGGTCCCAGCCAGGGCGCAACCTCCCGCGACTCGCCCTCAGCCAGCCCGCGCTTGATGGCATCGCCCGCCACCACGGGATCGTCCACCAGCAGCCCCAGCGCGATAATCAGCGACGCCACCGATACTTGCTGAATATCGATACCCAGCAGGTAAATCATGCCGAAGGTCAGCGACAGCGTGATGGGGATGGAAATCGCCATCAGCAGCGCCGAGCGCCACTCCCAGAATCCGATCAGCGAAACCAGCACCACCAGCCCGATGGCCTCGTACAGCGCGTCCATGAAGAGGTCGATGTTCTCTTTCACCTGCACCGGCTGGTCCGAGGTGTGCACCATCACCAGGTCTTCCGGCAGGTACTGCTTCACCGACCGTCAGGGCTTCATCCACGTGCTGCCCGAACAGGTTGATCTGCTGGCCGTCGCGCATGTTCACGCCGAGGGTGATGGCGCGGCTGCGTATCCACTTGCCGTCGGGGCCCTGCCAGGTCAGGAAGTTGAGGAACTGCGGCGGGCTCTGGTAGCTGCGCGAAATGTCCACCAGGTCGCGCAGGTACACCGGGCTGTTCGAACTCGAGACGCCGATGATCACGTTGCCAATCGCCTGCGCGTCGGGAAACAGCCCCGAGGGGTTAATGTCGATGTCCTTCGAGCCCACCTCGAGCGAGCCGGCGGGCAGGGTGATATTCTGCGCTCCCAGCACGTCCTTGAGTTTCGAAGGATCGTAACCGTACTGCGCCAGGCGCTGCTGCGAATAGTCCAGATAGATCTGCTGCGGCAGCACTCCGGAGCGGGATACCTGCGACACCTCGGGCGCGCCTTGCAGGGTGCGCTGGATCAGGTCGGTGTAGTCGTCGAGTTCGCTGTAGGAATACTTCGCGCCGGCAACCTCCTGCATGCGTGCCTCGGTGTCCGCCGGATCACGCACGAACATCGCCACCCAGGCATCGGGATGCAGCTCGGAGCGATGCACCCGCTCGTTAATCAGTTGATTGCCGAGAGTCCGCAACGCTGTGTCATCCAGGCTGGTACTGACATCGACCCCCACAAAGCCCGGCGCCTGGAAGAAGTGCAGGTCGCGCAGGGCGCCCTTCTGCGCGCCCAACTCGATCACCTCCTGGAACGTCTGCCGCACCAGGGTTGGCGAAACCGACATGGGGAACGACGAGATGATGCTCACCCTCGGCTGTGGAGCGTTGCGCCCTTCTTCCGCCCGGGTTCGCTCGATCAGATCGCGTACGGCCCGGGCGCGCAGCGAAATCTCGGTGGCCGAAGCCAGCGGGCTTGCCACGGTCAGCATCAGCGCCGCCGTGTCCCCGAAGTCGCTGTTGAACTGGATCGGTCCCGCGCCGCGCGGCAAATTCGCGTTCAGCTGGTTGAGCTTCAGGTTAATGTCCGAGAACTGGCGCGTCTTGTCGTTCACATTGTCGGAAAGCTGGACGTACACCATCGCCATCCCGGGAAAGCTGATGGAACGGATTCCGAAGTCCGACGGACTCGGCTGCTTGATCGTGCTGTTGAGCGCGATGGTCTGCTCGATGGGGCGCGTGACCAGCTCTTCCACCTGTTCCGCTGTCGCTCCCGGCCATTGGCACTGTGCCGCCGCCACCCGCACCGGAATGTTCGGGTCCTTGCGCTTCGGCATGTGCTGGTAGCCATACCAGCCCCACACGAAGGTCGCCAGCAGCAACACCAGCGCCACCTGGCGATGCTCGGTGAAGAAGCGCGCAACGTTGTGCGTCTCCGCAATGTACTGCGCGTCGGTTTTGTGGACGTGGGCCATCGCTTTGGTTTAAACGCTCTTTGCGGTTCGCCCTTCGCTTGGCGCTAGACTTGTCACATGCAATTTCCTCGGGGCTGAAGCCCCTCGGAAAGAGAAAAATAAAGAGCTTAGACGCTGGCCTGAAGGCCAGCTCTACCAGAAGCTCGAGTTTTTCCGCGGCCTGTTAAGCCGTGCCCTTTCAAAGATCGATTCTTGAAACCAGTTCTGACAACTAACAAATGGCGCCTATTCAGCGACCTCTAAGGAAGGTCTGATTAAGTCAATGGACGGTCCCTCCGCGGCTAAAGCCGCGTTCATTTTGCGGCCCTTACGGACGGCCTGAAGGCCGTCCCCTTCAAAAGATTGGGCTTAATCAGAGATTCCCAACAAATGGCGACTACCCAGTGACCTCTATCCACCACCGACTAACCGCTAACTACTAACTACTAACCACTAACCACTTGCTCTCACGGAATCACCTTCACCTCTTCGCCGTTTTTGATCATCGTCGCCCCGGTGGTTACCACCCGATCGCCCGGATTCAACCCCCGCGTTACGGCAATCAAGTTCCCGTAGGCCGCGCCCAGTTCCACATCCACCAGGCGCACCTTCACGGTGTCCCCACTGCCTTCCGGCAGGAACACCGCAAAGCCGTTCGGATTATCCAAACTCCGCACCACCGCGGTCAGCGGTACGACCGTCACCCGCTGGCTCACCGGTCCCGGCGAGATGGTGATGGACGCGATCATCCCAGCCTTCAGCCGGTTGTCGCGGTTGGGCAAGGTCACTTCCACCGAGTACACCCGGCTCTTGGGATCGGCGGACGGCGAGATCGAAGTCACTCGTCCATTGAAATTTCCCGCCACAGCATCGGTGGTGATGGTCTCCGGGCTGCCCAGCCGAATGTGTTCCATTGCCGTATCCGGCACCCCGAACACGGCCTTCACCGAACGCACGTCCGAGATGGTGAAGCCGTTGGTCGCAGGTCCCACCAGTTGGCCGACATCGACATTGCGCTTCACCACCCAGCCATCGAAGGGCGCGCGGAGTTCGCAATACGCCAGCGCGATCTGCGCCTCCGCGATGCTGGCCTTGGCGCTCTGAATGGATGCCTGGGTGTCGAGCACTTGCGCGTTGGCATTGTCATAGTCGGTCACCGTGGCAGCCCCGTTCTTGTACAGCACCGACATGCGATCGAACGACAGCTTGGCGCGCTCGTAGTTGGCCTGGCCGCGCGCCAGTTGCGCATTGGCCTGTTGCAGCTTCTCCTTGTAATCGCTCTGATCGACCGTCGCCAGCACCGTGCCCCTGGTCACCCAGTCGCCTTGGTCGATGTTGCGCACTTGTCCGTTCGCGTCTTTTACCTGGCGGATGCTGGTCAGATATCCGTTTGATTTGAAGGCCAGGTCGACCTGCTGATAGGGCTGGATGTTGGCCGAGTATGTATTCGAGGTTCCTGCGTTGATCGACTGCACTTCGCTGGTGCGCACCGGAGTCATCGGCCGCGGCGTGGAAGTGGCTTCCCGGCAACCACTCATCAGCGTGGCGCCCGCCAGGGAGACTGCCAGCAGGGAAGTCGCAACCATGCTCCGCCTCTGCCGCTTGCTCTGCATCATTCCTCACCTATCGATTTCTGGAAGCCTGCTTTGGCGCTCCAGAACTCGGCCACCGCGTTGTTATAGTCCGAATCCGCACTCTCGGTGGCAGCCTGTTGTTGCAGTACGTCGCGCAGCAGCGCGGTCTTCTGCTGGTACTGCAGCGTTACCTCGCGCAGCTTCTCGCGCGACGCCTCCTGCTTGGCCTGGGCCACCGCCACCGCCGCCCGGGCTTCCCGCAGGGCACGGAACTTGTCGCCCACGTTGATCAGGATTTGTGACTTGGTGCTGCTGAGCTTCAGCTTGCTCTGCTCGATGTTGATCGTCTTCTCGGCCACGTCGTGCTTGCGGCGTCCCCAGTCGAACGGCTCCCAGCGGAACTCGAAGCCGGCGTTGGCCACGTTCTGCGGCACAAAGTCATAGCCAAAGGGCGAGGTGTACTGCACGGAAATGTTCAGGTCGGGGATGAATTGCGCCTTGGCCAGAGCGCGCGCGTTGGTCGCCTGCTTCACGTCGATTTCCGCTTCCGCCACTTGCGGATTCTGCTCCAGCGCCTTGGCCTCCGCCATCTCCAGGTTTTCTTCCACCGCGGAAACCGGCGCTACCGCCGCCGTGCGAAATGGCGTATTGAGGTTGCGCCCCAACAGGTCGTTGAGCGTTTCCTTCGCGGTTTCCAGATTGTCCTGAGCCTTCAGCACTTTCAACTGCTCGTCGGCCAGCTTGGCCTTGACCTCCAGATTTTCCGACTTCAGCGCTACCTGCTGCGAAACGTACTGCAGGGTGATGCGATCCAGTTCCTGGTACTGCTTGATGCTGGCCTGCATGGAATCGATTTGATCTTGAATCTGAATGACCTTGTAATAGGCTTGCCGGACATCGTCGACCACCGTCTGGCGCTCGCCCAGCAATTGCTCTTTCGCCTGTTCCACCTGGAGTTCCTGCCCTTTCAAATAAAGGTTGATGCGGTAGAGCGACAGCAGCGGTTGCGATGCGCTGGCGGTTACCAGTGCCGTAGGTTGCGCGGGCGTGGTGATGTAGGTGGTCGTCGCGGGAATCGGACCTGTGGCCGGGATAGGTGCCAAACTCGCCGGCCGGAAACGTATAGGAGATCGGGCTAAGCAGTTGCGAACCAAAGACGTAGGTGCTGAACGACGGCAGGCGCTTGGTTTTGTCCGCCGCCAGCTTCTCTTTGTGGACATCGAGGTTCAGCGAGACGATCTTAAGGTTGCGGTTGTTGGCCAGCGCGATCTTCACCGCATCGTCGACCGTCAACACGTCCGGCTGGTCAGCTTTGTCCTGCGCACGCAACGTCAGCGGGAAGGGAAGCGCCGCGAGCAGAAGCCAGAGCGCTACGGAGGCTAAATGCGCCAGCCGCTTGACTCCGCAGTCACACGCTCCAGAAATGACACCAGTGATGAGCATCCGGTAATGCTGTCTTCAAACTCTGGGCGTCACGCGCCCCGAAACCACGGGCTCGAACGCATCTGTTGCCTGCGACCAATCACGCTGCTTTCTGGGGCGTGAGTGCCGTCAGACGGATGTGTCGGAGCCGAAGAACAGAGAGCGGGAGTGTATCCTGTAGCCCTCTCGGGCGGCAAGAGCAATTCCACGGGCTTGTCTGTCCTGTATCTTGGAGCGGTGGTGGGAAGCCACCATGTCCGTGGCGGTTAAGAACAGCATTTCAACCACTGTCCACTAACCATTGCCCCCTAATGCTTTCCTGTCGGTGCCGGCGCAGTTGTCGCCGACGTCTGATGCCGCGGCTGCAACCTCTTCACGATGGTCGGCCAATACTGCTTCACCACGTTACCGGCGGCGGTCGCGGCAATGTCGATCCCATAGCGCTCGAAGGTCTTTCCCGCCGTCTGTGCATCTGGGGGCATATAGGCGTTGGCCAGGGCTTCCCCCGCCAGGGGACCCACCAGGCCCGACCAGTTCGCCACAGTGTGGCCGTCTCGATCGTCACGGGTCACAAAGGTCCGCCGCACCGCGTATCCCACTGCGGCTTTGATGTCCGACGTGGGCTTCACAAAATATCGCGGGTCTTCATGCAGCGCCGACGCCAGCAGCCAGGTCCCGAAGAACTGGCTCGAAGCTCTGCGTGCCATCGATGCTCCGAAGCGCTTGGCGTAGCCTTCGCCGCCCTGCCCATAGCCTTGCGGGCTGTCGGTCGCCTGCCCAATGCCCGCGCCGGCCAGCGAACTGAGAATCGAAGCGCCAGAGATGCTATTGCTGGCGAACAGTTTGAACTTCTCCGCGCTGGTCAACGGACGCGTCGAGGTCGCCAGGGCGGGAAAGATCAGCGAGGTACGCGCCGCAAGGTCCACCATCCCAAGGCCGGCTTCGAAGGCTCCGCCCACGGCTTGTCCGGCCTGGGTCATCGCGCCCGGCGAAGGTGCGTCCGGAAGCTTCTTCTGGGTGGGTTGCTCCTGTGCCGATGCCAGCACGCCTGCCAGAAAGAGGAGCAGGATTGCGAGCGGTCCGGATTTGCGATGATGGATCGCCGCGCGCCAGGGCTGCGCCGGACCTCGGTTGAAATCGCCGGGTAGGTGCAACAAGATATACCTCGCTGAGAGTTTTCGTTGCGCCCGGCATCTTATCCGAGGCAGTGGTGTGTCGGTCAGGTCAGTTTAGCCGAAAGCGAGCACCGCGGCGAGTCCATCGAGCGCCGGGTTGTGGGTCACTTCCCACTACCGAGTGTCGCGAGAGCGACGGCCCGATGGTTGGCCCGAGCGCGCGCTTTTCATTTCGTTGGCTGATTTGCGGACCAGTGTTCGACCAGGCGGCGGGTACCATCGCGGTTGATTTCCACTGTCCACCGCGCGCTCACGACGGGAACGCGCATGACCGGAACGTGGGTTTCGGCGTGATCGCAAACCGAAGTCGCAACCGCTGTGCGGAAGAGTGAAGATGCCGGGGAAAAGCAAGTAGGTTGATGGCTGCCATGGCTTACCTCCTGCGCTGGTTTTTTCGACGAACTGACGACACAGCGCAGCCAACTGTGACGCGGATCGTCACGAGCAGGCGCCGATCGCAAAACGGCAATGCTGATTGGCCGTGATGTTCGTCGAAATTGGCTTTGGGGTTGAGAACTTGTGCCGGAGCGGCACGGCCTCGATCCCTGGTTCTTCAGTTGTCAGGCAGAAGAAGCAGAGGTGAGGCGATAGGCAGGATACAAATGCTTATCGGGACACCGTACCGCTCTTTCTACACCGGAACGCCGCCGAGGCTACTCGGAGGCTCTGGTCCAAATTGTGCGTTCATACGTCCTTAGATACTCCTCGACGGGAGCTATGGATTTCCCGCCAAAGCTCTTATATCATACCCCCCTAGGGTACTGGCAAGAGAAAAACCAACAATGCAGGAAAAAATAAAAGACAAGATTCCCGAGATTTCCAAAGAGAAACAGAACTTATTATTTCGCATCAAGCGCATCCGGGGCCAGTTCGCGGCCGTGGAGCGAGCCCTGGAGGCTGGGGACGAGTGCGCTGACATCCTGATGCTGTTGGCCGCGATTCGCGGTGGCGTTAACGGCCTCATGGCGGAAGTTCTGGAGGACCACATCCGCCTGCACATGATCAATCCCCACCACAAGATGGATTCACCCGAAGAACTGGGTGAAGACTTGATCGCGCTGGTGCGTGCGTATTTGAAATAGCAGTCGGGCCAGGATGGAGCGGGTCATTCGGTAACGAGAGTCTGCATCGCTGGTCTGACGCGCTCACCACGCGGCTTGGAGGCCGGGCCTGCATTTACATTCGCGGTGCTGGGTGGCGATCGAACCGCAGCGCCCTACGCTGGACGCTGAAAGGTATCGTTCACCAGCACCCGCGCGGCTTCGCAGTCCTGCAGGCTGGGAACGCCGATCTCCAGCAGACCGTTGCTGTTGGGTCCCTGGTCGTGACGGAACAAGCTCTGGTTCATCATGATGGCTTGCAGCATCCGGCCGAGCGCCCGGGAATGAAAGCCATTGCTGAAGCGGGGCCCATCTGACCAGCCGGGATTCACCGAGTAGGCGCAGATCAGGCTCCAATATTCGCGCGCCGATCCCCACATCTTCAGGTCGTCCAGCGAGCCATCGGCACCCACGTGATACTCCAGTCGGACGCGCCCGCCAGAGGAGGTCAGGGCATCCCAGTTCAGAACCACGGCACTGGTAAGAATGTGATTGAGCTGCACCGGCTGGGTCGCCTTGATTGGCATTTCGCTGCTGGCAGGCTTCATGGACGTCTCGGCTAGCATGACTTGTCCCTGCGATGGTGAGTGAGCGGCCCATCGCTTACCGGAAGTGAAGGTGAAGCGTGCGGTTCAAAACTGTGCGTGGCTGGCCGGCATGGGCTCAAGCTTCGCCGGCATCCGGAATGTAGTCGAGCGGGCTCATGGCCGGCGCTCTGGATTCTCCAGGCTCGGAGCCGTTGGACGGCGTGCCGTTCATCTTTCTTCCCGCGGCAATTCTCCAGGTAGCTTCCACGAAGCCATTTCGTTGTTGCAGCGAGTCGCAACTTTCGCGAACCGCCTTGCGCATCGAATCGCCCCACTGCGCGCCATGTTCTTCGGCCACATACGACCCTTGCATCGGTTCCAGATCGACGAACGAAGGCTTGCCCACCAGGAAGGCGACGATCTGCAGCGGGTTGTCTTTCCTGATTTCCTCGCGAAACGCCATGCAGCCGCGGTGGTCGGTGCGAATGTCCAGCAGCACCATGTCGTAGCGGTCACGGTGCCAGATCGAGCTCGCCTCCGTCAGGTCGCTGGCGCCGATCACTTCCACTCCGTGCAGCGCCATGATTTTCTTACGCAGGGCCCGTCTCTCCGCGTTGGTGTCCATCAGCAGGATGCTGATTTTTTCCCCCGGCGTTTTGTGTCCATTGTTGTGGTGTCCCAGATTCATTTCAGTTGACCTCGGTGACGAAGCGGCCGGCTGCCGGCAAACTTTTATTCGAAACAACTAGAAGAAACAGCGACAGGGCGGTGGCGAACCTGGGTGAGGGGAATTGAAAAGTGCGCCTTCTTGGTGGCTCGGAAGAAAGCGGAAGCGTCCATCTCGCGCGCCGCAAGATACTTCTAGTATACGCGCTTTTGCGAAACGCCATTCGGACGCGAGCCGGGATGTATCCGGCCCCGCATGGGTGAGGCCGACTGATGCGTGCCCCGTGCCGGTCAGGTTGTTCCGTCAGCCCAGCGCTTGAAATGGGAGACACACATGTGTCGAGTCGCTAGTAGCTGTGGAATCGAGCATCGTCGCGCTCGCAGCACAGGCCAATATCGCAATCGAGAGCAATGCCTAAAGTGTCTCCATGATAATCCTCCGCTACGTACATCCGAGTTCGCGAATGGGTGGAGGGGAATTATTGCCTTAAGTGCTCGCGATGTCAGCGGAATTCTAGTTATTTACCTGATCTTCACGGCACCGAGGTTTGCCCCGGCAAGCCGTCGCGCTTCGGGAAAAACGGCAACGCATTTTCGAGAATACGTAAGAGCCGAAGGGGAAGGCGGCAGAATCCGATGCGTGGTCTGCCGCGCCACTAATATTGTCCGTCATTCTAGTAACAACGCGGTACACTATCCTAAATCAGCGATTCTGTACGGTTTCCATTGGCGTGGCAGGGCGGAGTGATAGCCGTTCCCACAAAGTCGTATGGACTGGGCTTTGAGCATCAATAACATGCGTTAGTGCGGCGCTCCCGGCAGGGAGAATATAAGCGGTAAATACTTGTCACCGACAGTTTTCAGGGGAAATGGCAGTGCGAATTTCGATTCTAGGTTGCGGCTACGTCGGACTCGTGACCGGAGCGTGTCTGGCCGAGATTGGTCACGAAGTTGTGTGTACGGACAATGATGCGTCCAAGATCCAGACCCTGAACCAGGGAAGCCTGCCGATCTACGAACCGGGGCTGGACGGTATCGTGGCCCGCAATGTGCAGGGGCAGCGCCTGTCGTTTACCAATGACCTCGGCGCAGCCATCCGCTTTGGCGATGCCATCTTTATTTGTGTTGGAACGCCTCCTCTGCCGAACGGCGACGCCGACCTGAGCGCGATCGACAGCGCGGCCCGAACCATCGTGGCCGAATCGCGCAGCTCGAAGCTGGTGGTGGAAAAAAGTACCGTGCCCACCCGGACGGGTCAGAAGCTGAAGCGGGCGCTCGCCATTTACGCCCGCAACGCAGGTTCGCAATATTCGTTTTCCGTGGCTTCCAACCCCGAGTTTCTTCGCGAAGGGACCGCCGCATTCGACTTCCTGCACCCAGACCGCATCATCGTCGGCGTGGAGGACAAAGCCACGGAAAAGCAATTACGCGAGATTTATGGTCCCATCGTTGAACAAAGTTTCCTGTGCCCGGTGCATGCGGGAGCGTGCCCAGCGAGGTCTGCTCCCGTATTCCTCGTTACCAGCATCAACAGTGCGGAATTGATCAAGCACGCCTGTAATACCTTCCTGGCGGTCAAGATTTCCTACGCCAACCTGATCGCCGACGTTTGCGAAGCGACGGACGGGGACGTCGAGCAGGTGATCCAGGCGATGGGACTGGATCCGCGCATCGGGCCTTCATTTTTGCGGCCGGGGCTGGGATTCGGTGGCTTCTGCCTGCCCAAAGATATTCAGGCGTTCATCAAAGTCGGGGAACGGGCGGGCGTTGACGTGTCGCTGCTGCGCGCGGTGGAGGCCGTGAACCAGCGCCGGGTCGAGCAATTTCTGCAGAAAGCACATCAGGCGCTATGGATCGTGAAGCACAAGCGAATTGGCGTGCTGGGGTTGGCGTTCAAGCCGGAGACCGACGACATTCGCTTTGCGCCGGCGTTGGAATTGATCCGCCGATTGCTGGAAGAGAAGGCTGAAATTCAGGCCTATGACCCGCAAGCGATGGACAAAGCGAAAGCGGAGCTGCCGGCGGTCACCTATTGTGAATCAGCCTACGCCGTCGCCACCGGCGCCGAAGCGCTGGTGATTGCCACCGAATGGCCTGAGTTTAAGGAGCTGGACTGGCGCCGCGTGAAGACCCTGATGGCGCGGCCTCTGGTCCTCGATGGACGTAACTTGCTAAACTCAGAAACAATGAACGAGTTGGGCTTCGAGTACCATTGCATCGGCAAGGCGGCCGCGGACGTGCCGCAGCAGCCGCTCTCCCAGCCGGTGTAGCCGCCGGAATTGAAGCTGGTACAAAACGCCGGGTTTGCCATTTCCTTCGTCACGCCTTGGGCAGCCGAATTCGGTGCAGCCCCATCGATTACATTCTGCGTACCCCACGCGGAGACGCGGCCGATTTACGCGAATCCGTTAGAGCATCTGTCGTCCGCGAGATGTTACAGGTTACAATGCACGGCACGAACCTCGACACTCCGGGAGTTACGCCATGGAATCTGAACTGATGAGCCTGGATGATGAAGACATGCGGCAGCGATTGCACGCCACCAAGCACAAGGTGCGCGAGGCGGTGCGTCAGGCCCTGAGCGAAGGCGGGATACACGAGTACGAGGTGAAGTCAGTTACTGTCTTCGTGAAGCACTTGCCTCTGCAATGTCCCGCGGGACAAGAACCGGTCTGGGAGGCAGTGCCTAAACCTGACGGAACCGTGGTCTACGAGTGGGTATGCAAGAAGTCTGGCTGACGAAGTTGGGACAGTTCGCTGCGACGAACTGGCGCGACCTGGTGATTCTGGCCGCCATCGCCGCGGTATTGCTGTTTCTGTACTACCTCTGGCGGCGAGGCTACATACCGCGAGACACCACCGGTAATGGCATCGTCATTGGGCAGGCCAAGGCCTTCGACAATCGCGCGCTGTCGCTGCGCATCGAGCGGCTGAACGCCGGCCTCGAAACCCTCAAAGTCGTCAATCAAAACGTCACCGAAAGCCTGCCCAACTATCAGGGGCAATCCTCAAGTGAGACCAGCCTGGCCGTGAAGCTGGCGGCCAAGGTCGCCGCGGCCAGCGGTGACGGCGGTGGCGACAAGGAGAAGAAGGACGGCGACGACGGAAAGACGGGAACCTCCGACGCGCCCCGTTCCGACTTCAAGCCTCCTATCGGGCTGGCGGCGGGGGATGTGCTCAACAACCAGCTCAACCTGGCGTCGCAAATCGTCAACCTGCAAACCTTGTACGAGCGCTCGCTGTCGGACCGCATGATCGATAACCAATCGCGGCTGCAAACCGTGCTTGGCTTCCAGGTTTCCATCACGCCGCCTGCCCGCTATGAAGACTGCGTTGCGGTGACCGAAGTGGCGGTTCGCATGCGGCCGGTAGCGGGCGCTGCAGCTCCCGCTTTGCCGGTTTCCCTCGTCGCTCTCATGCCCCAGGAAAAGACTTACAACGCCCAGACCGTCAGCAGCAGCGAGCGCTCAATTGAAGGCTCGGCAGTGGCCCGCGTTCTGACGCTGGGAATCGGCAGCGGGAAAAAATCTCAACAGCTCTTCGTCCATCGCGACTCCGACACCATCGCCTTCGAGCGCAGCCCGCAAGCCGCGCCGGCCCTTTTCGAGAATGATCGCAGCGACATCGTGTTTGGTTGGGAGTTCCGGCCGGTATTGGGACGCCGTACCGTTTCGCCTGGAGTGCGGCAGATGCTGGCCGTAATCGCCGTACCGAAAGCAGACCGATGAACCAGCGGATGAGTCGGTGCTCGAGGTGAGAACGCGGTCGTACTGGCGACGCTACGATCGCAAGCGCCAGACTACCGCTCCCAGGTCGGGCTGGCTGCCGTGGGAGATCAACACCTCTGGAACCATCACCTCCGAAACGCAAGAACTGAGAATTCCTAACACGGCGCAGATCCAGTCCGCTCTGGCGCCCCAGGTCACCGGCATCAAGTGGGTGAACTCGGGGGGCGACCGCGCCACCGTGATTGTGAACGGATGCAACTTCTTCTCCGGCACCAAGGTCGTGATCGGCGGCGTGGTTCACCGGGAAGAGGACCAGAACCTCACTTTGAAATCCGATCAGGCGCTGGAGTTCGAGACTCCGATCGCGTCGCTGGCCAACGCCGATGCGGTTCTAAGCGGCCGCTTCGGACCATCGTTCCAGCTCAAAATGCCGCCAGCACAAACTGCCCGTGACCAGCCTGTGGATCACCCGCGCCAACATCCGGCTGAGCCGCCAGATGAAGGCCTATCGAATAAGCATCGATGTCAATGGGCTGGATCCCGACGGCAACAATAAGAATTTAACGGTTGAGCATCTGGCCAAGCTTCCCGAGCCGATCTTGTTCATCGCGCAAGAACCAGTGGCGATGCCCTACGACTATTACGACCGTTCGCCGCAGGCGGTGGGCGATCAGGCCTCGGCATCCGCAACCGCGAATCAGGCATCGGCATCCGCAACCGCGAATTACGTCCGGGTCGAGGCATGGATTTCGGCGAAGGCTCCGCCCAGGAATCCCTCGGTATCGTTTCGCGTTCCGTTCTGCGGCTTCGATTACCAGTCGTCCATGCCGCTGAGCTTCTCGGAGCCAACCGTCGACCGCCTGGGCGCAAGCGGTAACGACTCGGTGTTTCGGATCGCATATCCGTTGGGCTTCGAGCGTCCCATGAGCGTGGAATTGGACATGTTGTATGTCGAAGGGACCCCACAACTCCAGAGAATTACCAACCTCAACTCCGCTTCCGGTCAGAACACGGAACTGATCCTGAGAATACCGACAGACACGATTGCGAAGTACCAGTACATGCTGCTGCGGCAGGCATCGAACGACCCGAGCCAGGGTTCGTCCGATACCTATCTGCTGAAGATTCCGCAGGAAGAGAAGCCGCAACCGAAAGCTACGATCGATAGCAGCGGCAAGCCGCCCCAGGTCACGAAGGACGCCCGCGGTCCATTGGAATGGACAGGGACGGCGCTGGACCAGATCGCGGATGTAACGTTGACGCTGCCTGCTCCAGCCGGGCAAACGGCGTCGGCGGTTTCACAACCTTTTACGGTGTATGGCGGCGGCACAAAACTCGAGGTTTACCTGACGCCGAAGACGACGGAAACGGAGGGCAAGCTGAGCCTGGTGTGCACGACCGCCACCAGCGAAACGCTGACCCTGCCGTTCTTTGTAGTAGCCAGCTAACAAGAATACGTCGACAGTCGCTCGTCTTAATCGCGCGAACCTAGATCACTGTGAAGTAGCGGACACGGGGGCGAGGGCCGGAGTTACCGGTTGCTGCTCCAGCATAAAAAATAGCCCGCCGGGCAGCTTCAGGTTTTCCTTCTTCGACAGCAGAAAGATCAAGCCGTTTTGGGCGCGGAAAACCTTCACGTCCTCGAGTTGGCGGTCGATCACGACGAGATTGTCCTGTCCCACAGTGCTGGTGTCGTGCGGCGGCCGGGCCAGAGCCGATCGCGCATTCGGCCCATTCGGATCGTAAAGGGGGCCAGGATCGCCACGGTGGCGATTGGTGAGCAGCCGGGGCAGAGCCGGGTCGGACGAAGCGCTGGGCTGATCGTTCCCGTTGATGAGGGACACGATGAAGGCGTGCAGCGGAAGACTGTGGTTTTTCCATTCTGCGTTGTCGACCAGCACCACCAGCCATGACGGTTTGTCCGCCTGGCGCGAAGCTGCTCCCAGCACTCGCCCGTGCAGCTTGGTGTCGATGGGCATGATCACACCTTTGCCAATCAGCACCGGTTCCACTGTTTTGAACTCGACCTTGTCGCCGACGTGGGTCTTGTCGGTGCGGATCGTCTTGCTCAGTTGCGCCGGAATGGTCATATGGGCAGGGACGTCCGGCAGGGGAGAAGCCGCTTCTTCCGCTACTGCAGAAAGGGCGAGAAAGGCTAGGACGGGCAACCAGGAACTTCGCATACTGCACCCCAAATCGCTGGCCAGTTGCAGATAGCGTAGTGCTACGAGAGCGGGGTGTAAAGCGGAAAAAGAGAGAAGAAGAGGCGGAGCGGGTTTGCTTTCGTCTGAGCTTAAAATGAGTGGCTTCCTGCAATCCGGAAACGGGAGGAACATGCGGCGAGCGATTGCGCTCTTATGGTTTGCGATGACGAGTTCCACGCTGTGGGCTGCACCGCACCTCTCCTTCTTCTGCGAACTGCCAGCCGCGGAATTCAAGGCGCTGTTGGACCATCGTGACGTCCTCGCGCAATTGAAGGAAATGCAAGCATCGGTGCGAGTCGGGCTGCATGATTTTTCTCCGCTTCGCGCCGAGACCATCCGGAAATTAAACCGGGAGGGGATTCCGGTGGCTGCGTGGCTGCTTCTGCCCGAGCCGGACGGATACTGGTTCAGCCTGAATAACGGCAATAAGGCGGCAGCGCGTTATGCCGAGTTTCAGAAATGGAGCAGAGACAATCATCTGGTATGGGAAGCGGTGGGTCTCGATCTGGAGCCAGATATCAATGATCTGCAGATGATGAAGGACCACACCGCAAAGCTGGCGGGGCGAATGTACACGCGCTTGTTTGCGAATGATGCGTATGCCTCTGGGCAGAAGGAATACGCTGCCGTGCTGTCGGCCATGCACGGCGACGGATACACGGTGGAAAGCTACGTCCTGCCGGTTGTGCTGGATGATCGCGCGGCGAAAACATCGTCCATCCAGAAGGCGGTGGGCGTTCTCGATCTCAGGACCGACAGGGAAGTGCCCATGCTGTACTCATCGTTCAATTCGCCGGCCGCGATCGTCGTGTATCACGAGGCGAGCAAGCCCATCGCGATCGGCAGCACGGGCGGCGGAGTGGCGATCGGCGGAGAAGAGGCGCGATTCGCTGACATGGGACGAATTCTCGCGCGACTTGCTCCTGGCATCGAGTCTGACCGATGAGATCTACATCTTCAGCTTAGAGGGCTGCGTGGCGAAGGGATGGCTGCCGCGCATCACGCACTTCGATTTCACGCAAACGCCGCCAGACCTGGGCGCAGCCGTCGGCGAGCAGAAGAAACTGCGCAGAGAAATACAGTTCGCAGCAGTGTTGCTGGAGCATCCGCTGCTATTGACGGTCGCTATGGTCGCGATTCCGGTTGGGGTGATGTGGGTGATGGTTCGGCTAGTGTGGCGGAAACGGTTTTCAGATTTGAAGTGACGCCCGCCGACGACGTACGTACATGAATAAACGTTAACTTACTAGTTAGCCGTTCACCCAATTGGGGTACCCCCTCCCCTCTACCTATTCCTAAAATCTTGAAAAAATTAGTTCCGTTTTGGAATTGGTCGGCAAAATCTTGAGCCCGTATGAGTTATAGGCAAAATATTCCGGAATAAGGACTTAGCGGCCTCACTTGCACTTCTTATGGTGCATTTCGTACACAGAGGAGTACCTTGTTGATAATCCCTGTGCAAGGTCTCCTGGATTGTCAAAGAGCCGTTCTGCCGTTCCGGAGTTGCGGAGCGGGACAGGCACACCAATACGCTGTGCCCACATCCGGAACTTAACAGACAGCGGGCAAGGGCACAAGATAACGAAAGTACATGTACTTTCGTAAGCTGCCAGCCAGCAACCGCCAATTGCCAGAGAACTTCCCGTCCCAAGCAAAGGCAGCTTGGATCGGCCACCCTCTAAACTAGTCTCTAGTCGCAGAAGTTCGCGTCACATGCAAGCAGTTGAGCGTGAATGGTTTAGCTCCTGCAGTGCGTTCGCGAATTAATGCAACTAGGTACTAGTGTGGTGTTCCGCAATTTTGTGCCATAAGTCTAAACAGCGCAATGCGGAGAACGTCGTCACCTCAGCGGCTA
Source organism: uncultured Acidobacteriaceae bacterium (assembly GCA_963798275.1). GTDB lineage: Bacteria > Acidobacteriota > Terriglobia > Terriglobales > Acidobacteriaceae > CAWCTB01. The sequence goes on from CAWCTB010000053.1 coordinate 109,496, forward strand.
AAGCCGCGTCTATGCATGCGCTTTTGCGGTACGGCTTCAGAGGCTGCTGAAAAAAGCGCTTACTGGTGTTGCAGCTTCTCGCCGTGGTCATTTTTTTCGAGTTGAGCGCCCCTTCGGCATCGCATTTCTGCCTCTGCAGGAGCTGGTTACGCCCTGCAGAGACACTACTCCCTGCGCTTACTGCGCCGGAATTAGCTTTTGCAGCTTCACCAGGCGCACCAGGTTGTGGGCCGTCGCAGCAGACGAAACAGCCAGTCCACCCGCTCCACCCCCGGCAGCTTGATCTTGCGCATGATGCTGTCCCCCTTGCCCCAGCCAAACACCATCTCCACCAGTTTGCGCTTCTTCTGGCTAATGGCGAACCCGGGATCGTTGCGTTCCGCCGTGCTCAGAAAGTTCGGCCAGTACGGCGAAGGCTTTTCGTATTCCGCCACGTGCGGTGCGATGTTGCGTTGCCGCAGCGCCTCGATAAACATTTGCTCCGGATATAACTTGTCGGCCCCCAGCGTGATCGGTTGCGGGCTCGCCGCCGTGCTCCCGGCTGCCCGCTTCATCTCGTCTAGCATGGCCAGGGCCGCCTCCCGCTCCGCCGTCGTGCTCGACTGCGTGGCGCAGGCCGCCACCACCAACCCGTTGCCGGTTTTCCATGATCACGTGCCCCAGATAACTCGGCTTCGCCTCCCCCGCCGTGCTCTTCTTGTACAAGCGCGCTTCCGGGTCGGTCGTCGACTCGTGCGTGTCGCGCAGCAACTTCCTGCCCCGCGCTCCCGTGCCCTTCGCCGGCGGCGGATCCTTGGGCGCGAAACGGTTGCGATTCGCCCAGGCCTCCAGCAGCGTCCCATCCACCGTGAAGTGTTCTTCGCTCAGCAAATTCTGCGCCCGCGCCTGTTCCACCACCGCCAGCAGCAACCGTTGCGCCACCTCGCCTTGCAGCAAGCGGTCGCGATTCTTGCTGAACACCGTCGCATCCCACGCCGATTCGTCCATCCCCAGCCCAACAAACCAGCGGTACAGTAGGTTGAAATCCACCTGCTCCATCAACTGCGCTCCCTGCGGATGGCGTACAGCGCCTGTAACAGTAGCGCCCGCAGCAGTTGCTCCGGGCGGGATCGAAGGCCGTCCCCGGCGGGCGTATAGCGCCTCAAAGTGCAACCACAGATCGGCCAAAGCCTGATCCACCATCTGCCGGATTGCACGCAACGGGTGCTCGGCGGGCACTCGCTGTTCTAGGTCGACATAGCTGAACATCGCAGGTTGCTGCTTCTCGTCTCCACGCATACTACTTACTTAACCTAGCTGCCTGTGGAAAGGCTCGTACCTCCTCAGGTACAGTCGCTTTTTTCAGCAGCCTCTAAAGCCGCGGAGGGACCGTCCATTGACTTAATCAGACCTTCCCTAGTGCCTTTGAATTGCACTCTCCTTGTCGCCGCTACATCAGAATCCTTCATCTGCACCAGGTCTGGATGGGATGCGCGTGGTATAGACAACATGGCAGTACGAATGGTTGGAATATGGGACTTGGCTGCAGCAGATCTTAGTGCCGTCGGAAAGGTCATAGCATTTTTGTGGCAGAACTTTGCCGCTGCTCGCCAAAGGCGTCGCCGATTTCGCCATCCGGTAGCGTGCGGTGCCGCGGTCGAGTGAAATGTGAGCTGCGAATCCAGGTAGTCTCATTAGCTAACCTCCATACGAATGTTGATGGGATCCAGGCTGGATGCGTGACATGAGTGGAAGAGGGCCGGCCAATGCAAACGGATCCATAGCCAATGATCCATCCTCAATCAATGGGAAACTATCACCAACCTATGAAAAGTCAAGCCGAGTATCAGGTTTTTTTGTAGACGAAAATCGCACCACTACTGCTATCCGATGGCTAGACATTTTCACAGTCGGGGTGAAGGGGTGGAGCACCGCTTCAGCAGTGCAGTTAAGATTCGGATACGAGCCGGGTGTCCCTCGATAAGGTCGAATGCATTGTCAAGCAACACTCCCCCTGCGGCGGTGCGGAGTAGCGCTGGTTCGCCAGCACGATTGAGGACCAACGCCACTGGGACTCGCGTTAATCAGTACCCGGTGAAACCAACTTCGTTCGACCAACCATCGATCCTGCCGACTACGGCGACCATAATTCTGCTATGCGAACCTCCCGTCTCCAGGTTGCTCACCACGGTGAGGAACTTCTGCTTCTTCCCCAGATGAATCTCGTCAATGCCCATCTGCCGCAAGGCCGGCTTTCGTCTCGTCTCCGCCCAGCGCTTCAGATAGCGCCGATCGATGGCTCGCACCGTGCTGCTCGCCAGTCCAAACTGCTGCGCCACCCGCCGTACCGCTGCACTCTCGCAGGCCAGCCTTACCGCCTCTTCGAAGCGCTGGCTGAACGGAGCCTTGCTGGGCAACTGCGGTACTTTCTCCGTCTTCACCCCGCAGTCTGGGCAGCGCACTCGATACAACTCAATCACCACCGTCGCCCGATACTCCGACCAGGGCAGATCGCGCACCTCCCGCTGATAGATGTCGCAGGCTTCGGTCAACTTCCGTCCACAGCCAGAACACACCAGCTTGCGGTTGCCGCGCTTGCGCCGCACCCACAACTTCAGAGTTTTGCCATGCTCGTCGATTTCGTGCCGGTACACGCGGTAGCCCGGCCACCCCAGCAGTTTGGTCCAGTCGTCCTCTCGCACCCGCTGAGTGTACCCAGAGTCCCCAAAAATCAAAATGCCCATAAAATCAGGGGCTGTTCAGATTCCTGCTCAGAACCCTAAAACTGAAGGTGTATTGGGCGCCCGATGTATCGGAGAACGACTGGTTAAGGGTATTGATACCCACGGGTCCCAATATCGCGTAATAGTTTCCGTTCTCCGCACCGCTGTAATAGACGTTGTACTGACCAGAGTACACTTCGCAGTCGGGTGGGCCGCAGCTAACGAGACTCCAGCCCATAAAGTCGCCGGTCTCAAAGCTGCCATTGGTGAGAAGGTTAGAGGCGAAGGTCCTCGGTGCTGCGACACTGAAAGAAAAACCCAGAGCGACGATGACCAACAGTTTCTTGAATTTCATGCTTCCTCCGGTTCAGATTTGATTTTCCCGCGTCCTGCAGGGGAGGGGCGCTACTCGTCACAACCGGGCTGCAGTTTGTGGTCGAAAGAGAACAAAAACAAGTAGCTTTGTGCAATGCGACGGTAGCGTGGCACGTACGTGATTGACTTTACCTCGCGAGCTATGGCTAACTAAGCGGCATCTCGGAAGGTCTGGCAGCGTTGCGTCACGGAGTTGCACCTAGTGTCAGAGTCGGAACTATCCTCGGGGGGGGCCGCCTCAAGGCGAAGAAGCTGTGTCATCCGGCGTGACCATTCCCGCCGTGGAAGTGGCGGAGCAACTCCAGAGGATCCTGCGGTCGGGAGTCTTCCGCAATGCTCCTCGTCATAGCCGCTTCCTGGACTTCACTGTAAAGAAGACCCTGTCGGGCGAAGAGCAAGAGGTTAAGGAATACCTGATCGGCCTGGAAGTCTTCGACCGCCTGCCCGACTCCGATCCCCGCAGCGATTCCATCGTCCGCGCCGAGGCACGGCGTTTGCGGTCGCGTCTGGCAGATTACTACCGCACCGAGGGCGAGTCGGATCTCATCCAGATCGATCTGCCCAAGGGCACCTACGTGCCTGTCTTTCATCGGCGCAATGGAAATGGTGCCTCGTCGTCGGCTGCTGCGACTTCGTCGGGCTCTCTGCCCGACAGCTCAGGGGCGGGATTGGCGGAGAGCTCCATTCCGTACCCACCGGTCGAACCAGAGATAGGGCAAGAACGGGTCAAGAAGCCCTGGTGGATCCGGCTGATAGGGGATAGAGACTCGGGCGGTCACCGCCGCCTGAAGTGGATGTTTGGAATATTGGCTGTAGTGGCTATTGCCGGCTGCGCGATTTACTTTCAAGCCCGGGCACGGCGGGCCGCACGGCTCGTTTCTCGGCATCCCATCGTCCTCGCAGACTTCACCAACACTACCGGCGACGCAGTGTTCGACGGCACGTTGCGAAGCGGACTTTCTGCCCAACTGGAGCAGTCGCCATTTCTGAATCTGCTATCTGATCAGCGGATCGGGGAAGTGCTATCGCTGATGGGGCAGCCCAAAGACGTCCGACTCACCGCTCAGTTAGCCCGGGAAGTCTGTCAGCGTACCGGCAGTGCAGCGACCATTGAGGGCTCGATCGCCGCCCGGGACAATCGATACGCACTCGGATTACGAGCGGTCGACTGCCACACCGGCGACGTGCTCGCTGACGATCAAGTGACTGCCGATGGCAGAGGGCAGGTGCTAAAGGCGTTGGGCAACGCAGCTACGAAACTGCGCCACAAACTGGGTGAATCGCTGGCCTCAGTGGAGAAATATGACGCCCCCCCCGGAAGACGTGACCACCAACTCGCTGGAGGCCCTGCAAGCCTATAGCCTGGGCTACCGAGCCATGAACCTTTGGGGAGATTTCGCCGCGGCGATACCGTTATTCCAGCGTGCCATCAGTATCGACCCAAATTTTGCCATTGCCTATGCGCGGCTTGGGACCATACAGGACACAGATGGGGAGGAAGCCCTGGGCAAAGCGTACGAGCTGCGGGAGCGGGTAAGCGAGCGCGAGAAGTTCTATATCGAATCGCATTATCAACATCTGGTGACTGGGGATCGGCCGGCAGCCCGGAGAGTCTATGAACGTTGGATACAAACCTACCCGCAAGACGGGGCCCCATACAATAACTTAGGGCAGATCGAGGGGGTATTGGGAGACCAAGTGGGAGCCCTCACCGAATTCCAGGAAGCGGCGAAGCTGAATCCTTCAAATGCTTTGACTCACGCAAATGTAGTTTAGGCTATTTGGAGCTGAACCTCCCGGACGAAGCCCGGGCCGCCGCAAGCGAGGCACAAGCCCATCACCTCGACACACCAGTCCTGCATCTGAATCTCTACTTGGTCGACTTTCTGCAGCATGATACGGCCGGCATGGAGCGCGAAGCCGATGGGCTGATTACCGATCCGGGTTGGAAAGACTTCATGCTCAGCGTGGAATCGGGAACGGCCGCTTACGGCGGACAAATGATGAAGTCGCGAGAATTGACGAAACGTGCTGTCGATTCCGCCCTGCACGCCGACAGAAGGGAGGCCGCTGCCAGTTACCAAGCGAGTGCCGCCGTGTCCGAGGCCCTTTATGGCAATTTGAGCCTGGCAAGACAACCGGCTAAAGCTGCGCTCGCGTTGTCCCGGGGCGGCTCTATTGAGCCCCTTTGCGGGCTTGCCTTGGCACTGGCCGGAAACTCCGCCCAGGCTACCCAACTGGCAGAAACAGTGGCAAATCGCTGGCCGAAGCATACCGAAATCCAGTTCGACTACCTGCCCGCAATCCACGCGGCCAACGCTCTGGAGACTGGCAACCCAGCAAAAGCTATTGAGGTCCTTACTCCGAGTGCATCCTACGAACTGGGTGACCTCGAGTACATTCCGCTCTACGGTGTTTACCTTAGGGGTATGGCGTTTCTGGCGCAGCGCCAAGGCGCGGCAGCCGTGGCTGAGTTCCAGAAGATTCTGGACCACCCCGGAGTGGTCGGGAAGGCGCCAATTGGCGCGCTGGCACATTTGGGCATTGGCCGCGCCTATACGCTATCGGGCGATTCAGTGAAAGCGAAAATGGCCTACCAGGATTTCTTCGCTCTTTGGCAGGATGCCGACTCCGATATTCCCATTTTTCGCCAAGCGCGGATGGAATACGCCAAGCTACTTTAACCCGAACTCAACTCTAAGCAGAGTGACGGTGCCCCGTGAGACTTGGCGCCAGCGGCGCACGCAGCCTAACCCGGCCAAGATACTTACCCTCGAACCCGAGCTCGCAGCCCGAACAGAAAAACGCGGAGTGAACCTCGCCCTTTCCCTGCGGTCCTGCTCGCTCAAGCGGCTTGTGAGTTCAGATACTCAGCGTCGAACGCCTCTCCTTTCTTCCACACCTGTAAGGTAATGGCCGCGATCTTGCGCGCCAGGGTCAGCCGCGCCATCTCCGGCCGCATCCTTTTTTTCAGAAGGTTTTCGTAGAACTGGCCAAACGCTCCGTCGCTGCCACTGGCGGTGGTCGCCGCGCTCTTAAACAGGTTCTTCAGATCGTGATTGTGGTTGCGGTTCAACCCGCGAATGAACCCCGGCTTCTTCTTGTGTTCGATCTGTCCCTTGACCACGCGATACTCGCCGCTGTCGCGGGTCTCCAGCGCCAGCCCGCAGTAGGCCCAGAACTGCCGCTTCGTGCGGAAGCGATGCGGCGTCTGCACCCGCCCCAGCAGCAGCGCCACCCGTATCGGGCCCAGCCACGGAATGGTGCGCAGCCACTTCGTCTGGTTATGCTTGCGACACTCCAGAATCAGATCCCGGCGCGCTTCGCGGCGCAACTGTTGCACGAGGTCGAGCTCCTGGTAGAGTCGTCGCACCCGCCGCTGCATGCCGCTGTCGGCTAACTGCGCCAGCCACTCTTCCCGATGCCGCGCTCCGTACGGCTTCTTGCCGGCACAGGCAATCGCCTGGCTGCGATACAGCGCCTTCAACCGCCCCATGATGCGGGTGGTGTCTTCGGTGAGCGCGGCATAACTGCGCCCCAGATGCTGCACCGCCGCCATGCTGTTCTGCCCGTGATAGACCGGCGACAACATTCCGGCGCGCAGCAACTCCGCCAGCTTGCGCGCGTCGATCGCATCGCTCTTGTTGCCCGCTTTCAGCAGCGCGTTCTTGCGCGGATTGCACACCACCAGATACGCCACTCGTCTCCCCAGCAAGTCGTACAGCCAGGCCGAGTGCGTGCCTTCTTCGAAGGTGACGTGTAACGTCCCGCGCACACCGCGCAGAAAATCCAGAATGGCCGAGGCGTGGGTGGCGATGACGGACTGCATCACCAGCTTGCCGTCAGCGTTCAGCACCGCCACCGAGATGGTGTCGCGGTGGACATCCAGTCCGACATACTTGATGCTATTCATCGGGTGTTCCTTTCGTCAGGTTTCGTTACTGCTTCAGCACAGCAACCATAACCTACTTCGAAAGGGGCGCCCTTTTATAATGCGTGCCCCACCCTCTTTCCCTTTAGGCTCACTGGCTCATGCAGTGGGGTGCCCCATCCTTCGCCGGTTTTGCGAAAGAGCCTACCCTGAGCGCAGTCGAAGGGGTGGGAGCGAAGCCTGGGGCCCCAGATTCGCCCCGCCTTTCGGCGCTAACCTGGGTTCTCTCTCTGCGCAGTGCGAGACATTCTCCAAACTAAGAATTGGCTTCTTTCCCCTGCCGCAGGCGCTTGCTATCTTCGTCATGTCGCCATGTCGATTTCGCATGGCGGATTCTCCATCCAGACACTATTTATGATTCATGAAACTGGCATGTTCCGCCTCGATCTACCGGGGTGCGGAACTTGGTCACTTTCCCCGCCGGAGTCGGGCGGTAACCCGGGCAAGCATCTCCAACCGGAAATGCTCTAGCTAGACTAGTGTGGTGTCCCGGCAGTTTGCAGACTAACTCGACGTTGTTTTGAAGGGGCGCGGCTTGAAGCCGCGTTCATTTTGCGGCCTTTACGGACGGCCTGAAGGCCGTTCCCTTCAAAAGATTGGGCTTAATCAGAGATTCCTTAGGTGAATAGGGAAGAGACGACGAAAGAAGAGGAGATGATCCAATGCGTTTGCCTCAATTTAATGCGGAAGCGTCGATTTACAGGCCAGCGCGGCACTATGCGCAGGTTGCCGGTCGAACTACAGACGCGGCCTATGTAGTGGGCCACCTGCGACCCGCAATAAACTACCCTTACGGCATGGGGCCGGAAGCTCCGTGCCCATGGCCCTGCCACTACAAGCCCATTTACACCATCTACGGACTCCGATATGGGTGCGACTGTTCAGGCTCGAGTGACCCTTACGGAGGCAGCGACGTGTGCCCATCCGGCACTGCGTGGTGCGGGGGGAAGTGCGTGGATCTTAGTAATGATCCCAGCAACTGCGGCAGTTGCGGAAGAGTTTGCGGCGGGATGTGTGAAGGTGGCCAGTGCTGGAATTTTCACTGAGGCGCAAATCTGCTAGCGCCGGAGAGCAGAACAACCCCCACCCTAGCTGCGCTAGAGTGGGGCACCCGCCGCAATGTGAGGTCAGTTCCCACTCATTCGAGAGCGAATGAGTGGGAACGCGAAGTCTGGGCTAAAGCGCCAGGTCTTTTATGGCACTGGAGACGCGGCGCTGAAGCGCCGCTCTACCACCAGGATCGCGGCGTCAAGGAATCCCCCCACCCTAGCGGCGCTAGAGTGGGGTTGTCAGCCGGGGCTAAACAGGCTGCGGAATAAGTCCCAAAGCCAGGTTCCTCGCCGACTAAAGTCGGCGAGGGAGGACAAATAAAGGGCTTAACGGCCCGACTGAAGTCGTGCCCTGATACAAAGCTGCCTGAAAATGACTTTTTCCGCAGCCTGTAAAGCCCCCGGTTGTTTCTAGCCGGGCACGCGAGTCGGGGCTAAAGCCCCAGGTCTTTTATGGCACTGGAGACGCGGCGCTGAGAGCGCCGCTCTACCACCAGGATCGCGGCGTCAAGAAAAACGCCGATGACGCCGGCCTGAAGGCCGGCTCTACCACTTTGGCCGAAAAGATTAAAGGCCCCGAGTTTCCTCGAGGCCTTTCCACTTACTTGCCTTAGCTGAGAGCTGACGGCTGACAGCTTCTTAGTACATGCCGCCCATGCCGCCGCCGTGGCCGCCGCCCATGGGAGCTTCCTTCTTCTCCTCCGGGATCTCGCAGACCAGGGCTTCGGTGGTGAGCATCAACGAGGCGATGGAGCCTGCGTTCTGCAGCGCAGTGCGAGTCACCTTGGTTGGGTCGATGACGCCGGCCTTGACCAGGTCTTCGAACTTGTTGGTCTGAGCGTTGTAGCCGAAGTTGTTTTCCTTCGACTCCTTAATGCGGCCCACCACGATGGCTCCCTCTTCGCCGGCGTTGCCGACGATCTGACGCAAGGGCTCTTCGAGAGCGCGGCGCACGATGTTCGCACCGATCTTCTCGTCGCCCTCCAGGTGCAGAGCTTCCACCGCATCCGCGGTGCGCAGCAGGGCCACGCCTCCGCCCGGAACGATGCCTTCTTCCACGGCAGCGCGGGTGGCGTGCATGGCGTCTTCGACGCGGGCTTTCTTTTCCTTCATTTCGGTTTCGGTGGCAGCACCGACCTTGATGACGGCAACGCCGCCGACCAGCTTGGCCAACCGCTCCTGCAATTTCTCGCGGTCGTAGTCGCTGGTGGTCTTTTCGACCTGGCTGCGGATTTCCTTCACCCGGCCTTCGATGTCGCCATGCTTGCCCTTACCTTCGACGATGGTGGTGTTGTCCTTGTCGATGGTGACCTTCTTGGCCTGGCCGAGATCGGCCATCTGGACGTTCTCCAGCTTGATGCCGAGGTCTTCGGTAACAGCCTTGCCGCCAGTCAGGATGGCGATGTCCTGCAACATGGCCTTGCGGCGATCGCCGAAGCCAGGAGCCTTCACGGCCGCCACATTCAGGGTGCCGCGCAGCTTGTTTACGACCAGAGTGGCGAGCGCTTCGCCTTCCACGTCTTCCGCGATGATGACCAGCGGACGGCCGCCCTTGGCGATCTGCTCGAGCAGCGGCAGCAGGTCCTTCATCGACGAAATCTTCTTCTCGTGGATCAGGATGTAAGCGTTCTCCAGAACGGCTTCCATGCGCTCGGGATCGGTGACGAAATAGGGAGACAGGTAGCCGCGGTCGAACTGCATGCCTTCCACGACTTCGAGCTGGGTCTCCATGGTCTTGGCTTCTTCCACGGTGATGACGCCGTCTTTGCCGACCTTCTTCATGGCCTCGGCAATGATCTTGCCGATGGTCTCGTCGTTGTTGGCGGAGATGGTGCCGACCTGGGCAATCATGTCGCCAGTGACCTTTTGCGACAGCTTGTCGAGGGCGCCGGGATTGCGGTTGCCGTCGTTGTCGAGGGTGCCGCAGATGGCGGTGACAGCCTTCTCGATGCCGCGCTTCAGGGCCATGGGGTTGGCGCCGGCAGCAACTGTCTTAACGCCTTCGCGGTAGATGGCCTGTGCCAGAACGGTCGCGGTGGTGGTGCCGTCGCCAGCAACGTCGGAGGTCTTGGAGGCGACTTCGCGCACCATCTGCGCGCCCATGTTCTCGAGCGGGTCCTGGAGCTCGATTTCCTTGGCTACGGTGACGCCGTCCTTGGTGATGAGCGGCGAACCGAACTTTTTCTCAATTACTACGTTGCGGCCCTTGGGGCCCAAGGTGACCTTTACCGCGTCAGCGAGAACGTTGACGCCGCGCAGGATGGACTGCCGGGAGTCCTCACCATGCAGAATCTGTTTTGCCATTGCTGAATTCTCCTTAGGGGCTAAAGCCCCACACTTGTTTGTTGGCTCTGTTCGGCACAGCTAAAGCCGTGTCTGTCAATAGCGAGCTACGAGTCAAATCAATACGAGATAGTTCCTGCCTGTGGGCAGACCTACTTAGTGGCCAAGGCCGGCTTGCCAGCGCCTTCCAGGATGCCGAGGACTTCTTCCTCGCGCATGATCAGGAAGTCTTCGCCGTCAATCTTGATCTCGGTGCCAGCGTACTTGCCGAACAGAACGCGATCGCCCGCTTTGACGTCGAGGGGAAAGGTTTCACCCTTGTCGTTGGTCTTGCCTCTGCCTACGGAGAGAACTTCACCCTCCTGTGGCTTGTCCTTGGCGCTGTCGGGGATGATGATGCCTCCACGAGTCGTTTCCGCCTCTTCTACACGACGTACGACGATGCGGTCGTGCAGGGGAGTCAGCTTAGTAGCCATTCTGGAACTCCTTTCGATGAGTTGGTTTGAGTTGAATTGCGGTAAGCGATCGCCGCTCTGGGCGCGTCTGAGTTTGCGTTGGGGCGAACGATGCTCATTGAACTTTGAACTTTGGGGTTTAAACCCGAGGTTGGAGGCCGGATGACCGGAGCTGTTAGCACTCACGTCCAACGAGTGCTAATGATAGCGCGGGAGGTTCAGGCCTGTCAAGGGGAAGGTGAGTGGGATTCACTCACATTTCAACAAACTCCAAGCAACGTTAGCATAACTATTTGTATATCAGTATCTTACAATAACTTTACCCCACATCTGACCGGTGCGTTGCCCGGTGGGAGATACAGTGAGCCGAAACGCGGATTGGGACGCGAGTGAAGCATCGAGGGGTCTGCGAACCAGCACGAACGCCGCAGTGCGATAGAGTCTGTGACGGAACTGCGCCGTTCGTCTGGAGTCTGTGTGGTAGCTGGTGCCGCCGCTCTTCACCTCACGAAGCATAATTGTTTCCGACCTTACTCAGCATTCCACCTTCGGCTGGGTGCCGGGGGGAGACGTTTTCCCCTTCGGGGTAGGGACTATTCTGGTTTGTAACGCAGTTGCAAACCAACTCCGGTTTTCACACAGGCGCGATAGGCCAGACGCGTTCCGGCGGGGAGGCAAATTCGTGACTGGCGGGAAGGAGAACGAAAGACAGGCACGTGCCGGTTGGCGCAATGACTCTCAGGTGGCGTTTTGACATGGCATGATCGAGGGGTGCTCGTGTACTATACTTTTGCTCGCGCTTTCCAACTGGTGAAACTGGCAGACTAACCAACCGCAATTCCAAGGTGTGATGTGCAAGTGGTTGCGTGCAGCGCTCGTGCATTCCTCTCAGCGGTCTCTACCAAACCCGCTTCTCTCTTACTAGCTTGCGCCCTAATGTTGCCAACCCCGGCGGCGGCCCAGGCGGGTGCGAATCAGGCATCCGCGACGATTCCGGCTGAAGTCCACTTCCGCTGTCACGGTGGCTGAGGTCACATCGCTGCGCACGACGGCCGCGGTCCTCGAGCCTGCGGAAGTATTGCCTCCGGCGGGGACGGAAGCATCGGGAGAGAACAATTCGGGGCAGCTCCGAACTGCGGCGCAGGTGGAATCGGAGGGTGCTCGCCATGATGCGGAGGCGAGCCAGCAGGCGCTGCCAAAAAGCGGGAACTCGCTGGCACCTGCCATCACTGTGGGTCAGATGCCACCCGAGCAGGCGAAAGTATGATGTGCGGCTGATTGGGCAGCGCAATGTTGGCAATGGCTTGAATTTCTACTCGCTCGATCGCGAGATGGCGCTGGGCCGAGAGCTTTCGAAGGAGGTGGAAGCGACTTCGAAAGTGCTGCAGGATCCGGTGGTCAACGAGTATGTCAACCGCATCGGGCAAAACATCGTGCGCAATTCCGATGCGCGCGTTCCGTTCACCATCAAGGTGCTGGACAACGACGAGGTGAACGCGTTTGCGCTGCCCGGCGGGTTCTTCTACGTCGATACCGGCTTGATCCTGGCAGCCGACAACGAGGCTGAACTGGCCGGGGTGATGGCGCATGAGATCGCCCACGTGGCCGCCCGTCACGCGACCAAGAACATGACGAAGTCACAAATCTGGAACATGGCCTCGATCCCGCTCATGTTTATCGGCGGGCCGGCCGGGTACGCCATCGCCGAGATTGCCAGCATCGCCGTGCCCATGAGCTTCCTGAAGTTCTCGCGCGATGCCGAGCGCGAAGCGGATGTGCTGGGCCTGGAGTACGACTACGCGACGGGATATGATCCGCAGGCATTCGTGCAGTTCTTCGAGAAGTTGAAGGTGGACGAGAAGACCAAGCACCGCAAGCTGGCCAATCTGTTTTCCACGCATCCCATGAACAGCGACCGCATCGAAGCGGCGCAGGACGAGATTCGCAAGTATCTGCCTGACCGCGACAGCTACGTTGTCGACACCAGCGAGTTTTACGCAGTGAAGCAACGTCTGCTGGCCACGGAGGGAAACCAGCTCAACCTGAGGTCTCCCAATCGGCCGGTGCTGCTGAAGCGGACCGGCAACTCGACCGATGCCGACAGTGACGCCACCAGCGGTACCCCCTCGCCATCTCAGCCAGAGCAGAAAGATGACGGCCATCCGACGTTGAAGCGGACGAACGCACCTTCGGATTGAGTCGTCGTGGGACGGAATGGGGGAAACCCAGGTTGATCCAGGCCCCGCGCGCTGGAAGCGGTCGCGTCTCATAAATGATGTACGAGAAGGGACTCGATTTCCCCTCAGGGGCTAAACAGGCTGCGGAAAAAAGCGGAAGAACAGATCCCACGCGGACTGAAGTCCGCGTGGGATGACAAAAATAAGGACCTTATACGGCACACTGAAGGTGTGCCCTTTCAAAACGTGGCAAGAGCCGGGTTTTTCCGCAGCCTGTAAAGCCCAATGCCTACGATGCCTGCCTCCGCCGGTGATCTTTTCGCGGTATTCGTACCAGCACTTGAGTTGACCGGAGAGGCCGACGCGCGTGCCCGAGGCGCCGACGTTGAGGGTGCGCATGTCCGCCGCGCGGCGAAGCAATTGCAGGAACAATCGGTACTTCTTCTCGCGCGAGCGGCAGTGCAGGTGCTGGAAGAGCCGGTTCCTAGGGGCAGGGTTATTTAGGCGAAGGTGCGGCTACCGCCGGGTGCGAAAATTCGCTGCGCAGAAATGCGACAGGTTTGCCGGGACAAGCCACGCTGCCTACAATAAGGCGGTATGAAAATATCTGGTGTGGCGCTTGCTACGTTGTGGGTTTTGCTGCTCACCTGCGTTGCCGTGGCCGACGACAAGAAACAGGCTGATGGCCTGTCGAGCCTGACGTTCACCGTGCTGAAGGACGACAACGGCAAGCCGGTGCGTAATGCGTCGGTGATCCTGCATCAGGTGGGGAAGAATGGCAAACAGTCGCGCGGCGGGTATCAGTTGAAGACCGACGCGGAAGGGAAGACTTCAAGCGATGGAGTGCCTTACGGGATGTTGCGGATTCAGGTGATTGCGCCGGGGTTCCAGACGTTCGGCAACGACTACGACGTCAACCAAACTACGATGGACATCGAGATCCGATTGAAGCGTCCACAGGATCAGTTCACCATCTACACGAAACCGGGCGAGAAACAGCCCGACAATAAGCCTCAGCCGCCGGACAGCTCGCAACCCAAGCCGCAGTAGAAGCGCGGTTGGCGGTTGGCTCACTCGATCGTTCCATTCAGCTTGCGATTGGCCAGCCAAAACGTCACCACCACGAATAGAAGGAATGCCCCGGCTTCGTAAACGACGGCGCGGCCTACCGCAGGCGCGTAGGTGTAGTAGCGCAGCAGGTCGGTCTGCCAGGTGACGGGATTGGCCCAGGCCAGCCAGCGCACCGCGACGGGCAGTTGTTGCGTGGGATAGAACAGGTTGCTGATGAACATCAGGGTGAGGTACAGGGCCGAAGTCGTGGTGTGATATGCGTTGAATCCGCGCAGGTTCAGTGCCAGCCACGTGAACAGGAAGTACCATCCCGCAGTGCCCACCACCGACCATAAAGCGACGGGCAGCCACGCCGAAGCGGGCATGGGGATTTTCAGCACAGCCATGCCGGCAACCACGCAGATCAGTGTGCCCACGACGGCGAAGGCAGCATTGAACAGCAGCTTGCCGAGCAGCATTTCCCAGCGGGCGAACGGATAGGTCAGCATCTCGTGGAAGATGCCGGACTGCAAGGTCTTCGAAAAAGGCATACGACGAGTTGAAGACGATGCCGAAGCTGACCATGGAGAGCACACCGCCGAGAAAGAAGCGCGGGTAATCGAGGCCGCTGGCGGCGCCTCCCATCCAGCGCTCCAGGCTGGAGCCGAAGACCAGCAGGTAAACCACCGGCACCAGGACATCCCACAGTGGCAGCACCGGGTTGGAGAGCCGTATGCGGAAATCGCGGAACGCAATCGCCAACACGTAGCGCATCAGCCGGTATGCGCCTCTGCCGCAGGGTCGCCGTAGAGGTCGAAAAAGATCTCTTCCAGATCGGCGGCGCGTATCTCAAGATGCGCCAGGGGATGCCGCTCCGAGATTCGCGCCATCTCGCGGATCCACTGGTCCTCGCTGCCGTCGACGACTAAGTTCGTACTCTCCGCCGGCCTCTTTCAGCTGACGCGGGGAGAGAGTGCGCAGCGATGCGATGGCCTCGGTGCTGTTGTTCTGGAAGCGGACGAACAGGCGAAACGCCTTGTGGGCACGTTGGCGAAGCTCAGTCATGCTTCCGGCGGCAAGCACCTTGCCATGGTTCATCAGCACCATGCGGTCGCACAGCGATTCGGCCTCGTCCAGCAGTTGGGTGGTGAGCAGACACGGTGCGGCCGCCGGCGGCCTGCTCGCGGATAAGTTCGAGGACGCGGCGCTTGATCAGCGGGTCCATGCCGGTGGTGGCCTCGTCGAGGAAGAGGACCGGGGTGTCAACCATGAGCGCCTTGGCGAGCTGCAGGCGGCGCTTGTATCCGCCGGAGAGCGTTTGCGCGCGCGATTGCAAATGTTCGCCCAGGTCGAGGGAATCGACAACGCGTTTCACCCGCTGGCGCGTCTCGACGCGCGAGTAGCCGTGCAGATAGCCGTAGAGCAGAAGGTTGTCTTCGGTGGAGAGCAGGGTTTCGACGGCGTTTTCCTGCAGCACGGCGGTGATGCAGCGGCGCACGGCGAGAGGCTGCGCGCTGACATCGTGTCCGGCGACAAAAGCGCGGCCCGAGGTGGGCCGCAGGATCGTGGTCAAGATGCGGACTGTAGTGGTCTTGCCCGCGCCGTTGGGGCCGAGCAAGCCGAAGATCTCCCCGGGCTGGACCACGAAGTCAATGCCATCGACAGCAGTTTTGCCCTTGCGGTACACCTGCCGCAGGTTTTCTACACGGATAGCGTTCTCCGGCATCGGACGATCATAATGCACCGTGGCGGCAGTAGAGCGGGACTTGAACAAGCGGCCGGTCCGGGTCGAGGCGTGGCTTCAGTCAATCCCGCGCGAACCGTCGACTGGCAGGCAACGGCCGCGCGGGTGGGAGGCAGGCTAAGGACTAAGACTGCTTTTCCGCGATCCAGCGGCTGGTGCTGTCGTGCAGCTTGTCGCTGACCTCGAAGGTCAACGTTTTGCCGTCCGCCGCGGCGGTAATGCGGGTCACGCTGATGACCTTGCCGTCGCGCTTGTCGGTCTCTTCGATCGTGTGATCGTTAATGCGCTTGAGCGAGACGCTAGTCGTGCCCGGGTCGCCTTTGTAGGGCGCATCGCTGCCGTCGAGCTTCGCAGTATAAGACTGTCCCGTGGGCGTACTCATGCTGAGCTCGTCGCCGTTGGACTTGTAGGTGATCAGCAGGCCGTTCTCGCCAACGTCCTCGATTTTCTCGGCACGCCACGATCCGGAAATCGCGTTCGATCCGGCAGGCCCCTTGGCGACCCGCTTCATCACGGTCTTTCCCGTGACCGGGCCGCCCTCCTGCGGGGTGTTGTCAGTCCATTCGACAGTCATGGTGCTACCGTCGGACGAGACCATGTCCTTTTCCGACCCCGTAACTTTGCCGGCTTTCTTCGTCGTTCTCTCGACGTTATGATCGTCAATCACCTTGATGGCCATAGTGTCGAAATAGGGATGCCCGGAGACACTCTGGTCGGCGCCATCGGCTTTGATTTCGATTGGCGGAACACAGGACTTGCAGGAGTACAT
Organism: uncultured Acidobacteriaceae bacterium; assembly: GCA_963798275.1. Classification (GTDB taxonomy): domain Bacteria; phylum Acidobacteriota; class Terriglobia; order Terriglobales; family Acidobacteriaceae; genus CAWCTB01. Next base: position 126,031 of record CAWCTB010000053.1, read on the forward strand.
CCCGTTCTGCAAGAGGTAGACATCGGGCTTCTTGGGAAGATTCGACTTGCCCAGGTCGAATTTCCAGGTGCCATCGAACGGACTGCCTTGCGCCATCGCCAGCACCGGAGTGAGGAGGAGCAACAAAAACATCTTCTTCATGGAGCGTCTTCCTTTCTCTCTCGAAATTTTCTGAAGTGACGGCCCGGAAGTATATACCGGTTGGCAAGCCTGTGCTGCGTCAATCGCGAAACTTTGCTTTGTATAATCCTCATTCGCCATAGATCATCGCAATGTACGCGGTAATCGTTGCGCCGGTTACCGCGCGGCCGGCATGCCGCAACCGGATGATCCCCGATGACTGACGTATTCGCCCACCGCACCAACTGGAACCTCACCGCCAACGCGTACACCCGGGCGCTGGAGGAGCATCGGCGCGCGGGCAGGGAAGTGCTCGACCTGACCGCATCGAATCCGACGACGATTGGGCTGAACTATCGCCACGAAGAGTTGCTGCGCGCGCTGGCGGATCGTCGATCTCTCATCTACGAGCCGACGGCGAAAGGTTTATGGCAGGCGCGGGAGGCGGTCGCTGAATACTATGCTGAGCGCGGAATTGCGATCTCGCCGGAAGACCTGATCCTGACCACCAGCACCAGCGAGGCCTACAGCTTCGTTTTTCGGCTGCTCTGCAATCCGGGGGACTCCGTGCTGGTACCCACGCCGAGCTACCCGCTCTTCGATTTCCTCGCCGATCTGCAGGACGTGAAGCTCAGTCCGTATGAGCTGATCTACGACCACGGCTGGCAGATGGACTTCCATTCGCTCGCGACGGCTCAGCGCGCCGGAGGCCGACGTTGCCGCGCCGTGCTGGTGGTTCATCCTAACAATCCGACCGGATCGTTCGTGAAGCCAGGAGAGGCAGAACAACTTAGTCATTTCTGCACGACGCGCGGTTTAGCGATCGTCGTCGACGAGGTGTTTCGCGATTACGGGCTGGCAGGCAAAGCGCCCATCAGCTTCGCCCAAACGCAAGCAGCCGATGCTCCTCTGACCTTCACGCTGAGCGGACTATCCAAAATCTCCGGCCTGCCGCAGATGAAGGTGGCGTGGATCGCGGTGGCCGGACCGGAAGCATTGAAACGCGAGGCGCTCAGCCGGCTGGAGGTGATCGCCGATACCTATCTGTCGATGAACGCTCCGGTGCAGTGGGCCATGCCAGCGCTGTTGGAGGAGCGCCGTCACATCCAGCCGCAACTGCTGCAGCGCATCCGTGAAAACCTGGCCGAACTCGACCGCCAACTCGGGGCACAGAAGCTTTGTTCACGTCTCGCGGTCGAAGGCGGATGGTACGGGGTGCTGCGAGTTCCGGCGCGCGGCTCCGACGAGAGCTCTGGCGATCGCGCTGCTGCAACAGGCCGGGGTGCTGGTGCAGCCCGGACACTTTTACGATTTCGCCGGCGACGGCTACCTGGTGCTCAGCCTGATCACGCCAACGGCAGAATTCCGCGACGGGCATTCGAGCGGCTGCTGGACTTCGTCACAAAGATGTAGGGTGAGCGCCGCAACTATTTGTAAACTCGGCGACCCGGAGATTGCCGGGCCCGAAATGGTTCAGGGCCGTTATAATACAAAGACTGTGTTTAAGTACTCCATCGTCGTACCCTTTCACAACGAAGAGCAGAACGTAACCGAGATGTACGACCGGCTGCGGGTGGTGATGGAAGCCGCCAGCGAACCCTTTGAGCTGGTTTTCGTGGACGACGGCAGCCGCGATCACACCTTCTCGCTGCTGCAGCAGATTGCCTCGGTCGATCGCCGCGTGGTGGTCGTCAAGCTGCGCCGCAACTTCGGGCAGACCTCCGCGTTGGCGGCAGGCTTCGATTATGCGCAAGGGGAGTACGTGATCGCCATGGACGGCGACCTGCAGCATGATCCGCAGGACATTCCCGATGTTCCTGCACCGGCTGAACGAGGGATACGATGTGGTGAGCGGCTGGCGCAAGCAGCGCATCGACAACTTCGTGATGCGGCGCATTCCGTCGCGCATTGCCAATTGGCTGATGGCCAAGCTGAGCGGCGTGGACATTCACGATTTTGGCACGACCTTCAAGGCGTATCGCCGCGAAATCCTGCAGGACATTCCGCTATACGGCGAATTGCACCGCTTCATTCCGGCGCTGGCGTCGGCGTACGGCGCAACCATTTGCGAGATTCCCATCCGCAATGTAAACCGCGAGCGCGGCGAATCGCACTATGGAATCGGCGCGGACGTTCCGGGTTTTCTTCGACCTGATCACCATTCGCTTCCTGCTGAAGTACATGTCGCGGCCGCTGCACTTTTTTGGCGGCTTCGGCGCGGTCAGCTCGCTGAGCGGACTGTTGATCGCGCTCTATATGGTGTTCGAGAAATTCGTCCGGCACGTGGACGTGATGGACGAGCACGGGCCGCTGATGGTGTTCGCCGCGGTGATGATTGTGGCGGGTGTGCAGCTTGTGGCCCTCGGCCTGCTGGGCGAATTGCAGGTGCGGCATTACCACGAGCCCGACAAGCGCGGGCCTTACGTGGTGGAGAAGGTGCTGCGTACCTACGCCCAGCGCATCGGCGCTGGCGGATTGATGGTGCGGCCCAAGGTGGTGGTGTTTACCCAGCCCGGCTGACCGCCCTGCGGCTCGGTAAAGAGCTTCCTCGCGGCGCGAGGAGTCGAATTCGAAGAACGCGACGTGCGCTCCGGTTACAGCGTGGTTCGCGAATTGGTGGAGACCTACAAGAGCCGCTCCACCCCAACCGTGGTTATTGGGGAAGAAGTCCTGATCGGGTTTCAACCTGAACGCATCGCACAGCTTCTCGCCGAGTAGAGTTCACCCCGTCCGCGGCTACCTGTTCATTGCCGCGGCAACGTTTTTTTGGGGATTGTCGGCCGCCATGGGACGCGCCGTGTTTACCCATCGGGTTCACGTCGGCGGGCAAGACCTTGGCGCCATCGACCCGCTGATCCTGGCGCAAAGCCGCACCACCATCTCGCTGCTGATTCTGGCTCCCATCCTGCTGGCGGTACGGCGCTCCCTGCTGCGAGTTCAGGGTAAACATGTTGCGCAATTCTTTGTGCTGGGAATCCTGGGGCTGGCGGCGTCCAATTACTTCTACTACCTGGCCATACAGAAAACCACGGTGGCGACGGCGATTGTCCTGCAATACGTCGCGCCGG
>CAWCTB010000054.1:0-30809 GCA_963798275.1 uncultured Acidobacteriaceae bacterium
TAGTGCCAGTTCGAACTTCTCGGGCGCTCCTCGCGTCACGAGTGGCTGTCGTGGATAGCCAAACTAAAGGTGACGAAATGGAGGTCGCCGGTTTGCTGCCCTATCGATTGAGTCCCAGGGCATGCGTGGAAGTAGCGAAACTGGTATGGTGCGCGACAGTGACCGTAGGGCACCGAAGCATGTGCGGTGGAATCCAGAAAAAGACCCGCTCAAGCTGCGCTTGAACGGGGCACCCTGCGGTGAAAGAGCTTACCTGGGCCACCCGCCGGAATCCGGTGAGCGCCGGCCTGGTGGCCAGGCCGAGGAGGCGATCTCGAGGTGCTCCTGAACGCCGCACTGGAGCATTCGTCGGCACATGCGCCTGATCGATCGACATCACTTCACGCCCAGGAGCCGGAGTGTCGCCTGTCTCATCGTATGGGCGACCCGCTCACGGCTGCTACCGGGTGTAGGCAGTAATAGCCACACCAACGGGCGAAGCGGAGTGGGCAAATGGTAAGGTCCTGACTCCCCGGGGCGAGGAGGAAAGAAGCTACTGAGCGCCTGCGAAGGGTTGTCGAGGAACTGGTCAACCATCGACGCCTGATGCACACAGGAGATCGTACAGAAAGGAGCACAGGACTTCACACTCGCATGCTCCCTCCGCAGATCCCCTACATCGTACTTCTCGAGAGGAATTGCCGGAGAGCCCCGTCGCTGTGAGCAATAGTGTACTAACCCATCTTCGCAGATATAGAGGTAACGGCTGCCCGCCCGGCAATGCCAGTTGTTGGGGTGTCCGGACACGAGGTTCTTCTGAAACTGCTGGTAATAAGCAAAACTGGAAAACGATTTGGAACTTATGTTGACAAGATCGTGATAGACCAGCCGTTGCTGATCATTCAAGGCCACGAGTTGGCCGCCGCCGTCGTGAATGACGCCGATGGTGGTTTGTAAGCCGAGTTCGGCAGCCCGGCGGGTAATCACTACGGCATCCTCGGGCGTTTGGATCGAAGCTCCCACCACCGAATTGATGTTGACGTTGAACTCCGCATACTGCGCCAGCCATTGCAGCTTCTTGTCGAGCACTTTCAGGCTCTTCTTCGAGACCTCGTCCGGCAGGACATTGTCGATGCTGATCTGCAGAGAATCGAGACCGGCCCGATTCAGGCGCTGGATGCGATTGGGAGTGAGCAGGTAGCCATTGGTAATGAGAGTCGCCATACAGCCGTGGCTGCGTATGCGGCGAACCAGGTCGTCCAGGTTCGGGTGCAGCAAGGGCTCACCGCCGCTGAACGTGATGATGGACGTACCCAACTCGTGCAGCCGATCGATGCGACGAAGCATAACCTCGGTCGGCACAGGCTGTGAAACCTTGTCATATTCGTTGCAGTAAGCACACGCGAGATTGCAGCGCCGGACCGGGATGACATGTGCCACGATTGGGTGATAGCGCGAATGCATGGCCTTGGCGATTACCCTGACTTGACGCAGCTGCCAAGACAGCGCCCGGACTTTCCGCTTTAGAGGAAGGAGACTCATTCCACACTTCTTGCCGTGACATAGAGTCTACTGCAAGGCCAGACACGGAGAACGTCGAAGGTCGCCATCAGTTGCAGAATATCGCAACTGATGCCATCTAAGTCTCAGCGGCTCAAGAATATAGCTATAACTGGCTGTGTTTTGAAGAATTTGCGCGCATTTTTCCGCTAATCCACTGATTCTAAAGAAAACGCCTTTGAATTCCTGTTGACTTGTCACACCCTGAATTTCCCGCTTCGGGAGCGAGTCTCCCACTCATTCGAAAACCGGAAAATAGAGGGTAGCGAGCGGCCAACGAGGTCATGAGTTCCCACTCATTCGAAAACCGCGAATGAGTGGGGCACCCCGCTGGCACGAATGGCAGAACGTCGCGAGTGCTTTCGATGAAAATCGTTTTACAGCGCCGCGAACAGGCAAGGCGGGTGTACTATGATGACGTTTTCGAGGCCAAAAAGGAGATGTTGGGTAAAAACCGGAAAGGAGATCTCGTGCCCAAATTCTTAATGCTGACTCTGGTGGTCATCAGTTTTGCGGTTTGTTCGCTCGCGCAAGACGCTGGTAAAACAGCCGGTATGACAACTATCCAAGGTTGCCTGCAGTACACGAAGCACCATTATGTGCTTACCGACAGCAGCGGCAAAGAACATCAACTCTCAGGTTACGCTAACAAGCTGAAAGCCCACGTCGGCCACGAGGTCGAGGTCACCGGAACGGAAGGGACGCACAGTGAGAGCAGTACGGTTGAGGGCACCGCCTCTTCCACGCACCAGATACCGGTGCTTAAGGTATCGAGCTTGAAACATGTAGCGGATACGTGTAGTGCGACTGGAAAGTGAATATCTGCTCGTCTTAGCTGTGTCACGGTTGTGCGACGGAGTTACGAGTGAGTATCGGCGATGCCTTGTTAAATAGCTTACCCGGGCCACCCGACCTACGGGGAACAGCGAGTGGTGCAGGTCAACTCCGAGGAGTGGGCAGGTGGAACGAAGTCCCACTCATTCGAAACCCGCGAATGAGTGGGGCACCCACCGGCCCCCGACCTTTCTCCACATTGCGCAAGGCGCAGAACAAGCTGTAAAATCAGGAGTTACACAGCCCGTCTCAGGTCGAACTTCCCAGAATTTTGTGACACCTTTTGTAACCGTGGGCGAGTTGTGTGCGAACCGCCCTGGAGAAACTGCGGCTGTTGGCGCGGGACAGGGCGAAATCCGAGCGGCCGCCAGCATTGGCTCCCTGCCTTTCGCGCGGCCGCATAGGGAGCAGCAATTTGAAAACTGGCAAGACAGCGGTGGTGGTGGGCGCCCAGTGGGGCGACGAGGGCAAAGGCAAGATCGTTGATGTGCTCTCCGAGCGCTTCAAGGTCGTGGCGCGCTATTCCGGCGGACACAACGCCGGCCACACGGTCACCATCAAAGACAAGAAGTTCATTCTGCAGCTTATTCCCTGCGGCGTGCTGCGCCCGGGATGCCGCGGTGTTATCGGCAATGGCGTGGTGCTCGATCCGTTTGCTTTCATGAAGGAAGTGGATGCGCTGCGGGCGCAGGGAGTGCAGGTCGACGGCAACCTATTCGTCAGCAACCGCGCGCACGTGATTCTGCCCTACCACCGCATGATCGAGCTGGCGTCGGAAAACGCGCCCGGGCGCATCAAGATCGGAACGACGTCACGCGGCATTGGTCCCACATACGAGGACAAGATGGCGCGCAGCGGTCTGCGGGTGCAGGACCTGCTGGACAAGACGCTGCTCAAAAAGCACATCGAGAACGCCTGCCGCGAGAAAAACACCATCGTACATGCGCTGTTCAACAGCGAGCCTATCGATGCCGACAAGATGTATGCCGACTACGCCGAGGTTGCCGATCGCGTGGCCCCGTTTGTCACCGATACCTGCCGCCTGCTGAACGAGGCGATCCGGTCGGGCGAGTCGGTGATGTTCGAAGGCGCACAGGGCACGATGCTCGACATCGATCACGGCACCTACCCGTTCGTGACCTCATCGAGCGCGACTTCGGGAGGAGCGGCCACCGGGACCGGCGTGCCGCCGACAGCGATCACCACCGTAATCGGAGTGACCAAGGCTTACTGTACGCGCGTCGGTGGAGGCCCCTTCCCTACCGAGTTACACGACGATCTCGGCGACCAGATTCGTAAGAAGGGCAACGAATTCGGGGCGGTGACGGGACGGCCGCGCCGCACGGGATGGATCGATCTGCCGCTGCTGCGCTACTCCAATATGATCAACGGCACTAGTTGGCTGGTGGTCACCAAGCTGGATGTGCTCGACGAGTTGGCGGAGATTCCGGTCTGCACGGCCTACAAGATCGACGGCAAAGAGACGGACGAGATTCCGGCGCAAGCCGGAAGCTACGACAAGATTGAGCCGGTCTATACCAACGTCCCCGGGTGGAACGCGAAGACCTACGGGATCAATCGCTGTGACCAGTTGCCGGAGAAGGCTAAGCAGTACCTGGCCTTTGTGGAGAAGGAAACCGGAGCGAAGGTCGGGATCATCTCCACCGGTCCGGACCGCGAGCAGACGATGTTCACCGACGAATTTGCGCGGATGCTGGATGAAGTCGGCGGAGCGACGTAGGACCGTCATTCGACTCCTGCTCAGCCTATCTAAGTCCCACAATGTAGGAGGTAGCTGATGATTGTTCTGGCGGTAACCTGGGTCGCCCATCCCGGGCACGAAGCGGAAGTTGCCGGCATCTTCGGCAAACTCGAAACCGCCTCGCGCCAGGAGCCCGGATGCCTGCTTTACATCGTGCACCGGCATCGGGATAATCCCGCGCGATTCTTCATCTACGAGCAATATCGCGACGAAGCTGCCTTGCAGGCGCATCGCGATTCTCCGCATTTTCAGCAGTATGCCGTGAAAGCCCTGGCGGACATCGGCGAACGCGTGGAAGGCGAACTTTACACGCCATTGACTTCGGGCGATTAGGCGTTATCATCCATTTTCCATACGACGGACCCGGTCTCGCGCCGATTCGGCTCCTCCCTGGCAGGTTGCGGGGAGAAGCGTGGAAAGGCGAAGAAATGGAAGATTCCTCGGGGCTGAAGCCCCGCGGAATGACGAAAATAAAGGGCTTCGGCGCTGGCCTGAAGGCCAGCTCTACCTAAACATCGAGTTTTCCCGCAGCCTGCTAGTGCTTTGGGCTTGAAGGAGTTGCTTTGTCGCATCCACATGCGCGGTACGGTGCGGAGTTCGATCCCCCCGATGAGCGCGATCTGTTGTTCAATGCCTCTTATGCTGCGGCGGAGCTGCCGCACAGCACCGATCTGCGGCCGCATTGCCCGCCGGTTCACGACCAGGGGAATCTGGGAACCTGCACCGCCCATGCCATCGCGGCGGCCTTTCAGTTCGAGCAGAACCGGCAGCGCCTACCCAATTTCGCGCCCTCACGGCTGTTCATCTACTACAACGAACGCGCCCTGCAGCAGGCGCTGCACCGGCATGGCGGGGCCAATTTGCGCGCCGGATTAAGAGCGGTCGCACGATACGGCGTCTGTCCGGAGCGCCACTGGCCCTACTCGGATGACGAGTCGTCCCTCCACCAGCGCCCTTCAGACGAGGCCTACCACGAGGCCAGGCACCACAAGATTTACAGCTATCGACGCATTACCATCGGGCATCATTCGCAGTCGGAGTTCCTGCGCAGCCTGAAGACCTGCCTGGCAGAGGGCTGTCCCTTTGTCTTCGCCTTCCTGGTGCACTCCAGCTTCGAGTCAGACGAGGTACGCCACAGCGGGGTAATGCCGCTGCCCAAGCCACACGAGGAGGTCATCACCATGCACGCGGTTCTGGCGGTCGGCTACAACGATGCCAAGGAACAGATGCTGGTGCGCAACTCCTGGGGGCCCAGCTGGGGGCACGGCGGCTACTTCTGGATGCCCTACGAGTACATCGCGCGAGCTGAAATCACGGCGGACTTCTGGACCATTCGGGGCGTCAGCGGGCGCGACGACCTGTAGCATGGCTCGGGCGGCAATTTCCCGGCTGAGTTTGACGCGGTGTCTTGTAGATCGGCCGGCCGTTACGGCAGTCGAGTATCCGAAAGAACACCGTGAAAGCCCCATCTCTACCACGGAAGGGTCATTTGTGACGCATGTGATTGACCCCGTTTTGTCCAAAATGTTATAAGGAGTCGCTTTGATGGCTTGCTCCGTATTCCGGGCCTGGTATGCCCGGCATAGGAGAGCAGGTACTCCCGACGCGGCCAAACCTCAACACTTCTCGTCTTGAAGTGGAAGCGCGTTTCCGGGATTCCAGCAGGTACAGCTATGGTTTTCGCTGGCGGTCTAGCCGAGCGCAAAGTAGAAGACCGTACGAGTCATGCTTGCTGGCTGGTTTCTGATTCATGCCGACGCTCGCTGCAGAACATCGCAGGGGAGTGGAACCGTAATGATAACGATGATGCATGGGCGCGCTCTGCCGCCCATCTGGAGGATTCATATGCGCACCTGCCTTGCCGCCGCACGGCGACTTTGCACGGCGACCGGCTTTCAGCGGCCGGCCACAGTCGTATCCGCGGCACTCACGGTCATGTTCTTCAGCGTATCCGCCTGGGCTCAGCCGGAATCGGAGGCGGCCGGCGAAGCCAGTCTGCGGCTACCCGATCTGTCTTCTGTCAACTTTCTCGGAGTTGATGGCCACAAGCTGCTGCTGGTGGGGCTGCTCTTCTGCCTGTTCGGACTGCTCTTCGGGCTGGCGATTTACATGCAGCTTAAGAATTTGCCGGTCCATCGCTCGATGCGCGAAATCTCTGAACTGATTTATGAAACCTGCAAAACCTACCTGGTCACCCAGGGCAAGTTCATCCTGATCCTGTGGGTTTTCATCGCAGTCGTGATCCTGGCCTACTTCGGATGGCTGAGGCCGATCGAGCCCAGACAGGTCACGGTACCTATCATCCTTGCTGTTTAGCATCGTCGGCATTCTGGGCAGCTATGGCGTGGCGTGGTTCGGCATTCGGGTGAATACCTTCGCCAACTCGCGCACCGCCTTCGCCGGTCTGCGCGGCAAGCCGTATCCCATCTATGCCATCCCGCTCAAGGCCGGCATGTCGATCGGCATGATGCTGATCTCGGTCGAGCTGCTTATCATGCTCTTCATCCTGCTGTTTGTTCCGCGCGATTACGCCGGCCAGTGCTTCATCGGCTTCGCTATTGGCGAGTCGCTGGGCGCGGCGGCGCTGCGTATTGCCGGCGGCATCTTCACCAAGATCGCCGACATCGGCTCCGACCTGATGAAGATCGTCTTCAAGATCAAGGAAGACGATGCGCGCAACCCCGGCGTCATCGCCGACTGCACGGGCGACAACGCAGGCGACTCGGTCGGGCCCAGCGCCGATGGCTTCGAGACTTACGGCGTCACCGGCGTGGCGCTGATCACGTTCATCCTGCTGGCGGTCAAGAACCCTACCGTCCAGGTGCAGCTGTTGGTCTGGATCTTCGTCATGCGCATCATGATGCTGATCTCCAGCACCGTGGCCTACTTCCTGAACGAGGCCGTCGCCAAAGCGCGCTATGGCAACGCCGACGAGATGAATTTCGAAGCTCCGCTTACCTCGCTGGTGTGGCTGACTTCGATCATCTCGATCATCCTGACCTACATCGTCTCCAAGCTGATCATCCCCGAGCTCGGCGGCGACGGCTCGCAGTGGTGGAAGCTGGCCACAATTATTTCCTGCGGAACGCTGGCGGGAGCGGTTATTCCTGAACTGGTGAAGGTGTTCACCTCGGTCACCTCCGGACACGTGAAGGAAGTGGTGACCTCGGCCGAAGAGGGCGGGGCATCGCTCGACATTCTCTCCGGATTAGTTGCCGGCAACTTCTCCTGCTACTACCTGGGCTTCACCATGGTCGCGCTGATGAGCATTGGCTATTACGTCAGCACCCTCGGCCTCGGCGGCCCGCCGGACATGCCCCTGATGCTGGCGCCGGCGGTATTCGCCTTCGGCCTGGTGGCCTTCGGCTTCCTCGGCATGGGACCGGTGACCATCGCCGTCGATTCCTACGGCCCGGTCACCGACAACGCACAGTCGGTCTATGAATTGTCGCTCATCGAGCAAGTACCCAACATTCAGGGCGAACTGAAGAAGGACTACAACATCGACGTGAACTTCGAGCGCGCCAAGCACATGCTGGAAGAGAACGACGGCGCCGGCAATACCTTCAAGGCGACGGCCAAGCCGGTGCTGATCGGAACCGCGGTGGTGGGCGCGACTACCATGATCTTCTCCATCATCATGGCCCTCACCAAGGGCCTGACCGTGGACGTCAACAACCTGTCTCTGCTGCACGCGCCGTTCGTTCTCGGATTGGTCTCGGGCGGCGCCATCATCTACTGGTTTACCGGCGCGAGTATGCAGGCGGTCACCACTGGCGCCTACCGCGCGGTGGAATTCATCAAGGCCAATATTCACCTCGAAGGCGCCGAAAAGGCCTCGGTGGAGGACAGCAAGAAGGTCGTCGAGATCTGTACCAAGTACGCGCAGAAGGGCATGTTCAACATCTTTCTGGCGGTCTTCTTCGTTACCCTGGCCTTCGCGTTTGTGGAGCCGTTCTTCTTCATCGGCTACCTCATCGCGATTGCCATCTCCGGCTTGTACCAGGCCATGTTCATGGCCAACGCCGGCGGCGCATGGGACAACGCCAAGAAGATCGTGGAAGTGGAACTCAAGCAGAAGGGCACCGCGCTGCACGATGCGACCGTCGTCGGCGATACGGTGGGCGATCCGTTCAAGGACACCTCTTCGGTGGCCATGAACCCGATCATCAAGTTCACCACGCTCTTCGGCTTGCTCGCGGTCGAACTCGCGGTGCAGTTGACCGCCACCAAGGGATCGGCCTTCAGCCACATCCTGGCGATCCTCTTCTTCGGCATCTCGTTCTTCTTCGTCCACCGCTCGTTCTACGGCATGCGCATCGTGAAAGCGGCGGCGTAGACGGGTATCGTTAACAGCGAAGCCCCAATTCAGCTCAGGCTGGATGGGGCTTTTTCTTTTGGCGGGTTCGTAAGGCGGATGGCGGCGATCCACTATTCACTATCCACTTGCCTAATTCATCCCCTTCATCTTCTCTTTCACGCTTTTGGCCAGCTTTTCGATCTGGTCTGCTTTCTTGATGACATCGAGCGAGATGATGTTCTCGTTGGTCTTGTCGACGTACTGCTTCAGCTCGGTCGACAGCTCCAGCAGCTTCTCCGTGTCGCGCTTGATGTCTTCCTGGCGCTGCAGGTTCTGCTTTTTCTGCATCTCCTGCCGCTGCTGGACAGACCAGGGATCCTGGCGCTCGGGCGGCGCCGCGCTGGGTATCGACGGCAGCGGTTCCTGCTGGGGACTAGCTTCGGCTGCGGCTGAAACGTCGGCGAATGCGAAGGTTGTAAGCAGCACAAAGATCATCATCCGGAAGAGAGAAGCGCGGAAAAAGTTGTAGCGTTTCATGGGAATCACAGCGATTATAGCCCGCTCTGCGGCTCCAGATTTCAGCCGCCCGGGCGATATCGAGAGACCCGTGCCGCCCGCACGCTGGTTGCTATAATCGCGCCAGCAATGCACTTCCTTATCAGCACACGTCCAGGCTTGGACGCTTTTTGTGCCGGGCCGTATCCTCGACGACTGGCGCCACGACGCCTTCAACTTCGCGCGGACCGACCTGCCGCGGATCGCGGCAATCCTGCTGGTCGCGTTTATCCTGACGCGGCTGCTAAAGGTCGTCTCCCGCCATATCAGCGCGCTCAGCCAGCGTTCCGAGCTCCCGTCGGCCGTCCGGGCACAGCAGCTACGAACTCTGTCTAGCGTCACCTATAGCGTCGGCGTCTTCGTGATCCTGTTCATTGCCGGCATGCAAATCCTGGCGCGCCTCGGCATCAACATGGGACCGCTACTGGCGAGCGCGGGCATCGCCGGCCTGGCCATCGGTTTCGGCGCGCAGACCCTGGTCAAAGATTTCATTAATGGCTTCTTCATCCTGGCGGAAAACCAGTACGACCTCGGCGACACGGTGCGCATCGCTGGAGTCCAGGGTGTGGTGGAGACGATGACCCTGCGCCGCACCGTGCTGCGCGACACGGATGGCACGCTGCACACGGTTCCGAGCAGCCAGATCACCATCGTCAGCAACCTCACCCGCGACTGGACGCAGGTATCGCTGAAGATCTCTGTCGCCTATGGCGCCGATAGCGACCTGGTGGTGCAGTTGCTCAAGCAGGTGGGTGACGACCTCGCACACGATCCCCAGTTCAGCAATTCCATCGTGGCGCAGCCGGAGGTGCCCGGGATCGAGCGGGTCAGCGGCAACGAAGTCGATTACTTGATGCTGGTGAAGACCAAGCCCGGAGCGCAGTTCTCCGTCAGCCGCGAGCTGCGCCGCCGCATTAAAGTCAGCTTCGAGAAAAACCACATCGAGCCGGGCAATCCCAACCGGGTGTACGTGGTCGACAGCGGCAAGGGGGCTAGCGAAAACAGCAATTAGCAATTAAATTGGACACACATCTCGCACTTGCTCGCGGCCGGCAGTCCCTTACTTCGCCAACCCCGCCCACTTCTCCAGCAACTGAATCGTCGCCGCGTAGTCCAGATCATCCCAGCCTTCTTCGCTCGACAGTTCGTAGATTTCGTCCACGGTCTCCAGCGCCGGCAGCTTCACGCGAACTTCCTTCGCGGTATCGAGCAACAGGTGAATGTCTTTGTGCATGAGGCGCAGCGGAAAATTCGGCGAGTAATCGTGGCGCAACACAAACGGCGCTTTGTAGTCGACCACGCCGGAGCGGATCATCGATGCCTGCACCAACTCCACCATCTTCTGCGGCTCGACGCCCAGCTTCCTGGCCAGCGTCATGCCTTCCGCGAAACCTTCGTAGATCATGGCGATCTGCAAGTTCATGCAGATTTTGGCCGCCTGCCCTTTGCCGGTCTCGCCAACGTGGATCACCGTCTTGCCCATGGCCTTGAACAGGGGCTGCAGAAACTCGACTCCCTCCGGCGTGCCGCCGACGATAAAGATCAACTGCCCGTTCTCCGCCCCGATCTTGGAACCAGTCACCGGAGCATCAACCCACTGCACCCCCTTGGCGGCGATGCGCTCGGCAAACTTCACGGTCGAGGAGGGCGAGATGGTGCTCGAATCCACCACGATCATGCCCTCGTGCAGGGATTGCTCCACGCCATCCGGCCCAAACATCACCCGCTCGACCGCAGCGGTATCGGCCACGCACATCCATACCACCTCGGCTTCCTTGGCCGCGTCGGCCGGAGACACTGCGGTCTTTGCGCCGTCTACATGCTGGCGTGCCGTGCGGTTCCACACGCAAACTTCATGTCCTGCTTTAACCAGGTTGCCGGCCATTGGACGGCCCATGATTCCCAATCCGAGATACGCTATGCGCATTCCACGCTCCTTACCCGAATCCTTGATTTAAGCTGACTAATGAGAGAAGGTCAAGGAAACAGGTAGCGCCGTGAACTGGCATCGCCGTCTGGCGTTCTTTTACGCCTTCGCTGTCGCGATGCTGGTGGTCTGCTCTGTTCTGGGAGAGATTCCGCATTGGGCGCTCTTACCGGTGCCCTGGTGATCATGAGTGTGTGGTATCACTGGCGTGTCTACCGGAAACTGACCCGCCCGACCCAGAAGCCGCCGGACCTCAAGCGGGTTTGACGTCGGAGCTCACCGCGAGGCGGTTGCACTGGGAGAACCAATTCCCCCAGCGATGCAGATTTTTGCGGCACGCTTCTCTTGCCTCTAACGCGCCCTGCATGATAGCTTCGCATCGCCACCGGTTCGGCTCGCGTCTAATACGTAAACCTCCATGATTGGCATTACCATTCGCCGCAAGGCCAGGCAGTTTGGAACATTGGTGCGCCACTCGGCGATGACTCCTCGCACCGGCCTGGTTCGCAAGCCGGTTTTCGCCGCGCGGGGCGAACTCGGCGTCACCTTCATTGGACATTCCAGCTTCTTCCTCCAGATCGGCGGCAAGAACCTGCTGATCGACCCCAACTTCGCGCGCTGGATCTTCGTTCTCAAGCGCCTGCGACGCCCCGGATTGAGCCTGCGAGACCTGCCGCCGATCGATGCGGTGCTGGTTTCGCACGCGCATTTCGATCACCTGCATCGCCCGACGCTGCGCGCCATATCGCGGCTCACCCGGCGCAAGTCAGGCAAGCGGCCGGTCATCATCGTGCCCCGCGCATCTGCGCGACCTGGTCAGCGACCTCGGCTATTCCCGCGTGGTCGAAATGGACTGGTGGCAGAGCTTGCAGCTCGGCGGCATCGAAGTCACCCACGTGCCCTCGAAACACTGGGGCGCGCGCGTGATTCGCGACATGCATCGCGGCTACGGCGGATACGTGCTGCGCACTTCGCGCCACTCGCTCTACCACGCCGGCGACACCGCCTACTTCGACGGCTTCCACGAAATCGGCGAACGGCTGCGCCCCGACGTGGCCCTGCTGCCCATCGGCGCTTACCATCCTGCGTCCTATCGCAACGTGCACGCCAGCCCGGAAGACGCCATGCAGGCGTTCGTGGACCTGCGCTCGCGCTGGATGGTGCCCATGCACTATGGAACGTTCCGTCTCGGTTACGAGCCCATCGAGGAGCCGGTGGTGCGTCTGCTGGAAGATGCCCGCCAGCGCGGAGTGGAAGAGAAGGTGTGCGTGCTGGAAGAGGGCGTTACGAAGTTGTTTGGGTAAAGCAGCAGCTAGTGGCTAGCAATTAGCTCTTCGCTTTTCCTGCTAGATGCTCCCCAGCGCCTGCTCCAGATCCGCGATCAAGTCCTCGACATCTTCGATCCCAACCGAGATCCGCACCATGCCGTCGGTGAGCCCGATGGCCTTGCGGCCTTTTTCGCCGATGGCCGCGTGCGTCATGGTCGCGGGATGCGAGATCAGCGTCTCCACTCCGCCCAGCGATTCGCCCAGCGTGCACACGCGCACTCGCTTCAGGAACTTCTTGGCGTTGGCGCAGCGAGCCGGTCTCGAAGGTGATCATCGATCCGAAGCCGGTCTGCTGCCGGCACGCCAACTCGTATTGCGGATGGCTCTTCAGCCCGGGATAGAACACCTTCTTCACCTTGCGATGCCCGCTGAGGTAGTCGGCGATGACGCGCCCGTTGTCGTCATGCTGCTTCATGCGCACCGCCAGCGTCTTGGTGCCGCGCAGCACCAGCCAGCACTCAAACGGAGACAGGATCGCGCCCACCGCCTTCTGGATGAACGCCAGCTTCTCCGCCTGCTCCGCGGTCGTGCACACCAGCACGCCGCCAAGGCCGTCGCTGTGGCCGTTGAGGAACTTGGTGGTCGAGTGCATCACGATGTCGGCGCCAAACTTGATGGGCTGCTGAAAATACGGCGACAGGAACGTGTTGTCGACCACCACCTCGCAGCCGCGCTTGTGCGCGATGCGGCTGACGGCGGCGATGTCGGTGAGCCCCATCAGCGGATTGGTCGGCGTCTCGATGTACACGTAGCGCGTGTTCTTGCGGATGGCGCGCTCGACGTTGCGCGGATCGGCCGTGTCGACGTAGGTGAACTCCAGGCCGAAGTTCGCCAGGATCTGGTTGAACAGCCGCGGCACGCCGCCATACAGATTGTTGGAGGCGACGATGTGGTCGCCCGACTTCATCATCTGGCAGATGGCCGCAATCGCCGCCATGCCGCTGGAGAACACGCGCGCCGCGACGCCGCCTTCCAGCGAAGCCAGGTTCTCTTCCAGCCGCGTGCGCGTGGGATTGCCGGCGCGCGAATAGTCGTAGCCCTTGGTCTTGCCCAGCTCTTCCTGGGCGTAGGTGGAGGTCGCGAAGATCGGTGGGGCTACCGCTCCGGTGGACGGGTCGGCTTCGTTGCCGACGTGGATGGCGCGAGTAGAAAATCCGGCAGAGGTCTTCTTAGGCATATTGGATTTCCGGTCGATATAGCGCCTGCCGCGGGTATTGTAACGGACTTCGGTCCGCAAGGGATCCGTTCTATCCACTGACCACTGTCCAACTGGTTACTATTTGTCGTTGAAATGAAAGATATCCTTCGACAGGTAGCGCTCGGCCGAGTCGGGAATGATCGTTACCACCCGCTTACCCGGCCCCAGGCGCTTGGCGATTGCAATCGCAGCAAATACATTCGCGCCTGCACTCGATCCGGCCAGACACGCCTTCTTTCGCTGCCAGCTGCTTCACCATGTCGAAGGCGTCGTGATCGCTGACTGCGATGATCTCGTCCGCGACGGAGGAGTCGAATGTCTTGGGAATGAAGCTCGCGCCGATGCCCTCGATCTCGTGCTCGCCTTTCGGGCCGCCGCCCAGCACCGAGCCCTGCGTCTCCACGGCAACTGTCAGGACGTGCGGATTGCGATCTTTCACGATAGCGCGCCACGCCGGTGAAGGTTCCGCCGGTTCCGGCGCCGATCACCACGGCATCGATCTGGCCCTGCATCTGGTCGTACAGCTCGCGGGCGGTGGTCTCGTAGTGAAAGTCGGGATTGGCCTGGTTTTCGAACTGTCCCGCGACGAACGAGTTCGGGGTCTTGGCGGCGCGATCTCCTGCATCAGTCGAATCGCGCCCTGCATACCTTCGGCGTCGGGGGTGCGAATCACCTCCGCGCCCAGCGCCTCCATCAGCGTGACCTTCTCCTTGCGAGAAGCGTTCCGGTACCGCGAGCACCACCTTGTAGCCGCGGCTGCACCCGATCAGCGCCAGCCCCACGCCGGTGTTGCCGGCGGTGGCTTCGAAGATGGTGGAGCCCGGCCGCAGCAAGCCATCGCGCTCGGCGCGCAGAATCATGCCCAGCGCGGCGCGGTCTTTGATGCTGCCGCCCGGGTTCAGGTACTCCAGCTTGGCGTAGACGTCCGCAGCCTCTGGCAGGAACGACGTGTTGAAGGTGAAGGACCGGCGTTTCGCCGACCAGTTCAGTGATTTCTTCTGCGACCCGGAGGGAAGTCATTTCAGCAGTTTTCATGAACACCCTGCGGAATTACTCTCAAAGAGTACGGGATGCGCGGGAAGGGGTCAACGAAACGAGCAACAAGGTAGTGGATCGGTCTGATTTCCACAGACCTATTCGGAGGAACGGTCTGGAATATGGAGTTGAAACCAAGCGGGTCCACCAAATGGACTGTGGATGGCAAAATCTGGAAGGGGCTCCAAGTAACTGCCCTGGATGTCCGAAATCTCTTGCATCCAACGAAGATTGTATTGCACGCGCTGCGCATCCCAGCGGCATGTGAGGCGTCCAGTCTCTGTTTGCCATGCTGATGTCATCGCAGCTAACCTCTGAGAAAATCTTAGCCCTAAAGGAGCGCTTTGGCGATCAGATTCTTGTCACTCCGCTTTGCGGCCGCTTCCGCTTTCGGAGCAGGTCGCACCGTTCCTCAATGCTCAACGTGCTCGCTGATTCCTACTTCCATCGCCGGCGTAACCGGCAACGTCGTCGAGGACGAACGATGCCTCGCCAGGGCCACTCATCCTCCCAAGTCCACGTGCTCCACGCGATCGACCTGCCGCCCCAGAAAGCGTCCGCCAGCCGCTTGAACTTGTCCACCGAATCGGTGACATAGAAGCGAAAGGTCCGGTGCTCCCCATCTTTTCCCGCGCCGGAAGCATGTCGGGTGTTCCGTCCTTCCGCAAGGGTGCCCCATCTTGTTGCTGCCTTTGCGAAAGGGTGGGATCGATCAGTCCCAGCTCCCCGACCATCTTCTTCACCACCCGCGCTGTCGATTCCGCCGAATCCACAATCTTCATCTGCTCCGGCGTAATCCTGCGCAGCAGCGGAGCAATCAGCGGATAGTGCGTACACGCCAGCACCAGCACGTCGGCGTCGGCGTTGGCCTGCTGCATGGCCTCGTCCAGGTAAATTCGCGCCACCTGCTCGGTCACCGGATGCTCGGTCCAGCCTTCTTCCACCAGCGGCACAAACAGCGGACAGGCCTTCTCGAATGCCTCGACGCCGTGCCGCTGCAAAGCGTCGCGATAGGCATGGCTGGTCACCGTCGCTTCGGTGGCGATCACAATTGCCGCACGGCTCCGGCTCACCTCCGACGCCATCGCCGCGCCCGGTTCCACCACGCCCACCACCGGCACACGCGACGCCGCTTTGATCTGCGGCAGCGCCAGCGCGCTCGCCGTGTTGCAGGCGATCACCAGCAGGTCGATGTTCTTGCGACTCCAGAAAGCGGGTTGCGCCGATGGCGTAGCGGGCGACGGTCTCGGCCGACTTCGTTCCGTAGGGCAGGCGCGCCGTGTCGCCAAAGTAGAGGTAATGCGCGGGCAACCGCTCGGCCAGCGCCTTCAGCACGGTCAGGCCGCCGACGCCGGAGTCGAACACCCCAATGCGCGGCAGCGTCATTGCAGCTCCTTCGCGAGCTGGCCGATGTTGCTCGCCATATAGAAGCGGCGCAGGTCCGCGTGACCGGCCAGGGTTTCGCGCTCCTGCGCCGTTGACGATGATCTTCACGCTCGTAATCTTCGGCATCGTTGGCGTTCAAGGTCGCGACCATCGACGTGATGGTCAGCTCCTCGGCCAGCACGCCCGAGGGATGCGCGTCGGCAAACGCCGCGTTGGTGTCCACCACCGCACTGCCATCGCTCAGCAAGTAGACATCGCGCACGTCGGAGCCTGCGCCAATCGGGTGCGGCGATCCGGGCTGCTGGTACGCTCCAAACAGCGCCCGCAGAATGGCCCGCGCCTGTTCGCTGCGTCTCCGCCGGTAAGGCGAGATTCTGATCTGCTTGCGGTACAGCGTCGCGTCCGCATCGGATGCGACGTAAAGCGTCACCGAAGCGGTCGGACCGCTGGCCGGAGGAGCCACCGCCTGCTGCTGTTGCGGCCATGCGCTGCTTCTTCGCTCGTGACCTTCTTGTGCAAATGCCAGGCGTACAGGCCGAGTCCCGGCCGCCACCAGCAGCAGCACCGACAAACATCAGCACGATGCGGCGGGTCACCGGTTCACCTCCGGCAACTTCGCACGCACGGCCGCGACTCCGGCGGCGATCGACTGCGCTACCTGTTCCTGGTACTCCGGGCTGGCGATATCGCTCACGTTCAGCGCCGGGCGGAGCGATCTCCACCGCGATCGCCGGAGCGGCAATGTTGTTCATAGGCCGCAGCGGGGCTGGCAAGCGTCGAGTTCGGCAGCTTGCGCGACTTCCAACTCGGCGCTCATCGATCCGGCAACCGAGCCGCTCAGGTCGGCGAACGCCGCCTGCGCCGTGTCCCACGGCAGAAAGTCGCGCGGCGAGAGATCTTCCGGGCCGGCACCATCTCGGTGAAGACGTGAACGCCCTTGCCGGTGTTGGCGGCGTGCAGCGCGATGTACAGCGCCGGGCGCGCGGCGTTGATCGAGGTCGCGCGCTGATCGAGGCCGATGGCGTAGTCGCCGTTGCGCAGCAGCGAAGCCGCTATGCCTCGAGCTCCCAGTTCGTGCTGCACCCGCCGCGCCAGCGCCAGCACCACATCCTTCTCCGGCAACTGCGGCGTAATGGCTGCACCGATCTCCGTCCCACCGTGCGCCGGGTCAATCAACACCAGGAAGCGCGGCCGGGGCGGCAGGTGGCGGCATCACGTTCGGCGGTGTCAGAATCGAGGTCTGCGGAGCCGGTCACCGGCATCGCTGCACTGCCTGGGTCGGCGGGCCGGAGCAGCCGCTCACGATGATGGTCTTGCCGTCGTCGGCGAAGTTCGCCATCAGCGGAGCGCCGGCCGGTGATCTCCAGCTCGGCAATGCCGTCGTGTTCGGAGAACGTCGCGCCCTGTGATCAGCGGGTCGTCGTAGGTGACGTGCTCCGCCGGACCGCTCACCGGCTCGCGCTTGAAGGTCAGGCGAACCTTGCCCGGGCTCGGTCGCAATCGTCGGGTTCACCGGGGCGGGAAAGCTGATCACGAGCCGCGACGGCGTTCCCTTCTTCAGGTCAGCGAGAAGCGCTCGACCACGTTTCCAATGAACAGGCGCTGCGCCGCTGGACGCAACTCGACCGGCTGAAATCCCAGGCGTACCAGCACCTCGTTTGCACTCGCGAGGGGAATGTACCCGCGTTCGTTTTGCAGGACGAAATTGGCGGCCAGCTTGATTTTGTCGCCGTGGATCTTGCCGCCATCTTTGCCGTCGTGGAATTCCAGCTCCTGCTGGCGCGCTCCCGGCGAAGTGAACTTCAGTTTGTACTTCTTGCCGTCCGGCTTGGCTTCGACCGACCCCAGCGGCTCCAGCAGATCGACCAGCCCGATATACGTCTGGCCGCGCACGTCAAGCATGGGGATCGCGTAGGTTGTGCGCGGCGAGTAGACGGCCAGTTGTTTCGGCTCGGAGGATTGGGCGTGAACCGTCGAGTAGCGCAGTGAAAGCAAATGCACCGAAAATGAGGACGGCAGCAGCCAGAGCTGCGAAGAGAACACGAACTGTGCCGAGCTGCCGCGATCCAGGATGCATCACGAGGGTTGTGCCAGGCCGCTTTCTACGCCTTCATCTCCGCTGCAACGGGAGTGTCTTTCTCCGCTTCCTCCAGGGAATAAATCGTCAGCCCGCTGAGCAGCTTGGGAAAGAAGTCGGTCGACTTCTGCGGCAGCACCTCCCCGCCGAAGGCGATGTCGCGCACCTGCTCCATGCGCGCCGGGTTCATCAGGAGGGCCAGGTTTGCGCCCTTGCAGCACTTCGCCGGCCGCATCGTTCGCCTCGCGCACATACTTGAGGTGCTTCTGGTCGCGGATGTCCTCTTCCGACATGCCCAGCGTGCCTTCCAGTATCAGCTTATGTAGCTGGACTACGTCAAGCGCGCGCTGCCGCTCCGACAGGCCATCCAGCAGCTCCGACTCCAGACCGTTCCTTCGCTCGCAGGAGAAACTGTACTGTTGCCGTTACCGCCAGCAGCGCTGTGTCATCGGCCCCGGCCTCCCGCAGCTTCTCCGTCGCCTCCGCGATCCCGATGGCGCCCAGGTCCTCCACCCGGAAATACTGGCGCACCCGCTGGATGAAGTCGCCGGCGCTGAAGTTCTCCAGCCCGAACACCACGCGATGCGTGGGCAGAATCACCAGGCCGGGCGCGTCCATGTTGACGAAGGTCATCATCACCCGCTCGTACGGAGCCTCCGCGCCGCCCTTTTTCGACTCGCGCAGCGCATTGCGGTGGTTCAGCGAAGTTTCGTAGCGATGGTGGCCGTCGGCGATGATCAGCTTTTTGTCGGCCATCTTGGCCTGCACCCTGGCGATCACCTCCGGGTCCGAAACCTTCCACAGCCGATGGACGACGCCGTACTCGTCGGTTACCTCCGTGGTGGGTGGGCCATCCTGCTGCAGCGCGCTATCAACCTCGGCGGCCGGATCGCTGTACAGCATGAAAATCTGGCCGAAGTGCGCCTGGGTCGCCCGCAGCAGGTTCAGGCGGTCGGCCTTGGGCTTGCTCAGGGTCTGCTCGTGGCGGAAGACCACCTTGTTGTCGTAGTCCTCGACCTGCCCCAGGGCAATGAAGCCGCGGCGCTCGGCCACGGTTTCCGGCAGGGTCTCCCGGGACCTTGAAGGTTTGCGTGTAGAGATAAAGGCTGGGCCGATCGTCGGGCACCAGCACCTGCTGGTCGCGCCACTGCTGTAAGCTGGCGGCAGCACGGCGGTAGACGTTGTGGTTCTCGTCGTCGCCGGCCTCCGGCTTGCCCAGAATCACTCGCACCAGGTTATACGGGCTGGCGGAGTAGTACCGGTCCTGCAGTTCCGGCGAGATTTTGTCGTACGGCTGGGTTACTACCTGTTGGAGTTGTACCTTGGTGGGGTTGTAGCGGAGCGCTCGAAAGGGATAGATTTTTGCCATATGAGTTTGAGCTGCCGGCACGGAGCCGGCGTCAGGTTTCCTTCTCTGGGAAGTAGCACGATTGTAGCAGTCGAATAACAGGAAACCACGAACGGCAACGGCTCATCCATTGCAGCAGGAGTGTTGGTTTCAACGATGAGAAAGGCCGGGTGCACCCGTTTCGGCGGCTCGTCCTTTCCTGTGATACTATCAGCGCCACACGCATAGAGGACCCTATGGCCCGCGGTTGCAGTACAGCATTTGGGTCAACCAGCGCAAGGCTCCGGTACCCGCTCAGCTTTCCAGGCTCGGGACGTTTCTTCCCCAGACCCGTCCAAATCATTGTGCGTGCTTCCCGGACGATCCTGCTTGCCTTCGCCGTGCTCGCAGTCCTGCTGACCTGCGGCGCGGTTGCGTTTGCCCAGGACGACGCCGACGTTCACGTCACGCCTCGGATCGAGAAGAAGGCGGAGGGCCCACCCTCCACCCCCAATGCCAAAGAGGCGATGAAAGACGCCGAGCTCTACAAGGGCACGGCCGACCCCACCCTCCGCACTCATACCAAACCCTTCCGCAAGGATGTGGACCTGGTGCTGGTGCCGGTGAGCGTGACCGACCCGATGAACCGGCTGGTGACCGGCCTGGAAAAAGAAAATTTCATGCTCACCGACAATGGGCAGATGCAGGAGATCAAGCACTTCTCCAGCGAAGACGCGCCCATCTCGCTGGGGGTCATCTTCGATGTCAGCGGCTCGATGAGCAACAAGATCGATAAGTCGCGCGACGCCGTGGTCGAGTTCTTCCGCACCGCCAATCCGCAGGACGAATTCTTCGTCATCACCTTCTCGGAGAAGCCTGAGGTCCTCGCCGACTTTACCCAGTCCGTGGAAGACATCCAGAGCCGCCTGGTGCTGGCCGAACCCAAAGGCCGTACCGCCCTGCTGGACGCCATTTACCTGGGCATGACCCGCATGCGCAAGGCGAAATACGAAAAGAAGGCCCTGCTCATCATCTCCGACGGCGGCGACAACCACAGCCGTTACACGGAAAACGAAATCAAGTCGATGGTCAAGGAGGCCGATGTGCAGATCTATGGCATCGGTCTTTACGACCGCGACTTCAAGACGCCGGAAGAGCGCGAAGGCCCCGCCCTGCTCAGCGAAATCACGGAAGTCACAGGCGGGAGGACTTTTGCCATCGGCTCGACCAATGAACTGGCGGATGTCGCCACCAAGATCGGCATCGAACTGCGCAATCAGTACATCCTGGGATACCGTCCCAGCAATGGATCACACGATGGAAAGTGGCGCAAGATCAAGGTGAGGTTGAATCCGCCCAAGGGACTCCCGCCGCTGCACGTCTACGCTAAAACCGGATACTATGCACCAACGCAATAATCGCGCCCTTTTTCTGTTGCTCCTTCTTTCTTTCGCTGCCAACCTTGCCTTTGCCCAGGCGCCTGCGTCGCCTGCGCAGCCTCCAGCGGCCGCATCCTCGTCACCTCAGCAATCGGCTCCTGCCCCGCAAGCTCCCAACCAGCCCGGCGACACCGTCCAGACCCCGGCGCAAGGCGAAGCTCCGGCGGCAGAAAAAGGGGATGTGTACGTCTTCCGCAAGGAAGTTGACGAGGTCACGCTGCACGCCACTGTGGTCGACGACAAGAACCGCCTGATCACCGATCTGGGACGCAACGACTTCACCGTCTTCGAGGATGGCCAGCAGCAGAAGATCATCTCCTTCCGCCGCGAGGACATCCCGGTCGCCATGGGCATTGTGATCGACAACTCCGGCTCCATGCGCGACAAGCGTCCGGCCGTGAATGCGGCCGCGCTCAACCTGGTGCGTTCCAGCAATCCGCAGGACAAGGTTTTCATCGTCAACTTCAATGAGGAGTACTTCCTCGACCAGGACTACACCTCCCAGATTCCCAAGCTCAAAGATGCGCTGGAGCGCATCGAGGCCCGTGGCGGCACCGCGCTCTACGACGCCGTCGTCGCCTCCTCGGATCACCTGAAGAAGAGCGGGAACCTGGAAAAGAAAGTCCTGCTGGTGGTCACCGATGGCGAAGATAACGCCAGCGCGGAATCGCTCGAACAGGCCGTACACCGCCTCCAGGAACAGAACGGCCCCACCATCTATACCATCGGATTGCTGGGCGACGAGCACTCCAAGCGCGCGAAACGCGCCCTGCGCGTCATGGCGGAAGAAACCGGTGGCCTGGCCTTCTTTCCCAATAATTTGGGCGAAGTCGAGGCCATTACCCAGCAGATCGCGCACGACATCCGCAACCAGTACACCATCGGCTACAAGCCATCCAAGCCGCAGAGCGAGGGCGGCTTCCGCATGGTGAAGGTCGAAGCCAGCGCCAAAGGCTACAAGAAGCTGCAGGTCCGCACCCGCAGCGGTTACTACGCCGGACAACAGCGGGCCTCGTCCAACGGTCCGGCGGGAAAGTAGCGCCCGCCGCTCTCCACGCGAACCATCAGTTCAGGCCCGCAGTCCGCTCTCCCGTTTTATGAGGTGACTGGAAATCCGTCAAAATTTCGCGGCCCTGCTCAAGAATCTGATCTCATGCCGCGGATCCGGCGGGCCGTCGCGAGTACTCCCGCCAGCGCCAACCCCAAAGACGCCGGTTCCGGCACTGCGCTAATGGATACTCCTGAGACGAATGCCGTGTGGTCCCCCGAGCACAATGCCCATGAACTCGAGCTGGTGAACCCCATCCGTGGCTACCGAGAACTGCACACTTCGAAGCTGGAAGGGAGTGAAGCTCACCAGGGACCACGTCCCAATCACCGTTCCATCGATCAATGCTTCCACCGTCTGGTTGCCATCGTCCGCCCCACTGTCGTAGCGCGAACCAAGGTAGAAGCTCAGCGTGTAATTCGTGCCCGCCGAGAATCCTCCAACGTCCTGATAGACGGCCGATGCTCCGTCCTGCAAGAAAGCCGCCTGAGTGAAAGGCAAACCGGTAAAGTCCGGCGGGTTAAACGGGCTATTGGGAGCCGTCAACCCATTGCCGGAAAGCAAAAGGAAGGTCCAACCAAATCCGGCTGTAGCGTTGAAATCCTGCTGCGGCGGGATGCTATTACAGTCCCCGCCGAAGTATTGATACGCATAGCCCAGACCACAAACGATGGGAATGGCGGAAAAGTCCGCATTGGTGATCGAGAGTGGAGCCGCGAGACCGAAGGTGCCCAGGAGAACCAAACTGCAAATTCCGAAAAGCATACGTTTCGTGGACATTTCTCTCTCCTCGCTCGGTCGACTGACAGCCGTATCGGGTACTTTCCGGGCGGCCACCAGTGGCCTGTGAATGTGCCGCGAAGTTTACGTCTAACCGCCATTATGGTCAAGGGTCATGTTAAGGGCCATTCCAAGTCACAGTCGTCTCAAAAGCGCTGACGCTGCAGACTGGTCCGGTATGCTCTGGTCTCCCTGAAAATGCGCCGACATGAGGCCACCAGAAACTGCATCTCAGAAATTGCGGCCCGTACTACGCCGGAAGGCAGCGGGCCTCGTCGAACGCGTCCGACCAGCTACAATCGGCGCTTATGGTGTTTCGTTCCGACAATCGCACTCCCGAGCAGATGCGGCCGGTCAACCTCGTTCCCGACTACATTTCGACAGCCGAAGGCTCATGCCTGATCGAACTGGGCAACACGCGCGTCATCTGCACTGCCACGATCGAGGACACAGTACCGCAGTTTCTGCGCAACAGCGGCAAAGGCTGGGTCACCGCCGAATACGGCATGCTGCCCCGCGCGACGCTATCGCGCACTCCGCGTGAGGTGACGAAAGGCCGCGCCGGAGGACGCACTCACGAAATCCAGCGGCTCATTGGCCGCTCGCTGCGCGCCGTCACCGACATGGACAAGCTCGGCGAGCGCACCCTGTTCATCGACTGCGACGTGATCCAGGCCGACGGCGGCACCCGCACCGCATCCATCACCGGAGCCTTCGTCGCTATGGGCCTGGCCATGACCCGCATGGTCGAATCGGGCACCTTGACCGTGGCCCCCATCCGCGATTACGTCGCCGCCACCAGTGTCGGCATCGTCGACGGTGAAATCATGCTCGACCTGGCGTACGAGGAAGATTCGCGGGCCGACGTAGATATGAACCTGGTCGTCACCGGCAGCAAGAAGATGATCGAGGTGCAGGCCACGGCGGAGCGCCGTCCTTTCGACGATGCCCAACTGACGAAGATGCTGGTGCTGGCACGCAAAGGTATCGAGTCGCTGATCATGAAGCAGCAGGCGGTTCTCAAGGGGCTGTTGTTAAGGCAATAAGGATCGATCATGAGGAAACGGTTACGGCTATCTCACGGAGTCATCGCGATGTCGCTGCTGCTCGCCCTCGCAGTCTCCTGCCAGGCGCAGCAATCTACGGACTCGGAAATTCCTAAAGCTAGTTCGCCAGATTCCGTCAAGCCTCCCGACGGGAAGGGGAATATCGAGATCCTCACCGACACACAGGGAGTCGATTTTGGGCCGTACCTGTCGCGCGTACTGCAAGCGGTACGCATGAACTGGCACAAACTGATTCCGGAGGAAGCTCGGGCTCCCCAACTCAAATCGGGGAAGGTAAGTATCGAGTTCGTAATTCTGAGTGACGGCCGCGTCGCGGGTATGAAGATTGTCGACGGTTCTGGCAGCGTGTCGATGGATCGAGCTGCCTGGGGCGGCATCACCGCGAGCAGCCCGTTCGCTCCCTTGCCCGCTGAGTTCAAAGGTCCATTTCTGGCGCTCAGGTTCCATTTCTATTACAACCCCAAGAAGCCGGAGAGCGAGACCCCGAATGCTTCCCTTCGCGGCGAGATCATCAGCGACACAGAGGGAGTCGATTTTGGGCCGTACCTATCGCGCGTACTGCAAGCGGTACGTATGAACTGGCACAACCTGATTCCGGAGGAAGCTCGGGCTCCCCAACTCAAATCGGGGAAGGTAAGTATCGAGTTCGTAATTCTGAGTGACGGCCACGTCACGGGTATGAAGATTGTCGACGGTTCTGGCAGCGTGTCTATGGATCGAGCTGCCTGGGGCGGCATCACCGCGAGCAGCCCGTTCACTCCCTTGCCCGCTGAGTACAAAGGTCCAAATCTGGCGCTCAGGTTCCATTTCTATTACAACCCCAAGAAGCCGGAGAGTGCGAATCCGAATGTCACCCTGCAAGGCGAATCCAAGCAAGCGCCGCCTGCGCCCCAGTGAAACCAGCCTTCAGAATCGCAGCTTTTTCATACCGGATTCATTTAGAATCATCTGTCCTGTAAATCTCGGGACCAGCCCTTATCTGTACTGCGGGACTCAAAATTCATACCGGGCGCTTCGCGCCTGAGGAGGTTTGCCGTGAAACTTACTCCTGGAAAACTTCAGGGCATTAAGAACGTATCGAACGAGCGCGGCGTGATCGCTGCCGCCGCTATGGACCAGCGCGGATCGCTCAAGAAGGCCCTGGGCACCTACGCCACCGATGCCGGCCTGGAAGAATTCAAGATTAACGTCAGCGAAGTGCTGACCCAGCATGCCAGCGCCATCCTGCTCGATCCCGAGTGGGGATTGCCGGCGGCTCGCCGTCGGGCCAAAGGCTCGGGCTTGCTGCTCGCCTACGAGAAGACCGGATACGACAAGGCGCTGCCTGGCCGCCTTCCCGATCTGCTCGACCTGTGGTCGGCTAAGCGCCTGAAGGAAGCGGGCGCGGACTGCGTCAAAATCCTTCTGTACTACTCCCCGTACGACGAGAAGAAGATCAACGACCACAAGCACGCGTGGACGGAGCGCATCGGCGATGAGTGCAAGGCCAATGACATTCCCTTCTTCCTCGAGCTGGTCGGCTACAAGGAGGGCGTGGATGAGAAGGGTCCGGAGTACGCGAAGCTGAAGCCGGAAGTCGTGGCCAAGTCGATGGAGGAATTCTCCAAGGACCGCTATAACGTCGATGTGCTGAAGGTCGAAATCCCCATCAACCTGCAGTACGTCGAAGGCGCAAAGTCGTTCAAGGGCACCAAGGCGTACAGCAAGGCCGAAGCGCTCAACCACTACAAAGTGGCTGCCGGCGTAACCGACAAGCCATTTATCTATCTCTCCGCCGGCGTCAGCAATCCCGAGTTCATCGAGGACCTGGAGTTCGCCGCCGAATCCGGCGTCAAGTTCAATGGCGTACTTTGCGGCCGCGCCACCTGGAAGGACGGTATCCCCATCTTCGCCGAAAAGGGCGGGGCGGCCTTCCGGCAATGGCTGGAGACCGAAGGCGTAAAGAACATCCAGAACGTGAATAACGCTCTGAAGGCCGCGACTTCGTGGTACAGCATCTACGAGGTGCCGGAGCCGGCAGTTGCGGGACGGTAATTCCTGACGAATTCGCACGTCAGTAGCGCGCAGACCTCCTCTGCGCGCTTTCACTTTCTAAGGAAGTTGGGTCTCCCTGGACGTGAACTGGCGTCGCCACCTTCGCGACAGGCCGAATCGCCCGGCTTCCACGACGAAACGAGTCTTCCCTCTCGCCGGCCGCCGGATTAGTCAACGCGGCGCTCGCGAGACTCATTGTCTGTATCGGGAGAGGAAATCAGGGGCTCCCGCGGCCGCTGCCAGGCGCCGCGTCACACATCGCGCTGTGTGCTACTCTACACAGACGGGAGGATCGCCATGCCTACCAATCTCGCCATTGACGACAATCTGATCGAGGAGGCGCGACGCATAGGCGGTCACGTCACCAAGAAGGACGCGGTGAACGCCGCCCTGGATGAGTACATTCGACGGCGGAAACAGGCGGAAATCCTGAAGCTGTTTGGCACCGTCGAGTATGCCCGGGGCTATGACTACAAAGCGAATCGGCGGCGCGACCGGATCAAGAAAGAGCCATGAAAGTGCTGGCGGATACGTCCGTCTGGTCGCTCGCGTTACGGCGCAAGAAGACGGCAAAGCTAAGCGCCGTGGAACAACGGCTGGTGGCCTCACTCTCGCAGGCGATCAGCGACGGCTGGGTCGCCATAATTGGACCGATCCGGCAGGAGTTGTTGTCCGGCATCAAGCAGGAAGCACAGTTCGAGAAGCTGAAGGGCGCTCTCGAGGCTTTTCGGGATGAGCCTCTGGAAACCGTCGACTACGAGGAAGCCGCACGCCTGTACAACGTGTGCCGGAGCCGCGGCGTCGAGTGTGGGCCGGTGGACATCCTGATCTGCGCGGTCGCTGCACGGCGAAAATGGAAAGTGCTGGCCAACGATGCAGGCTTGAACCAGTGCCTGGAAGTCATCGAATCTCTCCCTTAACCCGCGATCGTTGGCGGCCGGCAACAGGCCGCGGCTCACTTCCGGCAGTTAGGACAATAGCCGCCGATTTCAAAGCGCGCAATCAATATGTGGAAGTGGCACTCACGCTCGACCTGGCCCTTGACCCGGTCAAACAGATCGCTTTCGAACTCCTGCACTTTGCCGCACCGCAGGCACGTCATGTGCATGTGGTCGCGTTGCGGGCGCCGCTCGTAGAAATGTCCCTCCCCCTTTACATGCAGCAGGTCCAGCTCGTCGATCAACCCCTGGCGCTTCAACAGTGCCAGCGTGCGATACACCGTCACCCGGTTGATCTGCGGATCGAGTTTGGCGGCCCGGCGCAGGATCTGCGCCGCGTCCAGGTGCTGCTTCGCTGTCTCCATGATCTCCAGGATGATGCGGCGCTGCCGCGTCAAACGTATCCCACGGCTTAACAGCGCCGTCTGCAGCGCTCCGGGAGCCTCGGTCTGAGGTAGTGGCATCGGGTCGTCCTTCTGGCTGTTGCAATAAGATGCAAATGAGTTGCAACAATATCTGCACCACCCGCTTGCGCCGGTATGGCTCGGTGGTGCCTAATAGAAATGAGCTTGTTGCAACTTAGTTGCAACAAGGACACGAGCATCATACCACCTCTTCTAAAGGATTGCCATGTTTCCCACTGTGCTGCGTAACCTTTGCCGGGCGGCCGGCCTGGCCTGTCTTGCCGGCTGTTCCGCCCTGCCCTGCCACGCCGCCGAGCGCCCCTACTTCATCACCTACGACCACACTATGGAAGAGCCCGGCAACCTGGAGATCGAAAGCTCCGGTCTTACCGCTTCTCCCCAGGGCGGCGATGCCTTCACCTCGGGCCTGGTGGAATTCGAATATGGCGCGAAAGGCTGGTGGACGACGGAGTTTTACCTCGATGGGCAGACCACCGCGAACCAGAGCACCATCTTCACCGGCTACCGTTGGGAAAACCGCTTCCGTATGTTGATGAAGGAGCACGCCATCAATCCCGTGGCCTACGTCGAGTTTGAGGACCTCAACGGCGCTGACAAAACTCTGAAGGAGGTCGTTGGCTTCGACGGGCAGGAGGACGGCCTGGTTCCGAATTCCATTGCCAGCCGCGACCGTCAACGCGAAATCGAAACCAAGCTGATTCTCTCCAGCAACCTTGGCGGATGGAACATCGCGGAAAACTTCATCGCCGAGAAGAACCTGGCCGGAGAACCCTGGGAGTTTGGCTACTCAGTCGGGATCAGCCGCCCGCTTTCGCTGATGGCTTCTGCCGATGAATGTGTCCTTTGTCGCGAGAACTTCCAGGCAGGCGTTGAGATGTACGGCGGCTTGGGAACGACGCAGCACTTCACCGTACGCGGAACGTCGCAATATGTGGCGCCGGTGCTGTCCTGGCAGGTGCATGCCGCCACCTTTCGCCTCGAACCCACCTTTGGCCTCACCGGCGCCAGCTACCAGGCCATGCTGCGCTTCGGCGTCTCCTATGAGATCACCGGCTTCGGACGGCAGGTGCGCAAGCTCTTCCACTGATCCCTGTAAAATGGAGCGATGGGGAAGAGAATCTTGAATCGATCTGCGCGCCCTCTGCTGTTCTTAGCCACGGTTGCCGTCGCCATCGCGGTTCTTTGCCTGGCGGCGTTTGCCGAGAACTTCCACAACGCACCCGCCTCCGCGGCGGAGCTGAAGAATCCCTATTCCGGCAATGCTTCCGCAGCTGCCGGCGGCAAGAAACTTTATGCGCAGAACTGCGCGCAATGCCACGGAAACAATCTGCAAGGCATGGGCCCGGCGCCCTCGCTCGACAGCCCGGCTCTGAAGAAAGCCACGCCCGGCGAAGTCTTTTGGTTCATCACCAACGGCGATTTGAATAAAGGCATGCCGGCATGGTCGAACCTGCCCAAGCAGCAACGCTGGCAGATTGTGAGCTTTTTGGAATCGAAGCTTCAGCCGGAGGGTGGATCGAAGTAGCGACCAGCTTGCTCCGGCAACAGAACTCAGCTTAGCCATCAGGAGCGGCTTCAAGCTCTGCAAGTGCTCACTCCGGTTGCTGCAGAGTGCCCGGCAAATCCGCTATAACTGAACTGTGAGTGCAAGCAATCCCTTCTACGCTCCCAAGACGGCGCTCATCACCGGCGCTTCCAGCGGCATCGGGCTCGAACTGGCGCACCTGTTTGCCCAGGACGGCTACCGACTGGTGCTGGTGGCGCGCAACCGCGCCGCCTTGCGCGAACTGGGCGACGAACTGCAATCGCGCTACAACATCACCGTGCGTATTTCCCCCAAGGACCTGGCGCATCCCGCCAGCCCGCTGGAGCTCTACCAGGAATTGCAGGAAGCCGGCATTGTGCTCGACGTGCTGGTGAACAACGCCGGATTCGGCGCTGCCGGCGCTTTCCTTCAGACCGACTGGAACAACGAGGCCGAGATGTTGCAGGTCAACATCGTCGCTCTCACTCACCTGACCAAGCTCTTCCTGCCGCAGATCCGCGCGCGCGAGGGCAAAGTCATGAACGTGGCCAGTACGGCCGCCTTTCAACCGGGGCCGTTCATGGCGGTGTATTACGCGAGCAAGGCTTACGTGCTGAGCTTCACCGAAGCGTTGGCGGAAGAATTGCGCGGAACCAATGTCACTGTTACCTGCCTTTGTCCAGGGCCGGTGAAGACAAACTTCCAGAAGCGCGCATACCTCACCGGCACCGCCATGATGAACAGCCCCTTGCTGGTCGACGTGCGCGCGGTAGCCCGTGCCGCCTACGACGGTCTGCAGCAGGGCAAGCGCATCGTCATCCCCGGCTGGAAGAACCGGATGGGTGTTGCCTTGCTCCGCATATCCCCTCGCGAGATGGTGACCAAGGTCGTCAGGAAACTGCAAGAAAAGAAGGAATCCCGCATCTTGGAACCCGGAAACAAGTAACTGGAAACTTGTAACCGGTACCTGGCACGTGCGAAGCCCCGTCGGGCACTGTCGTAAAATCGATTCTCAGCAGATCAACAAACCTTGCCCCATGGCTCAAGACGATTGGAAGTCGTCGACGCGCGTGTTGGACCCGATCGAGAGATCCTCCGAGGTCTTGTTCGGGCTGGTAATGGTGCTGACCTTCACTGGTTCGCTAAGCGCTGCCCAAGCCGGCCATGCCCAAGTCCGCACCATGCTGATCGGC
Organism: uncultured Acidobacteriaceae bacterium; assembly: GCA_963798275.1. Classification (GTDB taxonomy): domain Bacteria; phylum Acidobacteriota; class Terriglobia; order Terriglobales; family Acidobacteriaceae; genus CAWCTB01. The sequence continues at coordinate 29,718 of CAWCTB010000054.1, forward strand.
GCGCTCGGCTGCAACCTGGCGTGGGGAATCATCGACGCATTGATGTACCTGATGTCGGCCCTGAGCCAACGCGGGCACAGCCTCCAGACCTTCCGGGCAGTGCGTGCGGCGCGTGACGCCGCCCAGGCCCATCGGATCATTGCGGATGCGCTCCCGCCCGTAATCGCGCCGCTTCTGCCTGCGGAGCAGTTCGAGGTCCTGCGGCAAAAGCTGCTGCAAATCCCGGAACCGCCCGCGCGTCCTCGACTCGGGAAAGACGACTGGCAGGGCGCCCTGGGCGTGTTCCTGATGGTTTTCCTGTCCACGTTCCCGGTGGTGGTTCCGTTTCTCTTCGTCGCCGACGTGTACCGGGCCATGCGAATCTCGAATGGGATCGCAATCGTGATGCTGGCACTCACCGGCTATTCCTACGGTCGCTATTCCGGTCAGCGTCCCTGGTTGTGGGCCGTGTCGTTGATCTTATTAGGCGCAGCGATGGTCGGACTCACCATCAGACTCGGAGGCTGACAGTTAGACACCAATTTCATGCGCTGCTTGCAACCGCCTTGCTGGCTGGAGAGATTCTGGCGCAAGCGCCTTCGAGCGCGCCTTCCGCCAACCCTCCGGCACAACCCAGCAATCCATGGGCTTATTCCCTCACCGTCGACGGCTACATCGTCCCCAACGGCACCGGCTATGCAAGCCCCACCTTCACCGCGGACAAGAGCTGGCTGCATCTCGAGGGCCGCTACAACTACGAAGCCTTGCGCACCGGATCGCTTTGGGCAGGCTACAACTTCAGTTGGGGCAAGAAGGTGGTCCTGAACCTAACCCCCATGCTTGGAGCGGTCTTTGGTGAACTGAACGGCCTCGCGCCGGGCTGCGAGGCGTCGTTGACCTACAAGAAGCTCGAGCTATCAATAACCAATGAGTACGTCATCGATCCTAACCACAGCTCAAACAATTTCTATTACACCTTCCCCGAAATAACCTACTCCCCGGTCGAGTGGTTTCGCTTCGGATACGCCGCGCAACGCACCCGGGCTTACCAGACCCCGCTCGACGTGCAGCGCGGCTTCCTCATCGGCTTCAGTCACAAGAAATGGGAAGCCA